>NZ_JAINVH010000060.1 GCF_020400825.1 Streptomyces sp. HPF1205
TGCGCCTTGATGATGCCCAGGTGCTGCGGCGGCGGGATCAGGCAGGCGAGCCGGTTGCGGTCGAGCAGCATCATCCGGTTGACGGACCAGTTGGTCCACGAGCCGTCCGGCGTCCTGGCGATGTTCATCCCGTACGTCTGGATGTAGCGCCCGCCGTCGCCGTCGTGGATCAGCGGGGTGGGGAACCGCAGCAGGTCGACGTCGGCGCCGCGCATGACGTTCTCCTTGCACGGCCCGGTCTCCACCACCTCGGGCGGGACGGGCTCGCGGGCGCGGGCGTCGGCGAGGGCGGTGACGATGTCGGCGCCGCGGGCGGTGGCGGGCAGCCCCAGCGCCAGGGCGATCCGGCTGTAGGTGTACCGCGGCCGCGCGGACAGCCCGCCCGGCGCGGACAGGACGCGGAAGCCCTCCTCGATCCCTTTGATACGGGTGAACAGCGGGGCGGGCGCCCGCAGTTCGTACGAGCGGCGGGCCACGGCGCCCAGTTCCAGGTTCCAGTCGACCTCCTTGTCGATCCGCTGGATCTCACCGATCGCGTCGAGCGCGTCGATGAATTCACGCAGGCTGCGCAGATGTCTCACGGGCGGTCCCTCTCCTCGGGCGGCGGGTTCACGGTTGGCGGGCTCACGGGTGGCGGGTTCACGGTTGGCGGGCTCGCGGGTGGCGGGTTGCCGGGGTCGCCGGGGTTCACCCGGTCCAGCGGGGCAGGTCGGGGTGCTCGATGCCGAGCAGGTCGAGGGCGCGCCCCGCGGTGTGGTCGACGATCTCCGCGACGCTGCCGGGACGCAGGTAGAACGCGGGTACGGGCGGCATCACGATCGCGCCGGACTCGGTGGCGGCGGTCATGGCGCGCAGGTGCCCGAGCGTGAGCGGGGTCTCGCGTACGAGCAGGACCAGGCGGCGGCGCTCCTTCAGCGTGACGTCGGCCGCCCGGGTCAGGAGGTTGTCGTTCCCGCACGTCGCGACGGCCGACAGCGTCCGGATCGAGCACGGCGCGACGATCATGCCGTCGGTGCGGAAGGAGCCGGACGCGATGGCGGCGCCGATGTCCGCCGGACGGTACGTCACGTCGGCGAGCGCGGCCAGGTCGCGGGCGGACAGGCCGGTCTCATGGGCCCGGGTCCGCTGCCCGGCGGGGGTGACGACCAGGTGGGTCTCGACGCCGAGCTTCCTGGCCAGTTCGAGGACGCGGATCCCGTAGGCGATCCCGGTGGCGCCGCTGATCCCGACGACCAGGCGTTTCGGGCTTGCGGCGCTCTCCCGGCCGAAGGTCATGGCTGTGCTCCTGGAAAGTGGGCGGACTACGGGGAGGGCGGCCTCGCGCGGCCCGCGCGGCCGTGCGGACGCGCGGCGGCGCGGCCCGCGCGGGCACGCCGGGAGCCGGTGGGCCGTCGGTGACGGATGGGGCAGGTGAGGGGGCCGGCGTCGCGCGCCGGCCGATGGCCCCAGCTTTCCCAGCCGGACCGGGAAGATCAACGGCGAAGTTCTCAACGACCGGTGAGCGAGGCTCACAGATCCGTACCCGGGCCGGGTTACGAGGAAGGGTCGTGCGGGCGCGGGTCGGCGGCACGTGCCCGGCCGGCGGGGTCGGCGAGCGCCGCGCGGGTGCGGGCCAGCGCGGTGAAGGCCCGCACCGCCGGGTTGTCGGCGGCCGTGCGTCGCACGAGCGCGGCCCGGGCGGGCGGCAGGCCCAGCAGCGGCCGGTAGACCACGCCCGGGTGCCGGTAGTGCCGGGCGATGCCGGTGTGGGTGATCGTCACCGCGTCGCCGGCCGCGACCATGTTGAACGTCTCCTGGTAGGTCCGCCCGCCGGGGCGCCGGTCCACGGGACGGCCCTGCGGGGTGGCGGCGGGAAAGTAGGAGCGGCGGAACGCCTCGGGCAGTTCGGGCGGACCGCACAGGACCACGCTGCCTGCCAGATCCTCGACCCCGATCGCCGGGTGGCCGGCGAGCGGGTGCCCGAGCGGCACGGCGGCGGTCCGCTCGTACTCCGCCAGGGGGTGTCCGGCGGTCAGGTCGGGTTCCGCGACCGGCAGCAGCGTGAGGACCACGTCGGCGTCCCCGCGGCGCAGCGCCCCGTAGAAGTCGGTGATGGGCACTTCGAGGGTGGTGACCTCGCAGGCGGGGTGGCGCTCGGCGAAGGCGGTGACCAGGTCGGTGAACTCCGGCCCGTTCAGGCCGCCGAGGAAGCCGACGCACAAGGCGCCGGTCACGCCCTGGGCGATGGCTCGCGTCTCGGCGTAGGCCGCGAGCAGCGCCTCGTAAGCCGGGCCGAGGATGTCCTGCGCCCGCGCGCCCAGCGGGGTCGGCTCCACCTTGCGGCTGGTGCGGGTGAACAGCGCGCCGCCCAGGTCGCGTTCGAGGGAACGGATCAACTGGCTGACCCGTGAGTGCGACAGGTGCAGGCGTTCGCCCGCCCGAAGTGCAGCTCGCGCGACAGGGCGAGAAACGCCTCCAGTTCGCTCAGGTCCACAGCCACTCCCCCCTGTCCGGCCCCGCCCCGGCCCCGTGAGAGTACGGCCCGTCCCGGGCGGCCGTCACCATGATCCCTTGTGACGGCCACCGCCGACCGCTGTTTCCGCCGCCGCCGGCCCTGCGCCGAGGATGTGGACGCAACCAACGCCCGTGCACGGAAAGGCACTTGCCGCCATGACCGAGTCCGCCGCCTCGACTGTGTCCACCGCTTTCGCCGACCTGGCCGGCCGCGTCGCCCTCGTCATCGGGGGCAGCCGCAACATGGGCGCGGCCTTCGCCGAGCACCTGGCCTCGCGGGGCGCGACGACCGTGATCACGTACTCCGGCGACGACAGGGCCGCGGAGGCGACGCTGACCCGGCTGGAGAAGTACGGGGTGACGGCGGAGGCGAGTTCTGGTAGTGCTGTGGCGGGGAAGGTTTCCCGGCTCACTCGCGCAGCGCCGAGGCTCCTTCCCGCCACGCCGACAGCAGACGGGCGGCGAGCCGGTCCTCCAGGAAAGTGGTGGCGTCGGCGCCGAAGGCCACATCGGGGGCGAGCGCGGGCTCGTCCGCCAGCAGGCCGCCGACGACCTCCCTCCGGACGATCTGCTCGTGCACGGCGTCGGCCGTCACGTGCTCGTCGTAGAACCGCTCGGCGGCCGGTCCAGCCCCTGTGCGGCGCATCGCGGCGGCCAGGTGGCGTGAGCCGGGCGAGGAGGTGACCTCGACCCAGGCGAAGTGCCCGACGAGCGCTCCCCGCAGCTCGCGGTGCAGGCCGAACAGCGACATCAGGTTGACGGTGGCCAGTACGGCGGCGGGCGCGCGGTCCACGTAGCGGCCGTAGGCGTGGTCGAGGCCGAGGTCGTCCATGAGGTCGGCGAAGAGCCTGGCGTGGACGTTCTCGGCGCGGCCGGCGCCGAACTCGTCGTACTCGATCGCGGCCATCGCGGCCTTGGCCCGCCCGTGCAGGCGCGGCAGCACCCAGGCGTGCGGGTCGGCCTCCTTCAGGTGGTACAGCGAGCGCAGGGCGGCGTACTCGCGCACCTGCCACGGCTCGCCGTGCCGGCGCAGGTAGTGGCCGACGCTGCCCGAGGTGTCCACCGGTTCCACCAGCAGCTCCGCGAACACCTCCGGCACCGGCCGCCCGGCGGGGACGTCCCGGCGCAGGGCGGCGAGGAACCTGTCCTCCAGCAGGGCGCGCAGGGCCAGCAGGTCCGGGTCCCACTCGCGGTCGTCGGGGACGCCCGCGAAGCCGCGGTAGTGCAGTTCGTAGAGCAGGTAGAGGGCGAGCTGGAGGTCGTCGCCGTACGGGTCCGCCGCCGCGGCGAGCGCCCCGGCCCCGGGCGCGGGCCCGCGCGTCCCGTCCGCCAGCGCGGCCGTCACCGTACGTGACAGCGCGCCGCGCGGGCGCGGCAGGGCGGGCCCCGCCTGAACGGCTGCGGCGGTGGACGTCGTCATGGGGCTCCCTCGTCGTCGTGCCGGTCCTGGCCGCCGCAATCGTGGCGGTCGTGGCGGTCGTCGTGGTCCTGCTGGGCGCGGCGGTCGCGGTCGCGGTGGTCCCGGTGCTCGGCGTCGTGCCCGTCGTCCCGGTCGGCCGGCGTCCCGGGCCGGGGGCCGCGGCGGCGGTGGCTCGTGTCGCACCACGGGTACGTGGCGCTGCGGCGGCAGGTGCAGATCGCGACGACGAAGCGGTCGGCGGCCGTCACCGTGCCGTCCTCGGCGACCACCTCCACCGGGCCCTCGACCAGCACGGGACCGTCGCGGTCGACCATCACGCGCCGCGGTCGGCCGGCTGCTTCCGCCATGGCCACCACCAGCCCCTTCTCCGTCCCGCCTGCCGCGTCCTTCAGCGGCGTTCGGCGTCCTTCAGCGGCGTTCGGCGCGGACGACCACCAGTTCCTCCGCGTCCTGGCCCTGTGCGACCAGGCCCTGGGCGCGCAGCCACGGCAGCCGCTCGGTCAGCACGGGTCCGAACGGTACGAAGGCGCGGTCGGTGACGCTGCACCTGAATCCGGCCTCCGTGAGCCGGGTGAGGGTCGTCCCGACCCCGCACAGGGCCGAGTGCGTCATCAGCAGCACCCCGCGCGGCTTGAGCACCTGCCGCGAGCGGGCGCACAACCGGTCCACCAGCTCGCGCCCGTCGGCGCCGCCGTCGCACGTCCGCACCGCCCGCCGGGCGCCGCGGCCGCCGGGCGTGGGCACGTAGGGCGGATTGCTCAGCACCAGGTCGAAGCGGCGGCCGCCCACCGGCCCGGTGAGGTCCCCGCGGCGGACCTCGATGCGCTGCCCGGACCGGACGGCGTTGAGCCGCGCGGTGGCCACGGCGCGCCAGGAGATGTCCGTGGCGCGCACCCGGGCGCCCATGTGCGCGGCCAGCAGGGCCAGCGCGCCCGAGCCCGTGCCGACGTCCAGCACGTCCATGCCGCCGCCGACCGCCTCCTGGCGCAGTGCCCGCGCCAGGAGGTACGTGTCGTGCTGGGGTGCGTACACCCCGGGCAGGGTCCACATCTTGCGAAATGCCGGCCGCAGCAGGGCGGTGGTCGTCACAGGCGCCTCCGTCGTTTCTCCAGGTGCGGCTACCCCCGGCCCGCCCGCGCACACCAGGGGCGCGCCGGACCGGGTGGGCGCGCCCGGCGTGCGCGGGCCGGCCGGACCGGCGGGCGGTCAGCAGATACGGGGAAGCTGCTCGCCGATGGGCAGGTCCACCACCCGCGTGCCCCCGAAGCGCGAGCGGGCGATCACGCCGCCCGGGTGCTCGGCCACGCACTCGCCGATGACGGCGGCTCCGGCGCCGCAGGGGTGCGCGCGCATGGCGGCCAGCACGGCGTCGGCGTCCGCGCGCGGGACGAAGGCGACCAGCCGGCCCTCGTTGGCCACGTACAGCGGGTCGAGCCCGAGGAATCCGCAGGCGGCGGCGACGGGCTCGGGGACGGGTACGTCGGGTTCCGTGACGACCACGCCCGTCCCCGAGGCGGCGGCGATCTCGTTGAGGGTGGCGGCCACGCCGCCGCGCGTCGGGTCGCGCAGGACGTGCAGGTCTGGGGTGACGGCCAGCATCGCCTCGACCAGCCCGTTCAGGGCGGCGGTGTCGCTGGCCACCTCGACGCCGAACTCCAGGCCCTCCCGCACGCTCAGGATGGCGATGCCGTGCATGCCGACGGGCCCGCTGACGATCACGACGTCACCGGGGACGGCGCGCTGCGGCCGGATGTCGACACCGTCGGGGACCAGGCCGATGCCGCAGGTGTTGAGGTAGATGCCGTCGCCGTGGCCGGTGTCGACGACCTTGGTGTCGCCGGTGGCCACGGTGACGCCGGCCGCGCGGGCCGCCGCGCCGACCGCCCCGGCGACCCGGCCGACCACGTCGAGACCGGTGCCTTCCTCCAGGATGAACGCGCAGGACAGGAAGGCGGGCCGGGCCCCGGACATGGCGAGGTCGTTGACCGTGCCGTTGACCGCGAGGTCGCCGATGCAGCCGCCGGGGAAGAACAGCGGGCGCACCACGTACGAGTCGGTGGACATGGCCAGGCGCGCGCCGCCGAGCGTCACGGTCGCCGAGTCGCCGAGCCCGGCCAGGATCTCGTTGCCGTAGGCGGGGGCGAAGACGTGCTCCATCAGCTCGGCGGACATGGCGCCGCCTCCGCCGTGGCCCATGACGACGGTCCGCTGGTCGCGCAGCGGGGCGGGGCAGGTCCATGAGGTGGGGTCGACAGCGGGGAGGTCGACAGCGGTGTCAGCCAACGGGGCTCGCCTCCTGCGTACGGGGGGCGCTGCCGGCGGCAGCGGTGGCGGGAACCGGGGCAGGTGCCGCGGCGGGCGGGGCAGCGGCGGCGGTCCGCGCGGCGTCGCCGGCCGCGGGGGCGGTCGCGGCGGTCGCGGCGGTGGGGGCGGTCGCTGCGGTGGGGGCCGTCGCCGCGGTGGTCGCGGTCGCCGCGACCGGCCGGTGCTGGAGGCGCCGGTACAGGTAGTACGCCGCGCACGCGCCCTCGCTGGAGACCATGGTGGCGCCCAGCGGGTGGCGGGGGGTGCACTCGGTGCCGAAGGCGGCGCACTCGTGGGGCTTGAGCCTGCCCTGCAGGACCTCGCCGCTGCGGCAGCGGGCCGGTTCCTCGGCCGTGACGCCGTCCACCTCGAAGCGGTACTCCGCGTCGTAGTCGCGCAGGGCCGGGGACAGCCGCCAGCCGCTGTCGGGGATGACGCCGATGCCGCGCCAGGCGCGGTCGGTGGGGACGAACACCTCCGCCAGCATGCGCCGGGCGGCCGGGTTGCCCTCCTCGCTCACGGCACGCGGGTAGGCGTTGTCGACGCGGTGCTCGCCCGCCTCCAGTTGGTGGACCGCGCGCCGGATGCCCTCCAGGATGTCCAGCGGCTCGAAGCCGGTGACGACGATCGGCACCCGGTGCCGCTCGGCCGGCGCCGGGTACTCGCCGGTGCCCATGACGCTGCACACGTGCCCGGCGGCGAGGAATCCCTGCACCCGGCACCCGGGCGAGCGCATGATCGCCTCGATCGCGGGCGGGACGCGCACGTGCGAGACGAGCATGCTGAAGTTGCGCAGGCCAAGCCGGCGGGCCTGGTGGACGGCCATGACGTTGGCCGGCGCGGTGGTCTCGAAGCCGATGCCGAAGAAGACCACCTGGCGGTCGGGGTTCCGCCGGGCGACGGTCACGGCGTCGAGCGGGGAGTAGACCACCCTGACGTCGCCGCCGGCGCTCTTGACCTGGAAGAGGTCGCGGTCGCTGCCGGGCACCCGCAGCATGTCGCCGAAGGAGCAGAAGACGACCTCGGGACGGGACGCGATGGCCAGCGCCTTGTCGATCATCTCCAGCGGTGTGACGCACACCGGGCAGCCGGGGCCGTGGATGAGCTCCACCGCCTCCGGGAGGAGCTGGTCGATGCCGTGCCGGATGATCGAGTGCGTCTGGCCGCCGCACACCTCCATCAGCGCCCAGGGCCGGGTGGCGGTGGACCGGATGTCGTCCAGCAGCCGCCGGGCCATCCTCGGGTCGTTGAACTCCTCGATGTACCTCACCGCGCGTCCTCCTGAACGGGCTGAACGGGCTGAAGGGCCTGAACGGCCTGTACCGGCGTCACGGCTTCGGGTGCGGGCCCCGGTGCGGGCCCCGGCGCGGCGGCGGACGCGGCAGGCCGCGGCACGGCCGCCCCCGCGTCGGCCGCGGCGCGTTCCCACGCGTCGCCGAACTCCTCCTCCAGCGCGCCGATCTGCCGGAAGAGGTCGAGGGTGGCCAGCGCCGACTCCTCGTCCAGGCGCTGCAGGGCGAACCCGACGTGGACGATGGCGTAGTCGCCGACCTCGATGTCGGGCAGATACGCCAGGCACACGTCCTTGACGACACCGCCGAAGTCGACCTTCGCCATGCGCATGCCGTCGCGTTCCTCAGTGCTCACCACTTTGCCGGGCACTGCCAGGCACATGGACACTCCCTTCTCGCCGATCGGGTCCCGGCCGGGCGGCCGGGCGGTCCGTGGGCGGCCGGTCCCCCGGCCGCGGGCGCCGCGCGGCGACCAGGAGCTGGCCGAGCGCCAGCCCGCCGTCGCCGCAGGGCACGGCCTGGTGGCGCAGCACCGTGAAGCCCTGCCGGCGCAGGCGGTCCGCACAGGCCTCGTCCAGCAGGGCGTTGGTGAAGACACCGCCGGTCAGGGCGACCGTGGTCACGCCGGTGGCGCGGCGCGCGGCGCGGCACGCCGTGCTCACCGCGTCGGCGACGGCGTGGTGCAGCCGGGCGGCCATCACCTCCGTGGCCGTGCCGGAGCGCAGATCGGCGACCAGGGCGCGCAGGACGGGGGCCGGGTCCAGCAGGCCGGGCCGCGCCGCGCCGCCCCGGGCGTGCCCGAACACGTAGCCGGGTCCGCACCGGGCCATGGCGGGCGCCGCGCGGGCCTCCAGCTCGACGGCCGCCTGCGCCTCGTAACCGGCCTCGTGGCAGACGCCCAGCAGGGAGGACACGGCGTCGAAGAACCGGCCCATGCTGGAGGTGGGTACGCACGCGGTGCCGGTCTCCAGCTGCCGGGCCAGCACCCGCTGTTCGGCGTCCGGGCAGGCGGCCGCGCACGGCAGGTCCGCGCTCCACCCGATCCCGGCGGCCCGCAGGTGCGACAGGGCCATGCGGTACGGGCGGCGGACCGCCGCGTCGCCGCCCGGCAGCGGCACGTAGGACAGATGGGCCAGGCGCCGGTACCCCGCGTAGTCGGCGAGCAGGATCTCCCCGCCCCATACCGCGCCGTCGTCCCCGTAACCGGTCCCGTCGAAGGCGACGCCGATGACGGGGGCGCGGCCGTCGCAGCCGGCGTCGGCCATGGCGGAGGCGACGTGCGCGTGGTGGTGCTGCACTCGGTGCAGCGGCCGGTCCCCGGCGTTCCGCACGGCCCAGCGGGCGGAACGGTAGCCGGGGTGCAGGTCGCAGGCCAGCGTGCGCGGGCGCACGCCCGTCAGGGCGCGCAGGTGGTCCAGGCACGCCCGGAACACCTCGGCGGTGGCCGGTACGTCCAGGTCGCCGATGTGCTGGGACAGCCACGCGGTACGGCCCTCGGCCAGGCAGAACACGTTCTTCAGGTCGCCGCCCACGGCCAGCGACGGCGGCACCTCGAACGGCAGCGCGACGGGCTCGGGGACGAAGCCGCGCGAGCGCCGCACGGGCGACAGGCCGCCGTCCGCGCGCACCCGCACGACCGAGTCGTCGCACGGGGTACGGATGGCGCGGTCGTGCCACAGCCACGCGTCGGCGATGCCGCGCAGCCGGGCGAGCGCGTCGGCGTCGCCGGTCGCCAGGGGTTCGCCGGAGCGGTTGCCGCTGGTCATGACCAGCACACGGGGGCCGGGTCGATCGCCGGGCAGGCCGAGGAGCAGGTGGTGGAGCGGCGTGTACGGGAGCATCACACCGATGTCGGGGCTGCCCGGGCACACGCTCGCGGCCAGAGCGGGCGCCCCGGCGGTCCGCCCGTCGCGGCGCAGCAGCACGACGGGCCGGCGCCGGCCGGTCAGCGCGCGCTCCTCGGCGGGCCCGACCGGGGCGAGGGCCTCGGCGACCGCCAGGTCGGCGGCCATGACCGCGAAGGGTTTGCCGCCGCGCTCCTTGCGGGCCCGCAGCCGGGCCACCGCGCCCTCGTTCGCCGCGTCGCAGGCCAGGTGGTAGCCGCCGATGCCCTTCACGGCCAGCACGGCGCCGTCGGCCAGCAGCTCCCGGGCCGCGGCCATCGCCGCCTCGCCGCTGTGGCGGCTGCCGTCCGGCCCGGTCAGGTACAGCCGCGGGCCGCACCGGGGGCAGGCGACGGGCTGCGCGTGGAAGCGCCGGTCGCCCGGGTCGGCGTACTCCCGCGCGCACGGCTCGCACAGCGGGAAGGGCGCCATCGTGGTAGCGGCACGGTCGTACGGCAGGCGCGTGGCGATCGTGAAGCGGGGGCCGCAGTGCGTGCAGGTGATGAAGGGGTGCCGGTGCCTGCGGTCGCCCGGGTCGGCGAGTTCGGCCGCGCAGGCGTCGCAGGTGGCGGTGTCGGCGGGGAGCAGGGTGCGTCCCGTGCCCGCCAGGGACGGCAGGATCACGAAGCGCGGCGGCCCGCCCAGCGGCGGCAGGCCGACGCCGGTCACACCGGTCACGGCCGCCAGCGGCGGCGCGTCGGCGACGAGGCGCCGCCGGAACTCGTCCACCGCGCCGCGCACGCCCTCGACCTCGGCGACGACGCCGTCGGGCGTGTTGGTGACGTGTCCGGCCAGCCCCAGCTCCGCGGCCAGCCCGTGCACGAACGGCCGGAACCCGACGCCTTGCACGACCCCGCCGACGGTCAGCCGCACCCGCACGGCCCCGGCCCCGTCCCCCGGTCCGGACCCCCGGTCGCCGGGGGAATCCCGCACGGGTACCCGGGCGCCGGGCGCCGCGGGGGCCGCCGCGCGGTCCACGGGGACGGGCGCGGGCCCCGCCTCGGGACCCTCCGCGTCGGGAGCGGACCCGGTGAGGAGACCCGTTACGGGGGCCGGGCGGCTCGCTGAGGACGAGGGCGCGCCCGCCACCCCGGCCACCGTACGCGGAGCCGGCCGGCGGCTGTCCGGGGAGGTCGTCACAGCGGACGGACCGGGGCGGCCGATGCGGCGCCCTGCCCGGCCGTCCGAGCAGTCACCGGCGGCCGGCCGGCCCCACTGCCCGGCGCGCCCGCGTGAGCGCGGGCACCGTCGCGAAGGTGCCCGTCTCCATGGACGTGCGGGCCGTCGTGAACGTGGGTGCCTTCATGAACGTGCGCACCGTCGTGGACGTGGGGGCCCTCGTGACCACGCGCGCCCTCGTGGACATGCGCGCCCTCATGGACATGCGGCTCCCCCTCGCCGTGCGCGTCCTCGTGGTGGTGGCCGGATTCCGCCAAGTGCCGGGCCGCCAGTACGGGCTGGTGTGCCGGGGCGCCGGCGCGGACCGCGAGCACCCGGTCGAGCAAGGCGTCGACCCCGTCGGCCGCGGTCCGCGGATCCGCGCCGCCCGCGTCCCCGGCGTGCGCGGCGTCCCCCGCGTCCCCGGCGGGCGCGGCGCGCACGGCCGTCCTCAGGATCTCCACGCCGGGGTTCACCGCGGCGACGTTGCGCTCGAACGCGCGCGCGTCGAAGCCGGCCGCCGACAGCAGGTCGGTCTTGGTCAGGACGACCAGGTTGGCCAGCCCGAACGCGGCCGGGTACTTCAGCGGCTTGTCCTCGCCCTCGGTGACCGACATGAGCGTCACCCGCAGGGTCTCGCCGAGGTCGTAGGAGGCCGGGCAGACGAGGTTGCCGACGTTCTCCACGAACAGCACCTCCGTGCCGTCCGGCAGCCATCCGTCAAGGTGCGTCCGCAGTTGCGCGCACTCCAGGTGGCACAGGCCACCGGTGAGCACCTGCCGTACCGGCGCGCCGGAGCGGGCCAGGCGGCGGGCGTCGTTCTCCGTGGCGAGGTCGGCGGTCAGCGCCGCGACGGCCGTGCCCCGCTCGACGGCCCGCCGCAGCAGGCGCTCCAGCAGGGCGGTCTTTCCGCTGCCGGGGCTGGACAGGAGGCTGACCAGGACGGTGCCGCGCGCCGCGAGGTCGGCCCGCAGCGCCGCGGCAAGGGTGTCGTTGGCGGCGAGCACCGCCCGGCGGACGACGTCGACTCGGCACATCAGGCTGCTCCTTCGTGCGGTCCTGCGCTGTCCGGTCCCGCGCTGAGCGGTCGCGCGCTGTCCGGCTCCGCTCCGTGCGGCCCCGTGCCGTGCGGCCCGGTGCCGGACGCTCCGGCTCCGCGCGGTGCTGCCCCGTCCCGCACCGCGGTCGCCCCGGCCGGAACCGGTTCCGCGCGGGCCGGTTCCTCATCCCCCTCCTGATCCCCCTCCAGCTCCCCCTCCAGCTCCACCGCCGTGATCTCCAGTTCCCTGCCGCCGGCCAGCTCCGCCGCCGGCGTGTCGCACCGCGGGCACCACAGCATCGGCGGCGTGCCCACGGCGAACACGTCGCCGCACGGCTCGCAGCGGGCCCGCGCCGGAACCTCGTCCACGACGAGCAGCGCCCCCGCGGCCGCCGTGTCAGCACGGGCCACGTCGAAGGAGAAGCGGAGGGCGTCGGGCACCACGCCGGACAGCTCGCCGACGCGCACGCGGACGGCGGTGACGGCCGCTCCGCCGTACGCGCGTGACGTCCGCTCGGCCTGTTCGACGACGGCGGTGGCGATCGACAGCTCGTGCATGCGCGCGTCGCCTCCTGCGCTGGCGGGCAGCGTTCCGGCCGGGTGGGACGCGGCTCACTGTAGGAACGCCGGGGCCGCGGTCCCGGCCCGCGCGGGCCGGGCGGCGCCGTTGTTCCCCCGTCCGGCGCCGCGCGCCTCCCCCGTCCGGCGCAACCGCGGCCCGGCGGCGGCCGAGCCGTCCGGGGAACCGCCGTTCCCGGGAGCACCATCGCCGGGTCGTGTCGGGTACGAGCCAACCGGAGGCCGGGTGCGGATCCTGCTCATCGCCAGTGCGTTCAACAGCCTCACCCAGCGGGTGCAGGCGGAGCTGCGCGACTGCGGCCACGGTGTGCCCGCCGAAGTGGTGGGCGACGCGGCGGCGGTACGGGCGGCGGTGGACCGGCACCGGCCGGAGCTGGTCGTCGCCCCGATGCTGAGGACGGCCGTACCCGAGGACGTCTGGTCGCGGCACACCTGCCTTGTCGTCCATCCCGGGCCGCCCGGCGACCGCGGCCCGTCCTCGCTGGACTGGGCGGTCTTCGAGGAGGAGCCCACCTGGGGCGTGACGGTGCTGCAGGCGAACGCCGAGATGGACGCGGGGGACGTCTGGGCGTCCGCGCCCTTCACGGTGCCCGCCGGGGTGGGCAAGAGCGACGTCTACCGCGGCGAGCTGTCCGACGCGGCGCTGGACGCCGTGCTGCTCGCCGTCGAGCGCTTCGCCTCCGGCGCCCACCGGCCCGCCCCGCAGGCCGGACTGCCGGTACGGGTGCGGCCCGCGCTGCGCCAGGACACCCGCCGTATCGACTGGCACACCGACTCCACCGCCGCCGTCCTGCGGTCGCTGCGGGCCGCCGACTCCCAGCCGGGGGTGCTGGACGAGCTGGCGGGCGGGCAGTGGTTCCTGCACGGCGGCCACCCGGAGGACCGGCTGCGCGGCGAGCCCGGGGAGATCCTCGCCACGCGCGCCCAGGCGGTGTGCCGGGCGACGACGGACGGCGCGGTGTGGATCCCGCAGCTGCGGCCCCGCCGCGTGCCCGGCGGGCCCGCGGCCTTCCGGCTCCCGGCCGTGCTCGCCCTCGGCGACAGGCTGCCGCGCGTGCCGGAGATCCCGGTGCCGCTGGGGCTCCCCTCGCACCGCACGACCTTCAGCGACATCCGCTACGACGAGCGGGACGGCGTGGGGTTCCTGCGGTTCTCGTTCCCCGGCGGCGCGATGAGCACCGTCCAGTGCCGGCGGCTGCTCGCGGCCTACCGTTTCGCCTGTACGCGGTCCACGCGCGTGCTGGTCCTCGGCGCCGCCCGGGACTTCTTCTCCAACGGCATCCACCTCGGCGTCATCGAGGCCGCCGCGGACCCGGCCGCCGAGTCCTGGGCCAACATCCAGGCGATGGACGACCTGGTGGAGGCGGTGCTCACCACCACCGACCGGCTGGTGGTCGCGGCGCTCGCCGGCAACGCCGCCGCCGGCGGGGTCATGCTGGCCCTGGCCGCCGACGAGGTGTGGTGCAGGCGGGGCGCCGTGCTCAACCCGCACTACCGGCTGATGGGCCTGACCGGCTCGGAGCTGTGGACGTACACGCTGCCGCGCCGGGTCGGCCCCGAGCAGGCGGACGCGCTGCTGCGCGAGGCGCGGCCGATGAGCGCCCTCGCCGCGTACCGGATCGGCCTGGTCGACCGGGTGCTGGACGCCTCACCCGGGCAGTTCGCGCGGCGTGCCGCCGAGTTGGGCGCGGAACTGGCCGACGATCCGGTGACGCATCAGCGGGTCACGGACAAGAAGGCGGTACGCGCCCGCGACGAGGACCGCAAGCCGCTCGCCGCGTACCGGGCCGAGGAACTCGCGCTGATGAAGCGGATCTTCTTCGACCCGCGTGCGCCCTACCACCGCCTGCGCTCGGCGTTCGTCCGCAAGGAGCCGCCGACGGCGGCGGACGGCTTCGGCGGGCCCGGCGGATCGGGCGGGTCGAGCGGGTCGAGCGGGCCGAGCGGGCCCGGCGGATCGGGCGAGTCCGGCGACTTCCGCGATTTCCGCGACTTCCGCGATTTCCGCGACTCCGGCGGGTCCGGTGAGTGACGCCCGCCGGGTCCTCGTCGCCGGTGTCGGCAACGTCTTCATGGCCGATGACGCGTTCGGCCCCGAGGTCGTCGCGGCCCTGCGCGGGCGCGGCCTGCCCGCCGGGATGGAGCTGGTGGACTCCGGCATCCGGGGCATGGACCTGGCCTACCGGCTGCTCGACGGGTACGACGCCGCCGTCCTGGTCGACGCCGCGCCCAGGGGAGGTCCGCCCGGCACGCTCTACCTCATCGACGCCGGCCGGGACGCGGTCCCGGCCGGGCCGGCCGGCGCCGTGCCGGAGGCGCACGGCATGGACCCGGTGAAGGTGCTCGCCCTGGCCCGCACCCTCGCGGACGGGGACGGCGCCGCCGTGCCGCGCGTCCTCGTGCTCGGCTGCGAGCCGCAGGTGAGGATGCGCGGTGACGAAACCGATGTCGTCGTGGGTCTGAGCGCGCCGGTCCGCCGCGCGGTCGGCGAGGCCGCCGACCTGCTGGAGTCGCTGGCCGGGAGGTTGCTGGACCCGGCCGTCCCGGTGGACGACGTGCTCAGCGCCGCCGCCGGGAGCCCGGTCCGATCCCGGCCATCCGCCAGATCCTGATCTCGCGCACCAGACCGGGCATCTCCTTCGCCAGGACCATCAGCCCGAGCGCGCCGACGATCAGCGCCTCCGCCATCAGCACCCGTTTGGCCATCGTCTTTCTCCTGTCTCCTCACGCGCGGCGCGTGTCCGTATCCGTGCCCGTGCCCTGCCCGTGTCCTGCGAGGTCTTCCCCGGCCCGAGGTCCGCGGGCTCCCCCGTCGGCCCGCCCGGCCCGCTCAGCCCGGCGGGAGGTTGGGCATCGTCTTCGCGATCGCGTTGTGCTTCTTCCAGTGGATCCCGGTGGAGCGCCGGGCGTCCGCGGTGCCGTCCTCGCGGTGGCCGGGCTGGCGTTTGCGGGGCGCCTCGTTGCCCTGGTGGATACCGCGGACGGTGGCCGTCGTGTCCGGCCTGACCCTGGCCTTTCCGACTCTGATGGTGCCCATTGCTGCCTCCTGGTTCACGGTTGTGCGGGTCGTGCGGGTCGTGCGGACGCCGTCAGCCCGTCGAGGAACGCGTCGACCGCGGGCCAGACGCGGCTTCCCCCGGACAGCCCCCGCCATTCACGGCGGACGATCGCGACCACCCGCAGGCAGTCGTCCACCGGGACGATCCAGTGGTCCCGCCGCTCGCGCGCGGTGTTCACCAGCAGCGCCTCCACGTCGGCCGCCATGTCCGCCAGGGGCGGGCAGGAGCCGGCGAGGGCCCGCCAGGCGTCCGCGTCGACCTCCCAGCGGGTGGCCCCGGCCGGACTCGGGTAGTGCGCGAGCACGGTGCCGTCGGCGCGGGGCACGAAGAAGGCGAGTCCGACCGGCACGCCGAGGGACGCGGTGGACACCGGGGCGAGCCGGACCCGCCGCCGCGGCACGAGCCGGTAGCGGCCCTCGCCGGCGGCGTCGGCGGCGTCCCGGGCGAACAGCAGCGCGCACGGCCGGCAGGCGCACAGCACCTCCGCGCGCTCGGCGTCGAACAGGTGCCGGTGCTCGTCGGGGGCGTCCCGCCCGCACAGGTCGCAGCGCTCCCCCGCCCCGGCCCGCCGGTCGGCGGCGGACCGGACGAGGCCGGCGAGCGCCCCTCTGCTCATGCCGGGACCCCGCACGCGGATCCCGAGGGCCGCACGAGGGCGTCCAGGGGTACGAAGGCGGGCGCGGGCGCGTCGCCGGACGGCTCCAGCCGGACCTCGGACAGTTCGGGCCCCGCGGCCAGCACGGCCTCGCGGACGGCCTCCTCGACCGCGCCGGAGGAGGAGCCGCAGCCCTTCAGCCGCAGCCGCACGGTGGCCACGGCGCCGTCGATCCCGGCCGGTTCGACGTCGCCGCCGCGTTCGCGCAGGGCGGGCCGCAGCGCGTCCAGGGCCGCGGCGACCCTGCGGTCGAGCGGGTCGGGGTGGAGGTCGTGCAGCACCAGCAGGTGGCCGAGCAGCTCGTCGCCGGCGAGGGCCGCGGCGAGCGCGGGCCCGCCGAGGTCCCGTACCCGGGCGAGCGCCTCGCCGTAGACCTCGGTCAGTGCCTGGACGACCGTGATCGCCGCCTCGGAGGTGGGGCCCGGCACGCCCTGGAGGTGCTCCAGCAGTTCGTCGATCCGGGCCAGCCGCCGCTCGACCGCGGGGGCGTCCAGCCGCCGCGCGTCACTCATGCGAGGCGCCGTAGGTCGGGGTGTGCGTGCGGGACAGCTCCTTGCCGTTGCCGAGGTACATGTGGACCCCGCAGGGCAGGCACGGGTCGAAGCTGCGCACGGTGCGCATGATGTCGACGCCCTTGAAGTCGTCCGGCCCGTTCTCCTCGAAGATCGGCTGGCCCTGCACGGCGTCCTCGTAGGGCCCCGGGGTGCCGTAGCTGTCCCGCGGGCTGGCGTTCCACGGCGTCGGCGGGTACGGGTGGTAGTTCGCGATCTTCCTGTCCTTGATCACCAGGTGGTGCGAGAGGACGCCGCGGACGGCCTCGTGGAAGCCGCAGCCGATCGCCTCCTGCGGCACCTCGAAGGGCTCGAAGACCTTCGTGTCGCCGCCCCGCACCAGGTCCATCGCCCGCTCCAGGAAGAAGAACGCCATGGCGGCGGAGTAGGCGACGAAGTACGGGCGGGCCCGGTCGCGTTCGATGGTGTTGCTCCACCGCGGGATGTGCCACTCGAAGGTCGTCTCGGGCAGCTTCTCGCTCTTGGGCAGCGAGATCCGCACGCTGTGCCCGGTGGCCTTGACGTAGGGGGTGTCGACGAGCCCGCTCAGCGCGGTGGACCACAGGCGGGCGAGGGGGCCGCCGCCGGTGTCGAGCGCGAGGTGCTGCCCGCTGTTCCTCTCGTACCAGCGCGGGCTCATCACCCAGCTGTAGTTGCCGCCGTCGAGGTCGCGCTTCTGCGGGACGGGGACGGTGGTCTGGTTCCACGGGTGCCGCATGTCGACGGGGTTGCCGAGCGGGTCGTGGGTGACGAACGGCTCCTGGTGCGTCCAGTCGTCGTAGTAGGAGCTGCCGAGCAGGATGCGCATGCCGAGGTTGATGTCCACCAGGTTGTTGGTGACCAGTTCCCCGTCGACGACGACGCCGGGGGTGACGAACATCCGGCGGCCCCACTCGTTCATGGTCGCGTAGCGGTAGTCGCACACGTCCGAGTCCTGCCACGCGCCCCAGCAGCCGAGCAGGACGCGGCGGCGGCCGACCTCCTCGTAGCCGGGCAGCGCCTCGTAGAAGAAGTCGAAGACGTCGTCGTTCAGCGACACCGCCTGCTTGACGAAGTCGAGCACGCGCACCAGCCGGGTGAGGTAGTCGGTGAAGACGGTGGGCGTCGGCATGGTGCCGACACCGCCCGGGTACAGCGTCGAGGGGTGGACGTGCCGGCCCTCCATCAGGCAGAACATCTCCCGGGTGACCCGGCTGACCTTCAGCGCCTCCTTGTAGATCTCGCCCTCGAAGGGGTTGAAGGCCCGCATGATGTCGGCGATCGTGCGGTAGCCGTGGATGTGCGCGCGCGGGGCCGCCGTCTTCTCGGCCTTCGCCAGGACACCGGGGTTGGTGGCCTTGACCATGGCCTCGCAGAAGTCGACGAAGACCAGGTTGTCCTGGAAGAGCGTGTGGTCGAAGAGGTATTCCGCCGCCTCCCCGAGGTTGACGATTGCCTCGGCGAGCGGCGGCGGCTTGATGCCGTACGCCATCTGCTGGGCGTAGTTGGAGCAGGTGGTGTGGTTGTCGCCGCAGATGCCGCAGATCCGGCTGGTGATGAAGCCCGCGTCGCGCGGGTCCTTCCCCTTCATGAACACCGAGTAGCCGCGGAACAGGGAGGAGGTGCTGCGGCACTCGATCACCTCGCGGTTGGCGAAGTCGATCTTGGTGTAGATGCCGAGGTTGCCGATGATCCGGGTGATGGGGTCCCAGGACATGTCCACGACCTGGGGGGGCTTGCGCTGCCGGGTCCTGGTCGGGTCCACGGTGGCTGTCATGGTCTTCCTGGCG
>NZ_JAINVH010000061.1 GCF_020400825.1 Streptomyces sp. HPF1205
ATGGCCTCCCTTGCCGAGTCGGGAGCTCGGGCCGAGGTGGTCGCGTGTGACGTGGCCGACCGGGATGCCCTGGCCGCTGTGCTGCAAGGTCGCGCGCTGACCGCTGTCGTGCATACGGCCGGTGTGCTGGACGACGGATTGTTCGCGTCGATGACTCCTGAACGGATGCGCGCCGTGTGGGAGTCCAAGGCCCGTGCTGCCTGGAATCTGCACGAACTGACCCGGCACCAGGACATCGCCCTGTTCGCGCTGTTCTCCTCCGCCTCCGGCATCGTGGGCGGCGCCGGGCAGTCCAACTACGCCGCCGCCAACGCCTACTTGGACGGTCTGGCCGCTCACCGTCGCGCCCTCGGCCTGCCCGCCGTCTCGCTGGCCTGGGGGCCGTGGCACCAGGACGGCGGCATGACGCAGGCGCTCACCCAGGCCGATCTGCGGCGCATGGCCGAGGCCGGGGTGTCGCCGATGGGCGCCGAGCAGGGCCTCGCCCTGTTCGACACCGCCCGGGCCGGGGCCGGCGCGCTCGCCGTTCCCGCTCTGCTCGACCTCGCCGCCCTGCGCGGCACGGCGGGCGACGGCCGCGAGGTGCCGCCACTGCTGCGGGAGCTCGTCCGCGTCACCCGCCGTCGTACTGCCGCGACCGGCGCCTCCACGGCGGCAGGGACGACGGGCGCGGCGGGGGCGGGCTCCGACCGGTTCGCCGGTCTGACGGGCGCCGAACGCGACCAGGCGCTGCTCGATCTGGTGCGGTCCGACGTGGCCGCCGTCCTCGGCCATGCCACGTCAGGCAGCATCGACCCCGACCGGGCGTTCAAGGACCTCGGCTTCGACTCACTGACCTCCGTTGAGCTCCGCAACCGGCTCGGCGCCGCCACCGGCCTGCGGCTGCCCGCCACCCTCGTCTTCGACCACCCGACCGTCGCCGCCCTCGCCCGGTACCTCGACAGCGAGCTGCCCGGTTCGCGGCCCCAGGCGGCCGGTGTCCCCGCTCCCGCCGCCCGAAAGGCGCGGGACACGGCCGACGACCCGGTCGTGATCGTCGGTATGGCCTGCCGGTTCCCCGGCGGGGTGCGGTCGCCCGAGGACCTGTGGCGACTGGTGGCGGACGGGGGCGACGCCATCGGCGGCTTCCCCGCGGACCGCGGGTGGGACGTGGCGGAGCTGTTCGACCCGGACCTCGACCGGGCGGGCACCTCGTACGTCCGCGAGGGCGGCTTCCTCTACGAGGCGGCCGGGTTCGACGCGGGCTTCTTCGGAATCTCGCCGCGTGAGGCGCTGGCCATGGATCCGCAGCAGAGGCTGCTGCTGGAGACCGCGTGGGAGGCGTTCGAACGCGCCGGAATCGACCCGCACACCCTGCGCGGCAGCCAAGCCGGCGTGTTCGTCGGCGCGGCGCCCTCCGGTTACGGCCAGGCGCTGGCCGGCGGCCTGCCCGACGGCGTCGAGGGCCACTTGCTCACCGGCAACACCGGCTCCGTCGTCTCGGGTCGGCTGTCCTACACCTTCGGCCTGGAGGGGCCGGCCGTCACCGTCGACACCGCCTGCTCCTCCTCGCTCGTCGCCCTGCACCTCGCCGTGCAGGCGCTGCGGGGCGGCGAGTGCGGCATGGCCCTCGTCGGCGGCGCCGCGATCATGGCGACACCGGGGATGTTCACCGAGTTCAGCCGCCAGCGGGGGCTTGCCGCCGACGGCCGCTGCAAGTCCTTCGCCGAGTCCGCCGACGGTACGGGGTGGTCCGAGGGCGTGGGAATGCTGCTCGTGGAGCGACTGTCCGACGCCCGCCGGCTCGGCCACGAAGTGCTGGCCGTCGTGCGCGGCACCGCCGTCAACCAGGACGGTGCCAGCAACGGCCTGACCGCGCCCAACGGCCCCGCCCAGCAGCGCGTCATCCGCCAGGCCCTCACCAACGCCGGCCTCGCCCCCGCCGACGTCGACGCGGTCGAGGCACACGGCACGGGCACCCCGCTGGGGGACCCCATCGAGGCGCAGGCCCTGCTCGCGACGTACGGGCGCGACCGTGACGCCGACCGGCCGCTGTGGCTCGGCTCGCTGAAGTCCAACCTGGGCCACACGCAGTCCGCTGCGGGTGTCGGCGGCATCATCAAGATGGTGATGGCCATGCGGCACGGCGTGCTGCCGCGCACCCTCCACGTGGACACGCCCACCCCGCACGTCGACTGGGCGTCCGGTGCGGTCCGGCTGCTCACCGAGGAGGTCCCCTGGACCGCGTCGGACCGGCCGCGCCGCGCGGGCGTCTCCGCGTTCGGCATCAGCGGCACCAATGTCCACGCCGTCTTGGAGGAGGCGCCCCGGCTCGCCCGGCCCGCGGCCCGGACCGGCGAATTCCCCGCTCGGCGGCCGGTGTTCACCGTCTCGGCCCGCAGCGCCGCGGCGCTCGGCCGCCAAGCGGCCGTCCTCGCCGACCGGCTGCTCGCCGACCCGGGACTGCCGCTGCCGGCGACCGCCCGTGGCCTGGCCACCACCCGGTCCGCGTTCGAGTACCGTGCGGCCGTCCTCGCCGACGACCGGGCCGAACTCGTCGACAATCTGCGCGCCCTCGCCGAGGGCCGGACGACCCCCGCGGTCCTCACCGGCACGAAGACCGAGGGCACCCTCGCCGTCCTCTTCACCGGGCAAGGCAGCCAGCGGGCCGGCATGGGGCGCGAACTCCACGCGGCCGTACCGGAGTTCGCAGCCGCGCTGGACGAGGTGTGCGCGCTGTTCGAGGCGGAGTTCGAGCGGCCGTTGCGGGAGGTGATGTTCGACGACGACCCCACCGACCTGGACCGTACCGTCTACACCCAGGCCGCGCTGTTCGCCGTCGAGACCGCCCTCTACCGCGTGACCGAGAGGTGGGGCATCACCCCCGCCTACCTCGCCGGTCACTCGATCGGTGAGCTGGTGGCGGCGCATGTGGCGGGCGTGCTGTCGCTGGAGGACGCGGTCAAACTGGTCGCGGCCCGGGGGCGGTTGATGCAGGCGCTGCCCGCCGGTGGCGCGATGCTGGCGGTGCGGGCGGAGGAGTCGGTCGTACGGGAGGTACTGGCCGGGCGGGACGACGTGGCGGTCGCGGCCGTCAACGGGCCCGAGGCGATCGTGGTCTCCGGCGCGGGTGACACCATCGCCGAGTTGGAGGCGGTGTGGCGTTCGCAGGGCCGCAGGGTCAAGCGGCTGACCGTTTCGCACGCGTTCCACTCGCCGTTGATGGACCCGATGCTGGCGCAGTTCCGGGCGGTCGCCGAGTCGCTGACGTATCACAGCCCTCGTATCCCCGTCGTGTCGAACGTCACGGGTGACCTGACCGGTGACCTCACCGACCCCGCGTACTGGGTGCGGCACGTCCGCGAGGCCGTACGGTTCGCCGACGGCATCGCGACGCTCGGCGAGCGGGGCGTGCGCACCTACCTGGAACTCGGCCCCGACGCCGTGCTGACCGCCATGGCCCGGGGCGTGCTGGGCGACGGGACCGACAGCGCGCTGTTCCCGGCGCTGCGCGCGGCGCGCCCGGAGGAGGCCACGTTCACCGCAGCCCTCGCCGGCCTGCACACGCGCGGCGTCCGCGTCGACTGGGCCGCCTACTACGGCACCCAGGACGCCCAGGAAGCCCGGGTCGTGGACCTGCCCACCTACCCCTTCGAGCGCGAACGGTACTGGCTCACCCCGGCCGCCGTCCCCAACTCCCCGGCGGCGAGCGGAAGTCCGGCGGACGACGGATTCTGGGAGGCCGTCGAACGCCAGGACCTCGACGCCCTGACCGCGCGCCTCGACATCGACGCCTCCCAGCCGCTCAGCGCCCTGCTGCCCGCGCTGTCGTCGTGGCGGCGCCGCGGCAAGGAGGACGCCGAACTCGACGGCCGCCGCTACTGCGTACGCTGGGAGCCCGTCCCCGAGGAGCCGCCCGCAGCGCCCGCCGGCCCCTTCCTGATCGCCGTCCCGGCCGGCTCCGACCACCCGCTGGTCGCCGACGCCGTCACCGCCCTCACCGAACGCGGCGGCGTGCGCGTCGACGTGCCCGCCGACAGCGGGCGAGCCGGCCTGGCGGACCTGCTCACCGAGCACCGGCACGTCGCCGGCGTGGTGTCCCTCCTCGGGCTGGACGAGCGGCCGCACCCCGACCAGCCGGACCTGACCACCGGCCTCGTCCTCACCCTGCTGCTCACCCAGGCGCTGGGGGACGCGGCCGTCGGGGCGCCCCTGTGGTGCGTCACGGCGCACGGCGCGGCCACGGAACCGGGCGAGCAGGCCGGACTGCGCCCCGCGCAGGCCGAGGTGGCGGCCTTCTGCCGGGTCGCCGCGCTGGAGTTCCCGCACCGGTGGGGAGGCACCGCCGACCTGCCGGGCACCGCGGACGAGCGGACCTGGGACCGGCTGTGCGCCGTGCTGTCCGGCACGGGTACGGAGGACCAGGTCGCGGTGCGGCCCGGCGCCCTGTACGCACGGCGCCTGGTACGGGCGGCACGCGGCACGGCCGCCCGCGACTGGGCGGCACGCGGCACCGCGCTCATCACCGGCGGCACCGGCATCCTCGGCCTTCGGGCCGCGCGCTGGCTCGCGGACGCCGGCGCCGACCACCTGGTCCTGGTCAGCCGCAGCGGCGCCGACGCGCCCGGCGCCACAGAGGCGGCCGCCGCCCTGGAGGCCGACGGTGTCCGCGTCACCCTCGCCGCCTGCGACATCGCCGACCGCGCCGCCCTCACCGAGCTGCTGGAGCGGGTCACCGCCGACGGCCCGGTACGGACCGTCGTCCACGCCGCCGGGCTCGACGCCACCGAGCCGATCGACGCCACCGACCCCGCGGCCTTCGCCCGCACCATGCGGGCCAAGACCAGCGGCGCCGACCACCTCGACGCGCTCGTGGACGACGAGCACCTCGACGCCTTCGTCCTGTTCTCGTCCATCTCCGGCGTGTGGGGCAGCGGCGGCCAGGCCGCCTACTCCACGGCCAACGCCCACCTCGACGCCCTCGCCGCGCGCCGCCGGGCCCGCGGGGCCACGGCCACCTCGGTGGCCTGGGGCCCGTGGGCGGGCGGCGGAATGGCCGGCAGCGAACACGCCGCGGGCCTGCGCAGGCGCGGACTGCTCGCCCTCGACCCGGACGCCGCGTTCACCGCGCTGCGCCGCGCCCTGGAGCTGGACGAGACGTGCGTGACCGTCGCCGACGTGGCCTGGGACACGTTCGCCCCGCTGTTCACCAGCGCCCGCGCCTCCCGGCTGCTCAGCGGCGTCGACGAGGCGCGGGCCGCGCTCGCCGCCGGGGAACAGGCCGCGCCCGACGCGGCCGGCACCGCCGGCGACCTTCGCCGGCGGCTGTCCGCTCTGGACGACGCCGAACGCGACGAGGCGCTGCTCGACCTCATCCGGGCCCAGGCCGCCGCCGCACTCGGGCACGCCACCGCAGCCGCGGTCGACACCGGACGGTCCTTCAGCGCCATGGGATTCGACTCGCTGACCGCCGTCGACTTCCGCGCCAAGCTCGCCGCCGCCACCGGCCTCGTCCTGCCGGCCACCCTCGTCTTCGACCACCCCAGCCCCGCCGTCCTCACCCGCCACCTGCGGGCCGAACTGCTTCCCGAGCAGGTCCCGGCGGGCGAGGCGCTGCTCGCCGAGCTGGAGCGGCTGGAGGCCGAGACCACACCGGAGGGCGCCGACAACCTCACCCGCACCAAGGTCGCGATGCGCCTGCAGTCCCTGCTGGCCAAGTGGAACGGCAACGGCGCCGCCGCACCCGCCTCGGTCGCCGACACGCTCCAGGAGGCCAGCGACGAGGAGCTGTTCGCGTTCATCAACCGCGACCTCGGCCGGGCCTGACCGCCCGGGCGTCCGGGGCCGGCCGCCACCGGGCCCGGACGCCCCTTGTCCCACTGCCACCGCCACCGCCACCGCCGTCGCTCCGGCGACGCGGCCCCGGTCCTGGTCCCGGGCGCACACCGGGCGGCACCCCTGTGGGGGCGGGGCCGCCCGGGGGAGGGGCGGTAGGGGTTGTTGGCCTCTTCACCCCGCTCCTAGTGTCGGTTCCGAAACTGTGACCGCCCAATAGCCGACACCACGACTGCGGAACCCATGGGTGCACTCCCACGTCCAGAAAACGGAATACCGCGCTGCCTCCGGCGGAAATCACGGCCCCGTCCCCGCACCCGGCCGACCCCGCCGTCGTCCCCTCCCACCAGGGGACGGCACGCCCCCGCGGAACGGAATCCCTTTCCCGGCACCGCGCCGTGCCCGGGAAACCCAGCCGTTCCGCGGCATTGTCTCCGCCGGGTCCCCCGACCGTGGTGAACCGCATTCCCTGTCCCCGTCAACATTTCCGTGAACATGTGGCACGCCGAATTCCGACGCAGCCATTCATAGCCGAAGAGGTGGCATTCAGTGGCGAATGAAGAGACACTTCGTGACTACCTCAAGTGGGTCACCGCGGACCTGCACCAGGCACGTGAGCGGCTGCGGGAACTGGAGGCGGGCGACAGCGAGCCCATCGCCGTCGTCGCGATGAGCTGCCGCTACGCCGGCGACGTCACCAGCCCCGAGGACCTGTGGCGGCTCGTGGACGAGGGCCGCGACGCCGTCGGCACCTTCCCCGAGGACCGCGGCTGGGAC
Source organism: Streptomyces sp. HPF1205 (assembly GCF_020400825.1). Classification (GTDB taxonomy): domain Bacteria; phylum Actinomycetota; class Actinomycetes; order Streptomycetales; family Streptomycetaceae; genus Actinacidiphila. The sequence continues at coordinate 6,592 of NZ_JAINVH010000061.1, forward strand.
ACCGAGGCGCTCTACGACCCCGATCCCGACCACACCGGCTCCTCCTACACCCGCGACGGCGCGTTCCTGCGCGGCGCCGCCGACTTCGACGCCCCCTTCTTCGGCCTCAGCCCCCGTGAGGCGCTGGCCATGGACCCGCAGCAGCGCCTGCTGCTGGAAACGGCCTGGGAGGCCTTCGAACGCGCCGCCCTCGTCCCGTCCTCCCTGCAGGGCAGCCGCACCGGCGTGTTCGTCGGCTCCAACGGCCAGGACTACGCGGCGCTCCTCGGCTCCTCCGCCGAGCAGGTCGAGGGCCACCTCGTCACGGGCACCGCCGCCGCCGTCATCTCCGGCCGCCTCTCGTACACCTTCGGCCTCGAAGGGCCCGCCGTCACCGTCGACACCGCCTGCTCGTCCTCGCTGGTCGCCCTGCACCTGGCCGTCCAGTCACTGCGGCGCCGCGAGTGCGACCTCGCCCTCGCCGGCGGCGTGACGATCATGTCGACCCCGGCGACCTTCACCGAGTTCAGCAAGCAGCGCGGCCTGGCCGCCGACGGGCGCTGCAAGGCGTTCGCGGCCGCCGCCGACGGCACCGGCTGGGGCGAGGGCGTCGGCGTCCTGCTCGTCGAACGGCTTTCCGACGCACGCCGCCTCGGCCACCGCGTCCTCGCCGTGGTGCGCGGCTCGGCCGTCAACCAGGACGGCGCCAGCAACGGCCTGACCGCCCCCAACGGCCCCTCCCAGCAGCGCGTCATCCTCGAAGCCCTCACCGACGCCGGGCTGACCACCGCCGACGTCGACGCCGTCGAGGCCCACGGCACCGGCACCACCCTCGGCGACCCCATCGAGGCGCAGGCCCTGATCGCCACCTACGGCAAGGACCGCCCGGCCGACCGGCCGCTGCTGCTCGGCTCCGTCAAGTCCAACATCGGGCACACCCAGGCCGCTTCGGGCATCGCCGGCATCATCAAGATGGTCCAGGCCATGCACCACGGCGTGCTGCCCATGACCCTGCACGTGGACGAGCCCACCCCGCACGTCGACTGGAGCGCGGGCGCCGTCACCCTCCTGACCGAACGTCAGGACTGGCCGCGCACCGACCACCCGCGGCGCGCCGCCGTCTCCTCGTTCGGCATGAGCGGCACCAACGCCCACATCGTGCTCGAACAGGTTCCGGCGTACGAAGAGCGGGCAGGCGACGGTACGACCACCGGCGACGGTAGGCCCACCGGAGGCACGCTCACCGCCGCCGAGCCCGGCACCGAGCCCGGCACCGAGCCCGGCGCCGAAGACCGCACCGTGACACGGCCGTTCACCGGGACCGATGTCGTGCCGTGGGTGTTCTCGGGCCAGGGCCCGAGGGCCCTCGCCGAGCAGGCCGCACGCCTCGCCGCCCTCGCCCGCGACGACGACGGCCCCGACCCGGTCGCCGTCGCCACCGCGCTGCTGGCCGGGCGCTCCGTCTTCGACGACCGTGCCGTCGTCCTCGGCGGCGACCGCGCCGAACTCCTGACCGGCCTGGAGGCCGTGGCCGCCGGCGACGGCACCACAGGCCGGCGCATGGGTTCCAGCGCCGTCTTCGTCTTCCCCGGTCAGGGGTCGCAGTGGGTGGGGATGGCGCGTGAGTTGATCGCTGCTTCGCCGGTGTTCGCGGAGTCGATCGCTGCGTGTGAGCGGGCGTTGGCTCCGTATGTGGAGTGGTCGCTCAGTGAGGCGTTGGATGATGCCGCTCTGTTGGAGCGGGTGGATGTGGTGCAGCCGGTGTTGTTCGCGGTGATGGTGTCGTTGGCGGCGGTGTGGCGTTCGCTGGGTGTGGAGCCGGCCGCTGTGGTGGGGCATTCGCAGGGGGAGATTGCGGCTGCGGCGGTGGCGGGGGCGTTGTCGTTGGGGGATGCGGCGCGGGTGGTGGCGTTGCGGGCTAAGTCCCTGCTGCGGGTTGCGGGCACGGGTGGCATGGTGTCGCTGTTCTGCTCGGCGCGGAAGGCAACCGAGTTGCTGGCCGGGTTCGAGGGCCGGGTGGGGATCGCGGCGGTCAACGGGCCGGGTTCCACGGTGGTGTCGGGCCTGACCGACGCCCTGGACGCGTTCATGGTCACGTGCGCGGAGGCGGGGGTGGACGCGCGGCGGGTGAATGTGGACTATGCCTCGCATTCGGCCGGGATGGAGCCGTTGAGGGACGAGATCCTGGATGTGCTCGCGCCGATCGTGCCCAAGGCGCCGAGCGTGCCGATGTTCTCGACGTACACCGGCAGTTGGGTCGAGGCGGGCACGCTGGGTGCTTCGTACTGGTACGAGAACCTGCGCCATCCGGTGCAGTTGGAGAGCGCTGTTGCCGCGCTCGCCGAAGCGGGCCACCGCGTTTTCGTCGAGGCCAGCCCGCACCCGGTGCTGACCGTGGGTGTGCAGGACACTCTTGACGAGCACGGTGGCGGTGTCGCGCTGGGTACGTTGCGCCGGGAGCAGGGTGGGGTGCGGCGGCTGCTGACCTCGGCGGCCGAGGCGTACACGCACGGCGCGTCCGTCGACTGGGGCCGTCTCCTGCCGGCCGCCGCCGGCCACACCGACCTGCCCACCTATCCCTTCCAGCGCCGCCGCTACTGGCCCGAACTCGCCGCGCCCGGCACCGGCGACGTCACCGGAGCCGGGCTCGGCAGCGCGGAACACCCGCTGCTGGGCGCGGTCGTGGCGCTCGCCGACGGCGACGCGACACTGTTCACCGGGCGGCTGTCCGTCCGTACGCAGCCGTGGATCGCGGACCACGCCGTCGGCGACACCGTGCTGCTGCCCGGCACCGCGTTCGTGGACCTCGCCACGCACGCCGGGCTGCGCGCCGGATGCGACCGGCTGGACGACCTCACCCTGGAGGCACCGCTCGTCCTCACCGGCACCGACGCCGTCACCGTCCAGGTGTGGGTCGGCGGGCCCGACGCGGAAGGCCGCCGCGAGATCAGCGTCCACTCGCGCCCCCAGGACGACGACCCGGCCGCGCCCGGCGCCCCCTGGACCCGGCACGCCACCGGCCGCCTCAGCGCGGGCCCGGCCGTCCACCCGGACGGCTCCGACCCGCAGGCGTGGCCGCCGCCCGGCGCCGACCCCGTCGCAGCCGACGCCGTATACGCCGAACTCGACGCCCGCGGCTACGGATACGGCCCCGCCTTCCGCGGGCTGCGCGCCGCCTGGCGCTCCGGCGACCAGGTGTACGCCGAGGTCGCGCTCGCCGCGCCCGAGGCCGCCGACGCGCCCTCCTACGGGCTGCACCCGGCACTGCTGGACGCCGCCCTGCACGCGCTCGCCCTGCTTCCCGCGCCCACTGCGGCCCCGGGTGAACAGGACGCGCCGCGGCTGCCGTTCGCGTGGGAGGGCGTCCGGCTGCACGCCACCGGCGCCTCCGTCCTGCGGGTCCGGCTCGCTCCCGCCGGGCGCGACGCCGTCCGCGTCCACGCCGCCGACACCACCGGCCGCACCGTCGCCACCGTAGACGCCCTCACCCTGCGCCCGGCCCGCCTCGACACGGCCGGCGCGGGCCGCGACCCGCTGCGGGACACGCTCTTCCGCCTCGACTGGCCCGCCCGTGCCGCCGTTCCCGCGCCCGCGGCCTCCTCGTACGCGCTCCTGGGCGACCTCGACGCCGCCCCCGTCCGTGCCCTGGCCGACACCCTCGCCCGCGGCGGGCACGGCACCGCCGTCTTCGCGGACGCCGCCGCCCTCACCGCCGCCCTGGCGGACGGCACCCCGGCGCCCGCGGCCGTCCTCCTGCCCGTCACGCCCCTCGACGGACGCGGCGACGCGACCTGCCCCGAGGCCGCCCGCGACCTCACCGCCGCGGTCCTCGCCCAGGTGCGGGACTGGCTCACCCACGAAGCGCTCGCCGCCGTCCGCCTCGTCGTCGTCACGCACGACGCCGTGGCCGCCCGGGACGGCGACACCGTCGGCGGCCTGACCGCGGCTCCCCTGTGGGGCCTGGTGCGGTCCGCGCAGAGCGAGCACCCCGGCCGTTTCGCCCTGCTCGACCTGGACGCGGACGACATCTCCCGGGAGACCGTCGTCGCCGCCGTGGCCACCGGCGAACCGCAGGCCGCGATCCGTGCGGGCGAACTCCTGCTGCCGCGGCTGGCCCGGCACACCGCCGCGGCCCCCGGCGCCCCGGTGTGGGACCCGGACGGCACGGTGCTCGTCGTCGGCGGCACCGGCGTCCTCGGCGGCATCGTCGCCCGCCACCTGGTCACCGCCCACGGCGTGCGCCACCTCGTCCTCGCCTCCCGGCACGGCGCCGGCACTCCCGCCGCCGCTGAACTCGTTGCCGAACTGGTCGAGTTGGGCGCCACCGTCGGCGTGCCCGCCTGCGACGCCGCCGACCCCGCGCAGCTCGCCGCCGTCCTGGCCGGCATCGACCCCGCGCACCCGCTGCGCGGCGTCGTGCACGCCGCCGGCGTGCTGGACGACGCGATCCTGGAGTCCGTCACCCCCGAGCAGCTCGCGACCTCGCTGCGCGCCAAGGCCGACGTGGCCTGGACGCTGCACGAGGCGACCCGCGGCATGGACCTGACCGCGTTCGTCCTGTTCTCCTCGTTCTCCGGCGTCGCCGGCAGCCCCGGCCAGTGCGCGTACGCCGCGGGCAACGCCTTCGTCGACGCCCTGGCCGCGCACCGCCGCGCCGCCGGACTGCCCGCCACCGCGCTGGCCTGGGGTTTCTGGGACCGCGCCAGCGGCATGACCGGGCACCTGGACGACGCCGGACGCGCCCGGATCGCCCGCCGCGGCGTCCTGCCGCTCACCGCAGACCAGGGCCTCGCCCTCCTCGACGCCGCCCTCGCCGGGGACGAGGCGTTCCTCGTCCCGGTCCGCCTCGACTTCGGCGCGCTGCGCCGCCAGGCCGCCGCCGGCGACCTGCCCGCCCTCCACCGCGCCCTCGTACCCGCCGTGCCGCGCCGCGTCACCGACGACGCCGCGGCCACCACCACCCTCACCGGCACCCTCGCCGCGCTCACCGGCCCGGAACGCGACAAGGCTCTCCTGGACCTCGTCCGCGCCGAGGCCGGCACCGTCCTGGGCTGGGGGACCGGCAACCCCGTCGCCGCCGAGAAGGCGTTCAAGGAGATCGGCTTCGACTCCCTCACCGCCGTCGAACTGCGCAACCGCCTGGCCCGCGCGACCGGCGTTCGGCTGCCCGCCACCCTCGTCTTCGACCACCCCACCCCGCGCGCCCTCGCCGCGGAACTCGCCACCCGCCTGGGCGGCGCCGCCCCCGCCACCGCGCAGCCGCTGCCCGCCGGGCCGGCCGCGGCGGACGAACCCGTCGCCATCGTCGGCATGGCCTGCCGCTACCCCGGCGGTGTGCGCACCCCGGAGGAGCTGTGGGAGCTGGTCGCCGCAGGCACCGACGCCGTCGGCGCCTGGCCCGAGGACCGCGGCTGGGACCTCGGCGAACTGTACGACCCGGTGCCGGGCCGGGCCGGCCGCAGCTACGCCGACCAGGGCGGATTCCTGTACGACGCCGCCGAGTTCGACGCCGCCTTCTTCGGCATATCCCCGCGCGAGGCCACCGCCATGGACCCGCAGCAGCGGCTGCTGCTGGAAACCGCGTGGGAGGCGTTCGAACGCGCCGGGATCGACCCGGCCGCGATGCGCGGCACACGCACCGGCGTGTTCGCCGGCGTCATGTACCACGACTACGCCTCCCGGCTGTTCGGCGCCGGACCCGACGCACTCGAAGACGTCCAGGGCTACCTGGGCAACGGCAGCGCCGGCAGTGTCGCCTCGGGCCGCATCTCCTACACCCTGGGCCTTGAGGGGCCGGCCGTCACCGTCGACACCGCCTGCTCCTCCTCCCTCGTGGCGCTCCACCTGGCCGCGCAGGCACTGCGGGCCGGCGAGTGCACGATGGCCCTGGCCGGCGGCGTCACCGTGATGTCCACACCCGGCGTCTTCGTGGACTTCAGCCGCCAGCGCGCCATGGCCGCCGACGGCCGGTGCAAGCCGTTCGCGGCCGCTGCCGACGGCACCGGCTGGGGCGAGGGCGCCGGCATGCTCCTCGTCGAGCGGCTTTCCGACGCCCGCCGCAACGGCCACCCCGTACTCGCCGTCCTGCGCGGCTCGGCGGTCAACCAGGACGGCGCCAGCAACGGCCTGACCGCCCCCAACGGCCCCTCCCAGCAACGCGTCATCCGCCAGGCGCTGGCCGCCGCCCGGCTCGGCACCGACCAGGTCGACGTGGTCGAGGGCCACGGCACCGGCACCACCCTCGGCGACCCCATCGAGGCCCAGGCCGTCATCGCCACCTACGGCCAGGACCGGCCCGCCGACCGGCCGCTGCTGCTCGGCTCGATCAAGTCCAACCTCGGCCACACGCAGGCGGCGTCGGGCGTCGCCGGCGTGATCAAGATGGTGCTCGCCATGCGCCACGGCCTCGTACCCGCCTCGCTCCACGTGGACGAGCCGACGCCGCACGTCGACTGGACGGCCGGTGCCGTGACCCTGCTGGCGCAGTCGCGGGAGTGGCCGCAGACGGGACGACCGCGTCGTGCGGGCGTGTCCTCCTTCGGCGTCAGTGGGACGAACGCGCACGTGATCCTGGAGCAGGCGCCGGAGCCGGTGGTGGCGGAGCCTGCCGAGGGTGCGGTGCCGCTGGACATGGGCGGGCTGGTGCCGTGGGTGCTGTCGGGCAAGGGCGAGGCGGCGTTGCGGGCGCAGGCCGAGCGGTTGGCGGGCGCTGTGCCGGGCGCTGATCCAGGTGCGGTGGCGGCGGCTTTGGCACGGGGGCGTGCGGCCTTCGACGAGCGCGCGGCGGTCCTGGGCGCGGACGCGCAGGAGTTGATGGCCGGGCTGGCCGAGGTGGCGTCCGGTGGCGGGATCAGTGGGCGGGTTCAGGGCGATGAGGGAGCGGTGTTCGTCTTCCCCGGTCAGGGGTCGCAGTGGGTGGGGATGGCGCGTGAGTTGATCGCGGCTTCGCCGGTGTTCGCGGAGTCGATCGCTGCGTGTGAGCGGGCGTTGGGGCCGTATGTGGAGTGGTCGCTCGGTGAGGCGTTGGATGATGCGGGGTTGTTGGAGCGGGTGGATGTGGTGCAGCCGGTGTTGTTCGCGGTGATGGTGTCGTTGGCGGCGGTGTGGCGTTCGCTGGGTGTGGAGCCGGCCGCGGTCGTCGGCCATTCGCAGGGGGAGATCGCGGCTGCGGCGGTGGCGGGTGCGTTGTCGTTGGGGGACGCGGCGCGGGTGGTGGCGTTGCGGGCGAAGGCCCTGCTGCGGGTGGCGGGCACGGGCGGGATGGTGTCGCTGTTCTGCTCGGCCGGGAAGGCGGGCGAACTGCTGGCCGGGTACGAGGGCCGCGTCGGTATCGCGGCGGTCAACGGGCCGGGCTCCACGGTGGTGTCGGGCCTGGCGGACGCCCTGGACGCGTTCATGGTCACGTGCGCGGAGGCGGGGGTGGACGCCCGCAGGGTGAACGTCGACTACGCCTCCCACTCCGCCGGCATGGAGGTTCTGAAGGACGAGATCGTCGCCAGTCTGGCACCCATTGAGCCGAGGCGACCCACCGTCCCGATGTTCTCGACGTACACCGGCAGTTGGGTCGAGGCCGACACGCTCGGCGCCTCGTACTGGTACGAGAACATGCGCCACCCCGTCCAGCTGGAGGGCGCGGTGGAGGCGCTCGCCGAGGCCGGTCACCGCGTCTTCGTCGAGGCCAGCCCGCACCCCGTCCTGACCGTCGGCGTCCAGGGCACCCTCGACGCCCGTGGCGGCGGTACCGCGCTGGGTACGCTGCGCCGCGACCAAGGCGGCGTCCGACGCCTGCTGACCTCGGCGGCCGAGGCGTGGACCCGAGGTGTGGGCGTCGACTGGAATCGCCTGGTCCCGGCGGGCGTCGTGCCCGCCGACCTGCCCACGTACGCCTTCCAGCGGGAGCGCTACTGGCTCGACGCCCACCAAGCCGCGTCGGCCATCCCGGGCGGCGGGAGCGGCGACGGGGCCGACAGCGCGTTCTGGGCCGCCGTCGACAGCGGAGACCTGGCCGCCCTCGGCGACACCCTCGGCGTCGACGGCGACCAGACGGTCAGTGACCTGCTGCCCGCCCTCGCCGACTGGCGCCGGGCCCGGCACCGTGCCGCCACCACCGACGCCTGGCGCTACACCGTCACCTGGAAGCCGGCCCCGGCACGCGCCGGCGCCGCGCCCACCGGCCGCTGGCTGCTGGTCGCCGCCCCCGACGACGGCCACCCCGCCACGGACACCGCCGGCCGTACGAGCGACGCCGGCCGTACGACCGACGCCGGCCGTACGACCGACGCCGTCGCCTCCGCGCTCACCGCGGGCGGAGCCGAGGTCGTCCGCGTCGACGTACCCGAGGGCGACGGCTCCCGCGAGCAGTACGCGGCGCTGCTGGCCGCCGCCGGCCCCGTCGACGGCGTCCTGTCCACCCTCGGCCTCGCCGAGGCACCCGCCGCCGCGGGCGACGCCCTTACCGTCGGGCTCGCCCGCACCCTCGCCCTCGTCCAGGCACTCGGCGACGCCGGCACCACGGCCCCGCTGTGGCTGGTGACCCGTGGCGGCGTGGGCGTCGGCCGGCACGAGACACCCGGCAGCCTCGCCATGGGCCAGATCTGGGGCCTCGGCCGCGTCGCCGCGCTCGAACACCCAGACCGCTGGGGCGGCCTGGTGGACCTGCCCGAGACGTTCGACGACCGCGCCGCCGACCGGCTGCGCGCCGTCCTGGCCGGACTGCCCGGTGACGAGGACCAGGTCGCGATCCGTTCCTCCGGCCTCCACGTGCGCCGGTTGGAGCGCGCCCCGCTGGCCGGCCGCGCCCCGGTGCGCGCCTGGCGGCCCGGCGGCACGGTCCTGGTCACCGGCGCCACCGGCACCCTCGCCCCGCACATCGCGAACTGGCTCGCCTCCCGCGGCGCCGGCCACCTCGTCCTCGTCAGCCGCCGCGGCCCCGACGCCCCCGGCGCGGCGGCGCTGGCCGCCGACGTCGAGGGCCTGGGCGTGCGCGCCACCCTCGCCGCCTGCGACATCGCCGACCGCACCGCCCTGGAGGAACTCGTACGGCGCCTCGACGCGGACGGCACGCCCGTCACCAGCGTCGTACACGCCGCCGCCGCGATCCGGCTGCTGCCGATCGAGGACCTCACCGCCGGCCAACTCGACAGCGACCTGCGCGCCAAGGTCCTGGGCACCCGCAACCTCCACGAAGTCTTCGGCCCCGACCGGCCTCTGGACGCCTTCGTCCTGTTCTCCTCCATCGCCGGCGTGTGGGGCAGCGGCGTCCACGCCGCCTACGCCGCGGGCAACACCTACCTCGACGGCCTCGCCCAGCAGCGGCGCGCCGCCGGCCTGCCCGCCACCTCCGTCGCCTGGGGCGTGTGGGCCGCCGTGAACCAGTGGGCCGACACCCCCGTCCCCGAAGGTGTCGACTCCGACCGGCTCCAGCGCCAGGGCCTGCCGTTCCTCGACCCGCGGACGGCGTTCGCCGCCCTCGACGACGTCCTCGACCACGACGAGACGTTCGTCGCCGTCGCCGACGTCGACTGGGACCGCTTCGCGCCCGCCTTCACCTCCGCCCGGCCCCGCCCGCTCCTCGACACCATCCCCGAGGTCCGCGCCGCCCGCGAGCAGGCCGCCGCCCGCGCCGATCGCGACCAGGACCCGCGTACCCTCGGCGAACTCGGCACCCGGCTCGCCGGCATGAGCCCGGCCGACCAGGACCGCTTCCTGCTCGACCTGGTACGCGCCCAGGCGGCGGCCGTCCTGCGGCACACCTCCGCCGAAGCCGTCGCGCCCGGCACCGCCTTCCGCGACTGCGGCTTCGACTCGCTCACCGCCGTCGAACTGCGCGACCGCCTCACCAAGGCCACCTCGCTGCGGCTGCCCACCACTCTCGTCTTCGACTTCCCCACCCCCGCCGCCCTCGCCGCCCGGCTGCGCGCCCTGCTGCTCGGCGAACGCGCCGCCGCCGCGGCCGGCCCCGTGCGCGCCGCCGACGCCGCCGACGCCGCCGACCCGATCGTCATCGTCGGCATGGCCTGCCGCTACGCCGGCGGCGTCACCTCACCCGAGGACCTGTGGCGGCTGCTCGCCGACGGCACCGACGCCGTCACCGGCCTGCCCACCGACCGCGGCTGGGACCTCGACACCCTCTACGACCCCGACCCCGACAAGCAGGGCACCAGCTACACCCGTGAGGGCGGCTTCCTCACCGGCGCCGGCGACTTCGACGCCGCGTTCTTCGGGATCTCCCCACGTGAGGCCCTGGCCACCGACCCGCAGCAGCGGCTGCTGCTGGAGACGTCCTGGGAGGCGTTCGAACGCGCCGGGATCGACCCGCACACCCTGCGCGGCGGCCAAGTGGGGGTCTTCGCCGGCGTCAACGGCCAGGACTACACGACCCTGCTCGCCCACGCGCCGCAGGACGGCGAGGGCTACCTCGCCACCGGAAACTCCGTCAGCGTCGTGTCCGGCCGCATCGCCTACGCACTCGGCCTTGAGGGCCCCGCGGTCACCGTCGACACCGCCTGTTCCTCCTCCCTGGTCGCCCTGCACCTGGCCGCCCAGGCGCTGCGGGCCGGGGAGTGCGAGATGGCCCTCGCCGGCGGCGTCACGGTGATGTCCACCCCGACCGCGCTCGTCACCTTCAGCCGCCAGCGCGGACTGGCCACCGACGGCCGCTGCAAGGCGTTCTCCGCCGCCGCCGACGGCATGGGCATGGCCGAAGGCGCGGGCATGCTGCTCGTCGAGCGGCTGTCCGACGCCCGGCGGCTCGGGCACGAGGTCCTGGCGGTGGTGCGGGGCTCGGCGGTCAACCAGGACGGCGCCAGCAATGGCCTGACCGCGCCCAACGGCCCCGCCCAGCAGCGGGTCATCCGCCAGGCCCTCACCAACGCCGGCCTCACCCCCGCCGACATCGACGCGGTCGAGGCACACGGCACGGGTACGTCACTGGGCGACCCGATCGAGGCGCAGGCGCTGCTGGCCACCTACGGGCAGGAGCGCCCCGCGGACCGGCCGCTGCTGCTGGGGTCGGTGAAGTCGAACATCGGGCACGCGCAGGCCGCCTCGGGCGTCGCGGGCGTCATCAAGATGGTGCTGGCCCTGCGGCACGGCGTACTGCCGCGGACCCTGCACGTGGACGAGCCGACCCCGCACGTCGACTGGAACGAGGGCGCCGTGCGCCTGCTCACCGGCACGACCGAGTGGCCCGCGACCGGCGCGCCCCGCCGGGCCGGCGTCTCCTCCTTCGGCATCAGCGGCACCAACGCCCACCTGCTGCTGGAACAGGCCCCGACCGACCCCGACCGGGACCGGCCCGCCACCACCGTGACACTGCCGTTGGTCCCGTGGGTGTTGTCCGCT
>NZ_JAINVH010000062.1 GCF_020400825.1 Streptomyces sp. HPF1205
GGCCGAGGGGCTGCTGCACACCCAGGCTCTGCTCGCCCTCGCCCGGCGTCGGGTGGATGTCCTGTGGGCGATGCTGCGTGACAAGAGGCTGTTCACCTCCGTCCCACCGGTCACGCAGGCGGCTTGACACGATCATTGAGATTCTCCTTCGAGGCTTAGACACTTCGAAGATCAGCCGGTGGCCGTCTCTCTATACGGGCACCAACCCGAATGCCGGGACAAACCCCCGGATCAGGTCCAACCCGCTACACCACTTCCAAGGACGCAACCCGAGCAGTCACCATCTCGCGGGAGGCCAAGAGGAAAGCCGAAACCCAACGCACTGCCAAGGCACCGTGGAACGAGACGGAGGTGAGGACCTTCCTCGCCGCCATCCGGGGCCATCGGCTGTACGCGGCCATGATGCTCGCGCTCATCGCCAACCGTCCCGCCGAGGTGTGCGGAGCCCGCTGGGAGGACGTCGACCTGGACGGCGCCGGCACCATCGCCATCGACAACACCCGCACCATCGTCTACGACCGAAGCCGTGAGAAGGGCGAGCGGAACAAGGTCGTGGAAAAGGGCACGAAGACCGAGGCCGGCAAGCGCACGCTGCCACTGCCCGCGCCCGTCCGCAAGGCGCTGCGCGACTTCCACGCCCGGCAGGCCCTGGAAGACGGACAGGCTGCGCCGGGAGGCGTACAAGCTCATGGAGGCGGCCGGGGTGCGCAAGGTGCGGCTGTACGACGCACGGCATGCTTGCCTGTCGTGGATGGCCAACAACGGGGTCCCGGACACCGTCGTCTCCGCCTGGGCCGGTCACTCGGACCTGAGCTTCACCAAGCGGATCTACGTCCACCCCGACCCCGAGAGCTTGCGGGCGGGCTCGAAGAAGCTCACGAAGTTGCTGGGCTGAGCCACCGAGCTGAGCAAGATCGACAACGATTGTGAGAAGCTGTGAGAGACCGAGGCCGGAAACGCCTCAGGGCCTTGTCTCACAGCTGTGAGACAAGGCCCTGACCTGGGCGTACCGCCCACTGCACCGTCGGGACGACAGGATTTGAACCTGCGACCCCTTGACCCCCAGATCATAGGTTCAAGGGTTTCCGCAGGTCAGAGGCGTTCTGAGGCACGATCAGTCGTGTGCGTGAGCTGGTGTTGTTCGGCTGCGTGCATAGCGTGTGGTCCCAAACTGGTCCCAGCAGAACTGACCCTACTCCGCGGATCGCGTCGCCCAAGCCAAGTACGCGCGCTGCACTTCGGCCGTGTACTGGCCGAGATGGAAGCGTGCCTCCTCGATGGGCTCGCCCCCTGGTCCCGGGTACATCAAGTTCGCCCAGACAACCCATTCGCCTCGTAGCCGCAGTCGAATGGAAAGGCCACCGAGGTCGGGCTCGTTCCCTCTCTGAGAGGCCACGCCGACCGTTCGAGCCGCCTCCGTGGGATATAGGGGGCCGCCAGGTCGAAGCAGTTGCCCCGGGTGTAGTCCAACCATCCTGCTGTCGCTGCGCGAGATCATGTCGAGGCCATCGATAAACAAGAGCGTGTGTACCGACGTGCACACCGGTGGCCCGGGACAAGTACTGATAAGTAGCGTGCTCGTGGTAACGACGCTCCGGACCTCGGGCCGTACAGCCCGAAGCTCGTGCGGGGGCCTACGGGGCATCTGCCTCTCGGGGACTCATGCGCCGATCATACTGGCACACTGGCTCTAGCTTGGAAGACCAGTGCGGCGGCCTCGCGGTGACCTCGTAGGGCGCCGTACAGGGCCGTTGGGGCGTCCGGCCCGCTGTTCCCCCCGGTGATTCCCCCTCGTTCGCCCCTCAGACGGGCACGCAGTGGGCACGCGGGGCACGCTGGCTACTCGTCGTCTTCGAACTCCTCGACGGACGGCGGCAACCACGCCTGCCGCGCGCGGTCGGCCCGCCACGCTGCCTCCACCTCGGCCATTGCTGCCGGGTGCTGGCACTCGACGGTGTGCGCCGGGATCACCATGTCATCCGGCAACGAGTCAAGTCCGCTGACCCGTACCGCGATCATGGCGACCGGGTAGGCCGAGTGCCGTGCGGGGCGCGTCTCCACCCGCCACCGATAGCGGCAGGGCACCTCCTTGGCGCGCATGGAAATGGTTGAGAGGTGTACCCACCGGTCGTAGTTGGTGGGCATGGTGCGCACTTCCATGCCGCACCCGGGGCACCCCTCGGGCTCGATCCGGTCGACGCTCTCCGGGTCGGGGTCGGGCCACGGTGGGGCTGTGGCACCGTCGATCTCCGCAAGCTCGTTGGCCAACCGGTTCCAACAGGGTTCGCACCGCACCACACCCAGCGGTATGACCCCTCGTGCGCACGCCGGCCGCGCTGAGTCGTGGCACTCCTCGCACACAAGCTCCTGATTGGTACGTTCTCTCCCCATACGTTCGAGTGTGAGCGCCTGTGCGCGGAGAGTAGTAGGGCGAGATCAAGCCCATCTTGACCTGAACTGTGACTCAGAAGCCGAAGAAGTGAACAGGGGTCTCGCTGACCTGGGGCCTCACGAACGATCAACGCTGTGACCTGCGGCTGAGCCGTCAACGGTTGTCAGCGTTGGTCGTCGTTGTGCGGCCTCGGACGGCCCAGAGACGGCCCGGCGGCCGGAAGGACTTGCCCGTGAGTCGTCCCCGCCCTGGGCGGGTGCGGGGAGGTTCCGGTCTGGTCATCGCAATCATCCCGGTTGATCATGGTGAGAGCGTCAAGATGAGGCATGGATCAAGGGCAAGCGGCCATATGGGCTGCGGCGATCGGTATTCCTGGGGTTCTGCTGAGTGGTGTGCTCTCATATCGCGCAGGGCGCAGGCAAGTACGTGACCAGGGTGTCATTGAACATTCGCACTGGCTTAGGCAGCAGAGACAGGACTGCTACGTACGTTTTCTCCAAGCACTACACCTCTGCCTCAAGGTGATGGATGTTCACACACAGGCTGTGGTGGCTGCGGATCGGGCAGTGCAGTCGGGTGAAGTCACGACCGGCAGCGACGAGTTCCAGCGCCTGTACAGTCCGCCCGAGGTGATCGAAAAGGTGAACGCGCTCGACGAGGTACGGGAGATCGTTCGCATGGTCGGTCCAGATGGAGTGGACGAGCGTGCTGAGGCTGTACTTCGGGCTGTCACGCTGTATTGGGGTGCCCACAACTATGTGCTCAATGCGCGTGTATCAGGGGCGGAGCAGGATCAGGAAAACGCGTGGACGAATATGGCTGACACCACGGACGATGTCGCGGACACTCGGCGGACCTTCATTGAAGCTGCCCGGTCCGCGCTGACCGATACCCGCGGTTAGGGTCCGTCCTTAGACGCCGTTTCCTTTGGTGCCGTCGGTCGTTGAGCAGTGCATGGCGGATCTGGTGAAGCGGTTGGTGCCGGATGACTTGTGGGAGCTGTTTCGGCGGGTGGTCCCTCCGACGGAGGTCGTGCGCCCGCAGGGTGGGGGTCGACGCCGGGCTGGTGACCGGGAGGTGCTGGCGGCGATCATCTTTGTGGCGACGTCGGGTTGCACCTGGCGGCAGCTCCCGCCGGTCTTCGGGCCGGCGTGGCCCACGGTCTACCGGCGCTTCGCCCAGTGGAGCAGGGCTCGGGTCTGGGCCAGGCTCCATCGCGTCGTCCTGGACGAGTTGGGGGCGCTCGGTGAGCTGGACTGGTCCAGGTGTGCGATCGATTCCGTCAGCGTCCGGGCGGCAAAAGGGGGCCTTTGACGGGACCGAATCCGACCGACCGGGGCAAGAACGGATCGAAAATCCACCTTGTCACCGACCGCAACGGACTGCCGCTCTCGCTTGGGATCTCCGCGGCCAACGTCCATGACAGCCAGGGGCTGATACCGCTGGTACGTGGTATCCCGCCGATCCGTTCCCACCGCGGCCCGCGCCGCCGACGGCCCGAAAAACTACACGGCGACAAGGGCTACGACTATGACCACCTGCGCCGATGGCTCGCGCAGCGCGGCATACGCCACCGCATCGCCCGTAGGGGCATCGAGTCCTCCCAGCGTCTGGGGCGGCACCGCTGGGTGGTGGAGCGAACGGTGTCCTGGCTGGCCGGCTGTCGCCGGCTCCACCGACGCTACGAACGCAAAGCCGCACACTTCCTTGCCTTCGCCGGCATAGCCGCGGCCTTGATCGGCTACCGTCGGCTCAGCAAGCGCGGACGGCCATCACCGTTGTGAGACGTGCAGGGCATCCGGGCCGGCGAACGTGCGCTTGTGCTCACTCAAGTGCCTCGTACTCGGGCGGCGGGTGGACCAGTTCGGGGTGTTCCAGCACGTAGCGATCACCGTGGATCGCCTGCATCGCCCAGTGCCACGCCTCATCATGAAATACAAGCCCACGGTGTGGGGAGTCATCCGGCTCGTAGGGGTATCGCTCCAGGGCGGCTTCCCTGGCTTCCTCCGGCGTCAGCCCACCATGGTGCTGCATCACCCATGCGTAGCCCCGCCGCTCAGACTGCAGACAGTCGAGGTACTCCGCCTCACTCCATGTCACGGCTCGACAGTAGACGCTCACCAAAGGAAACGACGTCTTAACCCACCACTTTCCTAACTCCCATCCCGTCTGCCGTCGGCCCGCACGTCAGTGGAGCGGGCGTGGCCCCTGGCGTCCAGGTGGAGCGCGCTACTGTACGAACGACCTGGACGCCAGGGGCCGCGTCTGCTCGGCTTGTCCCGGGTCGATGGCAGGTGGGATGGGAGTCTCCGCGCTCACCACGACGAACCTGCGGGCGCCGGCCGGTCCTCGTCCATCTCGGAGCCTGAGCGCCCCCGCCGGAGGCATCGTTCTGGCCTCGGCTGTGCGGTTCTGCCTCATGCCCTTCGGGCCTCCCCTTCCGTGGGCGCGCGCGGCGCCGGCCGGGCCGAGCGGGGCGGAGACATGAGCGACGGCGCGGCCGGGCGCCGGACGCGCGCCCGGCGGAGCGGTAGCGACGCCGGGAGCTTGATGAGGTAGAGAAACCTGTAACAACTCAGGCTGCGGGCCAGATGTCCGGTCCCGGTAGATGCTTGACAGTTCGGTCCCAGGTGATGGTTGACAGTGGCCGTGATCGGCTTTGCTGTGCGCGTCGTTGCGGCGCGTGTGGGGAGGCCGGGATTGGCGCTGGTGGAGTTGTCGGTTGTCGAGCAGAGATACCGGGCTGTCCTGGCCGTGCTGGCTGGTGCGACAGTGACCGAGGTCGCGGCTTCGCTTGGGGTGTCACGGCAGACGGTCAGCGGCTGGAAGTCCCGCTATGAGGCCTCGGGGCTGGCCGGGTTGGTGGACCGTTCCCGTAGGCCGGCGTCGTGTCCGCATCAGGCCTCTGCCGAGGTCGAGGCGGCCGTGTGCGAGCTGCGGCGCAAGCACCCTCGTTGGGGTCCGCGGCGGATCGTTCATGTGCTGGAGCGGTCCGGTGCGGTGAGCCCGGTGCCGTCGCGGATGACGGTGTATCGGATCCTGGTCCGGCATGGGCTGGTGGAGCCGGGGGTGCGGCGCAGGAAGCGGTCGGATTACAAGCGCTGGCAGCGCGATGCGCCGATGCAGTTGTGGCAGATGGACATCGTCGGCGGGGTGATGCTGGTCAACCCGGTCACGGGCGAGTTGACCGAGGCGAAGATCGTGACCGGTGTGGACGATCATTCCCGGTACTGCGTGATCGCGTCGGTGGTCGAGCGGGCGACCGGGAGGGCGGTCTGCGCGGCCTTCGTCCGGGCTTTGCGGGAGTTCGGGGTGCCGCAGGAGGTGCTGACCGACAACGGCAAGCAGTTCACCGACCGGTTCGGGCACGGTGGTGAGGTGCTGTTCGACCGGATCTGCCGGGAGAACGGGATCGCGCACCGCCTCACCCAGCCGGCGTCGCCGACCACGACGGGCAAGGTCGAACGGTTCCATCAGACGCTGCGGCGCGAACTCCTCGACGACTGCGGCGCGTTTGAGAGTGTCGAGGCGGCTCAGGCGGCGCTGGAGGGGTGGGTGGAGGAGTACAACTGCGTGCGTCCGCATCAGGCGCTGGACATGCACAGCCCGGCGGATCGGTTCACGCCCGTTGCGCTGGAGGAGCGGGAGGTGCTGGGCCTGAAGGTGCCCGGTGCGCTGTCGCTGGTCCCGCAGCAGCGGACGCCACCGCTGGCGGCGCCTGCCGCCGTGGAGCTGGTGGAGCCGGCGCCCGCTGTGGTGGCGCCGGAGGTGTCCCAGTCGCCGGTCGTGGGGTGGCAGGAGTTGGTGCCGGTGTCCGGCGGGCCGGTGGAGTTCGAGCGGGTGGTGCCTGCCAGCGGAAATCTGCAGGTCGCGGGCAAGCAGTTCTGGCTGGGTCCGGCCCGGGCGGGGCTGACGGTGACGTTCTGGGCGGACACCTCGGTGGTCCATCTGCTGATCGCCGGAGCCAGGGTCAAGACGGTCCGCTCACACAGGGGACCAAGGGCAAGCGTCGCCGGACGGTCCCGATCATTCCGGAGATCCGGCCCATGGTCGCCCGGCGCCTCGACGCGGCCGGCCGCGACCCCATGGCCCGGCTGTGCACCGGCCCCCGCGGCGGGCGCATCACCACCGCCGTACTGCGGGACGCCACGCACTGGGATGAGGTCGTGGTCCGCCTGGGGTACGAACACCTGCGGCGGCACGATCTCCGGCACACGGGCCTTACGTGGATGGCCGATGCCGGCGTGCCCCTGCACGTCCTTCGCAAGATCGCCGGACACGGCTCGCTCACCACGACTCAGCGCTACCTGCACCCCGACCGGCGCTCGATCGACCTGGCCGGGGCCGCCCTGTCCGCGCACCTGAGCGGGGCCAGGATCGACACCCAGACCACACCCCAGATGGAGCCTGGTCCCAAAGTGGTCCCACAGGATCGCCCGAAGCGGCATCTGCGGGTGGTCCGCTGAGAGCTGCCGCAGACGCGAAGAAGCCCGCTGAGCTGGAGCGATATGCTCCGCCAGCGGGCTTCGTGCACCGTCGGGACGACAGGATTTGAACCTGCGACCCCTTGACCCCCAGTCAAGTGCGCTACCAAACTGCGCCACGTCCCGGTGCTTGATCGTTCCGGGGTTGTTTCCCCGGCCGACCGCGCACGAGAAGAATAGCGCACTTCCGGGGGTGCTTGCTCACGGGTTTGCCCGCCGGGGGGTCGGCGTGGCCGGGGTGCGGGGTGGCGGTTGATCTTGCTTCCGCGCGGCCCTCCAGTGCGGTGTGTCCTGGGGCGGTCGTACGGGGACACGCATTCGGCGGGGCAGGCTTGCGGATCGGGGCAGGGGACCCCGGAGTGCCCGTGCGGGGGCATGGAGCGGGGCTGCGCCATCTCGTCGGCGATGCGGCTCACCCCGGTGCGGCTGAGGGCGACCCGCTCGGGCGGGTCGTGCGTGCGTAGGCCGCGCCCCCGCGCCCCCGTGGAATCCATCCGCAGGTGCGTACGCATGGACGGACTCGGCGGTCCGGGTGGCGCGGGGTGCACCGCGCCGGTGGTGCGGGCCGCACCACGATGAGGTGGGCCCGCACCAGTGAGCGGCGCGGCCCGCGGCGGAAAACTCGGCGGCGACCCGCTGCTCGTGCGGCGGACGTGCCCGTGCCGGAACGCCGGGCACTCGGGTGCGAGAACACCGCCGACCGCCGCCTTCCCTGGGGGAGAGCATGCCTGCACGGAACCGTCCGCCCGTCCGCCGCCGTTCCCGGTCGCTGGGGCGTCCCCTTCCGCCCGCTTGCCGTACCGTCCTCGTCACCCTGGCCGGGCCGGCCGCCGGGTCGCCGGCCCTCGCCGGGGCGCTGCCCGCGGCCGCCGTGAACCGTCCAGTCGCGGACTACCCCGCCCCGAACCGCCCCGCCCGGGTGCCGCCGGTGAACGGGGCCGCGGCTGTGGCGAGTGGTCGCCGTGCTGCCGGGTGCGGGCATCACCGGCGTCCTGGTGCGGGTCTCCGGGTCGCAGGGCGGCCGGGCCGGGGCTTCCGGTACGGCGGACCTGGCCACGGGCCGGCCCGCGGCGCCCGACGCCCCGTTCCGCGTCGGTCGCGTCACCAAGGCGTTCACGGCCACGGTGGTGCTGCAACTGGCCGTCGAGCACCGCCTCCACCTGGGCGGCACCGTGCAGCACTACCTGCCCGGCGTACTCCCGTCCGATCTGCCACCCGTCACCTTCGTGGAACTCCTCGATCACACCAGCGGCCTGCCCGGCGGCAGCGCGGACGACGGGGAGAGCGACCCGGCGCGGTTCGTCGCCGAGCGGTCGGCCATCCCACGCCGACGCAGGTCGTGGCCGAGATGGCGGGAAAGCCGATGAGTTTCGCGCCCGGCACGGCAGTGCCGGTCGGGGAACCCCGGCCGCGCCTGCTTCGGGCCGGGCGGCCTGATGCGGCAGACCGTGGACGGCGTCACCGTATGGGGGAAGACGGGCTCCCGCCGGGGTACAACACGGCGTCTTCGCCACGCCCGACCTGGCCCGGGTGCTCGTCCACGCCTTCACCCCGACCGACGAGAACGGCACGTACGCCGACGCCACCCTGGGGATCGCGCACGCCGCGCTGAACTGACCCGCCGGGCCGACGGCGCCGATTCAGCGCCATCGGTTCTCAATCCCATCGCTTCCTTCTATTGGACAGATGAGTGCCGGGCCGGGTTGGCTGGGCACTGCCGCGACAGCACCCGGGCCAGCCCGGCCGACGGTCGCCCGGCCCGGGCATCCGGCGAAAACGGGGAAGACGGCAAAGACGGAAAGACGGAAAGACGGAAAGACGGAAGTCGGAAGGACGAACGTTGCACTACCGCGAACTGGGACGGACCGGGCTGTCGGTGTCGGAGATCGCCTACGGGGCCTGGGGCATCGGCGCCTCCGGCTGGATCGGCGCCACCGAGGACGAGTCCGTCAAGGCCCTGCACCGGGCCCTCGACCTCGGTATGAACCTCATCGACACCGCCCGTGGCTACGGCGAGAGCGAGCGCATCGTCGGCTCGGTCGTACGGGAACGGGCCAGGGCCGGCGAGACCGTCGCGGTGGCGACCAAGGTTCCGCCCAAGAACCGGAAGTGGCCCGCCCCGGACGGCGTCGACCCGGCCGACGCCTTTCCCGGCTCGCACATCCGCGAAAGCCTGGAGACCAGCCTGCGGGCGAGCGGCCTCGACCACTTCGACGTGCTGCAGTTCCACGTGTGGAACGACGAGTGGCTCGGCCGCGGCGACTGGCTGGAGACCGTCGCCGACCTCAAGGCGGAGGGGAAGATCCGGCTGTTCGGCGTGTCCGTCAACGACCACCAGCCCGAGACCGCGCTCGCCCTGGTCCGCAGCGGCGCCGTGGACACCGTGCAGGTCATCTACAACATCTTCGACCAGGCTCCGGCCACCGAGCTCTTCCCGGCGTGCCAGGAGCACGGTGTCGGTGTGATCGTCCGCGTCGCCCTGGACGAGGGCGGCCTCACCGGCCGCCTCACCGCCGGTACGACCTTCCCGGAGGGCGACTTCCGCAACCACTACTTCCGCGGCGACCGTCCGGCCCAGGTCGAGGAGCGGGTCCGCGCGATCGCGGCGGACCTCGGCATCGCGGTCGAGGACATGGCGGAGACCGCCCTGCGCTTCGTACTGAGCCACCCGGCGGTCTCGACCGTCATCCCCGGCATGCGCACGGTGCGCAACGTCGAACGCAACGCGGCCGTCGGCGACGGCCGACCGCTCACCCCCGAACAACTGGCGGTCCTGGCCCGGCACCGGTGGCAGCGGAACTTCTACGCGTGAGCCCCGCCCCCGCGGGCCGGGCAGGGCAGGACAGGGCTCAGGACAGGGACTCGGAGCCGGGCGGGGCGAAGGCGGCCTCGCCCGGCGTCACCTGCTCGCCCACAGCAGTCCCCGCTCGGTGAGCGTGCGCACCTCGGGTACGTCGAAGTCGTCGGCCTTGTGCCCGATCGTGGAGACGAAGACCCTCCCGGCGCCGTGCGTCCTGGTCCACACCGCGGGCATGACGACCGCGCGGTCGCGGTCCCGGTCGGCGGGAAACGTGGTGGTGGCGAGGACGTCGATGTCCGGGTGGGTGGCGACCCAGTACTGCTCGGTGCGGACACGGAAGCCGGTCAGACCGGCGATCACCGGATGGCCGGCCCGCCCGGGCACCGGCCGCACCTCGTGGTCGAGGAAGCCGGGCGGGTGCATGAGGAACTGACCGCCCGTCAGCATGTGGTAGTCGAGGTCGCCGCGGAAGGAATCGACGATCCCGCCGTGCCACCCGGCGAATCCGGTGCCCGCGCGCACCGCCGCGGACAGCGCACGGCTGTGCTCGGGGGCGATCTCGCCCATGGACCAGCACTGGACGATCAGGTCGGTTCGGGCCGGCAGACCGGCGTCACCGTAGATCTCGGGCGACTCGGCGGTCTCGACGGCGAAGCCGTGCTCGCGCAGGAACGGCAGGAACAGGTCGGTGATCGCCACGGGCGCGTGGCCCTCCCAGCCGCCGCGGACCACCAGGGCCCGGCGCTCGGCAGGTGCGGAGGCGTCGGTCATGGGCGTCGCACGCTCCCTCGATGTCGCGCCGCGGGGCCCGGTGTTCGTGGGCCGGCGGCTCCGGTACGGGTGCCGGCGGGCGGGCGGCCTCGTCGAAGCCGACGGCGCGGGCCGGGGTGTCCAGTCGTACCAGGCCCCCGGCGACGGCGGTGACAGTGCCCGGACGGATGTCGTCGCGCCCCGCGCCGGAGTACGGGAGCCCGGCGGCCGGGGCGCGCCCGCCGGTACGGGTGAGCGCCGGCTCCGGCCGCCGGCGCTTCGGTCGGGTGCGCCCCGGTGTGCCGCGGGGGCCCGCGTCAGGTGGTGGCCAGCAGGAAGTCCTCTCCGGTCGAGGGGCGCAGGCCGTCGGCGCGGCCGGCGAAACAGCGCTCGGCCAGCGAGGCGCCCGGCACGTGGCGAACGGAGGCGAATCCGGCCTCGCGGGCCAGGGCCAGCATCTCGTGCGGGGTGTAGAAGCTGAGGAACGGCGTCCTGGACGCCCGCGCGCCCTCCTGGCTCGCGCGCAGGCCGGGGCGGTCGGCGCTGTCGAGGAGTTCGGCCGGCAGCAGGAAGGTCATGGCGAGCGTCGTCCCCGGGACGAACGCCGCGATCGCACGCAAGGCGGCCGCGTTGGCCTGCCCGGTGAGATACATGGACACGCCGGTGGAGGCGACGACCGCCGGCCGGCCGGGATCGAAACCGGCCGCGACCAGCTTCTTCTCCCAGTCGTCACCCGCCTCGAAGTCGACCGGCACCAGGCGCAGCCAGTCGGGGACGCCGTAGCCGAGCTCGGTCAGGCGCCGGCGCTTCCACGCCTGCGGGCCGGGCCGGTCGACCTCGAAGACCCGCAGGCGGGAGGCGGTCTGCGGCCTGCGCTGGGCGAAGGTGTCCAGGCCGGCTCCGAGGACGACGTACTGGGCGACACCCTGGTCCACCCGCTCGGCGACCAGGTCCTCGACGAAGCGCGCGCGGGCCACGACGGCCGCACGGAATCCGGCGGTGGCCCGCACGTCCATGTCCGGGCGGTCGCGCCATCCGGCGCCGGGATCCGCCAGCCGCAGGCCGACCTCGTCCTCCAGTACGTGCGGCGGCGCGTCCACCTGGACGTGCATCGCCCGCCACAGGGCCACTCGTACCGCGGTGCCGTCCGGCTCCCCGGTCCGCTCGTCCGTCATGCCGCTCCCTTTCGCGTCGCGTTCAGTTCCCGGCGGGGGCCTGGAGGCTCCACACCCGGCCGTCGGGGTCGCGGACGGTCATCTCCTTCGTGCCGTAGTGGGTGTCCGCGAACGGCGTGACCACCTCGACGGCCGGATCGGGGCGGAACGCGTCCGCGTCCGGCACCTTGAACACCAGCCGCATGCCGGGCTCCTGGCTCTCGGGGACCTCGGCGATGAACACGTACGGGCCGTCGCCGTTGCGCAACTGCCCGGAATCGTGGTCCGTGGAGAACTCCAGCTCGTAACCGAGCGCCTGGAAGAACTTCGCCGCCTTGCCCCAGTTGTGGGTCTCCAGGAAGACGGCCTCGATACCTTCGGTCGCCATGTCAGGCCTCCTTGTCGTTCTGCTCGGCGTGCTCTGTTCGTGCGGGATCGCCGGACTCGCCGGTATCGCCGGACTCACCGGGTACGCCGGACTCGCCGGGCCTCACGGTGGTGCCGCCCGTGCCCGTTCCGCCGTCCCCGGGTCCGCTCGGTTGGCGCCCTCGGTCGTCGTCCAGATAGGCGCGCAGGGCCTCGGCCACCAGCGCGGAAAGCGACATGCCCGACTCGACGGCGCGGTACTTGACCTGCTTGATCAGCCCGATCGGCAGGTACACGTTGAACTGCTTGACGCCCTCATCGCTCACATGAGTGATGCTAGCATCCTAGCAAGCTAGAGGCGACGCGGCCCGGCGGGCGAACCCTCCGACCCGGACCTCCGGGCGGGCGTGATAATTACGGGCGGGGGAGTGCCGGGGGAGCAGCGGGCCCGCGTCGGGCGCGCCGAAATGTGCGAGGGGCCTCGTATGTCGTGGATCAGCCGGCTCAACGTCCGCCGGGCGGAGGGCGAGAGGTATCTCCTGCGCCGCCGGCCGGTGCCCGCGATCGACCCCTCGTACGGTGATCACCGGCTCGCCGCCGTCCGCGCCGCCGCCAAGGAGGGGGGCGCCGGGAACTGGCCGGGGATCCGCGCGCACCTGGCCGCCGCGGAGGACGGCGAGGACCTGACCTTCCTGGTCGAGGGGCTGGGGACGGTGGCGGGGGTGGAGCGGTGGATCGGCGACGTGGCCGCCGCCGACCCCCGCGACGCGCTGCCGCTGCTGGTCTCGGGGGCACGGCACATCGCGTGGGCCTGGCACGCCCGTCCGCGCCTGCCGGTCGAGCAGGCCTCCGCGGGGCAGTGGAAGCTTTTCCGGACCCGGCTCGCGGTCGCCGAGGAGCACCTTTTCGAGGCGGCCGCCCGCGAGCCGTCGTGGGCGGCGCCCTGGTACTTCCTGCAGGTCAGCGGCCGGGGAAGCGAGGCGGGGGAGGAGGCCGCCGGGCGCCGGTTCGAGGAGGTGCTCCGCCGGGCGCCCGGGCACCTCGCCGCGTACCGCGAACGCCTGCGCGAGCACAGCCGCGCAGGGGGCGGCGCACAGGAGCCGATGCACGCCTTCGCCCGTGAGGCGATGCTGGCGGCGCCGCCGGGCAGCCCACTGGGGCAGCTCGTCGCCCTTGCCCACCTGGAGGAGTGGCGGGAGACCGGCGCCGACCCGGATTCGGTCCTGATGAGCCGCCCCCACGTGGTGACCGCCCTGCGGGAGGCCGCCTCCCGCTCGGTGCTGCACCCCGCCTTCGTCCGCCGCCGCGACTGGGCCCTGGGCTTCAACGCCTTCGCGATGGCGTTCGCACTCGCCGGGGAGTACCCCGCGGCGCACACCGTGTTCCGGGCGCTGGGGGACAGGCCCACCGAGGTGCCCTGGACGTACCTCGACGAGAGGTCACCCCTCGTGCCGTTCTACGCCTGGCGCGACCGGGTGAGCCGCTGAGCGGACGTCGCGCCGTGGCAGATGGCGTACGTCGCGCGGGCGCGGGGCCTGACGGGCCCGGCGGGCGGACCGGGGCCGAACCAGCACCCCTGACCGCGCCGCCCGGTGTCCGGACGGGAGAATGAGTCCATGCGTATCGTGATCATTGGCGGGACGGGACACATCGGCGGTTACCTGGTGCCGCGCCTGGTACGGCGGGGCCACGACCTGACCGTCGTCACCCGCGGCCCGAGCGAGCCCTACCATCAGGACGCGGCCTGGCAGGAGGTCCGCCGCGTGCACGCGGACCGGGACGCCGAGGACGCCGCCGGGGAGTTCGGCAAGCGGATCGCCGCCTTCGAGGCGGACGCCGTCCTCGACATGGTGTGCTTCACCCCGGACAGCGCCCGGCAGCTCGCCGGTGCCCTCGTCGGCGCCACCGGCCACCTGCTGCACTGCGGCACGGTCTGGGTGCACGGCACGCCGGTCGAGGTGCCGGTCACGGAGGACGCGCCGCGCCGGCCCTTCGGCGACTACGGGGTGAACAAGGCGGCGGCCGAGGAGTACCTGCTGCGGCAGTCGGCCCTGGGCGGGACACCCACCACGGTGCTGCACCCGGGACACATCAGCGGGCCCGGGTGGGTGCCGGTCAACCCGGCGGGCAACTTCGACCCCGAGGTGTTCGGCGCCCTGGCCCGGGGCGAGGAAGTGACCCTCCCCAACGCGGGCCTGGAGACCCTGCACCACGTCCACGCCGACGACGTGGCCCAGGCCTTCGAACTCGCCCTGCACGACCGCACGGCTTCCGTGGGCCGGGCCTTCCACGTCTGCTCCCGGCGGGCCCTGACGCTGCGCGGCTACGCCGAGGCCGTCGCGGGCTGGTTCGGCGGGACCGCGCGGCTGTCCTTCGCCCCGTACCCGCAGTGGGCGGTCGGCGTGGAGGAGGAGACGGCCCGGCAGACGCACGCCCACATAGCGCACAGCACCCACGCCGACATCGGGCAGGCACGCCGCCTGCTCGGCTACACCCCGCGCTACTCCTCCCTTCAGGCGGTGCGCGAGGCGCTGGCCTGGCTGGTGGCCGCCGGAAAGGTGGACACCGGCGGCAGGCCGCTCGGCCCGGCCTGAGAACCGCGCCACCTGCTACCTGCTACCTGCCACCTGCCACCTGCCCCCGGGGCCCGGCCCCCGGCGCACGGTGCGGCGGTGCCGAGCGCCGGGCGGGCGCGGACAGCGGTGTGCGCCCGCCCGGCACGCGGCACTCAGGACGCGGCACTTGGCACGCGGCACGCGAGGCGACGTCAGCGGGCGCGCGGCCGACGGTCCTTGCCGCTACCCGGTGACATCGGGGTTCGCGGCCAGCACGTCCTCGGCCGTCCGCCGCAGCCGGGGCAGGAACCGGACGACCGCGGCGGCGCGCTCCAGCAGGTCGCCGGTGGAGCCGGCACCGAGGTCCTCCGCCAGCGCCAGGAACGCAGGGACCCGGGCCTCGTGCAGGTGCGGAGCGTCGGCGGCCAGGACGGTGTGGCAGCGGGCGAAGGTCGCCGCGATCCAGAAGACCGCCTCGCGGTGGTCACCGCGGTCGACGAGCGCGCGGCTTCCGCCGATGGCGATCGGCCGCGCCACGGGCGTGAGGTCGCCGCTGAAGGGGAACCGGGTCCTGGCCGCTTCGGCGGTGGCGTCGAAGGTCGCGGCGAGCGCGTCCAGGTAGTGCCGTACCCGCCGCTCGGTCAGGTGCGCGCAGCCGAGGAGGCCGAGGAGTTCGGCGTAGAGGTCCATGCGCCCGTAGTCGGCGAGGACCTCGCGCGCGGCCGGGTAGCGCAGCCGGATGGTGGGGTTGCGCAGCGCGGCGACCAGGAGCACATGGCAGGTCACGCCGGTGGGGAACAGCCAGGCGTTCACCTGTTCGTGAAAGGGCGCGGAGGTGTCGGGCGCGGCGAGGCGGGTCTCGATCCTGCGCAGGGCGTCCTCGTACCTGCGCCGCACCCACGGCCGGGCGGCGAAGTCGCGCGAGACGCGCGCGTGCAGTTCCCGCAGCCGGCCGGTGGGGTCGTCGATGATCGCGTCGGTACGGAAATTCCCGGCCAGGTGGTACGAGGCCAGGACGTCCTCGGCGCGGGCGAGCTGCGACCAGGGCTGGAGGCTGACTTCCAGCAGGGCGCCCCGGTAGCCGAACTTGCCGGGCTTGACCGGCGGGTCGGCGGCCGCGGTGACGAGGAAGACGTCGACATCGGACGACGGGGGCAGGTCGGCGTCGTCCGGCAGCCCCACAGTCGAGCCGCCGAAGTACGCGCCCCGGTAGTCGGGATCGTCCCGCGCGTGCTCGGCGATCCAGCGGACCGCCGCGGAACGGGCCTGCCCGGCCTTCATCCTCGCGCGCCGCCGCGGTGGAAGATGCCGGACCGATCGTTCGCGTGCGGGGCGGCCACGGCGTCCATGGCCCGAACGTACCACCCGCCCCACGACCGCGGTACGGGCGCCCGGCGGCCGACGTGCCGGTGCCGGCCGGGATCT
>NZ_JAINVH010000063.1 GCF_020400825.1 Streptomyces sp. HPF1205
CGGCCTGGACGTGCTGGCCAAGCCGCTGGCAGGCGGTGACGTGTCGGTGGCGCTGTTCAACGAGACCGGCTCGACGGCCACGATCTCCACCACCGCGGGCGCGATCGGCAAGACCGGCGCCTCCAGCTACACCCTCACCGACCTGTGGTCCGGCGCCACGTCCACCACCTCCGGCACCATCAGCGCCTCGGTGCCCGCCCACGGCACCGTCATGTACCGCGTCGCCAGCGGCGACGTGACCACGGGCGGGACCACCACGGGCGGCACCACGACCGGCGGCACCACCACGGGCGGGACCACCACCGGGGGTACGACGACGGGCGGTACGACCACCGGCGGCACCACCACCGGCGGAACGACCACCGGCGGCACCACCACCGGGGGTACGACGACGGGTGGCACCGGCAACGGCGCGTGCTCGGCCACGTACTCCACCACCAACTCCTGGTCCGGCGGCTTCCAGGGCCAGGTCACGGTGACGGCCGGCAGCGCCGCGATCAGCGGCTGGACCGTCAAGTGGACCCTGGCCGGCGGGCAGACGATCACCCAGGTGTGGAACGGCACGCTGACCACCAGCGGATCGACCGCGACGGTCACCAACGCCTCCTACAACGGCTCCCTGGCCGCAGGAGGCTCCACCACCTTCGGGTTCCTCGCCAACGGCACCCCGAGCACACCCACCCTCACATGCGCCAGCGCGTGACACCGGTTCCCCCGGCGCAGGGGCCGCTCACGAGGCCGCGGCGGCTTCCCCGCTGAGCACGGCGGCCCGGTGGTGCCCGGTCGGCGTCAAGCCTTCCGGGCACCACCGGCACCGTCGCGAGGGCGGCCGCGCCCGCGGTCCCGCTACGCCTGGGCGAGCAGCGGGTCGTACGGCGTCGAGCGCCGGCGGCCCGACATGAAGGCGAGGAAGTCCTTCACGAAGGCGCTGCGGGAGTAGCTCGGGTCGGCGCCGGTCACCGTACGGCGGAAGCCGGTGCGGAACAGGGCCCGGTACTCCTGCGCGTCGATGACCTGGTTGCCGTCGGCGTCGGTGACGTCGAAGAGCACCTCGGCGACCCTGATGAGCGCGGGACCGGCGAGGGAGGGCACGGCGGCGGCGTACTCCTCCTGGCTGACGCGGCCGTCCCCGTCGGTGTCGAGGGCCGACTGCAGTTCCCGCCACCACTGCGCGAAGGCGTCGTAGAGCCTGGTCTCCGCCGGCTCGTCCAGGTCGAGACGGGTGGACAGCTCGCGGGCCATGGCGGCGAGGTCGGGCCAGTCGAGGTGGCCGTCCCCGGTCTGGTCCAGCACCGCGGCGAAGAACTCGGCGGCGTCGCGGTACGGTCCGGCGCCGGGTGCGGGATCGCGCTCGGGGAAGGGCGTGACCAGCCTGAGGAGCGCGCCGGCCTGCTTCACGCGGTCGCGCAGCGCGCTGAGCGCGGCGGCGCGCGGATCGTCACTGTCCGGCGACAGGTAGAGCAGGTCGGCGAGGGTCTCGGTGCCGAGTCCGCCCTCGGGCAGGAAGCGGGCCAGGCCGACGGCCATGTAGGCGCTGTGCATCAGCGTCCGGGCGCCCGGGACCTCGGGCAGTCCCACCCGCCGCCGGAACGGTTCGGGCAGGGACGCCACCGTGATCGTGCCGATGACGGGGCCGGCCAGCGCCCGGCCCGCCGCCCACACGGTCGGCAGGCCGCTCAGCAGGGGCGGCGCCGGGAGGTGGTCGAAGAGCTTGTAGAGGATGACGCGCATCGCCTCGGTGTTCTCCAGCTCCTCCTCGACCACGCGGTCGAAGTACGGCCAGAACTCCTGGAGCGTGGGCGGCAGGTGCCCGGGCAGGTCCCCCAGGGCGGCGAGGTACGCCTGGTATCCGGCGTAGAGCTCCTCCATGGCGGTCGGGTCGAGCGGCTGCCCGCTCAGCCTGCACATGGTGACGGAGCTCTCGAAGAGCGTCGCGACCACCCATGCGCGCACGTCGGGGTCCATGGCGTCGTACGGCCGGCTGCGTGCGTCGGTGCCCCTCAGCCGGGAGTGCAGCCGGTTCAGGCGCGCCGCCTCCTTCTGCCGGACGCGGTCGTCGGCGCCGAACATACGCTGCAGGCTCACCAGGGTGTTGCGCAGCCGCCGCCACGGATGCGCCACGAATGTCGAGTTGTCGATCAGGGCCGCGCCGATCTGCGGGTGGGCGGCCTCCAGCACCGTGGCCCTGACCATGGCCAGGGCCCAGCGCGGATCGTTGAAGAACCGGTGCAGCGGGCTGTCGGGACCGAACGGGGACCCCTGCCCCGTGCCGGGGTCCGGCGGTGGCGGTGCGCCCTCGGGGTCGTCGGTGTCCGGGCGGGTGGGCCCGGTCCGGCCGCTGCTGCCTGCGTCGGTCATGGGTGGGGTTCTCCGTTCGCGTACGGCGTCACGCCGCCGAAGCGGCGCTCGCGCTGCCGGTAGGCGCGCAGGCACTCGACGAAGTGCGGCGCGCGGAAGTCGGGCCAGAGCACCGGCGGGAAGACCCATTCCGCGTAGGCCACCTGCCAGAGCATGAAGTTGGAGATGCGCTGCTCCCCGGACGTCCGGATGACCAGGTCCACGTCGGGGGTGTCGGGAAAGGGCAGGTGGGCGGCGAAGTGCCACTCGTCGACGGCGTCGGCCGGCACGCCGCTGCGGATGAGGGACCGGGCCGCCTCGACGATGTCCCGGCGTCCGCCGTGGTCGAAGGCGATGGTCAGCGTCATGCCCCGGTTCGAGCCGGTCAGCGTCATCAGGTCGGTGAAGTCGCGGGCCAGCGGGGCCGGGATCCGCGGGTCCGCCACGCCCAGGAAGCGGCAGCGGATGCCCCGTGCGTGCAGCAGCGGGGCGTGTTTGCGTACCACGCGGCGCACCAGCCGCATCAGGAAGTCGATCTCGTCGCTCGGGCGCCGCCAGTTCTCGGTGGAGAACGCGTACAGGCTCAGCCACTCCACCCCCGCCGTGCGGGCGGCCTCGATGACGTCGATCACCGTCGTCTCCGCCGCCAGGTGGCCCGACGTGCGCGGCAGCGAGCGCCGCGCCGCCCACCGGCCGTTGCCGTCCATCACGCACGCCACATGGCGCGGCACGCTCCTCGCCGGCCGGTCCGCCGCCGCACCGGGCGGGCGGCCCGGACGGGCCGGGACCGACGACCGGACACCGGTGCCGCCCGTTTCCTCGACCGCCATACGCGCCTCCCCCACCCCACCGGACGGTCCCGACCGGCCCCGCCCCCGGCCCACGGCGAACCGCCCCGCTCCGTGTGCGGCGGGCCCCCCAGGGACGCCCCGGCGCGGGTTCCACTCGGATCGCCGCCCAGCAGTCTTCCGGCGCGCGGCCGCCGCCGCATCCGGCTCCCGTCACATTCACCCGTCGTACTAATGTCCGATCGCCGTGACGTGACCGGTGTTCCGGCGGCGGCGCGACGTCCGGCCCGGGGGAGACGTGGCGTCCGTCGCCCGGGTCACCGGGCGCGGTGAACCGTCGAACGCGTCGTGCGCGGTGTCCGGGTGGACACCGCGCACGACGCGCACGACCGGTGGCGGCGGCGGGCCGCCGCCGCGGTGCTACAGCAGCCAGCGGTTGTCGCGGACGAGGGGGAGCCTCGCCCAGATCCGGCCCAGGCCCCAGGTGTTGCCGGCGTACGAGACGGCGAACAGGACCATGGCCAGGGCGTACAGGACGTGGTAGTCGACCAGCGGGTTGGACGACATGCTCGGCGCCCCGGTGGACAGGTGCTGGGCGAGCGGCCATTCGGCGGCCCACATCAGGGCCATCAGCGCGCTGCCCGCGACGGCGGTCACGCGCAGGGCGACACCGCTGACCAGCGCGGCGCCGATGCCGAGCAGGCCGAGCATGAACAGCCAGTCGGTCCAGCCCCTGCCCGCGATGTCGTGGAAGAAGGACTGCAGCGGGCCGGCCTGGACACCGGACAGGAAGCCCTTGGTGGGCGAACCGCCGTCGACCCAGCCCCTGCCGGACGCGGTGGCGTAGTGCCAGCCGAAGGTCTTGTCGAAGAACGCCCACAGGAAGACGAAGCCGGTGGCGATCCGCACGACCGCGGCGGCGCGCGCGGCGAGCGGGGTCATGACGGCGCCGTGCCGGGGCGCGGTCTGCGCGGCCTCCGAGGCCGGCACCTGCATCATGTGGACGGTCCTGCGGGATTCCTGGTGCACGGCCATGACGGTCTCCTTCATCCGGTGGTTCGGGTGGGTGGACGGCGGGACGGTGGTGCGGGGCTTTCGTCCACGGCTTCACTGTCCCGCGCGGGGGCCGGTCGCCGCTGGGGGCCGAGGGCCCGGCCCGCGGGGCCGAACGTCCCTGCCGCGGCGGCCGGTTGGGGCGGCCGGTGGGGGCGGCGCGGCGGCACACCGGGGACGGCGGAGGCCCGCCGGGGGTCCGGCGGGCCTCGATGAGCGTCGTGGAGAACGGGAGGATCACCCTTCCCAGGCCCAGTCGGCGACTTCCGGCATGTCGGTGCCGTGTTCGCGGATCCAGGCGTGGTGGCGCAGGCGGGCATCCTCCATCAACTGCCGTACGGGGGCGGCGATGACGGCCAGGCCGGGGACGCGGTCAATGACGTCCATGACGAGGCGGTAGCGGTCGAGGTCGTTGCGCAGGACCATGTCGAAGGGTGTGGTGGTCGTGCCGATCTCCTTGTAGCCGCGCACGTGGAGGTGCGAGTGGCCGGTGCGGCGGTAGGTCAGGCGGTGGATGAGCCAGGGGTAGCCGTGGTAGGCGAACACGACGGGTTTGTTGGGGGTGAACAGGGCGTCGTACTCCGGTCCCGTCATGCCGTGGGGGTGTTCCTCGCTGGGCAGCAGGCGCGCCAGGTCGACCACGTTGACCACCCGTACCCGCAGGTCGGGCAGGTGCCGGCGCAGGAGCTGGGCGGCGGCCAGCGTCTCCAGGGTGGGGACGTCGCCGGCGCAGGCCAGCACGACGTCGGGTTCCCGCAGCCGGTCCTCGGTGCCGGCCCACTCCCAGATGCCGGCGCCACGGGCGCAGTGGGCGCGGGCGGTCTCCAGGGGGAGCCAGTCGAAGCTGGGCTGTTTGCCGGCGACGATGACGTTGACGTAGTTCCTGGACTCCAGGACGTGTTCGGCCACCGACAGCAAGGTGTTGGTGTCCGGCGGCAGGTAGACCCGCACCGCTTCGGGGGACTTGTTGAGGATGTGGTCGATGAAGCCGGGATCCTGGTGGGAGAAGCCGTTGTGGTCCTGGCGCCACACGTGTGAGGTGAGCAGGTAGTTCAGTGAGGCGATGGGGCGGCGCCAGGGCAGGGCGCGGGTGCTGCGCAGCCATTTGATGTGCTGGTTGACCATGGAGTCCACGATGTGCGCGAAGGCCTCGTAGCAGGAGAACAGGCCGTGCCGGCCGGTGAGCAGGTAGCCCTCGAGCCAGCCCTGGCAGGTGTGCTCCGAAAGGATCTCCATGACCCGGCCGTGGGCGTCGAGGTGTTCGTCGACCGGCAGCGTGGCGGCCTGCCAGACCTTGCCGGTGGCGCCGTAGACGGCCTGCAGGCGGTTGGAGGCCGTCTCGTCCGGGCCCACGATGCGGAAGTCGCGGCGCCCGGCGGTGTCGGCCACGACCTGCTCAAGGAACTCGCCCAGGACACGGGTGGGTTCGTGCACGCCGCCGCCTGGCTTGTCCACGGCCACGGCGAAACGCTCCAGGGGCGGTACGGGAAGGTCGCGCAGCAGCAGGCCGCCGTTGGTGCGGGGGTTGGCGCCCAGGCGGCGCTCGCCTTCGGGTACGCAGGCCAGGACGTGCTCGCGCGGGCGGCCGTCGGCGTCGAAGAGTTCCTCGGGACGGTAGGAGCGCAGCCACTCCTCCAGCTGCCGCAGGTGCTCGGGGTTCGTGCGCACCTCGGACAGGGGGACCTGGTGGGCGCGCCAGGTGCCCTCCACCGGCAGGCCGTCCACCTCGGCGGGACCGGTCCAGCCCTTGGGGGTGCGCAGTACGATCACCGGCCAGCGCGGCCGCTCGGTGGCGCCCCGCTCACGGGCGGCGCGCTGGAAAGCGGCGATGCGGTCCAGCGCGGTGTCCATGGCGGCGGCCATCGCCTTGTGCACCTCGCGCGGGTCGTCACCGGTGACGTGGATCGGGTCGTGCCCGTAGCCGCGCAGGAGCTCGTCCAGCTCGCTCTCGGGCAGGCGGGCCAGCACGGTGGGGTTGGCGATCTTGTAGCCGTTCAGGTGCAGGATCGGCAGCACCGCCCCGTCGTGGACCGGGTCGAGGAACTTGTTGGAGTGCCAGGAGGCGGCCAGGGGGCCGGTCTCGGCCTCCCCGTCACCGATCACGCACGCCACCACGAGGCCGGGGTTGTCGAAGGCGGCACCGTAGGCGTGGGAGAGGGCGTAGCCCAGCTCCCCGCCCTCGTGGATCGAACCGGGCGTCTCGGGGGCCACGTGGGAGGGGACCCCGCCGGGGAAGGAGAACTGGCGGAACAGCCGGCCCATACCGGCCGCGTCCCGGGTGATGTCGGGGTAGGTGCCCGTGTACGTGCCCTCCAGCCAGGAGTTGGCCAGTACCGCGGGTCCCCCGTGGCCCGGACCCCACACGCACATCGCGTCCAGGCCGCGGGCCCTGATCACCCGGTTCAGGTGCGTGTACACGAGGTTCAGTCCCGGCGAGGTGCCCCAGTGCCCCAGCAGCCGCGGCTTGACGTGCTCCGCACGCAACGGCTCGGCCAGCAGCGGATTCCCCTCCAGCAGGTAGATCTGGCCCACCGCGAGGTAGTTCGCGGCCCGCCAGTGCGCGTCCAGCACCCCGATCTCCTCATCGGAGAGAACGGCGGGCGCCTCGGCGAGAGCGTCGGACATCACGACCTCCAAAGTGTCGTATTCGTAGGCTTTGTTTCGGCTTCCCGCCACAGGCGGGGTAGACCCGTCCGGGGGGGCTGTCCGGTCGCGGGGCCGGCCGGGGGCCCGGGCGCCGGGCCGGTCTCCGCGCGGCATTGACGCGGCCGGGTGCCGCCGGCCCGCGCGGGGTTGTGCCGGCGGCGGATCGGGCGCGCTCAGGGGGTCAGGCCGCTGCCGTAGGGCCCGTAGAGGTCCAGCAGGCGGGTACGGGCGCGCTCCAGGCGGTGGCCGATGACCTCGGCGCAGGCGAGCGTGAAGACGTAGCCGAAGCGGGGGTCCTGCTCGCACAGGCGGCGCACCTCCAGCGCGTCGAACTCCCATGCGCGCACCGGCGTGAGCGCCTTGGCCGACATGTGCCAGCGGCGCGGCGGGAACATCCAGGACCAGCCGAGCAGCGAGCCCTGCCCGACCGTCTCGGTCACCGCGGCGGCGCTGCCGGGCACCCGCAGTTCCAGGCGCACCTCTCCCTCGCGCAGCAGCCAGAAGCGGTCCGCCTTCCCCCGTTCCTCGAAGATCCTCGCTCCGGCCGGGAACTCGACCGCCCGGGCCAGCGCCATGAGCTTGCCGCGCTCCTCGTCGGACACGGCGTCCAGCCGCTTGGTCATGGTCATCAACTGCGTGGTCATGGCTTCCTCTGCCTTCTGATGCCTTGCGATGCCTTGCGATGCTTCTGATGCCTCTGTTGCCTTCGGCTGCCTTCGGTTGCCCTCGGTGCTTTGCGCGCTCGGGTGTTTCACGCCGGGTCGCGGCCGGGGATCCGGGCCGCCGGACGGGCCGTTCGGACCGGACGGGCCAGCGGGGCCCGGCGGACGAGGGTGCCGGTGGTGCCGCGGACGATGCCGAGCGCGTTGTCCGCCGGGCCGACACCGGCCGTGCCGCCGGTACGCGACACGTAGTCGGCCGCGGCCCGGGCCGGCGCCCCCGCGTCCCCGGGCAGCCGCAGGGCGGACAGTTCCTCGGGGGTCACGCGCAGCAGCGGACGGGCGCGGCCGTGCGCGCGCGGGGCGAACACGTGCGTGGCTCCGGTCAGGAACAGCAGGGTGTCCACGTCCAGGTACTCCGCCAGCAGGACGGCCGTGCGTTCCGGGTCCACGGCCCGGGGTACCGTCCGCAGCCGTCCCGTGCCCGGCTCGCGGATCACGGGGACGCCGCCGCCCCCGGCGCAGACCGGCACGGTGCCGCCGACCAGCAGGTCCCGTACGGCCGGGGCCTCCAGCACGGCGTGCGGCCGCGGCGCGGCCGGAGGACCGTAACCCTCGCCACCGGCACCGCCGTCGGCCGCACCGGCGTCGGGCGGCTCGGCGGGCCGGCGCAGCGCCGGGTCGTGGGCGCGTACCTCGGTGTGCGTCAGGAGGGCGACGACGCCCCGGCCGGGCAGCACGTCGGACAGCGCCCGTACCAGCCCGGAGCCGGCCCGCGCGGCGTCGCCGGCGGGACCGGCGTACGTGACGGCGATCCCGTGCCCGGCCCCGACCAGGCCGGCCAGCGACGCGGCCAGCATGTCCAGCTGCTCGCCGTCGCGGTCGGGCAGGGCGTCGGCGGTGATGTGGACCAGGGTGCGCATGGCGGGACTCCTCGGATCGTGGCGGCGTACGGACGAGTCCGGCCGCACGCGGGGGGCGTTCGGCGGAAGAAGGGCGCCCGCCGTCCAACAGGCTGTCCCGCGGGCCGCGTTGCCGCCCAGGGCCCAACGGCCCCGGTCTCGGGGCGAACAGGCCCGGCCGCCGTCCCTTCCCCGCCGGCCGTCCGCCCGGGGTCAGCCCGCGCGGACCCGACGTACCGTCAGCCCGCCGCGGTCCGGCCCGGCGAACGGGGCCGCATCGCCCAGCGGCAAGGGCCGTTCGGCACTCGGGGGCGGCCGCCGGACGCGGGCACCGTTGTGCCCAAGCCGCCATGGGGCGGTCCCGAGCCGCGGCTCGGCGGACCGGACGCGACGTGCGCCCCCGCACGCGGACGCACTCGCGTGCCCACACACGAAGGATCGCCATGACCCAGCCGGTATCCACTCGCACCCCGCGCGGCACCGGCTCCGCCGCGCCACGCCCCGGGGCCGTCCGCGCCGCCGAGGCCACCGACACCACCCGGATCACCGACACGACCGGCACCACCGAGGTGACCGAGACGATCGAGAGCACCGAGAGCAGCGAGAGCACCGAGGCCGCGGCGGCCGTCGACCCGCTGGTGGCGGGCGCCGCACGGGCGCTGAAGGAGTACGCGGGCCTCAGCCAGCTGGAGGTCGACCACATCGTGGCGAAGGCGTCGGTGGCCGCGCTCGACCGGCACAGCGACCTGGCCCGCCTGGCGGTGGAGGAGACCGGCCGCGGGGTCTTCGAGGACAAGGCCGCCAAGAACATGTTCGCCTGCGAACACGTCACGCACACCATGGCGAAGGTGCGGACGGTGGGGGTGATCTCCCGCGACGACATCGACGACGTCGTGGAGATCGCCGAACCCGTGGGCGTGGTCGCCGCGATCACGCCGGTCACCAACCCGACGTCCACCACGATCTTCAAGGCGCTGCTGGCGCTGAAGACGCGCAACCCGGTGATCTTCGCCTTCCACCCGGCCGCCCAGCGGTGCAGCGCCGAGGCCGCCAGGACCGTGCGGGACGCCGCCGTCGCGGCCGGCGCCCCCGCCGACTGCGTGCAGTGGATCGAACGCCCCTCGCTTGCGGCCACCGACGCCCTGATGCGCCACCCGGGGGTCGCGATGATCCTCGCGACAGGGGGCAACGCCATGGTCAAGGCGGCCTATTCGGCGGGGAAGCCCGCGGTCGGGGTCGGCGCCGGCAACGTGCCGGCGTACGTGCACCGCAGCGCCGACCTGCGGCGGGCCGTCAACGACCTGGTGCTGTCCAAGTCGTTCGACAACGGCATGATCTGCGCCTCGGAGCAGGCCGTGATCCTCGACGATGCGGTGTACGAGGAGGCGCTCGCGCTGTTCGGGCAGTTGCACGCCCACCGCGCCACCGCGGAGGAGAAGCGCAAGCTGGAGGCGTACCTCTTCCCGCCCGCCCCGGACGGGAGCCCCGGTGGCCGGGTCAATCCGGCCGCGGTCGGCCGCGCTCCGGAGTGGATCGCCCGGCAGGCCGGGTTCACCGTGCCCGAGGGCACCTCCGTCATCCTCGCCGAGGCCGGCGGCGTCGGCCGCGGCGAACCGCTGACCCGCGAGAAGCTGTGCCCGGTCCTGACCGTCCTGCGGGCCGGCACCACCGAGCAGGGCTTCGACCTCGCCGCGCGGATGGTCGCCTTCCACGGCCAGGGCCACACCGCCGTCGTCCACACCGGCGACCCGGGCGTCGCCGAGGCGTACGGCAGGCGGATGCAGACCGTGCGGGTCATCGTCAACGCCCCTTCCTCCCAGGGCGCCATCGGCGGCATCTACAACCACCTCCTGCCGTCGCTGACGCTGGGCTGCGGCTCGTGGGGCCGCACCTCGGTGTCCGACAACGTCTCCACCGCGCAGCTGCTGAACATCAAGCGGGTCACCACCCGCCAGAACAACCTCCAGTGGTTCAAGGTCCCGCCGAAGGTCTACTTCGAGCCGCAGGCCGTGCGCTACCTGGCGAGCATGCCTGACGTGCACCGCGTCACCGTCGTCACCGACGCGACGATGACCCGGCTCGGCTACGTCGACAAGATCACCCGCGTGCTGCGCCGCCGCCCCGAGCCGGTGACGATCCAGATCATCGACGACGTGCTGCCCGAACCGGCCATCGACGCGGTACGCCGCGGCGCCGCCCTCATGCGCGACTTCCGGCCCGACACGATCATCGCGGTGGGCGGCGGGTCGCCGATGGACGCCGCCAAGGTGATGTGGCTGCTGTACGAGCAGCCGGACGTCGACTTCGCCGACATGCGGCAGAAGTTCTCCGACATCCGCAAACGCGCCTTCCGCTTCCCGCCGCTGGGCGAGCGGGCCCGCCTGGTGTGCGTGCCGACCACGTCGGGGACGGGCGCGGAGGTCACCCCGTTCGCCGTCATCTCCGACCCGGCGACCGGCCGGAAGTACCCGCTCGCCGACTACGCGCTGACCCCCAGCGTGGCGATCGTCGACCCGCTGCTGACCGCGGACCTGCCGCCGGCCATCGCCGCCGACAGCGGCTTCGACGCCCTCACCCACGCCACCGAGGCGTACGTGTCGGTGTACGCGAGCGACTTCACGGACGGCCTGGCCCGGCACGCGGTCAAGCTGATCTTCGACCACCTCGAAGCCGCCGTGAACGACCGCGCGGGCAGCCCGGTCGCCCGCGAGAAGGTGCACAACGCGGCCACCATCGCCGGCATGGCGTTCGGCAACGCCTTCCTCGGCGTCGTCCACGCCATGTCCCACACCCTGGGCGCCACCTTCCACCTCGCCCACGGACGCACCAACGCCGTCCTGCTGCCGCACGTCATCCGCTGGAACGGCACCGTCCCGGCCAAGCTCACCGGCTGGCCCAAGTACGAGAGCTACCGGGCGCCGGAGCGGTTCCAGGACCTCGCCCGCATGCTGGGCCTGCCCGCCGCCACCCCGGCCGAGGGCGTCGCCTCGTACGCCGCCGCCGTCGAACGGCTGCGGGACGCGGTCGGCATCGAACCGTCCTTCAAGGCGGCCGGCGTCGACGAGCAGGCGTTCCTGGCCGCCCTCCCGCAGCAGGCGCTGGCCGCCTTCGACGACCAGTGCGCGCCCGCCAACCCCCGGATGCCGATGCTCGACTCCTTGCGCGAACTGATGCGCGCCGCCTACTACGGCACCCCCCTCCCCGCCCCCGCACCCGTCGCGCCCGCCGACGACAGCGACCGGACCACCATCGGAGAGTGACCTGATGAACAGGCACATCGTCGTCCTCGGCGGCGGCTCGGCCGGCACCCTCGCGGCCAACCGCCTGCACTGCTACTGCTCAGGCCCGGGCGTGTCCGTCCTGGTCGTGGACAGGGCCGACACCCGCGACCCCGAGGCCGCGCTTCTGACGTCCCTCGGGCTGTACGGGCCGCACACCCTGCGCCCGCCGGAGCACCTGCACCTGCGCGACGGCATCGGCTTCCGCCACACCGAGGTGGCCACCGTCGACACCGACCGCGCCGAGGTCTGCCTCGGCGACGGCACGACCCTCCCGTACGACGTCCTTGTCGTCGCCACCGGGGCGCCGGCGCCCGCGGGGTACGTGACCCGCTCGCCGGGCCTGGGCGACGAACACGGACTGGTGCCGGTGGACCCCGCGACCCGCCGCTGCCCCGCCCACGCGCGGGTGTACGCCATCGGCGCCGCGGCCGACGGACAACGCGTCGCCGGCCAAGTGCTGCACTCCCAGGCGGAGAGGCTGGCCCGCGCCGTGCGCGGCTACCTGGCCGGCGACCCTCCGCTGCCCCGGCGTACGACCGAGGCGGGGGCGGGCGGCACGTGAGCGGGCCCGCCGGCCCGCACTGTGACACGACGGTCCCGCTCGCGCCGCCCCTCACCCGGGCGGCGCGAGCGGGACCGTCTGCTGTGCGCCTGCCGGCGGACGGCGGCCGTCCGGGCCGGGCGGCACGCGCACGGACCCCGGCCGGTGGCCGGGGTCCGTGGACGGGGCGGCGTCAGTCGTGCGGGACGACGGCGACCGGCGCGGTGCTGTGGTGGAGGACGGCGTGCGCGACCGGGCCCAGCCGCGGGCCGATCTTCAGGGAGGGGGCGCGGCGGCCGACGACGACCAGGCGGGCCGTGGCCGCGGCCTCGACCAGGTGCCGGGCCGGCGTGCCGACCACCGCCTCGCCGGTGACGGTTACGGCCGGGAACTTCTCCTGCCAGGGCCGTACGACGCGGGCGTACTCGTCGGCCTCCTGCGCGGCCAGCTCGCCGTCCAGGTCGACGTCCAGCCCCGCGGCCACCTCCTCGCCGTACAGCGAGGGCCGGTTGCGGCTGTGCAGGACGCGCAGGCGCGCCGTGCGGCGGGCGGCCGCGTCGAAGGCGAACTCCAGCACCCGCTCGGCGGGGCGGGAGAGATCGAGCCCGACGACGACGTCACCGTCCGGGATCTCCGGTACGGTCCGGCCGGCCGGGCCGCCGCCGGCCCTGACCAGGACCACCGGCCGGTCGGCGCGGGACGTCACCGCGAGGGACACGGAACCCATCAGGTACCCGGTCACGGGGCGCACGGCGCGGCTGCCGAGCACCAGCAGTTCCGAGTCGGCGGCCGCCTCCAGCAGCGTCTGCGCCGGCGGCCCGGCCACCTGTTCGGCGACGACGGTCAGTCCTTGGTGGCTGCCCCGCAGCGCGGCGGCGGCCTCGCGCGGGATGCGCTCGGCCCAGTGGCGGTGGAGCGCCGGGTCCGCCGGGTGGGGACCGTAGGCGTGCGCGCCCGGGTGCCGGCCCGAGGCCAGCAGCAGCCGCAGCGGCAGACCGCGCCGCAGCGCCTCCGCGGCCGCCCACTCGGCGGCCGCGCGGCTTTCCGCCGAGCCGTCAAGACCCGCGGTGATGAACGGAAGCATCGTGTGCTCCTTCCCTGTTGGCACTTCGAGCCTGGTCCTCGGCGGCCGTGCGCGGCAGGGGCCGCAGCGCCCTGCCGGCGGGGCCGGTGGTCCCGCAGGCCGGCGGGCGGCGGCGGGCGGCCACGGGTATGCGGGACGCGGGGGTTGCGGGACGCGGGGGTTGCGGGACGCGGGGGTTGCGGGACGCGGGGGTTGCGGGACGCGGGGGTTGCGGGACGCGGGGGTCGGGCGACAGGGTGGTCGCGGTACGGGCGGCGCGGCCCCACGCCGGGTCCGCGCGGC
Source organism: Streptomyces sp. HPF1205 (assembly GCF_020400825.1). Lineage (GTDB taxonomy): Bacteria > Actinomycetota > Actinomycetes > Streptomycetales > Streptomycetaceae > Actinacidiphila. The sequence goes on from NZ_JAINVH010000063.1 coordinate 13,574, forward strand.
CGTCGCGGGGCGAAGTCCGCTGCCGTCGCGCGGTGTTCGGGACCGTTCGGGCCCCCGGGAGGCCGTGTGGGGGCCGTTCGGCCCTGGCACCGGCCTTGGCACCGGGGCGAGGATCGAGGCGTGCGCTCGTCCCCGGGGCGCATGCGGGTACGCGTGCCACCGACGGTGGGGCGCGCGTACCCGGACGAAGGCACCGACCGGTGCGCACGACAGGCGAA
>NZ_JAINVH010000064.1 GCF_020400825.1 Streptomyces sp. HPF1205
GGATGCGTTGGACGAGGTGTGCGCGTACTTCGACGCGGAGCTCGAACGTCCCTTGAGGGAGGTGATGTTCGAGGAGGGTTCCTCGGATCTGGACCGTACGGTGTATACGCAGGCGGGGTTGTTCGCGCTTGAGGTGGCGTTGTTCCGGTTGGTGGAGTCGTGGGGTGTCACGCCCGACTTCGTCACTGGTCATTCGATCGGTGAGCTGGCCGCGGCGCATGTGGCGGGTGTGCTGTCGCTGGAGGACGCGGTCCGACTTGTGGCTGCTCGTGGCCGGTTGATGCAGGGGTTGCCGGCTGGTGGCGCGATGCTCGCCGTGCAGGCGGATGAGGCGGCCGTGCGTGAGGCACTGGGCGGGCGGGACGACGTGGCGGTGGCGGCTGTCAACGGGCCCGAGGCCATCGTCGTCTCGGGTGCGAGTGACACGATCGCCGAGTTGGAGGCGGTGTGGCGTTCGCAGGGCCGCAAGGTCAAGCGGCTGACGGTCTCGCATGCGTTCCATTCGCCGTTGATGGAGCCGATGCTGGCGGACTTCCAGGCCATTGCCGAGTCGCTGACGTACCACGCTCCCCGTATTCCGGTGGTGTCGAACGTCACTGGTGATCTGACCGGTGACCTCACCGACCCCGCGTACTGGGTGACGCATGTCCGCGAGGCGGTGCGGTTCGCCGACGGGGTACACAGCCTGCACGGCGAGGGTGTGCGGACGTTTTTGGAGTTGGGGCCGGATGGTGTGCTGTCGGCGTTGGCTCAGGACGTTCTGAGCGGTGCCGGGGGTGCCGACGGTGTGGTGGCCGCTGCGGTGCAGCGTGCGGGTCGTGCGGGTGTGGAGGCGTTGTTCACGGGTGTGGCGGCGGCGTTCACGCATGGGGTGGACGTGGACTGGGAGGCGGTGTTCGCCGGTACCGGCGCCCGCCGCGTCGACCTGCCCACCTACGCCTTCCAGCGGGAGCGGTACTGGGTCGACGTCACCGGAAGGACCGCCGGCGACCCCGTCGCCCTCGGCCTCACCGCCGCCGGGCACCCGCTGCTGGGTGCCGCCGTCGACCTCGCCGACGGCGAGGGGCTGCTGTTCACCTCCCGGCTGTCCGTGCGGACCCACCCGTGGCTCGCCGACCACGCCGTCCTCGGCACGGTCCTCGTGCCCGGCACCGCGTTCGTCGAACTCGCCCTCCAGGCAGCCGAGTACGCGGGCGCCACCCTGGTGGACGACCTGACTCTGGAGGCCCCGCTCGTTCTCCCCGAGCGCGGTGGCGTCCGCGTCCAGGTACGGGTCGGCGCGCCCGACCCCGCCGGACGCATGTCCTTCGGCGTGTACGCCGCGCCCGACGCGGACGGCCCCGACATCGGCCCCGACGCGGGACAGCGGTGGACCCGTCACGCCGGCGGCTCCCTCAGTACCGGCCCGGCCCCCGCGCCCGAGGCGTACGGCACCCAGTGGCCGCCGGCCGGCGCGGAACCCGTCGCGCTGGACGACTTCTATGCCGCCCTCGCCGCCCGCGGCTACGCCTACGGCCCCGCCTTCCAGGGCCTGCGGGCCGTCTGGCGGGACGGCGACGCCCTGTGCGCCGACGTCGTACTCCCCGAGGAGCGCGCCGCGGAGGCCGGTACTTACGCCGTTCACCCGGCGCTGTTGGACGCGGCGCTGCACCCGGTGGGTCTCGGCGCGTTCATCAGCACCCCCGGCGGGCACCTGCCCTTCGCGTTCTCCGGCGTGGCCCTGCACGCCACCGGCGCCCGCGCCCTGCGGGTGCGGATCGCCGCTGCGGGCACCGACGCCGTCGCCGTGACCGCCGCCGACGTCAGCGGCGCGCCCGTCCTGTCCGTCGAGGCCCTGGTCCTGCGGCCGGTGGACGCCGGACAGCTGCGCGCGGGAGGCGACGCCGCGGACGGCCTGTACCGGGTGGACTGGACCCCGGCCGGCGTGCCCGGGACCGGCGCCGCCGACTGGGCGCTCGTCGGCCCCGACACCCTCGGCGCCGCCGACGGCCTGGGCCTGACCGTACTCACCGGTCTGGACGAGGCCGCCGCCCGCGCGCCCCGGGTCGTCGCCGTCACCGCAGCGGGCCCGGACGCCGCCCGGCACACCCTCGCGCTGCTGCGGGACTCGCTGTCCGACGACCGCTTCGCCGACGCCACCCTCGCCGTCCTCACCCGCGCCGCCGTCGTCACCGGCGCCGACACCGGGGCCTGCGACGCGGGCGCCGCCGCCGTGTGGGGCCTGGTGCGGTCCGCCCAGTCCGAGCACCCCGGACGGATCGTCCTGGTCGACACCGACGGCACCGCCGCCTCGTGGCCGGCCGTGCCCGGCGCGGTGGCCTCGGGCGAGCCGCAGACCGCCGTCCGCGACGGCGGCGTCACCTCCGCCCGCCTGCGGCCGGCAGCCGGCGCCGACACGCTCACCCCGCCGCCGGGCGCCTGGCGGCTGGACAGCGCCACCCGCGACACCCTCGACGCCCTCGACCTCGTACCGTGCGACACACCCGTGCTCGCGCCCACCGAGGTCCGGGTCGCGGTGCGCGCGGCCGGCGTCAACTTCCGCGACGTCCTGGGCGCCCTCGGCATGTACCCGGGCCGGGCCCCCGTTCTGGGCGGTGAAGGCGCCGGCGTCGTCCTGGAGACCGGCCCGGCCGTCACCGGCCTCGCCCCCGGCGACCGGGTGACCGGCGTCTTCCCCGGCGCCTTCGCTCCTTCCGCCGTCGCCGACCACCGCATGCTCGCGCCGATTCCGGAGGGTTGGTCGTTCGCCGAGGCGGCGTCGGTGCCGATCGTGTTCTTGACCGCTTGGTATGCGTTCCGGGATCTGGGGTCGGTGCGGGCGGGTGAGCGGGTGCTGGTTCATGCGGGTGCCGGTGGTGTGGGGATGGCGGCGATCCAGCTGGCCCGGCATCTGGGTGCGGAGGTGTTCGCGACGGCGAGCCCGGGCAAGTGGGACACGCTGCGCGGCCTCGGCCTGGATGACGACCACATCGCCAGCTCGCGTGACACGGGGTTTGCGGGGAAGTTCCTGGCGGTCACCGACGGCGAGGGTGTGGATGTGGTCCTGAACTCCCTGGCCGGGGAGTTCGTGGACGCCTCCCTCGAACTGCTGCCGCGGGGTGGGCGGTTCCTGGAGATGGGCAAGACCGACATTCGGGATGCCGGGTCGGTGCCGCGGGGTGTGGTGTACCGGGCGTTCGACCTGGTGGAGGCGGGGCCCGCGCGTATCGGCGAACTCCTGGCGGAGTTGCTGGAGTTGTTCGCGGCGGGTGCGGTGTCGGTGTCGCCGGTGCGGTGCTGGGATGTGCGGCAGGCGCGGGAGGCGTTCCGCTTCGTCAGCCAGGCCCGTCACATCGGCAAGGTCGTCCTGACCGTTCCGCACGACCTCGACCCGGACAAGACCGTCCTGATCACCGGCGGCACCGGCTCGCTGGGCGCACACGTCGCCCGGCACCTGGTGACCGAACACGGCGCCCGTCACCTGCTCCTGCTCAGCCGCCGCGGCCCCCAGGCCCCCGGAGCCGGGCAGCTGGTCGCGGAACTCGCCGCGGCCGGAGCCCGGGCCGAGGCCGTCGCCTGCGATGTCGCCGACCGCGACGCGCTGGCCGCCGTACTCGACGGCCGCGACCTGACCGCCGTCGTGCACACCGCGGGTGTTCTGGACGACGCGGTCGTGGAAGCCATGTCCGACGGGCAGCTGGAGAGCGTCCGCGGTCCGAAGGCCGTCGCTGCGGACCACCTCCACGAGCTGACCCGGCACCAGGACCTGGCCGCGTTCGTGCTCTTCTCCTCCGCCTCCGCCGTCTTCGGCGGCGCGGGACAGGGCAACTACGCTGCCGCCAACGCCGAACTCGACGCCCTGGCGCACCGCCGCCGCGCGCTCGGAATGCCGGCCGTCTCGCTCGGCTGGGGCCTGTGGTCGCAGACCGGCGGCATGACCGGCGAGCTCGCCGAGGCCGACCTGCGCCGCATGGCGCGCTCCGGCGTCGCCGCGCTCACCACGGAACGGGGACTGGCCCTCCTCGACGCCGCGCTCGCCCGCCCCGAGGCCGCTCTCGTCCCGATGGAACTCGACCCGGCGGCCCTGCGGCGCCAGGCCGACGCGGGCGAACTGCCGCCGCTGCTGGCGGCGCTGGTGCGCCGGCAGTCCAAGCGGGCCGCCGCCGTACCCGGCGGCGCCGACCCGGCCAAGGACTTCCTGGACCGCGTCGGCGCCCTCGCCGGCGCCGAACGGGACAAGGCCCTGCTGGACCTCGTCCAGGGGCACACCGCCCTGGTCCTGGGCCACAGCTCCGCGGAGAGCGTCGAGGCCGGCCGGGGCTTCCTGGAACTCGGTGTGGACTCCCTGTCGGCCGTCGAGCTGCGCAACCGGCTCGGCGCCGCCGTCGGCCACCGCCTGCCGGCGACCCTGATCTTCGACTACCCGACACCGGCGGCACTGGCCGCCCACCTCGGCGAGCGGCTCCCCGACGGCGACCGGTCCCCGGTGCCCTCGGTGCACGCCGGGATCGACCGCCTGGAGGCGCTCCTCGCGAGCGTCGCCGCCGGTGACGGCGAACGCGACGGCATCACGGCGCGGCTGCGCGACGTGCTGTCGTCCTGGACCACCACGAGCCGGGGCCGGGCAGCCGACGAGGCCGCCGACGTGCTCGAGGCAGCCACCGCGGACGAGCTCTTCGATCTGCTCGACAACGAGCTCGGCGCGTCCTGAAACGCACCGCCCCCCGTCTGAGAACGCCCAAAGAGGGACGCGAAATGGTCAATGAGGAGAAGTACCTCGACTACTTGAAGCGGGCGACCGCCGACCTGCGGGAGGCGCGCCGCCGGCTCCGCGAGGTCGAGGAGGCGAGCCGCGAGCCGATCGCGATCGTCGGCATGGCCTGCCGCTTCCCCGGCGGGGTGCGTTCCCCGGAGGACCTTTGGCGCGTGGCCGCGGACGGGGTCGACGCCATCGCGGAGTTCCCCGCCGACCGCGGCTGGCCGCTGCCCGGCTCCGGCGCCGCCGGCCCGGAGGCCGACGACCTCGCCGCCGTCCCCACCCTGCTGGGCGGTTTCGTCTACGACGCGGGGGAGTTCGACGCCGCCTTCTTCGGCATCTCGCCGCGTGAGGCGCTGGCCATGGACCCGCAGCAGCGGCTGCTGCTGGAGACGTCCTGGGAGGCGTTCGAACGCGCCGGCATCGTGCCGTCCGCCATTCGCGGCAACCAGGTCGGCGTCTTCGTCGGCGCCGCGGGGCAGGCGTACGGCTCGGCCGCCGACGGCGCGCTCCCCGAGGGCGCCGAGGGCCACCTGCTGACGGGCAACGCGGGCAGCGTCGTCTCCGGCCGGCTCGCCTACACCTTCGGCCTTGAGGGCCCGGCCGTCACCGTCGACACCGCCTGTTCGTCGTCGCTGGTCGCGCTGCATCTTGCCGTGCAGGCGCTGCGCGACGGCGAGTGCACGATGGCGCTCGCCGGCGGCGTGACGATCATGTCGAGCCCGGGCCTGTTCGTGGAGTTCCACCGCCAGCGGGGTCTGGCCGCCGACGGGCGCTGCAAGGCGTTCGCCGACGCCGCCGACGGCACCGGCTGGGGCGAGGGCGTCGGCATGCTGCTGGTCGAGCGGCTCTCCGACGCCCGCCGCAATGGGCACGACGTACTCGCTGTCGTCCGCGGCTCGGCGGTCAACCAGGACGGCGCCAGCAGCGGCCTGACCGCGCCCAACGGCCCCTCCCAGCAGCGCGTCATCCGCCAGGCCCTCGCCAACGCCCGCCTCACCCCGCAGCAGGTCGACGTCGTCGAGGCACACGGGACCGGGACCGCGCTGGGCGATCCCATCGAGGCGCAGGCGCTGCTGGCCACGTACGGCCAGGACCGGCCCGAGGGACGGCCGCTGCTGCTCGGCTCGATCAAGTCCAACATCGGCCACACCCAGTCCGCCTCCGGTGTGGCGGGCGTCATCAAGATGGTGCAGGCCATGCGGTACGGCGTGCTGCCCCGCACCCTGCACGTCGACCGGCCCTCCACGCACGTCGACTGGACCGCCGGCGACGTCGAACTCCTCACCGAGGAGCGGGAGTGGCCGTCCACCGCCGCGCCGCGCCGCGCCGCCGTCTCCTCCTTCGGCATCAGCGGCACCAACGCCCACGTCGTCCTGGAGCAGGACCCCGCCGCCGAGCCCGCCGCATCGGCGGGCTCCGACGGGTCCGCCGATTCTGCCGATTCCGCCGGTGACATGCTGCCCGTCGCCGGCCCGGTGCGCACCGCGCCCCTCGCCTGGACCCTGTCGGCCACCGGCCAGGAAGCGCTGCGCGCCCAGGCCGCCCGCCTCCTGGACGCCCTTGCCGCGAACCCTTCCGCCGACCCGTGGGACGTCGCCCACTCCCTCGCCACCTCGCGGACCGCCTGGCAGCACCGCTCGGTCCTCCTCGGCACCACCCGCGACGACCTGATCACCGGACTGACGGCGCTCGCCGCCGGCACCCCCGCCCCCGGCCGCGTCGACGGCACCGCCACCCCCGGCACCGCCGGCAGGCTCGCCTTCCTCTTCTCGGGCCAGGGCAGCCAGCGGTCCGGCATGGGCCGTGAACTGTACGGGGTGTTCCCGGTGTTCGCGGAGGCGCTGGATGAGGTGTGCGGGCTGTTCGATGCGGAGCTTGAGCGGCCGTTGCGGGAGGTGATGTTCGAGGCCGACTCCGCGGATCTGGACCGTACCGTCTATACGCAGGCGGGGTTGTTCGCGCTTGAGGTGGCGCTGTACCGGCTGGTGGAGTCGTGGGGTGTGCGGCCCGACTTCCTGGCCGGCCATTCCATCGGTGAGCTGGCGGCCGCGCATGTGGCGGGTGTGCTGTCGCTGCAGGACGCGGTCCGGCTGGTGGCTGCTCGCGGCCGGTTGATGCAGGCGCTGCCCGAAGGCGGCGCGATGCTGGCCGTCCAGGCGGAGGAGTCGGTCGTACGGGAGGCGCTGGCGGGCCGCGAGGACGTGACGATTGCGGCCGTCAACGGGCCCGAGGCGATCGTCGTTTCCGGCGCGGGCGACACCGTGGCCGAGTTGGAGACGGTGTGGCGTTCTGAGGGCCGCAAGGTCAAGCGGCTGACCGTCTCGCACGCGTTCCACTCGCCGCTGATGGACCCGATGCTGGCCGATTTCCGTTCCGTCGCCGAGTCGCTGACGTACAGCGCCCCTCGTATCCCCGTCGTGTCGAACGTCACCGGTGACCTGACCGGTGACCTGACCGACCCCGCGTACTGGGTGCGGCATGTCCGCGAGGCCGTGCGGTTCGCCGACGGGATCGCCACGCTGCGCGGCAAGGGCGTCCGCACCTACCTGGAACTCGGTCCCGACGGCGTGCTGTCCGCGATGGCGCAAGGCGTCCTCGCCCACGACGACACCGGCGCGATGTCCGGCTCGGCGCTCGGCGAAGCCTCCGGCGCCGCGCTGTTCCCGGCGCTGCGGGCCGCACGTCCCGAGGCGCCCGCGCTCACCGCGGCCTTGGCCGGCCTGCACACCCGAGGCGCCGGCGTCGACTGGGCCGCGTACTACGCCGGGTCCGGCGCCCGGCGCGTCGACCTGCCCACCTACGCCTTCCAGCGCACCCACTACTGGCTCGCCGGTGACGGCACCGCCATGCCCGCCGCCCGCGCGGCGGCCGGCGCCGACGCCGTGGAGACCCGCTTCTGGGACGCCGTCGAACGCCAGGACCTCGCGGCCGTCGAGGCTGCCCTCGACCTCGGCGGCGACGACGCGCCCGCCCTGGGCGACGTCCTGCCCCTGCTGTCCTCCTGGCGTCGCAAGCGCCGTGAGGCCGGAGCCGTCGACGCCTGGCGCTACCGTGTCGGCTGGGAGCCCGCCGACCTCGCCCCCTCCGCTCCCGCCGCCGGAACGTGGCTGCTTGCACTGCCCTCCGACGCCCCCGAGACCGCCGTCCGCGCCGCCGCCGACACCGTGCGGGCCCTGGAGGGCTCCGGCGGCACCGTCGTCACCCTCGCGTGGGACGCGGACGCGGACCGCGGCGCACTCGCCGAGCTGCTCACCCGCGCCGCCGCCGACCACCCCGGCGCCCGCGGCATCCTCACTCCGGCCGGCACCGACGAGCGCCCCCACCCCGGACTCCCCTCCCTCGCGTACGGATTCGTCCACGTCCTCACCCTCGTCCAGGCCCTCGCCGACGCCGGCGTCGCGCTGCCGCTGTGGTGCGTGACCCGCGGCGCCGTCGCCATCGGCCGCTCCGACGCGGCCGTATCCCCGGCACAGGCCGCGATCTGGGGCTTCGGCCGCGTCGCCGCCCTCGAACTGCCCGGCGCCTGGGGCGGACTGGTCGACCTGCCCGACGTCCTCGACGACCGCGCCGCCACCCGGCTGGCCGCCGTCCTCACCCAGGACGGCACGCGGCGCGCCGCCGAGGACCAGACCGCCGTCCGCGCTTCCGGCGTCTTCGCTCGCCGTCTCGCCCCGGCCCCGGCGCCCGCCACGGGCGTGGGGGAGTGGCGTCCCTCCGGCACCGTCCTCGTCACCGGGGGCACCGGCGCCCTCGGCGGCCAGGTCGCCCGGCTGCTCGCGCGGTCCGGCGCCGAGCACGTCGTCCTCGCCGGGCGGCGCGGCGCCGACGCCCCGGGCGCGGCCGAACTCGCCGCCGAGATCGAGGCGTCGGGCACCCGCGTCACCCTCGCCGCCTGCGACATGGCCGACCGCGCCGCCGTCGCCCGGCTGCTGGCGGCCGTCGACGCCGAGGGCATCCTCACCGCCGTCGTGCACGCGGCCGGCCTCGGCGAGATCCGCGCCCTCGCCGCCACCACCCCCGCCGAGGCCGCCGAGGTCATGGCCGCCAAAGCCGCGGGCGCCGACCACCTCGACGCGCTGCTCGCCGACCGGCCGCTCGACGCGTTCGTCCTCTTCTCCTCCATCGCCGCCGCCTGGGGCAGCGCGGGACAGGCCGTTTACGCCGCCGCCAACGCCCACCTCGACGCCCTCGCCGAGCGGCGCCGTGCCCGCGGTCTGGCCGCCACCTCCATCGGCTGGGGCCCGTGGGCCGACGCCGGGCTGGCGGCCGACGCCGCCGCCCGCGACCATGTCGCCCGCCGCGGCCTGACCGCGCTCGCCCCCGAGCGCGCGCTCGCCGCCCTGCGTACCGTGCTCGCCGTCCGCGACACCACCGTGGTCGTCGCCGACGTCGCCTGGGACCTGTTCGCGCCCAGCTTCACCACCAGCCGCCCCAGCCCCCTGCTGACCGGGGTGCCCGCCGCCCGCGCCGCCCTGGAGACCGCCGGCGTCCCGGACCCGGCGGGACAGCCCGAACTGCTCACCCGGCTGGCCGGCCTCACCGCGCCGGAGCGGGCCCGTACCCTGCTGGCCGTCGTCCGCACCGAGGTCGCCGCCGTCCTCGGCCACGCGTCCGCCGACCAGGTCGACCCCGGCACCGCCTTCCGCGACATGGGCTTCGACTCGCTCATCGCCGTCGAGCTGCGCAACCGCCTCACCACCCTGACCGGGCTGCGCCTGCCCACCACCGTCGCCTTCGACCACCCGACCCCCGCCGAACTCGCCGAGCACCTGCACCGGGCGACCGGCACCACCACGGCCGGCACACCGGCGGTCGGCACGCCGGCGGCCGGTACTGCGGCGGCCGGTGAGAACTCCCACGTCACCTCCGCCGACGCCACCCTCCTGCCCTCCGACGAACCCATCGCCATCGTCGGCATGGCCTGCCGCTACCCCGGCGACGTCACCTCGCCCCAGGACCTGTGGGACCTCGTGGCCGCGGGCACCGACGCCATCGGCGACTTCCCGGCCGAACGCGGCTGGGACGCCGAAGCACTCCACCACCCCGACCCCGACCACCCCGGCACCACCTACGCCACCCAGGGGGGTTTCGTCCGCGGCGCCGAGACGTTCGACCCGGGCCTGTTCGGCATCTCGCCGCGCGAGGCCCTGATGATGGACCCGCAGCAGCGGCTGCTGCTGGAGACCACCTGGGAGGCGTTCGAACGCGCCGGGCTCGACCCGACCTCCGTCCGCGGCTCCCGCACGGGTGTGTTCATCGGCTCCAACGGGCAGGACTACGCCGCCCTGCTGGCCGCCGCGGCCCAGAGCGGCGAGGGCTACCTCGCCACCAGCAGCGCCGCGAGCGTCGTGTCCGGCCGCCTCTCCTACACCTTCGGGCTCGAAGGCCCGGCCGTCACGGTCGACACGGCGTGCTCGTCGTCGCTGGTCGCGCTGCACCTGGCCGTGCAGGCACTGCGGGGCGGCGAGTGCACGATGGCCCTGGCCGGCGGTGTGACGATCATGTCCACGCCGGGCGCGTTCGTCGAGTTCAGCCGGCAGCGGGGTCTTGCCGCCGATGGGCGGTGCAAGCCGTTCGCGGCCGCCGCGGACGGCACCGGATGGGGCGAGGGCGTCGGTGTCCTGCTGGTCGAGCGGCTCTCCGACGCCCGCCGGCTCGGGCACGAGGTGCTGGCCGTCGTGCGCGGCTCGGCCGTCAACCAGGACGGCGCCAGCAACGGCCTGACCGCTCCCAACGGCCCCGCCCAGCAACGTGTCATCCGCCAGGCGCTGGAAAGCGCCCGCCTGACACCCGCCGACGTCGACGTCCTGGAGGCGCACGGCACCGGCACCGCGCTCGGCGACCCCATCGAGGCGCAGGCCCTCATCGCCACCTACGGTGCCGGGCGCCCGACCGGGCAGCCGCTGCTGCTCGGCTCGGTGAAGTCCAACATCGGCCACACCCAGGCCGCTTCGGGTGTCGCGGGTGTGATCAAGATGGTCGAGGCCATGCGCCACGGCCTCGTCCCCGCGTCCCTGCACGTGGACGAGCCGACCCCGCACGTCGACTGGTCGGCCGGCGACGTACGCCTGCTCACCGAGGCCACCGCGTGGCCCGAGACCGGCCGACCCCGCCGTGCCGCCGTCTCCTCCTTCGGTGTCAGCGGCACCAACGCGCACACCATCATCGAGCAGGCCCCCTCCGCGCCCGAGCACACGCCCGAAGGCACGCCCGCGCCCGAGCCCGCGACCGAGCCCGCGCCCGTCCCCGAGCCCACCGAGAACGCGACCCCCCACACCTGGGTGGTCTCCGGCCGCACCGACGAGGCCCTGCGCGCCCAGGCCGCCCGCCTCGCCACCGCCGTCGCGGACGCCGAGCCCGGCGATGTCGCACACGCGCTCGCCACCACGCGGGCCGCGCTGGAACGCCGCGCCGCCGTCGTCGGCGCCGACCGCGGTGAACTCCTCGCCGGCCTGGCCGCTTTGGCCGCCGGTGAGCCCGCTGCCGGTACGGTCCGCGGCACCGCCCGTGCCGTGCCCGGCACCGCCTTCCTCTTCACCGGCCAGGGCAGCCAGCGGTCCGGCATGGGCCGGGAGCTGTACGAGGCGTTCCCGGTGTTCGCGGACGCTCTGGACGCGGTGTGCGCGTACTTCGACGCGGAGCTGGAGCGGCCGCTGCGGGAAGTGATGTTCGAGGCCGGGTCGGCGGATCTGGACCGTACCGTCTACACGCAGGCAGCGCTGTTCGCGCTTGAGGTGGCACTGTTCCGGTTGGTGGAGTCCTGGGGCGTCACGCCCGACTTCGTCACCGGTCACTCGATCGGTGAGCTGGCCGCCGCGCATGTGGCGGGTGTGCTGTCGCTGCAGGACGCGGTCCGGCTGGTGGCCGCCCGCGGCCGGCTGATGCAGGCGCTGCCGGAAGGCGGCGCGATGCTCGCCGTGCAGGCCGACGAGGCCGATGTCCTCGCGGCGATCGAGGGCTGGGAGGACGTCACGATCGCCGCCGTCAACGGGCCCGACGCCGTCGTGGTGTCGGGCGCCGGGACGGCGATCGACGGCCTGGAAGCGGCGTGGCGGTCCCAGGGCCGCAAGGTCAAGCGGCTGACCGTTTCGCACGCGTTCCACTCGCCGCTGATGGACCCGATGCTGGCCGACTTCCGTGCGGTCGCGCAGTCGCTGACGTACAACGCCCCCCGTATCCCGGTGGTGTCGAACGTCACGGGTGACCTGACCGGTGACCTCACCGACCCCGCGTACTGGGTGACCCATGTCCGCGAGGCGGTCCGCTTCGCCGACGGCATCCGCACCCTGTACGCACAGGACGTTCGCGTCCTGCTCGAACTCGGCCCCGACGGCGTCCTGTCCGCCATGGCCGCCGAAACGGCCGTCGCGACCGCCACCACGACTGGAGCGGCCGCCGACGGCGTTCGCCACTGCGTGCCGGCGATGCGACGCGGCACGGGTGAGCTCCGCGCCCTGGCCCTCGCGATCGCCGAACTGCACGTCCGCGGGACGAAGGTGGACTGGGCCGCGTACTTCGCGGGATCGGGCGCCCGCCGCGCCGAGCTGCCCACGTACGCCTTCCAGCGCGAGCGTTTCTGGCCCGAGGCAGCGGCGGCCACCGCGGCGGCCGCGGAGGACGGCGTGTTCTGGAACGCCGTCGAGCGCCAGGACGTCGACACGATCCTCACCGCCCTCGACGCCGGGGACGCCGACCGCGAACGGCTCGGCGAGGTCCTGCCGGTGCTCGCCGGATGGCGCCGCCGCACGCAGGCGGCCCGTACCGTCGGCGCCCTGCGGTACCGCACCGTGTGGCACCGCCTGCCGGACGCCCCGGCCGCGGCCCTGACCGGCCGCTGGATCCTCGTCGGCGGCGCAGACACCGCCCGCGCCGACCGGATCGCCGCGGCCCTGACCGCGCAGGGCGCCGACGTCGTCCCGGTCGCGCTCCCCGCCGGCGCCGACCGGGCGGTCTGCGCCGACGCGCTGCGCTCGGCCGCCGGGGACCTGCCCGTCGCCGGGGTCGCCGTCCTTCCGGGCGACGGGCTCGACGCCGCCCACCCGGTGCTGGCCACCATCCAGGCCCTCGGCGACGCCGGCATCCCGGCCCGCCTGTGGGCGCTGACGCGGGGCGCCGTCTCCGTCGGCCGCTCCGACACCCTCACCACGCCCACCGAAGCCCTCGTC
>NZ_JAINVH010000065.1 GCF_020400825.1 Streptomyces sp. HPF1205
TGATCCCCGCAACATCACCCCGCTCCACAGCCGCCCAGAACCCCGCCTCCACCACATCGACCGACCCACCACCCGACTCGACCACCCCACCGCTCTCCAGCCAGAACCGCTCCCGCTGGAAGGCATACGTGGGCAGCTCCACGTCGCCTCGCGACTCCTCGGGGACGACCCGCATCCAGTCGACGGACGCGCCTCGGGTCCATGCCTCGGCCGCCGACGTGAGAACCCTGCGTACGCCGCCCTGCTCGCGGCGCAGCGTACCCAGGGCGACACCGCCACCATGCTCGTCAAGAGTGTCCTGCACACCCACGGTCAGGACGGGGTGCGGGCTGGCCTCGACAAAGACGCGGTGACCGGACTCTGCGAGCGCGGCAACGGCGCTCTCCAACTGCACCGGATGGCGCAGGTTCTCGTACCAGTACGAAGCACCGAGCGTGTCGGCCTCGACCCACCTTCCCGTATAGGTCGAGAACATGGGAACCGACGGGGCCTGTGGCTCGATCGTGGCCAGCAGGTCGAGGATCTCCTCCTCCAGCGGCTCCATCCCGGCCGAATGCGAGGCGTAGTCCACATTCACCCTGCGGGCGTCCACCCCCGCCTCCGCACACGTGACCATGAACGCGTCCAGGGCATCCGCCAGACCCGACACGACCGTGGAACCCGGCCCGTTCACCGCCGCGATCCCCACCCGGCCCTCGAACCCGGCCAGCAACTCGGTCGCCTTCCGCGCCGAGCAGAACAGCAACACCATCCCACCCGTACCCGCCACCCGCAGCAGGGACTTCGCCCGCAACGCCACCACCCGCGCCGCATCCCCCAACGACAACGCACCCGCCACCGCCGCAGCCGCAATCTCCCCCTGCGAATGCCCCACCACCGCCGCCGGCTCCACACCCAGCGAACGCCACACCGCCGCCAACGACACCATCACCGCGAACAACGCCGGCTGCACCACATCCACCCGCTCCAACAACCCCGCATCATCCAACGCCTCACCCAACGACCACTCCACATACGGCCCCAACGCCCGCTCACACGCCGCGATCGACTCCGCGAACACCGGCGAAGCAGCAATCAACTCACGCGCCATCCCCACCCACTGCGACCCCTGACCAGGGAACACGAACACCACACGACCATCACCCTCAACACGCCCACAGACCCCACCACCCGACGCCACCTCAGGCAACCCCGCCACCAGCTCGTCCGCATCCGCGCCCAACACCACCGCACGGTCCTCGAACACCGCACGACCCCGCACCAAAACAGCCGCCACCGCACCCGGATCAACACCCGCAACAACCCCCGCCAACCGCCCCGCCTGCGCCCGCAACGCCGCCTCACCCCGACCCGAGACCACCCACGGCACCACCGGCTGCACGCCGAAGGGGCGCGGTGCGGCGGTCGCGGGCCGCCGCTCGTCGGCGGCGGGCTCCGCGTCGGGCGCGGCCTCCGTACCGGCCTCCGTACCGGCCTCCGTTCCGGCGTCCGGCGCCTGTTCCAGGACGACGTGCGCGTTCGTCCCACTGATCCCGAAGGAGGAGACGCCCGCGCGGCGCGGTCGTCCCGTCTCCGGCCAGTCCTGACGCTGCGTCAGCAGGTCGACGTCTCCGGCGGTCCAGTCGACGTGGGGGGTCGGCTCGTCCAGGTGGATGGTGGCGGGCAGGACGCCGTGGCGCAGTGCCATGACCGTCTTGATGACGCCGGCGACGCCGGCGGCGGCCTGGGTGTGGCCGATGTTGGACTTCACCGAGCCGATGTAGAGGGGGTGGTCTGCCTCGCGGTCGTGTCCGTAGGTGGCGATGAGGGCCTGCGCCTCGATGGGGTCCCCGAGCGGGGTGCCGGTGCCGTGGGCCTCGACGGCGTCGATGTCGCCCGGTGTGAGGCGTGCGGCCGCCAGCGCCTGGCGGATGACGCGCTGCTGGGAGGGGCCGTTGGGGGCGGTCAGGCCGTTGCTGGCGCCGTCCTGGTTGACGGCCGAGCCCCGCAGGACGGCCAGTACGCGGTGGCCGTTGCGGCGGGCGTCGCCGAGGCGTTCCACGAGGAGCATGCCGACGCCTTCGGAGCTGCCGAAGCCGTCGGCGGCGGCGGCGAACGGCTTGCACCGCCCGTCGGTGGCCAGCCCTTTCTGCTTGCTGAACTCGGTGAGGGTGCCGGGGTTGGTCATCACGGTGACGCCGCCGGCGAGGGCGAGGGAGCACTCGCCGGCACGCAGGGCGCGCTGGGCGAGGTGGAGGGCGACCAGCGAGGAGGAGCAGGCGGTGTCGACGGTGACGGCGGGGCCTTCGAGTCCGAGGGTGTAGGAGATGCGGCCGGAGGCGGCGCTGGTGACGTTGCCGGTGAGGAGGTGGCCCTCCAGGCCCTCGGGCATGGGGTGGACGCCGTTGGTGTAGCCGCTGTAGGCGGCGCCGACGAACACGCCGGTGTCGCTGCCGCGCAGGGTGCGCGGGTCGATGCCGGCGCGTTCGCAGACCTCCCAGGCGGTCTCCAGGGCGAGGCGCTGCTGCGGGTCCATGGCCAGGGCCTCACGCGGCGAGATGCCGAAGAAGCCGGGGTCGAACTCGGCCGCGTTGTGCAGGAACCCGCCGCCTTGGACGTAGCTGGTGCCGGGGGTGTCGCCGTCGGGGTCGTACAGGGCGGCGAGGTCCCAGCCGCGGTCCTCGGGGAAGCCGCCGATGGCGTCCCCCCCGGTGACCACGAGCTGCCACAGTTCCTCCGGTGAGGTGACCCCGCCGGGGAAGCGGCACGCCATGCCGACGATGGCGACGGGTTCCTGCTCGGCTGCCTCGATGTCGCGCAACCGCTGCCTGCTGCGGCGCAGGTCGGCGGTGACTCGCTTCAGGTAGTCCCGGAGCTTTTCTTCGTTCTCCACGTGAATCACCTATCGGGGCAGCGTGACGCGAGGCCGGTCAGGAGAGACCGAACTCCTCGTCGATGAGGTCGAAGAGGTCGTCGTCCGTCGCCGAGTCGATCTCCCTGGCGTCGGCGGTGGTGCTGGTGGATGTCCCCTGCGCGTCCCTCCACTTGGACAGCAGGGTCTCCAGTCGTGCGGTGACGGCGGCGGTTTCGGTGCCGCCGGTCGTGAGGCCCGCGAGGGCGGCCTCCAGGGCGTCGAGTTCGGCCAGGGCGGGCGTGGCGGGGGTCGCCGGGCCGTGGTCCAGGCCGAGTTCGGCGCGCAGCAGGTCGGCCAGGGCGCGCGGGCTGGGGTGGTCGAAGACGATGGTGGCGGGCAGCCGCAGGCCGCTGACCGCGCCGAGCCGGTTGCGGAGCTCGACGGCGGTCAGCGAGTCGAAGCCGAGTTCCTTGAAGGCGCGGTCCGGGTTGACGGTGTCGGCGGACTCGTGGCCGAGGACGACGGCGACGTGGCCGCGGACCAGGTCGAGCAGGGCCCGGTCGCGGTCGGCGGGGGTGAGCCCGGTGAGGCGTTCGGTGAGGCCCGCGGTGCCGGGTCCGCCGGCGGCGGGGGCGGCCGCGGTACGGCGGGCGGGGCCGCGTACGAGGCCGCGCAGCAGCGGTGAGAGGGCGCCGGCGGCGGCCTGCTCGCGCAGGGCGGCCGGGTCGAGGGCGACGGGGACCAGGAGGGGTTCGGGGCGGCTGAGGGCGGCGTCGAGGAGGGTGAGGCCCTCCTCGGTGGCCAGCCGCAGGGTGCCGCCGCGGGAGACGCGGCGCAGGTCGGCGGTGTCCAGGTGGCCGGTCATGGTGCTGGACTGCTCCCACAGGCCCCACGCGAGGGAGAGGCCGGGCAGGCCGCGGGCCCGGCGGTGCTGGGCGAGGCCGTCGAGGTAGGCGTTGGCGGCGGCGTAGTTGCCCTGGCCGGCGGCGCCGAAGGTGGAGGCGGCGGAGGAGAAGAGGACGAAGGCGGCCAGGTCGGCGCCGGCGGTGAGTTCGTGCAGCAGGGCGCCGGCGGCGGCCTTGGGGCGCAGCACGGTGTCGAGGCGCTGCGGGGTCTGGGCGCCGATCACGCCGTCGTCGAGGACGCCGGCGGCGTGGACGACGCCGGTGAGGGGGTGGTCGGCCGGGATGGTGGCGAGGGCGGCGGTCAGTTGGCCGCGGTCGGCGGTGTCGGCGCGGGTGAGGGTGACGGTGGCGCCCAAGGCGTTGAGGTCGGCGACGAGTTCGGCCGCGCCGGGGGCGGCGCCGCCGGTCCGGCTGAGCAGCAGCAGGTGGCGCACCCCGTGGTCGGTGACCAGGCGTTTGGCGACGAGTCCGCCGAGGGTGCCGGTGGCGCCGGTGACCAGGACGGTGCCGGCGGGGTCGAGGGCCCGGGGCAGGGTCAGGACGACCTTGCCGGTGTGGCGGGCCTGGCTGACGTGGCGGAACGCCTCGCGGGCGTCGCGGACGTCCCAGGCGCGGACCGGCAGGGTGCGGACGGCGCCGGTGGCGAAGAGGGCTACGAGTTCGGTGAGCATCTCGGCGGTGCGGTCGGGGCCGGCCTCGGCGAGGTCGAACGCCCGGTAGGCCACGCCGCCGGGCACCGTGGCCGCGTCGCGGATGTCGGTCTTGCCCATTTCGACGAACCGGCCGCCGCGCGGCAGCAGCTCGAGCGAGGCGTCCACGAACTCCCGGGCGAGGGAGTTGAGGACGACGTCGACGCCCTGGCCGCCCGTGACCGCGAGGAATTTCCCGGCGAAGCCGGTGTCGCGGGAGTTGGCGATGTGGTCGTCGTCGAGGCCGAGGCCGCGCAGGGTGTCCCACTTGCCGGGGCTCGCGGTGGCGAACACCTCGGCGCCCAGGTGGCGGGCCAGTTGGACGGCGGCCATGCCGACACCGCCGGCGCCCGCGTGGATCAGGACCCGTTCGCCGGGCTTGAGGTCGGCCAGGTCGCGGAAGGCGTACCAGGCGGTGAGGAAGACGATGGGGGTGGTGGCGGCCTCGGTGAAGGTCCAGCCGTCGGGTATGCGGGTGACGGTGCGGTGGTCGGTGACCGCGGTGGGGCCGAAGCCTCCGGTGATCATGCCCATGATGCGGTCGCCGGGGGTGAGGCCGGTGACGTCGGAGCCGGTCTCCAGGACGACGCCGGCGCCCTCGCTGCCGAGCAGTGACGGGTCCGGGTACATGCCCAGGGCGAGCAGCACGTCACGGAAGTTGACGCCGGCGGCGCGCATCGCGACGCGGATCTGGTGGGGTTCCAGCGGCTGCCGGGTGTCGGGGGCGGGGGCGAGGGTCAGCCCTTCGAGGGTGCCTTCGTGGGCGACGGCGAGCCGCCACGCGGTTCCGGGCGGCGTGGTGAACGCCGAGGAGTTCGCGGCGCGGGCCAGCCGCGGGATCAGCACGGTGGTGCCGCGCACCGCGATCTGCGGTTCGGTGGAGGCGACCGCGGTGGCCAGGGCCTCCGCGGGCGCGGTGGCGTCGACGTCGACGAGCTGGAGGCGCAGCGGGTTCTCCGACTGGGCGGTGCGGACCAGGCCCCACACGGCGGCGGCCGCCAGGTCCGTCGCGTCCTCCCCGCCGCTGGTGGCCAGGGCGCCGCGGGTGACGAGGGTGAGGCGCTGGTCGGCGGCGTTGTCGTCGGCCAGCCAGGTCTGGATCAGCTCCAGGGCGGCGTGGGTGGCGGCGTGGACCTCCTCGGTGGTGCGGACGGCGGGGCCGTCGGGCAGCAGGTGGGTGACGACGGTGGCGGTGCCCGCGGCCGGGTCGGCGCCGAGGGCGCTGAGGTAGCCGGCGAGGTCGTCGTGGCGGGTCAGTTCGCGGGTGCGGCCGCCGATGGTGTCGGCGAGGGCGAGGGGGTCGGCGCCGAGGAGCGTCCAGGGCTCGGTGTCGAGGGGCACGTCGGCGGCGGGCACCCATTCCATGCGGTACAGGGAGCGGTCGGCGCCGCCGGGGGCCGCGTCGAGCAGTTCGGGGGAGATCTCCCGCAGGGTGAGGGCTTCGGCGGTGGCGACCGGGGCGCCGGTGGCGTCGGCGACGTCCACGGTGACGGCGTCGGGCCCCGCGGGGGTGAGGCGGACCCGCAGGGCGCCGGCGCCGGAGGCCAGCAGGGTGAAACCGGTCCAGGAGAAGGGCAGCAGGGCGCGTCCGGCGGGGCCGTCGACAAGGCCGGTGCGTTCGCCCAGGCCGATGGTGTGCAGGGCCGCGTCGAGCAGCGCCGGGTGGAGGCCGAAGCCGGCGGCGGCGCTGTGCTGGTCCTCGGGCAGGGCGACCTCGGCGAAGACCTCCGTGCCGCGCCGCCACACCGCCTTCAGGCCCTGGAAGGACGGTCCGTAGCCGTACCCCCGGTCGGCGAGGCCCTCGTAGAGCCCGTCGACGGGGACGGCGGTGGCGCCGGGCGGCGGCCACGCGGTGAGGTCGGCGCCTCGGGGGGTGGCCGCCCAGCCGGCGGCGAGGACGCCGCCGGCGTGCCGGGTCCAGGTCTCGCCGGTGATGCCGGCCCCGTCGGTGACGGCGTCCTCTTCTGCCTCGCGGCAGGAGTGGATCTCCAGGGTGCGGCGCCCGGCCTGGTCGGCGGCGCCGACCCTGACCTGGACGCGGACGGCGCCGCGTTCGGGCAGGACCAGCGGGGCCTCCAGGGTGAGTTCCTCGACGGTGTCGCAGCCGGCCTGGTCGCCGGCGTGGACGGCGAGTTCCACGAACGCGGTGCCGGGCAGCAGGACCGCGCCCATGACCGCGTGGTCGGCGATCCATGGGTGGGTCCGCGCGGACAGGCGGCTGGTGAACAGCAGTCCGTCGCCGACGGCGAGCGAGAGCGCGGCGCCCAGCATCGGATGGCCGGCGGTGCCGAGTCCCGCGGTGGTGACGTCGCCGCCGCGGGCGGCGAACACCGGCGGCCAGTAGCGGCGGCGGCGGAATGCGTACGTGGGCAGGTCGACGTGACCGGCGGGGGCCGGCAGCAGCCGGCTCCAGTCGACGGCGGCGCCGCGCGTCCACGCCTCGGCGAGCGAGGTGAGGAACCGGCCGGTGCCACCGTGGCCGCGGCGCAGGGTGCCCTGGGCGTGGGCGCCCGTGACGCCGGCGGCGTCGAGGGTGCCCTGGACGCCGACGGTGAGGACCGGGTGCGGGCTGGACTCCACGAACAGCCGGTGGCCGGCGCCGGCGAGCTCCTGCACGGCCCGGCGCAGGTGCACGGGGTGGCGCAGGTTCTCGTACCAGTAGGAGGCGCCGAGCGTGTCGGCCTGGACCCACTGGCCGGTGTACGTGGAGAGCATGGGGATCTCGGGTGCCCGCGGGGTGACCGGGGCGAGGGCGTCGAGGATTTCCGCCCGCAGTTCCTCCATCTGCGGGGAGTGCGAGGCGTAGTCGACGTTGACGCGGCGGGCGTCGACGCCGGCGTCGGCGCAGGTGGCCATGAAGGTGTCGAGTGCGGTGGCCTCGCCGGACACCACGGTGGAGTCCGGGCCGTTGACGGCGGCGATCCCGACGCGGCCCTCGTAGCCGGCCAGCAGTTCGGTGGCGCGTTCGGCGGAGCAGAACAGCGAGACCATGCCGCCGGAGCCGGCGATACGGGCGATGGCCCGGGCGCGCAGCGCGACGACCCGTGCGGCGTCCTCCAGGGACAGGGCCCCGGCGACGGCGGCCGCGGCGATCTCGCCCTGCGAGTGGCCGATGACGGCCGACGGGGTGACGCCCGCGGCGCGCCACAGGCGCGCCAGCGACACCATGACGGCGAACAGCGCGGGCTGGACGATGTCCACGCGTTCCAGCAGCGTCTCGTCGTCGAGCGCCTCGGTGAGCGTCCAGTCGGTGAAGGGGGCGAGGGCGCGTTCGCAGGCGGCGATGGATTCGGCGAACACGGGGCTGGCGGCCATGAGTTCGGCGGCCATGCCGGCCCACTGGGAGCCCTGGCCGGGGAAGACCAGGACGACGCCGGTTCCGGTGCCGGCCGCGGATCCGGTGACGAGGGCGGGCGACTCGCCGCCCGTGGCGAGGGCGGTGAGGGCGGCGTGCAGTTCGTCGCGTTCGCGGCCCAGGACGACGGCGCGGTCCTCGAAGACGGACCGGCCGGCGGCCAGGGCGGCGCCGACGGCGGCTGTGTCGTGGCCGGAGGCGGCGGCGAACGCGGCGAGCCGTTCGGCCTGCCCCGCGAGGGCGTCGGTGCCGCGGGCGGACAGCGGCCACGGCACGACCACCGGTTCGCCGAAGGGGCGCGGGTCCGTGTCGCGCGGCCTTGGTGCCGGGACGGCGTCGGGCGCCTGCTCGATGATGGTGTGGACGTTGGTGCCGCTGACGCCGAAGGAGGAGACGGCGGCGCGGCGCGGGCCGTCGTGCGCCGGCCAGGCCGTGGCCTCGGTGAGGAGTTCGACGGTGCCTGCGGACCAGTCGACGTGCGGGGTGGGCTCGTCCACGTGGAGGCTGCGCGGCAGGGTGCCGTGCCGCATCGCCATGACCATCTTGATGACGCCGGCGACGCCGGAGGCGGCCTGGGTGTGGCCGATGTTGGACTTCACCGAGCCGAGCAGCAGCGGTCGTTCGGGGGCGCGGTCCTTGCCGTAGGTGGCGATGAGGGCCTGTGCCTCGATGGGGTCGCCGAGGGTGGTGCCGGTGCCGTGCGCCTCGACGGCGTCGATGTCGGCGGGCGTGAGGCGGGCGTTGGCGAGGGCCTGCCGGATCACGCGTTGCTGCGAGGGGCCGTTGGGGGCGGTCAGGCCGTTGCTGGCGCCGTCCTGGTTGATCGCGGAGCCGCGCACGACCGCGAGTACGGGGTGGCCGTTGCGCTGTGCGTCGGACAGCCGCTCGACCAGCAGCATGCCGACGCCCTCGCCCCAGCCGGTGCCGTCGGCGGCGGCCGCGAAGGGCTTGCACCGCCCGTCGGCGGCCAGGCCGCGCTGCCGGCTGAACTCGATGAACGCGCCCGGTGTCGTCATGACGGTCACACCGCCGGCCAGCGCCATCGTGCACTCACCGCCCCGCAGCGCCTGCACGGCCAGGTGCAGGGCCACGGACGAGGAGGAGCAGGCGGTGTCGACGGTGACGGCGGGGCCTTCGAGCCCGAAGGTGTAGGACAGCCGGCCGGAGACGACGCTCGCGGCGGCCCCGGTGCTGCCGTAACCCTCGGTGGTCTCGGGCGCGCCGAGGAACAGCGCCGGGTAGTCCTGGCCGTTGGAGCCGACGAACACACCGGTACGGGAGCCGCGCAGCGTGTGCGGGTCGATGCCGGCCCGCTCGAACGCCTCCCACGACGTCTCCAGCAGCAGCCGCTGCTGCGGGTCGGTGGCCAGGGCCTCGCGCGGGGAGATACCGAAGAACTCGGTGTCGAACTCGCCGGGCGCGGTCAGGAACCCGCCGGTGTTGACGTACGAGGTGCCCTTGTGGTCGGGGTCGGGGTGGTAGAGGGCGTCGAGGTCCCAGTTGCGGTCGGTCGGGAACTCGGTGACGGCGTCGGTGCCCGCGGCCACCAGGTCCCACAGCTCCTCGGGGGTGCTGACCCCGCCGGGGAAGCGGCAGCTCATCGCGACGATGGCGATCGGCTCGTCGAGGGCGGTGGCGGTGGCCGCCTCGGTGGCGGCTCCGCCGGTGTCGCCGAGGAGTTCCCCGCGCAGGAACACCGCGAGGTGCTCGGCGGTCGGATAGTCGAAGACCAGGGTGGAGGGCAGGTTCAGGCCGGTGGCCGCGCCCAGCCGGTTGCGCAGCTCGACGGCGGTCAGCGAGTCGAAGCCCAGGTCCTTGAACGCGCGGCCCGGATCGACGGTCTCGTACGACGGGTGGCCGAGGGCCAGCGCGACATGGGTGCGCACCAGGGTGAGCAGGGTCCGGGCGGTCTCCTCGGCGTTCTTGCCCGCGAGGTCGGCGAGCAGCCCGGCCGGGCGGCCGGCGTCCTCGGCGGCGGCCCGTTCCAGCGCGGCGACGGCGGCGCGCGCCTCGGGGATCCGGTTCAGCAGGCGGCTCGGCCGGGCGGAGACCTGGGCGGCGACCAGGCGGGCCCAGTCGATGTCGGCGACGGTGAGCAGCGTGTCGTCGCGGTCCAGCGCCTGCTGGAGGGCGGCGATCGCGGCGGCGGGCGGCATCGGCGTGACGGGGCCGCGCCGCATCCGGTCCTCGGCGGCGCCCGCGGCGGCCATGCCGCCGCCCGCCCACGGGCCCCAGGCGATGGAGGTGGCGGGCAGGCCGAGGGCGCGGCGGTGGTGGGCGAGGGCGTCCAACTCGGCGTTGGCGGCGGCGTAGTTGCCCTGCCCGGTGCTGCCGAGGGTGCCGGCGATCGAGGAGAACAGCACGAAGGCGTCAAGGCCCAGGTCCCGGGTCAGCTCGTGCAGGTGCCGGGCGGCCACGGATTTGGCGGCGAGTACGGTGCGGAACCGGTCCGGGGTCATGCCGTCCAGCACACCGTCGTCCAGGACTCCGGCGGCGTGCACGACGGCGCTCAGCGGCGCGTCGGCGGGCACGGCCGCCAGCAGCGCGCGGACGGCTTCGCGGTCGGCGGTGTCGCAGGCGGCGACGGTGACGCGGGCACCGAGCCCGGTCAGCTCGTCGCGCAGCTCCACCGCGCCCGGCGCGTCGAGGCCGCGCCGTCCGGCGAGCAGCAGGTGCTCGGCACCGCCCTCGGCCAGCCAGCGGGCGACGTGGCCGCCCAGGGCGCCGGTGCCGCCGGTGACCAGGACGGTGCCGCGCGGCCGCCACGGGACGTCGGCGGGGTCCGCGGGGGCGGCGACGCGCTCCAGGCGGGCGGCGTAAAGGCCGTCGGCGCGGATCACGAGCTGGTCCTCGGCGCTCTGCGACAGCGCGGCGCACAGCCGCGTGCCGCCCCGCGTGCCGAGGGCGGCGGGCAGGTCCACCAGGCCGCCCCAGCGGTCCGGGTGCTCCAGCGCGGCGACCCGGCCCAGGCCCCACAGCCGGGCCTGGGCGGGGTCGAGGGAGGTCTCGTCCCCGGCGGTCGCGGCGACGGCGCCGCGGGTCGCGCACCACAGGGGCGCATCCACCCCGGCGTCGCCGAGGGCCTGGAGAGTCAGCAGGGTGGCGGCGACCGCTTCCTCGGCGTCGTCCGCGGTCAGCGCGGCGAGGGACAGCACGCCGGCCGGGCGGGCGCCGGCGGCCAGGGCCTGTGCGAACTCGGCCGCCAGCGCCTCGCGGGTGGTCGGCGAGTCGTCGGTACCGGCCGCTACGGGAGGCAGGTGGGTGAGGGTGAACCCGCCTGCGGCGAGCGCGTCCAGCACGTCGCGGGGGGCGTCGCCGGTGCCGGTGACCCACCAGGGGCCGGGCGGCGCCGGGACGGCCGCACCGGGCTGCCGTTCCCACCGCAGGGCGTAGCGCCAGGTGTCCACCAGCCGGCGGTCCTGGCCGGTGCGCCGCCACGCGGACAGCGCCGGGAGCACGTCGCCGAGGGCGCCGTCTTCCTCCAGCCGCAGCGCGGCGGCGACCGACGCCAGGTCCTCGCGCTCGACGGCCTCCCAGAACGCGGCGTCCACGCTGTCCTGCTCGCCCGCCGCGGCGCCGCCGGCGTCCGGGGCGGCCTCGGGCCAGTACCGGGCGTGCTGGAAGGCGTAGGTGGGCAGGTCGACGCGGCGGGCACCGGTACCGGCGAACACCGCCCCCCAGTCCACGTCCACCCCATGCGTGAACGCCGCCGCCACACCCGTGAACAACGCCTCCACACCCGCACGACCCGCCCGCTGCACCGCAGCGGCCACCACATCACCGACACCACTCAGAACGTCCTGAGCCAACGCCGACAGCACACCATCCGGCCCCAACTCCAAAAACGTCCGCACACCCTCGGCATGCAGACCCCGTATGCCGTCGGCGAACCGCACCGCCTCGCGGACATGCGTCACCCAGTACGCGGGGTCGGTGAGGTCACCGGTCAGATCACCAGTGACGTTCGACACCACCGGAATACGGGGAGCGTGGTACGTCAACGACTCCGCGACACTGCGGAAGTCCGCCAGCATCGGCTCCATCAACGGCGAATGGAACGCATGCGAGACCGCCAGCCGCTTGACCTTACGGCCCTGCGAACGCCACACCGCCTCCAACTCGGCGATCGTGTCACCCGCACCCGAGACGACGATGGCCTCGGGCCCGTTGACCGCGGCGACCGCCACGTCGTCCCGCCCGCCCAGTGCCTCACGCACGGCCGCCTCATCCGCCTGCACCGCCAGCATCGCGCCACCAGCCGGCAACGCCTGCATCAGCCGACCGCGGGCGGCCACCAGCCGAACCGCGTCCGGCAGGTCCACGACCCCCGCCACATGCACCGCGGCCAGCTCACCGATCGAATGACCAGTGACGAAGTCGGGCCGCACACCCCAGGACTCCACCAACCGGAACAGCGCCACCTCAAGGGCGAACAACGCGGCCTGCGTATAGACGGTACGGTCCAGATCCACCGACTCCGCCTCGAACATCACCTCACGCAGCGGCCGCTCCAGCTCCGCGTCGAAGTACGCGCACACCGCGTCCAACGCATCG
>NZ_JAINVH010000066.1 GCF_020400825.1 Streptomyces sp. HPF1205
TCATGCGCATGGACCTGGAACAGCATCGGTCGTCAGCTCCGGGGCAGCCCGACGCACCCACACGCCGGCCGCCTCCAGGTCCACATCCGTACGGGGAAGCGCTGCCTGTTCCTCGGGGCGGGCGGGAGCGTACGCGGCGATGTGGAGCGGGCCGTCGCCACCGCAGCGGCCGGAAGTCGTACCGCGAAGGTTCATGTTTTGACCAACGCGCGCCCGTAGGGAAGGTGAGAGACGATGGGAGAGAAGCGCGGTCAGCGACCGTTCCGTACTCACAGGCTCTCATCTGAGGGGTTGCGGACATGGCGGCCAACACGCTGCTGAGCGACAGCTTCTGGAAGGTCTGCGCCCAGTGGGGTTTGATCATCGTCGGACTTTTCGTGGTGGCCCGGGCGATTGCCGCGGCCGTGGGCCCGGGTGTGAAATGGGAGTACCGTCCCGCGCAGTGGCGCATCCTGGCGTGGACTGGAATGGTGCTTCTGGCGGCCTCCTCCGTTCCGTGGACCGTCTTCTCCGTCCACGGGGACACTGGTTCCGCCGCCGACGGGGCGGGGCTGGCCATGCTGATCACCGTGGTCGTCGCCTTCGCACTTCTCGCGGCGTTCCTCCTCTTGCCTGACCGCCTCATGAGTGTTCCGCTCCCGGCCCTCTTCTGGGCGGTGCTGATGGGTCTGGACGCCGCAGCGGTGTCCGCGTTCGTGGTCGGGATCGGGAAGCACGCCTTTGCGCCGATCCCGGCGTACGTTGCGACGGGCACGGTCTCCGCCGTGGGCGTGGTGATGTTCGGACTGGGCCTCGGCACGAGGATGCGCATGCGGATCGTCGTGCGCGACGAGAAGGGGCAGGAGAGCTCTGTCGACACGGCCTACGTGGCCGGCCGGATGTCGGCCATGAGCCACAAGCCTCGCGGTCTCGAAACGCCTCAGGGCACGGACGTCCTGACGCTGCCCTCCGAGGCTGTGGCAGCGCTGCCCTCGGAGGGGAGGATGGCGGTCAGCCTCCTTCGCTTCGGGCTGACGCTCTTCTCGATCGCTCCGTGGCGGGCCGACGTCGTTCTGGTCGACGACGCGACGGCGACGGTTGATCTGCGACGGAACTCGGTCGACGCGGAGTCCACGATTGTCTACCGCTCGGAACTGGGACTGTCCGGCTTCGACCTGCCCGACCAAAAGCCCTGCACCTCCTACCTGCCTTCTCACGACGTTCTCACCGGCGCCGCCGCATTCCTGCTGGTGCGCATGAGCGAGACGCACACCAATCTGGGCGAGGGCCTCTGCGGCGCCAGGCACTGGCGGGGGCTGGCCTGCCAGATACTCGCGGGGACACCGCCGTGGGATAAGGATCCGGAGGCACGGAAGCGGCTCTATGCCACTGCGGTCGACAAGGATCCGCACAACGATGCGGCATGGGTGGGATATCTGTGGGCCCGGGAAAGCGAGCCCAGCGCGACGGGCGAGTCCGGGGAGCGGTATGTGCGCAGGCTGAGCACCCTGTACAAAAAGATCCTCCCGAAGGTCGTCCAGGATGGGGACGACGGCTACCTGCCGCTGGCCATGCGTGTCGCCCGTTCTCTCGTCTACGTGCATCGCAACCTCGCCCAGGGGCAGGAGGACGGCACACGGAAGAACCAACACGCCGCCCGTGCGAACGCTCTAGCTGCCCAATTGCAGCGGATGACGGAGTACGCCACGGCCAGCCCGGACAGGGACCTCCAGCTGTTCGGGGAGTTCATGGAGCCCTCCGCTCGCATCCTGGCGCGGGACAAGCCGTGCGGCTGCAGAGGTCCGCGGGACAACTATGACCACGCCTGCATGCTCGCCTACGACGGCCGTGAGCACTACCCGGACGCACTCGACTGCCTGGAACTCGCGGCGGACCTGCCGGAGTTGCGTGACGCCGCCCGCACTGACCCCTCCTTCAAGGAGCTGCGGAACGACGAGGAGTACCGCGAGAGGTTTGCGGATGTGACGGGCCAGCCCCGTGCGCTCGACCGGGCGGAGCAGGCGCTGCGCACGACGGCTGACGACATCAATCGATTGGCTTCCGCCGTCAGCCACCGTAACCCTCGCTTCCTCAAGCGGAATCACGCTCACGCGAACGCCGACGGCGAACGCCGAGGCCACCGTTCAGGAAAGGGTCACCGATGACATCCGCTGGCTCACAGTACGAAGGCGCGTTCGCCGAGGAATCCCCCAGTGCGTTCAGTCCGGACGCACAGGAGGGCACCCGAGAGCTGACCCGGGCGGAATGCCGGGCCGTGGTGGCCCAGGGTGCGCGGTTTGCCAAGCATGCCGGCGGAATCTGGCTACTCATCGCCGGCAAGCTCACGTCGGACAACGACGTAGTGGGGACAGACAGTCGCCTCCGGGACGTCCTGCGCGGGGTGTTCGGATACCCGGGCGTTGACGGGCCTGAGCCGCATCTGGGCATCAACCTGCTCCTGGACTCTCCAGGCGGAAGCCTGGACAGCGCCTACGCAATGGCGCTGTACCTCTCCGCCTACACCAATCACCTCCGGGTGTTCGTCCCCGGGCAGGCCAAGAGCGCTAGCACGCTGCTCGCGCTGGGTGGCGAGGAACTGCATCTATCGGCGTTCGGCGAACTCGGGCCGCTCGACACCCAGGTCCACGACCCGCGCAATCCCGCTAACCGCGTGTCCGCTCTGGACTGCTTCCAAAGCGTCGACTACGTCCGCCGGTTCGGCCGCAATACGATGGACGACCTCGTCAACGGCCTGATTCTGACGACGCAGCGGAAGATCGCCGCCGACGTGTTGCTGGACAAGGCTTCGGGTTTCGCGCTCGGGGCGGTGCAGCCGATGCTGGCGAGCGTGGGGGCACTCGACTTCGGTGGGTGGGGCAGGAGCCTGATGATTGGAGAGCACTACACGCGCAAACTGCTGGCGGACAAGTCGGCCGAGCCGGACATGGAGAGAATCAAGACGATTGCCAATCAGCTCGTGTACGGCTACACCCACCATCTGTTCCCGATAGATGTCCACGAAGCACGGCGGATCGGGCTTCCGGACGTCGGGCTGGCCGTGAAGTTCATGGACGGCGACACCTACAAGCGAGCCGACCGAGTGATCCAGTCCTGCCGTGGCCGGAGCTACATCGGCTTCCTCAGCAAGCGGGAACAGCGCCGGGAGAAAAAATCGGCGGACGTGGCGCGGCGCAGGACTGGCGGACCGAGGCGGCCGTCCGATGTGCCGGCCCTCTCGGACCGGCGACCGCAACGCACGGACCGTGCACAGGGCATGGCCTTCCCTTGGTACTGAACCGGGCACACCGCGACAGCAATCGGGCCCCGTCCAGTCCGGAATTCAGCAAGTGAGAGGTCCGCGCGGACCTTTTCGCCGACGGGTCGGGGTCACGGCCCCGCGGACCGAGCCGCCGGCCCGGATCCCCGTCATGACGGGGTGCCCGGGAGCATGTGCGCTGCCGTGCTGCGATGGGTGAAAATCAAAGTGTCGGAGAATCTGCCCTGCGTTCCGCGCAATTCAGTGGCCTGGAGGGTCGAATCTGGGGGCTGACCTGGGCGGACGTGGGTGGGACCGCCTGGAGGGCGTTTCTCTAGGCGGTGGCGTTCGTGCTGGTCAGCGGGTTGCGGGCTGAAGTGCGACGATCTGCTTGGGGGCGGGGATCTGCAGATTCGTGAGGAGGTCTCGCTGGGGCTTGGTCAGGGTGGTGACCGGCTGGAAGGTTTCGGTGGGGCCGGTGAAGGTGCCCAGGTGGAGGCGGCCGAGTTCGCGTCGGATGTGCGGCCAGGTGTCGCCGGTGGTGGTCTCGGTGATCCTGATGAGCAGGAGGGCGAGCCAGCAGAGGAGGACGTGGGCGCGGATGCGTTCTTCGAGTCGGTGGTAGACGGGCCGCAGGTCGATGATCTGTTTCATGTCGCGCCAGCCGCGCTCGACTTCGAGCAGTTGCTTGTAGCCGAGCGCGATGTCCTCGGCGCTCAGGTGGGGGTCGCTGCAGCGCAGGAGGTACTTGCCGTCGAGGTTCTCCTCGGTCTTGATCTTCGCCTGGTCGATGCGGAGTTTGCCGGCCGGGGTGGCGCGAAGGTAGCGGTTCAGACCGGGTTTGTCGGCGATCCTGCCGCGCAGTTCGCCCCGTTTGAAGTCGCTGAGCTTGTCGGTGTCGGCGATCAGGTCGGTCAGCTGGGTGACGAGTTGTTCGCGCATGTGCCGGTCGCGCTCGGCCGCTTCGAGGTTGTGGCAGATGACGAACCGGTCGGTCGGCACTGCCCGCAGCCCGGCTCGGACAGTGCGCCGGTACCTGCCGCGCCTCCCGCGACCTCGCCATTGCCGACAAGCCCGCACCACGCTCGAACGCAACAACTCCGCGCCCTGCCAGCCCTGCCGTCCCGAGCGACCGCTGCGCGCCGCAGTGTGGCCGCTGGCCTCAGTCGTCGTTCAGCGCGGGGAGTTCCAGCCCGTCCGGCAACGCTGTGCTGCCGACCTGGAGCACGACGCGGTGCAGGCGCCACTCCGCACAGTCCTGGGAGAGGATTTCGTCGCAGAACGCTTCGCGCAGCCGTACCAGAACGTCGTCCGACCGTCGTCGACGCAGATGCTGGCCTTGACGGGGTCCCCGAGTTCCAGCGCGTCGGCGAGGATCGCCGCAGCGGTCCGGCTGGTGCCCTTGCCGTTGTAGCTCCAGACGAAGGCTTCGGAGCGGCCACAGGCCCCCGTACGCAGGCCGACAAGTGGACGGCCAACCTCGCGCCGCCGCCAGTACCACACCCGTGAAGGCCACCTCCAGGTATCCAGGAAGCACGTCGAAGAAGTCGACGGCATGCCGTACAAGCTCGGCACGTTCGCGGACAACGTCCGCAGGCGGGCCGGAAAGCTCAGCCCGAGCCAACCGAAGTGGGCATGCACTGGTAGGGGGCTACGCGGTATCCGTAGCCGCTCGCGCAGCTTCGA
This sequence comes from Streptomyces sp. HPF1205, assembly GCF_020400825.1. GTDB lineage: Bacteria > Actinomycetota > Actinomycetes > Streptomycetales > Streptomycetaceae > Actinacidiphila. The sequence goes on from NZ_JAINVH010000066.1 coordinate 4,922, forward strand.
TAAATCTCTCTAGTTGTAAGCGGAAATGGATGTGTGCCTCCTCGAAGTGACTGCGAGCGCCGACCTCGCGTAAGGAGATCCTCCACATGGCCCTGTTGGCCGCTGCCGCCGCCTGTTGCAACGCTTCCGCTGCTTCAGCGACCTGGAGGGGACCCTCCAGGACAACGACCCGCACACAACGCATCAGCGGATCAAAAGCGTCGCGCAAGTCGCCGCGAAGCTGCTCCAACCGGACGAATTGGGCATCAGCATCGGGAATCTGTACGTACACGTCACCGAGCCTCCAATAGAACTCACCGATGACATGGGCCTGCTCCATAAGTTCCAGATAGGCGGTTCGACGTGCCTCCCGAGTGCGACCGTGCTGCTGGGCACGAGCTGACGCCTCCGCCTGAATCCTCGAAGCTCGGGCATTGCCCTGGCTCGTCACCCAACTCGCCAGAACAGCTGTCGCACCGGTGAAGGCCGTCACCCAAACTGCACTGTCCACCATGCAGGCAAGTCTCCCCACCCCAGCTATGGCAACAACACCACGTGCGACCTGAATCCGCTCGCCGCCAGGCAGTTCCACACACGCGAAGGCCACCTCAAATTCTGCGCAAGGCCGTTGGGCAACTGGCCGATCAACGGCTGCCGAGGCCCACCTCGATGCCATCGCCGACACCGCCGCCGGGGCCGGTCTCGGTTGCGCTGGGTCATACGGCGCGGCGGCAGCACAGCGCCAGCAGCCCGTCGACCAGCCCGGTGCCGAGGGGGCGGATCGTGTCTGCGCGCCAGCGGCGGCGCAGCTCCAGCAGCGGCAGCGGCGTCTTCTTCACCGGGCGGCTGTCGTACGCAGCACGCTTCATCAGCCGGCCCCGCACCCGCGCCGGGGGGCGGGTGCCCGTAGGGCGGCGTACTCCGCCTCCGCCTGCTCCAGTAGCGCAGCGCTGTCGGCAGCGCGGGCGTCGGACGGGCGATGGGCCAGGCAGCCCTGCAAGGACTTTCCACGCCGCCTCGGCCCTCACACCGCCCACACCGGACACGCACACTCCCCAGCACGAGAGCGACGACGCCGCAGAGCCCAGGGCCGGACGCAACTCCCTGAAGTGCTTCTGTCACAATGTCAGCTCTATAGCGCACTTCCCCTGGTGCCCAGGGCCCGAGGCACCGCCGTTACGCCCGCATGCACGAAGGAGTCACCACGCCGCCGGGCCGATCTTCGGCGTGCGACCTACGTGCAAAATTTCCGCCGCAGCCCGCTACTGCTCGCCAGCACTGCCGTCGCGGCCCCGGCTGCCAGCCTCGTCAGCGTCGGTGCTCCCTGGTGGAGCCTGCTGCTCGCCTCCACCCCCGGCGCCCTGGCTCTGATCCTGAGCACGGTAATACCGCAGGACAGCCGAGACCGCCTTGAACTGTGGCGCGAGTGGCTGCGCCACCGCAGTCGGCACCGCTCCCAGCAGCGAGGAGCGTTACCCCCAGCAGATGATCCGGCGGTGCGAACTTCCGACAGGCAGAGTGATCCACGCGGAGACCGTTAGGCTGAGCCAGCGCTTAGCCCATGGGCGTCGCGTTCCCCCTGCAGCACTCCCCCAGCCCTCACGAGCCCTTCTACCGGAGCTCCTGGACAAGCAGTGGCCTCGCCCAACTGCCGCCTCAGCCGATGAAGTCGCACTTACAGCTTCTGCTGCTTCACTCCGGGGGGCAGGAGACAGGGGGTCATGACGGTGAAGTCCAGCACTTGGGGGGACTTGTAACCCGAGACGTCGATGGTGAAGTTCTTCTCCGGGCTGCGCGCCTCCAGAACGACCGGGGGGTCTACGGAGTCGTCGTCGCGGAAGCTGTCGATCCGGTAGCCGAGCTTCTTGAGGTCGGCCATGACCCGTCTGGCCGCGTCGCCCTGTTTTTCCCGCGTCAGCGGCGCCTCGGCCCGGTAGATGAGGGTGTACCGGCCGTCGTGCATGAGTTCATCGTGTGCGCCGATGCAGTCGTTGAACTCCGGCTTGACGGTCCCCTTGACGATTTCGACGCCGGCGCTGCGGGCCATGGACTGGGTGAAGTGGGTCGCCCATGCCTGCGCGTCGGCCCGGCTCATCCGCGGCAGCGGCGCGTTCGGGTCGTCGTCGCTTGATGTCATGCATCCTCCCAGCAGTACGGATGAGACGAGAGCCAGTGCGAGCGGACGTAGTCGGGCTGTTCTCATCACGAGGGCCCCTGTGCGGCATGCAGGAGGGTCGGCGTCTTTCCGGCGATGATTCTGCCCATGTTCAGCAGGCCGTCGGTACCCTGATTGAAGTAGCTGCTGTGGTCGCCCGGCGCCACTGTGATCTCGTTTGCGCCGAAGTCGGTGGTGGTCGGGTCCGGGCCCAGCGTCAGGTTGGACGTCCACTTGACGATCGGGTCGTGCGGCGATGCTCCCGCGTACACGTGGTCGGCAGGCATGCCCAGATCCGTGACGTTCGTGATTTCCATACCCGGGCTGCCGACCACGACGATGTCGTCGGCGCCCAGGTGCCCGCCTTTGGCGGCGGAGCCCACGAGCGTCGAGCCGTAGCTGTGGCCGATCACCGTGATGTGGTGGTGCGCGGGCCCCTGCGCCGCGCGTGTGCCCTGGATGAAACGGCGGAAGGCCGGTGCGCCGTTGTCGGCTCGGGTGGTGGTGGCGATGCCGAGGTCGGCGACGGACGGCATCTCCGGGGCGTTGTAGCCGAGCCAGTACACCGTCGAGACGGGGCCGCTTGGATGGGCCAGGCCGGCGGCCTGTTGCAGCAGGTCGATGCGCTTGAGTCCTCCGGCCGTGCTGGTGATCGTGTTGCCGGTGCCCGGGACGTACACCCCCACGTGGGTTGCCGTGTCGGGGTCGCCCATGGCCACGACCGCCTTCCCGTCGCCGCCGGCGCTAAAGCCCAGGAGGTACAGCTCTCTGCCGGGCGGGGCGGTGTCGTAGGAGTCCAGGGCGAGTTTCAGACTCATCAGGTTGCCGTACCGGGGGTCGATCGGGGTGGTGGTGGCGATTCCGGCGTCGTGGCCGGTGGCGAAGTCGGGGTTGTCGAGTTGCTCGTCGAGCCAGATGCGGTTGGCGTCGTTCCTGACCGTGGCGGGGAGGCCGTCAGTGCTGCCGATGAGCTGCGGGTAGAACAGCGTGTAATCGCGTTGCTGGTCCGGGCTGAGGCCGTGCCACCACTTCGCGGCAGCGTCGGGGTCCTTCGGCGGATGCGGCGTGCCGATGCCGAGGACGTCCATGGCTGACTGCGCGTCGGTGCCCGCCTCGTTGAACGCGTGCGGCCGGTACTGCCCCATGATGTCGCCGTGGAGGATGGCCAGCGCGTTGCGGCCCTCGTTCGACGCCTCTTCAGCGGCGGACAGTGCGGCGGCGATGCGTTGGCGGTATCCGGCCAGTTCGGGCTCCTGATCGGCTGCCTCGTAGCGGTTGTGGACCCTCGGTGGGCTGATGGTGCCGTCGTCGTCCACGCTGTAGCCGTTGGATTCTGCTTCCCTGACGGTGGTGCGCAGGTCGTTGTGGGCCCGGGTCATGCGCTGGTGGACGGTGTCGAGGACGGCGTGGACGGTTTCCGCCTCGATCCGTCCGATGGCCAGGCGGTTTTCCACCCCGGTCATGAAGCCGAACGCGGCGTCGGCGGCCTCGCCGGTCCAGCCATCCTTCTTCAGCGGGCCGGTGACCTGCCGTTGGTGCTGGGTGTGGGCGTGTTCCAGTTCTTGCGAGAGGGCGTGCCACCTGTGGGCCGCCTCGGCGACGCCTGTCAGGTCCAGCCGCCACAACTGCAGGAACGACGCGGGCATCGGTCAGATCCCCTCGAAGTCGCGGCCGGTGAGGGTCTCGTTCCAGTCGTGGCTGGCCGCGCACTCCCGCAGCGCTTGCGCGGTCGCCGATATTCGTTCCTGCAGTCCCCGCAGCGCCGGTCTCCAGGAGTCGGCCAGTTCCTGGAGTTCCGCGCCGATCAACCAGCCGCGAAGTGCTTCCGAGGCTGCTTCGGTTGCGGTCAGTGCGTGGCCGATCCGCAGGTGCAGGTCCTCGCTGTTGACACCGTCGGCCATGGCGGCAGACGTGCGTAATGCGCCCGGTGTGACGTTCAGATCGCTCATGACTGCCCCCCGGAGTGCTTCGGTGACCAAACGTGACCCTATCCGGTCGGTAACAGGCTCGCCCTGGACGGTGCGGGTTGTGGCCGAGATCACCGCACAGCACGCACAGATCAGCCCTGACGGCGCGCAGGAAGAGGCGGGACCCAGAACGTTGCCGCCCTCACCATGGCGACCGCCCTGGCCGGTGCGGCCACAGGCACGGCACCACCGCGATACACCGGGCACCGGCCAGCCCCCCGGCCGGGGAACCGGGCGCGCCCGATTCCCGGCCGGTGTCGCTCGCGCGCGTGGCAGGCCTGCTCCAGCAGAGTGGACTGCGCGCCGCACATGTTCCCCGGCGGTGCCCGCGACCGGCAGAGGTCGCGCATGCGATACCCCCCTCGTACCGCGGCAGCCGGCCTGATCGCCTGCGCCGCTGCCCTCGCCCCCGTGCCCCGCCGGGGCCACCACGTCTCCGAGGGGAACGGGATCCGCCGCAGCCCGGCCGAACGACCGGATCGCATGTCCGCGCGGGTTCGTGTGCATCTACCCCGACATCGACTTCGCCGGCCAGCCCTACGTCAAACGCGCCACCGACGGCAGCGTCCGCCACCTGCCGGACTACATCCGCGGCAAGGGCAGCTCCGTCATCAACAACAGCGCCCGGACCGCGCGGGTCTACCAGAAGGACAACTACTTCGGCCGGCACGTGTGCGTCGGCCACGACGGCGGCACCATCAGCGACCTGCGCTCCTACCAACTCAACGACACCACCCACTCACTGCGGAACAACGACAAGCCCTGCGGGGCATAGGACCAGCCGGCCGCGCCGGCCCGGGGCCGGACGACGACAGTGCGAACTGCGACCGGTGCCGGGCTGCAGCCCTGCCACCGCCGGCGCGCCGCCCCGGTGCCCCGGGCACCGGGGACAGCCGGGACCGTCCCGCACCACATGCTCGCCGCCGCCTGGAGGCGAGAAGCCCAGGCGTCCCGGCCACCGGGAGCGGTGGCCGGCACAGCAACGGGCCACGGCAGCTTGCGATTTATCCCGTAGGAGCCTCGGTGCCTGGCTCGCATACTGGTCCGATGAGCCCGATCTCCACACATCATCGGTTCCGGGACCCCCTCAGCACGAAGTACGACTTCCTCGCGGCAGTCCTCGTGCGCTGTCCCGCCTGCCAGAAGATCGCTCACGTCGTAGCAGGTCCGGGCTCGACCGGAATGCACGATCCGCACGTTTTTTCGCCACGGCGTCTCGTCTGCCGGAACTGCGGGAGGGCGAAGGAATGGAGCCGTGGAGATGTGGCCCTGCACCAGGACCGGTACGAGCCGGCCACAGACCCGTACTTCGGTGTCCGTCTGTGGCTGCAGACCGAGACCCGGCACGGATGGGTATGGGCCTACAACCTGGAACACCTGAACCTGATCAGGCGATTCATGCAGGCGCCACTACGCGAAGGGATTCCCTGGCACGACCACGGCCGGAAGATGACCGTTGCGGCCCGCCTGCCCGCATGGATGCAGCAAGCCAGGAACCGTGAGGAGGTGCTGCGGGCCATCGCCCGCATCCACGCCTCGCTGCTGCGCGCCTGATCCGGGAACACCGCCCCCTGCTCGCCACGCATCCCGTGACACGTCCGGGCTCAGTGCCCATCTTGCGATGCCTGGGGCGTGAGTGCGGTTCGCCGGATTTGAGGACCAGACCGACGTCCCCCAAGAGCCACGGCAAACGCGATGCGATCCTGCGTGCCGGGCCACCGTCGAGACAAGAGCCCGCCGCAGCTGCCCCGCGTCCATCCGGCCCTGTTTCATGCCTGCGTTGACCGCACGGGCCCGTCAATGCACAGTACGGCGTCGATCAGCTCGAACAGCGCGTCCGCGCAGGCCCTCAGGCAGCGGTAGAAGTCGGCCCGGAACCGGGACAACACTGTCAGGCACTCCGTGCGTACAGCGTCGTGCAGCAGACTCACCCTCACGGCCTTGCTTGATCAACAACATCCGAACCCCCACATGATCACATCGGGGCTGTGCTCCCGTCCCCTTCTTGGTGACCAAGCCCGAGCGGGGAACCGCACCACCCAGGCGCTGCGTTGGTCGTCCAGGAGGAGGAGTCCGCGTGAAGAAGACACGGCAGCGCGACCGTGACGCGCCGGGACCGCAGACGCCCTGGGACGAGATCGTGCCGGGACTGTGGATGGGCGGCCACTATTGGACCGATCCCGCGGGCGAACTCCAACCGGTCGTGGTCAGCAGCGAATTCGACCTGGTGGTAAGCCTGTTCACCCGCTCCGGTCACGGTCCGCAGCCGGGCGTCGAGCACCTCGTCGCCGAGATCCCCGACGGCCCCCTCACCGCCCAGCAGATCGACGCCGTGCAGCAGCTGGCACACGCCACCGCACACGCGGTCGCGGCCGGCCGCACCACCCTCGTCCGCTGCCACTGCGGCTACAACCGCTCCGGTCTGGTCGTGGCGCAGGCCCTCGTCCACCTCGGCCACGAAGCCACCGCAGCGATCCGGCTCATCCAGCACAAGCGGTCTCCATGGGCCCTGAACAACCAGACCTTCCAGGACTACCTGACCACGGGCCTCGACGTCGCCTACCTCCTGACAGGACTCCAAGGTTAAAACCAAGCTCAGGCGATCGGCACGTCCAGCATGGTGTCCGGGCACGCCTCGGCCAGCTCCTGAAGTGCCCGGTGCTCCGCACCGTCCACGGACAGGGCCCAGCGGGTCTTCACCGACACCCAGTCGTCCAGGTACTGGCAGCGGGCGTCCTCGGCCGGCGGCATCCACTCGGCGACGTCCTGGTCCGCCTTGCTCCTGTTGGACCTGGCGGTCACCGCCACCAGGGAGCGCGGGTAGCCGAGGTCGTTGGCGTACAGCTCACGGCGCCTGGCCGTCCAGCCGTACGCCCCGGAATCCCAGGCCTCCGCCAGCGGCACCATGTGCTATCCGCAGCC
>NZ_JAINVH010000067.1 GCF_020400825.1 Streptomyces sp. HPF1205
CGGTGTCGCTGATCTGGTCGGCGATCTTGTCTGGGTGTCCCTCGGTGACGGACTCCGAGGTGAACAGGCGGCGGGACACATCGCTCCCTGGGGTCGCAGCGGCTGCTGACTCGGTCGGTGAGGGGCGGGAGCGGCGCGTACCGCGCCGCGCGGCGTACCCGGAACGCGGGAATCCCCGGCCCCGACTGCGCCGACCGTGCCCACCATGCCGACCGTACCGACCATGTTCGGCTCATCCGAATTCACGGTTCAAGGCACCCGCGGCACGTCCCTGTCGCGTTTGTCAGCCAGGCCGCGGGCGAGTCAGAGACAGGTGTGCCGCGTGTCAATTCCGGCGCGCCTGCCCGGCCGGTGACCGGGGATGCGGCCGTGCAGGGAAGTCACTTTCCTCTAGGTATCCAATGTGGTCGCGGTGCTAGCGTCTGAAAGACGCCGCGGCAGCGGCGCCGCCGCTTGGCGACCGCGCGGGGCCGCCACCGGAAATGCGCCGGATCCGGTGGCGTTCACGGCCGCGCGCCAGGAGTTCCGACCGGCCACGTTCAACCTCACCTCGACCGAATGTTAGGTGCGCATCATGCAGCGCTCGTCCGCCCTGTCCATGTCCCCGGCCGCCACCGCGTTCCTCGCCGAGAACCACCTGTGCACCTTCACCTCCATCCGACCGGACGGCTCGCCGCACGTGTCCCCGGTGCGCTTCACCTGGGACCCGCAGTCGGGGCTGGCCCGGATCATGACGGTCGGCGGCCGGACGAAAGTGCGCAACGTGCAGGCCAGGGCCGGTGCCCGGGTCGCCCTGTGCCAGACCGACGGCCCGCGCTGGCTCACCCTCGAAGGCGTCGCGAGCGTGTCCGACAACCCGTCCCGCATCTCCGAGGGCGTCGCGCGCTACGCCCAGCGCTACCGGTCGCGGCCGCCGGCCATGCCCGGCCTCGTGGTCATCGAGATCGCCGTGGACCGGATCATGGGCCTGTACTGACCACCCGGATCTGTCACAGCGCACCCGCGCCTGAACCGGCCGCCGGTTTCCTGACCAACTTTGCAGAGTTCTGTAACCGACACCATTCATCTCTGCGGTCCTCATCGGAATACTGGAGAAAATCCGTCAGCCGGAAGAGAGACGATGGAAAACTTCGACACTGACGTACTTGTCGTGGGTGCGGGACCTTCGGGACTCATGCTGGCCGGAGAGCTGCGGCTGGCCGGAATTTCAGTCGTCGTGGTGGACCGACTGACCGAGCCCATGCAGCAGTCCAGGGCACTCGGATTCTCGGCCCGCACCCTTGAGGAGTTCGGGCAGCGCGGTCTGCTGTCGAAATTCGGTGGGCTGGACACCATTCCGATAGGCCATTTCGGAGGTATACCGCTCGATTACCGCATCATCCCGGGCGGCAACTTCGGCGTCCGGGGCGTGCCGCAGTCCCTGACCGAGTCGATCATCAGCGACTGGGCCACCGGGCTCGGCGCCGACCTGCGCCGCGGGTACGAGCTGGTCGGCCTCGACATCGGCGAGGACGGCGTCACCGGCGAACTCGCCACCGCCGAGGGCACCCGCAGCATCCGCAGCCGCTACGTGGTCGGCTGCGACGGCGCCCGCAGCATCGTCCGCCGGCTCGCCGGCATCGGCTTCCCGGGCTACGACGCCACCCTGGAAATGAAGATGGCGGACTTCACCGGGGTCCAGCTCCCCGTCCGCCCGACCGGCCTGGTCAACGACAAGGGCATGGTGGTCGTGCTGCCGCTCGGCCCGGTCGCCACCCGGGTCGTGGTCTTCGAGCGCCACGCCGGGGTCCGCTCCAAGGACGAGCCGCCGACCTTCCCGGAGGTCGCCGACGCCCTGGAGCGGGTCACCGGGGAGCGGATCCACGACGCCAGGCCGCTGTGGACCAGCTACTTCACCGACGCCAGCCGCCAGGCCGACCGGTACCGCGCGGGCCGGGTGTTCCTGGCCGGGGACGCGGCCCACATCCACATGCCCATCGGCGCCCAGGGCATCAGCGCGGGCGTCGGCGACGTGGTCAACCTCGGCTGGAAGCTCGCCGCCGCCATCAAGGGGTACGCCCCCGAGGGGCTGCTGGACACGTACCACGACGAGCGCCACCCGGTCGGCGCCGGCATCGTCGCCAACACCCTGGTGCAGCGGTCCCTCTACCTCGGCGGACCCGAGATGCAGCCGATGCGCGACGTGTTCGGCTCCCTGATGCGGCTCGACCAGGTCCAGCGGCAGCTCGTCGGGGCCGTCACCGGTCTCGACATCGTCTACGGCGACGGCCAGGGCCACCCCCTGCTCGGCCGCCGGCTGTCAGAACAGGACCTGCTGGTCGGCGACCGCAAGACCACCACGTTCGATCTCCTCCAGCAGGGGCGCCCGCTGGTGCTCGACATGTTCGACAACTCCGAGCTGCGGCGGGCCGCCGCGGCCTGGTCCGACCGGGTGGACACCGTGACCGCCGTCCGCCCCGATCCGAACGCCCCGGTCGCCAGCCTCCTCGTACGCCCCGACGGCTACATCGCCTGGGTGTCGCTCGACGGCTCCGCGGACGGCCTGACCGACGCGCTCACGCGCTGGTTCGGTGCCCCCCGCGGCGAAGGCTGAGCGGTGCCGGACATGAGCGCGCCACGGGAATCACAGAAGAGGAGAGCGGTCTTGACCAGCAAGGCGGAAGCACCGGCGGCGTCCTCCCCGGCCGGTGAGCCCATCCAGTGCGACGTGATGATCCTCGGCTCGGGCCTGGCAGGGTCCATCACCGGTGCCATCCTGGCCCGCCAGGGCGCGAAGGTGGCACTCGTCGACGCCGGGCACCACCCGCGGTTCTCGGTGGGCGAGTCCCAGAACCCCCAGCTCGTGGAGTGGCTGCACATCCTCGCGGTGCGCTACGACGTGCCCGAGATCAAGTACCTCCTTGACATCAAGGCGGTCACCAAGAACCTCGGGGCGCACCACGGCCGCAAGCAGAGCTTCGGCTTCGTCTCGCACCGGCCGGGCCGGGAGCCCGACCCGCGCGAGGCGACCATGTTCATCATCCCGAAGATGCTCACCGAGGCCACGCACATGCACCGCCAGGACACCGACGCCTTCTACCTGGCGGTGGCGGCCAAGTACGGGTGCGTCGTGCGCCAGGACTGGCGGGCGACCGACATCGACTTCGACGACGACGGCGTGACGGTCACCAGCGCGGGCGGCGAGGTGTTCCGCGCCAAGTACCTCATCGACGCCTCGGGTTTCCGCTCGCCGCTGGCCCAGAAGTTCTCCCTGCGGGAGCAGCCGAGCCGGCTCAAGCACCACGCGCGCTCGATGTTCACGCACTACGTCGGGATCAAGCCCTACGACGAGGTGTGCAACTACCCGGCGGACCTGCTGCCGCCGCAGGAGTCGCCCTTCCACGGCGGCACCCTGCACCACGTCATCGAACGCGGCTGGTTCTGGATCATCCCCTTCAACAACCACCCGGACTCCCGCAACCCGCTGTGCAGCGTCGGCCTCACCTTCGACGAGCGGACGTACCCCAAGCCGAAGGACATGACGCCGGACCAGGAGTTCAACAAGTACCTGGACATGTACCCGGCCATCAAGCGCCAGTTCGAGGGTGCCTCGCGGGTGCGCGAATGGGTGTCCACCGACGACCGCATCCAGTACTCCTCGAAGCAGACCGTGGGCCCCCGCTGGTGCCTGATGTCCCACGCGGCCGGCTTCGTGGACCCGCTGTACTCCCGCGGGCTGTCCAACACCTTCGAGGTGGTGGACGCGCTGTGCTGGCGGGTGCTGGACGCGCTGCGCGACAACGACTTCTCGGTGGAGCGGTTCGAGTACGTGGAGCGGCTCGAACAGGGCCTGCTGGACTACAACGACAAGATCGTCAACGCCTCGTACATCGCGTTCGACCACTTCCGGCTGTGGAACGCCGTCTTCCGGGTCTGGGCCTGCTTCACCACCCCCGCCACCATGCGGCTGGTCAAGGCCCGGCAGGACTGGCTGCTGGAGGGCAAGAACGACGACGTCTTCAAGCGGATGGAGAACGCGCCCTACCCGGGCCTGTGGTGGCCGGACAGCCACGCCTTCAAGTACCTGCTGGACACCACGCACGAGACGTGCGAGCGCTACGAGGCCGGCGAGATCGACGGCGACAAGGCGGCCGACCTCGTCTTCGAGGCGATCCGCAACTGCGAATCGGTCAACACCCCGTTCGGCTGGAAGGGCCCGGAGGACCTCCGGTACTTCCGGGCCAGCACCCCCACCATGATCAAGTTCCTGTGGTGGTGCTCGACCCAGGCCCCGGGCGAGATGCGCGACCTCGGACGGTCCTTCGTCTCGGGCACCGTCAGGCAGGCACTGCGGGGCAAGAAGCTGACCTGACCCGCGGCACCGGCGACCGCACCGGACGGTATCCGGCGAAAAAACCAGGTGCCGGACGCCCGGACCCCTCGTGCCCCCACGGCACGACGGGCCCGGCGCGTCCGGCACCGCTCCACGAGCAGGACTTGACGACGGACAGGGCGACGGACGTGGCGACGGACATGGCACACCACTTCAGCGGCCGGCCCCCGCCCGCAGGCGGATCAGGGCGTGCGGCCGAACCAGCCCACGAGCCGGTCGATCGGCGGCGCGTCCTCGGGCACCTCGACGACCGGGCCGAACGGCACGTGACCGCCGCGGGGCTCACGCGGCGCCGCCTCGTGCATGGTGGCCAGCGGGGCCGCCAGCATGGCGGCGTCCCACTCCGGGCTCTGGCCCGTGCCCTTGGCGATGTCCCAGGTGTGGATGACGAGCTCGTTGGTGTAGATCACCGCGGCCGCCGAGCCGGGCACCGGGCCCCACGGCAGCTTGATCTCGCGGTCGTTCACCTCCGGGTCGGACCAGACGCGGATCAGGTCCTGCGCCGCGGTGTCCCAGGCGGACGGCCACTGGCCGTCGGGGACGTCCTCGGCGAAGTGCGGAACGCTGAAGAAGTCGCCGCCGGCGCCGATGACGGCCAGCCGGCGCAGAACGGAGACCATGTGGTTGCACAGGTCCCTGACCGAGTAGTCGGGACAGGGCGTGGAACCGTCGTACTGCTCGGGCCGTACGGCGGCGATGGTGCTGCCGGCGATCTCGACGGCCTTGAACAGGCCGGCGACGGGACCGGCCGGGGGTTCGCTGGAAAGGGCACTCATGTCTCCAGTCTTCCGGTCAAACAGGCCACCCTCCGGCCTGATTGGCGCGGTTTCGGAGGCGGGCGGTGAGGGCGGACCGGCTGGTGGCGGCCCTGCTGGTGATGCAGGCACGGGGCCGGGTGACCGCGGCGGAACTGGCCGCGGAACTGGAGGTGTCGGAACGCACCGCGCGACGCGACCTGGAGGCACTGGCCGTGGCGGGTGTTCCGGTCTACTCGCAGCGGGGCCGCGGCGGGGGCTGGACGCTGGTGGGAGGCGCCAGGATCGACCTCACCGGGCTCACCGTCCACGAGATCCGGGCGCTGTTCACCGTGGCGGGGGCGCTGTCCGGCATCCCCGAACTGCGCTCGGCGCTGCGCAAGCTGCTGCGGGCCATCCCCGCGCCGCTGCGGCCGCAGGCCGAGGCGGCCTCCCGCGCGGTGGAAGTCCTGGAACCCCCCGAGGCGCGGGCGCGGCTCGCCGGCCTCGGCGCCGAACTCGCCCAACTCGCCGAACTGTGGCGGCCGCAGTCACCGGTCGGGGCCGGAACCGTGCCGGCCGCCCCGGGCGCGGCGCCCGTACCGGCCGCGGCACCCGTGGCATCGGTGGCGCCCGTACCGCCCGTACCGGCCGCGGCACCCGCGGTGGGGGCCTGAGGCGTCAGGCACCCGCGGTGGGGACCCGAGGCGTCAGTCCAGCTCCGCCCCCGCCAGCGCCCGCGTGGACACGGCGATGGCCACGGTCCTGGACCACTGGGGGTCGTCCAGCCGGTCCGCCTCGTACAGGACGATGTCGGACATGCGGTTCCACACCCGGGCGCGGCGCCACTCGGTGAACCGGCGGTGCACCGTCGCCCCCGACGCCCCGAACACGGGCGGCAGCCGGCGCCACGGACAGCCGGTGGTGGCCACGAAGACTATCGCGGCGAGCATCTCCCGGTCCCCGTAGCGCTGCCGCCCGCCGCCCTGGCTGCGGACCGGCTTCTCGGGCACTATGCGTTGAAATATGTCCCAGAGGTCATCTGGCACCAGCCGTTCCATCAGCGTCATGCGCACAGCATACTGACCGGAGTTATAGATCCCAGGGGAACGCGCGTGAATACGGAGCCGCCCCCGCCGCTTTTCCGGCGAATTGGCACGGGCCTTCCCGGCGGCCCGGCGAGGAACGCCACCGAATTTCCGGGCAGAAGTGGGCGCCGGGCGCACGTCGACTCTTAACGGGGGATTCGAGCCGAGTGCGCCCGGCGCCGGCCGGCCGGTGCTCGCGGGGAAGCACAGCACTGGAGACCGGTAGCCGTTGAACTCGCGGCGTCCTGGAAAAGCTAACACCTGGAGGCAACAGGTACCTAGAGGTAAGTGACTTACTCCGAGGGTCGGGACCGTCCCCGCTAACCCGTCCAGTCGTCCGGGAACCACTCCTCCAGGATGTGCATGACGCCGCGGTAGAAGATCAGGGGCTGCTCCTCGGAGGCCGCCGCGGAGTGCTCCACGACCTCGCCGAGCACGATGACGTGGTCGCCGCCCTCGTATTCCGTGACCAGCCGGCACACCAGGTGGCCCAGCACGCCCTCCAGTACGGGCAGGTCCTCCCGGGTCCGCCGGTGCGGCACGTCCTCCAGGCGGGCGGACCCGCGGCTGGCGAACGTCCAGGCGAGACCCTGCTGGCGGTTGGTCAGGAAGTTCACCACGAAGCCGCCGGACCGCCGCAGCACGGGACCGAGCCGCGAGTCCCTGTGCAGGCAGAACAGCACCAGCGGCGGGTCGAGGGAGACCGAGGTGAACGAGTTGACGGTGGTGCCGGCCGCGGCGTCCCCCGTGCCGGTGGTGATGACGCAGACGCCGGTGGCGAACCTGCCGCTCGTCTGCCGCAGCCCTCTCCCGTCGACCGGCAGCCGCTCCGGGGCGGGGGCCGGGAAGGGGTGGTGTACGGGTTCCACGAAAGACCCTCCGTCGCTCGGTCCGCGTGCCGGAGCCCGTGCGTACCGCTTTCGCGGCATCCGCCCGGAATTCGCGGGAGCCGGGCGAACAGGCGCCGGACGCGCGTGTCTTGGGGTTTTCCATCGTGTTCGAAGTGACCGGGTCTCGCCCGGAGTTCACTCGGCCGGCAATCAACCCGGCGGGATATATTGCTGGAGCATGGTGGCAGAACCTGCCGCCGGCCACCGGGTTTGTCACACACGTGACGAAGTCACTGAAGACTTGACGCGCACCAGCAACGCTTGACGAAGGCGCCGCACCATTTGCCCTGGTGGCACTTTCCCCGGCCGGGACTTGCTTGTGATGATTCTCCAGGAACATCGGCCATGCGACGGCGGGCACTCGGCGAACATTCCAGCGCACCACGCCCGAGCGGCCTTTCCGTGCCCAGCCCACCGAATGGAAGAGACGAGAGAGAATGCCGAAGATTGCAGCCGACGGTAAGTACCTCACCGTCCTCAACCTGTTCTCGACCGACGCACCGGAGAAGCAGGACAGTCTGCTGCGGGCCATGCGGGAGATCGTGGACGCCGCCGCCTACCCCGGCTGGATCTCCAGCACCGTGCACAGCGGTCAGAACAGCCCGGGCACCGCCAACTTCATCCAGTGGCGCAGCTCCGAGGACCTGGAGGCCCGCTACGCGGGCGAGGAGTTCAAGCACCGGACCGTACCCCTGTTCACCGAGATCACCACCTCGATCCGGCTGCTGCAGAACGAGGTCGTCTACACCGCCCAGGCGCCCGAGCTGAAGGGCGTCACGGAGATCTCGCCGACCCGCGACGACTACACCGTCATCGACATCCTGAAGGTCGCGGAGAACGACCAGGCCGACCTGATCGAGGCGGTGGGAGCGGGTCAGGAGTGGCTGCTGGAGGTGCCGGGCTTCCGGAGCAACACGGTGCTGAAGGGCCTGCGGGCACGCGGCCTCGAAGGCTCCTTCGTAGTCGTCTACCAGCAGTGGGCCGACCAGGCGTCGTACGACGCGTTCCAGGCGGTGCCGGAGGACAGGCGGTCGGCGGCCCGGCGCAAGAGCGAGGCCCGCGTCGCCGAACTCGTCACCGAGCGGGACGGCAACACCTACCGGGTCGTCCACACGAGGTCCGCGGCGGCGTAACCGGACCAGAGGCCGGCGGGCGGGCATCGGCCCCGCCGCGTGCCGGCGCCACGGTGAACCCAGACGGCGGGCCGCCCGCCGGATGGGTTCGCCCGTGTTGGGCCACGGACGGCGATGTCGGGCGGCGGGCGGCGGGCGGCGGACGGCGATGTCGGGCCGTCGGGCCGCGTCCGGCCTGCCCTCATCTGCCCCCGTCTGCCCCCGCCTGCCCCCGTCTGACCGGTCTGCCCGGCCTCCCCGGACGCGGTCCGGCGCGACTCCGTTCGGCGCGACGCGATCCGGCGCGATTACGCGCATCCGGGTCATGCGAAACTTCAGTTCTCCTGTGCACCTCGCGGAACACGAGCAACGATTGCGGAGTGAACTGTGAAGCTGCGCGTTCTCCTGGTCGACGCCGACGAACGGGCCGCCGGAGCCCTGGCCGAACGGCTCACCCGGCACGGCTACGACGTCACCCGGGCCACCTCGGGCCGCGCGGCGCTGACCGCGTGGGAGGGGACCGACATGGTGCTGCTCGACCTGGGACTGCCGGACCTGGACGGGCTGGAGGTCTGCGCCGAGATCCGCAGCAGGAGCAGCACCCCGGTGATCGCCTTCACCGCCAACGACACCGAGCTGGACCGGGTGCTCAGCCTCCAGGCCGGGGCGGACGACTGCCTGGCCAAGCCGTACGGGTACCGCGAACTGGTGGCGCGCATGCAGGCCGTGATGCGGCGCTTCGCCGCCCCGGCGACGGCCACCACGCTCACCCACGGCTCCCTGCGCATCGATCTGAAGGGCCGTCAGGTACGGGTCGGCGACCGGGTCGTCGAGGTGACCCGCAAGGAGTTCGACCTGCTCTACCTGCTCGCCTCGGTTCCGCAGACAGTCGTGACCCGCCGTGAACTGATGGCCAAGGTCTGGGCGGACGAGTGGGCGATCTCCAGCCGAACCGTCGACTCCCACGTCAGCACCCTGCGGAACAAGCTGGGCGGCGGCGACTGGATCGTCACCGTGCGCGGCGTCGGCTACCGGCTCGGCGACGTGGACCAGGCCGACTGAGCGGCGGCGGCGGCCGGCCGCCCGAGCGGCGGCCAGGGCGGCGGTCCGAGCGCCACCGGAGCGGCCGGCCGAGCGGCCGGAAATGATTTTCGCGGCCCGCGGCCCCCGGGTGATCGTGCAATCATGCACCTGTGAGGTGCCGCCGCCGCAATAGGATCCGATCACCCCGGACGATGCGGGCGAAAGGACTCCGCGATTCGCTTACCCGAAAGTGGATTCCGCTCACGGGGTCCGGATTTGTACCCGCGGCCACAATACCGGCCGTCTCATTTGGGAACTCCGTTTCGGTCACATCTGGCCACGGCGCCGGGTCCGCCGCGCTCCCGTCCGGACGGTCGGTGGGCCGGATCCGACGTTTCCGCGCGCGGCCCTCGTATGGCCGGCGCATTGCCGCGGACCGTGCTTCCGTGAGCGCGCCGGTTGCTTCGTGGAAGCCTTTCGGGGTTCGTTCACGGCGCTCTGACCTGCCCATATGTTCTTTCGAACACCAGAGGACCGAGGTGTGCCGGGTCCTCTGGTGCATCCTTGCGTCTTCCCGTGCGCGGCGCTCCGGCGCCTTCGTAACGGCTCAGGTCGCCGGGACGGGCGCAGCGGGACGGCCGGTGAAAGGGGCATGGCCGAAAGAGGCTGCAGCAGCATTCCGGAACGCCTCATTCCGCCGTCCCTGCCGCCTATAGGTTACTTCAAGTTTTGTTGACAAACCGACGCGGAGGTTTGTAGTCTCAATAACGTTGACTTGTGCACAATCGCTCACGATGGGGGAGTGATATGAGCGAGCATGTCACACGGCATCCCCGGTTCGCAGGGATGTCTTCCTACGCCCAAATTTCCGGTGAAACCTGGAGTGTGCTCGTCGTCCAGAGCAATGCGGGCGACCTGGAGGCTCTGACCGACGGGTTACGCCGGCACGGGCACGCGGTACGGGGAGTGAACACGGGCGGCGCGGCCAT
The DNA here is from genome assembly GCF_020400825.1 of Streptomyces sp. HPF1205. GTDB lineage: Bacteria > Actinomycetota > Actinomycetes > Streptomycetales > Streptomycetaceae > Actinacidiphila. Next base: position 10,209 of record NZ_JAINVH010000067.1, read on the forward strand.
CCAGTCGTGCGAGAACTCGGACATCGTCCTGCTCGACCTGGAGTTGCCCGACATGGACGGCCTGGACGTCTGCCGCGGCATACGGACGCTGTCCGACGTACCGATGATCGCGGTCACCGGTGTCGGCAGTGAGCTGGACTGCGTGCTCGGGTTGCAGGCCGGCGCGGATGACTACGTTGTCAAACCCTACGGCCCACGGGAGTTGATGGCTCGTATGGAAGCGGTCATGCGGCGGGTACGGTCCCGTCCGCATGCGGCGCGGATCGTCTCGCACGGTCCACTGCGCATCGACGCCAGCCAGCGCGAGGTCAGTCTGGAAGGACGCCGAGTGGAGGTGACACGCAAGGAGTTCGACCTCCTGTACCTTCTCGCCTCGCATCCGTTCACGGTGCTCTCCCGGAAGCGGATCATGCAGCTCATCTGGGGAGACTCGTGGTCGCGGAGAACGATAGACACACATGTGAGCAGTTTGCGCAACAAACTCGGGGACAGTGAGTGGATCATCACCGTCCGGGGCGTCGGTTTCCGCTTCGGAGCGCAGGAAGCGTTGAGATTCTCCCGGGGGTGACCGTCGCGGTACGAGCCCCGTGCGGCTCGCCGCGCCGAGGGACCCGCCGCAGGGCGACGGCGGGACCGTATCCGTGTGAGACGCCCCCGGATCATCCGCCGCGGCGGGAAATGACATACCTTCCCGGGCCTCGTCACGAGGGATTCACGACATCCCGGGGGCCGCGCCTGGAACGCCCGGCGACCAGGCCGCGACCGGGACGCGAACCGCTCCCGTTTCACCCGCGGCACTGATCACCTCACCTTTCCGCGTCCGTTCCGCACGGAAGGATTCCACCACGATTCCACCGTGATTGCAGCGTGATTCCGACTGATTCCGGCGTGATTCCGGCGTGTTTTCGGCGTGTTTTCCGGCGGGCCCGCACCGCGTCCGCACCGCGTCCGTGGTTCGTCCGCGGTTCGTTCGCGGCTCGTCCGCGGTTCTTTCGCAACGTGCCCGCGCCCTGCACGCGCCCGCGTCCGCATCCTTCACGGCAGGGGTGCACTCCGTCATCGGGGTGCGCCCCTGCCTTTTTCGCGCCGTGCCGGGGTACGGGGCCCTTTTCCGGGGTCGCCCGGCCGCGTGCGGCGCCCTCGCGGGCCGCCCGCCGGCGCCACCGCGACCGGCCCCTTTGACATCCGCCTGACCCGCACTGCGCGAACACCGCACAAACCCGCGATCCTTGTGCACATCCCCACCGAAACCGAATTGCGCCGCCTTGATCGGTGAATACCGGAGCAACAAATATCGGTGATTGATCCGGCGCGCACCAATCGGGGTGGCCCGGCCGCGCCAGGAGCCGTCAGGCCCGTGCCGGGATGGTGGGAGGAGAATCAGC
>NZ_JAINVH010000068.1 GCF_020400825.1 Streptomyces sp. HPF1205
ACGCGTAGATGTCGCACGGGCCGGACGCGGCCGCCTGCGCCGTACCGGCCGTGGCCGAAGCCCCGACCAGCGCACCCGCGACAAGGGCCGCCGCCGCCCCCACCCGGGCCAGCACCTTCAGCGAGAGACGGCGCGAGCGTACGGGCGGACTGACGGATGTCCGGCCGGCTTCGGCACCGGGTACTCCGCCGTGCTCTCCCGCCGCGCCCGGACTCCGGACGTCCCGACCGCCGAAACGGAGGAAGCGTCTTGTGCGTCTGGTTCCCATCTGGTCTCCCTACCTGCGGCGCGATCCAGCCCGCGATCCGTGTTAGCGCTCACACCACGAGAATGCAGGAACGCGCTGTTGTGAAGAGTGGGATTGCTGAGAGGTTTCGGAGTGAGACGGTGCTCTCAATTCCGCGGATCTGTCAAGGGTGTGACGCCCGCCCCTGGCCACAGACCCGCGGCCGGCTCCGCCGGCGCGCCGCGGGCCGGGCACCCCGCGCCGGAAGCCGACGCGTATACGACTCGCAGCGATCGGCCCGGCGTTGACCCGTAGGGCGATTGGTCCCGTTTGCGTCTCCTCGGCGCGCCCACCGCGCCTCCCATGTCCCTCGCCCGCCACGCCCGTGTACGCGGACGCCGATGTCCGCAGAGCGGTGCCTGCGTGATCAACGTGACGCGTGCGAGAAGGGTTGACAGCGGCGGCGGGGTGATGCACGCTGCCGCCGTTGCCTGTAGGACTTAGCATCTCATCGGCCAGCAGAATGTGTCCGACAAGTTGAGCGTGTTAACGTTCACAGCCGACATTGCGGGATCGCAACAGTACCCCTTGGCCGTCACCCCCCACCGCCAGGAGATCCGCAGTGAAGAACAGAATTCCGCGCCTGACCGCATGCCTGGCCGCCACGGCCATGGCGGTGGCCGGGTTGCTGGCAGGCGGCGTCACCGCGCACGCCGCTCCGGCGGCGGCCGCCGCGTCCACCACCGGGCAGTTCCACGGCGTGAACTGGGCGGACCCCAACGACAACTTCATCACCGGCCCGAACATCCCGGTGGGGCTGTCGCAGTCGGACAGCTACTCGACCGTGTACACGAAGTCGACCGCCATCCTGAAGGGCTTCCAGGGCCTGGGAGCCAACACCGTCCGCATGGGATTCAACGCGGCGACCACCTCCGGGTCCTGGTGGAACAGCTACACCGCGGCCCTGGACGCCGCGACCGCGCTGGGCATGAACGTCATCGTCGCCCCCTGGCTGCAGGGCGGGAAGGTCAGTGACACCGCGTCCTTCAACCAGATGTGGGACACGATGATCAACAAGTACGGCTCGAAGAGCAACTTCTACTTCGACATCATGAACGAGCCGTACGCCTACAACGCCACCGACCTGACCAACTTCGAGGCGTCCTGGCTGGCCCGCTACCCGAACCTGCCCCGCGGCCACGTGATCGTGCCCGGGCTGTACTCGGACGGGAACCTGTGCGCCGTCGGGTCGGACTCCAGGCTGTCGGGCACCTTGCTGTCCATCCACATCTACGGCATGTTCGGCGACTCCCACACCACCGAGTCCGCGTGGGTCAACGACTTCACCGGCGCCCTGTGCGGCCACGCCGACCGGGCCGTGCTCACCGAGTTCGGCGTCCCCATGAACACGGGCGTCAACTACAACGGCCCCAAGGACGGCAACAACGACCTGTCCTACCTCTACGGCATCACCGACACCGTCCGCAGCCTGGGCATGGGCTCCGTCCTGTGGACCGGCGTCAAGGAGGCGAACCAGACCTCGGGCCCCGGCCCGTGCGAGAACGCCTCGTGCGCCATCACCACCCTCAGCGGCAGCGGCACCAACCTGTCGGTGAACGTGACCAACCAGTCCGGCCTCGACCGGCTGCAGTGGGGCTGGGGCACCGGCACCAACCCCGGAGGCGGTAGCGGCGGCACGGGCGGCGGCGGCACCAACGTGCTGCGCGGCGTCGGCTCCAACCGCTGCCTCGACGTACCGAAGTCCTCGACCGCCAACGGCACGCAGACCGAGATCTGGGACTGCAACGGCGGCAGCAACCAGTCCTGGACGCTGAACGCCTCCAAGGAGCTGGTGGTGTACGGGAACAAGTGCCTCGACGCCTCCGGCAGCGGCACGTCCCCGGGCACCAAGGTGGACATCTGGGACTGCACCGGCGCCGGCAACCAGCAGTGGAGCCTCAACTCCGACGGCACCGTCACCAACCCCCAGTCCGGGCTCTGCCTCGACGTCACCAGCGCCTCGACCGCCAACGGCGCCCTGGTCGAGCTGTGGACCTGCAACGGCGGCAGCAACCAGAAGTGGACCCGTCAGTAGGCGGTCACGGGCCCTCGATCGTCCACGGCAGGCGGGTGTGCGCCTGCCGTGGACCGTATTCGTCTCCGGATCCGTCCCCGGATCCGCCTTGGATCCGCCTTGGATCCGCCGCTTGGGTCGAATCGTTTCGACGCGGGCCGGCCGACCGCGGCCACCGTCCCGCGTCCTCTCCCCCCACGAAAGAAGAGCCGATGAGACGCAAAAGCCTCTTCATGTCCGTACTGGCAACCCTGGCCCTCGTGCTGGCCGCCGTCGGAACCGCGCTGGGCAGCGGCACAGCCACGGCCGCCCCGGCCGCCGGGACCGGTGGCTGCGGCAAGGCGCCGTCGCTGTCGAGCGGTACGCACAACATCACCAGCAGCGGCCAGAACCGCAGCTACATCCTGCGGGTCCCGGCCAACTACGACCAGAACCACCCCTACCGGCTGATCTTCGGTTTCCCCTGGCTGGGCGGCACCGCCAACGACGTCGACTCCGGCGGCACCGACGGCTACAACTGGTCGTACTACGGCCTGCGGCGCCTCGCGGACCAGGCGAACAACGGCACCATCTTCGTCGCGCCCCAGGGCATCAACAACGGCTGGGCGAACACCAACGGCCAGGACATCACCTTCGTCGACGACATGCTCAAGCAACTGGAGGGCGGCCTGTGCGTCGACACGGGACAGATCTTCTCCTCGGGCTTCAGCTACGGCGCCGCGATGACGTACGCGCTCGCCTGTGCCCGGCCGACCGTCTTCCGCGCGGTCGCGGTCTACTCCGGGGCGAACCTCAGCGGGTGCAGCGGCGGCACCCAGCCCGTCGCCTACATCGGGCTGCACGGCCTCAGGGACAACGTGCTGCCCATCGCCAACGGGCGGTCGCTGCGTGACACGTTCGTCAGGAACAACGGCTGCACTCCCCAGAACCCGCCGGAGCCGGCGTACGGCAGCCTGACCCACATCGTCACCGCCTACTCCGGCTGCAAGGCCGGGTACCCGGTCGTGTGGGCGGCGTTCGACGGGGCCGGACACGACCCCGGTCCCATAGACGGCTGCACGTGCGACGGCTGGCACACCTGGACGTCCGGTGTGGTGTGGAACTTCTTCACCCAGTTCGACTCCACCGGCGGCACCACCACCGGCGGCACCACCACCGGGGGTACGACGACGGGCGGCACGACCACCGGGGGCACCACGACCGGCGGCACGACCACGGGTGGCACCACCACCGGCGGCACCACGACCGGCGGGACCACGACCGGCGGTACCACCACCGGCGGTACGACCACGGGTGGCACCGGCAACGGCGCGTGCTCGGCCACGTACTCCACCACCAACTCCTGGTCCGGCGGCTTCCAGGGCCAGGTCACGGTGACAGCCGGCAGCGCCGCGATCAGCGGCTGGACCGTCAAGTGGACCCTGGCCGGCGGACAGACCGTCACCCAGGTGTGGAACGGCACGCTGACCACCAGCGGATCGACCGCGACAGTCACCAACGCCTCCTACAACGGCTCCCTGGCCGCAGGAGGCTCCACCACCTTCGGATTCCTCGCCAACGGCACCCCGAGCACACCCACCCTCACCTGCACCAGCGCGTGACCGCACGGACGCCGGACACGACCGGCGCGTCCTAGTGGTTCCACCGGCCGCCGCCGTACGAGCCCAACCGGCTCGTACGGCGGCGGCGCCTCGCTGTGTGCGGTGGGCGCACGACTCCGGCAGCAAAAGGCTTGTACGACGCACCTCTTGAGGTACGGCCCATGGATGTGTCAGTCTCATTTCTGCATTCACTGGAGTCCCCCGCGGCCGGACTGCGCACACGCCTGCGACCCCCCACCCGAATGTGAGCGCTCACATCACCTGGGAGCGACCGCATTCCTCCCCCCAGGAGTGTCCCTGTGACCAGAGGTACCACCCTGACCTGGCCGTACGGCCCACTCCTGGCGCGGGCGACGTCGGGGGTCCCGCGCCGACGACCGGACCTCACGTGAACGAGGTGTCACACCCGCGTCTCGCGTGAGTCGACGTCCGAGCCGCCTCCGCGGGGCACGGGGGCATGAGTCATCGCTCATGAGCCTGATGCATCGTGCCGCCGTGTCCGGCCTCGGCGGCACGGACCGGTGAGCGGAGCAGTAACCGGTCGCCCACTCCTGCTGCGGTCAGGGCGCAGGCGTCCGCGTATCTCCTTCGCCCGCCGGTCCGCGGGAGACCGCCGTTCCGAGCACGTTTCTCCTCGAAGGAGGCTTCGATGTATCACCGCACGTCCTTTGGGCCGCCCGGCCTGCGCCGGGTAAGACCGCTCGCCGTGCTCCTGCTGGCCCTCGCCATGGCCGCGGCCGTGTTCGGCGGCCGGGCCGCCGCGAGCGGTCCCGCCACGCAGACAACTGCCGCGGCCCGTCCCGCGGCGGCGGCGGCGACCACCGACCTGCCGTGTGACATCTACGCGGCGGGCGGCACGCCCTGTATCGCGGCGCATTCCACGACCCGCGCGCTGTTCGCGGCGTACAACGGGCCGCTCTACCAGGTGCAGCGCGCGTCCGACCACGCCTACCACGACGTGGGTCTGCTGGCGGCCGGCGGGTACGCCGACGCCTCGTCCCAGACGTCCTTCTGCGCCGGCACCTCGTGCACCATCACGAAGATCTACGACCAGACCAGCAAGCACAACGACCTGCCCATCTCGTGGGGCGGCTACTGGAAGGGACCGGGTGCCAACGGCGCGGACATCGGCGCCGACGCGGCGGCCCTGCCGATCACCGTGGGCGGCCACCAGGCCTTCGGTATCAAGTCCACGCCCGGCACCGGCTACCGGATCGACCACGCCAACGGCGCCCCCACCGGCTCCCAGCCGGAGGGCATCTACATGGTGACCTCGTCGAACTACACCAACCAGTGGTGCTGCTTCGACTACGGCAGCGGTGAGAACTCCCACACCGACACCGGCAACGCCACCATGAACTCCATCTACTGGGGCAACGCCTGCTGGTTCGGCAACTGCGTGGGCAGCGGTCCCTGGGTCGAGGCCGACCTGGAGAACGGCATGTACCACACCGGCAGCGGCTCGAACAAGGACCCCAACAACCAGGGCGTGCACTTCCCGTTCGTCAGCGCCTGGGAGAAGAACAACGGGACGAGCAACTTCACCCTGAAATACGGGGACGCCACCAACGGCGGGCTCACCACCACCTATTCCGGCGGCCTGCCGAACGGCTACTCGCCCATGAAGACCGACAGCTCCCTGCTGCTGGGCACCGGCGGCGACAACAGCCCGTCGGGCCAGGGCGAGTTCTTCGAGGGCGCCATCACCGCCGGCTTCCCGTCGGACGCCACCGAGAACGCGGTGCAGGCGAGCATCACCGCGGCCGGCTACGGCGGCAACGGCACCACGCCTCCCCCCGGCAACGGAACCGCGCTGCGCAACAGCAACGCGGGCCGCTGCCTGGACGTGCCCAACCTCAGCCAGACCAACGGCACCCAGACGGAGCTGTGGGACTGCAACGGCGGCACCAACCAGCAGTGGACGTCGACCAGCGCCAAGGAACTGCGCGTCTACGGCAGCAAGTGCCTGGACGACGAGGCCAACGGCACGGCGAACGGCACCCGGGCGATCATCTGGGACTGCAACGGCGGCACGAACCAGCAGTGGAACATCAACTCCGACGGCACCGTCACCAACGTGAAGACCGGCCTGTGCCTGGACGCCAGCAACTACGGCACCGCCAACGGCACCATGGTTCAGCTGTGGCAGTGCACCGGCGCCAGCAACCAGAAGTGGACCCGCAGCTGAGCGCGTCCGCTGCCCGCGGCTGACCCGCCGCCGGCCACCGGCGCGGCCGCCGTACGCCGCGCCAGAGCCGTCCCCGGCCCCTACCGGCCGGGGACGGCCCAGCGAACCCACCCCGTGAAAAGAGAGCGACCCATGCTGTTCACCCCACGCAGACGCCGCCACGAGGGCGGCCGACCGCTCAGAGCGGCCGTCGTCACGGCGCTGGCCGCCGGCGTCGTCGTCGCCGCGCCCGCCGCGGCCTCGCACGCGGCGACCATGACCACCCTGTACGTATCGCCGACCGGCAGCGGCACCTCCTGCTCGGCCTCGGCCCCCTGTTCACTGACGCAGGCGAAGGCCTCCGTGGAGGCCGTCGACGGCAACATGACCGGCGACATCGTGGTGCAGCTCGCGGGCGGCACGTACCGGCTGTCCGACCCGCTCGTGCTCGGCGCCGCGGATTCGGGCAGCAACGGGCACACCGTCATCTGGCAGGCCGCCCAGGGCGCCAGTCCGGTGATCTCCGGCGGGCAGCAGGTGACCGGCTGGTCGCTGAAGGACTCGGGGAACAACATCTACGCGGCGTCCGTCCCGGTCGGCACCGACTCGCGGCAGCTGTTCGTCGACGGGTCGCTCGCACCGCGGGCGGCGATCTCGATCTCGCGGAACGACGTGAGCATCAACGCGGGCGGGATGACCATCGTCAACTCGGCCCTGAACTACCTGGCCTCGCTGCCGGAGCAGAACCGCATCGAGCTGGAGAGCCAGAACTCCTTCACCGACCGGTACGCCCCCGTGCAGTCCATCAGCGGCAGCACGATCACCATGCAGCAGCCCGCGTGGAACAACAACAACTGGGGCTACGACACCCTGTTCAAGCCCTTCGCCGGGGGCCAGCTGCAACTGGAGAACTCCTACTCGTTCCTGAAGAGCGCCGGGCAGTGGTACCTCGACCCGCAGGCCGGACAGCTCTACTACAAGGCGCCCTCGGGCTGGAACCCCGCCTCCCACGACGTCGAACTGCCCCGGCTGACCTCGCTGCTGCAGATCGGCGGCAGCTACAGCAGCCCCGCGCACGACATCGCGTTCCAGGGCATCGCCTTCAACCACACCACCTGGCTCCAGCCCAGCACCAGCGTGGGGTACGCCGACCAGCAGAGCGGAACCTTCCTGGGGCGTTCCTTCTCCCAGCCCTCGGACTTCATGACCTCCTGCCAGTCCGGCTGCCCGCTGTTCGAGGCCGCCCGCAACAGCTGGAACCAGGTGCCGGCGGCCGTTCAGGTCTCCGCGGCCCGGAACATCGCCTTCACCGGTGACACCTTCGCCCACCTGGGCCAGGTCGGCCTCGGTATCGGCAACGACGCCGACGCCCACGCCTCGGGCGTCGGCCTGGGCGCGTCCGGCATCACCGTCTCGGGCAGCACGTTCACCGACGACTCCGGCGCGGGCATCGTGGCCGGCGGCGTCCAGCCCGACGCCCACCACCCGTCCGACCCGGCGATGACGAACCAGGACATCACCATCCAGGGCAACCGGATCACCGACGTCGCCAAGGACTACAAGGACATGGCCGGCATCCTGTCGACCTACGTCACGCACGCCGTCATCACCCACAACGAGGTCGCCAACCTCGCCTACGACGGCATCGACGTCGGCTGGGGCTGGGGCGCCAACGACCCCGGCGGCAGCCAGGACTACCGCAACCGGGGCCTGTACAACTACCAGCCCGTCTACACCACGGCCACCACCCTGAAGAACACCGTGGTCAGCTACAACCTGGTGCACGGGATCAAGAAGGTGTTCCACGACGGCGGCAGCATCTACAACCTGTCCGCCAACCCCGGCGCCAGCATCGACCACAACTACATCTACGACAACCAGCACAGCGTCGGCCTGTACCTCGACGAGGGCTCCCGCTACGTGAACCTCAGCAACAACGTGGTGCAGGACTCCGGTGTGTGGGCCTTCACCAACGCCAGCGGTACCAACAACACCAACGACAACACCTTCTCCACCAACTGGTACAACTCGGGTGTCGCCAATGTGGCCACCGGCTCCCCGCACAACAACGTGCTCAGCGGGAACGTCTCGGTCAGCGGCACCAACTGGCCGTCCGGCGCGCAGCAGGTGATCTCCCAGGCAGGTGTGACGGGCGGCGGGAACACCGGCGGCGGGGGCACCCCCGGGGAGGTGCACGCGGTGGGCGCGAGCAAGTGCCTCGACGTGCCGAACGCCTCGACCACCGCGGGTACCCAGCTGGACATCCGCGACTGCGCCGGCGGCGCCGGCCAGATCTTCACCCGCACCTCCGGCGGGCAGCTCCAGGTCTACAGCGGCGCGAGCCAGCTCTGCCTGGACGCCAGCGGCCAGGGCACCAGCAACGGCACCAAGGTCGTCACCTGGACCTGCAACGGCCAGAGCAACCAGCAGTGGAACGTCAACTCCAACGGCACCATCACCGGTGCGCAGTCCGGCCTGTGCCTGGACGTGACCGGGGCCTCCACGGCCAACGGCGCCCTCGTGGAGCTGTGGTCCTGCAACGGCGGCAGCAACCAGCAGTGGACCCTCTCCTGAGGTTTCCTTCCGCCGGACGAACGGCGGCGCACCGGGGCCCGGTCCCGGTGCGCCGCCGTGTCGGCGGGAGCGATGCGGCTCCCGCCGGCGGATCGGTGGCCCGTGGCCGTCAGGCCCCGGGCTCCTCGCCGAGGTGCCAGATCTCCTCCAGGTCCGACCAGTGACCGCCGGCCCCGGCGTCGGGCCAGGGCTCCTGGCACGGGTCGGTGAGCCGCCACCAGCGCTGGGTGTCCGGGTCGGCGGCGATGGACGCGAGGTCGGCGTCGAGGTCGTCACCGTGGTACTCGAAGTAGCCGAACAGGACGTCGTCGCGGAGGAAGATCGTGTAATTGCGGATGTTCGCCGCACGCAGCGCGGCCTCCACTCCCGGCCACACGGCGCGGTGCAGCTCCAGGTACTCCTCGCGCCGCTCGGGCCGCAGCCGGATCGTCTGGGCGAAACGCTTCATACGGATGTCCTTCGTTCCAAGGGGAGGGCCCGGGCGGGTGCAGGATGAGCAGGCGCATCTTCGCAATTCTTGACCCCGGACGACAGGTCCGCGCCACCGGCCGGACGGGATGGGGATATCGCCCCAATATGGCCAGTCGGGATGAGTCCTACACATATTGCCCGACAAAAATGGTGGGTGTAAGATCGCCCGAGGGCCAGGGGCCGCACAGGGTTCCGCCCGCGACGCGAGACGAAGGAGGCGCGCCGTTGGACGGCGATCCTGTGGTGGCCGTTGCCGGCACCCCGGCGTCGGAGCAAGCCCCCGAGCAGGACGCGGCGACGGCGGCGTACCGTCCCGGGTACGAACTCGTCGCGGAGGAGATCCTGCGGCTCATCGTGGAGCTGCGGCTGCAGCCCGGTGACCGCATGCCCACCGAGAACCAGTTGGCCACACGCCTGGGGACCAGCCGGACGGTGGTACGGGAAGCGGTCAAGATCCTCTCGGCCATCGGCCGGATCCGGGCCCAGAAGGGGCGCGGCCTGTTCGTGGCGAACGACGCGGGCATGCTGAGCTCGTCCCGGTGGGGAAGCTTCTTCCTGCCCACCGACCTCGACCACGTCTACCAGCTCTTCGAGTTCCGCCGGGTCCAGGAGGTCGCCGCCAGCCGCCTGGCGGCCGCCCGTGCGACTCCGGCGGACCTGCGTGAGATCGAAGCGGCCGTCGAGACCTGCCGGGAAGGGCACCTGACCGGCAGGGACGAGCTGTTCGACCGGGGCGACGAGGACTTCCACCTCGGCGTCGCCAAGGCCTCGCAGAACCCGTTCCTCGTCGAGGCCGTGCGGGAGGCCCGGCGCCTCCAGCACCAGTCGAGCATCATCGGGATGCGCGGCTCGGTCGGCGGCCACGCGGAGGAGGCCGTGGCGGAGCACGCGGCGATCCACCGCGCGATCAGGGACGGCGACCCGGAGGCCGCGGCGCGGGCGGCGACGGTCCACCTGGACAACACACTTGAGGACTACCGCCGCGAGATCCAGCGCCGCGTCTTCGGCTGAACCGCGGCATGGCGCCACCGCGGCGGGCGGAAGGATCCGGGGCCCGGGCGGGCGGAAGGGTCCGGGCGCCAGGGCGCCCGGACCCGGAAGCCGATTCAACCGGCTCAGTCGGTTCAGTCGGTTCAACCGGCCATGCTCCACTGCTGGTTCGTCTGTCCGTTGCAGCTCCACAGCTGGATCTTCGTGCCGTTGGCGGTGCCGGCGCCGCTGGCGTCAAGGCACAGCCCCGACTGCACTCCGGTGATCGTGCCGTTGGCGTTCATGTTCCACTGCTGGTTGGCCTGGCCGTTGCAGTCCCAGATCACCACGGCGGTGCCGTTGCTGGTTCCCTGCCCCGAGGCGTCCAGGCACTTGGTGCCGTAGACCATGAGCTGCTTGCTCGACGTGTAGGTGAACTGCTGGTTGGCCCCGCCGTTGCAGTCCCACAACTGGGCCTGTGTGCCATTGGCCGTCGTGGAGTTGTTGATGTCGACGCAGCGCCCCGAGCCGACTCCCTTGATCGGCCCGGTACCCGGCCCGCCGGTGCCGCCACCGGTGGTGGTCCCGCCCGTGGTGGTCCCGCCCGTGGTGGTGCCGCCGGTCGTGGTGCCGCCGGTCGTGGTGCCGCCGGTCGTGGTGCCGCCGGTCGTGGTGCCGCCGGTGGTGGTGCTGCCCGGGGGTACGTAGGGGCACTTGCTGTGGTAGATCGACACGCCCGTGGGGTCGGCCAGGCTC
>NZ_JAINVH010000069.1 GCF_020400825.1 Streptomyces sp. HPF1205
GTACTGGTACCGCAACCTGCGCGAACCCGTACGCTTCGACCTCGCCGTCGAGGCCCTGCGGCGGGACCGGCACGGCGTGTTCGTCGAGGTCAGCCCCCACCCCGTACTGACGCCGGTGATGGACGGCATCGTGACCGGGACCCTGCGCCGCGACCACGGCGGCAGGCAGGAGTTCCACCTCGCCCTGGCGCGCCTGCACACGCAGGGCGTGGCCGTCGACTGGACGCCGGTCTTCCCCGGCGAGCCCCGCCATGTCCCGCTGCCGACGTACGCCTTCCAGCACCGGCCGTACTGGCTGACCCCCGCCGCCGCGAAGGGCGACGTGTCGGCGGCGGGACTGGACTCGGCCGGGCACCCGCTGCTCGGGGCCGTCGTCGAACTGGCCGGGGACCAGGGCGTCCTGCTCACCGGGCGGCTCTCGACGGCCACCCGTCCATGGCTGGCCGACCACGTCGTCCTGGGCTCCGTACTGCTGCCCGGCACCGTGTTCGTCGAACTCGCCATGCACGCCGGACGGCAGGCCGGCTGCGATGTCCTCGACGAACTGGTGCTGGAAGCCCCCATGATCCTGCCCGACGACGGTTCCGTGCCGGTCCAGGTCGTCGTCGGCGCACCGGACGGAACGGGCAGCCGTCCCGTCGCCGTGCACTCCCGGACGGGCGGCACCTGGCTGCGGCACGCCACCGGCACGCTCTCGACCGGCAGCCGCCCCCACCCGTACGACACCGCCGAGCCCTGGCATCCGGCGGGTGAGCCCGTCGACCTGACCGACTTCTACGACACCCTCGCCGCCCAGGGCTACGAGTACGGGCCGGTGTTCGCGGGCGTACGCGAGATCCGGCGGCAGGGCGACGAGCTCTACGCCGAGGTGGCGCTGCCCGCCGAAACCCGCGACCGGTTTGGTCTCCACCCCGCACTGCTCGACGCCGCACTCCAGCCGCTGACGCTCCTGGCGGCCGGCCGCCTGCCGTTCTCGTTCGCCGGGGTGTCGATGCGTGAGGCCGGATCCACGGCCCGGGTCCGCCTCACACCCACCGGCCCCGACACCTTCCGGGTCGCGCTCGCCGACGAGTCCGGCCCGCTGGCGGTGATCGACGCGCTGACCGTGCGCCATCGGCCGCCGGGCATGCTGGGCGCCGGTGACAACCAGCTCTTCCGCCTCGACTGGGTGCCTGTCGAGAGCACCGGCGAACCCCCTGCCGTCCACCACGTCACATCCCCAGCGGGAGACCCCGTGGCCGCCGCGCACACCGTCGCCGCCGAGACGCTGGGCGTGCTCCAGGACTTCCTGCGCGACGGTGACGGCCGGCTGGCCGTCGTGACCCGCGGGGCGGTCGGGCCGGACCCCGTCGACCTGCCGTCCAGCGTCGTCTGGGGCCTGGTCCGCGCGGCCCAGGCGGAACACCCCGACCGGTTCGTGCTCGTCGACACCGACGACCGCGTCCTCGTCGCGGGAGACGAACCGCAACTTGTCGTCCGCGACGGCGCCGCCCACGCAGCCCGCCTGGTACGCGCCGAAGCCGCCCCGGCACCCGGCCCGCTCGACCCGAACGGGACCGTGCTGATCACCGGCGGCACCGGAACACTCGGCCGCCTCGTCGCCCGGCACCTGCGCGACCGGCACGGCATCCGGCACCTGCTCCTGCTCGGCAGGACCGCGGTGGAGGTGGACTTCGACGCCGAGGTGGTGGCCTGCGACGTGGCCGACCGGGACGCGCTGGCGGCCGTACTTGCCTCGATCCCGGCCGCACACCCGCTGACCGCGGTCGTGCACGCGGCAGGCGTGCTCGACGACGGCGTCGTCGAATCCCTCACGCCCGGCCGGATCGACCAGGTGCTGCGGCCCAAGGCGGACGCCGCCTGGCACCTGCACGAGCTGACGAAAGACCTCGGCCTGAGCGCCTTCGTGCTCTTCTCGTCCGCCGCCGGTGTGCTGGGTGGCCCGGGCCAGGCGAACTACGCCGCCGCGAACGCCTTCCTGGACGCCCTCGCCGTGCACCGGCGTGCCCGTGGTCTGCCGTGCGTGTCGCTGGCCTGGGGCCAGTGGGCCGAGGCCAGCGGCCTGACCGGACACCTCACCGACACCGACCGCAAGCGCCTCGCCCGCGCCGGCGTGCTGCCGATGCCCACGGAGCAGGCGCTGGCACTGTTCGACCTGGCCCTGGGCGCCGCCGATCCCGTACTGGTCCCCGCACACCTCGACCTGTCGGCGGCGTCCCCCCGCCCCCTGCTCAGCCGCCTCACCCGTACCAGGCCCGCCCGGCGCGCGGACCGGCGGGGCCTGCGCAGGGAACTGGCGGCCCTGCCCGGGACAGAGCAGCACAGCCGCGTCCTGGAACTGGTCACCGGCCAGACGGCCGCGGTCCTCGGCCACACCGACACCGCGGCCGTCAGCGCCGAGCGGGCCTTCAAGGACCTGGGTTTCGACTCGCTCACCGCGGTGGAACTGCGCAACCGCCTGTCCGCGGTCGTCGGGTTACGGCTGCCCGCGACGCTGACCTTCGACCACCCGACCCCCGACGCGCTGGCCGGCCACCTGCGGGACCTCCTGGTCGGCGCCCCGCGTCAGGCCTCTGCCTCCGCCGTGCCGGCTCCGGTTGCGGTGCCGGGTGATCCGGTGGTGATCGTGGGTATGGGGTGCCGGTTGCCGGGCGGTGTGGGGTCGGCGGAGGAGTTGTGGGGTGTGGTGTCGGGCGGGGTGGATGCGATGGGCGAGTTTCCGTCGGATCGTGGGTGGGACGTTGAGAGGTTGTTCCATCCGGATGCGGATCACCCGGGGACGTCGTATACGCGGTGGGGTGGTTTCCTGGCGGACGCGGGGGGTTTTGATGCCGCGTTCTTCGGGATCTCGCCGCGTGAGGCGTTGTCGATGGATCCGCAGCAGCGGGTGCTGCTGGAGACCGCGTGGGAGACGTTCGAGGACGCCGGGATCGACCCGACGTCGCTGCGGGGCAGCCGGACGGGGGTGTTCACCGGCATCTGGTCCTCCGGCTACGGCGACCAGGCGCCCGCCGACGCCGAAGGCTACCTCGGTACGGGCGCCGCGACGAGCGTGACCTCCGGCCGGATCGCCTACCTGCTGGGGCTGGAGGGCGCGGCGGTCTCGTTGGACACCGCCTGCTCCTCCTCGCTGGTGGCGATCCACCTGGCGGCGCAGGCACTGCGCTCGGGCGAGTGCTCGCTGGCGCTGGCCGGCGGGGTCACGGTGATGGCGACCCCGCTGGGGTTCACGGAGTTCTCCCGCCAGCGCGGCCTGGCCCCTGACGGCCGGGTCAAGGCGTTTGCCGAGGCGGCTGATGGTACGGCGTGGGGTGAGGGTGCGGGTCTGGTGCTGCTGGAGCGCTTGTCGGACGCCCGCCGCAACGGCCACCGGGTGCTGGCGGTGGTGCGGGGTTCGGCGGTGAACCAGGACGGCACGTCGAACGGCCTCGGGGCGCCGAACGGTCCGTCGCAGGAGCGGGTGATCCGTCAGGCGCTGGCGAACGCCGGGTTGGCGACGGCGGACGTGGACGTGGTGGAGGCGCACGGTACGGGGACGACGCTGGGCGACCCGATCGAGGCGCAGGCGCTGCTGGCGACGTACGGGCAGGGGCGGGGCGAGCCGTTGTGGCTGGGTTCGGTGAAGTCGAACATCGGTCACACGCAGGCCGCCGCTGGTGTGGCGGGTGTGATCAAGATGGTGATGGCGATGCGGCACGGGCAGTTGCCGCCGACGTTGCATGTCGACGCGCCGACCTCGCACGTCGACTGGGAGTCCGGGAACATCCGGCTGCTCACCGAGGGTCGGCCGTGGCCCGAGACCGGCCACCTGCGTCGCGCGGGCATCTCGGCGTTCGGCATCAGCGGTACGAACGCGCACGTGGTGATCGAGGCGGCTGCCGAGGAGCCGGTGGGAGTTTCGGCGGGGCCCGCGGCCGGGTTCGCGGGTGGAGTGGTGCCGTGGCCGCTGTCGGCGAAGTCGGATGTGGCGTTGCGGGACCAGGCGCGCCGGCTGCGTGCCTTCACCGCCGCACATCCGGAGGTGACTGCGGCGGCGGTAGGGGGCGCGTTGGCCACCCGCGCCCTGTTCGATCACCGTGCGGTGGTCAGTGGTGTAGAGGCGTTGGAGGCGTTGGCGGAGGGCCGGTCGGTGCCGGGTCTGGTGACCGGGGTGGCGGGTCCGGTGGGCCGGCGGGTGTTCGTGTTTCCGGGGCAGGGTGCGCAGTGGGTGGGGATGGGTGGGGAGTTGTACGAGCAGTCCGAGGCTTTTCGTGCCGCCATCGACGCCTGCGCTGCCGCTCTGTCTCCGCACACCGACTGGTCGTTGGTGGAGGTGCTGACCGGCGGCGGCTCCTTGGAGCGCGTCGACGTGGTGCAGCCCGCCCTGTTCGCGGTGATGGTGGGGTTGGCGGAGTTGTGGCGTGCCCATGGTGTGGAGCCGGATGCGGTGGTGGGGCATTCGCAGGGGGAGATCGCGGCGGCGTATGTGGCCGGGGCGTTGTCGTTGGAGGATGCCGCGCGGGTGGTGGCGTTACGGAGCCGGGCCCTGGCGGTGCTGGCCGATCAAGGCGGCATGGTGTCGGTCGGGGTGTCCGCGGAACAGGCCGCGGCTTTGGTGGCCCGTTGGGACGGCCGGTTGACGGTGGCGGTGGTCAATGCGCCCGGTTCGGTTGTGGTGTCGGGAGATCTGGACGCGCTGGGCGAACTGCTGGTGGCCTGTGAGGCCGACGGTATCCGGACCCGTCGTCTGCCGGTGAACTACGCCGCCCACTCGGCGCAGGTCGAGGCGGTCCGTGAGCGGTTGCTGGCCGACCTGGCCGGGATCGCACCGCGTCCGGCGGTGATCCCGTTGTACTCCACGGTGACCGGCGAGCCGGTCGACACCTCCGCCCTCGACGCCGACTACTGGTACCGCAACCTGCGCGAACCCGTACGCTTCGACCTCGCCGTCGAGGCCCTGCGGCGGGACCGGCACGGCGTGTTCGTGGAGGTCAGCCCCCACCCCGTACTGGTGCCCCCGCTGGAGGAGCACGAGGCGGGTGTCGTGACCGGGACCCTGCGCCGCGACCACGGCACCCAGGCCGAGTTCCTGGCGGCCGCGGCGCGGCTGTTCGTCGCGGGTGTGCCGGTGCGGTGGCCGTTCCCGGAAGGGGAGCCGGTGGCGCTGCCCACCTACCCCTTCCAGCGGACGCGGTTCTGGCTTGCCGCAGGCGCGGGAGACGTGTCCGCGGCCGGGCTCGACTCGGTGGACCACCCGCTGCTCGGCGCCGCTGTCGAGGTGGGCGAGCAGCGGGTCCTGACCGGTCGGCTCTCCCTGGCGACCCACCCCTGGCTCGCCGACCACTCCGTGCTGGGAACGGTGCTGCTGCCCGCGACGGCGTTCGTGGAGCTGGTGGTGCACGCGGCCGGGGCGGCCGTGGAGGAACTGGTCCTGGAATCGCCGCTGGTGCTGCCCGCGGACGGCGCGGTGGACGTGCAGGTCGTCGTGGGCGAGCCGGACGAGGCGGGCCGCCGCACGGTCGACGTCCGCTCCCGTACGGACGGGTGGGTGCGGCACGCCACCGGCACGGTGAGCGGGAAACCCGTGGCCGGGCAGGCGCTGCCGCAGTGGCCGCCGGCCGGCGCGGAACCGGTCACCGGGCTCTACGACACGCTCGCCGCGGCAGGCTATGAATACGGGCCCGCCTTCCAGGCGGTGCAGGCGGTCTGGCGCCGCGGCAATGAGGTGTTCGCCGAGGTCACCGTGCCGGACGCGGCCCGGTTCTCCGTCCACCCGGCCCTGCTGGACGCCGCCCTGCAGCCCCTGGCACTGCTGGCCGGCACGGAGGGCGACGTGCGGCTGCCGTTCTCGCTGGGCGGGATCGCGATCCACCGCACCGGCGTGACCTCCGCGCGCGTGCGGCTGACGGCGGTGCGCCCCGGCACCTATGCCGTCGACCTGGCGGACCGGTCCGGCGAGCCCGTGGCGACCATCGAGGCGCTGACCACCCGTCCGATGGCCGAACGCGGCCCGCTGTACGCCCTCGACTGGATGGCGCTGCCCCCCGCCGAAGGCGCGCTCGGCGACGCCGTCGCCTCGCCCGGCTCGGTCGCCGAGGCGCTGGCGGCCGTCCAGGACTTCCTGGCCGGGCCCGGCGAACGGCTCGTGGTCCGCACCCGGGGCGCGGTCGCCGCCGTCCCCGGTGACAAGGTGAGCGACCCGGAAGCCTCGGCCGTATGGGGCCTGGTCCGGTCCGCGCAGTCCGAGCACCCCGGCCGGTTCGTGCTCGTGGACGCCGACGAGCTGCCCGACGGCCTGTCGGTCGGCGACGAGGACCAGGTGGCGGTGCGCCGGGGGACCGCCTACGTGCCCCGGCTCGTGCGCTCCGCACCGGAAGTCTTCGACGGACGGCTGACACAGCCGGGTACGGGCAGCCTGGACGACCTCGCCTTCCTGCCGTACGAGCGGGCCCCGCTCGGGCCACGGGAAGTGCGCGTCGCCGTGCGGGCCGCGGGCCTGAACTTCCGGGACGTCCTGATCGCCCTCGGCGTCTACCCGGACCCGGCGCTGCTCGGCAGCGAGGGCGCCGGCGTCGTCACCGAGGTCGGCGCCGAGGTCATCGGGCTGCGGCCGGGGGACAGGGTCGCCGGGCTGCTGCCCGGCGCGTTCGGCCGGGCGGCCGTCGCCGACCACAGGGTGCTGGCGCGCGTCCCCGACGAGTGGACGTTCGCCCAGGCCGCCACCGTGCCGATCGCGTTCATGACCGCGTGGTACGGCCTGCGTGACCTCGGCGGGCTGAAGGCCGGTGACCGGGTCCTGATCCACGCCGGGGCCGGCGGGGTCGGCATGGCGGCGATCCAGCTCGCGCGGCTGTGGGGCGCGGACGTCCACGCGACCGCCGGCCCGGGCAAGCGGGACGCGCTGCGCGCCCTGGGACTGGACGACGACCACATCGCCTCGTCCCGGACCCTGGAGTTCGCCGACCGGTTCGGACCCTTCGACGTGGTGCTGAACTCGCTGTCCGGTGAGTTCCTGGACGCGACACTGCGCCTGCTCGCTCCCGGCGGGCGGTTCGTGGAGATGGGCAAGACCGACATCCGGCCCGGCGTGCTGGCCTTCGACCTGGCCGACGCCGGACCGGAGCGGCTGGGGGAGATCCTGGCCGAGGCCGTCCGGCTGATCATCGCGGGCGAACTGCGCCTGCCCCCGCTCACCACCTGGGACGTCCGCCGCGCGCGGGACGCCTTCCGGTACATGAGCAAGGCCGCCCACATCGGCAAGATCGTCCTCACCGTCCCCGCGGATCTCGATCCGCTCGGCACGGTGCTGATCACCGGCGGTACGGGGACGCTGGGGGGCCATGTGGCCCGGCACCTGGTGGCCGAGCGCGGTGTGCGGCACTTGCTGCTGGTCAGCCGCAGTGGCCCGGACGCCCCCGGCGGGGCCGCGTTGCGCGCGGAGCTGGCCGGGCTGGGCGCGGAGGTGACCGTGGCCGTCTGTGACGTGGCCGACCGGGACGCGCTGGCGGCCGTACTTGCCTCGATCCCGGCCGCACATCCGCTGACCGCGGTCGTGCACGCGGCCGGGGCGCTGGACGACGCCCTGGTCGAGTCCCTGACCCCCGATCGCATCGCCGCGGTCTGGGAACCGAAGGCCGGGGCCGCTTGGCACCTGCACGAGCTGACGAAGGACCTCGACCTGAGCGCCTTCGTGCTGTTCTCGTCGGCGGCAGGTGCGCTGGGCGCGGCAGGGCAGGCCAACTACGCCGCGGCGAACGCGTACCTCGACGGCCTGGCCGCGTACCGGCGTGCCCTGGGCCTGCCGGGCGTGTCGCTGGCCTGGGGCCAGTGGGCCGAGGCCAGCGGGCTGACCGGGCAGGTGTCCCAGGGCGACCGTGAACGCCTCGCCCGCGCGGGGCTGCTGCCGATGGCGACCGACCACGCACTCGGGCTGTTCGACGCGGGCCTGGACACCGCGGAATCGGCGGTGGTCGCGGCCAGGCTCAAGGTCACCGCGCTGGGCGACCGGCCGGTGCTGCGTGCGCTGGCACGCGCGCGCAAACCGGCGCGGACCACCGGACTCGCGGGCGAGCTGGGATCGCTCCCCGAGGCCCGGCAACGCGAGATCCTGCTCGACCTGGTCAGCACCCACGCCTCCGCCGTGCTGGGCCGCGGCGACGGGATCGGCGGCGACCTGGCCTTCAAGGACCTGGGCTTCGACTCGCTGACCGGCGTGGAGCTGCGCAACCGGCTGTCCACCGCGGTCGGGGCCCGGCTGTCGGCGACGATGGTCTTCGACCACCCGACCCCGGCCCGGCTGGCCGAGTACCTGCGCGAGGTGGTCCTCGGCAAGGAACGCCGGAGCGTCGCGCCCGTGCCGGCTCCGGTCGCGGTGCCGGGTGATCCGGTGGTGGTGGTGGGGTTGGGGTGCCGGTATCCAGGCGGAGTGGGGTCGGCGGAGGAGTTGTGGGGTGTGGTGTCGGGTGGCGTGGATGCGGTGGGTGAGTTTCCGTCCGATCGTGGGTGGGACGTGGGTCGTATGTACGATCCGGCGGGCGGTCCGGGGACGTCGTATACGCGGTGGGGTGGTTTCCTGGCGAACGCGGGGGGTTTTGATGCCGCGTTCTTCGGGATCTCGCCGCGTGAGGCGCTGGCGATGGATCCGCAGCAGCGGGTGCTGCTGGAAACCGTGTGGGAGACGTTCGAGGACGCGGGGATCGACCCGACGTCGTTGCGGGGCAGCCAGACGGGCGTCTTCACCGGCATCTGGGCATCCGGCTACGCGGGCGGAGTGGACCAGGTCTCCCGCGACGCGGACGGCTATGTGGCCACCGGCACGGCGACGAGTGTGACCTCCGGCCGGGTGTCGTACCTGCTGGGGCTGGAGGGTCCGGCGGTGTCGGTGGACACGGCGTGTTCGTCGTCGCTGGTGGCGATCCACCTGGCGGCGCAGGCGCTGCGGGCGGGGGAGTGCTCACTGGCGCTGGCCGGCGGGGTGACGGTCATGGCCACACCCGCCGCTTTCATCGACTTCTCGCGGCAGCGGGGGCTGGCTGCCGATGGCCGGGTGAAGGCGTTTGCCGAGGCGGCTGATGGTACGGGGTGGGGTGAGGGTGCGGGTGTCGTGTTGTTGGAGCGGTTGTCGGATGCCCGCCGCAATGGTCACGAGGTGCTGGCGGTGGTGCGGGGTTCGGCGGTGAATCAGGACGGGGCGTCCAATGGGTTGACGGCGCCGAATGGTCCTTCGCAGGAGCGGGTGATCCGTCAGGCGTTGGCGAGTGCCGGGTTGTCGGCGGGGGACGTGGACGTGGTGGAGGCGCATGGTACGGGGACGACGCTGGGTGACCCGATTGAGGCGCAGGCGCTGCTGGCGACGTACGGGCAGGGGCGGGGTCGGGGTGAGCCGTTGTGGTTGGGGTCGGTGAAGTCGAACATCGGTCACACGCAGGCTGCCGCTGGTGTGGCGGGTGTGATCAAGATGGTGATGGCGATGCGGCATGGCGAGTTGCCGCCGACGTTGCATGTGGATGCGCCGACGTCACATGTCGACTGGTCGGCGGGTCAGGTGTCGCTGCTCACCGAGGGTCGGCCGTGGCCGGAGACGGGGCGTCCCCGCCGTGCCGGTGTGTCGGCGTTCGGTATCAGCGGTACGAACGCGCACGTGATCCTGGAGGCACCGGCACCGGATCCGGCTGAGGTGACGTCACCCGAGTCGCCTGTCACCTCCCCAGTCACCGCCGAGGCTGCCGTGCCGGTGCCGTGGCTGCTGTCGGCCAAGTCCGAGCAGGCGCTGCGGGCCCAGGCCCGCAGGTTGCAGGCGTACGCGGCCAAGGCCCCCGACGCGGACGGAATCGGCGCCGCGCTCGCCGCGCGGACCCGGTTCTCCCACCGGGCCGTGGTGACCGGGCCGGCGGCCCTGGCGGCCCTGGCGCGCGGGGAGGCACATCCCGGGCTGGTGACGGGCGAGGCCCGCGACTCGGGTAAGTCGGCGTTTGTGTTTTCTGGTCAGGGTGGTCAGTGGGTGGGGATGGGTCGGGGGTTGTATGGGGAGTTTCCGGTGTTTGCGGGGGTGTTGGATGAGGTGTGTGGGTTGTTGGGG
>NZ_JAINVH010000007.1 GCF_020400825.1 Streptomyces sp. HPF1205
GGTGGTGTTGTCCGAGGAGCGCCGCACCTGGTACAGCGGCCCGTTGTAGGCGGCGTACAGGGCGCGCGTGGTGCTGTGCGCGGCCACGCACGGCGTGCCGCCGGACGCGTAGATGTCGCACGGGCCGGACGTGGCCGCCTGCGCCGTACCGGCCGTGGCCGAAGCCCCGACCAGCGCACCCGCGACAAGGGCCGCCGCCGCCCCCGCCCGGGCCAGCACCTTCAGCGAAGGCCGGCGCGAGCGTACGGGCGTGACGGCACGCGCGCCGTCCGGTGCGGCATCGGACGTACCGCGACGTCTCACCGCCGCGAGCAGTCGTTCGACGCCTCTGCCGACTCCGGGCCGGCGCCTGAGGTCTGTGGTCCGCATGTGATCTCCCTACCGTGTGGATGCACCATGATCGACCGTCATAGTTAGCGCTAACAATCAGTGGACGCTCAAAGCGTCGTTGCGCGATGGGATTTCTGAAAGGTTTCGGGGGGAGACGGTCCTCCCAACGCCGCAGCCGTGTCAAGGGGTGCGACATCCGAATCGGACAGCGGCCCGCCGGTACGCCGCAAATCGGGTACCGCGGCCCGGCGGCGGGAAGGGATACGAGAAGGGGGACGGCAGGGGCGCGGGAGGAGTGCGCGGGGGACCCTCGGCCGACTGCCGCGGCGGCGGGCGGGGTGCGCAACTGCGCCGCGTGCGGCAAGGGTTGACAGAGCGTGGCCCGTGAGGCACGCTGCCGCCGTTGGCAGTCAGACATCCCATCTTCCCTCAGGGGAAGCGGGTTGCACGGCTCTTGTGTTGTTAGCGCTAACTACGACAGAGTCGCACATCAGCGCACTTGGCGTCCCTCCCCCCACCGCCAGGAGACCCCGATGAACAGCAGCTTCTGGTCGACCGCCGGCGTGTCCGCCCAGGCCCCGGCTCCGGCTCCGGTCGGGCGGCCTGCGGTCGGTGTCCCGCCCGCCGCCGCGGCGCCGGCTGCCGCGGCGCCGGCTGCCGCGGCGCCGGCTGCCGCGCCCGACCGTGCGCGGCAGGCACCCGCGAGGCCGCCCCGCAGGTCCCGCGCGACGCATGCGGTCCCGATCCCGGCCGGCGTGGGACCTTCACCCCGCACGTGACGGCCGGGGCCGGTGGAGACCGGCCGATACCTGCCGATACCTGCCGAACCGCGGCCGGCGACCGGCGTTCGGCGCCGGGTGGCCGCGGCCGTGGTCAGCCGCAGCCGCACCCGCGGTCAGGCGAGGGCGAGGAAGAGCTTCTCCAGTTCCGCCTCGGTCATGGGAGGCGCCGTGTCGTCAGCCGCGGCCATGCACTGGCGCATGCCGCTTGCGACGATCTTGAATCCGGCGCGGTCGAGGGCGCGGGAGACGGCGGCGAGCTGGGTGACGACGTCCTTGCAGTCGCGGCCGGCCTCGATCATGGCGATGACCCCGGACAACTGGCCCTGTGCCCGGCGCAGGCGGTTGAGTACCGACTGCGCGGCATCCTCGTCCACTGCCATTCCCATGGCCGCGCCTCCTGTCCGACGTATACGTTCACGTGTTCCCGATGGTACCCCAGGGGGTATAGGACGGGGCGGCGCCGACGGTCCCGGTCCAGGTCCCGGCGGCGGCACCGCCCCCGGGTGGTTCACCCGTGCGAGAAGCGCACGGACGGCAGCACCCGTCGCAGCCACGACGGGCTCCACCAAGCGGCGTGGCCGGTCAGCCGCAGCAGAACCGGCAGCAGCACCAGCCGTACGAGGACCGCGTCCAGCAGGACCGCCACGCCGAGCACGATGCCCATCTCCTTGGGCGGAAGCGGTCCGGACAGGGCGAAGGTGAAGAAGACGGCGACCATGACGGCGGCGGCGGCGAAGATCACCCGGCCGGAATGGGCCATGGCGCCGACCATGGCGTCCTTGACGTCCTTGCTGCGTTCGTAGTGTTCCTTGGCGGACGCGAGCAGGAAGACGGTGTAGTCCATGGCGATGGCGAAGATCATGGCGAAGAAGAACACCGGTGCCCAGCCGTCCAGGAAGCCCTGCGAGGTGAAGCCGAGCAGACCCGCGCCGTGTCCGTCCTGGAAGATCAGGCGGGCCACCCCGAAGGCGGCGCCGGTGGACAGCAGGCTCGCCGCGGCGCCGAGTGCGGCGATCAGCGGCGCCTGCAGGGCGACGAGCAGCAGCAGGAAGCCCAGGCCCAGTACCACCGCGATGACGAGGGGCGTTTTGCCGGTCAGCAGGTGCTGCAGGTCGAGGTTCTCCACCGAGGCGCCGCCGACCAGGCTGCCGTGGGGCAGATCGGCCCGCAGGCTGTCCACGGTCCGGGACAGTGCGGGGTCGGACGGGTCGACCTTCGGGACCGCCTGGATCATCGACCACCCCGAGTGGTCCGTCGCGGCCTGCGGCGGCATGACGGCGGCGATGCCCGGCGTGTGCTCGGCCGTCGCCGCGGCCCGGCCGGCCGAGGCGGACGGTACGGCGATCTGCAGGGCGCCCGGGGCGCCCGGGCCGAACGCCTGCTGCACGGCGGTGTAGCCGGTCCGGGCCGAGGCGTCGTGGGGCAGGACGTCGATGGACGGCATCGCGGTACGCAGGCCGATCACCGGGGCGGCCAGTGCCAGCAGCACGACCAGGGACGCGGCGCCGTAGGCCACGGGCCGGCGCCACAGGCGCTCACCCCAGGCCGCGAACCGCCGGGAGCGGTGCTCGCCGGCCTTGACCCAGGGCAGCGCGACCGCGTCGACGCGGTGTCCGAGTTTCGCCAGTACGGCGGGCAGCAGCGTCAACGTGGCGGCCAGGACGAAGGCGACCGCGAGCATGATGCCGCCGGCCATGGAGCGGAAGGCGGGGGAGGGCACGAGCATCACGGCCGACAGGCTGACCAGGACGGTGGCGCCGGACAGTGCGACGGCCTTGCCCGCGGTGTCCATGGTCTCGGCAACCGCCTCGACGGTGCCCCGGGAGCGTCCCACCCGGGCGCCGCGGAACCGCATGACCATGAACAGGGCGTAGTCGATGCCCAGGGCGAGGGCGAACATCATCGCGAAGTTCATCGCCCAGATCGACACCGGCGTCAGATGTGTCAGGAGTACGAGGGAGCCGGCCGAGGCGCCCAGTCCCGCCATGGTCAGCAGCAGTGGCAGCCCGGCGGCGACCAGGGAACCGAAGGCCAGGACCAGGATGACCAGGGTCACCGGCCAGGACAGGATCTCCGAGTGCATCATCGCGTTGTGGTTGGCGGTGTTGAAGTCGCTCCACAGCACGGACGCGCCCGTGGCGGTCACGGTCACGCCGTGCCCCGACAGCGCGGCCAGCGGCCCCTTGAGGTCGTCGGCCGCGCGCACCATCCCGTTCGGGTCGGCCTTGGCGCCCGCCAGGACGACGGCGGTGTGCCCGTCGGGGCTGATCGTCGCGCCCGGCCGCGGCGGTACGACGGCCGCGATCCGGGAGTCGGCTCGTACGATCCCCTCGGCCTGGTCGATCACCTGCCGCACGGCGGGGTCGCTCACCGGCCGGTCGGCGTGCACCACGACCTGGACGGCGGACGAGGCATTGCCCCCGAAGTGCTGCTGGGCGATCTGCCGCACCGCCACCGACTGGGATCCGCTCGCCTGCCATCCCGCACCCGACAGCGCCGTCTCCACCTTCGGCGCGAAGGCGCCGAGGACGGCCACCACGACCACCCACAGCAGGAAGACGGTCCTGGCGTGGGTCGCCGACCAGACACCCAGCCGGCCGAACGGCCCGGGGGAGCCGGAGGGACCGGAAGGAAGGGGTCGCAGACCCGACGAGTCGACTCCGGGTGAGGGCGAGGACGTCATGCAGCAAGCCTCCTGCGGTGGATCACGGGCGGTGCGCGTCAATACCCCTGGGGGTATCCATGGAGGCAACCGTAGACGGAGCCGGACCGTAGGCGCAAATACCCGCGGGGGTATACATGAGGCAGGGGGTCGGCCGGCCGGTGCCACGCCTCCGGGGGGCGCCTTCTTCGCGTAGGCTGGCGGATATGGACATTTCACCCATCGGGGTCGCGTGTCCGCTGTCGGGCGGGCGACGTCCCGCCCCGCTCCGTGTCCCGTTCCGCTGCCGAGGGCGGCGGTAGCGGTGGGTACCGCGTCGACCGCTTCCCGGGCCGACACCGGCATGCTCCTCACCACGGTCCGCCTGCTGCCGTTCGTGGTGCTGGTGGCGGCCGGGGCGCTGCTGGTGGTGACTCCGCCCGGGGATCATTACGGGTTGCTGCTCTCGATCGTGCCGTTCCTGGCCGCGGCGGTGCACGGTGTGTACCTCACGGCGCTGATCGGCGCGCTGACGGTGGCCCTGTACGCCGGCGTGGGCCTGTCCCGGCACGACGACGACGTCGACGTGACGCTGGTCAAGCTGGCCTTCCTCACCGCGGCCTCGGCGACGGCCGTGCTGTTCAGCCAGGCCAGAGCGAGGGAACGGCGGCTGAACAAGGCACAGGACGTCGCCCTCGGGCTCCAGCAGGGCCTGATGCCCGGCTCGCTGAACGGGAACCACGCCGTGGAGGTGTGCCACCGGTACGCGCCCACCGACAGCGAGGCGGGCGTCGGCGGCGACTGGTGCGACGTGATCCGGCTGTCCGGTGCGCGGGTCGCGCTGGTCATGGGCGATGTCGTCGGACACGGTGTCCATGCCGCGGCCACCATGGGGCGGCTGCGCACGGCGGTGCGCACGCTGGCCGATCTCGACCTGCCGCCCGACGAACTGATGTCCAGGCTGGACGACATGGCCGCGCAGCTCGCCGAGGAGGACGAGACCCGCGACCTGGGCGCGACCTTTCTCTTCGCGGTGTACGACCCGGTCCTCGGCACGTGCACGCTCGCCAGCGCCGGCCATCCCCCGCCCGCCGTGCTCAGGCCCGGCGCCGTGGCCGAGTACCCGCGGCTCGCGGAGCATCCGCCGCTCGGCATCGGCGGCACCCCGTTCACCACGACCACACTGGACCTCGCCGAGGGCACCGTGCTCGCCCTGTTCACCGACGGGCTGCTCGACCTGCGCCACCGTACGACCGACGCGGCCCTCGCGGGCGTGGCGGCGGCGCTCGGGCCCGCCGAACGGCCGCTGGCGGAGATCTGCGACGACGTCTACAGCCTCGCTCCCTCCGGCAGCGACGACGACGTCACCGTGCTCCTTGTCCGCGTGCGCGCGGTCCAGGCGGATCACGTGGCCGCGTGGGAGTTCCCCGCCGACGAGAGGTCGCCCGGCGAAGCACGGGCGGCGGCGAGCCGGCAGATGCGGGCCTGGGGACTGTTCGACGAGGTCTTCGCCACCGAGCTGGTGGTCACCGAACTCGTGACCAACGCCGTCCGCCACGCCTCCCCGCCCATCGTGCTGCGGCTGATCAGGACCGACACGCTCGTCTGCGAGGTCTCCGACGGCAGCGGCACCGCCCCGCACATGCGCCTGCCGCGCCTCCTGGACGAGGGCGGCCGCGGCCTGTTCATCGTCGGCCGGCTGGCCCGCCGCTGGGGAACCCGCTACTGCGACACCGGAAAGACCATCTGGGTGGAGCAGGCGCTCCCGGACCCGGCGAAACAGGCGGCCGGCCGCGCCGCCCCGGCCGGCGGCCCGCTTGACGGCCATGCTCTCCCGCCATGAGCCCGTGAGCCCGTACGGGTCAGGAAGCCGCCGCCCGCCCCCCGGCCACCCCCGGCATCACGTGATCGGGCCGGACGGACACGCGGGCGGAGCCGCATACAGGTGGTGAGTGCGCTCAACTGCATTGAGCAGGAAGGGAGTCAGGCGCAACGTACTTGCGCCGGCAAGGCCGACACGCCACCGTTGGTGAGGGGAGCGCGGCAGGGGGTGGCTGGTCCTTGGAGAGGACGTACAGGGCGGGGGACCTCATCGGCGGCCGTTACCGGCTTGTGGAATCCCTCGGGTCCGGTGGCATGGGGGCGGTGTGGCGAGCGCACCACGAACAGCTCGACATCGACGTCGCGATCAAGCAGCTCGCCATGTCCGGGACGGTCGAGGAGGGTGAACGCCGGCAACGAGTGGAACGAGCCCGGCGCGAAGGGCGCACGGTCGCCCGGCTGGAACCCCACCCCCATGTCGTCGGAGTACGCGACCTGATCGAGGAGGACGGTCTCCCCTGGCTGGTCATGGACCTCGTTCCGGGGTCGTCGCTCAGGGGACTCGTCCGGCGGCAGGGGCCATTGAGCGTCGCCAGGACGGTGGCCATCGCCTGCCAACTTCTCGATGCCTTGCGCGCCATCCATCAGCAGGACGTCCTCCACCGCGACATCAAGCCGGACAACGTGCTGATCAAGAAAGGCCGCCAAGGCGATCACGCCGTCCTGGTGGACTTCGGGATCGCCCTCCACACGAAGGATCAGCGGCTCACGGACACCGGGCTGGTCATCGGCACACCCGAATACCTCGACCCGGAACGGCTCACGGACAAGCCCCTCGGTCCCGGCTCCGATCTGTTCAGTCTTGGTGCCACCCTCTACTTCGCGCTGGAGGGGCGTTCTCCGTTCTCGGGGAAGAACCACCCGGCCATCCTGCATGCCATCCTCTACGAGCGTCCGTTGTCCATGCGGCGTGCCGGGCCGCTCGCACCTCTGATCACCGATCTTCTGCAGCCCGACCTGGCTGACAGGCCGAGCGTCGAAGAGGCGCTGCATCGCGCTGACGAACTGCTGCAGATCGCTTCCGCGGCCACGGCCCAGGCTCCGGACGGCGGGGCCGCAGGGAGGCGTGGTACGCGGAAGGAGGTGCCCCCGCCCCCGACCAGGGTGGACAGGCACGGGGAAGGCGGGACGAACGGCGGCGTCGGCGCGGAGGGGCCCAAGCGGAGGCAGCCCCGTCCGCTGGTCTTCGACGAGCGAGTGCCGGCGCATCTGCGCCCGGCGCTGGCGGGGTGGCTGAGCCACAGCACTCAGGGAACTCTCCGTACCCAGGTAGCTGCGAAGGTGCGCTTCACGGCTTACAAAGGCTGGGACGGTTATGTCGATTTCGGCAAGATGAGCGACCGGCAGCTCTGGGAAGCAACCGACTACGTTCTGCGGGTGGGGCCGAACTCCTTCTCCTCGCACTCCAACCCCAGGTCGGAACTTCGTGACCTCCTGGCAGTGGCGGAGGCCCCCTATCGAGTGGCCGGCAACGGAAAGCGTCTCAAACCGGCGGGATCGCCCCGGAATACTACGGGCGCGTCCCTGCTCCGGCATGTCATTTCCGTGGAGAGGCAGGCCGGCTCCGCAGGCGCCCCCGGCGATCACGACAGCGGCGATCACGACAGCGGCGATTACGAGGAGGCCGGCTTCTTCGCCACCGTTGCCGTCATGACGTTGGCCGCTGTGGCGGGCCTGGTGGGCGTGGGCGTCGTCCTCACTCCGGTGCTTCTCCCGCTGTTGTTGGGGACCGGGCACGCGGCCCTGGTGTCCGGTGATTCACCCGGGGTGCGTGTCTGGCCGACCCTCGTGGCGATCGCTCTCGACCTGGGAGGATTGGCCGCCTGGATTTACGTCCTTGACGATCTCTTCCAGGCGGAGGAGCCCTTCAAGGCCGGAATCACCGTCTTCCTCTTTACCGGCGTGACGGCCTATGCCTGCGGGTCCGCCTTCCATGGAGACCTGTCGTTCATCGACCAGTGGGGGAAAACGGTCACGGGTTGGCTGTTGCACCGCGGCTGAGGACTTCGGCGCCACGGGGTACCCGGAGATCCCGCCCCGCGACCAGGCTTTGCGTCGGCGCTGCACCGAACGGACGCAGGGATCATGAACCGTCAGCCCTCCCGACACCACCCTTTGAAGGTCAGTAACTCGCCAGCGCCTCGTCCAGATAAGCCTGCACCGCCTCGAAGAGGCCGTAAGGGACGTACCGCGGGATCTCGGCGCGGGTGCACCAGGCCAGTTCGGCGAGTTCCTCTTCGTCTGCCACGCGGGCGGTTCCGGCCACGACGCTGCAGGCGGTGTACGACATCGTGCGGTGCGTCTTCGGGTGGACTCGTGCGCCGAGGAACTTCACCGGGGCGACGGTCAGGCCGGTCTCTTCGTGTGCCTCACGTACGGCGGCCTGTTCCGGGGACTCGCCGGCCTCGATCTCTCCCGCGGGGAACTGCCAGGACAGCTGGCCTTCCTGCACACGTCGGCGGACCATGAGGACGCGGCCTTCGTGGGTGATGATTGCGGCCGAGATACCAGGGCGCTCCTCGGGGGGCTGGTCCGTCATGTCTGTTCCTCCAGAGCGGCGAGGATCGGTGGGAAGATCGTGTCGGCGGGGATGAAGCGGGTCACCGCGTCCCGGCGTGCCCACGCAACGTCGACGTTTTCGACGATGTCGGTATTGGCCGCTTCGCCGGCCAGGTAGTCGCAGAGGAAGTATTCGCACTGCACGCCCGTGAGGGGGTGGAGGCGGCTGCCGAGAAACCGCCTGATGGCGCAGTGCACGCCGGTCTCGGCGAGGGTCTCCCGTACGGTGGCTGTCTCCGGTCGCATTCCTGGTTTGATCACACCGGCCGGGAATTGCCAGGTGAGTCCGGAGGCGTCGTTGTCGCGGCGGCACACCAGAAGGACATCCCCTTGCCGCACGACGACGGCGATGGCGACGCGGAGCGGCTGCGGCTCTCGCGCTCCGGGTGGCAGGCCGGCACCGTGGTCGTCTTGGCCCCGGGACAACAGTGCGAATCTCGCGCGTACGGCCGGAACCGCTCGCTCGTACGCCTCGTCGAGCAGTTGCTGCATTTCCGCCCGTGGGATCACCGTTGGGTCGGCATGCCAGGCGGCAACCGTGCGTAAGGCTATGCCCAAGTGGCCGGCGAAGGCTTCGTTGGTCATGCGCAGAGCCGCCTGGAGGGCGCAGGCGTTGCGGCCGTTCCAGACCTTGACCACGTCCATGTGTACCTCCCCCCTCCCCATGGTCCATGCCGGAAGCGACTGCTGCACAGGCGCTGCACAGCCATTGCACCGCCCATGCATGGTGCCGGCCGCAATCGGACGGTTGACTTGCAGGCAGGCAGTCCTCTCCCCGTCAACGACTCAACCCCTCGGAAGCGACTATGTCCCGTCGAAGACCTCCTGACGTCCTGTCGAAGTTCTCGAAGAAGATTCCGACTGCCGGGAAGACGACGCCACCGCCATCGCAAGAGCATGCGAGGCACGCATCCCGTCGCGGGACGCCGACGGAGACGGGGACTGCCTGACACCGCTGGTTCGCCGGTCCGGTTCCTGACGGCAGTCGGGCGGCAGCGCTCGGCCTGGGCGCAGGTAATCTCGGGCGAAATGACGCGCTGAATGGTCGTCATATTGCTTGGCGGAAAGCTGAAAGGGAATCGATGGCCCAGGAGCAGGAACAGACGGCGGAGCGCACCCTGGTGCTCCTCAAGCCCGACGCGGTCGTCCGCGGCTTCGCCGGCAAGATCATCGCTCGCTTCGAGGACGCGGCGCTGAAGATCGTCGGCATCAAGATGAAGCGGATGGACGCCGACTTCACCCGGCGCCACTACTTCGACCTGGAGGAACGCCTCGGCACCGAGGTCTACGACCTCACGGCCGCGTTCATGCAGCAGGGCCCGGTCATCGCTCTGGTGCTGGAGGGCTTCGACGCGGTGGCGACGGTGCGCAAGATCGTGGGGAGCACGTACCCCAACGAGGCACCGGCCGGCACGGTACGAGGGGACCTTTCGCACTACAGCAAGGGCGCGAGCGTCGCCTCGGGCAAGGCCGTGGCCAACCTGGTGCACGCCTCCGGGAACCGGGAGGAGGCGGCTCAGGAGGTCGAGCTCTGGTTCGACAAGGACGAGCTCCACGACTACCGCACGCTGGCGGAGATCTTCACCTACTGAGCGGTCCGACGTCACCGATGAGACCTCGGTGCGTTGAGCAGCACAGGAGCACCACAGCACGAGAGAGGACGTCATGACCGATGAGACCCGCGCCCCTTCGGTGGGCGAACTGGAGGCCGACTTCCAGCGGGAATTAGCCGCGGACCGCTGGGCCGCGGCTGAGACGGCCTACGCCCTCGCGGTACGCAACCGGGACGCCGGCGACTGGCGGCAATCCCGTGAGTGGGTCGAGCAATGCCTTCGCCTCCTGGAGGGCTTCCCGAGCGACACCGAGGAGCAGGTGGCCACCAGGCGGGTTTCCGTCGGCGGGGTCCTGCTTCCGAACTACCTGCATGAGGGCGTCGTCCGGGACCGCTTCGGCCGGCTCGCCTGACCCTCCGCGTCCGGTACGGACGATGGTGCCGGCGGTGCGGCCGGCCCAGCCCGCGACCGCACCGCCGAGCATGAACACCACCCGACACCCGTTCTGAGCAACCGAGGCACCCCAGCGTCATGTGCCTCGGCCGGCAGAGCCATGCCTGGAAGGGCTGAACTGTTGGCCATCGAGATCGAGATGCGAGCGCGCTTCGACGAGCTCGCCCACGACCGGCTGATCACCCGCCTCGAACGCGAGGGCGAGGACCTCGGCCGCGACGACAAACGCATCTACTTCTACGTACTGCCCGACAAGCTGCTGAAGGTCACTGACAACATCGCAGCCGGATCGGCCAAGATCACGCTCAAGGCGGGCAAAATCGGTCAGGGGGCCGCTTTCCCCGAGACCGAGATCCCCATCGCCCGCGAGGACGTCGACGCGGCCGTCCGCATCTTCAACCACCTCGGCTTCGAAGGTGAGATGCACGAGGCCTTCAACCAGCGCCGCAACTTCCGCTTCCGCGGCGTCGAGATCGCGGTGAAGTGGAGCGAGGCGTGGGGGCACCACGCCGAGTTCGAGGTCCTGCTCGCCGACACGTCCGGCCAGGCCGCCCTGGACGAAGCCGAGGCTCGTATTCGCGCGGTCGCCCGGGAACTGGACGTGACCTTGATGAGCGAACAGGAGCTCGCCGACTTCACCGCCGCCTTCGAGGCAGCCGAACGCGCCCGCAAGGCCGGCGCGGAGCAACCCACCACCGTCCGCTGACTTTCCGATCGCCGCAGACCCAAGGGGGGATTGGCCGAGATGAGCACGACCCCGCCGACCGAGAGCCTGGTCGAGCTGGCCGCACGCAAGCAGCTACCGCGCCACCAATACACCGATCACGCCACCGTGCGATGGATCGAGGCTAACCGACCGGACTTCCCGCGCCACTCGACGGCCGGCCTCAGCCGCGCGTCCCAGCGGCTACTCCAACGATCCGCAACCCCGACGGACTGGTGGGCCGAGGCCCAGGTCACCGACTCCCTGCACGGCGTACGGCACGCGATGCGTACGGCGGCGCTGTCCGCACTGCTGGCCGAGGACGCCGGACTGCGCGACGAGGAGACCGCCGACCTCGTACTCGCCGCGGCCCTCCACGACTGCCGCCGCCTCCACGACCGGGACGACCGGGGACACGGCAATCGCGCCGCGCTCTGGCTCACGCGGAACGCGGACGCGGTCTGGGGGCACTTCGGTCTCACGGCCACGCCCCTGCGCATCGATCGAGCCGCGACCGCGGTCCGGCTCCACGACGTGCCGTACCCCGACTTCAGCCCCGACGACGAAGCCGACTACGCCAGGACCGGCTGGGTCTGTGACCTCCTCAAAGCCGCCGACGCACTCGACCGGTACCGCCAGCCGAAGCTTGGCTGGTGGCCGGACGCCCACCAGGTCCGCAGCGACGCCTTCGACCGTTTTCGCGCCACAGCCTTCGACCTCGTCGTGCGATCCGAGACCGCACACCTGGCAGGACTGGGCAGCGCCGGCGCCGTCTTCGAGGCGTTACGCCAGGGGGAACTGATCTCCTGATGGACTTCCTCGACACCTACCAGGAGTGGGCCGACGCCCACGTCTTCTTCGACACGGCCCTCATACCCGGTCCGGCCCGGCACTCCATCGACCCACTCGCCGCCCGGACGGCGGCATGGGAAAGCCGCCTGGTCCAGCACACGCCCAACGGGCACCTCCTGCGCGGCAACGCCCTCTTCCGCACCCTCACCAACGAGCGCACGCTGCACCTGCTGCACGTCACCCACGCGCTCGAAGAGATCAGTGAACACGGCGTCCTCCACCCCTCCGGCGGCTGCCTGGTCGGCAGCATCTACTGCGCCCCGCTCACCCCCGCGGGCAGCGGCTTCCGCATGCACAACCTCGGGGCCTACGTCCTCGACAAGGAAGCGCCGGCCTTCGTCGCGAAGACGGGCGCACCCGGCCGCAGGCCCACGCCGCTGATCTTCGAGATCACGCTGCCGGCCCAGGCGTACCGCGGCCTGGCCGGCATCGACTACCTGCGTCTGGGCTCCATCCACCTGCGGATCTACAGCCGACTTGAGTACCTGCTGTCCAAGGCCGAGCGGCACCGACTGCGCGAGACCGTTCTCAGCCGCACGAAGAACTCCACGACCTTCCTCGCGCTGGCCGCCGCGATCACCTACGAGGGCGCACGGGTGCGGCCCGAGTCCTTCCTGCGCGTGCTGGACGAGGCCATCCCCCGCCTGCCCATCCTCGGCTACCTGTACTTCGAGGCACTGGCGGAGTACCTCATGCTGCACTCGACGAGCCCGCAGACCATGCAGCGGGCCGAAGCCGGCGAATTCAACAACTGGCTGTACAAGGACATGCTGTTCGCGTCCTTCCCCCACATGGCCGGCAAGTTCGACCTCGCGAAATTCCGGCCCTCCCCGGGAGACCTGGACGCGCTCCTGGCCCGCATCGACCCCAGCGTCGATGCCTCACACGCCCGCAGCTACCTGAGCGAGCGGATCAGCTACCTGGCCGCCGCCCGCCTCTTCACGCCTGGCCAGGTCCCGGAAGCCTGGCACCACAGGCGCTGGGAATTCGACAGCCTCACGCACCAGCTCGGTCCGCTGCTCGGCCACCTGATCCACCGCGAACTGCGCACCTTCGGCCGCTACCCCGACTTCTACTTCTACTACGACCAGCACAAAGCCTTGCAGGCATGGAACTACTGGAACCACATGGACATCGTGGTCCCCTTCAACGGCACCTTCCCGAAAGGCGAGGTCGGCATCAACCCCGCGTACCCCGACCTGCAGTACCGCGTCTGGCGGGCCGAACGCGACGAAGCCGGTCACCTGCACCCGGCCGAAGAGCTGGCACTGACCATCGCGCCCCGGCTGGTGGACATCAAGCACACCCTCATGCGCAACAACAAGTGGGCGGAGCCGGCGGAGCCCGCCTCGGTGTGAGCGACGGACAGACGCGCCGACGAGCCTTTCCGGCCCCCTGGACCACCTGAGCTTTCGAACCCCGAGGAGACGCGAACCATGACCATCGATCGCGACACCGCACGTGCCGACCTGCACCACTTCGGCGCGCAGACCGCCGCCCTTCTCACGGACCCGGCGACCACGCACGGCCTCGCCCGCACGCTGCGGGCAGTCGCGAAGGAACTCGAACTCGCCCGCCACCACCGGGCCGGCCAGAAAGCCTGGCCCGACGGCCGGATCGACGAGAAGCCGGCGAAGGTGCAGATCGGCGGCGGGGCACACCGTATCGACGGCTTCTTCGACATCGACGCCGTCCCGCCGGCCGACCTTTTATGGGACGTACGGGAAGGCATCCCGCTGCACGACGCCACCGTACGGTTCCTGTTCTCCGAACACTTCCTGGAGCACGTCGACTACCCCCGCTCGGCCAAGAAGTACGCCCGCGAGACCCACCGCGTCCTCGCGCCCGGCGGTCAGGTGGTGACCGGAGTGCCGGACGCCGCGCACGTCCTCAAGCAGTACCCGGCCCCTCCGGCGGAGGCGACCGAGATGATCGAGCGCTGGTACGCGAACCGGAACTGCCGCGAGGACATCGACACGTTCCTGGACCTGATCAACTACGTCTTCCGCGACCAGGACGACGACCCCACGTACAACCCCCACTACTGGGCCTACGACTTCGAGAAGCTGGTCCAGCTGTTCACGGAAGCCGGGTTCAGGAAAGTGGAGCCCTGGCCCTTCGACCCTCGGATCGCGAACCCGAAGCGGGAGTGGGGCAGCGTGTACGTGGTGGCGACGAAATAGCTCTTTCTCCGTAGGAAGCTCGGAGCTGAACAGTGCCACCCCGACGGTCGGGGCTACGCCGGGGATCGGGAAGAGCCGAGTAATTGAGCGATGGTCAGACGGCTTCCCGGGACGCCGTCCGGAATCCCGGCGATCGAACCGATGCCGTCCAGCCCGGTCTGCCACGCGCCCGGCACGGCCGGTCCCGACACCGCCGAGAGCGGGTGCGGCGGGTCGGCGGCGAAGACGAAATGCCACACTGTCCGCCATTCGTCCATTCGTCCATTCGTCCATTCGTCCATTCGTCTTCGGTGAGCCTGAGTACACGCGCGACGTCTTCGAGGACGCCCCTTCTCAGGCCTCGTGTCAGGTGTCTGCGCTGTCGTGGCCCCTCGGCCACCGCGTCATGGTGCGTCCTCGCAAACGTTTTCTTCACATCAAACTCAACTGCCCCCGAGAGCACGCCAGTCACGCCGGACGGGACGAACCCCGGACAAATCCGGGTTCCCCGTGGGGCCGGTTGTCGGCAGTCTTGGGGAGCAGTGCGGCGGGCAAAGGGGGCTATGGGAGCCGGCGTCGCGTTCTCGCCAGGACTTCAAGGAGCCGCACATGGGATTTCTCGCCACTCGCGCCGCCGCACGCAAGGCCGCGCCGCAGTCGTTGCCAATCGGACCGTGGCTGGAGCAGGCGCGTGCCGCCACGCCGTTCGTGCCGGAGGACCGACTGCCCGCGTGGGCCGGGATCAGCACGGTGCTGACCGCGCCGGTCTCGTACAACACGAGTGTGATGCCGGACGGGCGGCACAACTCCCTTGCCAGATGGCTGCGCGAGCAGCCCTCGGTGCTGCGGTTCGACCACGGTCCATCCGGTGCCGCCACGCTGGACCTGGGCGGTGTGCGGGGGCTCGGTGAGTGGAAGCAGGACTGGTCGCTGCGCTTCACCCGGGCGCAGTCGCCAGCCGAGTGCGTCGCGGACGTTCCGGTCTACGCGACCCGGGACGGCTCGATGGTGAACGCGGAGGCGCTGGACCGGATCCGGGGTGTGCTGGCGGAGACCTTGCTGCGCGGACCTGGGCTGCGCGTACGCGAGGGCCGGCCGGACCCGGGCGGGCAGATCGCACCGGTGCCGCTGGAGTACTCGAACTCGCCCGTGGGCGGCGACTTCTTCGCCCCGCCGGACGAGTCGGCTGCGGGATCCTGGCCAGTCGCGGTGCCGTCCGCGCTGATCGTCGAGCGCGCGGGGTTCTTCCGCTTCCGTACCGGGCAGGACGCCGAGCCGGGGGTGGAACTGGTGTATCTGGCCCCGGACGGGGATCCGGCGGGCGGCGTGCTGCGGGTGCGTCCGAACGGTCCCGAGGGCTGTCTGCTGGACGCCCCGGCGGTAGCCAGTGATGTGCCGGCCCAGGTCCGCTGGAAGCGGCGGCTGGCCACGGCCCTGAACTGGCTGAGTGTGTCGCGGACCCTTTCGGCGGGCGCGCAGGACCTGGCCCGGTTCCGTGACGCGGTGGTCGGCGCCGTGGGGACGAACGCGGGATGGCAGGCGGTGTGGTCGGAGCAGGTGCCGGCGCCCGCCTGGCGGCTGGCCCCCGGCGGCGAGTTCCCGGTGTGCGTGCGGCTGCGCAGCGAACGCGGCTTCCAGGGCGCGGACTGCGGGAAGCGTGCCATGGACTCCGTGGCCGCGTTCCGGTGCGGCTACGGCTCGGTCACCGGCCGGAACACGATGTGGGGTTCGCGCCGGCCGTCCCAGCTCACCTTGGACCAGGGCCGCAGCATGCTGCCGCGGGTGCGTTTCGGCTGCCACACCGAGGAGTCGGACGCCGTCTCGGGTGCGGTGATCCCCGACCCCGCCCACTTCTGGGAGGTGCAGTGGGGGATGGTCGCGGGCTCCTGGAACGACACGGTGCTCACCGTCACCGCGATGAGCCGGATACGCGACGTTCTGCCCTACGCGCAGGAGCTCCAGGCCTACCTCGACGCGTACTGCGACCTGGCACTGGCCTACGACCCGGACATCCGGTTCACTACCGTGTACGTCACCTGCTGAGCCGGCCACCCCAACCGGCCGTCCGGCACCGCCCGGGCCGGTGCGCCGCCGCACGGCACGGGCATCCGGCACCACGCACCCGCCTCCGGCACCTGCTGTCCGGCACCCGAGGAAAGCGAGCATGGAATGAAACGAGCGGCTCTGGTGGCGGCGCTGGTCGCGACCGCCGCTGCCGCGTTGAGCGCGTGCGGTGGTTCGGGCGGTCCAGCGGACGCGAGTTCGACCACGCGGGCGTCCGCGTCCACGGCCGCCCCGGACGCCGCGCAGACGGCGGGCGCCACCGCCACCGCCACACCGGCGAGTCCGACCACGCCTGCCTGGTCGGCGCTGCCGCCCTCACCGAAGTTCTACGACGCCACGCAGACCACCAGCGACGGCTACAAGCAGACGATGCACCTGACGCTCTACCCGGCGATACCGGGCCGCGACCTGGACGTGCTCAAAGCGGCCTGGGCGGCGGTCGGCGGCAAGGGCGACATACCCTGCCTGGACGCCTCCGGCATCAGCGGGTCCACCACCGTCACCATCCCGACACAGAGCAGCGTCTACGCCATCGGACGGCTGTCGGTCGTCAACGACACGCCGGACTTCGGTGACGGCGGCATGATGTGGGACTTCGTGGCGCCGGGGCTGTCGTACGGCGCGGCGATGGGGTTTGAGTACTCCGACAAGACCGAGTGCGACGGCTTGGACTCGGGCACCCTCACCAAGCCCCACTGGACCGGCACGATCTGGGGCTCCCTGCCGGTCGTCGTCGCGTACGGCGACGTGGTCAACCCGAAGCACCCCGCCGGGGACTACGACAAGATCGCCAAGGCTCCGCTGCGCCTGCTGGAGACCGGCAACGTGCAGAAGGTCACCATCACCTCGGGCACTACGCGGCTGCCGGACGGCATCGAGCTGGTCCCGATCGACCCGGCCTGGCTCAGTGACGCCAAGACACACATCCAGAGGTAGAACCACGCGCCGCACCGGCCTCGCGGGTCACGTCAGCGGCGCGGTGAAGCCGGCGCGTCGTCGCGGAAGTGGGGAGCCGCGCAGACGGGCTGAGCCTCGAACGGGCCGGAGTGGGTGGGGCCAGGACCGCGCGTCACTGCGGCCTGTCCGGCGTCGGGTTGGTGGTCGGCCCGAACGCAGCGCTCGGGGAACAGGTCGGTCACGTGGACGGTCCGGGTGTGTTCCCCCGCGCCGACGATTACCCGGATGCCGACGAAGTAGTCGGAGAGGAATCGGCGACAGCGATCGCACGGGGTATTGCCCCGCGTCCGCAGTCACCCGCGGCCACATTTCGACGGCCAGGGCGACGCTGTTGCCAAAATCGGCACCGGACATGGAGTACTCGCACATCGTCGGGCCACGCATGTCGGGGCAGGCACCGTCTTCCGGAGAATTTGGCCGGCCATGCCCAGGGTCATGAGATCGCACGGCTGCGTGTTTCTCCGCCTTCGGTCCGGAGCCGGAGGACGACTTCGCGCCCGTGGCCGCCGCCATGGACGTGTCGGCACCCGCAGCCGGCGTCACCGCCTTGCCGGAAGCGCCGCCGTCACACGCCACCGTCCCACCCGAGCACCACGCCGACGAGTACCACCGCTGCCCGCCTCAGCCACCACCGCACGCTGATCATGGTTTCCCCCACCCCCGACCATCGGCGCCGCCGATCGTCGTCCCGAACTGCCGTGCCGCCAGTGTCGGAGCCACTGGTGCCTGGCTGAACCCGGATTCGTCCGGGGTCCGATCGGCCCGGGCCTGGGGCAAGATGTGCACGTGTCCTCGCCACCGCCTACCGCACCCTCGCCGACCACGCACGACGGGCCCGGGCGCAGAGGACTGTGGCCGTGGTGGCCGTGGTGGGGCGAGGGGACTCTGTCGACGACCGCGGCCGGCGCGGAGTTGGCCGTGGTGATCGCGTTCGTGTCGCTGCGGATCGGCACGCTGCTGGACATCCTGCCCGCGGCCCCGCACGGGCTGGCCCGGGCGTCCGACTCGGGCCTCGACGCGGCGTTGATGGGCGTCGCGCTGGTGGAGACGGTGGCGCTGTGCACGGTGGCGGTGCGTCGGCGGCGATATCCGGCAGGGTGGTGGGCGTGGCTCGACGTGGGTGTGGCGATGGCGGTCCTGCTGTGTGAGCCCTGGTATCTGCATCCCGAGGACTGGGCCGGGACATGGACGGCATGGGGCGGGGCGCTCAGCGTGAACGCGGTGTTCGGCGCGGCCATCGGTTTCCCGGCCCGGTGGCAGACCGCAGTCGCGACGTGCGGGGTCGCCACGGCTTACGCATTTCCCAGCGTAGTGTTGTCGCACGCGCACGCCTCGATCGCGGCCAGCAACCTGGTCAGCTACGCCGTGTTCGCTGTGGCGGCCCGGTCGTCGGCCACGTTCGTCCGCCGCCTGGCCCGTGACGCGGACCTCTCACGCGAGCATGCCGCGATCGCGGCCAGACAGGCCGAGCGGGACCGGCACCGGCTGCTGCTGCACGATCATGGCACGATCCTGCGCCTGCTGTCCGAACCGGGTCTTGAGCCCGCGTTGGTGGAGGCGCTGCGCCGTCAGGCCGCCGCCGGGGCGCTCCGGGTGCGGAGCTTCCTGGCTCAGCCGGATGGTGCGACGGCCGGAGCGCCGGGAACCTTGGCTGCCTTGGTGAGGCGTGCGGGGGAAAGCTTCAGCGATCTGCCGATTGATTACGCGGTGGACCTCGCGACCGACGTGATGATTCCTCCGGCGGTCGCCGACGCGCTGCAGGAGGCGCTGGCGACGGTGCTGCACAACGTGCGCACCTACGCCGCGGCCAGCCATGTCGTCGTCCACGCCGACGCCCCGCCGGGACTGGGCTGCTGGGAGGTCAGCGTCCGCGACGACGGACACGGATTCGACCAGTCCCGTCGACCGCTCGGCTTCGGGCTACGGGTACAGGTGAGCCGTGCGCTGGCCGAGGTCGGAGTGGAATCACAGATCCGGTCCGCAGTCGGCGCGGGGACCGTCGTGCTGCTGCGCGGAAGGTTGGAGGGCCAGTGAGCGCCCCTCAGGGACGAGGCGTTCCCGGAAGGGAGGGGATCCGTGTTGTCGTCGTCGATGACGACACGGTGATCCGGGAGGGACTGCCCCGCCTCATTCCAGAACTGCACGTGCACATGACGGTCAGCAGTGTGGAAGAACTACTGGCCGCGCAGCCGGAGACGGACGTCGTCCTGCTCGATCTGGTGCTGACCGGTACCGGCCGCACCGGCGTACGCCAAGGAGCGGTCGCCGTCGAAGCCGTTGCGCGAGCCGGGTACCGGGTGTTGATCTACACCAACGAGCGCCGCCGCGAGGTGCTGGTCGGCTGTATGGCAGCAGGTGCTCGGGGCGTGATCCACAAGGCGGAGCCACTGGTGGCCCTGGCCGAGGCAGTGGCGGAGGTGGCGGCCGGCCGCGTGGTCGTCACGCAGGCCCTGGTGGGGCTGGCGGAGTTGGCGGAGCGCCGGGGCACTCTGCCCAGCCTGACAACGCGGCAGCGGGAGATTCTGTCGGCCAGGGCCCGTGGGGAGACGTTCCGCAGCATCGCCGATCGGCTGTTCATCAGCAAGAAGACAGCCGAGGAGCACATGGCCGTGGTGACCGCGAAGTTCGCCGATTTCCTGCGCGACCACTCCCCCGCCGACCTGGAGCGAGAGCTGGGTCTCGGCCCTGGGGACCTCCTCGATCCCCGGTAGACAGGCAGACGTGTGCGCGCCCGTCAACCGGCCCCTGACCACCGGCCAGAAATTGTCGAACACGGCGCTGGCTGCCGTCCGCGCCCCGGTCGAGCACGGCTTCGCCCACCTCAAGAACTGGCGCGTCCTCGGCAAGCTCCGCACCGACCCGAATGGGGCGACCGCCCTGGTCAGGGCCCTGCTGGTCCTCACGAACCGCGAAGTCGCCCGCTGACCGATGATCTTCACGACAGGCACCCGCCCGCGACCAGCCCGAGTATCCCGAACCCCACGCACACCGGACCCGTGACCAACAACTTCGCGATGCACACCGCTCAATGAACGACGCCACCCTGGGCGCGGGGCCCCCGGCGAGTGCCTGGGGCGGGCCGGCAGGGGGTCCGATCCCCCTGCCGACCGTACGGCCCGTGTCCCCGCCGGAGACGCGCCCGGACTGCACCGGACCTGCGTCAGGCCGCGGCCAGCGCCTCGGTCGGGGGCAGCCGGGCCGCCCGGACGGACGGGTACACCCCGGCCGCCATACCGATGAGCAGCGCGGCGCCGAGCCCGCCGGCCACGGACGGGAGCGGGACGACCGGCGGCCAGCCCTGGAACGTGGCGTAGCCGAGGACCGCGAGGGCCCCGGCGGTCGCGCCCACCGCGCCGCCGGCCGCGGAGAGGATCACGGCCTCGGTGAGGAACTGGCCTCTGATCTGGCCGCGGTTGGCGCCCAGGGCCCGGCGCAGGCCGATCTCCCGCCGGCGCTCCAGTACGGAGATGATCATGGTGTTGGCCACGCCGATGCCGCCGACCAGCAACGCCACCCCGGCCAGGCCCAGGAAGAGGGACGAGAAGGTGTGCTGGGTGGCGCGTTTGGCGGCGAGCGCGTCCGAGGGCCGGCTGACCTCCACCAGCCCGGGCAGTTGCGGGTAGAGCGTGGCGGGCAGCACCGCTCGGACGTCTTCCAGCGCGTCCTCGCGGGCCTTGACGTACACCACCGTGGGGTGCCCGTCGAAGGCGAGGTAGTGCGCCGCGGCGGACCAGCCGACCATGACCGACTGCTCCAGCTGCGGGGTGAGCGGCATGGGGTCGAGAATGCCGATGACGGTGAACAGCCGTTTGTCGATGATGACCTGCGGCAGCGGCCCGTTCGCCGGGAGCTGCCGGAAGCCCAGCCATGAGGCTGCCTGGTAGCCGAGCACCACTGTCGGGAACCCGTCCGTGGCCGGTGAGAGGAACCTGCCGGTGTGCACCCGGCCGCCGACGGCCGGCAGCAGGTCCTCCCGGGCGGCGAGCACGCTGATGCCCACGCTGTCGCTGGGGTCGGACCGGTCGCTGCGCCGTACGTCGCGGTGGGTGTTGGCGACGGCGCTCACCTCGGTCACCGGCCCGATGCGCCGGGCCATCGCGTCCGCGTCCGGCGGCAGCAGCACCGGCGGCGTCTGATTCGGCTGCGGCTGGGCCTGGAGCAGGTTGGTGCCCAGCGCCGTCAGCTGCTCCAGCAGTCCCTTCTGGCTGGAGGCGGGGATCCCGGTGACGACGATCATCGTGGC
Organism: Streptomyces sp. HPF1205; assembly: GCF_020400825.1. GTDB lineage: Bacteria > Actinomycetota > Actinomycetes > Streptomycetales > Streptomycetaceae > Actinacidiphila. Next base: position 21,181 of record NZ_JAINVH010000007.1, read on the forward strand.
GATGCCGATGGAGATTCCCAGCGCCGACAGGGCCGCCCGCAGCCTGCGCACCCGCAGTCCGACGAGTCCCAGCAGCAGGACGTCCCCGGGGGACAACCGCACCGGCCCGGGAGCGGTGGTGCCCGTGGTCCTTGTCCGGCTCATCGTCCGGCTCATCGTCCGGCTCATCCGGCGGCCTCCTTCGTCAGGCCGTCCCGCACCGGGTGCGGCACCCGGCCCGCGCCGGAACGGGTGTCGGCCACGATCCGGCCGTCCCGCAGCTCGACCCGGCGCGGCAGCAGCGCGGCGATCTCCCGGTCGTGGGTGATGACGGCGATGGTGGTGCCCTCCGCGTTGAGGCGGGTGAGCAGGTCGAGGACGGCCCGGCCGTTGGCGCTGTCCAGGGCGCCGGTGGGCTCGTCGGCCAGGACCAGGGCCGGGGAGTTGACCAGGGCGCGGGCGATGGCCACGCGCTGGCGTTCGCCGCCGGAGAGCTGGTGCGGAAGGTGGCGGAGGCGGTGCGCCATGCCGACGCGGGCCAGCGCCTCCTCGGCCAGCGGGCGGCGCCGGCGGCGCGGGACCCCGGCGTACAGCAGCCCGGTGGCCACGTTCTCGGTCGCGCTCAGCCCGTCGGTGAGGTGGAACTGCTGGAACACGAAGCCGAGCCAGCGCGCCCGCAGCACCGACAACCGCCGGTCGGGCAGGGTCGCGACGTCCTGGCCGGCGACCTCCACGGTGCCCTCGGTCGGCAGGTCGAGCGTGCCCATCAGGTGCAGCAGGGTCGACTTGCCCGAGCCCGACGGGCCGACGACCGCGAGCAGTTCACCCGCGGTGACGGTGAGGGAGACACGGTCGAGGGCGGTCACTCCGCCCGGGTGGACCTTGCTGGCGTCGCGCAGGCGCAGGACGTCCCGGCCGGCCGCGGGGCCCCTGCCGGAGTAGGGCACCGGCCCGGTGCCGGCGGCCTGGCCCGTCATGACGCGGTCTCCACCCGCAGGCCCGCGGTCACGCCCGGCCCGCTCACCTCGACCCGGCCGGCCGCGAACAGCCCGGTGGTGACGGCGATCAGTGTGCCGTCGGTGCGCTGCAACGCGTACCCGCCCTCCTTCAGCGCCACCAGCGCGGTAACGGGGACGGCCAGCACGCCGTGCCGGGTCGTGGTGGTGAACCGGACGGTGACCGGGGCCGCGTCCAGCGCCGCGAGGTCCTTCGGGTGCACTGGCGCGACCGTGACGTCCACGGTGGGCGGTGAGTTCGGATCCTGCTGGCCCGAACCGGCGTCGTTGGCACCGGCCTGGACCGTGGTACTGACCGCCGTCACGGTGCCGGGCACCAACCGCTCGTCCGGCAGCGTGATCGTCACCGCGGCCCCGATCCTGATGCCGCTCTCGTCGCCGGCCTCGACGGGCACGGTGATCCGGCGGCCGGTCGTGGTGACCGACATCAGCGTCTCCTGCACCGGGTCGCCCAGGTGCGCCTGGACCTGACCGATCCGTACCGGTCCGGGCAGCACGACGGCCTGCCCGACGCCCAGCGTGCCGGTCGCGGTCATCCCGATGTGCTGCTGCCAGCGTTTGACGGCAGCGGCCAGTTCCGCCGTGTACGTGGCGCCGCGGCCGTCGGTGTCCGGCGGACGGTAACCGATGTCGTACCCCAGCGCCCGCAGATTGTCGGCGACGACGGTGACGTCGCGGCCCCGCAGCGGCGCCTGCTTGCCGGACGGCGCCTTGAGCGTACGGAAGAGGGGAGTGCTGCCGTAGAGGACGACCACCGGCTGGTCGTCGGCGCGGTAGAGCGCGTGGCCGCGGGTCACCGTGGACCCGGCCGCCGCCAGCGCCGTGACCACACCGGTACCGTGGCCGGTCACCGGCGTCCGCGGGCCGAAACCGAGGGTGCCGGGCAGGCTCCGGCTGTCGGACAGGTCGGTTCTCGTCACGGTCGCGACGTGCACCCTTGCGGCGCTCGACGGGGGTTTCGGGGGCTTGCGGGCGTGGGTGTGCAGGGCGACGGCGCCCGTGGCGAGGCCGCCGGCCACGAGAAGGAGGGCGGCCAGCGAGGCTGGCCGGGCCCGGGACCGCCGGGGGCGGACGTGACCGGTGGCCCCCGGCTGGACGGGCTCCGCGCGCCCGGCCGCCGGCTCCGTCGGCAGGGGAACGCCGGACGGTGCGGGCTCAGGTGCGGAATCGGCGCCGGACGGCGCGGGTTCACCTGCGGGATCGGCGCCGGACGGCGCGGGGCGCGGGTCGCGGGGGGGTACGGACTCGGTCACGGCGCTACTTCCCCGTCCCGCCGCCGAAGGCCTGCCGCTGGCACTGCTCCTCGATCTTGCCCTCGTCCGCCGGGACTTGGGTGGTGCTGCTGTCGTAGGTCCAGCCGAGGCCGCCCGGGTCCACGCTGGTGTCCGGCACGAGATGGACCTTGACGCCGTGGGCGCGCATGCAGGAGATCTCGGCGAGCATGTCGTCCCGGTAGTGCGGGTTGAGCGCCGGGTTCAGCTCCGGCGGTTCCTGCGGGAGCTTGTTCACGCAGGCCGCGCTCGCCTGCTTGGGGACGGGATCGGCGACCGTCTTGGGCGCGCCGCCCACCGCCTCGGCGCGGCCGGTGTTCCAGTGGGCGCCATGCGCGACCAGGCACTCGTCCCACGCGTGAATCATCGCCTCGCGTTCGGCAGGCGTGTCGTCAAGGCGCTCCTGCGGTCGCGCCGAGGAGTCGCTGCCGGTGCCGGAGCTCGCTCCGTTGCCCGCGCCCGTGGAGGTGGCGGAGGTGCCAGGAGTCGCACCGGCCGCGGGATTGGTGGCCGCCGAGGAGGCCGGGAGCGAGGCGACGCCGGGATCCGTACGGCCGCCGCCCGCGCACCCGGCCAGTGCGAGCAGGCACACCGCCGCGGCGGACGCGGGGAACAGCAGGCGGCGCGGGCGCGGGGCAACGGCTGGGTGTGGAGCAACGGCCGGGCGCAGGGCAGGGGATCGGCGCGGGGCAGGGTTCGGTGACATGCCCGGGGACGCTAAGGCGCGGATGTCAGGAGATTGTCAGGAAGCCGTAGTCCTCCGGTGGTCTCCGGGCCGCCGACGCCCACGGGCGGGCCGGCGACCGGAACCCGTTCCTAGACTCGACGCCATGTGCGCACACGTGGTGGTCGCCGAGGACGACCCCAAGCAGGCGGAACTGATACGCCGTTACCTGGCGAACGAAGGTCACCGGGTGGCCGTCGTGCACGACGGCCGGGCCGCGCTCGACGAGGCCCGGGCCTGCCGGCCCGACCTGATGGTGCTGGACGTCATGATGCCGAGGGTCGACGGCCTGGACGTGTGCAGGGCGCTGCGCGCCGATCCCGCGCTGGCCGGTCTGCCGGTGCTGATGCTCACCGCCCGTTCCGCCGAGGACGATCTGCTGCTGGGCCTCGACCTGGGCGCGGACGACTACATGACCAAGCCGTACAGTCCCCGCGAACTGATGGCCCGGGTCCGTACGCTGCTGCGCCGCGCGGCCTCGACGGCCTCACCCGCCCCGGCCACCGACCCGGTGCTGCGCGTCGGCCCGGTCGCCGTCGACCCGGTGCGCCACGAGGTCAGCTGCGACGGCCGCCCCGTCGCCTGCACCCCGGGCGAATTCGCCCTGCTGGCGCTGCTCGCCGCCGAGCCGGGCCGGGTCTTCAGCCGGGCCCAGATCATCCAGCACCTGCACGGCTTCGACCGCTATTTCACCTCGCGCACGGTCGACGTACACGTGATGAACCTGCGCCGCAAGATCGAGCCCGCCCCCGAGCGTCCGGTACGGCTCCTGACGGTCTACGGCGTGGGCTACAAGCTGGTGCCGGGTCCGGACCGCACGCCCGGCGCGGACGCGCCCGCCACGCCGGGCAAGGACGCCCTCGATGGCGCGTGACGTCCCGCTGCGCCGCAGCCTGCCCGTCAAGCTGATGGTGCTCGCCACGCTCGTGGCGGCCGGCTCGATCGCCGCGACCGCCTGGCTGACCGTCCACATCACGGCCGTCGGGATCCGGCAGGAGCAGGGGCAGGCACTCACCGACGACGCGAAGGCGTACGACGTGCTGCTCGGCTGGGCCGCCACCCACCACGACTGGCAGGGTGCCGCCGGGACCGTGCGGGCGCTGGCCAAGGACACCGGGCTGCGGATCACCCTCACGGACACCCACCGCCGGGTCCTGCTGGACTCGGCGGGAAACGCGGCACCCGGATCCCGGAACTCCGCGGTGAATCCGGCGGGCCCGGCCGACGGCGGAACTCCGGCGGACGCCGCGGACTCCGGGAGGGACAAGGGCGCCGCGCTTCCCGCACAGGCGTCCGCGACAGTCGACCCCCTGGCGGTGGACACCGCCCTGATCGCCCGCACCCAGAGCCAGGCCAGGCCCGCGCCCACAGGGCTGCCGGCCGCGGTGCCGTGCCCGCGGCGCACCCGGTGCCTGCCTACGCCGGCTCCCGTGGCGCACACCGCGGAGCAGCCCCGGCAGGCCACGGCGGTGCCGCCGCCGTCCGGTACCGGCACCATCGACGCCCGAGCGGTCGGGCCGTTCCTGCTGCCGTCCGCCGAACGCGCGGACCTGCGCATCGGCGCACTGCGCATCGCCGCCTGCCTGCGCGACCGGCTGCACCTGGACGCGCAGGTGGTGAGCACCCCGAGCGGACGGCCGTACATCCGCACCGCACTGACCGGCCTGTACCTGCCCACCGACTGCAACACCAGCGCGCTCTCCAGGCCCACCCCCACCGAGACCCGTGCCCTGCGGCGGCTCGACGACCTCGCCGACACCTGCCTGCACCGCGAGGGCGCCGGGCCGGTCCGGATCGGACTGGATTTCAGCTGGACGCCGACCGGCCGGCGCACCGCCACCGGTGACGCGGCCGCCGCCTCCTGCGTGGACGCCGCCCGCCGGCAGCAGCTCACGCCCTATGTCGCCCCGCCCGCACTGCTGTTCGTCAGCAGCCCGCGCCAGCCCGCGGCCACCTTCCTCGATCTCTCCCCCGCCAACCGGGCCCGGGTCGCCGAGGTGACCGGGCTGGTCCTGCTGGTCACGCTGGCGGTCACCGCACTGGCCGGAACCCGCATGGTCCGCCCGTTGCGGGCGCTGGCGGGCGCGGCCCGGCGGATGACGGACGGCGACCTGGGCGCGCGGGTGAAGGTGACCGCCGGCGACGAGATGGGCCGGGTCGGCGTCGCCTTCAACACGATGGCCGAACGCCGCCAGGAGTCCGAGGCGTTGCGGAAGGCGATGGTCGGGGACGTGGCCCACGAGCTGCGGAACCCACTGAGCAACATCCGCGGCTGGCTCGAGGCCGCGCAGGACGGACTGGTGGTCCCCGACCGCGACCTGGTGGCGTCCCTGCTCGACGAGGCGGTACTGCTGCAGCACGTCATCGACGACCTGCGGGACCTGTCGGCGGCCGACGCGGGCGGACTGCGCCTGCACCCCGAGCCGCTGGACCTGGCCGAGCTCGTCGCCCAGGTCTCGACCGCTCACCGCGGCGCCGCCGAGGCAGCCGGCGTCACCCTGCGCACCGAAGCACCGGATCACCTACCGCTGACCGCCGACCCGGTCCGTCTGCGGCAGGCCGTCGGCAACCTGGTCTCGAACGCCGTCCGCCACACCCCGCCCGGCGGCATGGTCACCGTGCGCGCGGCGCTCTCCGGCCCCGACCGGGCGGTGATCGAGGTGGCCGACACCGGCACCGGCATCGCGCCGGCCGACCTGCCGCGTGTCTTCGACCGCTTCTGGCGCGCCGACAAGTCCCGCACCCGCCGCACCGGCGGCAGCGGGCTCGGCCTGTCCATCGTCCGCAAACTCGCCGAAGCCCACGGCGGCACCGTCACCGCCGCCAGCACTCCCGGCCGGGGCTCGGTCTTCACCCTGACCCTCCCCGCGCCCAGGGTTTCGACGTAGTCGGTGAGTGTCCGGTGCGTGATCACGCCGGGCCGGGGAGTTCCAGGGGGCGGCGGGCGCCGCGCGAGTTCCCGGTGCAAGCCCGAGCCGCAGCCCCCGCCGTGCTCCAGGAGCCAGGGAATTCAGGCGCTACAACCTCAGCACTCGATCACGTTCACCGCGAGCCCGCCGCGGGCGGTCTCCTTGTACTTGACCTTCATGTCGGCCCCGGTTTCCTTCATGGTCTTGATGACCTTGTCCAGGGAGACGTGGTGGCGGCCGTCGCCGCGCATCGCCATGCGGGCGGCGGTGACGGCCTTGACCGCGGCCATGCCATTGCGTTCGATGCAGGGGATCTGGACGAGGCCGCCGACCGGGTCGCAGGTGAGGCCGAGGTTGTGCTCCATGCCGATCTCGGCGGCGTTCTCGACCTGTTCCGGGGTGCCGCCGAGGACTTCGGCCAGGCCCGCGGCGGCCATCGAGCAGGCGGAGCCGACCTCGCCCTGGCAGCCGACCTCGGCGCCGGAGATCGAGGCGTTCTCCTTGAAGAGCATGCCGATGGCGCCCGCGGCCAGCAGGAAGCGGACGATCGCGTCCTCCTGCTCGGCCTGCGAACCGCCGCCGTCGGCGACGAAGTTGACGTAGTAGTGCAGGACGGCGGGGATGATGCCGGCCGCGCCGTTGGTCGGGGCGGTCACCACCCGGCCGCCGGCCGCGTTCTCCTCGTTGACCGCCATGGCGTAGAGCGTGACCCATTCCATGGCGTGCGCCGCCGGGTCGCCGGCGGCGCGCAGCTGGCGCGCGGACTGCGCCGCGCGGCGGCGGACCTTCAACCCGCCCGGGAGGATGCCCTCACGGGTCATGCCGCGCCGCACGCACGCCTGCATGACCTGCCAGATCTCCAGCAGGCCGGCCCGCACCTCGGCCTCCGAGCGCCACGCCTTCTCGTTCTCCAGCATCAGCGCGGAGATCGACAGCCCCGTGTCCGCCGACAGCCGCAGCAGTTCGTCGCCGGTGCGGAACGGGTGCCGCAGCACCGTGTCGTCCAGCTTGATCCGGTCCTGGCCGACCGCGTCCTCGTCCACCACGAAGCCGCCGCCCACCGAGTAGTACGTCTTCTCCAGCAGCGTCCCGCCGTCGGCGTCGTACGCGGCCAGCGTCATCCCGTTCGCGTGGTACGGCAGCGCCCGGCGCCGGTGCAGCACGATGTGCTCCGCCGGGTCGAACGCGATCTCGTGCGCGCCCAGCACGTTCAGCCGTTTCGCCGCGGTGACCCGGGCGACCTCCTCGTCGGCCCCCTCCACGTCCACCGTGCGCGGCGAGTGGCCGGACAGGCCGAGCAGCACCGCCTTCGGGGTGCCGTGCCCATGGCCGGTCGCGCCCAGCGAACCGAACAGCTCCGCGCGCACCGCGGCGGTGTGCGCGAGCAGGGCCTCGTTCTTCAGGCGGTGCGCGAAGATGCCGGCGGCGCGCATCGGCCCCACGGTGTGCGAACTGGACGGGCCTATTCCGATGGAGAACAGGTCGAACACGGAAATGGCCACGGGGTGCTCCGGGGGTGGTCGGGGGTGGAGGTGCGGTCGCCCGGGGGCGCGGGTCCCCCGGCACCGGGCCGGGGGACGGGCCGCGCCCTTCCGGGGCCGCGCCTTACGTGTACAGCGGGTACTTCGCGGTCAGCGCGGTGACCCTGGCCCGCAGCGCCACCGCGTCGTGTTCCGGGGCCAGGGCGGCCGCGATGATGTCCGCGACCTCGCGGAAGTCGTCCGCGCCGAAGCCCCGGGTGGCCAGCGCGGGCGTGCCGATGCGCAGCCCCGAGGTGACCATCGGCGGGCGGGGGTCGTTGGGGATGGCGTTGCGGTTGACGGTGATGCCGACCTCGTGGAGCCGGTCCTCGGCCTGGCGGCCGTCGAGGGCGGACTCGCGCAGGTCGACCAGGACCAGGTGGACGTCGGTGCCGCCGGACAGGACGGCTACGCCGGCCTCGGCCATGTCGGGCCGCGACAGCCGCTCGGCCAGGATCCTGGCGCCCTCCAGCGTGCGGGACTGCCGGTCGCGGAACTCGTCGGTCGCCGCCGCCTTGAACGCCACCGCCTTGGCGGCGATCACGTGCTCCAGCGGGCCGCCCTGCTGACCGGGGAAGACCGCCGAGTTGATCTTCTTGGCCAGGTCGGCGCGGGAGAGGATCACGCCGCCGCGCGGGCCGCCGAGGGTCTTGTGGGTGGTGGTGGTCACCACGTCCGCGTACGGGACGGGGGAGGGGTGCAGCCCGGCCGCGACCAGGCCCGCGAAGTGCGCCATGTCGACCATCAGGTAGGCGCCCACCTCGTCGGCGATGCGCCGGAACTCGGCGAAGTCGAGCTGCCGGGGGTAGGCCGACCAGCCCGCGACGATGAGCCGGGGCCGGTGCCGCTGGGCCAGCTTCTCCACCTCGGCCATGTCGACCAGGCCGGTGTGCTCGTCCACGTGGTAGGCGACCACGTCGTAGAGCTTGCCGGAGAAGTTGATCTTCATGCCGTGGGTGAGGTGCCCGCCGTGCGCCAGGTCCAGGCCGAGGATGGTGTCGCCGGGCGACAGCAGCGCGAACATCGCGGCCGCGTTGGCCTGCGCGCCCGAGTGCGGCTGGACGTTGGCGGCCTCGGCCCCGAACAGCTCCTTGACCCGGTCGATCGCGAGCTGCTCGATCACGTCGACGTGCTCGCAGCCGCCGTAATAGCGGCGTCCGGGGTATCCCTCGGCGTACTTGTTGGTCAGCACCGAGCCCTGCGCCTGGAGGACCGCCACCGGAGCGAAGTTCTCCGAGGCGATCATCTCCAGGGTGGACTGCTGGCGGTGCAGCTCGGCGTCGACCGCGGCGGCGACGTCCGGGTCGAACTCGTGCAGGGACTGGTTCAGCAGCGACATGGCTTCTTCCTGGTAGAGGGCCGGAAGGCGGGGCGCGCCACGAGGGCGGCGCGCCCCTGGCCGTTCCGGGCCGGCGAGGCGGGCGGGGCCGGCCGAGCGGGCGGGACGGGCGCGGCCGGCGAGGCCGGTGGGGCCGGTGGGGCGGTTACGGAACCGGCGGGGGCGCGGCCGGGCCCCGCCCGTCAGTCCGCGATGAAGGCGTCGTACTCGGCGGAGGACAGCAGCTCGGCCCCCTCGCCGTCGGCGACCCGCACCTTGAACAGCCAGCCGCCCTCGAAGGGCGCGGTGTTGACCAGCGACGGGTCGTCGGACACGTCCTGGTTGACCTCCGTCACCTCGCCGGACACCGGCGAGTACAGCTCGCTGACGGACTTGGTGGACTCCAGCTCACCGCAGGGCTCGCCGGCGGTCACCGTCGAGCCGGCCTCGGGGAGCTGCACGAACACGACGTCGCCCAGCGCGTCGGCGGCGTGCGAGGTGATGCCCACGGTGGCCACCCCGTCCTCGGGGGCCGACAGCCACTCGTGCTCCTTGCTGTAGCGCAGCTGCTCAGGATTGATGCTCATGACCGAATTCTCCCGGATGTGTAGGGGTACGGGCGCAAGGGCCGCGGCCGTACGGACGTAAAGCCTGCAGGAAGGCGGGACCGGACGCTCAGCGAGTCCGCTTGTAGAACGGCAGCGCGACCACCGTGTGCGGCTCCCGGCTGCCCCGGATGTCCACCGCGACACCCGGCGAGCCGGGGCCTGCGTGGGCCGCGTCCACGTAGGCCATGGCGATCGGCACCCCGAGGGTGGGGGACGGGGCGCCGGAGGTGACCTCGCCGATCACCGCGCCCGAGGCGTCCGTCACCGGATAGCCGGCCCGCGGCACCCGGCGGCCCTCGGCGACGAGCCCGACCAGCGTGCGCGGCGGCGTCGCCGCGGCCTTCTCGGCGGCCACCGCGAGGGCCTCGCGTCCCACGAAGTCCCCGGGCTTGTCGAACTTCACCACCCGGCCCAGGCCCGCGTCGAACGGCGTGACCCCGGCCGTCAGCTCGTGCCCGTACAGCGGCATGCCCGCCTCCAGGCGCAGCGTGTCCCGGCAGGACAGGCCGCACGGCACCAGGCCCGCTCCCGCACCGGCCGCGGTGAGCGCCTCCCACAGCCGCACGGCGTCGCCCGGCGCCACGAACAGCTCGAAGCCGTCCTCTCCCGTGTAGCCGGTGCGGGCGATCAGCGCGGACACCCCGGCCACCGTGCCGGGCAGGCCCGCGTAGTACTTCAGGCCGTCCAGGTCGGCGTCGGTGAGCGAGGCCAGGATCGCCGGGGCCTGCGGACCCTGCACGGCGAGCAGCGCGTACGCGTCCCGGTCGTCGCGTACGGACGCCTCGAAGCCGGCCGCCCGCTCGGTGACCGCGTCCAGCACCACCTGGGCGTTGGCCGCGTTGGCGACGATCATGTACTCCCGCTCGGCCAGCCGGTAGACGATCAGGTCGTCCAGGATGCCGCCGTCGGGCGCGCAGATCATCGTGTAGCGGGCGCGGCCCACTGCCAGCGCCGACAGGTGGCCGACCAGGGCGTGGTCGAGCGCCTCGCCGGCCTGCGGCCCGGTCACGGTGATCTCGCCCATGTGCGAGAGGTCGAACAGCCCGGCCCGGGTGCGTACGGCCTGGTGCTCCTCGCGCTCGCTGGTGTACCGCAGCGGCATCTGCCAGCCCGCGAAGTCGGTCATCGTCGCGCCCAGCGCGCGGTGCAGCGCGTCGAGCGCGGTACGGCGGGATTCGCTCATCGGTCGGGTGCTCCCAGGGGTTACGAGGGCGAGTACGGGTACGAGGCCACTGCGGCCTCCCCATCTGTCATCGGAACCTGAGAGGTTCACCGTGAACCCCGGACCCGGGACCACGGCTTGCACCTTGGGTGGGAGGAGCCCTGCGGCCCCTCCGCTTTTCAGATCTGCCTCGCCCGCGCGGTATCTGTGCCTGAGAGATTCAAGGGAGGACTTGCTCCTTCGGCGCCCGGCCCGCCCTGCGCGGACGGGTACGGGACTCTCCCGCGCGGCCTCCAACGGCCGGTATGCAAGTTGTGGCGCCCATCATTGCATGCCCGGCGGCCCGCGGCCGCTAGGGTGTGGCGGCAGGCCACGGCACAAGGGCGGACAAGGGTGGACATGGAGAATCCGGCGCCGTACACGGCGCCGTACATATGGCCGGCCAACGAGCTGGAAGAGGTGCTCGGCGCCAGCCTGGGCAACCCCGGGGCCACGCCCAGGCTGCTGGAGGTCCTGCGCCGGTCCCGGGTGTGGGTACCGCTGCCCAACGGCGGCGGCCCGGACGCGAGGGACCTCGACCTGCCCACCGTGGAACTGGGCGGGGCGCCCTACGTGCCGGTGTTCAGCTCCGAGCAGCAGTTCCGGCAGGCGGCCGACGGCATGTCGTGCACGGTCGCGCCCGTGCACGAGTTCGCCCGCGGGCTGCCGCCGATGGTCGGCATCGCCGTCAACCCGGGCGGGGCGGTCGGGATCCCGCTGCCGCCGGCCGCCGTGGCCGAACTGTGCCGGCCCGACCGCGGCCGCGACATGCCGTCGGGGGCCCGGGTGCGGCTGTGGGAGCCCGGACACGAGGAGGAGCCGGTCGATTTCCTGGCGGCGGCGGCCGGCGAGTTCGCGGTGACCCCGGTGGTGCTCAGCGCGCGGCGCGCGGTGGCCGTGGTCGAGGACGAGCCGCCGGCCCTGTTCGTCGGTGTGGAGCTCGACCGCTGGCAGGAGGAGGACCGCACCGCCGCCCTCGACGCCCTCGGCCGCGCGCTCGGCGCCGCCGCGCCGCCCTGGCCGGTCCACCTGATCCTGCTCGACGTGGCGCAGGACCCGGTGGGCGACTGGATGCTGGAGGCCGTGCGGCCCTTCTTCACCCGCGACTGACGACTCGACCCGCGACGGGCGGCTTCGCGACAGGTGACCGCGCTACGGGGGCTTCGTTACGGGCGGCTTCGCGACGGACGGCTTCGTTACGGACGGCCCGGCGACCCGGCGGCCTCGCGACCGGCGGCTTCACGGCCGACGACGCCGGTCACCGGGCGCGGTGGGGCCGTCGCCGGCCCGGTGACCGGCATATATGCGCCGTATAGGCCGCTTATAGACCGGACCGCTTGAGTCGATCAGCATTCCACCGGGAACACTCGACCTGATTTGATGGCGTGGCGCGCACCCGCGTGCGCCACGCCGGGCGGGCGACGGCGGAACGGGCCCGGCGACCGGCCGGACCAGGAGAAGAACCGACAGGGGAAGGGGCGGTCCCACGTGATCGCGGGCGCGCAAGGCGGCGCGGCGGCGGCCGGCCATGTGGAGCAGGTGCTGCTCCAGGTGGCACCCGGCCGCTTCGACGCATACGAGAACCTGCTCGCGTCGCTGGCCGGCGACCAGGTGTGGATGCTGCTGTGGCAGGGGTCCGCGGGGTCGCCCGACGCGCAGTACGGCAGCATGCACGTCGGCGGGCACCCGTACGCGCCCTGCTTCACCTCCCCGCGCGAACTGGCCGCCAGCGGCTGGACCCGGGACCACGAGATCGTCTCCGGGCGGGACATCGCGCTCACCCTCTACCCCGACCGGTGCGGGCTGTGGCTGAACCCGCACGCCGCGGGAGGCGGTGTCGGCATCCCCTGGCTGGACCTGCGGCGCATCGCCGTCGGCCTCGACCTGCTGCCGGCCGGCCCCCTGCAGATCACCGAACCGACCCTGCAGATACCGCAGTTCTACGCGCTGCTGGACCAGGCGGCCCACCGTACGCCCGCGGTGCGCGCGCTGCGCCGGGCGTGGGTGCGGCCCGCCCTCGGCGAGCCCTACCTGGCCATCGGGGTCGAGGTCTACGACGGTTCGCCGCAGGCGGTGGACTCGGTGCGGCTGATGATGCGGCAGGCGGTGGCCGGCGTACCGGCCGGGGTCGCCGTCTCCACGGTGGCCATGTCCGACCCGTACGACCCGGTCGCGATGTGGCTGCGCGCCTACGCCCCGCCCTTCTTCGACCGCGACTACGGTACGGGACCGGGCTGGCGGGCCCCGAGGGGCTACTGAGGGTTCCACCGGGACGCCCCCGGGCCGGCAACGCTATGTGCCGCTGACCGCCGTCGCCATCAGGCCCAGCGGGGGGCTGCCCAGTTTCAGCAGCTCGCCGTGGAAGCGGGCCAGTGAGAAACCGTGCCCCCATTTCTTGCGGGCCTTCTCGCGCAGCCGCATGATCTCCAGCTTGCCCCAGGTGTAGCGGCCGTACCCGGCGTCGAAGGTGCCGCGGCGCGCCTCCGACGCCGCGGCGGCGGGGGCGAGGTGGGCGTCACGGACGAACAGGCGGGTCGCCTCGTCGAGGGTCAGCCCGCCGGTGTGCAGGCCGATCGCGACGGTGAGGCGGGTGACCCGGACCAGGGCCTCCAGGGCGACGCCGATGGCGAAGCGCGGGTCGCGCGGGCGGAAGCCCTCCTCCAGGCACACCTCCTCGACGTAGTGCGCCCAGCCCTCGGTGAAGGCGAGGCTGTGCAGGGTGCGGCGCACCTCGCTCCGTACGCGGCGCAGGGCGCGGCCGTGCGCGAAGTGGCCGGGGGCGACCTCGTGGACGGTGATCGCGGGCAGGCTGGTGCGGGAGAAGACGCTCAGCCACTCCTCGCGTTCGTCCGCCGGCCAGTCGGGCTCGGGAGGGGTGACGTGGTACCAGGACGGCGTCTCCGGCTCGCCGGGGGCCGCCCACGTCATCATGGCCATCGCCCACCGGCGCGAGGGCGGGGCGGGCCCGACCAGGCACTCGCCGTCGAGGAAGGGCACCAGGCCGTGCGCGCGGGTGAAGTCGATGACCTCGTCGGTGAGCCGGGCGGCCTCGGGGATGACGTGCTCGGCGTCGGGGTGGTCGGCCATCAGGGCCGGGATCAGCTCGTCGACCGGCCGGTGCGGGTCCAGCGCCCGGCAGGACTCGGTGAGCAGGCCGGTCAGGCGGGCCCGCTCGCGGTCCGCGGCCTCGGCGAGATCGCCCAGGTCCACCCGCAGCCCCTCGGCGCTGCCCATGAGTGCGGCCAGCGCCTCGCCGCCGAGCCGCGGGTCCGGGTCGCCGTGCCGCGCGGCCGCCTCCAGGTGCGCCACGAGCCGCGCGTGCGCCTTCACGGCGGCGGCCTCTTCCGGACCGGCCGCCGGGTCGAGGCCGGCGGCGAGGCCACGGGCCGCCCCCAGCAGCGCCTGGGCGACCGGCGCGCTCACCAGGTCCAGCGACGCGATCGACCCACGGACGGCGTCCGGCCAGCCGGCCAAGTGCCGCGCGCGGGCCTTCCCGCGCTCCTTGCGGCGCGCGTACTCCCGGTCGTAGCAGGCGAGTTCGAGGTTGGACAGGTGCGGGTACGGGTCGCGCCGGTGCAACTCCAGCACCCCGTACTGGATCCGCAGGCTCTCCTCGAAGACCGCCAGGTGGGCCTCGTCGTGCGCGTCGGGCAGCGGCCCGGAGCGGCTCGCCGCCGCCATCGCCGTCAGCGCGCCGTGCACGCCGTCGGGCGAGAGGTCCTGCAGGCGGCCGTCGTACTCGTGCAGGCCGGCCATCTCCCGGGAGACGGGCATCATCAGGTCGCATACCGCGCGCAGCCGATCGGTCACCACCAGACCGTACCCCCACGGTACGCACGGGTAACGGACGAAGAATCGGCACATCACAGTTGCGCATCCCTTCGCCGTGAGGTCTGGCGGGTGATCGCCAAGGCACACAAGAATCCAGCGTCAGAGGCCGTGTGCCGTACAACCGCGTTTGCGTCGCGGAGCGGCCGGGCACATTGCACGACTTATGACTGAAGCCGCTACAGCGGCGGGCGCGCGCCGGTAACCCGCCGGCGAGAGGGGTCAGCTTCACCATGACCGCACCGATAGAGACCACCCCTGGGCAGGCAGAGGCACAGCCCGAAGCCATCCTCGAAGGGGCGGGAGGCGGCGCCATCGAGGGGCGCTCCCTCGGGCGGATCGCCTGGACGCGTTTCAAGCGTGACAAGGTTGCCGTCGCCGGTGGCGTGGTGGTCGTCCTGCTGATCCTGCTGGCGATCCTCGCCAAACCGATCGAGAGCATCTTCGGTCTGGACCCGAACGAGTTCCACCAGAACCTGATCGACCCGTCCACCACCGTCCCCAAGGGCGGCATGGGCGGCATGAGCCTGCACCACCTGCTGGGCGTCGACCCCCAGTACGGCCGCGACCTGCTGGCCCGCATCATCGAGGGCTCGTGGGTGTCGCTGCTGGTCGCCACCGGCTCCACCCTGCTGTCGGTGGTGCTGGGCGCGGTCCTCGGCGTGATCGCCGGGTACTACGGCGGCTGGGTGGACAGCCTGATCAGCCGGGCGATGGACATGTTCCTGGCGTTCCCGCTGCTGCTGTTCGCCATCTCGATCTCGGCCTCGCTGCAGGACGGCGCGTTCGGCCTGAGCGGGCTGCCACTGCGCATCGGTGTGCTGATCTTCGTGATCGGCTTCTTCAGCTGGCCCTACATGGGCCGGATCGTCCGCGGGCAGACGCTGAGCCTGCGGGAACGGGAGTTCGTGGAGGCCGCCCGCAGCCTGGGCGCCCGCGGGCCGTACATCCTGTTCCGCGAACTGATGCCCAACCTGGTCGCGCCGATCCTGGTCTACTCGACCCTGCTGATCCCGACCAACATCCTCTTCGAGGCAGCGCTGAGCTTCCTCGGCGTGGGCATCGCGCCGCCGCAGGCGTCCTGGGGCGGCATGCTCAACTCGGCGGTCGACCTGTTCTACGCCGACCCCGAGTTCATGATCGTGCCGGGTGTGGCGATCTTCATCACCGTGCTGGCCTTCAACCTCCTCGGGGACGGGCTGCGGGACGCGCTGGACCCGCGCAGCAAGTGACCACGGACCACGAGACACCGGTACCAGCGCCGTGCACCGCCGCGGACACCGCGTACCACCGCAACCAACGACATGGCCGGGGCGCCATCGCAACCCCGGCCGGCGAACATCACCGATCTGGGAGGCTTTCCTCGGCATGAACAGCAGAAAAGCGACAGCGGCGCTGGCGCTTGCCACGGCACTGGCCCTGGGAGCATCCGCGTGCAACAGCAGCTCCAAGAGTGACGACGGCAAGAAGTCCGGTGGTACGCAGGGTTCGTCCGCCGCGAAGGACGCCGCCCTCACCAGCATCGTGAACCCCTCCTCCGCGAAGGGGGGCACGGTGACCATGGAGAACTCCGACGTCCCGGACTCCCTGGACCCGGGCAACACGTACTACGGCTGGGTGCAGAACTTCTCCCGGCTCTACGCGCGTACGCTGCTGACCTTCAAGCCGGCCGCCGGCAAGGACGGCCTGACCGTCGTGCCCGACCTGGCGACCGGTCTCGGCCAGGCCAGCGCGGACGCCAAGACCTGGACGTACCACATCCGGGCCGGCCTGAAGTACGACGACGGCACGCCGATCACCACCAAGGACATCAAGTACGCGATCGAGCGCAGCAACTTCGCGCCCGAGGCCCTGTCCAACGGCCCGACGTACTTCAAGGCGTACCTGGCCAACGACAGCTCCTACAAGGGTCCCTACAAGGACAAGAGCCCGAACGGGCTGGCGTCCATCGAGACCCCGGACGACACCACGATCGTCTTCCACCTGTCGAAGCCGTTCGCCGACTTCGACTACCTGGCGACCTTCTCCCAGACGGCCCCCGTGCCGCAGGCGAAGGACACCGGCGCCGGCTACGTGCAGCACATCGTGTCCTCCGGCCCGTACAAGTTCGCCTCGTACCAGGACGGCGTGGGCGCGGACCTGGTCCGCAACCCGCAGTGGCAGCAGGCGACCGACCCGGTCCGCAAGGCGCTGCCGAACGAGATCAAGATCAAGTTCAAGATCGACGCGAACACGATCGACAACAACCTGATCGCGGGCAACACCACGGTGGACTCCGGCGGCACCGGTGTGCAGTCGAACACCCAGGCCAAGGTGATCAGCCCGAAGTACGCCAAGAACACCGACGACTCCTACGCGGGCGCCACCTCGTACCTGGCGATCAACCCGCACGTGAAGCCGTTCGACAACCCCGACTGCCGCAAGGCGATCGAGTACGCGATCGACAAGGTCTCGGTCCAGACCGCCATCGGCGGCCCGGTCAAGGGTGACGTGGCCACCACGCTGCTGCCCCCGACCGTCAACGGCTACAGCAAGTTCGACGAGTTCGCGACCCCGGACAACAAGGGCGACGCGGCCAAGGCCAAGCAGCTGCTGACCTCGTGCGGCAAGCCGGGCGGGTTCTCCACCAACCTGACCGCGCGCAGCGACCGCCCGGCCGAGATGGCCGAGGCGACCGCGATCCAGAACTCGCTGAAGCAGATCGGCATCACCGCCAACATCAAGAGCTTCCCGGCCGGCAAGTACTTCTCGAACTTCGCCGGTGTCCCGAGCTACGTGCACGACCACCAGCTCGGCCTGATGCTCACCGCGTGGGGCGCCGACTGGCCGACCGGCTACGGCTTCCTGGACCAGATCGTCGACGGCAGCGCCATCAAGCCGTCCGGCGGCAACAACCTCCAGGAGCTGAACGACCCGGCCATCAACAAGGCGCTGGCCGACGCGATCTCCAACACCGACGCCGCGGCCCGTACCAAGGCGTGGGGCGACATCGACAAGATGGTCGTGGACACCGCGACCGTCGTGCCGCTGATCTACCGCAAGAACCTGCTCTACCGCCCGGACTCGGCGACCAACGTCACCGTCACCCAGGCGTACCTGGGCATGTACGACTACCTGCTGCTGGGCTCCTCCAAGTAATCGGCCCTGGCAGCACCGAAGGAACACGAACACCGGAAGGCAGGTGAAGGCATCGGGGCCCGCCGGTTCGGCTGAGAACCGGACCGGCGGCCCCGGCGCCGACCCGCTGTGACTGCGTACATCATTCGACGCGTGATCGCCGCGATTTTCCTGGTGCTGGTCGTCAGCGCGGTCACCTTCTTGATCTTCTTCTGGGTGCCGAAGCTGGGCGGGCAGACCACCACGCAACTCGCCACCCAGTACGTCGGCAAGGACGCCAACCCGGAGTCCATCGCCGCGGTCAAGAAGAACCTGGGCTTCGACCTGCCGCTCTACGAGCAGTACTGGCACTTCATCAAGGGCATCGTCGCGGGTGCCCACTACAAGTTCGGGCCCGACGCGGCGTACTGCCACCGGCCCTGCTTCGGCTACTCCTTCAAGAACCACGTGGAGGTGTGGCCGCAGATCAAGCAGCGCATCCCGATCACCTTCTCGCTGGCCATCGGCGCGGCCGTGATCTGGGTGGTGTCCGGCGTGGCCATCGGCGTCGTCTCCGCGCTGAAGCGCGGCACGATCATCGACCGGCTGTCCATGGGCATCGCGCTGGCCGGCGTGTCGCTGCCGATCTTCTTCACCGGCCTGGTGCTGCTGGGCCTGTTCTCCTACAAGTGGGCGATCTGGCAGAACGTCCAGTACGTGGCGTTCACCTCCAATCCCGGCCAGTGGGCGTGGAACCTGATCCTGCCCTGGGTCAGCCTCGCCTTCCTGTACTCCGCGCTGTACGCCAGGCTCACCCGGGCCGGCATGCTGGAGACGATGGGCGAGGACTACATCCGCACCGCGCGGGCCAAGGGCCTGCCCGAGCGGGTCGTGGTCGGCAAGCACGGCCTGCGGGCCGCGCTCTCCCCGATCGTCACGATCTTCGGCATGGACTTCGGCCTGCTCATCGGCGGCGCGATCCTCACCGAGAGCGTCTTCTCCTTCAAGGGCGTCGGCGAGTACGCGGTCGAGGGCATCACCGGCAACGACCTGCCGATCGTGATGGGCGTCACCATGGTGGCCGCCACCTTCATCGTCGTCTGCAACCTCTTGGTGGACCTGCTGTACGCCGCCATCGACCCCCGGGTGAGGTTCTCGTGAGCACCGACGGCGGCGACGTGACCAAGGACGAGCGGACGAAGGCCGATTCGGTGAACGACGAGCAGGCGAGCGACGAGCGGGCGCAGGCCGGTCCGCCGCAGGACGCGCAGGTACAGGACGAGCAGGTACAGGACGAGCAGGCACAGGACGGCCCCGCGCGGACCGACCTGAGCAAGCCCGGCCCGGTGGCGGCCGCCGCCGTAAGTGAGCCGGTCGCGGTCGCCCCGGCCGCCCCCGCCGGCGACGCCTACCTGTCCGTACGCAACCTGCGCATCCACTTCGACACCGACGACGGCCTGGTCAAGTCGGTCGACGGCGTCAGCTTCGACCTGCAACGCGGCCGTACCCTCGGCATCGTGGGCGAGTCCGGATCCGGCAAGTCCGTGACGTCGCTGGGCATCATGGGCCTGCACCGCACCGCGCGGGCCCGGATCTCGGGCGAGGTCTGGCTGGACGGCAAGGACCTGGTGGCCGCCGACCCGGACGAGGTACGCAGGCTGCGCGGCCGCAAGATGGCCATGATCTTCCAGGACCCGCTGTCGGCGATGCACCCCTACTACACGGTGGGCGCGCAGATCGTCGAGGCGTACCGGGTGCACAACAAGGTGCCCAAGAAGGTCGCCGCCGAGCGGGCCATGGAGATGCTGGACCGGGTGGGCATCCCCGAGCCGCGCAAGCGGTTCCGGGACTACCCGCACCAGTTCTCCGGCGGTATGCGGCAGCGCGCGATGATCGCCATGGCGCTGGTCAACAACCCCGAACTGCTCATCGCGGACGAGCCGACCACCGCGCTCGACGTGACCGTGCAGGCGCAGATCCTGGACCTGATCCGGGACCTGCAGAAGGAGTTCGGCTCCGCGGTCATCATGATCACGCACGATCTGGGCGTGGTCGCCGAGGTCGCCGACGAGCTGCTGGTGATGTACGCCGGCCGGGCCGTGGAACGCGGCACCGCCGAGAAGGTGTTCACCGAGCCGCAGCACCCGTACACCTGGGGCCTGCTCGGCTCGATGCCCCGACTGGACCGGGAGCGCAGCGAGCGGCTGAACCCGGTCAAGGGCTCCCCGCCCAGCCTGATCAACGTGCCGTCCGGCTGCGCCTTCCACCCGCGCTGCCCGTACGCCTCGCTGAACGGCGGCTCCTCCGAGACGGTCGTCCCCGAGCTGCGGGAAGTGGCCGACGGCCACCTCGCGGCCTGCCACCTGGCGGTTGACGAGCGGACCCGGATCTGGACCGAAGAGATAGAACCGAAGCTGTGAGCGATGTTGTGAAGGGCCAGGACCCCACCGTGGCTGAGTCATCGGCGAGCACCTCGCTGGAAAAGAACGCCGCGTCCGAGCAGCCGCGCGACGCCGAGGCGTCCGCCGTGCCGCGGCAGCCGTCGGGGGAACCGCTGCTGAAGGTGACCGGGCTGGTCAAGCACTTCCCGATCACCAAGGGGCTGCTGCGCCGCCAGGTCGGCGCCGTGCAGGCCGTGGACGGGCTCGACTTCGAGGTCGGCGCGGGCGAGACGCTCGGCGTCGTCGGCGAGTCGGGCTGCGGCAAGTCGACGATGGGCCGGCTGATCACCCGGCTGCTGGAGCCGACCGGCGGGAAGATCGAGTTCGAGGGCCGGGACATCACGCACCTGGGCACCGCGGCGATGCGCCCGATGCGGCGCGACGTCCAGATGATCTTCCAGGACCCGTACTCCTCGCTGAACCCCCGCCACACCATCGGCACCATCGTGGGCGCGCCCTTCAAACTGCAGAAGGTGGCCACCGAGGCCGGGGTGAAGAAGGAGGTCCAGGGGCTGCTGGAGCTCGTGGGCCTGAGCCCGGAGCACTACAACCGCTACCCGCACGAGTTCTCCGGCGGTCAGCGGCAGCGCATCGGCATCGCCCGCGCGCTGGCCCTCAAGCCGAAGCTGGTCGTCGCCGACGAGCCGGTCTCCGCGCTGGACGTCTCCATCCAGGCCCAGGTCGTCAACCTCCTCGACGACCTCCAGGGGGAGCTCGGCCTCACCTACGTGATCATCGCCCACGACCTGTCGGTCATCCGGCACGTCTCCGACCGCATCGCGGTGATGTACCTGGGCAAGATCGTGGAGCTCGGCGACCGCGAGGCGCTGTACTCCGCGCCCCTCCACCCGTACACCAACGCGCTGATGTCCGCGGTGCCGGTGCCGGACCCCAAGCGGAAGCAGCAGCGCGAGCGGATCCTGCTCAACGGGGACGTCCCGTCGCCGATCGCGCCGCCCAGCGGCTGCCGCTTCCACACCCGGTGCTGGAAGGCGACCGAGGTGTGCAGGACGGTGGAGCCGCCGCTGGCCGCGCTGGCGACCGGGCACAAGGTGGCCTGCCACCACCCGGAGAACGCGCCGGACCAGAAGCCCGGCGAGTAGCCGGTTCACGCGTTACGGAAGGGGCGGCGCCGCGGCGCCGCCCCTTCGCCGTTCCCGGGACCGGATCCGCCTCGCTGTTCCCGGTCCAGGTCGCGGCCGGACGCCGGGGGTCAGATCTGGCCGGCCGCGCGGGCGCGCTCGGCCGCGGGCCCGATGGCCTTCACGACCGTCGCGATGTCCTCGGCGGTCGTGGTGTGGCCCAGCGAGAAGCGCAGGGTGGCGCGGGCGAGTTCGGGCGCCTGGCCCATCGCGAGCAGCACATGGCTGGGCTGGGCCACCCCGGCGGTGCACGCCGAGCCGGTGGAGCAGGCGATGCCCTGGGCGTCCAGCAGGAGCAGCAGTGCGTCCCCGTCGCAGCCGGGGAACGAGAAGTGCGCGTTGGCCGGCAGCCGGCCCTCGGGGGAGGGGTCGCCGTTGAGGACCGCGTCGGGAACGGCCGCGCGCACCCCGCGCACCAGCTCGTCGCGCAGCGCCCCCACCGTGCGGGCGAAGTCCGCCCGCCGCTCGGCGGCGAGCCGCGCCGCGGTGGCGAAGGCCGCGATGGCCGGCACGTCGAGCGTCCCGGACCGGCTGCGCTCCTGCTCGCCGCCGTGCAGCAGCGGTACGGGGGTGTCCTCGCGCCGCAGTACGAGCGCACCCACCCCGTAGGGGCCGCCGACCTTGTGCCCGGTGACCGTCAGGGCGTCCAGGCCGGCGGCGGCGAAGTCCACCTCCGTCTGGCCGAACGCCTGCACCGCGTCCGAGTGCGAGGGGATGCCGAAACCGCGCGCCACCTCGGCCAGTTCGCGTACCGGCAGGATCGTCCCGACCTCGTTGTTCGCCCACATCGCGGTAACCAGGGCGACATCCCGCGGCGCCTTCTCGATCGCCGCTCGCAGCGCCTGCGGGTGCACCCGGCCGAACCCGTCGACCTCCAGCCACTCCACGACGGCGCCCTCGTGGTCGGCCAGCCAGTGCACGGCGTCCAGCACCGCGTGGTGCTCCACGGGGCTCGCCAGCACCCGCACCCGGCGGGGATCCTCCGCGCGCCGGGCCCAGAACAGGCCCTTGACGGCGAGGTTGTCCGCCTCGGTGCCGCCGCCGGTGAACACGATCTCGCTCGGCCGCGCCCCGAGCGCCGCCGCCAGTTCCTCGCGGGCCTCCTCGACGGTACGGCGGGCCCGCCGCCCCGCGGCGTGCAGGGCGTTCGCGTTCCCGGTCACCGTCAGGTGCGCGGTCATCGCCTGTACCGCTTCCGGCACCATGGGCGTGGTGGCGGCGTGATCGAGGTAGACCATGGTGGTCCGATTCTACGTGGCACCGGCCGTGCGGGGATCGCCGGGCGGGGCCCGGGCGGCGCGAGCGCCGTGCGGGTCGGCCGGGCGGGTCAGCAGCCGCGGGGGTCAGCCGCGGGGGGCACGGGCCAGTTGGCGGGCCTGAGCGACCAGGCGGTCGCGGGAGTCCCAGACCTCGACGTCCTCCTCCAGGAGCCCGCCGGCCAGGTTGCGGGTGGAGATCGCGACCCTGAGGGGGCCGGGGGCGGGCTTGGCGCGCAGGTGGACGGTCAGTTCGAGGGTGGGCGTCCAGCCCTTCAGGCCCAGGTCGAAGGCGGTCGGCGGCAGGGCGTCGACGGCGAGCAGCAGGGAGAGCGTGTCGTGCTCGCGCCCGTCGGCGAGGCCGAGCCATCCGCGCATCCGCCCGGCGCCGGAGGGCGCCCCCACGGCCCACCCCGCGGTGGCGGGGTCGAGCCGCAGGTCGAGCCGGTCGAGGATGGCTGTCGTGCCGGTGACGGGACCGGCTCCGGCCGGCGCGTCCTCGGATCCCACGCAGCTCTCGTACGACGGCATCGCGGGCGGCAGCGCGGAGGTCAGGACCTGCGGGGGCAGGGCGTCGAGGTCCGCGTACCCGGCGATGACCCGGATCCGCTCGACCTCGCGCCCCTCCTCGTCGGTCTGGAACAAGGACGCCTGCCCGGTGGCCATCGTCCGCCCCGTCCGCACGGTCTGCGTCCTGATCACGGCCGGCCCCGGCTGCGAGGCCGTCAGGTAGTGCGCGGTGATCGTGATCGGGTCCGGGTGCGGCAGCTCCTCGCGCAGCGCCCGCGCGAGGACCGCCAGCAGGTACCCCCCGTTGACCGCGGCTATGATCGCCCACCCCGCCGACAGGTGCGTGTCGTACGTCCCCGGCTCCTCCGGCCGGGCCACGACCGCGGTGTCCCGGTCGAACTCGCTGTCCCCGATGGCCGCGCGGGCCGCTGCATATGCCATGAGCCGTAGGTTACCCATCAGTAGGCGCCGGTTGTAAAGTCCTCCCCGGCGCAACGCTGAGCAAGCGCTCAGTTCTTCCCGGCCGCCAGGAGGCCGGGCGCGGGCGCCGTCCCCCCGCGCAGCGCCCGCGTCACCTCGGCCACCCGCCGCCCCAGCGCGCTCGCCGTGCGCAGGTCGGTGGCGGGCGGCGCGGCGTCCGGTCCCGCGTCCACGTCCGACTGGGCCATCGCCCCCAGCCAACTGCCCAGCCGGTTGAGCTCCTCCGGCGAACCCGCGGCCGTGCGCCAGCCCGCCTGCTCCGCCAGGCCGACCCAGATCATCCCGTGCTGCGCGGCGAACACGGCCAGGTCGACCAGGGTGTTGAGCTTGTCCCCGCTCATGGCGCCGCTGTTGGTGAACCCGGCCGCGACCTTGTCCCGCCAGCGCATCCCGTCGTTCATCGGCTCGCTGGTCAGCTCGGCGAACCGCTTGAAGGCCGCCGACGGGCCCCCCATGTACGTCGGCGTCCCGAACACGATCGCGTCCGCCGCGTCCAGGGCCCGCCACAGCGACGCCTCACCCGGATCGTCGACCACGAGCAGGTCCGCGACCGTCCCCGGCACGCTCAGGGCGCCGTCCGCGACCGCCCGCGCCTGCCGGGCGGTGTGCCCGTATCCGCTGTGGAAGGCGACCGCGATCCGCACCGCGTCCGCCGCCTTTTGGTTCACGGTCATGCCGTTGCACTCCTTGCTGCTCGTTGCCGTTCGTTGCCGCTCGGCCGTCCGAGGGCATGCGAAGGGCCGGTCCCGCCGCGGGGAGAAGCGGCTGGGCACCGGCCCGGTAGACTGACGGACGTCGAGGTCACAGGCGCCGCACACCCGCCACGAATCCGTCACCGCGTATGACGAAACGGCGCAGGGAAAGGTGACCGATGGACGAGCGGGAAGTTCTGGCCGGGCGTTTCGAGGCCGACCGCGGCCGGCTGCGGGCGGTCGCGTACCGCATGCTCGGCTCGCTCAGCGACGCGGACGACGCCGTGCAGGAGACCTGGCTGCGGCTGCACCGCGCGGACGCCTCGGGCGGCGGCCGGGTGGAGAACCTGCCCGGATGGCTGACCACCGTGCTGGGCCGGGTGTGCCTGGACATGCTGCGCGCCCGCCGGGCCCGGCGCGACGACCCGGCCGGGAGCGACGTGCCCGCGGCGGCCGACGGCGTGGGCGACCCCGAGGAAGAGGCCCTGCTGGCCGACTCGGTGAGCCGCGCGCTGCTGGTCGTACTGGAACGGCTGTCCCCCGCCGAGCGGGTCGCGTTCGTGCTGCACGACCTGTTCGCGGTGCCCTTCGACGAGATCGGCCCCGTCGTGGGCCGCTCCCCGGTCACCGCCAAGAAGCTCGCCAGCCGCGCCCGGTCGCGGGTCAGGGGCGCCGACGCGGCCGGCGGCACCGACCGCGCGACCCACCGGCGGGTGGTGGAGGCGTTCCTGGCCGCCGCCCGGGGCCGGGATCTGGCCGGACTGCTCGCCGTCCTCGACCCCGATGTCGTACGGCGGGCCGACCCCGCCGCCCTGCCGCCCGGCGTGCCCGCCGAGATCCGGGGCGCCCGGGCCGTGGTCGAGGAGACGGTGCTGCTCGCCGAACGCTCCGCCTTCGCCGAACCCGCCCTCGTCGGCGGCTCGGTCGGCCTCGTCGTGGCCCCCTACGGCCGCCTGGCCCTCGCCCTTGCCGTCACCGTCGAGCACGACCGGATCACTTCGTACGAGGTCGTCGCCGACCCGGCCCGGCTGGCCCGGCTCGACCTCGCGGTGCTGGACCTCCCGGCGGAGGCGGCCTGAGCGGCCTCGGCGACCTGGCCCGCGCGGGTACGCCCGGCGCCCGCGCGGGCGGGCCCGGGGACCGTCAGGGCGCCGAGTCCTTCACCCTCGGCGAGATGGCGTAGGCGTGGGTCGGCGAGGTGGAGTGCGGCGGATGGGGCGCGGTCGTGACGCGGCCGTAGGCGTCGACGCCTATCACGTCGTCGAATCGGCTGACCTTCGCGCACTTGCCCTTGTCGCTGCCCAGTTGCGAGTTCGCGCCGTCGAGGGCGGACTTGCGCTGGGTGTTCGAGGCCTCGGTCCTCGCGCCGGGGAAGGTCGTGCCGGTCGTCCAGTCGGAGCCGATGACGAGGACGACGCCGGGGACCGACGCGCTCTGCCGCAGGTCCTTGGCGGGTATGCCCAGCGCGTTGGCGACGGCCCGCGCCTGCGCCGCCTGACCGGCGGGGTAGGTGAGGGAGGTCGTGGCCGCCGGGGCGCCGGTGACGGCGGAGGTCCGCTTGCTGAAGCCGCGGTCGGTGAGCTCGCCGGCCACCGCCGACGCGCGGCCCTTGACCAGCACGCCGTCGACCGCGGCGCCGTTGCGGACCTGTACGGCTATCGAGGAGGGCGGCACGGTGGGCGCGGCCGACGCCGTGGGGGAGGCGGACGCGGCGACCTTGCCGCCGCCGGGGGTGGTCAGCGACTGGTCGGAGGCGATGGTACGGAACAGCGCCGACGCCCCCGGCTGCACGAGGTGCGTCTCGTAGACGCCGTTCACCTTCGCGTCGGCGGTCTGGAGCGTGGCGAAGGTGACCCGGCTGGTCGGGACCTTGTTCAGGTCCTCGCCCAGGCCGGCCAGCCGGGTGAGGGAGTGCAGCGACTTGTCCACCGTCAGCGACTTGGTCGCCGCGTTGGCGAGCCGCCACATCTTGGTGGGGCTGCCGAGCGTCCCCTCGTCCTTGAGCTTGTTGAGCAGCGCGGTGAGGAAGATGTGCTGGCCCTCGGTCCGGCCGCGGCTGTCGCTGGAGTCGCCGAAACCGTGCCGGGTGCGAAGGAACTCCAGCGCCGCCTCGCCCTTGAGGACGTGCGGCCCCGCCTTGAGCTTGAGGTGGCTGTACGGGTCGTAGACGTTGGCGTCGACGCAGACCTTGACGCCGCCCACCGCGTTGGACATGGACACCACGCCGGTGAAGTCGACCATCATGAAGTGGTCGATGGGGATGCCGGTCAGTTCGTGGACGGCGACCACGCTGCACCCCGGGCCGCCGGCGAGAGCCGTGTTGATCATCACGTTGTGCTGCGGGCCCATGCTCCGGTGGTCGTTGTCGTGGCAGCCGCTCCAGTCCGCGCGAAGGTCGCGCGGCACGCTCATCACGGTGGCGTTGGAGCGGTCCGCGGATATGTGCACGACCATCTCCACGTCCGCGCGCTCCCCGCCGGCCTCCTTGCAGGCGCCGCCGAGCTTGCAGTCCTCGGCGCTGTTGCGGCCGTCGGAGCCGATGACCAGGATGTTGATGGGTGTGCGCCCGAAGGCGTCCGGCTTCTCGTGGCCCGCGCCGTCCTTGCCGTTCGCCGACAGGTCGTCGGTGTGGATGTTGCTGTTGAGCTTCCAGTACACATAGGCCGCCGCACCGCCCGTCGCCAGGACGACGAAGCCCATCACCAGTCCGATGATCTTCAGTGCCCGCCGCCCGCGCCGCTTCCCGCCACCGCGGGCCGCCTTGCGCGCCGCCGCCCGCCCGCCGGGCGGCGGGGCCGCCGCGCCACCGGACCCGGAGCCCGCTCCCGCTTCCGTGCCCCGACCCGGTCTCGCTCCCGGTCCCCCCGGCGGAGCCGCCTGAGGGGCCGGGGCGGGGTCGGGCCCGGCCGGACGCGCGCCGGCGCGGCGCCGGCCGGCACCGTGGCCCCGCCCGGCGCCGTGGCCGCGGTGACCGTGGGTGGGCTCGCTCATGCTCGTATCCCCTGTGACGTCGGACCCAGGCGGGCTGGGACGGCCGAGTCGGCCGCCCTGTACGACCCCTCAAACCTCCGACTGGTTGCATTCCGCTCACGATCACGGCGCCGCGACGCCCCCCCCGCCGGACACCGGCGAAGGGGCCGGGACCTGCGGCGGATCCGAGCCGGGCCCGAGCCGGGGCGCGGGCGCGGGCAGGGGCCGGGCCCGGGCCCCGGCGGCCGGGGTCACGGACCGCCGGCCGTTCCGTCCGCGGGGGTGCCGAGGCGGCCGGCCCGCCCGCGGCCGGTGACCGCGCTAACCCATCCACCGCCCGTCGCGCATGACGGTCCGGCCGCGCAGTTCGGGCTCGCCGCGCCAGGCCTGGACGGTCCTCGGGACGACCCGCAGGTAGACGAAGGGGTCCGCCTCCGTGCGCGGGTCCCAGCCGAATTTGGCGGTGTAGGCGTCGGCCGCCTCGGCCGGCGCCTCCCGGCCGGGGAAGCACCGGGCCTCGCCGTGCAGCAGCACCACGTCGAAGGAGTCCGGCAGCGCCAGACGTACGCGCGGCTCCTCGCGGACGTTGCGGACCGTGGCGGACGCCGCGCCGGTGGCCGTCCACACCGCGGTCCCGTCCCACAGGAACCACAGCGGCACCTGGTGCGGACCGTGTTCGGGATGAGCCGTCGAGACCCACAGGTCGCGCTCGGCGGCGAGCCGTGCCAGGGTGTCGCGCCGGCGCTCGGACGGTGTACGACGAGATGTTTCCGCGTTCTCCACGGGCATCGACGCTAGCCGTCCGGTGTGCGCGGCACATGAGCCGCGGGACCTACGCCCGGCGACCGAGGGCCGCGCCGGCCGTCGGCCCGCGGCCAGGAAGCCCGGAGGGACCCGCGCTCACCGGTCGGGCGCGTCGCTCCCGCCGGGCACCTCGAAAAGGTGGACGGAGCCCGGGACCTCGGCGAAGCCGCCCACGCGAACGACGGGGCCGACGGGTCCGGTGGAGCCGGCCGGGGCGGGGTGCGCGGTCGCGGTGATCGTGGCGGGGGCGCCGAGCCGGTCGCCCATGTCGACGGTGAGGTCGGCGGCGCCGCGGCCGGCGAGGTGGGCGGCCAGGCAGGCGGTGCTGTTGGCGTTGGCGATGTCCTCGGGGACACCGATCGACGGGGCGAACATGCGGGCCGCGAGCCGGCCGGAGGGGGAGGGCGGGGAGTAGGCGTAGCACCCCAGCAGGCCGAGCCGGTCGCAGGCTTCCCGCAGCTGTCCGGGGTCCGGGGCGAGCGCGGCCAGCGCGCCGCGCGACCGTACGGGGACCAGCAGCCGCCACCGTCCCACCGAGGCGGCCCGCGGTGCCGAGGCCAGTTCGTCCGCGCCGATCCCGAGCGCGGACAGCACGAGGCCGCTCTCGGCGGCCGCCGGTTCGCGCAGGTTCACGGGACCGGGGTCGAAGTCGGCCATGAGCCGCCCTCCCCGCCGTACGCATCGGCCGTCGAACACGCGGCCCGCGGTGCGCAGGCGGGCGCGGTGGCCCGAGGTTTCCGCCGTACCGTCCCGTGCGGCCAGGTACGCCAGCGCGGCTACCGTCCCGTGGCCGCACGCGGGCAGTTCGCCCTCGGCGGTGAAGAAGCGCAAGCCCACCTCGGGGCCGCCGGGCGCGGCCCGCGCGCCGCGGTCCGGGGGTACGGAGACGAAGACGGCGTGCGAGGTGCCCGTGGCCGCGGCCACCCGGCGGCGCTCCTCGTCGCTCAGCGGCGCCTCGTCCAGCACGGCGGTGGGGCTGCCGCCCGCGCCGTCGCGCAGGCAGGCGCGCACGATCGTGACGGGCAGCCGGCCGCCGCTCACCGGTGGCCGCCGCGGGGACCGGTCGGGATCACGCCCGTACAGTACCAACCGCCGTACCGACCGCCGTGGCAGGACCGGGCCGCTGCGGCCGGGGGGCCGCGGGGCGGGCCGTTACCCTGGTCGGGTGAACGACTTCAAGAAGCTGCGGGTGCTGGCGGCCATGAGCGGCGGCGTGGACTCCGCGGTCGCGGCCGCCCGGGCCGCGGAGGCGGGCCACGACGTGACCGGCGTGCACCTGGCGCTGTCGGCGAACCCGCAGAGCTTCCGTACCGGGGCGCGCGGCTGCTGCACGGTGGAGGACTCCAGGGACGCGCGGCGCGCCGCCGACGTCATCGGCATCCCCTTCTACGTGTGGGACCTCGCCGAGCGGTTCCGCGAGGACGTGATCGAGGACTTCGTCGCCGAATACGCGGCCGGGCGCACCCCCAACCCGTGCCTGCGGTGCAACGAGAAGATCAAGTTCGCGGCGCTGCTCGACAAGGCGCTCGCGCTGGGCTTCGACGCGGTCTGCACCGGCCACTACGCGAGCGTCGTCACCCGGGAGGACGGCACCCGCGAACTGCACCGCGCCGCCGACGCCGCCAAGGACCAGTCGTACGTCCTCGGCGTACTCGACGAGCGGCAGCTCGCGCACGCGATGTTCCCGCTCGGCGACACGCGGACCACCAAGGACGAGATCCGGGCCGAGGCCGAGCGGCGCGGCCTGGCGGTGGCGAAGAAGCCGGACAGCCACGACATCTGCTTCATCGCCGACGGCGACACCCAGCGGTTCCTGGCCGAGCGGCTCGGCCGCGCGCAGGGCGCGATCGTGGACCGGACGGGCGAGCGCCTGGGCACGCACGAGGGCGCGTACGGCTTCACCATCGGCCAGCGCAAGGGCCTGCGCATCGGCCGGCCCGCGCCGGACGGCAAGCCGCGGTACGTCCTGGACATCTCGCCGGTCGACAACACCGTCACCGTCGGCCCCGCCGAGGCGCTCGACGTGACGGGTCTGACCGCCGTGCGCCCCCGGTGGTGCGGCAACCCGCCGGCCGGCCCCGCCGCGTACACCGCGCAGACGCGCGCGCACGGCGCGGACGTGCCCGTGACCGCCGAGCTGCGCGGCGACGAGCTGCGCGTTTCCTTCGCCGAGCCCGTGCGCGGCATCGCCCCCGGCCAGGCCGTCGTGCTCTACGACGGCACACGGGTCGTCGGCTCGGCCACCATCGCCGCCACGTCCGGGCCCGCGCAGGTGGCGGCCGGGGCGTCGGCGAAGGCCGCGGCCGGGGTCCCTGCGACGTCGAAGGCCGCGGTGGGGGAGTGAACATCGGGGTCTTCCTCTCGGCCGCGGACCTGGGCGAGCGGTACACCGTGCCGGCCAAGGAGTTCGGGCGCCTGATCGGCGAGGGCGGGCACACCCTGGTGTGGGGCGGGTCGGAGTCCGGGCTGATGAAAGCGGTCGCGGACAGCGTCCAGGAGGCCGGCGGGCGGCTGGTCGGCGTCTCGGTCACCTTCCTGCACCACGTGGCCAGGACGAACGCCGACGAGATGGTCGTCGCCCGGGACCTCGCCGAGCGCAAGGCCGAGCTGCTGCGCCGCTCCGACGCGATCGTGATCATGGTCGGCGGGACCGGCACCCTGGACGAGGCCACCGAGATCATGGAGCTGAAGAAGCACGGGCTGCACGCCAAACCGGTGGTGCTGCTCAACACCGCCGGTTTCTACGACGGCCTGGAGCTGCAGCTGCGCAGGATGGAGTCGGACGGCTTCCTGCCGGTGCCGCTGGACGAGCTGCTGTACATCGCCGACGACGGGCGGGACGCCCTGGCGTACCTGCGAAGCCGCCTGGAGGAGCGGCCGGCCGGACCGGAGCCCGCCGTGGCCGTCCAGGCCGCGGAACTCTCGGAGTTCGGGGACGAGGACGAGGAGGACCAGCGGTGAGCGTCCATCTCGTCACCGGGGCCGGATCCGGCATCGGCGGCGCGGTCGCCCGCAGGCTGCTGGAGCGCGGCGACGAACTGTGGCTGCTGGCGCGCGACGCCGGCCGGGCCAGGGAGCTGGCCGGGCGCTTCCCGGGCGCGAGGACGCTGGTCGGCGACCTCGCCGAGCCGGCCCGGCTGTCGTGGGCGCTCGGCCACCAGTCCCCGCCCGACCGCCTGGACTCGCTGCTGCACGTCGCCGGCACGGTCGAACTCGGCGCGGTCGGCGACCTCACCCCCAAGGTCTGGAACGAGACCCTCGCCGTCAACCTCGTCGGCCCCGCGGAGCTCACCCGCCTCCTGCTGCCCCAGCTGCGCCTCTCGCGCGGCCACGTCGTCCTGGTCAACTCCGGCGCGGGCCTGGCCGCGCACGCCGAGTGGTCCGCCTACGCGGCGAGCAAGCACGGCCTGCGCGCCCTCGCCGACTCCCTGCGGGCCGAGGAACACGCGAACGGCGTCCGCGTCACCTCCGTCTACCCCGGCCGCACCGCCACCCCGATGCAGGAGAAGGTCCACCGCCAGGAGGGCAAGCCCTACGACCCGGCGCGCTGGATCGACCCGGAGTCGGTGGCGACGGCCGTGCTCGCCGCCCTCGACCTGCCGCGCGACGCCGAGGTCACCGACCTGACGGTACGGCCGGGCCGCTGAGCGGCCCCCGCGTGGCGCCGGGCGCCGGGGCGGGCGCCGGCTGTCCTACGCTGCGGGCGTGACTGGGAAGAGCGAGTTCAAGCCGGCCGAGGGCACGGCGACAGGGGTCGGGTCGATGCCGGGCGGCGACGCCCGGGAAGCGGCGAAGGTGGCCACGGAAGCGGTCGAGGGCATGCCGTTCCTGGCCGAGCTGCCCGCGCGCGGGCCGGGCGCGGACATGACCGGGCGGACCCTGGGGATGCTGGTCGAGCTGTACGCGCGGCTGGAGCCGAGCGGGTGGCGGTTCGGCGACCGGCCGGGCCGCGACACCCGGCGGGCCCGGGCCTGGCTGGGGGAGGACCTCGACGCCCTGGAGGAGTTCACGCAAGGGTACGAGGGCCCGCTGAAGGTGCAGGCCGTCGGCCCGTGGACGCTCGCGGCGGCGGT
Organism: Streptomyces sp. HPF1205; assembly: GCF_020400825.1. Classification (GTDB taxonomy): domain Bacteria; phylum Actinomycetota; class Actinomycetes; order Streptomycetales; family Streptomycetaceae; genus Actinacidiphila. Next base: position 53,019 of record NZ_JAINVH010000007.1, read on the forward strand.
GGAGCTGAGGAGCGGGGAGGCCGCCCTGCGCGACGCCGGCGCCTGCCGGGACCTGGCCGCCTCCCTCGCCGAGGGCCTGCGCGCGCACCTGGCCGACGTACGCCGCCGCGTCCCGGGCGCCGACATCGTCCTGCAGCTCGACGAGCCGTCCCTGACCGCGGTGCTCAGGGGGGAGGTCCGCACCGCCAGCGGCTACCGCACCTACCGCGCGGTGGACCGGGCCGTCGCCGAGGGCACCCTGCGGGACATGATCGAGGCGGCCGGCACTCCCGTCATCGTCCACTCCTGCGCCCCCCAGGTGCCCTTCGCGCTGCTGCGCCGGGCCGGGGCCGCGGGTGTCTCGTTCGATTTCGCACTGCTCACGGAGAGTGAGTGGGACGCCTTCGGGGAGGCCGCCGAGGCGGGCACCGCGCTGTTCACCGGTGTCGTGCCGGGCACGGATGCCCCGTTGTCGGACCCTGCCGGTAGCGTCAGTGGTGTTCGGGCGCTGTGGCGCAGGCTGGGGCTGGTGCCGGAGGCTTTGGCGACCTCCGTCGCCGTGACCCCGTCCTGCGGCCTGGCGGGGGCCTCACCGGCCTATGCCCGTGCGGCGCTGGCGCACTGCGTGAGGGCCGCGCGCTCGCTCGTCGACAACCCGGAGTGAGAGGACGACAGACGTGGCAGCCGTTGAGGACGCCGGCTCGGTGGACATCCCCGCCGAGGCCCGGGAGCAGCACGCACGCCTGGCCGAGCAGATCGAGGAGCACCGCTTCCGGTACTACGTGAACGACGCCCCGGTCATCAGCGACGCCGACTTCGACCGGCTGCTGCGCCGGCTGGAGGCGCTGGAGGACGAGCACCCCGGCCTGCGCACCCCAGACTCGCCCACCCAGAAGGTCGCCGGGGCGTACGAGACGGAGTTCACCTCCGTCCAGCACCGCGAGCGCATGCTCTCGCTGGACAACGCGTTCGCCGAGGAGGAGCTGACCACCTGGGCCGACCGCGTCGCCGCCGAGCTGGGCCCGCCGGACAACGCGCACTCGCCGTACCACTTCCTGTGCGAGCTGAAGGTCGACGGCCTCGCGGTCAACCTCACGTACGAGAACGGGCGGCTGACCCGCGCCGCCACCCGCGGCGACGGCCGCACCGGCGAGGACATCACGCCCAACGTGCGCACCATCGCCGACATCCCCGACCGGCTCGCGGGCGACACCGTCCCCGACCTGGTGGAGATCCGCGGCGAGGTCTACTTCCCCGGCGAGGAGTTCGAGGCGCTCAACGAGCGGCTGGTGGCGGCCGGCGAGAAGCCGTTCGCCAACCCGCGCAACGCGGCGGCCGGTTCGCTGCGCCAGAAGGACCCGCGGATCACCGCGAGCCGCCCGCTGCGGATGGTCGTGCACGGCGTCGGCGCCCGCACCGGCTTCGACATCGCCCGCCAGTCGCAGGGGTACGAGCGCTTGCGCGAGTGGGGCCTGCCGACCTCCACCCACTTCAGGGTGCTCGGCTCGCTCGCCGAGGTGCGGGACTTCATCGACTACTACGGCGAGCACCGGCACGACGTGGAGCACGAGATCGACGGCGTCGTCGTCAAGGTGGACGAACTCCCGCTGCAGGGCCGCCTCGGCTCCACCTCGCGGGCGCCGCGCTGGGCCATCGCCTGGAAGTACGCCCCCGAGGAGGTCAACACCAAGCTGGTGGACATCCGCGTCGGCGTGGGCCGCACCGGGCGGGTGACGCCGTACGCGGTGGTCGAGCCGGTCACCGTCGCCGGCTCCGAGGTCGAGTTCGCCACCCTGCACAACCAGGAGGTGGTGAAGAAGAAGGGCGTCCTCATCGGCGACACCGTGGTGCTGCGCAAGGCGGGCGACGTCATCCCGGAGATCCTCGGACCCGTCGCCGACCTGCGCGACGGCAGCGAGCGGGAGTTCGTGATGCCGTCGCGGTGCCCGGACTGCGGCACCGCCCTGCAGCCCATGAAGGAAGGGGACATCGACCTGCGGTGCCCCAACGCCCGCTACTGCCCCGCCCAGTTGCGCGAGCGCGTCTTCTACCTGGCCGGCCGCCGCAGCCTGGACATCGAGGGGCTCGGTTACGTGGCGGCGGTCGCCCTGACCCAGCCGCTGGACGCCGAGCCGCCGGTGAAGGACGAGGGCGACCTGTTCTCGCTGGACGTCGAGCGGCTGCTGCCCATCCGCTCCTACGTGCTGGACCAGGACAGCGGTCTGCCCAAGCGCGACCCGGAGACCGGCGAGGAGAAGATCGTCACCTTCTTCGCCAACCAGAAGGGTGAGCCCAAGAAGAACACCCTGCTGATGCTGGACAACATCGCCGCCGCCAAGCAGCGGCCGCTGGCCCGGATCCTCACCGGACTGTCGATCCGGCACGTCGGCCCGGTCGCCGCCGAGGCGCTGGCCCGGGAGTTCCGCGACCTGGACCGGATCCGGGACGCCGCCGAGGAGGAGCTGGCGGCGGTCGACGGCGTCGGGCCGACCATCGCCGCCTCCGTCAAGCAGTGGTTCGCCGAGGACTGGCACCTGGCGATCATCGAGAAGTGGCGCGCGGCCGGGGTGCGGTTCACCGAGGAGGGCTCCGACGAGGGACCCCGCCCGCTGCAGGGACTCACCGTGGTGGTGACCGGGACGCTCGCGGGCCACACCCGGGACGGCGCGAAGGAGGCGCTGGGCGCCGCGGGAGCCAAGGTCACCGGTTCGGTCTCCAAGAAGACGGACTTCGTGGTCGTCGGCGACAACCCCGGAAGCAAGTACGACAAGGCCGTGTCGCTCAAAGTGCCGGTGCTGGACGAGGAAGGATTCGGAGTACTGCTCGAACAAGGTCCCGAGGCCGCCCGGGAAGTCGCCGTCAATCCGGCCGAACCCGGGGGTGAATAAGCCCCGAAAGGGCTCGAAGAGTATGTGAACGGCGCGCCGACGAAGCGCGAACCCGGTCCGAACGGGGTCCGAACATCCCGCAGATGTCACCCGATCGGCCGATTTCGGAACAGCGCGACGCCGCAGGTCGCAATCCGGCAACCGAAGCCGATCCGTGCCCGAGGGGGCGTCAGGCGGCCTACTGTTGAGAGGCGCGCCCGCCGGCCTGACCATCCAGCGGCCTCAGCGGGACTTCTCGCGGGCAACGGCGCGGTGCGGAGCCGGTTCCTCCGGTTCCAGCGGGCTGAAACCGGCTTCACCGGGCTGTGAGAAGGACGGACGGGCATGGAACCGACGGAGAGCGCCGGAGCGGCGCCGCTGCCCAGCAGCCCTGCCGCGTCCGTACTCCCCGCCCCGCCAGGACCTGTTGTGGGCGTCGCCGTGCCCGTCGCGGCGGCCGTGGCGCTCACCGCGGGCATCACCCGGATGACGGATCGCGGCCACGCGCTCTTTCCCGGTGGCACCACCGGGTGGGCGTTCGCGATCCTGACCGGCATCATCGTCGGCCATCTGGTCGCCATGGGCCGCGACCGCTGGTGGGGCGGCACCGGCTCCGGCGCCGCGCTCACCCTGGCCATGCTGCTGCTGTACGGGTGGGTGCCCGCCGTCCTGGTCAGCCTCGCCGTGGTGGCGCTGGTCGGCGCCGCCCGCCGGCACCGCTGGCGGCAGGCCGCCCTGCACGGCGCCATCGACGTCCTCGGCATCGGCGCCGGCGCCCTCGTCCTGCAACTCCTGGGCCACCACCCCTCGGTGGAGCGGCCCTGGGAGCCCGACGAGTGGACGCTGTCGGCGGCGCCGGTCGTCGCCCTGGCCGCGCTGGCCTACCTCGCGGCCACCCGCGTCCTGCTGTGGTGGGCGTTCGCCCCCCGCCACGGCGGGCTGCCCACCGTGGCCCGCACCGCGCTGCTGCGGCAGGGCATGGTCGGCGTCGCGCTGCTCGGCATCTCGCCGCTGATCCTCGTCGTCGCCTGCGACATGCCCGCGGTGGTGCCGCTGTTCGCGGTGCCGCTGATCGCCCTGGACTCCACGCTGTGGATCGCGCACGCCCGCGCGGAGGAGCAGTTGCGCGACCCGCTGACCGGCCTGCCCAACCGCCAGTGGCTGCTGGAGCGGGCCCGGCAGGCGCTGGACACCGCGCGCGAGAGCGCCAAGGGCGGCACCAAACGGGGCCGGACGGGCATCCGCCGCTTCGGACCGCGCCGGGCCGGTGCCCGGCAGGCCGCGCCGCGCCGGGCGGCCCTGCGCCGGGCCCGCGACCCGTACCGCGTCCTGGGCGCCGAGACCGACGCCCAGGACAGGGTCGCGCTGATCCTCATCGACCTCGACAAGTTCCGGTCCGTCAACGACACGCTCGGCCACCTGGCGGGCGACCGGCTGCTGCTCCAGATCGCCGACCGGCTGCGGCTGGCGCTGCCGCGCGGCGCCGAGGCGGCGCGGCTGGGCGGCGACGAGTTCGCGGTGCTGCTGCCGTCCTGCCCCTCGCCGACCCGCGCCCAGCGGATCGGCCGCGCGCTCGTGGCGGCGCTCGGCTCACCGATCGGCCTCGACGGCCTCACCCTGGTGCTGGAGGCGAGCGCCGGGGTGGCCGTCTTCCCCGACCACGCGCTGGACGCGGAGGGGCTGCTGCGGCGGGCGGACGTGGCGATGTACCAGGCCAAGCGGGACCGCAGCGGTGTCGAGGTCTACGAGGCCACCCGCGACGCGAACACCCCCGACCGGCTCGGGCTGCTCGGCGACCTGCGGCGGGCCCTGGACTCCGGCCAGGTCGAGCTCCACTACCAGCCCAAGGTCCGCTTCGACGGCAAGGTGGCCGGCCTGGAGGCGCTGGTGCGCTGGGTGCACCCGGAGCGCGGGCGGGTCAACCCCGAGGAGTTCATCGCGATGGCCGAGACCTCCGGGCTGATGCCGCAGCTCACCGAGTACGTGCTCGACACCGCGCTGGCGCAGATCGCCCGCTGGCGGCGGATGGGCCTGGAGGTGCCGGTCGCCGTCAACGTGTCGCCGCGCGACGTCCACAGTCCGGGCTTCGCCGGGGCGGTGGCCGCGCGGCTGGCCCGGCACCAGGTGCCGCCCGGCTCCCTGCAACTGGAGATCACCGAGCACGTGCTGCTGGAGGACCCGCAGCGGGCCGCCGACACCTTAAACGGCCTCACCGGGCACGGCGTGAAGATGTCCCTGGACGACTTCGGCACCGGGTACTCCTCACTGGTCCACCTGCGGCGGCTGCCGGTCAGCGAGCTCAAGATCGACCGGTCCTTCGTCGCCCGCCTGGTGGCCGACGCCGAGGACGCGGAGATCGTCCGGTGCACGGTGGACCTCGCCCACTCCCTCGGGCTCCTCGTGGTCGCCGAGGGCGTCGAGGACGACGAGACATGGGAGCGGCTGCGGGACCTGCGCTGCGACGCCGTCCAGGGCTGGCTGGTCGCCGCGGCCATGCCCCCCGAGGAGGCGACGAGCTGGCTGCGCGCCCGCGGCGAACGCGGCTGGCAGCGCCCGGCCGCCGCCCTGCCGGCCCCGCAGGACCTCCCTCCCGGACACACCAGGGAACACCCTGAACGCCTCGAACGCTCCGAACGCCTCGAACGCCGCGAACCCGCCGACCACCGCGCGGAACACGCCCGCGTCCCCGGCGCGACCGGCCGGCTGAGCGGCTGAGCGGCTGAGTGGCTGAACGTCCGAGCGGTTGAGCGGCTGAGTGGCTGAACGTCCGAGCGGTTGAGCGGGCTGAACGACCGGCCGCCCGAAGACCCGCGGGAGCAGCGGCGCACCCGGGCGGGGCGCGCGGGCGAAGGCAGGACCCGGGCGGCGGCCGGGGGCGAGGGCAGGACGCGGGCGCAGACGGCGACCCGCCCGGCGCGGCCGGGGCCCCGGGCAATCGTTTAGCGGTCAGCCCGTGCGGGCCCATAGGATTGGGCCACAATCGTCATCTCAACCCCCAGAGGACCCCTGCATGGCTGGCATCACCCGCGAGGAGGTCGCTCACCTGGGGAAGCTCGCACGACTGGAGCTTTCCCCCGAGGAGCTGGACCACTTCGCCGGACAGCTCGACGACATCATCGGCGCCGTCGCGCGGGTGGCCGAGGTGGCCGGCGAGGACGTACCGCCGACCTCCCACCCGCTGCCCCTGACCAACGTGATGCGCCCGGACACCGTGCGCCCCGGGCTCACCGCCCAGGAGGCACTGGCGGCGGCGCCCGCGCAGGAGCAGCAGCGGTTCAAGGTGCCGCAGATCCTCGGGGAGGACTGAGATGACCGACATCACCAGGCTGACCGCGGCCGAGACCGCCGCGAAGATCGCGAGCGGTGAGCTGACCGCCGTCGAGGTGACCGAGGCCCACCTGGCCAGGATCGACGCCGTCGACGAGAAGGTGCACGCCTTCCTGCACGTCGACCGCGAGGGCGCCCTGGCGCAGGCCAGGGCGGTGGACGACAAGCGTGCCAAGGGCGAGCCGCTCGGCCCGCTGGCCGGCGTCCCGCTGGCGATGAAGGACATCTTCACCACCAAGGGCGTGCCCACCACCTGCGGCTCGAAGATCCTGGAGGGCTGGATCCCGCCCTACGACTCCACGGTGACCACCCGGCTGAAGGAGGCCGGCGTGGTGATCCTGGGCAAGACCAACATGGACGAGTTCGCGATGGGCTCCTCCACCGAGAACAGCGCGTTCGGCCCGACCGGCAACCCGTGGGACCTCACCCGCATCCCCGGCGGCTCCGGCGGCGGAAGCGCCGCGGCCCTGGCCTCCTACCAGGCGCCGCTGGCCATCGGCACCGACACCGGCGGCTCCATCCGCCAGCCCGCCGCCGTGACCGCGACGGTCGGCGTGAAGCCCACGTACGGCGGGGTGTCCCGGTACGGGATGGTCGCCTTCTCCTCGTCCCTGGACCAGGGCGGCCCCTGCGCCCGCACGGTCCTGGACGCCGCCCTGCTGCACGAGGTGCTGGCCGGGCACGACCCGCTGGACTCCACCTCCATCGACGCGCCCGTCCCGCCGGTCGTCGAGGCGGCCAGGAACGGCGACGTCAAGGGCCTGCGGGTCGGCGTGGTCAAGGAGTTCGGCGGCGAGGGCTACCAGGCCGGCGTGGTCCAGCGGTTCAACGAGTCGGTGGAACTGCTGCGCGAGCTCGGTGCCGAGGTCGTGGAGATCTCCTGCCCCTCGTTCACCTACGCCCTGGCCGCGTACTACCTGATCGCCCCCTCGGAGTGCTCCAGCAACCTGGCCCGCTTCGACGCGATGCGGTACGGCCTGCGGGTCGGCGACGACGGCACCCGCTCCGCCGAGGAGGTCACCTCGCTGACCCGCGAGGCCGGGTTCGGCCCCGAGGTCAAGCGCCGGGTGATCCTGGGCACGTACGCCCTCAGCTCCGGCTACTACGACGCCTACTACGGCTCCGCGCAGAAGGTCAGGACCCTCATCACCAAGGACTTCGAGAAGGCGTTCGAGGCGGTGGACGTCATCGTGTCGCCCACCACACCGACGACGGCGTTCCCGATCGGTGAGCGGGCAGACGACCCGATGGCGATGTACCTGGCCGACCTGTGCACCATCCCGGCCAACCTGGCGGGGAACGCGGCCATGTCGCTGCCCTGCGGCCTCGCGCCGGAGGATGGTCTTCCGGTGGGGCTGCAGATCATCGCGCCCGCACTCAAGGACGACCGGCTCTACCGGGTCGGCGCCGCCGTAGAGGCCGCCTTCGTGAAGAAGTGGGGCCATCCGCTGCTCGAGGAGGCACCGCAGCTGTGAGCACCGTGAAGAAGACCACCTCGCCGTCGGGCAAGGACAAGGCCAAGGGCAAGAGCAAGCCGGCCACGTACCTGGCCATCGGCAGCACCCTGTTCGCCGCGTTCAGCAACATCAAGAAGGTCCGCTCGGCGCGCGGCGAGGGCGACACCCTGCAACTGGTCGACGCCGTCATCCGGGTGGCCGCCGTGGCCACCGGCGTCGCCCTGCTCGTCCGCGAGCTGCGCCAGGGCCACGACGACGTCCTGACGGACTGACGACCGGACGCACTGAGAAGGTAGAGGGAACTGTGACCGTCACGGATCTGCTGTCCTACGACGACGCGCTCGCGGCGTACGACCCGGTGATGGGCCTGGAGGTCCACGTCGAACTGGGCACGGCGACCAAGATGTTCTGCGGCTGCGCGACCGAACCCGGCGCCGAGCCCAACTCGCAGGTGTGCCCCACCTGCCTGGGCCTGCCCGGCTCGCTGCCCGTGGTCAACGCCACGGCCGTGGAGTCCGCCGTCAAGATCGGCCTGGCGCTGAACTGCGAGATCGCCGAGTGGTGCCGGTTCGCCCGGAAGAACTACTTCTATCCGGACATGCCGAAGAACTTCCAGACCTCGCAGTACGACGAGCCGATCGCCTTCAACGGCTACCTCGACGTCCAGCTGGAGGACGGCGAGGTGTTCCGGGTGCACATCGAGCGCGCCCACATGGAGGAGGACACCGGCAAGTCCACCCACGTCGGCGGCGCCACCGGGCGGATCCACGGCGCCACGTACTCCCTGCTGGACTACAACCGGGCCGGCATCCCGCTGATCGAGATCGTCACCAAGCCGATCGAGGGCGCGGGGGAGCGGGCCCCTGAGGTCGCCAAGGCGTACGTCGCCGAGCTGCGCGAGCTGATCAGGGCGCTCGGCGTCTCCGAGGCGCGCATGGAGCGCGGCCAGATGCGCTGCGACGTCAACCTGTCGCTGCGGCCGCGCGGCGAGCGCGCGTTCGGCACCCGCAGCGAGACCAAGAACGTCAACTCGCTGCGCAGCGTGGAGCGGGCGGCCCGGTTCGAGATCCAGCGGCACGCCGCGGTCCTCTCCTCCGGGGGCACGATCGTGCAGGAGACCCGGCACTTCCACGAGGAGGACGGCTCGACCACCTCCGGGCGGGTCAAGGAGGAGGCCGAGGACTACCGGTACTTCCCCGAGCCCGACCTGGTGCCGGTGGCCCCGGCCCGGGACTGGGTCGAGGAGCTGCGGGGCGGCCTGCCCGAGCTGCCGCGGCTGCGCCGGGGGCGGCTGCAGGAGGAGTGGGGCATCTCCGACCACGAGATGCAGTCGGTGCTCAACGCCGGGGCGATCGACCTCATCGTGGCCACCATCGAGGCGGGCGCGGACGCGGCCTCCGCCCGCAAGTGGTGGATGGGCGAACTCGCCCGGCACGCCAACGAGGCCGGCGTCGAGCTGGCCGAGGTGGCCATCACGCCCGCCCAGGTGGCCCGCGTCTCGGCGCTGGTCGCCGCGGGCGACCTCAACGACAAGCTGGCGCGGCAGGTCATCGAGGGCGTGCTGGCCGGCGAGGGCGACCCGGACGCGGTGGTCGAGCGGCGCGGCCTGAAGGTCGTGTCCGACGACAGCGCGCTCGGCGCGGCCGTGGACCAGGCGATCGCGGACAACGCCGCGATCGCCGACAAGATCCGCGGCGGCAACCTGGCGGCGGCCGGCGCCCTCATCGGCGCCGTGATGAAGCTGACCCGCGGCCAGGCCGACGCGCGCCGGGTGCGCGAGCTCGTCCTCGACAAGCTCGGCGTGCAGGGCTGACCACCGACCCGGCGACCGGCCCGACCACCGGCTCGGCCACCGGCCCCGGAAACGGACATAACGGTCTGCGTGTAAGGCAGTTGTAAAGGCGGCACCCCTCGACGGGGTGCCGCCTTTATGCGTACCAAACACCCATCAGGTTCCCTCTCGTGACTGTTGTGAGGAACCGCACGAACCACCCAAACGATCTCTTCCGGCTGGCACAGTGGAGCGGACGTACCGACAGGGGGATGCCCGGTCGTCCGACCACAACGCATTCGTCTGCTGGGAACGGAAGAGGCAATGGCCGCACTCGCCCGATGGTGCCTACGCCGCCGCCTCGTCGTCGTTCTCCTGTGGGTCGCCACCCTGGGCGGGCTGGCCGCGGCGGCGGCCGTCGCGGGCCCCGCGTACTCCCGGCACTACGACGTCGGCGGCACCGAGGCGGGCCACGCCTCCGACCTGCTGCGCCAGGCGTTCCCCGGCCAGGCGGGCGACAGCGACACCATCGTCTGGCACACCCGGCACGGCGGCGTCAGGGCACCGGCCGTCGAACAGACCATGACCCGGGTCCTCGACCGCGCCAGGACCCTGCCCGGCGTGAGCGCCGTCGACAGCCCGTACGGCAGCGACGGCGCCGGCCGGATCAGCCGGGACGGCCGCACCGCGTACGCCACCGTCACCTTCGCGCAGGACGCCGAGAGCGTGAGCGCCGGCCAGGCCAGGGCCCTGGTGGCCACCGCCACGTCCGCTCGCGGCCCGGACCTCGACGTGCAACTGGGCGGCGAGGCGGTCGGCACCACCGAGACAGCCGGCGCCCACCTCAGCGAAGTCGTCGGGATCGCGGTCGCCGCCGTGGTGCTGCTGGTCGCCTTCGGGTCGTTCGCCGCGATGCTGCTGCCGCTGGCGACCGCGGTGATGGGCGTCGGCACCGCGTACATGGCGGTGGTGCTGCTCGGCCACGCCATGACCGTGGCGGACTTCGCGCCCATGCTCGGCATGCTGGTCGGCCTCGGCGTCGGCATCGACTACGCGCTGTTCATCGTGACCCGTCACCGCCGCGGCCTCAAAGGAGGCCTGACCGTCACCGAGTCGGCCGAACAGGCGCTTTCCACCACAGGGCGCGCGGTGATCTTCGCCGGCGGCACGGTGTGCGTGGCCCTGCTGGGCATGCTGGTGCTGGGGCTGGGCTTCCTGGTCGGGGTCGCCGTCGCCTCCTCCCTCACCGTGCTGCTGACCGTCGCCGCCTCGATCACCCTGCTGCCCGCCCTGCTCGGCTTCATCGGGCCGCGGGCGCTCAGCCGGCGCGAACGGCGGCGGCTGGCCGAGCACGGGCCCCGGCCCGAAGTGCCCAACGGGGTCGCCGCGCGCTGGTCGGCGTTCGTGGAGCGGCACCCGCGGGTGCTGGCGACGGCCGCCGCCGCCGTCGTCCTGCTCCTGGCGCTGCCCACCCTCACCCTGCACCTCGGCACCTCCGACCAGGGCAACGGCCCGCGCACCGCCACCACCCGGCAGGCGTACGACATGCTCGCCGAGGGCTTCGGGCCCGGCAGCAACGGCCCGCTGACCCTGGTCGCGACCGCCGCGCCCGCCGGCGCCGGCCGGGCGGCCGTACCCACCGCCGCCGACCGGCTCGCCCTCGACCGCCTCCTCGACCGCCTCCCCGGCACCCTGCGGCACACCCCCGGCGTCGCCTCGGTCTCCGTCGGCGGCACCGACCGCGCCGGCGGCACCGGGGTGATCACCGTCGTCCCCGACAGCGCCCCCCAGTCGGCCGCCACTTCGCACCTGGTCGAGCGGCTGCGCCACCAGGTGCTGCCGGCCGCCGAGAAGGGCACGGGGCTGAAGGTGTACGTCGGCGGCATCACCGCGGGCTACGACGACTTCGCCGCCGTCGTCGTCGGCAAACTGCCGCTGTTCGTCGGGTGCGTCGTCGGGCTCGGCTGCCTCCTGTTGCTGCTCGCGTTCCGCTCCATCGGCGTCCCCGTCAAGGCCGCGGTGATGAACATCGCCGCCGTCGCCTCGTCCTTCGGGGTGGTCACCGCGATCTTCCAGTGGGGCTGGGGCAGCGAGTGGCTGGGGCTGGGCCGGGCCGGGCCCGTCGAGCCGTTCCTGCCGGTCATCATGGTCGCGGTGCTCTTCGGGCTGTCCATGGACTACCAGGTGTTCCTGGTCAGCCGGATCTACGAGGAGTGGCGCGAGACCCGCGACAACCGCGTCGCGGTGCGTGTCGGCCTCGCCGAGACGAGCCGGGTGATCAACTCGGCCGCGGTCATCATGATCGCCGTCTTCCTGGCCTTCGTGCTCAGCGGCGACCGGGTCATCGCGATGTTCGGCATCGGCCTGGCCTCGGCGGTCGCGCTGGACGCCTTCGTCCTGCGCACCCTGCTGGTGCCCGCGCTGATGCACCTGCTGGGCGCCGCCAACTGGTGGCTGCCCGGCTGGCTGGAGCGGCGGCTGCCCCGGTTCAGCATCGAACCGGTCGCCACCGCCGCCCCCGCCCTCACGGTCTGCGAGGTGTGCGCCGCGCGCTGCGGCGGTCAGTGCACCAGCGTCGGGTTGGCCAGCACCGCCGTACCGCAGCCGTCGCCGTTGTCGTTGGCCGCCCACTCCACGCGCAGCCGCAGCGCCCCGGACACGTTGAAGTCCTCCTGATAGGGCTTGCCCAGCGTGAGCTGCTTCTGGAACAGCTGGTTGCCGTCCGCCTTGACGGTGACCAGCACCGGCAGGTTCTTGCCGTTGTCGTCCAGGCCGAGCGTCACCTTGAACTCGCTCCAGTTGCGCCCGAGGTTGTACTCCGTGTAGCCGCTGCCGCCGAAGCAGGTGTTGGTGACCAGCGCGTTGTAGTACTGGGTGCCGTTGACCGCCGCGTTCTGGGTCTCGAACGAGTCGTTGCCGTCCACCGGGTTCTCCGTGGTCAGCAGTTCTGTGGTGCCCGGCGTCATGGTGACCTCGCTGGTGGGCGTGTCCGTGGCCGAGGGGTCGCTGGACGTGTCGGTGCCCGGCGTCTGGGCGGCGGCCGACGGCGAGGACTGGGCGGGGGTGCGGGACGGCGGGTTCGCCGGGGCGGACGTGTGCTGCTTGGCGGAGGCGTTGTCGTCCTTCTTGCCGTGCCCGGACAGCGCCACCCCCGCGTACGCGCCGCCGCCGATCAGCAGCGCGGCCACCACCAGCGCGCCGATCACCTGCGGCTTGCGGCTGCGCCGCTCGGCCGCGCCGCCTCCGGAACCGCCCTTGCCGCCGCTCCCGCCGCCGTCGCCCGAGGGCGGCAGGCCGCCCGAGCCGAGGACGGCCGTCCGCTCCGACCGGCCGGCCTCCTCCGGTTCCGACCTGGGAAGCGGTGTGGTGGGCCCGGTCGCCTCCCGCGCGTCAGCGGCGGGCGCGGCCTCGCCGGGCACGGACCGCGGCCCGGACGCGGGCCCGGCGTCCGCCCCGGACCCGGGCCCGGAATCCGGTACGGCCTCCCGTACCGGCTCGGGTATCGGCCGCGCGGCGGACTGCTGCTGTACGGCGGCCTGCTGTATGGGTGGCTGCTGCACGGCGGGCTGTTGCTGTACGGGCGGCCGGTCCGGCTGCCGGGGCGGCTCGGCCGCCGGCGGGGTGTGCGCGGGCGGCGGGGTGTACGCCGGGACCGGCGGCGCCGCGGGCGCGGCCGGCACCACCGGGTCGGCGACGGTCGGGGCGACGCCGCCGGGCGCGTGCGCCGGAGGCGGCGGCGTGGCCGGAGCGGGCGGGACCGCCGGGGGAGCCGACGGCGTCTTCGGGGCACCCATAGGCAGGGGCGGCCGGGTGGTGGTCGAGATGACCGCGGGCCGCAGCTCCTTGACCCACGCGCCCAGCGAGTCGGGCCGCTGCGCCGGGTCGACGGCGAAGATCGAGGCGATCCTCGCCGCCTTGTCCTCGTCGAGCATGGTCAGCTCGGGCAGGTCCAGCAGGGCCGCCCGCAGCGTCTCCGGCATGGTCGCCGGGGACAGCCCGCTGAGCAGGAAGTAGGCGATCGCGCCGAACGCGTACCGGTCGGTCGCCGGGGTCCGCTTGCCCTCGAACACCTCGGGCGCGGCGAATCCGGGCGTGAACCACACCTCGGCGGTCTGGTGGTCGGCGGTGAGCTTGCTCAGGCCGAAGTCCACCAGCGTCGCCTGGCCGTTGGCGTCGATCATGACGTTGCCCGGCGACAGGTCGCCGTGCACGACCGTACGTCCCGAGGGCGTGGCCGTACCGCTGTGCAGCCAGTCCAGCACGTCGGCGAGCTGCTCCAGGCAGCGCACCGCCTCGCGCCGCTCGGCCGGTGTGGCCAGCGCGCGCTCGGCCCGCCAGTCGCGCAGGTCCAGGCCCTCCACGTGGTTCATCACCAAGTAGAGTGCGCGGCCGCCGGTGCCCTCCCCCGCCGCTCCCGCGGGATGCGCCGAGGGCCCCTCGAAGTGCTCGCGGATGCCCACCACGCCGAGGCGGTGCACAAAGCGCAGCAGTTCGGCCTGCTCCCGCCACTTCTCGCTGATCTTCGCGAACATCTCCTGCGACAGTGTCTGCCGCGCGTCCAGCACCTTCACGACGACCGGTTCGGTCGCCCCGCTGAGCTCCAGCTCCGCCAGATACAGGACCGCCTCGCCGCCGCGGCCGATCGACCGGAGCAGCCGGTATCGGTCGGGTGCGTTGTCCGGGCCGATGTAGAGACCGGTGTCAACCACGTGCGCCTTATCCCTCCCTGCTCCCTGGGCGGTGACCTGAATCCACCGGCGTCCAGGGGGAGTTCAGGGTCCCGCGCGTGTCGTCGGGCGGTCAAGCCGCGTTGCAGGCCCGTGACACGCGCAGCACGAGGTTGCGGCGTAAGGCACCTCAGTGGCTCCTGAGCCGTTTCTAAGGCCCCCTCATCCGCACGGCGGCGGCCTGCTGAGTACCCGGCTGAGTACCCGGGCGTCCATCGCGGCCCCGAAGTTCGGGAAGGTGCCCGATGTGGCGGACCCCCCTGGGAAACGAAGCTTGAGTCAGCAAGGAAGCCGACAAGAAAAGGGCAACGGCCCGAAGGGGAGATCCGGATGTTCGCGTACGAACTCCACCAGGAACGCCACAACGACCTCCGGCACCGCGCCGACCACTGGCGGCTGCTGCGGGAGGTCAAGGCCGCCCGCACGGCACAGCGCCGGGCCCGCCGGGTCACGTCCGGGAGCACGGCACGGTCCGATACCGAGGGGGCGTCTTCCCCGCACGGTTCCCTCGGTTCCCCCGGATCGCCCGGCGCGGTCCGGCGCGCGCGCCGCCCGCGCCCGGCGGCATGAGTACGGCGGGTGCCGTCGCCACGGCGGCCGTGACCGCGGGCGCGGCGGGCGCACGGGATGCGGCCGCGGTCGGCGCACGGGATGCGGCCGCGGTGGCCACACGGGATGCGGTGACCGCGGCCACGGGGGGCGCGGTCACCGCACTGCGCGGCCGGGTAATCGGTGTCCCGTCCAGGGGCGGCCGTGACATCCTCGGGACTGTGCAGACCCAAGTGCTCAGCCCAGTGTTCATCGGCAGGGACGCCGAGCTGAACCGCCTGGCCGCAGCGCTCGCCGCCACCCACGGCGGCGAGCCGCAGGCGGTGCTGATCGGCGGCGAGGCGGGGGTGGGCAAGACCCGGCTCGTCGAGCGGTTCCTGGCCGCGGTGCGGGAGACGGGCGCCGTGACCGCGGTGGGCGGCTGCGTGGAGATCGGCGCGGACGGACTGCCGTTCGCGCCGGTCGCGACCGCGCTGCGCGATCTGCACCGCACGCTCGGCGCGGAGCTGACGGCCGCCGTCGCCGGACAGGAGAACGAGCTGGCCCGGCTGCTGCCCGACCTGGGCGAGAACGGCGGCGCGGTCCGCGACCCGCACGACGAGGAGGGCCGGGTCCGGCTGTTCGAACTGACCGCCCGCCTGCTGGAGCGGCTCGGCGCCGACCGCACCCTGGTCGTGGTCGTGGAGGACCTGCACTGGGCCGACCGCTCCACCCGCGAGCTGCTCGCGTACCTCTTCCGCTCGCTGCAACGCGCCCGGGTGCTGGTCGCCGCCACCTACCGCACCGACGACATCCACCGCCGGCACCCGCTGCGGCCCTTCCTCGCCGAGACCGACCGGCTGCGCACGGTGGACCGGATCGAACTGCCCCGGTTCAACCACGACGAGGTGCGCCGCCAGCTCGCCGCGATCCTGGGCGCCGAGCCCGAGCGGGCCGTGGTGGACCAGATCTTCGCCCGCTCCGACGGCAACCCCTTCTTCGTCGAGGAGCTGGCCTGCAGCGTCCGCAAGGGCTGCGCCCCCGTCGGCATCAGCGACTCCCTGCGCGACCTGCTGCTGGTCCGGGTCGAGGCGCTGTCCGACGACGCCCAGCGGGTCGCCAAGTTCGTCGCCGAGGGCGGCAACGCCGTCGAGTACCGGCTGCTGGAGGCGATCTCCGGCCTCGACGAGGACCGCCTGCTGGACGCGCTGCGCACCGCCGTCGGCGCGAACATCCTGCTGCCCACCGAGAACGGCGACGGATACCGCTTCCGCCACTCCCTGGTCCGCGAGGCCGTCGGCGACGACCTGCTGCCCGGCGAGCGCAGCCGTATCAACCGGCACTACGCCGAGGCCGTCGAGGCCGACCCCACGCTCGTACGTGCCGACGAGCGCGCCGCCCGCCTGGCCAGCTACTGGTACGCCGCCCACGACCCCGCCAAGGCGCTGCCCGCCGTCCTGCGCGCCTCCGTCGAGGCCCGGCACCGGCACGCGTACGCCGAGCAGTACCGGCTGCTGGAGCGGGCGCTGGAGCTGTGGGACGACACACCGCGTGCCGTACGCGACGAACTGCGCCCGATGGACTACGCCGAGTCCTACCCCCAGTGCGGCTGCGACCCCGACGCCCCGCTGAGCTTCCTCGACCTGCTCGCCGAGGTCACCGTCGCCGCGCGGATGGGCGGCGAGCGGGAGCGGGCGTACGCGATCGCCAAGCGCGGCCTGAAGCTGATGGAGCGCGACAAGGAGGACGACCCGCTGCGCGCGGCCTGGTTCTGGGCCCAGCGGTCCCGGCTGACCGAGGACCTCGGCCGCGGCGACGGCTGGGAGGAGCTGTCCCGGGCCCGCGAATTGGTACGGGGGCTGCCGCCGTCCGCGGCCCAGGCCGAGGTACTGGCCAGCATCGCCGGCTGGATCATGATCCACAAGTCCGGCGCGGAGGGCATCGCCATCGCCCGCCGGGCCGTCGACCTCGCCCGGCTGTCCCGGGCCCGCGACACCGAACTCCACGCCCGCGTCACCCTCGGCCTCCTCCAAGCGGACGCCGGCGACGTCGAGGCCGGGATCGCCGAGGTCGAGGACGTGCGCCGGCTCATCGGCGAGCAGCAGGTCCCGCCCGGCATGATCGCCCGCACCTACGGCAACCTGTCCTCCGTCCTGGAGAGCGCCGGCCGCTCCGAGGAGGCGCTGCGGGTGGTCCGCGAGGGCAAGCGCCTGACCGGGATGGGGGTCTCCCGCCTCACCAGCTCCTGGATGCTGATCAACGAGGCCGAGTCGCTGATCTCCCTGGGCCGGTACGAGGACGCCGCCGTGCCCCTGGCCGCCGCGGACCGCGCCATCGACAAGTCCTACCTGCGGGCCGGCCTGGAGATCATGAGCGGCTTCCGGGCGCTGGCGATCGGCGACACCGGCGCGGCGGCCCGGCACCACACCGCCGCCCTGGCCGGCATCGTCCACGACACGCAGCCCCAGCACATCCTGCCGGTCCGCACCCTGGCCATCCAACTGGCCGCCGCCCAGGGCCGGTTCGCCGACGCGCGGCGCGAGCTGCTGGCCGGGCTCGCGGCGGGGTTCCCGGCCGGCACCTCCCGCTTCGCCTGGCCGACGCTCGCGATCGGGGCGGCGGCGGAGGCCGACGGCCCGGGCGCCGAACCCGGCGTCCTGGAACGGATCAGGGCCACGGCCCGCGAACTGCCCCGGCCGGTACCGCTGTACGAGGCGTACGCCTTCCTGGTCGACGCCGAGCTCGCCCGGGCCGAGGGCCGCGTCGAACCCGAACTGTGGGCGGTCGCCCAGGAAGCGTTCGCCAAGGAGGAGCGGCCCGTCGAACTGGCCGCCGTGCGGTACCGCCACGCCGAGGCCCTGCTGGCCTCCGGCGGCGCGGAGTTCCGCGAGCGCGCCGGGTGCCTGCTCGCCGAGGCGCACGCCGTCGCCTCCGAGGCGGGCGCGCGCCCGCTGGCCGACAGCGTCACCAGGCTCGCCCAGCGCGCCCGCCTCACGCTCCACCACCCGGCCGCCGCCTCGGGTGCGCCGGCCGACCCGGCCGACCCGCGCCTCACGGCCCGCGAACGCGATGTGCTCCGCCTGGTCTCGGAGGGCCGCACGAACCGCCAGATCGCGCAGGCCCTGTTCATCTCGCCGAAGACGGCGAGCGTGCACGTCTCCAACATCCTGGCGAAGCTCGCGGTCTCGACCAGGGGAGAGGCGGCGGCCACCGCGCACCGCCTGGGCCTGTTCGCCGACTGAGCGGCGCCGACGCGCCGAGCGGGGGGAGTGCCGGGCGGGCGGGGGCGGCGCGCGTCGGGGGGTGCGGGTCGGGCGCGCGGGTGCGGGCGTGAGGCGCGGGGCGCGCGGGGTGTCGCGCGGGCGTGAGGCCCGGGCGTGATGCGCGGGCGCCGGGCGGGTGTCGCGCCCCGCGCGCCGGGGGCGTGCGGGCGGCGCCGCGCGGCACGCCCGCGGCTGCCGGCCGGTGCGCGCGAGCCGGGTCAGCTCACCTCGACGCGGAGGATGCGGTCGTCACCCGGATGGGGCGTGCCGCGCCCGTCGGTGTTGCTCGTGGTCACCAGCAGCGTGTGGTCGTCGAGCGCGACCACCGTCCGCAGCCGCCCGTACTTCTTGGTGAGGAACGCCTGCGGGGCCGCCGCCGCGGTGGTGCCGCGCAGCGGGACGCGCCACAGGCGCTCGCCCTTGAGCGAGGCCACCCACACGCAGCCGCCCGCGTAGGCGATCCCGCTGGGCGACGCCTGGTCGGTGGGCCACTGGGCGACGGGGTCGACGTACGCCGGGTTGTGGGCGATGCCCTCGACGACCGGCCAGCCGTAGTTCCTGCCCGGCTGGATGTAATTGAGCTCGTCCCACTTGTCCTGGCCGAACTCCGAGGCCCACAGATGCCCGGCCGGGTCCCAGGCCAGCCCCTGGACGTTGCGGTGGCCGGGGGAGTAGACCAGCGATCCGGGGACGGGGTTGTCCTGCGGCGGCTGCCCGTCCGGGGTCATGCGCAGGATCTTCCCGCCGAGCGAGGACATGTCCTGGGCCAGCGGGCGGTCGCCCGTCTCGCCGGTCCCCGCGTACAGCATCCCGTCAGGTCCGAACGCGATGCGCCCGCCGTTGTGGATGGTCCCGCTCGGAATGCCGCGCAGGATCGTGTCGGGCGCCCCGAGCTGCTCGCCCCGGGGCCGCGACGGGTCGTAGATCATGCGCGCGACCCGGTTGTCCGAGTCCGTGGTGAAGTACGCGTAGACGAGCTTGTCGGACCCGAAGTCGGGGGAGACCGCGAGCCCCAGCAGGCCGTTCTCACCGCCCTGCGTGTGGGTGACGCCGGGCACGGTGCCGACCGGGGTGACCGTGCCCTTGTCCACGTCGACCCGGGAGATCGTGCCGCTGTCGCGGGAGCCGACCAGGAGTGTGCCGTCGGGGAGCGCGGCCACGCCCCAGGGGCTGGTGAGGGAGGTGGCGACGGTGCCCGTCACCTTCGCCGTGCCCGTGGCGGGCGCGGCCGAGGGCGTGTCGCCGGGCGAGGCGGTCGCCTGGGCCGAACCGGTGCCGGACGCGGAGGGAACGGGGGCCGGTGCCGACGCCCCGCCGGACCTCGCCGGGGGCGAGACCAGGGGCGACACCTTCCCGCCGCCGCCCCCGCACCCTCCCAGGACCACGGCGGCCACCGCGGCGGCGGCCAGGGCCCCGGCGGCACGGTTTCGGGCGGCGGCGGTACTCACGGCTGGACCTCGCAACGTCACGGCTCCCTCTCGTCCAGCCAAGCACACCACACGGCGCCCCGCCCCCGCGTGACTTTCCCGATCATGCGGCTCGCGCCGTGAGGGGCGTGGGTCGGCGCGGGCGGCCCGCTCAGTCCCACGAGCCCCTGGCCGGGGGCAGGGCGGCGATCTCCGCCATGTCGGCCGCGGTCAGCCGCAGGTCCGCGGCGCCCGCGTTCTCCGCGACCCAGCGGGAGGACTTCGCACCGGGGACCGCGACCACCGCGGGGCCCTGGGCCAGCGCCCAGGCGAGGGCCACCTGCGCGGCCGTGGCGCCATGGCGCCGGGCCACCCGCCGCAGCCCGGCGACGATCGGCTGGTTGGCGGCCATCATCTCGGCGGTGAAGCGCGGGTGGCGGGCCCGCACGTCGTCCGGTTCGAAGCCCTCACCGGGGGTGAGCGTGCCGGTGAGGAAACCGTTCCCCAACGGCATCGCGGCAAGGAAGCCGATGCCGCGCGCACCGCACCACGGCAGCAGGCGGTCGAGGGCCTCGGGCGCCCACACCGACAGTTCGGCCTGGACGCAGGTGACCGGGAACACCTGCTGGGCGCGGACGAGCTGACGCAGCGTCTCGTCGTACAGCCCCGAGCCGGCGCGCCGGTCGGCCCGCGCGCCCACCGCGCACAACCCCAGTGCGCGCACCTTCCCGGCCGCGACCAGCTCGGCCATCGCGCCCCACGTCTCCTCGATGGGCACCTCGGGGTCGACCCGGTGCAGCTGGTAGAGGTCGATGACGTCGGTCTGCAGGCGGCGCAGCGAGGCGTCGCAGGCCCGGCGCACGTACCCGGGCCTGCCGTTGGCCACGATGTGCTGGTCGCCCACCAGCAGGCCGCACTTGGTGGCGACGAACGCCTCCTCACGGCGCTCCTTGAGCACCCGGCCGAGCAGCAGTTCGTTGGTGAACGGGCCGTACATGTCGGCGGTGTCCAGCAGTGTCGCGCCGTGGTCGAGCGCGGTGTGCACCGCCCGCAGCGATTGCTCGCCGTCCCGTCGCGAGGCGGAGTACGCCCAGGTCATCGGCATGCACCCCAGTCCGACCGCGCCCACTCCCAAGGCCGCCGCCCCGACCGTCCTGCGCTCCACCCGCCCGACCTCCCTCAAGCGCCCCCACTGTGTCATAGCCTCCTGACCATGACCGACACACCCACCACGGCCGGCCCGGGAGGCGACCGCCCGCAAGTGTGGCTGTCCGTACCGCCCGACGGAATCGACGGACTGCCCGACACGTACGAGTACCTGTTCTGGGACGGCACCGGCCCGGACTTTCCCGGCGACCCCGGCGAGGCCGTCTTCTACGTCGTCCCCTACATGAAGGGCCCGACCGCAGGCGCCCTCCCGCTGCCGCGCATGCGCAACGTACGCGTGGTGCAGACCCTGACCGCCGGAGTGGACACCATCGTGCCCCACCTGCGTGAACTGCCGCCCGGCGTGCGACTGTGCAACGCCCGCGGGGTGCACGAGGCCAGCACCGCCGAGCTCGCCCTGGCCCTGATCCTCGCCTCGCTGCGCGGCATCCCCCGCTTCGTGCGCGGCCAGGACAACGAGAAGTGGTACGCGGGCTTCTACCCCGCGCTGGCCGACCGCACGGTGCTCATAGTCGGGTACGGGTCGATCGGCGCCGCGGTCGAGGACCGGCTGCTGCCCTTCGAATGCGAGGTGCTCCGGGTGGCCAGAGGGGCGCGTACGACGGCGCGCGGCCCGGTGCACGCCGTGGACGAGCTGCCCGCGCTCCTGCCGCTCGCCGATGTCGTCGTCGTGACCACTCCGCTGACCGAGCAGACCCGCGGACTGGTCGACGCGTCCTTCCTGGCGGCCATGAAGGACGGAAGTCTGCTGGTCAACGTGGCACGCGGCCGCGTCGTGGACACCAAGGCGCTGCTCACCGAGACGGAATCGGGCCGGCTGACCGCGGCACTGGATGTCACCGACCCCGAACCGCTGCCGCCCGGGCACCCGTTGTGGCACGCGCCCGGCGTGCTGATCAGCCCGCACGTCGGCGGGAGCACCTCCGCGTTCCTGCCCCGCGCCCACCGTCTGATCCGTTCCCAGCTCACGCGGTTCGCGAGCGGCCGGCCGCTGGAGAACGTGGTCGCGACGAGCTGACGTCCGCAGCCGCCACGGGCCGCCCGTGACCCTGGCATACGCCTCCGGACCAGGCGTCCCGCCCGCCGGGCGTGACTGGCACCGGGTGACTGCGAGCGGTATTCAACAACCCTCTTTCTGATTACGCTCAGTAGAAAACCCCTGTCGCTGAGTGACGACCCTGGTGTATCGTCCCAATCCGGGGGCACGTAGCAACCGTGAGAGTGCGGAGTGCGACGTTGGGAACGACGAGCAAGTGAGGGGGGCGACGGGCGATGCACGGCGCACACCTGACCACCACCGCGCGGCCCGCTGGACCGCGCCGACGAGACCTGGCCCGGCGATGAGCGCCACCGGAGCGGTGCTCGCCGCGCCGAAGGCCCGCGGGGCCAGGGCCTGCCTGCTGCCGCAACTCCTGGTCGCCCTGCTGTGCGGCGGCTATACCGTCGGCGCCGCCCTGGGCTGGGGCTGCGGCGAAGTCTCCCTGGTCATGGGCGACTTCGGGCTCGCCGCCGGTTCCGCGAGCGCCTGCGTGTCCGCGCTGCTGTACGCCCGCCGGGTCGCCGGTCCCGCCCGGCCCGCCTGGGTGCTGTTCGCGCTGTCCTCCGCCATGAGCGCGCTGGGCAACTCCATCTGGGGGTGGTACGAGGTGGTGCTGCGCGAGCCCGTGCCGCAGCCCTCGGTCGCCGACTTCTGCTTCCTGATGTTCGCCCCGCCCGCCATCATCGGCCTGCTGGTCCTGGCCAAGCGCCCGGTGACCAGGGCCGGCTGGGTCTGCCTGACCCTGGACACCTGGCTGATCGGCGGCTCGCTGCTCACCCTGTCGTGGAGCCTGGCGCTGGCCAGGACCGCGTCCGACGACGGCCCCAGCACCGCCCGCACCGCGCTGTCGCTGGCGTACCCGCTGCTGGACATCGTGCTCGTCAGCATGGTGCTCGCCCTGCACTTCCGCCGCTCGGCGGTCAACCGCGCCGCGGTCAACACCGCCATCGCGGCCCTGGCCCTGACCGTGCTGTGCGACGCGCTGTTCACCTCTCCGCTGCTGCGCGCCCACTACCGCTCCGGCCAGATCCTCGACGCCGGCTGGTTCGCCGGCAGCCTGCTGATGGCGTACGCGCCCTGGGCGGGCCCCCGCCGGCCGCAGCCGCGGCGGACCGGCGCCACCACCCGCAAGGTCGCCGGCTCGCTCACCGCCCTGACCCCCTACCTCGCCGCGGCCGTCTGCACCCTCGGCATCCTCTACAACGTCATCACCGGCCAGAAGTGCGACCGCGTGGTGCTCTTCACCGGCTGCACGGTCGTCATGGCGCTGGTGGTGCGCCAGGGCATCATGCTGCTCGACAACATCGCCCTCACCCAGGAGCTCGCCCAGAAGGAGAACCACTTCCGCTCCCTGGTGCAGGGCTCCAGCGACGTCATCATGATCGCCGCGCCCACCGGCGTCCTGCGGTACGTCAGCCCCGCCGCGCAGGGCGTCTACGGCCGCGACCCGGAGGAAATGGTCGGCACCGAGCTCGCCGCCCACATCCACCCCGGCGACCTGGGACGCGTGGTGCACGAGGTGCGCCGCTTCCTCGCCGCGCCGCCCGGCGAGGAACCCGCCACCCGTATCGAGTGCCGCATCCGCTCCGGGCACGCGAGGGACCGGGGGAAGGACCGGGCGGGGGACGGCGCCACCGACGGCGCCGGCCCGGCGGCCCCGCCCGGCGACGAGGCGGGCTGGCTCCACGTCGAGTCGAGCGTCAAGCGCTACCAGGGCGGGCTGATCTTCAACAGCCGCGACGTCACCGAGCGGGTGCGGCTGCAGGCCCAGCTCCAGCACAACGCCTCGCACGACCCGCTGACCGACCTGCCCAACCGGGCACTGTTCACCGAGCGGGTGGACCGCGCCCTCGGCGGCCGCCGGGCCGGCGACGGGCGGGCCGCGGTGCTCTACGTCGACCTCGACGGCTTCAAGGCCGTCAACGACACCATCGGCCACCAAGCGGGTGACGACCTGCTGGTCCAGGCCGCCCACCGGCTGCAGGCCGCCCTTCGCGCGGGCGACACGGCCGCCCGTCTCGGCGGCGACGAATTCGCGGCCCTCATCACCGGCCCCGAAGGGGGCGGGACCGGCGAGCGGCAGGTCAGGGAGATCGCCGACCGGCTGCGGGCCGTGCTGAGCGAGCCGTACCCGATGCCGGGAGCCCCGGGCGACGAGATGCGGGTCGGCGCCAGCGTCGGCGTGGCCTTCGCCGAACCCGGCATCGGCCCCGCCGAGCTGATGCGCCGGGCCGACCTGGCGATGTACCGGGCCAAGCAGGGCGGTAAGGGCCGGGTGGAGCTGTACGCACCGCAGCCGCCGGCCGAGGCCGTCCGCCGCACCGAGCGGGCGGACCGGCTGCGCCGGGCCCTGGACGACGGCGAGTTCACCCTGCTGCACCAGCCGGTGGTCGAGCTGTCCGGCGGCCGGATCACCGCTGTGGCGGCCCAGGCCCGCCGACGGGCCGGCCACGGCGCCCCGGCCGTCCCGGCCGATTTCAGCGGCGTGCAGTTCACCGCGGCCGGCCTCCCCGCCGTCGACTTCCGCGCCGCGGAGTCCGGAGATGCCGAGTTCGCAGCCGCCGAGTTGGCAGCCGCCGAGTTGGCAGCCGCCGAGCCGGGCGCCGAGGGGGCGCGCGAGGAGAGCGGCCGGGAGTTAGAGCCGGGGCGGCTGCTGGAGCGGGCCGTGGCACAGGCCGCGCTGCGCTACGCCGCGGGCCACCGCATCCCCGTCTCGGTGCGGCTGCCCGCCCGCCGGCTGCTCCACCGCGACCTGCCCCCAGGCGCCTTCGCCGCCCTGCTCGACCGCCACCAACTGCCGCCCGGCGGCCTGCTGCTGGAACTGGCCGGCGGCGACCCCCGCATCACCCACGAGGAGCTGGCGCACCGCCTCGCCGCGTTGCGCCGGCTCGGCGTGCGGATCGCCCTCGGCGGCTTCGGCGCCGCGTACGGCGGCCCGGCGGCCCTGTGCCGCCTCCCGGTGGACGAGATCAGGCTGGACCGCCTGCTGTGCGAGGGTGTGGCGGAGTCCCCCCGGCTGCAGAAGATCACCGGGGGTCTGCTGCGGATCGCCGCCGACCTGGGCGTGCGGACCGTCGCCGAGGGCGTGGACCGCCCGGAGCAGGTGCTGGCGCTGCGCGCCCTGGGTTGTGCCCAGGGCGTGGGCATGGCCTTCTCCGGCCCGCTGGACGAGCACCGGCTGCGCGGCGCGCTCAGCCGCGGCCGCTTCCCCGTACCCCGGGAGGCGGAATCCGCCGCGCGGGATTCCCCGCCCCCCGGAGGCCCCGCGCGGGACCTCGTACGGCGGGAAACCCCACGTGAACAGGTCGCCTCGCGAGCGGTGCCGTCAGCCACACGGCGTTCGAATGCTGAGACGCCGGTCCCACCGGCTTGACACCCCCCGGGGCACCGGAGGAGGGTCGACCCCATGCGCACCCGAATTCTCGTACTTGGAAAGCGCGTCGGCTGACCGAGACCCCGCAGTCTCGCACCCACCGGCGCGCTCCCCTCGCTTGCCTGACGGCACGAGGGGTTTTTTGTTGTCCGGCCCCCAGACAAACCCTCATCTTCGAGAGAAGAGAACGCAGATGACCGAGCAGGCCACCGGGTCCCACCATCCGCAGCAGCGGACCCGCAGCGCGGCGCCCGCCGCCGCCCCCGCCGAGCGCGTGACGGGCGCACAGGCCCTCATCCGCTCCCTCGAGGCCGTCGGGGCCGACACCGTATTCGGCATCCCGGGTGGCGCGATCCTGCCGGCGTACGACCCCCTGATGGACTCCTCCCGGGTGCGCCACGTCCTGGTCCGCCACGAGCAGGGCGCCGGGCACGCCGCCACCGGCTACGCCCAGGCCACCGGCAAGGTCGGCGTGTGCATGGCCACCTCGGGGCCGGGCGCGACCAACCTGGTCACCCCGATCGCCGACGCCCACATGGACTCGGTGCCGATCGTCGCCATCACCGGACAGGTCGCCTCGAAGTCCATCGGCACCGACGCCTTCCAGGAGGCGGACATCTGCGGCATCACCATGCCGATCACCAAGCACAACTTCCTGGTCACCGAGGCCGCCGACATCCCGCGCACCATCGCCGAGGCGTTCCACATCGCCTCCACCGGCCGCCCCGGCCCGGTGCTGGTCGACATCGCCAAGGACGCGCTGCAGAACGAGACCACCTTCTCCTGGCCGCCGCAGCAGGACCTGCCCGGCTACCGCCCGGTGACCAAGCCGCACGCCAAGCAGATCCGCGAGGCCGCCCGGCTGATCAACGAGGCCAGGCGCCCGGTGCTGTACGTCGGCGGCGGCGTGCTCAAGGCGCGCGCCACCGCCGAGCTGCGCATCCTCGCCGAGCTGACCGGCGCCCCCGTCACCACCACCTTGATGGCGCTGGGCGCGTTCCCCGACAGCCACCCGCAGCACCTGGGCATGCCCGGCATGCACGGCAGCGTCGCGGCCGTCACCGCCCTGCAGCGCGCCGACCTGATCGTGGCCCTCGGCGCCCGCTTCGACGACCGCGTGACCGGCAAGCTGGACACCTTCGCGCCCTTCGCCAAGGTCGTGCACGCCGACATCGACCCGGCCGAGATCTCCAAGAACCGGGTGGCCGACGTCCCGATCGTCGGTGACGCCCGCGAGGTGCTCGCCGACCTGATCGTCGCCGTCCAGGCCGAGCACGAGGCCGGCCACAAGGGCGACTACAGCGAATGGCGCGAGCAGCTCGACTCCTGGCGCGCGACCTACCCGCTCGGCTACGACCTGCCCGCCGACGGCAGCCTGTCCCCGCAGCAGGTCATCGAGCGCATCGGCGAGCTCGCCCCGGACAACACGCTGTACGCGGCGGGCGTCGGCCAGCACCAGATGTGGGCCGCCCAGTTCATCAAGTACGAGAAGCCCGGCACGTGGTTCAACTCCGGCGGCGCCGGCACCATGGGCTACGCGGTGCCCGCCGCCATGGGCGCCAAGGCCGGCTGCCCCGACGCGACCGTGTGGGCCATCGACGGCGACGGCTGCTTCCAGATGACCAACCAGGAGCTGGTCACCTGCGCCCTGAACAACATCCCCATCAAGGTCGCCATCATCAACAACGGCGCCCTGGGCATGGTCCGCCAGTGGCAGAACCTCTTCTACGGCGAGCGGTTCTCCAACACCGTGCTGCACGACGGCGCCGAGGGCGTGCCCGGCTCGGCCCGCGGCGTCGGCTCGGTCCGCAACCGCGGCACCCGCGTCCCGGACTTCGTCAAGCTCGCCGAGGCCATGGGCTGCGTGGGCCTGCGCTGCGAGTCCCCGGCCGATCTGGACAAGGTCATCGCCGAGGCCAACGCGATCAACGACCGTCCGGTCGTGGTGGACTTCATCGTGCACGAGGACGCCATGGTGTGGCCGATGGTCGCCGCCGGCACGTCCAACGACGAGATCATGGCCGCCCGCGACGTCCGCCCCGACTTCAGCGACGAGCTGGACGACTGAGGCCCCGCGAAGGCACGAGAGAGGCAACGGTTCAGACCATGTCCAAGCACACGCTGTCCGTCCTGGTGGAGAACAAGCCCGGCGTCCTGGCCAGGATCACCGCCCTGTTCTCCCGGCGCGGCTTCAACATCGACTCGCTCGCCGTGGGCACCACCGAGCACCCGGAGATCTCCCGGATCACCATCGTCGTCAACGTCATCGACGAGCTGCCGCTGGAACAGGTGACCAAGCAGCTCAACAAGCTCGTCAACGTGCTGAAGATCGTCGAGCTCGACCCCGCCGCGGCCGTGCAGCGGGAGCTGGTGCTGGTGAAGGTGCGCGCCGACAACGACACCCGCTCGCAGATCGTGGAGATCGTCCAGCTCTTCCGCGCCAAGACCGTGGACGTCTCGCCCGAGGCGGTCACCGTCGAGGCCACCGGCAGCGCGGACAAGCTGGAGGCCATGCTGAAGATGCTGGAGCCGTTCGGCATCAAGGAGCTGGTCCAGTCCGGCACCATCGCCATCGGCCGCGGCGCCCGCTCCATCACCGACCGCAGCCTGCGCGCCCTCGACCGGTCCGCGTAGCCCACGCCCGGTGGCCGCCCCGCGGCGGCCACCGGCCACCGGGCACCCGCCACCCGCCGCACCCGCTCGCGGCATCCGCCGCGCCGCCGCGGCCACCCGCCCGGGTGAGACCGCGCCCGCATCGCGAGACCCCGGAACGCACCCGCGCCCACCAGTCGTACGGTGGGCCGTACAACCCGAACCAAGGAGAGACCAGAAGTGGCCGAGCTGTTCTACGACGACGACGCCGACCTGTCCATCATCCAGGGCCGCAAGGTCGCGGTCATCGGCTACGGCAGCCAGGGCCACGCCCACGCGCTGTCGCTGCGCGACTCGGGCGTCGACGTCCGCGTCGGCCTGCACGAGGGGTCGAAGTCCAAGGCCGAGGCCGAGGAGCAGGGCCTGCGCGTCGTCACGGTCGCCGAAGCCGCGGAAGAGGCCGACGTGATCATGATCCTGGTCCCGGACCCGATCCAGGCCCGTGTCTACGAGGAGTCGATCAAGGACCACCTCAAGGACGGCGACGCCATCTTCTTCGGCCACGGCCTGAACATCCGCTACGGCTTCATCAAGCCGCCGGCCGGCGTGGACGTCTGCATGGTCGCCCCCAAGGGCCCCGGCCACCTGGTGCGCCGGCAGTACGAGGAGGGCCGCGGCGTCCCCTGCATCGCCGCGGTGGAGCAGGACGCGACCGGCAAGGCGTTCGCGCTGGCCCTGTCGTACGCCAAGGGCATCGGCGGCACCCGCGCCGGCGTCATCAAGACCACCTTCACCGAGGAGACCGAGACCGACCTGTTCGGCGAGCAGGCGGTGCTGTGCGGCGGCACCGCCGCGCTGGTCAAGGCCGGTTTCGAGACGCTGGTCGAGGCCGGTTACCAGCCGGAGATCGCGTACTTCGAGTGCCTGCACGAGCTCAAGCTGATCGTCGACCTGATGTACGAGGGCGGCCTGCAGAAGATGCGCTGGTCGGTCTCCGAGACCGCCGAGTGGGGCGACTACATCTCCGGCCCGCGGATCATCAACGAGAACACCAAGGCCGAGATGAAGAAGATCCTCGCCGAGATCCAGGACGGCTCCTTCGCCAACAACTGGATCGCCGAGTACAACGCGGGCCTGCCGAGGTACAACGAATACAAGAAGGCCGACGAGAACCACCTGCTGGAGACCACCGGCCGCAAGCTCCGCAAGCTGATGAGCTGGGTGGACGAGGAGGCGTAAGCCCTGGTCCGCGAGCTCACCCGTACGGGCCCCCGGCCGCCTCGCGCCGGGGGCTTTGTACGAAGCGAAGCAACCCCTCCGGGTGATACTTCCATTTCGGCGAAGGCCGCGGTTCGCACCGCCGATACACTCCCTTAACAAGCGCGTCAGGCTCACAGCGTCGTGCGTCTTCCACGCGGCAAGCCATCCCCGCCTCCCTGGAGCGGTCGCACGGGACCGGCCGCCCACGAAGGACAAGTGAGGACCACGTGAGCCAGAAGCCTGTCGTACTCATCGCAGAAGAGCTGTCGCCCGCCACGGTCGACGCCCTGGGCCCGGACTTCGAGATCCGGCACTGCAACGGCGCGGACCGGGCAGACCTGCTGTCCGCGATCCCCGAGGCCGACGCCATCCTGATCCGCAGCGCCACCAAGGTGGACGCCGAGGCCATCGCCGCCGCCCGTAAGCTGCGGGTGGTCGCCCGGGCCGGCGTCGGCCTGGACAACGTCGACGTGGCGGCCGCCACCAAGGCCGGCGTCATGGTCGTCAACGCGCCGACCTCCAACATCGTCACCGCCGCCGAGCTCGCCTGCGGTCTGATCATCGCCACGGCCCGCAACATCGCGCCGGCCAACGCGGCGCTCAAGGCCGGCGAGTGGAAACGCAACAAGTACACCGGCGTCGAGCTGAGCGAGAAGACCCTCGGCGTCGTCGGCCTCGGCCGCATCGGCGTCCTGGTCGCCCAGCGGATGTCCGCCTTCGGCATGAAGGTCGTCGCCTACGACCCGTACGTGCAGCCGGCCAAGGCCGCGCAGATGGGCGTCAAGCTCCTCACCCTCGACGAGCTGCTGGAGACGTCCGACTTCATCACCGTCCACCTGCCCAAGACCCCCGAGACCCTCGGCCTGATCGGCGACGAGGCGCTGCACAAGGTCAAGCCGTCGGTGCGGATCGTCAACGCCGCCCGCGGCGGCATCGTGGACGAGGAGGCGCTGGCCTCCGCGCTCAAGGAGGGCCGGGTCGCGGGCGCGGGCCTGGACGTGTACGCGAAGGAGCCGTGCACCGACTCGCCGCTGTTCCAGTTCGACAACGTGGTGGCCACCCCGCACCTGGGCGCCTCCACCGACGAGGCCCAGGAGAAGGCGGGCATCGCGGTCGCCAAGTCGGTACGGCTGGCGCTGGCCGGCGAGCTGGTGCCGGACGCGGTCAACGTCCAGGGCGGGGTCATCGCCGAGGACGTCAAGCCCGGCCTGCCGCTGGCCGAGAAGCTCGGCCGGATCTTCACCGCGCTGGCAGGCGAGGTCGCCGCCCGGCTCGACGTCGAGGTGTGCGGCGAGATCACCCAGCACGACGTCAAGATCCTCGAACTGAGCGCGCTCAAGGGCGTGTTCGAGGACGTCGTCGCCGAGACGGTCTCCTACGTCAACGCGCCGCTGTTCGCCCAGGAGCGCGGGGTCGAGGTCCGCCTGACCACCAGCTCCGAGTCGCCCAACCACCGCAACCTGGTCACCGTCCGCGGCACCCTCGCCGACGGCAGCGAGGTCTCGGTCTCCGGCACGCTCGCCGGCCCCAAGCACCTCCAGAAGATCGTCGCGGTCGGCGAGTACGACGTCGACCTGGCGCTCGCCGACCACATGGCCTTCCTGCGGTACACCGACCGCCCCGGTGTCGTCGGCACCATCGGCCGCATCCTGGGCGAGGTCGGCGTCAACATCGCCGGCATGCAGGTCGCCCGCGCGGCCGCCGGCGGCGACGCCCTGGTCGCCCTGACGATCGACTCGACCATCCCGGCGGGCGTCCTGACCGACATCGCCTCCGAGATCGGCGCGAGCTCGGCCCGGCCGGTGAACCTGACGGACTGACCGCGGGACGTAGGAACGTACGTCAACGTCAACGTCGTGGCCGCTCTTCACTCGTTTGAAGGGTGGCCACGGTCTTTCCCTCCAACGCGTGTTCGCCGTGCGCAACCATGCCCGGTATGGATGATGTTCAGCGGCTCGACGAACCTCTGCCCGCCTGGATCCTGCCGCCCCCGGGCGGATTCTGCAGCGACGACCTCGACCACCTCCCCGACCTGCCGCCGCACACCGAGCTCATCGACGGGGCTCTGGTATTCAGGGGAGGACAGAGGTCCTGTCACTCATCGGCATCGAGCCGGGTCGCAGGTGTACGTGCCGATCGCGTGCCGGGGAGCCGAGGCCCGTCGCGGCACATGACTCTCGTACTGAGTCACTGCGACCTGTCCGAGCCTACTTCGTCATGGATACCCCCGCGGGCGGCGTCCTTCACCGGTGACGAGCCCGGTTGTCCGGCTGACGACGTCGTCCTCGCCGGACTGTGGCTCCGCTCCGGGGCGGGCATCCCGTATCTCTGGCTGGTCGAACGCGGCGCGACGGGCCGACCGACGGTCCACCTGTACGAAAGGGACGGCGTCACGGGCACGTACGTCGTGACCGGTGTCCACCACGACCACCTCAAGCTCTCCGTCCCCTTCACCATCGACATCGACCTCACCGAGATCGACGACATGTAGGACGGCCGGGCCCGTGCGGCCGACGTTCTACAGGCGCGCCGCCTTCAGGGCCATGTGCAGCAGCAGGCGGGCCTCGCCGTCGGAGAGGTCGAGGCCGGTGAGCTGCTCGATGCGCGAGAGGCGGTAGTAGAGGGTCTGGCGGTGGATCGCGAGGGCGGTGGCGGTGCGGCCGGCCTGGCCCGCGTGGTCGAGGAAGACCTCGGCCGTGTGCGCCAGTTCGTGGTGGGCCGGGGTGAGGAGGGGGGCCACCGCGGGGTCCGGGGGAGTGCCGGAGGGCAGCGCGGTCAGCAGGCGGTACGGGCCGAGGCCGGCCCACTTCGCGATCGGGCCGAGCAGCGGCTGGGCGTGCGCGGCCCTGGCCGAGTCGACCGCCTCGCGCCAGGCCTCGGGCAGCTCGGCCAGGAAGGCCCGGCCCCCGCTCACCCCGGCGACGGCGTCGGCGGCCCCCACCTGGTCCAGCAGCCGCGCCGCGGCCGTACGGGCCGCCGCCAGCAGATGCGCCGACCGCAGCCGTACGAGCAGGGCGATCAGCTCACCGCGCGCCACCGCGCCGGCCGCCCCGCGGGAGGCGGGCACGCGTGCGAGCGCCGCCGCCGACGGGATGCTGCGCAGGCCGGGCAGCTCGCTCGGGGCCTCCGCCTCGCCGCCGTCCGCGGACTCGCGCCCGGCTGGCAGCCGGACGCACACCATCGCGTGCGCCTCGTCCGCGTCCGGGCCCAGCGCCGTGCGCAGCGCGTCCTCCGCGGAGTCACGGGCGGCCCGGTTGCTCGCAGTGAGCAGCGCGCGCAGGGCGCGCCCCGCCTCCGCGCCCGCCAGGGACAGCGCGGCCAGCCGCTCGCCGATCCGGGCGGCCACCGCCATGGCGGCCCGGAGCTGCTCGGGGGTGTGCTCGGCCTCGTCCAGCAGCCACACGTAGCCGTAGACGAAGCCGCCGTGCCGCACCGGCAGGCACAGCCGGCCCCGCAGCACGCCTGCCGCGGGCGCCGCCGGGATGCGGACCGGGCCGGTCGCGTGCGCGATCCCGTACCGCTCGAACCAGGCGCGGACCTCGGCGGTGGAGCGGCGGGTCAGGATGGACCGGGTGCGGACCGGGTCCATCGCGGCCGCGTCCTCGCTGTCGTGCACCCCGAAGGCGATCAGCCGGAAGTCCCGGTCCTCCAGCGTCGCGGGCGCTCCGAGAAGCGCCGACACCTCGTCCACCAGCTCCTGGAAATCACCGTACTCACCGGCCACACCGCCATTGTCCCTCATCCCCCTCATACATCTGTATGAGGGACGGCCCGGTGATGCGTGACAGGTGTCGATGGCCGCCGGGGTAAGCGAACCCTAGATTCACGCTGACGGGCTCGCTCGCCGGCGACCCCGGCCCCGCGCGTCCGCCGCACCTGCCGATCCGTCCTCCGCCTGCGGCGGGGGCACCCAAGTCCGCGCCCAAGGAGATCCCAGTGCTCGGTCCCGTGCTGCTCGCCGCCTCGCGCAGCGACCGTATGCGCCGCGCCGTCGCCGCCGCCCCCGTCACGCGCCCCGTGGTGAACCGATTCATCGCGGGCGCCGACCTGGACCCGGCCATGGACACCGTCCGCGCCCTCACCTCCGCCGGCCTCGACGTCACGCTCGACCACCTCGGCGAGGACGTCACCGACCGGGCCACCGCGCACGCCACCCGCGACGCCTACCTGCGGCTGCTGGAGGCACTGCGCAAGGAGGACCTCGGCCCGCGCGCCGAGGTCTCGGTCAAGCTCTCCGCCTTCGGCCAGGCCCTCCCCGACGGCGGCCACGACATCGCGCTGGCGGGCGTGCGCGAGGTCGCCGCGCTGGCCACCGACATCGGCACCACCGTCACTCTCGACATGGAGGACCACACCACCGTCGACTCGACGCTGGCCATCCTCCACGAGCTGCGCCGCGACCACCCCGGAACGGGCGCGGTCCTGCAGGCGTACCTCTTCCGCACCGAGGACGACGCCCGCGCGCTGGCCACCGAGGGCTCCCGGGTGCGGCTGGTCAAGGGCGCCTACAAGGAGCCCGCGCGGGTCGCCTTCCAGAACAAGCGCGAGGTCGACAAGGCGTACGTGCGCGCCATGCGGATCCTGTTCGCGGGCCCCGGCCACCCCATGGTCGGCTCGCACGACCCCCGGATGATCGCCATCGCCCAGGAACTGGCCGCCCGCAACCACCGCGCGCCCGGCTCGTACGAGTTCCAGATGCTCTACGGCATCCGCACCGCCGAGCAGCGCCGCCTCGCCGAGGCGGGCGAGCGGATGCGCGTCTACGTGCCGTACGGCGCGGACTGGTACGGGTACTTCATGCGCCGGCTGGCCGAGCGCCCGGCGAACCTCGCCTTCTTCCTGCGCTCGTTCGCGCCCGCGGGCCGCTGACCGACGCGGTGCCGCCCACCCCACCCCGTACCGCCGCCGAACCCTCTCACAAGGAGAAACCCCTCATGGACGCTGTGACCCAGGTCCCCGCGCCGGTCAACGAGCCGGTGCGCACCTACGCGCCGGGCAGCCCCGAGCGGGCCCGGCTGGAGCAGAAGCTGAAGGAGCTGGCCGGCAACCCGGTCGACCTGCCGGTGTTCATCGGCGGCGAGGAGCGCATGGGCGGCGGCGAGCGCTTCGACGTCGTGCAGCCGCACAACCACGGCGCGCGCCTGGGCACGTACGCCAACGCGACCGCCCAGGACGCGCGCGACGCCGTCGACGCGGCGCTCGCGGCCGCCCCCGCCTGGCGCGCGATGTCCTTCGACGACCGCGCCGCGATCTTCCTGCGCGCCGCCGAACTGCTGGCCGGGCCCTGGCGCGAGACGCTGGCCGCCTCCACCATGCTCGGGCAGTCCAAGACCGTGCAGCAGGCCGAGATCGACAGCCCCTGCGAGCTGGTCGACTTCTGGCGGTTCAACGTCCACTACGCCCGGCAGATCCTCGCCGAGCAGCCGGCGGCCAACTCCCCGGGCGTGTGGAACCGGCTGGACCACCGCCCGCTGGAAGGTTTCGTCTACGCGATCACGCCCTTCAACTTCACCGCGATCGCCGGCAACCTGCCCACCGCGCCCGCCCTCATGGGCAACGTGGTGCTGTGGAAGCCGTCCCCGACCCAGACCCACTCCGCGGTGCTGCTGATGCGCCTGCTGAAGGAGGCCGGGCTGCCGGACGGCGTGATCAACCTGCTCACCGGCGACGGCATCGCCGTCTCCGAGGTCGCCCTGGTCCACCCGGACCTGGCCGGCATCCACTTCACCGGCTCCACCAGGACCTTCCGCCACCTGTGGCGCACGGTCGGCGAGAACATCGAGCGCTACCGGTCCTACCCGCGGATCGTCGGTGAGACCGGCGGCAAGGACTTCGTCGTCGCCCACCCCTCCGCCGACCCCGCCGTGCTCAAGACGGCGCTGACCCGCGGCTCCTTCGAGTACCAGGGCCAGAAGTGCTCGGCCTCCTCCCGCGCGTACATCCCGCGCTCGCTGTGGGAGGGCGGCTTCAAGGAGGAGTTCGCCGCCGAGGTCGACGGCATCACCATGGGCGACGTCACCGACCTGTCCAACTTCATCGGCGCCCTCATCGACGAGCGCGCCTTCGCCAAGAACAAGGCCGCGATCGACCGGGCCAAGGCCGACCCGGACGTCGAGATCGTGGCCGGCGGCACCTACGACGACTCCGTCGGCTGGTTCGTCCGCCCGACCGTCCTGGTCTGCGCCGACCCGGCCAACGAGGTCTTCCGCGAGGAGTACTTCGGCCCGATCCTGGCGGTGCACGTCTACGAGGACGACCGGTTCGACGAGATGCTCGACCAGATGGAGTCGGTGGCGGCGTACGCGCTGACGGGCTCGGTCATCGCCAACGACCGCGCCGCCGCGGCCCACGTCATGGACAAGCTCCGGTTCGCCGCCGGGAACTTCTACGTCAACGACAAGTCGACCGGGGCCGTCGTCGGCCAGCAGCCCTTCGGCGGCGGGCGCGCCTCGGGCACCAACGACAAGGCCGGCGCCGCCCAGAACCTCATGCGCTGGACCTCGACGCGGGCGATCAAGGAGACGCTCGTGCCGCCCACCGACTACCGCTACCCGCACCAGGGTTAGGCCCGGGGGTCCCTGGGCCCCTTGGCTGAGTGGCCCCAGGGCCGAGGTCCCGGACCCCGCCCGGCCGGTCCGTACCCTGCCCGGCCGGTCCGTGCACCGCCCGCCCGTACACCCCCGCGCACGGCCCCTGCTCACCGGTCCTCCATCCGGTGAGCAGGGGCTTTGCCGTTGCGCGGCCCTCCTTCGAGTGAAGTCCGTCTCAGATAGTAGGAAGTCCGAGTAATTGTGGCGACAGGACGGCCCGGCTGCCCTAGCGTTGTAGGGAGCCGAACGTCTCGCTCCATCCAGCGAGCGGCGGACCGGGCCCCGCGGACCACCCTCCCGCGCCTCGCCCCTCCGCCCCGTTCCGTGGCGAACCCCTCACCCCAGCGATGTCTCCTGGAGTTGATCACCATGGACGAGACCGCCCGCCAGAACGCCCAGCGCGCCCTCCAGCGCTCCCTCGACCGCCGTGACAACGGGGGCAGCACGGGCCACGAATAAGCCGCCGCCCGGGAGCGGGTCCTGCCTGCCGGACCAGCATGCGGACAGCCGTGTCAGCAGGTGGAACCCCGGAGTAGGGTTCGCGCATGTCTCGCAGCATCAGCCTCGCAGTGATCCCCGGTGACGGAATCGGCCAGGAAGTCGTGACGGAAGGGCTGAAAGTCCTCGCCGCGGTCCTCCCGCAGGACGTCAAGCTGGAGACCAGGAGCTACGACTTCGGCGCCAAGCGCTACCACGCGACCGGCCAGACCCTCACCGACGGCGACCTCGCGGAGCTGAAGGCGCACGACGCCATCTTGCTCGGCGCGATCGGCGACCCGTCCGTGCCGTCCGGCGTACTGGAGCGCGGCTTCCTGCTCAAACTGCGGTTCGCCTTCGACCACCATGTGAACCTGCGTCCCAGCAGGCTCTTCCCCGGCGTGCCCACGCCGCTGTCCGGACAGCCCGACATCGACTTCGTGGTGATCCGCGAGGGCACCGAGGGCCCGTACACCGGCAACGGCGGTGCGATCAGGACCGGCACCGAGCACGAGGTCGCCACCGAGGTCAGCCTCAACACCGCCTACGGCATCGAGCGCGTCGTCCGCTACGCCTACGAGCGCGCCCAGGCCCGCCCGCGCAAGAAGCTCACCCTGGTGCACAAGAACAACGTCCTGGTGCACGCCGGCCGCCTGTGGAGCCGGATCTTCGAGGCGGTGGGCGCGGAGTACCCCGACGTCACCACCGACTACCTGCACGTGGACGCCGCGACGATCTTCCTGGTCACGCAGCCGGAGCGGTTCGACGTGATCGTCACCGACAACCTCTTCGGCGACATCATCACCGACCTCGCCGCGGCCGTCTCCGGCGGCATCGGCGTGGCCGCCAGCGGCAACATCAACCCGTCGGGCGCGTTCCCGTCCATGTTCGAGCCGGTGCACGGCTCGGCCCCGGACATCGCCGGCCAGTCGAAGGCCGACCCGACCGCGACCGTCCTGTCCGTCGCCCTGCTGCTGCGGCACCTCGGCTTCGAGCCGGAGGCCGCGCGGATCGACGCCGCCGTCCAGGCCGACCTCGCCGGGCGGGCCGGGCAGCCGGCGCGGTCCACCGTCGAGATCGGCGACGCGCTGGCCGCGCGGGCCTCCGCCTGATACGAGCCCGGCCGCCAGGCCGGCACGACCGCTGCGGGAGGCCCGGCCGTCCCCGGGCCTCCCCGGCACCCCGCACTTCCGGCACCCCGTACCCCGCGAAGCGCCCGCACGTCCGGCACCCCGCATTCCCGGCATCTCCCGTACTCCCCGGCATAGGTCGCACGCCCGCGCCTTGTGATAATCAGAGGCGGGGGCCGCGGTATGAGGGAGAACTCGGACGTCCTACTACTTCGGTCCACTTCGGTTCTCAATTCGGTTCTTACCAGCCCGGGACCACCCCGTGACGACGGCGAAACGGTGAAGGACACTGACATGACGACGCCAACGATCGAGCTCAAGCCCTCCGCGCATCCCCTCTCCGACGCCGAGCGGCAGGCGATCCTCGCCAGCCCCGGCTTCGGCCGCCACTTCACCGACCACATGGTCACCATCAAGTGGACCGAGGGCCGCGGCTGGCACGACGCCCAGCTCGTTCCGTACGCGCCGCTGTCGCTCGACCCGGCCAACATGACGCTGCACTACGCCCAGACGATCTTCGAGGGCCTCAAGGCGTACCGCCAGCCCGACGGCGGCGTCGCCACCTTCCGCCCCGAGGCCAACGCCCGCCGCTTCCAGGCGTCCGCCCGTCGCCTGGCCATGCCGGAACTGCCCGTCGAGACGTTCATCGACGCCTGCGACGCCCTGGTGCGGCAGGACCGCGCCTGGGTGCCGGACGAGGGCGAGACCTCCCTCTACCTGCGGCCCTTCATGTTCGCCACCGAAGTGGGCCTCGGTGTCCGCCCGGCCAACGAGTACCTCTTCCTGGTCATCGCCTCCCCGGCCGGCGCCTACTTCTCCGGCGGCGTCAAGCCCGTGTCCGTCTGGCTCTCCGAGGAGTACGTGCGGGCCGCCCCCGGCGGCACCGGCGCCGCCAAGGCCGGCGGCAACTACGCCGCCTCCCTGGTCGCCCAGGCCCAGGCCATCGAGCACGGCTGCGACCAGGTCGTCTGGCTCGACGCGATCGAGCGCCGCTGGATCGAGGAGATGGGCGGGATGAACCTGTACTTCGTGTACGGGGACGGGTCCGCGGGCAGCCCCAGGCGAATCGTCACTCCTGAGCTGTCCGGGTCCCTCCTGCCCGGCATCACCCGCGATTCCCTGCTCACCATCGCCACCGACCTCGGCTACGAGGTGGCCGAGGGCCGCATCGGCGTGGACGACTGGCGGCGGGGGAACGAGGACGGCTCCCTCACCGAGGTCTTCGCCTGCGGCACCGCGGCGGTCATCACGCCCGTGGGATCCGTGAAGTCCACCCGCGCGGACTGGACCGTCGCCGACGGCGAACCCGGCGAGGTGACCATGCGGCTGCGCGGCGCCCTGCTCGACATCCAGACCGGGCAGGCCCCCGACCCGCACGGCTGGATGCACCGGCTCGGCGCCTGACGCGCCCGGCCGGGCGGCGGTGTCCCCGTCCCGGTTTCGGACGAGCCCCCTCCCGGATGATGAGACACATTCGGGAGGAGCCGTCCGGTGTGCAACACTGACCTCGTGTTCTCGCTGGCCCCGATGATTATTGGCAGCAGGCACGCCGGTCCGCGGTGACCGGTTCCGTCGAACCCCAACGGAACGCTCACCGTGTCCCAGACCCGCGTGCAACCCTTCGCTTCCCGCGAGGGGTTTTTTCGTTTCCGGCTCACCCACGCCGGAGGCGACGTACGTGGAGTCGGTGCTTCCGGGAGGCCATGGCGCCCCCGGGGGACTTCCCGCTCTCACCCGACAGGAGTACGCAGGCCATGACCGCGGAACTGGACGACAGCTTTCACGTCTTCGACACCACGCTGCGCGACGGCGCCCAGCGTGAAGGGATCAACCTCACCGTCGCCGACAAGCTGACGATCGCCCGGCACCTGGACGACTTCGGGGTGGGCTTCATCGAGGGCGGCTGGCCGGGCGCCAACCCGCGCGACACGGAGTTCTTCGCCCGGGCGGCGACCGAGCTGGAACTGCGCCACGCCACCCTCGTCGCGTTCGGGGCCACCCGCCGGGCCGGTACGAGCGCGGCCGAGGACCCGCAGGTCAAGGCGCTGCTCGACGCCGGGGCGCCGGTGGTCACGCTGGTCGCCAAGTCGCACGACCGCCACGTGGAGCTGGCGCTGCGCACCACGCTGGAGGAGAACCTGGAGATGGTGCGGGACACGGTCGCCTACCTCTGCGCCCAGGGCCGCAGGGTGTTCGTGGACTGCGAGCACTTCTTCGACGGCTACCGGGCCAACGCCGAGTACGCGCTCGCGGTCGTGCGTGCCGCGCACGAGGCCGGCGCGTCGGTGGTCGTCCTGTGCGACACCAACGGCGGCATGCTGCCCGCCCAGGTGCAGGCGGTCACCGCGGACGTGCTCGCCGCCACCGGGGCCCGGCTGGGCATCCACGCCCAGGACGACACCGGGTGCGCGGTCGCCAACACGCTCGCCGCGGTGGACGCGGGCGCCACCCATGTCCAGTGCACCGCCAACGGCTACGGCGAGCGGGTCGGCAACGCCAACCTCTTCCCCGTCGTCGCCGCCCTGGAGATCAAGCACGGCCGCCGGGTGCTGCCCGAGGGCGCGCTGGGCGAGATGACCCGGATCTCGCACGCCATCGCCGAGGTCGTCAACCTCCCGCCGTCCACCCATCAGCCCTACGTGGGCGTGTCGGCGTTCGCGCACAAGGCCGGGCTGCATGCCTCGGCCATCAAGGTCGACCCCGACCTCTACCAGCACATCGACCCCGAGCGGGTCGGCAACACCATGCGGATGCTGGTCTCCGACATGGCCGGGCGCGCGACGGTGGAGCTGAAGGGCAAGGAGCTCGGCATCGACCTCGGCGACGACCGCGAGCTGGTCGGACGGGTCGTGGAGGCGGTCAAGGAACGCGAGCTGAAGGGCTACACGTACGAGGCCGCCGACGCCTCGTTCGCACTGCTGCTGCGCGGCGAGCTGGACCGGGCCGCGGCCGGCCGGCCGCGCCGCTTCTTCCGTACCGAGTCCTGGCGGGCCATCACCGAGGACCGGCCCGACGGCACCCACGCCAACGAGGCCACGGTGAAGCTGTGGGCGAAGGGCGAGCGCATCGTCACCACCGCCGAGGGCAACGGCCCGGTCAACGCCCTGGACCGGGCCCTCCGGGTGGCGCTCGAACGCATCTACCCCCAACTGGCCTCGTTCGCCCTGGTCGACTACAAGGTCCGCATCCTGGAAGGGCGCTACGGCACCGACTCGACCACCCGGGTTCTCATCACCACCACCGACGGCAGCGCCGAGTGGTCCACCGTCGGCGTCGCCGACAACGTCATCGCCGCCTCCTGGCAGGCCCTCGACGACGCCTACGCCTACGGGCTGCTGCGGGCCGGCCTGGAACCGCACGAGTAGTCCCGCCCGCCGCACGCGGCCACCGAAACGGCCACCGAAGCGGCCACGGAAACCGGTCGCCGGGGCGCCCCGCCGCCAGTAAGGTGCCCCGGTGACCCGATCACCCCACGACGTCGTCGTACGCGAGGCGCGGCCGCAGGACGCCGCCGCCATCGCCCACGTGCACACAGCCTCGCGTGAGGCGACCATGCCGTACCTGCCGCCGCGCAAGCGGACCGACGCCGAGGTGGAGGCGTGGGTGCGGGACGTCGTACTCCCCTCGTCGCGGGTGTGGGTGGCCGAGGCGGACGGGGAGCTGGTCGGGTACGCGGCGGTCGCGGACGGCACCTTGAACGCGCTGTACCTGCTCGCGCACGCGCGGCGGCAGGGGATGGGCACACTGCTGCTGGCCGAGGCGCGGCGGGCGTGCCCGCGGGGGCTCGACCTGTTCGTCTTCCAGCGCAACACCGACGCGCGGGCGTTCTACGAGCACCACGGCTTCACGGTGGTCGACACGAACGACGGGTCCCGGAATATGGAGCGCGAACCCGATATGACGATGCGGTGGGAGCCGGTGACCAACGGCACACGTACTGACGGGTAACCACCCGGGCCGCCCGGTCATAGGGTGAGCGCGGCAGGTGCGTGTGCGCGCGTGCCCGGCAACTCCCCACCCTCGACCGACAACCCGGGAGAACGTATGCGCTCGGCGAAGGACTTCTTCCGCCCGCTGGCCGTGGGGGCGCCCGCCCCCGTGCGCGAAGTGCCGTTCCGGCCCTCACGGATGATCCACTTCTTCGACCCCGGCAACGAGAGGATGGCGGCCAAGGTCCCCGCCCTCGCGCCGCAGGTGGACGTGCTGCTCGGCAACCTGGAGGACGCCGTCCAGGCGGACCGCAAGGAGGCGGCGCGGGCCGGACTGGTGGGCATCGCCAAGGCGACGGACTTCGGCGGCACCCAGCTGTGGACCCGCGTCAACAGCCTGGACTCGCCCTGGGCGCTGGACGATCTGCTCACCCTGGTCACCGAGATCGGCGACAAGCTCGACGTCGTCATGGTGCCCAAGGTCGAGGGGCCCCAGGACATCCACTACGTGGACCGGCTGCTGGCCCAGCTGGAGGCCAAGGCACGGATCGGGCGCCCCATCCTGGTGCACGCCATCCTGGAGACGGCCACCGGCGTCGCCAATGTCGAGGAGATCGCCGGCGCCAGTCCCCGGATGCAGGGCATCTCGCTGGGCCCGGCCGACCTCGCCGCCAGTCGGCGGATGAAGACCACCCGGGTCGGCGGCGGCCACCCCGGCTACCTGGTCCGCGAGGACCCCAAGCCCGGCGACGGGCCCCGCGCCACGTACCAGCAGGACCTGTGGCACTACACCATCGCCCGCATGGTCGACGCCTGCGCCGCGCACGGGATCCTGCCGTACTACGGGCCGTTCGGCGACATCCAGGACCTGGCCGCGTGCGAGGACCAGTTCCGCAACGCCTTCCTGCTGGGCTGCGTCGGCGCCTGGACGCTGCACCCGGCCCAGATCGCCGTGGCCAAGCGGGTGTTCTCGCCGGAGCCCGAGGACGTCGCCTGGGCGCGGCGGGTGATCGACGCCATGGGCGACGGTACGGGGGCGGTGATGATCGACGGCAAGATGCAGGACGACGCCACCTACAAGCAGTGCCTGGTGGTGTCCGAGCTGGCGGACGCGCTGGCCGCCCGCGACCCCGAACTGGCCGACGCGTACGCCGCCGCCGAGAAGGAGAACGCCCGATGAGCGACACCGCCCCGCGTCCGCGCCGCTCCGTGCTCTACATGCCCGGCGCCAACGAACGCGCCTTGGAGAAGGCCAAATCCCTTCCCACCGACGCCCTCATCCTCGACCTGGAGGACTCCGTCGCCCCCGACGCCAAGGAGGAGGCCAGGAAGCGGGTCGCGGCCGCCGCGGCGAGCGGTGAGTACGGCTACCGCGAGGTGACCGTCCGGGTCAACGCGCCCGGCACCCCGTGGCACGCCGACGACCTGCGGGCGGCCGCCGAGGCCGGTCCCGACGCGGTGGTCGTCCCCAAGGTGGACCACCCCGACACGGTCAGGGCGGTCGAGGCCGCGCTGGAGGCGGCCGGCGCCCCGGACCGTACCGCCGTCTGGGCGATGATCGAGACACCGGTCGCGGTGTTCGGGGCGCGGGCCATCGCGGCGGCGTCCGAGCGGCTGACGGTCCTGGTCATGGGCACCAACGACCTGGCCAAGGAACTGCGCGCCGAGCACGTGCCGGGCCGCGAGCCCCTGCTCACCGGCCTGTCCCTCGCCCTCCTGGCCGCGAGGGCGACCGGAAAAGTGATTTTGGACGGTGTCTACAACGACGTGCAGGATCTGTCCGGCTTTGAGGCCGAGACCCTCCAAGGCCGGCGGCTGGGCTTCGACGGCAAGACGCTGATCCACCCCAAGCA
Source organism: Streptomyces sp. HPF1205 (assembly GCF_020400825.1). Lineage (GTDB taxonomy): Bacteria > Actinomycetota > Actinomycetes > Streptomycetales > Streptomycetaceae > Actinacidiphila. The sequence continues at coordinate 95,754 of NZ_JAINVH010000007.1, forward strand.
GATCGAAGCGTGTAACAGGATCTTCTCACCGGCGGACGCCGACGTGGAACGCTCGCGCCGTATCATCCGCGCGTTCGAAGAGGCCACGTCACAGGGCCGCGGAGTGGCCACCGTGGACGGCAGGATGATCGAGAATCTGCATGTCGAGGAGGCCCGGCGGGTGCTCGCGCTGGCGGGGGCGATCGCCGGACGCTGAGCCGCGATTCTAAAGCCGCGCTAAATCCGGCGGCCGGAACGGACAAATCGCGGGGTCCCGGCCATGTGGCGCGGGACCCCGCTCACGTGCGGTTCTGTGGGGATCCACCAGTAGGAGTCGGCGGACACTGTACAAAGTCGCTGCTCCGTTCCCGACCCCCCACTCGTACTGTCGGTACATGACCATTTCGCAAGAGGTGCCTGTCGAGGCGAACGACGCCCGCGGGCGTGTGGCCGAGCTTCACGCTATCCGTGAGGAAGCGCGGCGCGGTCCGAGCGAGAAGGCGACACAGGCCCAGAAGGCCAAGGGCAAGCTGACGGCTCGTGAGCGGATCGACCTGCTGCTGGACGAGGGGTCGTTCCACGAGGTGGAGCCCTTGCGGCGGCACCGGGCGAGCGGGTTCGGCCTGGAGCTCAAGCGTCCGTACACCGACGGTGTGATCACCGGGTGGGGCACGGTCCACGGGCGCACGGTCTTCGTCTACGCCCACGACTTCCGGATCTTCGGCGGCGCGCTCGGGGAGGCGCACGCCCAGAAGATCCACAAAATCATGGACATGGCGATCACGGCGGGCGCACCGCTGATCTCCCTCAACGACGGTGCCGGCGCCCGTATCCAGGAGGGCGTCTCGGCCCTGGCCGGGTACGGCGGCATCTTCCAGCGCAACACCCGCGCCTCGGGCGTCATCCCGCAGATCAGCGTGATGCTCGGCCCCTGCGCGGGCGGCGCCGCGTACTCCCCGGCGCTGACCGACTTCGTGTTCATGGTCCGCGAGACCTCGCAGATGTTCATCACCGGCCCGGACGTCGTGCAGGCCGTCACCGGCGAGGAGATCAGCCAGAACGGGCTGGGCGGCGCCGACGTGCACTCCACCGTCTCCGGCGTCGCGCACTTCGCGTACGACGACGAGCAGACGTGCTTGGAGGAGGTGCGCTACCTGCTGTCGCTGCTGCCGCAGAACAACCGGGAGAACCCGCCGGCGGTGGAGTGCCACGACCCGGCCGACCGGCGCGGCGACGTGCTGCTCGACGTGGTGCCGGCGGACGCCAACCGCTCGTACGACATGCACAAGGTGATCGAGGAGATCGTCGACGAGGGCGAGTACCTGGAGGTCCACGAGCGCTGGGCCACCAACATCATCTGCGCCCTGTCCCGGCTGGACGGCCAGGTGGTGGGCATCATCGCCAACCAGCCCGCGTCGCTGGCCGGCGTGCTGGACATCGAGGCGTCCGAGAAGGCCGCCCGCTTCGTCCAGATGTGCGACGCCTTCAACATCCCGCTGGTCACGCTGCTGGACGTGCCGGGCTTCCTGCCCGGCGTCTCCCAGGAGCACGGCGGCATCATCCGGCACGGCGCGAAACTGCTGTACGCGTACTGCAACGCCACGGTGCCGCGGATCTCGCTGATCCTGCGCAAGGCGTACGGCGGCGCGTACATCGTGATGGACAGCCAGTCCATCGGCGCGGACCTGACCTTCGCCTGGCCGACGAACGAGATCGCGGTGATGGGCGCGGAGGGCGCCGCCAACGTGATCTTCCGGCGGCAGATCGCCGGCTCCGACGACCCGGACGCGACGCGGGCACGGGTGGTCAAGGAGTACAAGGCCGAGCTGATGCACCCGTACTACGCCGCCGAGCGCGGCCTGGTGCACGACGTGATCGACCCGGCCGAGACCCGCGAGGTGCTGATCTCCTCGCTGGCGATGCTGCGGACGAAGCACGCCGACCTGCCCTCCCGCAAGCACGGCAACCCGCCGCAGTGACCCGTTCCCCGCGACCGGGCGACCCGACGACCCGATGACCCGTGACCCGATGACCCGATGACCCGATGACCATGGAGACCACAGTGAGCACCTCCGCCGATTCCCTGGTGCGTGTCGAGAAGGGGCACGCCGAGCCCGAGGAGGTCGCGGCACTCGCCGCGATCCTGCTCGCCCGCGCCGCCGCGGAGCCGGCCGGCGGGCACCGCGGGACGCCCGCCCGCTCGGTCGCCGGCTGGCGCCGCCTGGAGCGCGCCCGCGGCTTCCGCGCGCCCCACTCCTGGCAGGGCTGAACCGCGGCGCCGCGCCCCGGCACACGCGACGGGCCCCGTACTTCCACCGCGGAAGTACGGGGCCCGTCGCGTGCCCGCGGGCCGTGCGGGCGCCTACCGCAGCCTGGCCATCAGCGCGTGCTCGACCAGTGTGATCAGCGCGCTCTTCGCCTCCGCCCGGTGCCGGGCGTCGGTGGTGATGATGGGCGCCTCCGGGCCGATCTGGAGGGCCTCGCGCACCTCCTCGGGGCCGTACGGCTGGTGGCCGTCGAAGCCGTTGAGGGCGATGACGAACGGCAGGCCGCTGTTCTCGAAGTAGTCCACCGCCGGGAAGCAGTCCGCCAGGCGGCGCGTGTCGACGAGCACGATCGCGCCGATCGCGCCGCGCACCAGGTCGTCCCACATGAACCAGAACCGGTCCTGGCCGGGTGTGCCGAACAGGTACAGGATCAGGTCCTCGTCCAGCGTGATGCGGCCGAAGTCCATGGCCACCGTCGTGGTGGTCTTGTCCGGCGCGTGCGTCAGGTCGTCGATGCCGGCCGACGCGGAGGTCATCACGGCTTCGGTGCGCAGCGGGTTGATCTCCGAGACGGCACCGACGAACGTGGTCTTGCCCACGCCGAAGCCACCCGCCACCACGATCTTCGCCGACGTGGTGGCGCGGGCCGGGCCGCTAGAGCTTCCGAAGTCCACTGAGCACCCTTTCAAGCAGTGTCACATCTGGCTGACCGCCCGCGGACTCGTCGCCGCCGGGCTGGTGGATCGCGACCAGCCCCGCCTCGGCCAGGTCCGCGACCAGGATGCGGACGACGCCGAGCGGGATGGTCAGCAGCGCGGAGATCTCCGCCACCGACCTGACCTCCCGGCACAGCACGCAGATCCGCTGGTGTTCCGGCAGTTGGCCCCGCAGCCGGTCGGCATCGGCGGTGGTGCTGACCAGCGCCTCGATCGCCAGCTGGTAGCGGGGCCTGGTCCGGCCGCCGGTCATCGCGTACGGGCGCACCAGGCCGGAGGGGGGCCGCGACTGGCGGCCGCCCGGGCCCCCGCCGTTCCCGGCCCCGCCGGGCGAGCTCCCACCGGCGGTGGGAGCCGTTCGCAGCGGGGACCGCGGTGGCGCGTACGGCTCGATCCGCGGCTGCCGGTGCTGCGGCCCGGGTTCGGGAGTGGGCGCGGAGGGGAAGGCATACGGGTTCGCGGGCTGCTGGTGCCGGTCGCCGTACGGATCTCCGCCGGGAGACGTGCTCACGGATCCTCCTCCTGGTACCGCCGCTGTGTCGTCCGAGCGCCTGGCAGGTGCCCGGACGAGGCCGCGGGTTCCGTCAGTTGAGCAGGCTGCCCTGCAGTTCGGCCCTGAGGTCCGGGGTGAGTACGGTGCCCGCTCGGTCGACGAGCAGGGCCATTTCGTATCCGACGAGGCCGATGTCGCACTCGGGGTGGGCGAGTACGGCCAGGGAGGAGCCGTCGGAGACGGACATGATGAACAGGAAGCCGCGTTCCATCTCGACCACTGTCTGGTTGACGTTCCCGCCCTCGAAGATGCGGGAGGCCCCGGCGGTGAGGGAGGTCAGGCCTGAGGCGACGGCGGCGAGCTGGTCGGCGCGGTCGCGCGGGAATCCGTCGGACATCGCGAGCAGCAGGCCGTCGGCGGAGACCACAACGGTGTGGGACACCCCGGGGGTGTTGTCCACGAAGTTGGTGATCAACCAGTTCAGGTTCTGTGCCGCCTGGCTCATCGGACTCAACTAACGCTCCTGGTTGTGGGGGCCGCCGAACCGGCTGTCGGTGGCCTGGCCGTTCGTGTCAGTTCCAGCAGTGCGCCCTTGCTGGACGCCACGCCGCAGATTACTCAACCTGCCGCGGACGTCCTCCGGTGCGCGGGAGACCTGTGGGCCGCCCTGCGGGGTCTGCGCCGCGGCACCCGGGACCAGATTGGCCCGGGGGACGCGGCGGGGCAGGCCGGAGGGGGTGACCCCGCCTGCCTTGGGCTCGCGGACCTGCTCGGCCCGCTGCCAGTGCTCGTCGTTGGTGGACCGCCAGCCGCTGTCGTCCGGTTCGGCTTCGGCTGGTGGCTCGGCTGACTCCTGTGCGGGCTGCTTCGGCTGTTCCTGCGACGAACTGTCCTGCCGACGCTCGCGGCGGGGCAAGCCTGCGTCCGTCAGCGAAGGCGAGACTACGCTCTCCCGCGGTGCTTGCGGGAGCGGCGTTACCGATTCCGTTACCTCCGGTTCAGCCGCGGGCCAGTCGTCCTGAGCGGCCGGGTAACCGGGGAACCGCGGGGTGTGACCGGGCTGCTCGTCATACCCGGGATCGTACGCCTGTGCGGCGAAACCGTTCTCCTCGTAGCCCGCGGGCTGCTGCGGGAAGGCGGCGCCGTCCTGTGCGTAGGCGCCGTCCTGCGCGTAGGTGCCCTCCTGCGGGTAGCCGCCGTCTTCGGCGTAGCCGGCCTCCTGCGCGAAGGCCGGGCCGTCGGGCTCGGTGAAGTTCCCGGTCCTGAAGCCCTGCTCGTACGCCTGCTGCTGGTACGCGGGGTCGTAGCTCTGGTCGTAGCCCGTTTCGTAGCCCTGGTCGAAGGCGGCGGCCGGTGCGCCCGGCTGCTCGTACGGCGCGTCCGGCTGCTCGTACCCCTGGCCGCCGAAACCGGGCTCGTACGGCTGTTCCCCGTACTCCGCCGGCTCCTGCCGCTGGTGGGGCAGCTCGGCCTCCTCCTGCGGGGTTCCGGCGGCCGCTTCGAGCTGGGCGCGGCGCTCCTCGCGCATCAGGGAGCGGCCCACCGGGTTCAGCGACTCGTAGCGCGAGTCGTCGAAGCCCAGCTCGGCGGCGGTGCGGCGGCCCGCCGCGGCGGCGTCCTCGTCGTGCTCGGGGACGATCCGCGAGACCGTGAAGTCCCGGTCCTCCTCCACCCGCGGCTCCTCGCCGCCACCGCCGTGGGTGATCGGCTCGGGCAGCATCACCAGCGACGTGGTGCCGGCCTGCTCGCCGGAAGGCCGCAGCTGGACCCGGATGCCGTGCCGGTCGGCCAGCCGCCCGACCACGAACAGGCCCATCCGCTTGGCCACCTCGACGTCGACCGTGGGCGGGTTGGCCAGCTTGTGGTTGATGTCGGCGAAGTCCGCCGTCGTCAGGCCGATGCCGCGGTCGTGGATCTCGATCATCACCCGGCCGTCCGGCAGCCGGGTCGCGGTCACCCGGACCTTGGTCTGCGGCGAGGAGAAGGTGGTGGCGTTCTCCAGCAGCTCGGCGAGCAGATGCACCAGGTCGGTGACCGCGCTGCCGTGGATATCCGTCTCCGGGATGCCCACCAGCTCGATCCGCTCGTACGCCTCCACCTCCGAGGCGGCCGCGCGCATCACGTCCACCAGCGGCACCGGCTGGTTCCACTGGCGGGCCGTCTCCTCGCCCGCCAGGACCAGGAGGTTCTCGCCGTTGCGGCGCATACGGGTGGCCAGGTGGTCGAGGTCGAAGAGGTTCGCGAGCTGCTCGGGGTCGCCCTCGTTGTTCTCCAGATCGGTGATCAGGGTGAGCTGGCGCTCGATGAGGCCCTGGTTGCGCAGGGACAGGTTGGTGAAGATCGCGTTGACGTTGCCGCGCAGCAGCGCCTGCTCGGCGGCCAGCCGCACCGCCTCCCGGTGCACCTGGTCGAAGGCGCGGGCCACCTCGCCGATCTCGTCCCGGGTGTTGATCGGGATGGGCGCGACTTGGGTGTCCACCCGGCCGGGGTCGGTGCGCGAGAGCTGGTCGACCAGGGCCGGCAGCCGGGTCTCGGCGATGTCGAAGGCCGCGCCGCGCAGCCGGCGCATGCTGCGGCTCATCGAGCGGGCCATCATCGCCGCCAGCACGAAGGCCAGGATCAGGGCGGCGACCACGATCGCGGAGTTGACGATCGCGTCCCGCCGGGCGTTGTCGGCGATCTTCTTCGCGTCGTGCGCGGCCTGGGCGGCCAGGGCGACCTCGACCGTGCGGTAGGCGTCGAAGGACAGCGTGGAGGCGCCGAAGTAGGAGTCCGCCGTGATGCCCTCGGCGCGGAGCTGGGCGGCGGTGCGGCCGGGCGTCGCGATCTCGGTGACCATCTTGGTCAGGTCCGGCGGCACGACGAACGCGGTGTGGGCGGCCTCCGCCTTGCGCTGCGCGTCGGCCGTCGCGGCCTGGCCCTTCTTCTGCGCGGCGTCCTGCGCGTCCTGCAGCCGCGCCTGGTCGGCCGCCGTGCCACCGCCCTTGAACTCCTCGAGCGCGATGCCCTGGAGGTACTCGTACGAGCCCAGCGCCGTCTTCTGCTGCGCCAGCTCCTTCGGCGGCACCGGCTTCTCCACCAGGATGTGGGTGCCGATCGACCGGGTCAGCGACTCGGCCGCCTTGGCCAGCGAGACGGCGTACAGCGTCCTGCCGTACGCGGTGATGTTGCTGGTGCCGTAACCGAGTTCGTTGGCCAGCTCCATCAGCGGGTGCTGGATCTTCACGTACCATTCCTCGGTTTGCACACCGGGCAGCTGCCGGGTGTACGCGGCCTTGCGCAGCGCCGGCAGTTGCGGCTCCACCTGGCGGAAGTTGGCCACCCGGCGTTCGAGGTCGGACGTGTGCGGCATGCCGGCCGCGGCGTCGTCGAAGGTCTTGGCGGCGGCGTCGGTGGCGTCGCGGGCCGCGGTGACCGCGGGATCGTCACGCCTGCCGGCCAGCAGCGGAACCGCCGTGATGTCCCGCTCGTTGATCAGGGCGGTGCTGTACGCGGCGGCCGCCCGCACCAGGTTCGCGGTGCGCACCGCGTCCTGGGCCTGTCGCCAGGTGTCCCGCGAGCTGTTCACCCGGAAGCCGCCGAAGACCAGGGCGACCAGCACGGGGACGAGGAGGATGACGTTCAGCCGGGTGGCCATCCGCCAGTTGCGCATGGACCACCGGCCGCCCGGGTCGGGCAGCGGCGCGGTCTCGACGGCCGCCGGGTCCGCCGGCCCGCCGCGTGGCTGCGGCCCTGGGCGCTGGGGCGGCGTGAAGTTGCCCCGCGGGCCCTGTCCGGTGCCCGCCTCGGCTCGCCTGGTGTTCCTCACTGGACCAACAACCTCTCGGCGACGGCGTCACGACAGCCGTTCGTACTCTTGGGTTCTGCGAATTCCAGCACGTCATGGCGGTGCTAGCCAAACGTTCCGGAGATGGGGACTGGTGTGCGAACGGGCAAAGTAAAACGGGCATAAGCCTAAAGCATCGGCAAACCATATGACAGACGTGCGCGCAATGGCACCGGGTGAGCGCGAGCCGTGTTCGTTGACCGATGAAACTCCCCCGAAATGTTATGAAGACGGGGACCCGCCGTGTCCTGCGACACGGTGGGTCCCCGTCTTCCGATACCGCCCACGATCTGGCAACTTCCCGGCGGCGGAGGGCAGTTGCCATGTCCCGCCGCCCGGGCCGTCCGGAGGCTACTTCAGCCGCGCGAGCAGCGCGTGCTCGACCAGTGTGATCAGCGCGCTCTTCGCCTCCGCCCGGTGCCGGGCGTCGGTGGTGATGATGGGCGCCTCCGGGCCGATCTGGAGGGCCTCGCGCACCTCCTCCGGCCGGTAGGGCTGGTGCCCGTCGAAGCCGTTGAGGGCGATGACGAACGGCAGGCCGCTGTTCTCGAAGTAGTCCACCGCCGGGAAGCAGTCCGCGAGCCTGCGGGTGTCCACCAGCACCACGGCGCCGATCGCGCCGCGCACCAGGTCGTCCCACATGAACCAGAACCGGTCCTGGCCGGGCGTACCGAACAGGTACAGGATCAGGTCGTCGTCCAGCGTGATGCGGCCGAAGTCCATGGCCACCGTGGTGGTGGTCTTGTCCTGCACATGGCTCAGGTCGTCGATGCCCGCCGACGCGGAGGTCATCACGGCCTCCGTGCGCAGCGGGTTGATCTCCGACACCGCGCCGACGAACGTGGTCTTGCCCACGCCGAAGCCCCCCGCCACCACGATTTTCGCGGAGGTCGTGGACCGCATCGGCGGCGCGCCGTACGCGGCCTGCGGCTGCGGCCTAGAGCTTCCGAAGTCCACTGAGCACCCTCTCAAGCAGAGTCACATCCGGCTGGCCGCCTGCCTCGCCGGTACCCGGCTGGTGGATGGCGACCATCCCCGCCTCGGCGAGGTCGGCCACGAGGATCCGGGCCACGCCGAGCGGAATGGCGAGCAGAGCGGAGATCTCGGCCACCGACTTGATCTCCCGGGTCAGGTGGCATATCCGCTGGTGTTCGGGGAGCAGCCCCGCATACTGCACCGGGTCCGCGGTCGTGCTGACCAGCGCCTCGATGGCGAGCTGGTAGCGGGGCCTGGTGCGGCCACCGGTCATGGCGTACGGCCGCACCAGCGGCTGGTCGCCTTCCACCCCGTACGACGCATGGTGGGGAGCGCCGTACGGGCCCGGCGAGGCGGGTGGCGGGGTCATGAGGGTCCTCCGTGTCCGGGCAGTGCTGTGGCTGGTGGTGCCGTGCTTCGCTGATGCGGAATGACGGGAACGTGCGGTTGACGCTTCGAGGAGGCTAGGCGTCGCGGTTCGTGCGGATTTCTCTGTGCGTGTTTCTCAGCGCGTGTTTCTCAGTGCATGAGGCTGCCCTGGAGCTCGGCCCTGAGGTCCGGGGTGAGTACGGTGCCCGCTCGGTCGACGAGCAGGGCCATTTCGTATCCGACGAGGCCGATGTCGCACTCGGGGTGGGCGAGTACGGCCAGGGAGGAGCCGTCGGAGACGGACATGATGAACAGGAAGCCGCGTTCCATCTCGACCACTGTCTGGTTGACGCTGCCGCCCTCGAAGATGCGGGAGGCCCCGGCGGTCAGGGAGGTCAGGCCTGAGGCGACGGCGGCGAGCTGGTCGGCGCGGTCGCGCGGGAATCCGTCGGACATCGCGAGCAGCAGGCCGTCGGCGGAGACCACAACGGTGTGGGACACCCCGGGGGTGTTGTCCACGAAGTTGGTGATCAACCAGTTCAGATTCTGTGCCGCCTGGCTCATCGCACTCAACTAACGCTCCTGGTTGTTCGTGCCAAAGCCGCGGCCGTCGGTGCTGCCGCCGGCCTGGCGGCCTTGCTGGATACCCCTACGGAGGCTGGTCAGGCGACCGCGGACGTCGTCGGGGGCCCGGGAGACCTGCGGACCGCCCTGGGGCGCCGGCGGCTGCGCGGCGCCGCCCGGTACCAGGTTCGCCCGCGGCACCCGGCGGGGCAGACCCGAGGGGGTCACGCCGCCCGCCGAAGGTTCGCGCACTTGCTCGGCCCGCTGCCGCAGCGCGTCGTTGGGCGAGGTGCGCCAGTTCGGGGTCTCGCGGGGCAGCGGCTGGGCGACCGGCGCGGCAGGCGCCGCCTGGCCCGCCGGGGCGCCGTTCGGCCGCTGCGGACCGCCCGCGCCGGGTCCGGTGGTACGGGGCCGCTGCGGCGGCGCCGTACGGCCCACCGGACGCGGCGGCGGGGCCTGCTGGCCGCGACCCTGGTCCACGTGGATCGCCTGCATGCGCTCGGCCTGACCGGTGCGGAACCAGTCCGACTCCATGGAGGCGAAGATCGGCGTCGGCTCGTCGCCGCGGGTCGGCGCGGGCGGCAGCGCCATCGGCTCGACGGCCGGCGGGAGCTGCGGCTCGGGCCGCTGCGGCGGGCGCTGCCGGCCGGGCTGCGGGAGGGGGAACTGCCCGGTGTCGCCCTCGGTGGCCGGCTGCTGCGGCACCGGGTACTGGCCCGAGGTGTCCGCCGCGGGCCCCTGGTCGCTGCCGGGACCGGGCAGCGGCTGCGAGCCGGTGTCGTACCGGTCGCCGGAGCCGTCCTGGCCGGGCGTCCAGCCCGGGGTGCCCTGCGGGCCGCGCGGGCCGCGCTGCGGCAGCCCGCCGCGCGCGGGCACCGGCCCGGGCATCTGCGGCACGGGGAACTCCCCGGTGCCGTCCTCGCGGATCGGCGGGAACTGCGCGGTGTCGCCGGGGCCGCCCTGCAACGGGGCGAGCGGGAACCGCCCGGTGTCGCCCGGCCGGCCGGCACGGCCCGGGACCGGGAACTCGCCGGTGTCCCCGGGGCCGTTCTGGCCGCCCTGGAGGGGACCGCCCTGGAGGTTCTGCGCCGGGGTGTTCTGCAGGGGGCCGTTCTGGACCGGGCCGTTCTGCGCCGGGCCGTTCTGGCCGCCCCGGCCGGGCATCTCGAACTGGCCGGTGCCGTACGGGTCCTGCTGCGGGCCGCGGCCCTGACCGTAGGTCCGGCCGTAGTCCTGGTCGCCGGCCGGTCCGCCCTGCGCCGGTCCGCCCTGCGCGGTCGGCGCGAAGTCGTCCTCGCGGATCGGCGGGAACTGCGCGGTGTCGCCGGGGCCGCCCCGCAACGGGCCGGCCGGGGCGCGGCCGGTGTCGCGCGGGCCGTTCTGCCCGGGGCGCGCGGCCGGGCCCGGCTGCCCGCCGAAGACGTCGGAGCGGAATCCGTTCGGACCGGTGGACTGGGCCTGCGGGGGCGGGAAGCCGCCCGGCTGGGCTCCCGCGCCGTAGGCGGCGGGGGCGCCGGGGACGCCCTGGCCGGGACCCTGCGGTCCGCCGGGACGGCCGGGCTGCTGCTGCCCCTGGCCGGGACCCTGCGGTCGACCGGCGGGACCCTGGCCCTGGCCCTGGGCGGGAGCGCCGGGGCGCCCGCCGAACAGGTCGGGGGACTGCTGCGGGAACTCCGCGGTCGGGGTGGCCCCGGAGGAGTCGAAGGCGTCGAAGGACGGCATCGCCTCGACGTCCTCGTGGCCGCGAGGGGTGTCCATCAGGCCGCGGTCGTCCGGGAAGTCCTGCGAGCCGTCGGAGGCCGCCCAGCGGGGCGTGCCCGGCTGCTGCGGTCCGCCGGGGCGGCCGCCGCCCGTGCCCGCGCCGATGGCCTGCCGCGGCGCGCCGCCGCCGACCTGGCCGCGCTGCTGGCCGGCGCCCGCCGCGCGGGGGGAGTTGCCGAAGGCGTTGGCTATGCCCGAGCCGCCGCCCGCCGCGGGAGCGCCCGCCGGACGTCCGCCGGCGGGGGCCTTCGGCGCCGCGCCGCCCTGCGTGACGTCCACCGGCAGCATGACCAGCGCCGTCGTACCGCCGGAGTCCGAGGGGCGGAGCTGGATGCGGATGCCGTGCCGCAGGGACAGCCGGCCGACCACGAACAGGCCCATGCGGCGGGAGACGGACACGTCCACCGTCGGCGGGTTCGCCAGCCGCTCGTTGATGTCGGCCAGGTCCTCGGGGGACAGGCCGATGCCGGTGTCGTGGATCTCGATCAGCACGCGGCCGTCGGGCAGTGAGTGGCCGGTGACGCGGACCTTGGTCTGCGGCGAGGAGAACGAGGTGGCGTTCTCCAGCAGCTCGGCCAGCAGGTGCACGAGGTCGTTGACGATGCGGCCGGTGACCTCGGCGGACGGCACCGAGGTCAGCTCGATGCGCTCGTACTGCTCCACCTCGGACGCGGCGGCGCGCAGCACGTCGACCAGCGGCACCGGGCGGGTCCACCGGCGGCCCGGCTCCTCACCGGCGAGGACCAGCAGGTTCTCGCCGTTGCGGCGCATACGGGTGGCCAGGTGGTCCAGCTTGAACAGCGAGGACAGCTGGTCCGGATCCGCCTCGCGGGACTCCAGCTCGGAGATCAGCGACAACTGGCGCTGGATGAGGCCCTGGCTGCGGCGGGAGAGGTTGGTGAACATCGCGTTGACGTTGCCGCGCAGCAGGGCCTGCTCGGCGGCGAGCCGTACCGCCTCGCTGTGGACCTCGTCGAAGGCCCGGGCCACCTGGCCGATCTCGTCGCGGCTGTTGATGCCGATCGACTCGACCGAGGTGTCCACGTCCTGCGGGTCGGACTCCGACAGCTGCTTGACCAGCTCGGGCAGCCGCTTCTGGGCGACGTCCTGGGCGGTCTGCTGCAGCCTGCGCAGCGAGCGGATCATCGAGCGGGCGACGACGAAGGCGCCGACCACGGCGACACCGAGGACCAGCAGGATGATCGCGCCGGAGATCAGCGCGGAGCGCTTGGCCTCGTCCTGCAGCTTGAGCGCCTTCTGCTGCATCTCGTTCAGCAGCGAGCGCTCGATCTGGTTCATCGCCTGGATCTTGGTCTTCGCGGCGTCGTCCCAGTCCAGGTAGGACATGTCGATCTTGTTGATCGCGTTCTGCGAGGCCGCGATCCGCCGCCGCACCGTCTCGTGCGCGGAGATGATGTCGTTGCCGCCCTGGATGGGCTTGAGCAGGTCGGCGCTGGCCGGACCGTAGATCTTCTGGAACTTGCTGATCTGGGTGTCCTCGTCGGAGGCGGCCCAGCGCACGGTCTGGAAGTCGGTCGGGCTCAGCGTCTTGCCATGGGCGAACGCGGCGCTGATCACCGCCCGCTGGATCGACTCGTACTCCTTGGCGGAGGAGAACGCGGCCAGCGAGCGGGTGCTCTGGATCATCTCCGGGTTGTTGGTCGCCTGCGCCATGTCCTGGGACAGCGACAGCAGGTTCTGCACCAGGCCGTCGTACTCCGAGACCGTCTGCGCGATGCCGGCGCCGTCGGTGTACGCCTCGTCGCGGATCTCCGCGAGGTTCGACAGCTGGGTGCCGATCGCCAGCAGGGTCGCGCGGACGCCCTTGAAGACCGGGTCGCTGTCCGAGACGTTGTCGCTGGCGACCTTGTAGAGGTGCAGCTCGCGGTCGGTGGCCTGGCGGGAGGCGGCGACGGCGTCGTTGCTGCGCTGACCGGCGGTGATCGGGCCGGCGGAGGCGTCGCGCTCCTCCTGGAGCGCGGCGGCCAGGTCGGTCGCGTGCTCGGTGATGTCGGTCAGCGTCGCCATGTGCTTGAGCTGGTTGATCTTGTCCAGCGAGCTGACGATGCTGTTCGCGCCGAGCGCCGAGGCGGTGACCACCGGGAGGGCGAGCAGGGAGACCAGCCGTGTGCTGATGCGCCAGTTGCGCATGGCTATACGGGGACCCGGTTTGCCCTCCAGCCCGGTGATCCGGCCCGCCTCGATGCCGCTGGGCATGTTCGACCGTCCGGTGGCCGCAGCGCTCCCCGGCGTGGCGGCTCCGGAGTCGCCGGCCGCCTGACCGGGCGTGCTGCCGGCCCCGCCGGGCTGCTGCTCCGGGTCACCCGCAGCGCCGCTGTCCCTCTTGAAACGTCCCTGCACTAGCGTCGCAACCTCTGGACCAGGCGTCCCCCGCGTGAAGCGGACAGGACGGTGTCGAGTCGTGGGGGCTCGGACCGCCCCGGGTCGCGGGGTGGCCGTCGGGCCCTTCACCGCTGCTCGGTGCTCGTACGCGCCCCCTGCGCGACGGCTCGATGTGATGCTGCGGTCCGGGGAATTCCAGCACAGTGCCGGATCTATCAACAAGGCCCGTAGCCGACCTGTTGGAATGTGTCACTCGGTGCGTCGGGCCAAGTACGGAGCGTGGAGCCACGAACCGGTCGAAACGTGCGGATCCCGACATGGCGGGCGAGCCCGGGCGGACCCGGCCCGGTGGCCGGGCTCCGTCCGTCACGGGTGATGTGTCGTCATACGGGTTCGATGTCCGGCTTGCGGCGGGCGCCGAATCGTCCGGAACACGCCTTGTGCGACTCGCTTCGTGAGCAAAATCACAGCCCGTCAGATGTTGGTGCCACGGAGAACGGGGAACAGGCGCGACTACCCTGAGCCTTTACAAAAGCGGCGTACTGTCCACCGTTCCGCGCCACGCGCGGAGCCCCGAGTCCCGAGGTCCCCACGGCCCATGAAGACCACGCTGATGCACCGTCAGACGATCGCCAACCCGCGGCGCACCACCCTCGCGCACCTGAAGGACGCGAGCGAGCTGCTGGGCGGCGCGGCGGCCGCCGGGAGCGACGCCGGATCCGGTGAGGGCGCGCAGGCCGGTGCCGTGCCCCGCGTGCTGCCGAGCCGTACCGCGAACCCCCGCCGCACCGTACTCACCGAGCTGCCGCCGACCACCCTCGCCCCCTGACCCGCCGCCGCCCGCCGGTCCCGCGCCGCCGTCCGGCCTTCGCGAGCCCTTCGGGACGTACCCGTTGACCTGCGCCTTTCGTGCGGTCGGGCGGAAGGTTCCCGGCCGCTAGGCTGAAGACATGCGCATCGCCAGGTTCTCCATCGACGGGAACGTCGCCTTCGGCGCGGTCGAGGGCGACCCCGCAGGCCCGGACGGTCCCGGCGGGACCGGCGGCACCGAGGGGCTCGTCCTCGACATCATCAAGGGCGTCCCCTTCGCGGACTTCGAGCTGTCGGGTACGAAGGTGCCGCTGGACAAGGTGCGGCTCCTGCCGCCCGTGCTCCCCAGCAAGGTCGTCGCGATCGGCAGGAACTACGCCGAGCACGCCGCCGAACTGGACCATGAGGTCCCCGCCGCGCCCTGGGCGTTCTTCAAACCGTCAACCTCGGTCATCGGTCCGGGTGACCCGATCGTGTACCCCTCCTTCTCCCAGGAGGTCCACCACGAGGCGGAACTGGCGGTCGTCATCGGCCGGTTGTGCCGCGAGGTGCCGCGCGAACGGGTCAAGGACGTCGTCCTCGGCTACACCTGCGCCAACGACGTGACCGCCCGGGACGCCCAGCGCACCGAGAAGCAGTGGGCCCGCGCCAAGGGCTTCGACTCCTCGTGCCCGCTCGGCCCCTGGATCGAGACCGGACTGGACCTCGCCGCCGCCTCCGACCTCGCGATCACCGCGACCGTCAACGGCGAGCTGCGCCAGGCCGGCCGCACCGGCCAGATGATCAACTCGATCGAGGACCTGATCGTCAACATCACCGAGGCGATGACGCTGCTCCCCGGCGACGTCGTGCTCACCGGAACCCCCGCGGGCGTCGGCCCGCTGCTCCCCGGCGACGAGGTCGCCGTCACCATCGAAGGCATCGGCACTCTCACCAACAAGGTGATCTCGCGTGGCTAGCGCAGCAACTCCCACGGGCGTCCGCGTCCGCTTCTGTCCCTCGCCGACCGGCAACCCGCACGTGGGCCTGGTCCGCACCGCCCTGTTCAACTGGGCCTTCGCCCGCCACCACCAGGGCACCCTCGTCTTCCGCATCGAGGACACCGATGCGGCCCGCGACTCCGAGGAGTCCTACGCGCAGCTCCTCGACTCCATGCGCTGGCTCGGCCTGGACTGGGACGAAGGCCCCGAGGTGGGCGGTCCGTACGCGCCGTACCGGCAGTCGCAGCGGATGGAGATCTACGCCGACGTCGCCCGCCGCCTGAAGGAGGCCGGGCACGCGTACGACTGCTACTGCACCAACGAGGAGCTGGAGGAGCGCCGTGCCGAGGCCCGCGCCGCCGGCCGGCCCTCCGGGTACGACGGCAAGTGCCGCACCCTGAGCGACGAGCAGGTGGCCGCCTACCGGGCCGAGGGCCGTACCCCCATCGTCCGCTTCCGCATGCCCGACGAGCCGATCACCTTCACCGACCTGGTGCGCGGCGAGCTGACCTTCACCCCGGAGAACGTGCCGGACTACGGCATCGTCCGGGCCAACGGCGCCCCCCTCTACACCCTGGTCAACCCGGTGGACGACGCCCTGATGCGGATCACGCACGTGCTGCGCGGCGAGGACCTGCTGTCCTCCACCCCCCGCCAGATCGCGCTCTACCACGCGCTGACCGAGCTGGGCGTGGCCGACGGCGTGCCCGCCTTCGGCCACCTGCCCTACGTCATGGGAGAGGGCAACAAGAAGCTGTCCAAGCGCGACCCGGAGTCGTCGCTGAGCCTGTACCGCGAGCGCGGCTTCCTGCCCGAGGGCCTGCTCAACTACCTGTCACTGCTCGGCTGGTCGTACTCCGCCGACCAGGACGTCTTCTCGCTGGCCGAAATGGTGGCGGCGTTCGACATCGCCGACGTCAACGCCAACCCCGCCAGGTTCGACCTGAGGAAGGCCGAGGCGATCAACGCGGACCACATCCGCCGCATGGAGCCCAAGGCGTTCGCCGAGGCGTGCGCGCCATGGTTGCGGGCTCCGTACGCGCCCTGGGCGCCGGAGGCGTTCGACGAGGCCGCCTGGCAGGCCATCGCCCCGCACGCGCAGACCCGGCTCACCGTCCTGTCCGACATCACCGCCAACGTCGACTTCCTCTTCCTGGACACTCCCGTCGAGGACGAGGCCTCGTGGGCCAAGGCGATGAAGGAGGGCTCCCGGGAGCTGCTGCGCACCGCCCGGGAGAAGCTGGCCGGGGCCGACTGGTCGGCCCCGGAGCCGCTGAAGGAGGCGGTGCTGGCGGCCGGCGAGGAGCACGGCCTCAAGCTCGGCAAGGCCCAGGCGCCGGTACGCGTCGCCGTCACCGGCCGCACGATCGGCCTGCCGCTCTTCGAGTCCCTCCAGGTCCTCGGCCGCGAGCGCACCCTGGCGCGCATCGACGCGGCCCTGGAGAAGCTGGGCGGCTGAGGACCCGGCCCCTCGTCGCCGTGCCGCGCCGAGGGGGACGGCCTTAGGCTCGGAGCATGGCGATCCGAGCCGTTGTTTGGGACATCGACGACACGATCTTCGACTACGCCGGCGCCGACCGGACCGGCATGCGCAACCACCTGGAACACGAGGGCCTGCCCGACTGGTGCGACACCGTCGAGCGGGCCCTCGTGTGCTGGAAGGAGCTCACCGAAGCGCACTGGCGGCGGTTCGCGGCCGGCGAGTGCGACTTCCAGGGGCAGCGCAGGGACCGGGTCCGCGACTTCCTGCGGCTGCCCCTGAGCGACGAGGAGGCGGACGCCTACTTCCAGCGGCACGCCGCGCACTACGAGGCCGCCTGGGCGCTGTTCCCGGACACCGTGCCCGCCCTGGACACCCTCGCCGGCCACCGGCACGCCGTGCTGTCCAACTCTGCCTTCGTCAACCAGGACCGCAAGCTGCGCGTCCTGGGCGTGCGGGACCGTTTCGAGGCGCTGCTGTGCGCGGCCGAACTGGGGGTCTCCAAGCCGGAGCCCGCGGCCTTCCACGCGGCCTGCCAGGCGCTGGGGCTGGCGCCGCACGAGGTGGCGTACGTGGGCAACGAACCGGACATCGACGCGCGCGGGGCCGTCGAGGCCGGGCTGCTGGGCATCTGGCTGGACCGGCTGGACATCGGGGGGCGGCCGGACCTGACGCGGATCACCGGGCTCGCCGAACTGCCCGGGCTGCTCGGCGGCGATACCCGTTTTGGAGCCGTGTCCCGCATCGGGTAATGTTCTTCCTGCGCCGCCGGAGAGGGCAAGAAGCCCGGGCCGGTGATCGCAAAGCCTGACGAAGCCCCCAGCAGGGGGTTGCGTTTTGGTGGGGTATGGTGTAATTGGCAGCACGACTGATTCTGGTTCAGTTAGTCTAGGTTCGAGTCCTGGTACCCCAGCGCAGCACACTGCGCAGCAAGTTTCTGTGCGAGCCCCCGTTGTGTAGCGGCCTAGCACGCTGCCCTCTCAAGGCAGTAGCGCCGGTTCGAATCCGGTCGGGGGTACTGTGTCCTGACAAGGACATCCAGGCCCGCCCCCGTTGTGTAGCGGCCTAGCACGCCGCCCTCTCAAGGCGGTAGCGCCGGTTCGAATCCGGTCGGGGGTACGCATCACGGCATCTGCCACGAGGAAGCCCGCCGCACCAGCGGCGGGCTTCCTCCGTGTCGCGACCCTGCTCCGCAACGGTCGCGGCGGCGCTCGGCCGGCCGGGCACGGCACTCCGAGCGCCGCCTCGGCGACGTGGGCCCCGCGGGGGCGGCCGGTCAGCCGGTACGGCGCAGCGCCTCGGTGAGGCGCCCGGCCGCGTCCACCACCGCTTGTGCGTGCATCCGCCCCGGGTGCCGGGTCAGCCGCTCGATGGGGCCGGAGACGGACACCGCCGCCACCACGCGGTTCGACGGCCCGCGCACGGGAGCCGAGACCGAGGCGACCCCGGGCTCGCGCTCACCGATGGACTGCGACCAGCCGCGCCGGCGCACCCCGGACAGCGCGGTCGCGGTGAAGCGCGCCCCCTGCAGGCCGCGGTGCAGGCGCTCGGGCTCCTCCCAGGCCAGGAGCACCTGCGCGGCCGAGCCCGCCTTCATCGGCAGGGTGGAGCCGACCGGGACCGTGTCCCGCAGTCCGGACAGCCGTTCCGCCGCGGCGACGCAGATCCGCATGTCGCCCTGGCGCCGGTAGAGCTGCGCGCTCTCCCCGGTCAGATCCCGCAGGTGGGTCAGTACGGGGCCGGCGGTCGCCAGCAGCCGGTCCTCGCCCGCCGCGGCCGCCAGCTCGGCCAGCCTCGGGCCCAGGATGAAGCGGCCCTGCATGTCCCTGGCCACCATCCGGTGGTGTTCGAGCGCGACCGCCAGACGGTGCGCGGTGGGGCGGGCCAGGCCCGTGGCGCCGACAAGCCCGGCCAGGGTCGCAGGGCCCGATTCCAGGGCGCTGAGCACCAGAGCCGCCTTGTCGAGAACGCCGACGCCGCTAGTGTTGTCCATGCAACGATACTCCCGTCTCACACTATGAAACGCAAGTTCAATTTTCGTGGAGAAGCGTCAGGCTGGTCACACAGCTCCCACACCGCAGGACTCACACGCACACGAACAAGCCCGCACCGCCGCGGGCCGGAGGGACAGCGATGGGTAGGACACTCGCCGAAAAAGTCTGGGACGACCACGTCGTCCGCCGCGCCGAGGGCGAGCCCGATCTGCTCTTCATCGATCTTCACCTGCTGCACGAGGTGACCAGCCCGCAGGCGTTCGACGGACTCCGGCTCACCGGGCGCAAGGTGCGGCGCACCGACCTGACCATCGCCACCGAGGACCACAACACCCCGACCCTCGACATCGACAAGCCGATCGCCGACCCGGTCTCGCGCACCCAGCTGGAGACGCTGCGCAAGAACTGCGCCGAGTTCGGCGTGCGGCTGCACCCGCTGGGCGACGTCGAGCAGGGCGTGGTGCACGTGGTCGGCCCGCAGCTCGGCCTGACCCAGCCCGGCACGACCGTGGTCTGCGGCGACTCGCACACCTCCACGCACGGCGCGTTCGGCGCGCTGGCCTTCGGCATCGGCACCTCGCAGGTCGAGCACGTGCTGGCCACCCAGACGCTGCCGCTGGCCCCGTTCAGGACGATGGCCGTGACCGTCGACGGCGAACTGCCCGAGGGCGTCACCGCCAAGGACCTGATCCTCGCCGTGATCGCCCGGATCGGCACCGGCGGCGGCCAGGGCTACGTCATCGAGTACCGCGGCTCGGCGATCGAGAAGCTGTCGATGGAATCCCGGATGACCGTCTGCAACATGTCGATCGAGGCGGGCGCGCGGGCGGGCATGATCGCCCCGGACCAGACCACCTTCGACTATCTGCAGGGCCGCCCGCACGCCCCCAAGGGCGAGGACTGGGACGCGGCGGTGGCCTACTGGAAGACCCTGCGGACCGACGAGGACGCCGTCTTCGACCACGAGGTGCGGATCGACGCGAGCACCCTGGCGCCGTTCGTCACCTGGGGCACCAACCCCGGCCAGGGCGCCCCGCTGAGCGCCTCCGTACCCGACCCCTCCTCCTTCGCCGACCCCAGCGACCGGCTGGCGGCCGAGAAGGCGCTGGAGTACATGGGCCTGGCCGCGGGCCAGCCGCTGCGCGAGGTCGCCGTGGACACCGTCTTCGTCGGCTCCTGCACCAACGGCCGGATCGAGGACCTGCGGGCCGCCGCCTCCGTGGTACGCGGCCGCAAGATCGCCGACAGTGTGCGGATGCTGGTCGTACCCGGGTCGGTCCGGGTCGCCCTCCAGGCCGTCGAGGAGGGCCTGGACAAGGTGTTCACCGAGGCGGGCGCCGAATGGCGGCACGCGGGCTGCTCGATGTGCCTGGGCATGAACCCGGACCAACTCGCGCCCGGCGAGCGCTCCGCGTCCACCTCGAACCGCAACTTCGAAGGCCGGCAGGGCAAGGGCGGCCGTACCCACCTGGTCTCCCCGCAGGTCGCCGCGGCCACCGCGGTCCTGGGGCACCTCGCCTCGCCCGCCGACCTGTCCGACGCCCCTGTCCTCGCGGAGGTCTGAGCACCATGGAAGCCTTCACCACCCACACCGGCCGGGCCGTGCCGCTGCGCCGCAGCAACGTCGACACCGACCAGATCATCCCCGCCCACTGGCTGAAGAAGGTCACCAGGACCGGGTTCGAGGACGGCCTGTTCGAGGCGTGGCGCAAGGACGAGACCTTCGTCCTCAACGCCCCGGAGCGCAAGGGGGCCACCGTCCTGGTGGCCGGCCCCGACTTCGGCACCGGATCGTCCCGTGAGCACGCCGTGTGGGCGCTGCAGAACTACGGGTTCAAGGCCGTGATCTCCTCGCGCTTCGCCGACATCTTCCGCGGCAACTCGCTGAAGAACGGCCTGCTCACCGTGGTGCTGCCGCAGGACACGGTGGAATCGCTGTGGAAGCTCACGGAAAGCGACCCCGGCGCCGAGATCACCGTGGACCTGGTGGCCCGCGAGGTGCGCGCCGACGGGATCACCGCGGCCTTCGAACTCGACGACAACGCCCGCTGGCGGCTGCTGGAAGGGCTCGACGACATCAGCCTGACCCTCGCCAACGAGTCGGACATCGCGGCCTTCGAGGCCCGCCGGCCGTCCTTCAAGCCCAGCACCGTGCGGGTCTGACCCCCGGACCCGTCCGTATCCGCCCGGACCCGTCCGTACCCGCCGTACCCGCCGTATCCGCTGTCCGAAGCGCCCCCCGCCCCTCCTGCCGCAGGCAGGAGACCCGGCGGGGGGCGCTTTCGCATGTCCGGGGGCGCGCCCGCGCACACCCCGCCATGGGCCCTGTGAAACGGCTCCGGAGCACCCGGTTGGCCCTGTCGCCCCCGACAACTCGCCGCAGATGGCACAATCGACGCATGGAACGCGATGGCCAACTCGACCTCTACCGGGTGGTCGCCGCGCGTCTGAAGCAGGCGCACGCGCGCGTCGCGAGTCCCGAAGTGCCGGATGCGACACGGCGGGAGTTGAGTCGGCGGCTGCTCGCGGTGACCGCCGCGGCGAAGCACGATCTCGCCGACGCGGCACGGCGTCTGGACGTGTTAACGGCTGAGTTGGACGAGCTCGGAATCCCCGATCGGTGATCACGCGGAGCACTGAGTTCGTTGCGGCACAAGGGTGATTCGCCCGTTTCGTATTTGATTTGCGGTATATATCCGCCTAGCGTGCGAAATCAGCCCGTACTCATTCGCCGGGCAAGTTTCCGAAGGGGAAGACGTGAACAAGGCGCAGCTCGTAGAAGCGATTGCCGACAAGCTAGGCGGGCGCCAGCCCGCCGCGGACGCGGTTGACGCGGTTCTCGACGCGATCGTCCGCGCGGTGGTGTCCGGCGACCGGGTGTCGGTGACCGGGTTCGGTTCGTTCGAGAAGGTGGAGCGTCCGGCCCGCTACGCCCGCAACCCCCAGACCGGGGAGCGGGTCCGGGTCAAGAAGACCTCCGTACCGCGGTTCCGCGCGGGGCAGGGCTTCAAAGACCTGGTCAGCGGCGCGAAGAAGCTCCCGCGTGGCGGCGAGGTCGCCGTGAAGAAGGCGCCCAAGGGCAGCCTGAGCGGCGGCGCGGCCGCCACGGCGCGTACGACCACCAAGAAGGCGGCCGCCAAGAAGACCACCAAGGCGGCGGCCAAGAAGACGACGGCGGCCGCCAAGAAGGCCACCACCACGGCGAAGAAGGCGACCACCAAGAAGGCGGCGGCCAAGAAGACGACCGCCAAGAAGGCCCCGGCGAAGAAGACGACCGCCAAGAAGGCCCCGGCCAAGCGGACCTCGACGCGCAAGCGCGCCGCCGCCAGGTGATACGCGGGACCCGCCACCGGCCACCCTCACGCGACGGGCCGGGCACCCCTGAAGGGGAGCCCGGCCCGCGTCCATTGCCGGGGTCCCCGCGGGTCGCGCCCCCGCCGCTTCCCGGCCGCCGGCCCCCTTCCCGGCCGTCCGGGAGGCGCCCCTCAGGCCCACGGGCCCGCCGGCCTACCCGTCCTGCGGGTCGGGGAAGGTCTGCAGCGTCACGAACACCACCCGCCGGGACGCGCCCGAGCCCTCGGTACGGATACGGACGCGCTGGCCGGGCCGCAGCAGCCGCAGCCGGCCCGCGTCGAAGGCGGCGGCGTCGAACCCCAGCGGCGTCCCGTCGTCGAGCAGCACGCTTCCGGTCCGGGTGGCCGGGTCGAAGGTGAACGCGGTGGCCTGCATGGCCTCAGCCTAGGCCCTGCCCCGCACATGACGCCGTCCCGCCCGGAAGAGGCCGCGGTACCTGGTGCTCCGTGAGAGCCCCGCCGCCAGGCGCCGGGGGAGCGGGCGGCACGTGCCGGACGGCGCCCGGCGCCTCGTACCGGGCCGGCTCGCCGTCGGCGGCGAAAAAGGCCGCGGTCCGGGGGCCGAGGCCGAGCGCGCGGGCGGCGCGCAGGTCGTCGGCGGTGTCGACGTCCTGGCGCACCGAGGGCACGCAGGGGAGGGTGATCTCGCGGGCGCCCGAGGCGAGGTGGCGGGCGCGGGAGGGGCCGCCGAAGGCCGGCGCGAGCGCGAGACCCGCCGGAGCGGCGAGCAAGGTTGTCCCCACGCCGGCCGCGTCGGCCAGAAACGCCCGCGTATGCGCCCGAACGGCCTCGGACAGCACCGAACCGAGCTCGGCGGGCCGCAGAGCCGGGAGATCGCCGTTCAGGGCCGCGACCGGAGCCCGCGGAAGGCGCTCGCGGATCCGCTCGGCGCCGTACCGCAGGGCCGCGTTGAGCCCCGCGCCCGGCATGTCGGCCGCCACCAGCGCCCCCAGGCCCGCCAGCTGAGCGGCGGCGGTCGCATCGTCGGTGACCACCGTGACGTCCGCCACCTGTTCGCAGGCCAGCGCCGCCGCGACCGTGTCCAGGGCGAACGCCAGCGCCAGCGCGGGCCGTACCGCGCCCACCGCGCCGGCCAGCCTGCTCTTGGCGACCGCCAGTGGCTTCAGCGGCACGACCAGGGACCACTTCTCGGTGATGTCCACCCCGCCATTGTGGGGCGGGCGGGCCGCCGGGACCGGCGCGGGGTCCGCCGCGACGGAAGACGGGCACGGGTGCCCCCCTCGGCCGCCACCGGTGGCGTTAACCTCTCGGTACCGCCATCCTTGGCGGCCGAACGCGCGCCGCGCCACCGTGCGGCGCCGACGCGACGAAGAGGAGTCCGGGTGTCCCGCCGCAGAATCGGTTTCTGGTACCGCCTGGCGGCCGTCATCGTGAAGCCGCCGCTCATTGTGCTGATGAAGCGCGATTGGCGGGGAATGGAGCACATTCCGGCCGAGGGCGGATTCCTCACGGCGGTGAACCACAACTCGCACATCGACCCGTTCGCCTATGCGCATTTCCAGTACAACACCGGCCGTGTCCCGCGCTTCCTGGCCAAGGCGTCGCTGTTCAAGCCGCCGGTCGTCGGCCACTTCATGCGCAGCACCGGCCAGATCCCGGTGGTGCGCGCCACCGCCGACGCGGCCGTCGCGTTCCACGCCGCCGTCGACGCGGTCAACAAGGGCGAGTGCGTGGTCTTCTACCCCGAGGGCACCCTCACCCGCGACCCCGGCATGTGGCCCATGGTCGGCAAGACCGGAGTGGCGCGGGTCGCCCTGCTCACCAAGGCCCCGGTGATCCCCATCGCCCAGTGGGGCGCCAACGAGCTGCTGCCGCCGTACGCGAAGAAGCCCGCCCTGCTGCCCCGCAAGACGCACCGCGTCCTGGTCGGCCCCCCGGTGGACCTCAGCGCGTACTACGGCAAGGAACCCACCGCCGAGGTGCTCCGCGAGATCACCGAGACGATCATGAACGCGGTCAAGGACCTGCTGGCCCAGCTGCGCGGCGAACCGGCCCCCGACCACCTCTACGACCCGCGCAAGGCGACCCGCGAGGCCCGGACCGAACCGGCGACCGAGGCCCGGACCGAACCGGCGACCGAGGCCCGGACCGAACGGGAGACGGAACCCGGGGCCGAGGCGGGGGTCCCGCCCGGGGCCGGGGAGCCGGCGCCGACAGGGCCCGGGGCCGAGCCGCGCGCGGGAGCCGAGAAGCCGGCCCAGGCGCGGGCCGAGGCGCCCGCCTCCGCGCCGAACCAGGCGCAGGAGGGCGCATGACGGTCCGCTGCGCGGTCTTCGGCACCGGCTCCTGGGGCACCGCCTTCGCGACGGTGCTCGCGGACGCCGGCTGCGAGGTGGCGCTGTGGGGCCGCCGTCCCGAACTCGTCGCCGCCATCAACGCCGGCCGCGCCAACCCCGAGTACTTCCCCGGCCTCGAACTGCCGCGATCGGTCACGGCCACCGCGGATCCCGCCGAGGCCGCCGCCGACGCCGAGTTCGTGTTCCTGGCCATCCCCTCCCAGTCGCTGCGCGCCAACCTCGCCGCCTGGGCGCCATTGCTGCGACCCGACGCCGTCCTGGTCAGCCTGATGAAGGGCATCGAGCTGGGCACCGCCAAGCGGATGAGCGAGGTCATCGAGGAGATCGTCGTCAAGTCGGCCCCCGACGGCGCCTCGAAGCCGGCCGCCGACGGCGCCTCGGCCGCCCACGGCCGGATCGCCGTGCTGTCCGGACCCAACCTCGCCGGCGAGATCGCCGCCCGCCAGCCCGCCGCGTCCGTGGTCGCCTGCCGGGACGAGGCCGTGGCCCGCCGCATCCAGGCCGCGTGCCACACCTCGTACTTCCGCCCGTACACCAACACCGACGTCGTGGGCTGCGAACTCGGCGGCGCGGTGAAGAACGTGATCGCGCTCGCGGTCGGCATCGCCGGCGGCATGGGGCTGGGCGACAACACCAAGGCGTCGCTGATCACCCGCGGCCTGGCGGAGACCACCCGGCTGGGGCTGGCGATGGGCGCGGACCCGTACACCTTCGCCGGGCTGGCCGGGATGGGCGACCTGGTGGCCACCTGCTCCTCGCCGCTGTCCCGCAACAACACCTTCGGCCGCAACCTGGGGCGCGGCATGAGCCTGGCGGAGACCATCGCGCACACCCGGCAGACGGCGGAGGGCGTCAAGTCCTGCGAGTCCGTCGCCGACCTGGGCCGCAGGCACGGCGTCGACATGCCGATCACCGAGACGGTGGTCGACATCGTCCACAACGGGAAGCCACCCTTGGTAGCCGTCAAGGAGTTGATGTCACGCTCCGCGAAGCCTGAACGGTAAGGTCAACGCGATATGAGCAACGTGCAGAAATTCGAGCGCAAGCCGCGGGTCGCCATCGTGTTCGGCGGGCGCAGCTCCGAGCACGGGGTGTCCGTGGTGACCGCGGCCAGCGTGCTGCGCGCCATCGACCGCGACAAGTACGACGTCCTCCCCATCGGCATCACCACCGAGGGCCGCTGGGCGCTGACCGCGGACGCCCCCGAGCGGATGGCCATCGACAACCGCCGGATGCCCAGCGTCGAGCAGGTCGCCGACCACGAGGGCGCCGTCGTGCTGCCCGTCGACCCCGGCAACCGCGAGGTCGTCTACAACGAGCCGGGCAGCGTGCCCAAGGCGCTCGGCGAGGTCGACGTCGTCCTCCCGGTGCTCCACGGCCCCTACGGCGAGGACGGCACCCTCCAGGGCCTGCTGGAACTCTCCGGCGTCCCGTACGTCGGCGCGGGCGTCCTCGCCTCCGCCGTCAGCATGGACAAGGAGTACATGAAACGTATCTTCACCTCCTACGGGCTGGCCGTCGGCCCGTACACGGTGATCCGGCCGCGCGAGTGGGAACGGGACGCGGCAGCCGCCCGCGACCGGGTGCTGGCCTTCGCCGCCGAGCACGGCTGGCCGCTCTTCGTGAAGCCGGCCAGGGCGGGCTCCTCGTACGGGATCAGCAAGGTGGCCGGCCCCGGCGACCTGGACGCGGCCATCGAGGAGGCCCGCGGCCACGACCCCAAGGTGATCGTCGAGGCGCAGCTGCGCGGCCGCGAGATCGAGTGCGGCGTCCTGGAGTTCGAGGACGGCCCGCGCGCGTCCGTGCCCGCCGAGATCCCGCCGGCCGCCGACCACGAGTTCTACGACTTCGAGGCGAAGTACATCGACTCGGCCGAAGGCATCGTGCCCGCCCCGCTGACCGCCGCGCAGACCGAGGAGGTGCAGCGGCTGGCCGTCGAGGCGTTCGAGGCCGTCTCGTGCGAGGGCCTGGTCCGCGCCGACTTCTTCCTGCTGGACAGCGGCGAGTTCGTGATCAACGAGGTCAACACCCTGCCCGGGTTCACCCCGATCTCGATGTACCCGCGGATGTGGCAGGAGAGCGGCGTCGGCTACACCGAGCTGATCGACCTGCTCCTCCAGGCCGCCCTGCGCCGCTCCACCGGCCTGCGCTGAGGCCCGGCCCGCGCCGACGCCCGGCGTCCGGGAGCGGCCGCCGAGGGTCCCGGAGGGCTCAGACCCCCTCCGGGACCGTGCGCTTGACGGCCGGCGCCAGGTCCGCCAGCGGGCCCGCGTCGTGCGCGTACTTCTTCGGCAGTGTCACCTCGACGTACGCCTTGCGCAGCGTCGTCGTCATCCGCACCGAGCCGTCCGGCCGGGCCTCGTACGACCAGGAGACCCCGTCCACCTCGGCGCCGAGCGTATTGACGTCGTCGTCCGCGGCCGGCCGCGGCACCCCGCAGCGCAGGACGACGGGCGGCGACCCCCACCCGGCGATCAGGTCGGAGGACGGTTTGAGATCATGCCGGGGGAGCCCGCCGACCCTGGCCGGCAGCTCCGCGTGGAGCGCCCGGCAGTACGCCGCGACCCGCGCGTCGGGAACCGGCACGGCGATGGCGTCGTCCGTCCCCGAGGCGGAGGACGCGGAGACGTAGACCGCCGCCGCGGATCCCACTGCGACGGCGGACACGGCGATCAGCACGGCCCGGCGGTAGAGCATCACCGGGTGAGCATAGTCGGGGGCTAGATATGGACCACGGGGCAGGTCAGGGTGCGGGTGATGCCATCGACCTGCTGGACTCTGGCCACCACCATGCGGCCCAGTTCGTCGACCGTGTCCGCCCGGGCGCGCACGATGACGTCGTACGGGCCGGTCACGTCCTCCGCCTGGATCACTCCGTCGATCTTGGAAATCACCTCCGCTACCGCCGAGGCCTTCCCGACCTCGGTCTGAATGAGGATGTACGCCTGTACCACGGAACCTCCAGGGCGGCTTCGAGGATCATGTGGGAAAGGGGACGCCACGTTATCGCGTCGCCGTGCGCGGCGGGGAGACCCGCGCGGTACCTGGCCCCCGTATTGCCGGGAAACACACACGCCTGCGGGTGCGCGGCGCGACCGAAGGGGAACTCGATATGAAGGGGACTGTGGGCGAGTTGGGGGAGTTCGGGCTCATCAGGGAACTGACCTCCCGTCTCACCTCGACCCCCGCCGTTCTGCTCGGTCCCGGCGACGACGCCGCCGTGGTCGCCGCGCCGGACCGCCGCGTGGTGGCCACCACCGACGTGCTGCTGGAGGGCCGGCACTTCCGCCGCGACTGGTCCACCGCCTATGACGTCGGCCGCAAGTCCGCCGCCCAGAACCTCGCAGACATCGCCGCCATGGGCGCGGTGCCCACCGCCGTGCTGCTCGGCCTCGTCGTCCCCGCCGACCTGCCCGCGACCTGGCCCGTCGAGCTGATGGACGGCATCCGCGACGAGTGCCACGTCGCGGGCGCCGCGGTGGTCGGCGGCGACGTCGTCCGCGGCGACGGCATCACCGTCGCCATCACCGCCTTGGGTGACCTGCGCAGCAGGACCGCCGTCACCCGATCGGGAGCCCGCGCCGGCGACGTCGTCGCGGTCACCGGCTGGCTCGGCTGGTCGGCGGCCGGTTACGCCGTCCTCTCCCGCGGCTTCCGCTCACCGCGCGCCTTCGTCGAGGCCCACCGCCGCCCCGAGCCCCCGTACCACGCCGGACCCGCGGCCGCCGAACTCGGCGCCACCTCGATGACCGACATCAGCGACGGCCTGGTCGCCGACCTCGGCCATGTCGCCGCGGCCAGCGGCGTGGACATCGACCTGCGCTCGGCCGACATAGACGTCCCCGCCCAGATGGCGGACATCGGCCAGGCCGTCGGCGTCGACCCCCTGCACTGGGTGCTCACCGGGGGAGAGGACCACGCCATCGTCGCCACCTTCCCCCGCGACGTGAAACTGCCGGCCCGCTGGCGGGTCATCGGCCGGGTCGGCGCCCAGGCCGGGCGCGCCCCGCAGGTGACGGTGGACGGCGCGCCCTGGGAGAAGGCGGGCGGCTGGGACCACTTCGGGAAAGACGCGTGAGGGGCCGCGGATGAGCGGGCACACGCCCGCCCGCGTGCTCACCGTCGCCGGCTCCGACTCCGGCGGCGGCGCGGGCGTCCAGGCCGACCTGAAGACGATGCTCGCGCTCGGCGTGCACGGCATGAGCGTCGTCACCGCCGTGACCGCGCAGAACTCGCTCGGCGTCCAAGGCGTCTGGGACCTGCCGGAGGAGGCGGTACGCGCCCAGTTCCGCGCGGTCGTCGACGACATAGGCGTCCAGGCGGTGAAGACCGGCATGCTCTCCTCCGCCCGGCTCACCGCGGTGGTCGCCGACCTGCTCACCGGCATCGGCGCGCCCGTGGTCGTCGACCCGGTCGGCGTGTCCAAGCACGGCGACCCGCTGCTCGCCGAGGAGGCGCTGGACCTCGTACGGACCCGGCTGCTGCCCGCCGCCACCGTCGCCACGCCCAACCTCGACGAGGTGGCCCGGCTCACCGGCGTCGTCGTCACCCGTGAGGAGGACATGCGGACGGCCGCCCGCGCGGTGCTCGCCCACGGCCCGGCCTGGGCGCTCATCAAGGGCGGCCACCTGGGTGCGGGCCACGACGCGGTCGACCTGCTCAGCGACGGCGCCACCGAGCACTGGTACCGCTCGCCCCGCCTGCCCGCCGTCCACACCCACGGCACCGGCTGCACCCTCGCCGGCGCCATCGCCTCCCATCTCGCCCTCGGCCGGACCGTCCCGCGGGCGGTCGCCCTGGCCAAGGACTACGTGACCGGCGCCATAGCGGCGGGCTTCCCCCTGGGTGCGGGCATCGGCCCGGTGGACCACGGCTGGCGTACGAGACCGGGCGCGCCGGAAGGCCACCCGGGACCCGGAAGCTGAAGTGCAGGGCGCCGCGAGCCCGGGCGCCGGGAGCCGGGGCGTCGCGAGCCCGGGTGCCGGCAACCAGGGCGCGGACACTGAAAAGCCGATCCGCCCGAGGGCGGATCGGCTTCAGACGGCAACAAGGCTGCGCTTGCTACGACGTACGTGCGTACGCGCAGGTCAGGGTCAGCGCGTGACCTTGCCGGCCTTGATGCACGAGGTGCAGACATTGAGCCGCTTCGGCGTCTTCCCGACGACCGCACGCACGCGCTGGATGTTGGGGTTCCAACGACGCGGGGTACGGCGGTGCGAGTGGGAGATGCTGTTGCCGAAGCCCGGCCCCTTGCCGCAGACGTCGCAGGTGGCAGCCACGGGTCACTCCAAAGACTTCAGATGCATGTACGAGGAAATTCCCGGGACCTCCCGGGCAACCGGAGCAGCATACAACGCTGGCTCCCGTACAACGAAATTACCACGGCCCGCCGGCCGTCCCGCCCTCCCGGCCCGGTCACGCCGCCCGCACGGCCCCCGGCGGGCCCCCGCCGGCAGCGACGGGCCGGGTCGGGGCCACCGCACGGATAGGCTCACCACGTCCCGTTCAGCCACTCCGCAGGAGGACCGTTGCCGCCCTCGCTCGACGCCGCCGCGGTGCGCACCTGGTGCCGGTTGTCACTGGAGGCGCTGGGGCGGGCGCGGGAGGAGATCGACGGCATCAACGTCTTCCCGGTCGCGGACGGCGACACGGGCACGAACGTCTTCCTCACCGTGGAATCCGCCGCACAGGCGGTCGAGGCCGTGTTCGAGGCGCACGCCTCCGGCGGCTCGCGCCCCACCCTCGGGGAGGCCTTCCGCGCGATGTCCCACGGCGCGCTGATCGGCGCCTGCGGGAACAGCGGCACGATCCTCGCCCAGCTCCTGCGGGGCATGAACCAGGCCGTCGCCTCCGCCCACGAGAGCGCCGAGGCCGTGGACGACGCACAGGCGGCGGCCACGGTGCGGCGGGCGCTGAAGGTCGCGGCGGCGGCGGCGTACGAGGCGGTCGCCCATCCCGTCGAGGGCACGATGCTCACCGTGGCCACGGGCGCGGCAAAGGCCGCGGAAGCCGCCGCCGGGGGGCTCGCCGACGTCGTGCACGCCGCCCATTCCGGCGCGACGGCTGCGCTCGCCGTGACCACCGCTCAGCTCGACCCGCTGCGCCGCGCGGGTGTCGTGGACGCCGGTGGCCTCGGCCTCGTCGCGGTCCTCGCCGCCTTGTGCGAGGCGCTGACCGGCCAGGCTCCGCGCGCGACGGTTACCGCCGTCCCGCCCGCGACGGCCACCGCGGCCCCGCCCGCGACTTCCACCGAAACCCCGCCCGGGGCCGTCACCGAAGCCCCGTCCGCGACCGCCGCCGAAGCCTCACCCGCGGGGGCGGCCACCGCCCCCGCCGCCCCGGAGCCCTGCCCGGCCGACGTCCATGCCGCCCCCGGCGGACCCGCCTTCGAGGTCGTCTACCTCCTGGAGGCCGACGCCGAGGCCGTCCCGGCGCTGCGCCGCCGCTTGGACGCGCTCGGCGACTCGCTCGTGGTGGTCGGCGGGGACGGGCTGTGGAACGTCCACGTCCACGTGGACGACGCGGGCGCGGCCATTGAGGCGGGCATCGAGGCCGGACGCCCGTACCGCGTCAAGGTCACGCACTTCGGGGACCAGACCGGGCGGCCGGAGCCGGGAGCGGGGACCGCGGGGCGCGCGGTCGTGGCCCTGGTGGCCGGCGACGGCATGGCCGAACTGTGCGAGCGGGCCGGCGCGACCGTGGTCCCCGTACGCCAGGGGGAGCGGCCCGGCAGCGGCGAGATCGCGGCGGCCGTCCGCCGGGCGTCGGCCCGCGAGGTCGTCCTGCTGCCCAACGACGCCGAGCTGCGCCCGGCGGCCGCGGCGGCGGCCGAACAGGTCAGGGCCGACGGCGTCCGCGTCGCCCTCATCCCCACCCGCTCCCCGGTCCAGGGCCTGTCCGCGCTCGCCGTCCACCAGCCCAACCGCCGCTTCGACGAGGACGTGGTCGCGATGACCTCGGCGGCCGGCGCCACCCGGTACGCCGAGCTCGCCGTCGCCGAGCGCGAGTCGTGGACCATGGCCGGGGTCTGCCAGGCCGGCGACGTGCTGGGCCTGATCGACGGGGACGTCGCCGTCATCGGCCGCGACCTGCCGCGGACCGCGGCGACCGTGCTGGACCGGATGCTCGCGGCGGGCGGCGAACTCGTCACCCTCGTCCTGGGTGCCACCGCCCCGCCCGGCCTCGCCGACCGCCTCGAAGCCCACGTTCGCGAGCACCACCTCGCGGTGGACACGGTCCGCTACGAGGGCGGCCACCACTCCTGCCCGCTGCTGATCGGCGTCGAGTAGGCCGAGCAGGCCGCGTACGTCGCGTACGTCGCGTACGTCGCGTACGTCGCGTACGTCGAGCAGGACGCCGGGGCCCGGCGCGGGCGGCGCACCGCCGTACTGTCCGACCCGTGCGCCAAGATGGAGGGCGATGGCTGCCACCGGAACCCTGGAAGAACCCCTGCGCAAGCTCGTCGGCGACCGCACCGCGAAGGTGCTCGGCGAGCACCTCGGCCTGCACACCACCGGCGACCTGCTGCACCACTACCCGCGGCGGTACGCGGAGCGCGGGGAGCTGACCCGCCTGGCCGACCTGCCGGTGGACGAGTACGTCACCGTGGTCGCGCAGATCGCGAAGGCCGACAAGCGGACGTACGGCGGGGGCTCGGGGGTGCGGCTGGAGGTCGTGGTCACCGACGGCAGCGGTTCGCTGACCCTGGTCTTCTTCAGCAAGGCCGCCCACGCGCACGCCCACCGGCTCATCCCCGGCCGGCGCGGCATGTTCTCCGGCAAGGTGACCGTCTTCAACCGGGTGCGCCAGCTCGCCCACCCCGACTACCAGCTGCTGGACGCCGACGACGGCAAGGAGGCGGTCGACGCCTTCGCGGGCCGGCTGATCCCGCTGTACCCGGCCGTCAAGCAGATCACGTCCTGGCGGATCGCCCAGGCCGTCGACACGGCCCTGAACTCGCTCGCCGCCACCGGCTGGGACGGGGTGGCCGACCCGCTGCCCGCCGAGCTGCGGCACGCCAGGGGCCTGGCTCCGCTGCCCGAGGCGCTGGAGAAGGTCCACCGTCCCCGCAGCAAGGCCGACATCGCCGCCGCCAGGACCCGGCTGAAATGGGACGAGGCGTTCGTGCTGCAGGTCGCGCTGGCCCGGCGCAGGGCGGCGGACTCGGCGCTGACCGCCGTCCCGCGCAAGCCCGGCGACGACGGGCTGCTGACCGCCTTCGACGCCAGGCTGCCGTTCACCCTGACCGAGGGCCAGCGGGCCGTCACCGAGGAGATCTTCGCCGACCTGGCCACCGAGCACCCCATGCACCGGCTGCTGCAGGGCGAGGTGGGGTCCGGCAAGACGCTGGTGGCGCTGCGCGCGATGCTCGGCGTGGTGGACGCCGGCGGCCAGGCCGCGATGCTGGCCCCCACCGAGGTGCTGGCCCAGCAGCACCACCGGTCGATCACCGAGATGATGGGCGACCTCGCCGAGTCCGGCATGCTCGGCGGCTCCGACCTCGGCACCAAGGTGGTGCTGCTGACCGGCTCCATGGGCGCCGCGGCCCGCCGCCAGGCGCTGCTCGACCTGGTCACCGGGGACGCCGGGATCGTCGTCGGCACCCACGCCCTGATCGAGGACAAGGTGCGGTTCCACGACCTGGGCCTGGTCGTCGTGGACGAGCAGCACCGATTCGGCGTCGAGCAGCGCGACGCGCTGCGCGCCAAGGCCGAACGGCCCCCGCACCTGCTGGTGATGACCGCCACCCCGATCCCGCGGACCGTCGCCATGACCGTCTTCGGCGACCTCGACACCTCCGTGCTCGACCAGCTGCCGGCCGGCCGCTCCCCGATCGCCTCCCACGTCGTACCGGCCGCCGAGAAGCCGCACTTCCTGGCCCGCGCCTGGGAGCGGGTGCGGGAGGAGGTGGCAGGCGGCCACCAGGCGTACGTGGTGTGCCCGCGCATCGGCGACGAGGAGGACGCCAAGGCCGAGGAGAAGGCCGCGAAGAAGGCGCCCAAGGGGGAGAAGGGCGAGAAGGGGGAGAAGGCGGACGACGCCGAGCGCAGGCCGCCGCTGGCCGTGCTCGACGTCGCCGAGGCACTCGCGGCCGGCCCGCTGCAAGGGCTGCGGGTCGAGGTGCTGCACGGGCGGATGGCGCCCGACGCCAAGGACGAGGTGATGCGGCGGTTCGCGGCCGGCGAGGTCGACGTCCTGGTCGCCACCACCGTCATCGAGGTGGGCGTCAACGTGCCGAACGCGACCGTGATGGTCATCATGGACGCCGACCGCTTCGGCGTCTCCCAACTCCACCAGCTGCGCGGCCGGGTCGGGCGCGGCTCGGCGCCGGGACTGTGCCTGCTGGTCTCCGAGGCGCCCGAGGGCACCCCCGCCCGCGGCCGGCTGGACGCCGTGGCCCGCACCCTGGACGGCTTCGAGCTGTCCGAGATCGACCTCCAGCAGCGCCGCGAGGGCGACGTGCTCGGCCAGGCCCAGTCCGGCTCGCGCTCCTCCCTGCGGATGCTGGCCGTGATGGACGACCGCGAGGTCATCGAGGCGGCCCGCGAGGAGGCCACCGGGATCGTCGCCGACGACCCGGAGCTCACCCGCCACCCGGCGCTGCGCGGCGCCCTGGACAGCCTGCTGGACGCCGAGCGGGAGGAGTACCTCGACAAGGGGTGACCGGGGGCGACCGGTGCCGCGGCCGGGAGGCGGCGAGGGGAGCGGCCGGTCGCGGCGCGCACCCCGCGGGGTAGTGTCGGGCGCGTGAGCAGGTCATGACCCGAGTGATCGCAGGAGCCGCCGGAGGGCGGCGGCTGGCCGTCCCGCCCGGCACCGGTACCCGGCCGACGTCGGACCGGGCCAGGGAAGCGCTGTTCTCCACGTGGCACTCGCTGCGCGGCCCCCTCGACGGCGCCCGGGTCGCCGACCTGTACGCCGGCTCCGGGGCGGTGGGCCTGGAGGCGCTCTCCCGCGGCGCCGCCCACGTCCTGCTGGTCGAGGCCGACCCGAGGGCGGCCCGCGTGGTCCGGCAGAACATCGCGGCGCTCGGCCTTCCGGGCGCCGAACCGCGCACCGGCCGCGCCGAGCAGACGGCCGCCGCGCCCGCGCCCGGGCAGCCGTACGACATCGTCTTCCTCGACCCGCCGTACGACACGAGCGACGAGCACCTGCGGGAGATCCTGCTCACACTCCTGGCCAACGGGTGGCTGGCCGCCGACGCCCTGGTCACCGTGGAGCGCAGGACCCGGGGCGGGGAGTTCGGCTGGCCCGGGGGCTTCGAGGGCTTGCGTTCCCGGCGCTACGGCGAGGCGACTCTTTGGTACGGTCGCGCCGCCCAGGTCACCGCCGGGTCATGAGCCCGCCGTACCGATCCGGGGCCGCCACGACCGGCGCCCGGAACGCACCGACCACGAGCGAGGAGCCACACTTGCGCCGCGCAGTCTGTCCGGGGTCCTTCGACCCCGTCACCAACGGACACCTCGACATCATCGCCCGCGCCGCGCGGCTGTACGACACCGTGCACGTCGCCGTGATGATCAACAAGTCGAAGAAGGGCCTGTTCTCCATCGAGGAGCGGATCGCCCTGATCGAGGCGGTCACCGCGGACCTGGACAACGTCAAGGTCGAGTCGTTCCACGGGCTGCTGGTGGACTTCTGCAAGGAGCGCGACATCCCCGCCATCGTCAAGGGCCTGCGGGCGGTCAGCGACTTCGACTACGAGCTGCAGATGGCCCAGATGAACATCGGGCTGACGGGCGTCGAGACCCTCTTCGTCCCCACCAACCCGGCCTACAGCTTCCTGTCCTCCAGCCTCGTCAAGGAAGTCGCCCAATGGGGCGGCGACATCTCGCATCTGGTGCCGCCGCCCGTCCTGGACGCGCTCAACGCGAAGCTCCGGCAGCAGTAGAGTCTGCGTCGTGGACGTCCAGAAGAAGCTCGACGAGATCACCGCCACCGTCGCGAACGCGCGGTCCATGCCCATGTCCGCCTCCTGCGTGGTCAACCGGGCCGAGCTGCTGGCCATGCTGCGGGAGCTCTCCGAGGCGCTCCCCGACTCCCTCTCGCAGGCCCAGGAGCTGCTCGGCGACCGCGAGCAGATGGTCGCCGAGGCGCGCGCCGAGGCCCAGCGCATCATCGAGTCGGCGCACGCCGAACGCGGCTCGCTGATCTCCGACACCCAGATCGCCCGCCAGTCCCAGGACGAGGCCGAGCGCATCCTCGCCGAGGCCCGCCGCGAGGCCGACGAGATCCGCGCCGAGGCCGACGACTACGTCGACAGCAAGCTCGCCAACTTCGAGGTGGTCCTCACCAAGACCATCGGCTCCGTGGACCGCGGCCGCGAGAAGCTGCTCGGCCGCGACCCGTACGCCGGCGACGACCAGGGCTACGCGGAGGACGATCCGGACGCCCCCGAGCGCAGCAGCGACCCCGAGACCCTGCGCCGCCGCGCCGACGAGTACGTCGACGCCAAGCTCGGCGCCTTCGAGGCCGTGCTGACCAAGACCCTGGAGGCCGTCGGCCGCGGCCGCCTCAAGCTCACCGGCCACAACCCGATCGACGACCTGGCCGCGCACATCGCCGCCCAGGACGCGGT
This sequence comes from Streptomyces sp. HPF1205, assembly GCF_020400825.1. Lineage (GTDB taxonomy): Bacteria > Actinomycetota > Actinomycetes > Streptomycetales > Streptomycetaceae > Actinacidiphila. Next base: position 131,560 of record NZ_JAINVH010000007.1, read on the forward strand.
GGACGACGGCCCGGACGCCGGCGGCCACCGGCAGCAGTCGGACGCGGAGTATCTGGCCGGGCTCGCCGCCCCCGCAGCGCCGGAGCAGGCCGACCTGTCGCAGTACGGCTACGAGGCGCCCGCCGCCCAGCCCGCCCAGGACGGCTACGGCTATCCCCAGCAGCCCGGCTACGACTACCAGCAGGACGCGTACGCCCAGCAGGGCGCATACGCCCCCGACCCCTACGGCGCCCAGCCCGGCTACCCGCAGCAGGAGGCGGCCGGCTACGACTACGGCGGGCCGGTTTACGAGCAGCAGCAGTACGGCGCCGAGATCCCGTACCAGCAGGGCGGCCACCAGGACCAGGGCCACGGCTACGGGCAGCAGCAGCCCGCGGCGCTGGACGAGACGAGCTTCTTCGACACCGGGATGATCGACCTGGCGCGGCTGCGGGAGCTGGAACAGGGCCGCTGACCGGGGCCGCCGGCACCTCGTTTGGGTGCGGGCGGCGCGTCCAGTATCCTGTCAGCTCCAGCCGTGTGAATCGCCGGCGCTTTGGCCTGCCCGCCCGCAAGGAGCGGCGCGAGCCGTACCGATGAAAGCAGGATGCCCTGAACACCCGCCTCGACCCGCGCGACCCGCTCGTGTTCGACACGCATGAGCTGGGCCGTCGTCCTGGTGCGATGAAGAAGGTCACCCGCGAGGTCCCCGCGCCCAAGGACCTGGGCCTCGTCGGGGTCATCGGTGTGCCGGAGGGCGCCACGGTCACGCTGGAGCTCCGCCTCGAATCGGTGGTCGAGGGCGTGCTGGTCACCGGCACCGCCCACGCCCCGGTCGCGGGGGAGTGCGTACGGTGTCTCGACCCGGTCGAGCGCGAGCTGGACGCGGAGTTCCAGGAGATGTACTCCTACCCCGACGCCGACACCAGGACCGCCCGCAGGGACGAAGCCGGTGACGACGCCGAGGGCGCCATGGACGCCGACGTGCTGTACCTCGAGGACGACCTGATCGCCCTCGAACCCGTGCTGCGGGACGCGGTGGTGCTCGCACTGCCGATGCAGCCGGTGTGCCGGGACGACTGCCCCGGCCTGTGCCCCGAGTGCGGGGCCAGGCTGGCGGACGACCCGGAGCACCAACATGAGGCCACCGACATCCGTTGGGCGGCTTTGCAGGATTTCCGAGCGAACGGCGCCGACCCGGGCGCCGACGAGAACCAGGAGAAGTAGCCGTGGCTGTTCCCAAGCGGAAGATGTCGCGCAGCAACACGCGCCACCGCCGTTCGCAGTGGAAGGCTGCGCCCGTGAGCCTGGTGGCGTGCGAGCGCTGCCACGAGCCGAAGCTGCAGCACATCGCGTGCCCCAGTTGCGGCACCTACAACCGCCGTCAGGTCCTCGAGGTCTGATCGGCAGGTGACAGGCCCAGTGTCCACGTCCTCGAAGCCCGACGCATCCGCGTCGCCCCAGGCGAAGCAGGCCGCAACGGACAAAGCCTCGTCCCACACGCTCCTGGAAGGGCGGCTCGGCTACAAAGTCGAGCCCGCCCTTCTGGTGCGTGCGCTGACCCACCGCTCGTACGCCTACGAGAACGGCGGGCTGCCCACCAACGAGCGGCTGGAGTTCCTGGGGGACTCCGTGCTCGGTCTGGTGGTCACCGACACCCTCTACCGCACCCACCCCGACCTGCCCGAGGGCCAGCTGGCCAAGCTGCGGGCGGCAGTGGTCAACTCCCGCGCGCTGGCCGGTGTCAGCCGCGGTCTGGACCTGGGCGCGTTCATCCGGCTCGGCCGGGGCGAAGAGGGCACCGGCGGCCGGGACAAGGCGTCCATCCTCGCCGACACCCTGGAGGCGGTGATCGGGGCGGTCTATCTCGACCAGGGCCTCGACGCGGCCTCCGAACTCGTCCACCGGCTCTTCGATCCCCTGATCGAGGAGTCGTCCAACCTCGGCGCCGGCCTGGACTGGAAGACGTCCTTGCAGGAGCTGACCGCGACCGAGGGACTGGGCGTCCCGGAGTACGTGGTCACCGAGACCGGCCCCGACCACGAGAAGACCTTCACGGCTGCCGCCCGTGTCGGCGGTGTCGAGTACGGCACCGGCACGGGCCGCAGCAAGAAGGAAGCGGAGCAGCAGGCGGCCGAGGCCGCCTGGCGTGCCATCCGGAAGAGTTCGGCGTCTTCCGGGGGCTGAGCGCCGCGAGGGTTCGCCGGGAACGGCCGGGGGCGCGGCGCGTCCGGGCATCGCCCGGGAGGCGCCGCGCCCCCGGCGGACCGTAAGGAGTACGCGTGCCGGAACTGCCGGAGGTGGAGGTCGTCCGCCGCGGCCTGGCCCGATGGGTCTCGGGCCGGAAGGTCGACGAGGTGACCGTCCTGCACCAGCGCAGCGTGCGGCGGCACCCGGCGGGCGCGGAGGACTTCGCCAAGCGCCTCCAGGGCGCCGTCCTCGGCCAGGCGCACCGCAGGGGCAAGTACCTGTGGCTGCCGCTGGCCGACGACCTGAGCATGGTCGCGCACCTGGGCATGAGCGGCCAGTTCCTGGTCCGCCCGGCGGGGGAGCCCGCCGAGACGCACCTACGGGTGCGCATCACCTTCGCGGACGCCCTCGGCACCGAGCTGCGGTTCGTCGACCAGCGGACCTTCGGCGGCCTGTCGCTGCACGAACCCGTGCCGGGGGACCCGGAAGGGCTGCCGTACCCCCTGGCGCACATCGCGCGGGACCCGATCGACCCCGCTTTCGACGACGACGCCTTCCACGCGGCGCTGCGCCGCAAGCGCACCACCATCAAGCGCGCTCTGCTGGACCAGTCGCTGATCAGCGGGGTCGGCAACATCTACGCCGACGAGGCGCTGTGGCGCACCAGGCTGCACTACGAGCGGCCGACGGCCGGCATGACCCGGCCGCGCACCGCGGAGCTGCTGACCCACATCCGCGAGGTGATGGGCGACGCCCTGGCGGCCGGCGGCACGAGCTTCGACAGCCTGTACGTGAACGTGAACGGCGAGTCGGGGTACTTCGACCGGTCGCTTGACGCCTACGGCCGCGAGGACCGCCCCTGCCGCCGCTGCGGGACGCCGATCCGGCGGCGGCCCTGGATGAACCGCTCCAGCTACTTCTGCCCGCGCTGTCAGCCGGTGCCGCGCGCGTCGTAGGCCCGCCGCGCGGCCAGCACCTCGGGCATACGGCCCTCGACGAAATCGATCAGATCGAGCAGCCGGCGCGCTGTCAGCGTTCCCAGCGGCGTGAGCCGGTACTCGACGTGCGGCGGGTTGGTGGGCTGCGCCTCCCGGATGACCAGGCCGTCGCGTTCCAGGGTGTGCAGCGTCTGGGAGAGCATCTTCTCGCTCACCCCGGAGACCTTGCGGCGCAGTTCGTTGAATCGCAGCGTGTCGTCGTACAGGGCGCCGAGCGTGAGACTGCCCCAGCGGCCGGTGACGTGCTCCAGGGTGCCGCGGGAGGGGCAGTCCTTGGCGAACACGTTGAATGCCGCCTCGCCCTCGTCCGCGCACGCGCCACCGGGCGCCGCCGCGCGCTCGATCGTCTCCAAGGGCTCTGCCATGGGAGGAAGCATACCTTCAGCGAGCGCTAACTGGCAGGTTGCGCTTTCGATAAGTTAGTGCTCAACTGAGGTTGTCCGAACGCGGACGACCTGCTTCCGGGGGCCTCCCCGCAGGCCCCGTACCCCACGCCATAGGAGACGTCTGTGTCCACCCCTGCCCGTACCCCTGTCGTCGCCGTCGCCTACCACTCCGGTTACGGCCACACCGCCGTCATCGCCGAAGCCGTACGGGACGGCGCGGCCGCCGCGGGCGCGGTCGTCCACCTGATCAAGGTCGACGAGATCACCGACGAGCAGTGGGAGCTGCTCGACGCCGCCGACGCCATCGCGTTCGGCTCGCCCACCTACATGAGCACCGCCTCCGCGGCCTTCCACGCGTTCGCCGAGGAGTCCTCCAAGCGGTGGTCCGGCCACTCCTGGAAGGACAAGCTCGCGACGGGCTTCACCAACTCCGGCTCCAAGAGCGGCGACAAGCTGAGCACGCTGCAGTACTTCTCGCTGCTCGCCGCCCAGCACGCCATGACCTGGGTGAACCTCGGTCTGCACCCGGGCTGGAACGTCTCCGGCGGCTCCGAGCACGACCTCAACCGCCTCGGTTTCTTCCTGGGCGCCGGCGCGCAGACCAACAACGACGAGGGCCCCGACGCCGTCCACAAGGCCGACGTCGCCACCGCCGAGCACCTGGGCCGCCGCCTCGCCGAGGCCGCCCGCGTCCAGATCGCCGGCCGCGCGGCCCTGGCCGCCTGACGCCGGTCCCGCCCGCTTGATGCGAGCCGCGCCCGCCCCGGCCGGCCCCCGTCGCCGCGCGAGCCGCCCCGGCCGGCCGGGTCAGCGGGTCAGTAGCCGAAGTCCTGCGTCCACCAGGGGCCGCCCGTGCCGAAGTGGATGCCGACGCCCAGCGTCTTGTAGTCGCAGTTGAGGATGTTCGCCCGGTGGCCGGGGCTGTTCATCCAGGCGTCCATCACCGCCTGGACGTCGGCCTGGCCCCGGGCGATGTTCTCGCCGCCCAGATCGGTGATGCCCAGCTTCTTGGCGCGGTCCCAGGGGGTGTTCCCGTCCGGGTCGGTGTGGTCGAAGAAGCCGCGGGCGGCCATGTCGTCGCTGAAGTTCTGGGCCAGCCGGTCCAGCGCCGAGTCCGCGGTCAGGGGGGAGCACCCGGCGCTCGCCCGCTGCTGGTTGACCAGGGAGAGGATCTGCGCCCGCGCCGCGGCGACCGCGTCCGTAGTGGCGGATCGGCTCGCGGTGGGCTGCGCGCGCGGGGTCGCCGTAGGGGTGACCACCGGCACGGTCACGGCGGCGCTGGTACGGGTGGGGCTCGGCGCCGCCGTGGTCGGCACCGCGGTGGCCCGGGAGGGGGACATGGACGGGTGGGCCGCCCTGGTCGTGGCGCCGCCCGACGGGGACGCCTGGGGGGCCGGGGCCGTGGATCGGCCCGGCGTCGGGGTCGTCGTCCCGCCCAGCGGCGAGGGTATGTCGCTGCCGTCCTGGCCCGGGGCGGGCCCGTCGGCCTGGGTGTCCGAGCCGTTGCCGTCGCCGCCCCCGAACGGTCCGTGCAGCGAGCCGCCGACCCCGGACAGCAGCCCGGAGGAGGCGGCCACCGCGCCCACCGCCATGGCGGCGGACGAGGCCAGCAGGCCGGTGCGTATCGGGTGGTGCTTGCGTCGGCCGCGATGGCCGCGGGGGCCGGGCTGCGGCGCCGCCGCTTGCGCGTGACGGCTGTGACGCCCCATGGGCCGCACTCCTCACTGGCTCACTGGCTCGGTGACGCGCGTGAGCCATTCATCCGAACAGGTGAACTCCTGTCGGGGGGCGACTGTAGCGAAAGACGCCGGAGTGTGAAGTGATACGGCAGACACCGGGGGGATAGCGTGCCCACATGAATGAGAATGTCCGGCTCACCGCCTGGGTGCGCGGCCGGGTGCAGGGGGTCGGCTTCCGGTGGTGGACACGCGCGGCGGCCCTGGAGATCGGCGGCCTGTCCGGATACGTGAGCAACCTCGCCGACGGCCGGGTCCAGGTGGTGGCCGAGGGCGACCGCGGGCGGTGCGAGCGCCTGCTGGGCGCGCTGCGGGACGGCGACACGCCCGGGCGCGTCGACGGAGTGACCGAAATCTGGGGCGGGCCCAGAGGCGGATACGGGGGATTCGAAATCCGCTGAGCACAACTGGTTGCCATATGACGAAGCCCGTGTCAGGCTGCCCCCAGCGAGAATGATCTCGCTGTCCCACGGGCAGCCCGCGGCGCGTCGCGCGCCGTGCTTTCTGAGGCGCACCCGACGGCTGGGCTGTGATCGTGTTGACCGTGCCCATATTTGGTGAGACGCTGGAAGCCCCGCGCATCGTGGCTCCACAGGATGCTACAGGTCACGGCTCATACACCCTGCGCGGGAGCGTACCCCTCACCCACGACCCATACCGTACAGGTCGGTCACTCAGCGTGGAGGACCATCCATCATGGCAAAGGCGCTTCTCGGTTACGTCGGCGGTCCCGACCCGCGACTCCTCGCCGAGATGCGAAGGCTGCAGCAGCGTGTTCAGGACCTGGAATCCGAGCTCCTCCGGATGCAGGCTCAGAACGACGCGCTGACTGCTGTCGCGTCGCGTGAAGAGTCGCTGCTCGACAACATCGACGTGGCTCACGGCGAGCCCGTTCTCGCCTGACCGGTTCACCCCGCCGGACAGGTGCGTACGGATCGCCTGAGATAATTGCAAGGGACGCTTCGGCGTCCCTTCGTCGTTCGGCCCCCGTGACCCGGCCGAACCGGTGCCCTGATGGCCGGCGCCCCTCGCGGCGCCCTGCGTCAGTGTGCTGTGACCCGCGTGCCGCGCCTCCCCGGACCCCGAACCGCCCCGTGCTTACGTCCTTTGTGCCCTGCGCATTCCTCGGTGAAACCGCACGGCCCTAGTAGAGTCGACCGGCGTGCACCTGAAGAGCCTCACGCTGCGCGGCTTCAAGTCGTTCGCCTCCGCGACGACGCTGCGCTTCGAACCCGGAATCACCTGCGTGGTCGGGCCCAACGGCTCCGGCAAGTCGAACGTGGTCGACGCGCTGTCCTGGGTCATGGGCGAACAGGGCGCCAAGTCGCTGCGCGGCGGCAAGATGGAGGACGTCATCTTCGCCGGCACCACCGGCCGCCCCCCGCTGGGCCGCGCCGAGGTGTCGCTGACCATCGACAACTCCGACGGTGTGCTGCCCATCGAGTACACCGAGGTCACCATCACGCGGATCATGTTCCGCAACGGCGGCAGCGAGTACCAGATCAACGGCGACACCTGCCGGCTGCTGGACATCCAGGAACTGCTGTCCGACTCCGGCATCGGCCGCGAGATGCACGTCATCGTCGGCCAGGGCCAGCTCGATTCCGTGCTGCACGCCGACCCGATGGGCCGCCGCGCCTTCATCGAGGAGGCCGCGGGCGTCCTGAAGCACCGCAAGCGCAAGGAGAAGGCGCTGCGGAAGCTCGACGCCATGCAGGCCAACCTGGCCCGCGTCACCGACCTGACCGGCGAGCTGCGCCGTCAGCTCAAGCCGCTCGGCCGCCAGGCCCAGGTCGCCCGCCGTGCCGCCGTCATCCAGGCCGACCTGCGCGACGCCCGGTTGCGGCTGCTCGCCGACGACCTGGTGACCCTGCGCGAGGCGCTGCGCGCCGAGGTCGCGGACGAGGCCGCGCTCAAGGAGCGCAAGGACGCCGTCGAGGCCGAGCTGACGGCCGCCCTGCAGCGCGAGGCCCGGCTGGAGGAGCAGGTCAAGGCCCTCACCCCGCGGGTGAACCAGGCCCAGTCCACCTGGTACGAACTCTCCCGGCTCGCCGAGCGGGTCCGCGGCACCGTCTCGCTGGCCCAGCAGCGCCACCGGCACGCCACGAGCCAGCCCGCCGAGGAGCGCCGAGGCCGCGACCCGGAGGACATGGAACGCGAGGCCGCCCGTATCCGCGAGCAGGAGGCGGAACTCACCGAGGCCCTGGACGCCGCGCGCCGCGCCCTGGACGACACCGTCGGCCACCGCGCCGAGCTCGAACGCCGGCTCACCGAGGAGGAGGCCCGGCTCAAGGCCGCCGCCCGCGCCATCGCCGACCGCCGCGAGGGCCTGGCCCGGCTCAGCGCCCAGGTCAACGCGGCCCGCTCCAAGGCCGGTTCCGCCGAGGCCGAGATCGGCCGGCTCACCGCCGCCCGTGACGAGGCCCGCGAGCGCGCCGAATCGGCGCAGGCCGAGTACGAGGAGCTGAGCGCCCAGGTGGAGGACCTGGACGCGGGCGACACCGAACTCGAATCCCGGTTCGAGGCCGCGCGTGCGGAACAGGCCGCCGCCGAGGAGGCGTTCTCCGCCGCCCGTGACGCGGCCACCGCCGCCGAGCGCGCCACCGCCGCCATAGCGGCTCGCCGCGACGCCCTGGCCCCCGCCCTGCGCCGCAAGGACGGCACCGGCGCCCTGCTCGCCGGGGCCGAACCCGGGACCGGGCCCGGGAACGGAGGCGGCGAGGGGGACCGGCTCGCCGGAGTGCTCGGCTCGGCCGCGTCCTTGCTGCGCATCACCCCCGGCCACGAGGTCGCCGTCGCCGCCGCCCTGGGGGCCGCCGCGGACGCCGTGGCCGTCACCGGCCCCGCGGCGGCGGCCGAGGCGCTGCGGCTGCTGCGCAAGGAGGACGCGGGACGCGCGGCCCTGATCCTGGCCGGCGCTCCGGAGGCCGACCCGCCGGCGGCGCCCGGCGCGCTGCCCGCCGCCGCCGACCTGCCGCCGGGCACGCGGTTCGCCACCGACCTGGTGACGGCCGGCAGCGACCTGCTTCCCGCCGTGCGCCGGCTGTTGCACGCCGTGGTGGTCGTCGGCTCGCTGGAGGAGGCCGAGGCGCTGGTGGTGCGCCATCCCGGCCTCACCGCCGTGACCGCCGAGGGCGACGTGCTGGCCGCGCACACCGCGGTCGGCGGGTCCGCGAAGGCGCCCAGCGTCCTGGAGGTCCAGGCCCAGGTCGACGAGGCCACCGCCGAGCTGGAGCGGCTGGAGGCGCGGTGCGCCGCGCTGGCCGAGCGGCAGCGCGAGGCGAAGGAGCTGCGGGCCGCGGCCGCCCGTACCGTCGAGGAGCTGGCACAGCGGCGCCGGGCCGCCGAGAAGGAGAAGTCCTCGGTCGCCCAGCAGCTCGGCCGGTACGCAGGCCAGGCGCGGGCCGCCGCCGGGGAGGCCGAGCGGGCGGCCGCCGCCGTGCTCCGCGCCGAGGAGACGCTGGCCGCCGCCCGCGAGGAACTGGAGGAGCTGTCGTACCGGCTCGGCGAGGCGCAGGCGGAGCCCGGCGAGGAGGAGCCCGACACCTTCGCGCGCGACCGCCTCGCTGCCGACGGTGCCAACGCGCGTCAGACCGAGATGGAGGCGCGCCTCCAGGTCCGTACCCATGAGGAACGGGTCAAGGGACTGACCGGGCGGGCCGACGCGCTGGACCGGGCCGCGCGGGCCGAGCGGGAGAGCAGGGCCAGGGCCGAGCGGCGCCGGGCCCGGCTGGAGTACGAGGCGTCGGTCGCCGAGGCCGTGCTGGCGGGCGCGCGCGGCCTGCTGGCCTGCGTCCAGGTCTCGCTGGCCCGCGCCGAGGCCGAACGGGTGGCCGCCGAGCAGGCCAGGGCCGCCCGCGAGGCCGAACTCGGCGGGGAGCGGCGGCGCGGCCGCGAGCTGAAGGCCGAGCTCGACAAGCTCACCGGCGACGTCCACAAGGGCGAGGTGCTGGGCGCCGAGAAGCGGCTGCGGATCGAGCAGCTGGAGGCCAAGGCGCTGGAGGAGCACGGCATGGAGCCGGCCGGCCTCGTCGCCGAGTACGGCCCCGACCAGCTCGTGCCGCCGTCGCCGCCCGCCGAGGGCGAGACGCTTCCCGAGGACCCGGAGCACCCGCGCAACCAGCCGCGCCCTTATGTCCGCGCCGAGCAGGAGAAGCGGCTGAAGGCGGCCGAGAAGGCGTACGCCCAGCTCGGCAAGGTCAACCCCCTCGCGCTGGAGGAGTTCGCCGCCCTTGAGGAGCGGCACAAGTTCCTCACCGAGCAGCTGGAGGACCTCCGCAGGACCCGCGCCGACCTGCTGCAGGTGGTCAAGGACGTCGACGAGCGGGTCGAGCAGGTCTTCACCGCGGCCTTCCACGACACCGCGCGCGAGTTCGAGGGCGTCTTCTCCCGGCTGTTCCCCGGCGGCGAGGGCCGGCTGCTGCTCACCGACCCCGACAACATGCTCACCACCGGTGTCGAGGTTGAGGCGCGCCCGCCCGGGAAGAAGGTCAAGCGGCTGTCGCTGCTGTCGGGCGGCGAGCGCTCGCTGACCGCGGTGGCCATGCTGGTGTCGATCTTCAAGGCCCGGCCGAGCCCGTTCTACGTGATGGACGAGGTCGAGGCGGCGCTGGACGACACCAACCTGCAACGACTGATCCGGATCATGGAGGAACTCCAGGAGAGCTCGCAGCTCATCGTGATCACGCACCAGAAGCGCACGATGGAGGTCGCCGACGCGCTGTACGGGGTGTCGATGCAGGGCGACGGCGTGTCCAAGGTGATCAGCCAGCGGCTGCGATAGGCAGGCTTTCCCTTTCGACCTGTGAACGTGGCGGACGGGTCACGCGTCCCGCGCCGGGCATGATCCTCCCCTTTTACATGTATGGGCCAATTTTTGAATTCGAAACTTGTAGGCATACTCTCCGGAATGCTGCCCATACGTTCGAGTGATGACTGGCGCGATCCGACGCCGGCCCCGGGCCGGTTCCGGCCGCCGCGGTCACCGCACGAAGACCGGACCCTCATGTGAGGGCTCACCGCCGAGCCCGAGGAGAGCACTGTGACCAGCACCGCACGAGCCGCCGGGGCGGCGGACCACGCCACGCTTCCCGAGCATCTCGGCCACGTCGTCTTCATCGCCGCCGCCGCCGCGATGGGCGGCTTCCTCTTCGGCTACGACAGCGCGGTCATCAACGGTGCCGTCGAGGCCATCCGCTCCAGGTACGGCATCGGCTCGGGCACGCTGGCGCAGGTCATCGCCATCGCCCTGATCGGCTGCGCGGTCGGCGCCGCCTACGCCGGCCGGATCGCCGACCGCATCGGCCGCATCCGGTGCATGCAGATCGCCTCCGTGCTGTTCGTGGTCAGCGCGGTCGGATCCGCGCTGCCGTTCGCGCTGTGGGAGCTGGCCCTCTGGCGGATCATCGGCGGCTTCGCCATCGGCATGGCCTCCGTCATCGGCCCCGCGTACATCGCCGAGGTCTCCCCGCCGGCCTACCGCGGGCGCCTGGCGTCCTTCCAGCAGGCCGCGATCGTGCTCGGCATCGCCGTCTCCCAGCTCGTCAACTGGGGCATCCTCAACGCCGCCCACGGCGACCAGCGCGGCCACCTGATCGGCCTGGAGGCCTGGCAGGTGATGCTCGGCGTCATGGTGATCCCGGCCGCGCTGTACGGGCTGCTGTCCTTCGCCATCCCCGAGTCGCCGCGCTACCTGCTCGGCGTCGGCCGCGACAAGGACGCGCGGGACGTGCTCGCCGACGTCGAGGGCGAGGGCACCGACCTGGACGCGCGCGTCCGCGAGATCCGTACCGCCATGCGGCGCGAGCACAAGGCGAGCTTCCGCGACCTGCTCGGCTCCCGCTTCGGATTCCTGCCCATCGTCTGGATCGGCATCGGCCTGTCGGCCTTCCAGCAGCTCGTCGGCATCAACGTGGCCTTCTACTACTCCTCCACGCTGTGGCAGTCGGTCGGCATCAACCCGAGCAGCTCGTTCTTCTACTCCTTCACCACGTCGATCGTGAACATCATCGGCACGGTCATCGCGATGATCTTCGTGGACCGGATCGGCCGGCGGCCGCTGGCCCTGATCGGCTCGGCCGGCATGGCCGTCGCTCTCGCCCTGGAGGCCTGGGCCTTCTCCAGCAAGCACGGCGACACCCTGCCCGACACGCAGGGCACGGTCGCGCTCATCGCCGCCCACTGCTTCGTCCTCTTCTTCGCCCTGTCCTGGGGCGTCGTGGTGTGGGTCTTCCTCGGCGAGATGTTCCCCAACAGGATCCGCGCCGCCGCGCTCGGCGTCGCCGCCTCGGCGCAGTGGATCGCCAACTGGGCCATCACCGCGAGCTTCCCGAGCCTGGCCGACTGGAACCTGTCCGGCACCTACGTGATCTACTGCTGCTTCGCCTTCCTGTCGATCCCCTTCGTGCTGAAGTTCGTCAAGGAGACGAAGGGCAAGGCGCTGGAGGAGATGGGCTGATCCCGCTGCGGGCAGCCGGCTGGAGCGCCGGGCCCCAACAGGGATACTGGTCGGGTTATGGAAACCGTGATCCTTGCCGTCGTCATCGCCCTGGTCGTGATCCTCGCCGCCGGTGGACTGGTGATCGGCAGCCGCCGCAAGAAGCGGCAGCCGCCGGCCGCCCCGCCGAGCGCCCCCCCGAAGATCACCGCGCCTCCCGCCGAACCGCACGTCGGGGAGGAGGCCGAGGCCCCGCCGGAGGAGTCCCGCCGGACCATCGAAGAGGTCGTCCTGCCCGGCCCGGCCACCGCGCCCGACGCGGTGGAGGAGGTGCAGGTCCCGCCGCTTCCGCAGATCGAGCTGCCGGAACCGTCCGCCGGCCGGCTGGTACGGCTGCGCTCCCGGCTGTCCCGCTCCCAGAACTCCCTGGGCAAGGGCCTGCTCACCCTGCTGTCCCGGGAGCGGCTGGACGAGGAGACGTGGGAGGAGATCGAGGACACCCTCATCACCGCCGACGTCGGCGTCACCCCGACCCAGGAGCTGGTGGAACGGCTGCGCACCCGGGTGCGGGTGCTGGGCACCAGGACGCCGCAGGAGCTGCGGACCCTGCTCCGTGAGGAGCTGATCACCCTCGTCGACCCCACCCTCGACCGCACCCTGCACACCGAGAGCCACGAGGAGTCCCCGTCCGTGGTCCTGGTCGTGGGCGTCAACGGCACCGGGAAGACCACCACGACGGGCAAGCTCGCCCGCGTGCTCGTGGCCGACGGCCGCAGCGTCGTCCTCGGCGCGGCCGACACCTTCCGCGCCGCCGCCGCCGACCAGCTGCAGACCTGGGGCGAGCGGGTCGGCGCCCGTACCGTACGCGGCCCCGAAGGCGGCGACCCGGCCTCCATCGCGTTCGACGCGGTCAAGGAGGGCATCTCCGAGGGCGCCGACACCGTACTGATCGACACCGCGGGACGGCTGCACACCAAGACCGGCCTGATGGACGAGCTCGGCAAGGTCAAGCGGGTGGTGGAGAAGCACGGCCCGGTGGACGAGGTGCTGCTGGTCCTGGACGCCACCACCGGCCAGAACGGGCTGGTCCAGGCCCGCGTCTTCGCCGAGGTCGTGGACATCACCGGCATCGTCCTGACCAAGCTCGACGGCACCGCCAAGGGCGGCATCGTCATCGCCGTCCAGCGCGAACTCGGCGTCCCGGTCAAGCTCGTCGGCCTCGGCGAGGGCGCCGACGACCTGGCCCCGTTCGAACCCGACGCCTTCGTGGACGCGCTCATCGGGGACTAGCCGCCGCCACGGCACAGGCCGTCGGCGGCCGGCCGTGATGCCGTACACGTAAGCGGCGATGCCGTATACGTAAGCCGTATACGTAAGCCGTATACGTAAGGGGCGCCCGGCACAGCGGGCGCCCCTTACGTGCGCCAAGGCGGCGGGTACGCCGTCACGCGTACGCCCTGCCCCGGTGGCAGGCGTAGGCGAGCGTTCCCAGGAGCAGCCTGGCCTCCGGAGGCTGCGGGGCGGCCTCGGGCCGCGGCTCGCGCAGCCAGCGGACCGGGCCGAGGCCGCCGCGGTCCGACGGGGGAGCGGTGACGTGGTCCCCGGGGCCGAGGCAGCGCAGGTCCAGCAGGGCGTCGTCCCAGCCCATCCGGTACAGCAGGTGCGGCAGCTCCGCGGCCGCGCCCGGCGCGACGAAGAACTGCGCGCGCCCGTCGGGGGTCAGCAGGACGGGCCCGAGGTGCAGCCCCATCCGCTCCAGCCGGACCAGCGCCCGCCGGCCCGGCGCCTCGGGGACGTCGAGCACGTCGAACGACCGTCCGGCGGGCAGCAGCACCGAGGCCCCGGGCACCTCGGCCCACGCCCGCGCCGCCTGCTCGAAGTCCGCTCCGGCCGGGACCTCGTCGGCGAAGGGCAGCGGATGGGCGCCGGGCGCCGCGCAGCCCGCGTCGCCGCAGGAGCACGCGCCGCCGCCCCTCGACGCGCGTGCCCCGGGCGCCACCGCCCAGCCGCACCGCGCGGTGTACTCCGCGACACAGGTGCACACAGCGGCCTGTGTGCGGCGCCGCGCGCCCGTCCGCACACCGGTAAGCGCCGCTACCCGTGCGGCATTGCGCGCCCCGGTCCGCTGCCGCCGCAATTCCCGCGTGATGTCCCGCGTGCCGCCGCTCATGAAGACCGTGAAGACCATGACTCCTCCAACGCGGCGCCGTCGCCGATGGTTACGCACCCGCCTGACCTCGCCCAACCGCCATGTGTCAAGTGAATCGTCTGTTGCGCGAGTGGAGTTCATCCAAAGGGGTGGCGAATGGTGGCGTTTCCGCGCGGACGGTCACCGGATGGGTAACCATGGGATTACGTTCGGTGCGTGAGCCAACGGCTGTGTCCGGCATGCCCTCCGGGCCCGGCCGCGGGTGATGCGCGCACCGCACCCGTCCGTACCCCCCACCGCCCGGGCCCCACCGGCGGCACCGCGTCAGCCTGCCGCCACCGATCCGGCGATACGGACGACAGGACCCAGCGGACCCTGGTATTGAAGGGTTCGACACAGCGGGATGGGGGCTTGACGTGGGCGCCGCAGCCGAGAAGCAGCCCAACGCACAGCTGAGTTCGTGGTTCGTGCGCAGCGGCTGGTCGAAGGGCGAGCTGGCACGCCAGGTGAACCGGCGCGCCCGCCAGATGGGCGCCCACCACGTGAGCACGGACACCTCCCGGGTGCGCCGCTGGCTCGACGGCGAGCAGCCCCGCGAGCCCATCCCGCGCATCCTGTCCGAGCTGTTCTCCGAGCGCTTCGGCTGCGTGGTCCCCGTGGAGGACCTCGGCCTGCGCAGCGGCCGGCAGCCCCCCGCGGGCGGCGACGTCGACCTGCCGTGGGCCGGCCCGCAGACGGTCCAGCTGATCAACGAGTTCTCCCGCAGCGACCTGATGCTCGGCCGCAGGGGCTTCCTCGGCGCCTCCCTCGCGCTGTCCGCCGGCCCCGCGCTGGTCGAGCCGATGCAGCGCTGGCTGGTGCCCACCGCCGGAGCCGTCCTGCCGCCGGCCGTGCCGGCCGCCGCGGACCGGGACGCCGGGCGGCCCAGCCGCCTGTCCGGCCAGGAACTGGACCTGCTGGAGTCCACCGCCGTGATGTTCCGCGAGTGGGACAACCAGTGCGGCGGCGGCCTGCGCCGCAAAGCGGTCGTCGGCCAGCTCCACGAGGTCACCGACCTGCTCCAGGAGCCCCACCCCGAGCGCACCGCCCGGCGGCTGTTCCGCATCACCGCCGACCTCGCCGCCCTGGCCGGCTGGATGAGCTACGACGTGGGCATGCAGCCCACCGCCCAGAAGTACCTGGTGCTGGCCCTGCACGCGGCCAAGGAGGCCGGCGACCGCCCGCTCGGCGCCTTCGTGCTGTCCTCCATGAGCCGCCAGATGATCCACCTCGACCGGCCCGACGACGCCCTGGAGCTCATCCACCTCGCCCAGTACGGCAGCCGCGATTCGGCCACCGCCACCACCCAGTCGATGCTGTACGCGCTGGAGGCCCGGGCGTACGCCGCCCTGGGCCAGGTCAACAAGTGCCACCGCGCGGTCCGGATGGCCGAGGACGCCTTCGGCGACTCCCGGCCCGCCGAGGACCCCGCCTGGATCGCCTTCTTCACCGAGGCCGAGCTCCACGCCGAGAACGCGCACTCCTACCGCGACCTCGCCTACGTCGCCGGCCGCAGCCCCACGTACGCCTCCCTCGCCCACCCCGAGATGGAGCTCGCCGTCAGCGGCTTCGCCGACGACCCGGTCCACCAGCGCGCCTACGCGCTGAACCTGGTCGGCATGGGCACCGTCCACCTGCTGATGGACCAACCGGAGCAGGCCGCGCACTTCACCGGCCACGCCCTGAGCGTCGCCAAGCGGATACGGTCCGAGCGGGTCAACACCCGCATCCGCAGGACCACCGACAGCGCGGTCCGCGATTTCGGCGACGTACCCGAGGTCGCGGCTCTCGCGGACCGGCTGGCGGTCGAACTGCCGGAAGTCGCCGAGTCCGCCTGACGCCCGAAGCGGAATCCGCCGAAGCGACCCGCACCCCACCCGTATACATCCTTCACCGAACCGGGGAGCGGTTCATCTCCGCGTAACATCCGCGACTTCTTCGTCACGGCGGCGAAACACGGTGCGGCATCGACCGAAACCCGGCTGAGCCAATCTCGTGGCGAAAACCGGCCCACACCTGCTCCGCCCGCACGGGCCGTCCGGATGACAGAGGAGACGCCGATGGCACCAGCCATCATGACGCTGGCCGCGGATGCGCCCAAGCTCGACACTGGAAGTACGGCGTTCATGCTGATCAGCGCCGCTCTCGTGATGGTGATGACCCCTGGTCTCGCCTTCTTCTACGGGGGCATGGTGCGTGTGAAGAGCGCCCTGAACATGCTGATGATGAGTTTCATCAGCCTGGGGATCGTCAGCATTCTGTGGACGCTCTACGGCTTCAGCCTGGCCTTCGGCTCCGGCACCGGATTCATGGGCGGAACGCACTGGTTCGGCATGCGCCACATAGGGATCACCGAACTGTGGCCCGGATACGGCATTCCGGTCTACGTATTCGCCGTGTTCCAACTCATGTTCGCGATCATCACCCCGGCCCTGATCAGCGGCGCCCTCGCGGACCGCGTCAAATTCACCGCCTGGTCGCTGTTCATCACGCTGTGGGCGACGATCGTGTACTTCCCGGTGGCGCACTGGGTGTGGGCGTCCGACGGCTGGCTGTTCAAGAAGGGCGTCATCGACTTCGCCGGCGGTACCGCGGTGCACATCAACGCGGGCGCCGCGGCCCTCGGCGTCATCCTCGTCATCGGCAAGCGGCACGGCTTCAAGCGCGACCCGATGCGCCCGCACAACCTGCCGCTGGTGATGCTCGGCTGCGGTCTGCTGTGGTTCGGCTGGTTCGGCTTCAACGCGGGCTCCTGGCTCGGCTCCGACGGCGTCGCCGCGGTCGCCTTCACCAACACCCAGGTGGCCACCGCCGCCGCCATGATCGGCTGGCTGGTCTACGAGCGCCTGCGCCACGGCTCCTTCACCACCCTCGGCGCCGCCTCCGGCGCGGTCTCCGGCCTGGTCGCCATCACCCCGGCCTGCGGCTCGGTCTCCCCGCTCGGCGCCATCCTGCTCGGCCTGGTCACCGGCGCCATCTGCGCCGCCGCCGTCGGCCTGAAGTACCGCTTCAACTACGACGACTCCCTCGACGTGGTCGGCGTCCACATGGTCGGCGGCATCGTCGGCTCGCTGTCCATCGGCTTCCTGGCCAC
This sequence comes from Streptomyces sp. HPF1205, assembly GCF_020400825.1. Classification (GTDB taxonomy): domain Bacteria; phylum Actinomycetota; class Actinomycetes; order Streptomycetales; family Streptomycetaceae; genus Actinacidiphila. Next base: position 148,567 of record NZ_JAINVH010000007.1, read on the forward strand.
CGGCGGCGTCGGCCAGACCGCCAAGGGCGTCTTCTACGGCGGCGGCTGGCACCAGCTCGGCCTGCAGTTCATCGGCGTCGGCTCGGTCCTGGGCTACTCGCTGGTGTGCGCGGCCGTCCTCGCCAAGCTGATCGACATGGTCATGGGCTTCCGCGTCACCGAGGACGAGGAGATCACCGGCGTCGACCAGGTGCTGCACGCCGAGACCGCGTACGACTTCGCCGGTGTCGCCGGCGGCAGCCACGGCATCCTCCCGGCCGGCGGCATCAACGAGGCGGGCACCGCCAGTAAGAAGGTGGACGCGTGAAGCTCATCACCGCGGTCGTCAAGCCGCACCGGCTCGACGAGATCAAGGAAGCCCTCCAGGCGTTCGGCGTGCACGGCCTGACCGTCACCGAGGCCAGCGGGTACGGCCGGCAGCGCGGCCACACGGAGGTCTACCGGGGCGCGGAGTACACCGTCGACCTCGTGCCCAAGATCCGCATCGAGGTCCTCGTCGAGGACGCGGACGCCGACGACCTCATAGAGGTCGTGGTCAAGGCGGCCAGAACCGGCAAGATCGGAGACGGCAAGGTGTGGAGCCTCCCGGTCGACACCGCCGTACGGGTCCGCACCGGAGAGCGCGGACCGGACGCGCTCTGACGTCCCAGGCCGCAGCCGAGGCCCGCAGCCGGGCCCCGGCCGAGACCACGGCCGGGGCCCGGCGTCCGCCGCCACCGCGGCCCGCCGCCGGCCCCCGACCTCACCGACCGCTGGAGAACGAGTGACCGAAAGCGTCGAAGCGCCGGACGGCGGATACGCGGCGGCCCGCCTGCGCCTCCTCACCCAGGAGGCGCAGGCCGGGCCGCCGCGCCGCGCCGCGCTGGCCTCCCTCACCGACCGCTGGCTCGCCTCCTTGGCGGCCGAGGCCGCCGAGGCCACCGGCATGGGGGGCACCTCCCACGCCGCAGGCCGTGGGGGAGGCTTCGCCCTCGTCGCGGTCGGCGGCTACGGCCGCGGCGAGCTCTCCCCGCGCAGCGACCTCGACCTGCTGCTCCTCCACGAGCCGGGCGACTCGGTCGCCGCCCTCGCCGACCGCATCTGGTACCCGGTGTGGGACCTGGGCGTCGCCCTCGACCACTCCGTCCGCACCGCCGCCGAGACCCGCAAGGCCGCCGCCGAGGACCTCAAGGTCCAGCTCGGCCTGCTGGACGCCCGGCACATCGCCGGCGATCCCGCCCTCACCTCGGGGCTGCGCAGCGCCGTCCTCGCCGACTGGCGCAACCAGGCGCCCGGGCGGCTGCCCGCCCTGCGCGAGATGTGCCAGGAACGCGCGGAACGCCAGGGCGAGCTGTCCTACCTCCTCGAACCCGACCTCAAGGAGGCCCGCGGCGGCCTGCGCGACGCGACCGCCCTGCGCGCGGTCGCCGCCTCCTGGCTCGCCGACGCACCCCGCGAGGGCCTGGAGGACGCCCGCACCCGCCTGCTGGACGCCCGCGACGCCCTCCACCTGGTCACCGGGCGCGCCACCGACCGGCTCGCCCTCCAGGAGCAGGACCAGGTCGCCGCCGAACTCGGCCTGCTGGACGCCGACGCCCTGCTCCGCCAGGTCTACGAGGCCGCCCGCCGCATCGCCTACGCGGCCGACGTCACCTGGCGCGAGGTCGCCCGGGTGCTGCGCGCCCGCGAGTCCCGGCCCCGCCGCCGCGGCATCCTCGGCCGCGGCCGCGCCTCCGCGGCGGCCGATCGGACCCCCGAGCGGGTGCCGCTGGCCGAAGGCGTCGTGGAGCAGGAGGGCGAGGCCGTCCTGGCGCTGGCCGCCAAGCCGGAACGCGACCCCGTACTGCCGCTGCGGGCCGCGGCCGCCGCGGCGCAGGCCGGGCTGCCGCTGTCCATCCACGCGGTGCGCCGCCTGGCCGCGACCGCCGCGCCGCTGCCGGTGCCGTGGCCCGCCGAGGCCCGCGAGCAGCTCCTGACCCTGCTCGGCGCCGGCGAGCCCACCGTGCCGGTGTGGGAGGCGCTGGAGGCCGAGGGCCTGGTCACCCGGCTCCTGCCGGACTGGGAGCGGGTCCGCTGCCGCCCGCAGCGCAACGCCGTGCACCGCTTCACCGTCGACCGCCACCTGGTGGAGACCGCCGTCCAGGCCGCCGGGCTCACCCGCCGGGTCGGCCGCCCCGACCTGCTGCTGACCGCGGCCCTGCTGCACGACATCGGCAAGGGCTGGCCCGGCGACCACAGCGAGGCCGGGCAGACAATCGCCCGCGACATGGCCGCCCGCATCGGCTTCGGCCCCGCCGACGCCGACACCCTCGCCCTGCTGGTCCGCCACCACCTGCTGCTGATCGACACCGCCACCCGCCGCGACCTGGACGACCCGGAGACGGTGCGCGCCGTCGCCGAGACCGTACGGGACACCTGCACGCTGGAGCTGCTGGCCGCCCTCACCGAGGCCGACGCCCTGGCCACCGGGCCCGCCGCCTGGAGCACCTGGCGCGCGTCCCTGCTCGCCGACCTGGTCGAGCGCGTCGCCGGCGCCCTCGACACCGGCGCCCTGCCCGTCACCACCGACCGCGAGCCCACCACGGAGGAGGAGCGGCTGGCCATCGAGGCGGCCCGCACCGGCGGTCCCGTGCTGGCGCTGCACGCGCACAGCGAACCCGACGCCGAGGGCGAGGACCGCACCGAGACGCTCGGTGTGGAGCTGCTGGTAGCCGTGCCCGACCGGCCCGGCCTGGTCGCCCTGGCCGCCGGGGTCCTGGCCCTGCACCGGCTCACCGTGCGGGCCGCCGACCTGCGCTCCGTCGACCCGATCGGCGAGGGCCCTGTCGCGCTGCTCAACTGGCGCGTCTCGGCGGAGTACGGAGCCCTGCCGGAGGCCGCCCGGCTGCGCGCCGACCTGGCCCGCGCCTTCGAGGGCACCCTGGACATCGAGAGCCGGCTCGCCGAGCGCGAGGCCGCGTATCCCAGGCGGCGCGGCATCGCCCCGCCCCCACCGCGCGTCACCGTCGCCCCCGCGGGCACCTCCCAGTCCGCCACGGTCCTGGAGGTCCGCGCCCACGACGCCCCCGGCCTGCTCCACCGCATCGGCCTCGCCCTGGGCGCGACATCGGTCACCATCCGCTCCGCCCGCATCTCCACCCTGGGTGCCAACGCCGTCGACGCCTTCTACGTCGTCGGCAAGGACGGCAGCCCGCTGCCCGACCCCCACGCCCAGGAAGTGGCGAGACAGGTGGAGGCGCGGCTGCGCTGACAAGGCGCCCGCCGGATGCGATCCCGCCCTCGTCCGTCGTGTATCCGGTGGGCGAGGGCGCCTTCGTGCCGCGTCCGGATACCCTGGAGGACGATTGCCCCCGCCCCCGACCGCAAGGATCTGCGACCACCGTGTTCGACACTCTGTCTGATCGCCTCGCGAACACCTTCAAAGGACTCCGGGGCAAAGGGCGTCTCACTGAGGCGGACATCGACGCCACGGCGCGCGAGATCCGCATCGCGCTGCTCGAAGCGGACGTGGCCCTGCCGGTCGTGCGTGCCTTCATCGCCAACATCAAGCAGCGGTCGCTGGGCACCGAGGTGTCCAAGGCGCTGAACCCGGCGCAGCAGGTCGTCAAGATCGTCAACCAGGAGCTCGTCGCCATCCTCGGCGGGGAGACCCGCCGTCTGCGCTTCGCCAAGCAGCCGCCGACCGTGATCATGCTCGCCGGCCTCCAGGGCGCCGGCAAGACGACGCTGGCCGGCAAGCTCGGCCGCTGGCTGCAGCAGCAGGGCCACACCCCGCTGCTGGTCGCCTGCGACCTCCAGCGCCCCAACGCCGTCAACCAGCTCAGCGTGGTCGCCGAGCGCGCGGGCGTCGCGGTCTACGCGCCCGAGCCGGGCAACGGCGTGGGCGACCCGGTGAAGGTCGCACGGGACTCGATCGAGTACGCCACGTCCCGCCAGTACGACATCGTCGTGATCGACACCGCCGGCCGCCTGGGCGTCGACCAGGAGATGATGCAGCAGGCCGCCGACATCCGGGACGCGGTCCGCCCGAACGAGATCCTCTTCGTGGTCGACGCCATGATCGGCCAGGACGCGGTCAACACCGCGGAGGCGTTCCGCGACGGCGTCGGCTTCGACGGCGTGGTGCTGTCCAAGCTGGACGGCGACGCGCGCGGCGGCGCCGCCCTGTCGATCGCGCACGTCACCGGCAAGCAGATCATGTTCGCGTCGAACGGCGAGAAGCTCGACGACTTCGACGCCTTCCACCCGGACCGGATGGCCTCCCGGATCCTCGGCATGGGCGACATGCTCTCGCTCATCGAGAAGGCCGAGCAGACCTTCTCGCAGGCCGAGGCCGAGAAGATGGCGGCCAAGCTGGCCAAGGGCCCCAAGGAGTTCACCCTCGACGACTTCCTGGCGCAGATGGAGCAGGTCCGCAAGATGGGCTCGATCTCCAAGCTGCTCGGGATGCTGCCGGGGATGGGGCAGATCAGGGACCAGATCAACAACCTCGACGAGCGGGACGTGGATCGCACGGCCGCGATCATCAAGTCGATGACGCCCGCCGAGCGGGCCGATCCGCACATCATCAACGGCTCGCGCCGGGCGCGTATCGCCAAGGGCTCCGGGGTCGAGGTCAGTGCGGTGAAGTCGCTCGTGGAGCGGTTCTTCGACGCCCGCAAGATGATGTCGCGGATGGCCCAGGGCGGCGGGATGCCCGGTATGCCGGGGATCCCGGGCATGGGCGGCGGCCCCGGCCGGCAGAAGAAGCAGCAGAAGAAGGGCAAGGGGTCGCGGCGCAGCGGCAACCCGATGAAGCGCCTCCAGGAGGAGCAGGAGGCCGCCGCGCGCCGCGAGGAGCGGGCGGGCAGCGCCTTCGGCGGCGGCGCCGTGCCCGAGGACTTCGAACTGCCCGCGGAGTTCAAGGACTTCCTGCCGCCGAAGTAGGCACCGCGCAGGCGCGGCCCGGGTGCGCTCGGCACCTGGGCGCGCCCGCGACAAAGGATGCGGGTCGGGCGGGCCGGCGGGTGGTTACGGAGGACGGGCCGACGGGCGCGTCCTCCGTCCACGACAATGGGTCCATGCGAGTGACGATCCGCGAACCCCGACCCAGTGACGCCGACGCCCACCGCGCGGCGGTGCTCCGATCGGCCGCCCACCTGAGCCCGTGGAATCCGGTGGACCCCGACGGCTTCCACGAACTGCTCCGGCAGCAGGGCCCCCAGTTGCGGACCTTCCTGATCATCAACGAGGAGGACGGCGGCCTGGTCGGCAAGTGCAACGTCGCCAACATCGTGCTCGCCCGCTTCCGCAACGCCACCCTCGGCTACGACAGCTACCTGCCGTACAACGGGACCGGCCGGATGAGCGAGGGCATGCGGCTGATCGTCGACCGCTGCTTCACCACCCGTCCCGACGGCCTGGGGCTGCACCGGCTGGAGATCAACGTCCAGCCGGACAACAGCCGTTCCATCGCCATGGCCAAGCGCCTCGGCTTCCGCCACGAGGGCTTCTCCCCGCGCATGCTGTACCTCAACGACGCCTGGCGGGACCACGAGCGCTTCGCCCTCACCGCCGAGGAGTGGCCGGGCCTGACCGGGTAGCGCGGACGCCGGGGCCGGCGGGGGTGGCGAGGGCGCGGCGGGTCAGGTGCGGGCGACCACGTAGCGGAAGACGTTGTCCATGCGGACCGTGCCGTCGCCTCGCCGGTAGGGGTGCAGGGCCTCGGTGATCTCCTTCTCGACCTGCTGCCGGTCGCTCGCCTCGACGGCCGCGTCGAACAGGCCGGTGGACAGCAGGCCGCGCACCGCGCTGGAGGCGTCGCAGTAGCCGAACGGGCAGGAGACGCGGCCCGAGCCGTCGGGACGCAGACCCGCGGAGCGGACCATGTCCTCCAGCTCGTCGCGGCCGCCGAGCCGCCCCACGAAGGCGGCCGCGCCCGGCTCGGCGCGCCGGGTCACCGACCGCACCACGCGGGAGGTGGCGCAGCGTTCGGGCGGCCCCCAGCCGGCCAGCACGACGGCGGTGCCGCGCGGCGCCCAGTCCGCCACCGCGGCCAGCGCGGGCCGCACTTCACCGGCGGGCATCGCCGGGTCGAAGGCCGTGACGAGGTCGTAGCCGCCGTACCCGAGGTCGTCGCCCAGGGTCTGCGCGGTGCCGCGGAGCAGTCTGGTACGGGCCGGGCCCGCGTGCCGGACGCCCCGGTTCGGCTCGGGCAGCAGCCGCTGCCGGGCCAGCGACAGCCGCCTGGCGTCGAGGTCGCAGCCGGTGACGGCCGCGCCCCTGGACGCCGCCAGCAGCAGCGCCAGGCCGGAGCCGCAGCCCAGGCCGAGGATCCGGCTGCCGGCGCCCACCTCCAGCCGCTCGTAGACGGCCTCGTAGAGCGGAACGAGCATGCGTTCCTGGATCTCCGCCCAGTCCCGCGCCCTGTCCTCCGCGTCGGGCCGGTGTCCGCGATAGAGCACAGGTGTCATGGAAGCCCCAATCAGCCGCGTCGTGCCGGTCGCTTGCCCGTGGTCTGCCGTCCCCCCTGCGGTCGGTCGTTCCCCCACCGGTCGTCGTCGCGGTGGCCGCGCGATTCCCCGTGGCCGCCCGGTCACCCACTGTCGCCGGACGAGCGCGCGGCGAACCCGTGACAGCGGTCGTTCCCGCCGCACTCGCCGCACTCGTCCCGAAAGCCAGACAACTGCTGAATCGCCGCTCCGTCCAGGGGCCTGAAGCACCGTCTTTGTTAACTTCCGGGGACGGGCGGGGGACAGGCGCCTCCGTCTCGCGGCCGGCCGCCGATTCACGCTCGGGGCACGGCGGGCCGTACCATCGCCTCCATGGCAAAGGCTCCCATTCTCACGCCTCGGGCGGACGACTTCCCGCGCTGGTACCAGGACCTCATCAACAAGGCCGAGCTCGCCGACAACGGCCCGGTGCGCGGAACCATGGTCATCCGCCCCTATGGGTACGGTCTGTGGGAGCGCATGCAGGCCGACATGGACGCGCGGATCAAGGCGGCCGGCGCGCAGAACGCGTACTTCCCGCTGTTCATCCCGCAGGCGTACCTGACCAGGGAAGCCGAGCACGTGGAGGGCTTCGCGCCCGAGCTCGCCGTCGTCACCCATGGCGGCGGCAAGGAGCTGGAGGAGCCGGTCGTCGTACGTCCCACCTCCGAGACGATCATCAACGAGTACTTCTCCAAGTGGGTGCAGAGCTACCGCGACCTGCCGCTGCTGATCAACCAGTGGGCGAACGTGGTCCGGTGGGAGCTGCGGCCGCGGCTGTTCCTGCGCACCTCGGAGTTCCTGTGGCAGGAGGGGCACACCGCGCACGCCACCCAGGAGGACGCCCGCGACTTCGCCGCCCGCATCCAGCGCGACGTATACGGCGACTTCATGGAGAACGTGCTGGCCATGGACGTGGTGCTCGGCCGCAAGACGGTCAAGGAGCGGTTCGCCGGCGCCATCAACACCCTCACCCTGGAGGGCATGATGGGCGACGGCAAGGCACTGCAGATGGGCACCAGCCACGAGCTGGGCCAGAACTTCGCCAAGGCGTTCCACACCCAGTACCTGTCCAAGGACGGCAACCAGGAGTACGTCTGGCAGACCTCCTGGGGCAGCACCACCCGCATGATCGGCGCCCTGGTGATGATGCACGGCGACGACAACGGGCTGCGGGTGCCGCCGCGGCTCGCCCACGTCCAGGTCGTCGTGCTGGCGATCAAGGACGACGACGCCGTGGTCGCCAAGGTGCGCGAGATCGGCGAGCGGCTGCGCGAGGCGGGGCTGCGGGTGGTGGTGGACGACCGTACGGACACGCCGTTCGGGCGCCGCGCGGTCGACTGGGAGCTCAAGGGCGTGCCGCTGCGGGTCGAGGTCGGCCCGCGCGACCTGGAGCAGGGCACCGCGATGGTGGCCCGGCGCATCCCGGGGGGCAAGGAGCCGGTCGCGCTCGACGCCTTGGAGGCGATGCTGCCGAAGGCGCTGGAGGAGGACCAGGCGCGGCTGCTGCAGGAGTCCCGCGAGCGCCGGCTGTCGCGAACGGTGGACGTCACGACCGTCGAGGAGGCCGCCGAGGCGGCCGCCACCGGCTGGGCCCGCATCCCCTGGGCGACCCTCGGTGTCGACGGCGAGGACGCCCTCGCGCAACAGGGTGTTTCGGTACGGTGTCTGGTGGGTGAGGACGGTTCGGTGCCGACGCGGGACGACGCGCCGGGAACCCTGGCCATCGTGGCGAGGGCCTACTGAGCCGCCGCGGCGTCCGCTGACCGAAATCGACCGCACGGACATCGTGCGGAATACGCCGTACGTCCTCGCTTGGGGCGGGTGCGCGAGTTCATCACTGACCTCCGCACCCGCCCTTGTCCGTGCGGTCTACGCGCATCATCCCCATCACCCGCCATCATCCGGAACTGACCGATCAGTGCAAATTAATTGCGCTAGCCCTAAATCGGAACACCGGGCCCACCCTGGTCGTTGTTACGGCGTGAGCACGACACCACCTGTTCTCGCCGCCGAGCTGGCAGTCGCCTGGGCCGACATTCAACGGCACCACCCCGAGCTGCCCGACCTGGCCGCGCCCGAGTCCCTCATCGGAGAGTCCTCGTCCGCCTGCGGCACCGAGCTCTCCTTCGACAGGCTGCTGCACGAGGCCGTGCACGGAATCGCCGCCGCCCGCGGTATCCGGGACACCTCGCGCGCCGGCCGCTACCACAACCGCAGATTCCTGGCGATCGCCGACGAGTTGGGCCTCGACCACGCCGAGGAGCCCCACCCGAGCAGCGGCTTCTCGCTCGTGGTCATGCGGCCGGACACCCGCAAGCGATATCGGGGCACCATCGACCGGCTGCAGCGGGCCCTGAAGGCGCACACCGTCGCCACCACCGAGGACACCGCGCGCTCCTTCCGCGGGCCGGCCGCGCGGCACGGCTCCTCGGGCGGCGGCGTGCGGGTCAAGGCGGTCTGCGACTGCGGGCGCAACGTCCGCGTCGTCCCGTCCGTGCTCGCGCAGGCGCCGATCATGTGCGGGGCGTGCGGCCAGCCGTTCCGCATCCCGGAGGTCGTCGGGGCGGCCTGAGGCCAAGGGGGAGGGGGGCCGGCGGGCGGCGGGCGGGACCGGGCCGTGGCTGCCGGGGTGTGCGTGCGGCCGTCGGGACCGGGCCGGCCGGGGCATGCGTGCGGCCGTCGGGACCGGGCCGTGGTGGCCTGAGCGTGCCCGGGAGTGTGGCAGAATGGTCAGCTGAGAACTCGACAGCCGTGCAGGAACCCTCTCTCCTTCGGCTGACGCGTCCGTCGGGCACCCGACTCCACAACCCCACGTGGCTGTTCGCCGTGCCCAACCACGTCAACACCAGGAGAACCCACTCCCGTGGCAGTCAAGATCAAGCTGAAGCGTCTGGGCAAGATCCGTTCGCCTCACTACCGCATCGTCGTCGCCGACTCCCGTACCCGCCGTGACGGCCGGGCCATCGAGGAGATCGGCCTGTACCACCCGGTGCAGAACCCCTCGCGCATCGAGGTCGACTCGGACCGCGCGCAGTACTGGCTGTCGGTCGGCGCGCAGCCGACCGAGCCCGTGCTCGCCATCCTGAAGCTCACCGGCGACTGGCAGAAGTACAAGGGCGAGCCGGCCCCCGCCCCGCTGCAGCAGCCCGAGCCCAAGGCCGACAAGCGCGCCCTGTTCGAGGCGGCCGCCAAGGACACCGCGGGCGAGCCGAAGGGTGAGGCCATCACCCCCAAGGCGAAGAAGGCCGACAAGAAGGCCGATGACGCCGAGGCCGCCGCCCCGGCCGAGTCCACCGAGGCCTGAGCATGCTCGAGGAGGCCCTTGAGCACCTCGTGAAGGGCATCGTCGACAACCCCGACGATGTGCAGGTGGACATGCGGAACCTGCGCCGCGGCAGCGTGCTGGAGGTCCGGGTGCACCCCGACGACCTCGGCAAGGTCATCGGCCGCAACGGCCGTACGGCCCGCGCGCTGCGCACCGTCGTGGGCGCCCTCGGCGGCCGCGGCGTCCGCGTGGACCTCGTGGACGTCGACCAGGTGCGCTGAGGCACCGACAGGAGTACCGGCGCGGGCCGGGAGCGGGACGTCAGCCGACGTCGCCGCTCCCGGCCCGCGCCGTATCGTCGTAGGAACGGGAGCAGGAGCGTCACGTGCAACTGGTAGTGGGCAGGATCGGCCGCGCCCATGGGATCAAGGGCGAGGTCAGCGTCGAGGTGCGCACCGACGAGCCCGAGCTGCGGCTCGCGCCCGGCGCCGTACTGGCCACCGACCCCCCCTCGGCCGGCCCGCTGACCATCGCGACCGGGCGGGTGCACAGCGGTCGCCTGATGCTGCGCTTCGAGGGCGTCCACGACCGCAACGGCGCCGAGGCGCTGCGCAACACCCTGCTGATCGCCGAGGTCGACCCGGACGAGACCCCGGAGGACCCCGAGGAGTTCTACGACCACCAGCTCATCGACCTGGACGTGGTCACCACCGACGGGCGCGAGATCGGCCGCATCACCGAGATCAGCCACCTGCCGTACCAGGACCTGCTGGTGGTCGAGCGGACCGGCGGCGGGGAGGTGCTCATCCCCTTCGTCTCCGAGATCGTGCCCGAGATCGACCTCGCCGCGCAGCGCGCGGTGATCGACCCGCCGCCCGGGCTGCTGGACGAGGCCGACGCGGTGACGGCGAGCGCGGCGGGGGAGGGCGCCGAGGAGGGCCGCGGGACCTCTCCGGCGACCGGTTCCGCGTCCGGCGAGGACGCCGGCTGATGCGGATCGACGTCGTCACGATCTTCCCCGAGTACCTGGAGCCGCTGAACGTCTCGCTGGTCGGCAAGGCCCGGGCGGCCGGGCGCCTCGGCGTCCACGTCCACGACCTGCGGCGATGGGCGTACGACCGGCACAACACGGTGGACGACACGCCCTACGGCGGCGGACCGGGCATGGTCATGATGACCGGGCCGTGGGGCGCGGCCCTCGACGAGACGCTCGCCGACGGGTACGAGGCCGGCGCGCACGAGCCCCTGCTCGTCGTCCCCACCCCCAGCGGCCGGCCGTTCACCCAGGCCATGGCCGTCGAGCTGTCCCGCCGCCCCTGGCTGGTGTTCACCCCGGCCCGTTACGAGGGCATCGACAGCCGGGTCACCGCCGAGTACGCCACCCGGCTGCCCGTCCTGGAGGTCTCCATCGGCGACTACGTCCTGGCCGGCGGCGAGGCGGCGGTCCTGGTGATCACCGAAGCGGTCGCCCGGCTGCTGCCCGGCGTGCTGGGCAACGCGCAGTCGCACGCCGACGACTCGTTCGCCCCCGGCCCGATGGCCGATCTGCTGGAGGGCCCCGTCTACACCAAGCCGCCGTGGTGGCGGGGGCGCGGCATCCCCGAGGTGCTGCTCAGCGGCCACCACGGCAGGATCGCGCGCTGGCGGCGGGACGAGGCGCTGCGCCGCACCGTGGCCAACCGGCCGGACCTGATCCGGCGGGCCGACCCCGCGGCCTTCGACAAGAAGGACCGCGAAATGCTCAGCATCCTGGGGTGGCAGCCCGGACCGGACGGCCGATTTGGGCCGAACCCCGAGGCCGTGACAGAATGAGCGGCTGTTGCCTGTCCGGCGCGCGCCCCTGCCACAGGGGGACAAGACGCCCGCCGGGGCCGGGCCCCACCCACTGAGACGTTCCGTCGATGACCTGTGGCATCGGCGAGGAAGCAGATACCGATGACCAACCTGATCGAGAGCCTCAACGGCGCCTCCCTGCGCACCGACATCCCGGCGTTCCGGCCCGGCGACACCGTCAACGTCCACGTGCGCGTCATCGAGGGCAACCGCTCCCGTGTGCAGCAGTTCAAGGGCGTCGTGATCCGCCGCCAGGGCGCGGGCGTGAGCGAGACCTTCACGGTCCGCAAGGTCAGCTTCTCGGTCGGCGTCGAGCGCACCTTCCCGGTGCACACCCCGATCGTGGAGAAGATCGAGGTCGTCACCCGCGGCGACGTGCGCCGCGCGAAGCTGTACTACCTGCGCGACCTGCGCGGCAAGGCGGCGAAGATCAAGGAGAAGCGCGACAGCTGAGCACGGCCCCGCTTTCCCGGGCGGGCCGGATAGCATCAGCCCCCGATGGACAGCGAAGCAGTCGTTCCGGAGCGCGACCGTTCCCCCGCCGCCGCGAAGGCGGATCCGGGGGAACGGTCGCGTTCCGTCGTCCCGGACCGCGAGGCATCCGAAGCCATGGCCGCCGATTCCGGCGACGCGGACTCCGGTGACACGGCCTCCGCCGCCGGGCCCGCGGCCCGGCTCCCGGCGTTCACCCGGTGGTGGGCGGAATGGGGCCGTACGGTCCTGCTGGGGCTCGGCTGCGCCGTTGTGCTGGTGCTCGTCAGCCAGTACGTGGTGGAACCCTTCCAGGTGCCCAGCGGGTCCATGGAGGGCACGTTGCGGGTCGGCGACCGAGTGCTGGTCGACAAGCTGGCGTACCGTTTCGGCGGCACACCGCGGCGGGGAGACGTGATCGTGTTCAACGGCGAGGGGTCGTTCACGCAAAACGGCGGGACGGACTACGTGAAGCGGGTCATCGGCATAGGCGGCGACCGGGTCACCTGCTGCGACCCGCGGGGCCGGTTGACCGTCAACGGCCACCCGCTGGACGAGACCTACCTCCATCCGGGTGACAGCCCGTCCCGGGTGCCGTTCGACATCGTGGTGCCGCAGGGGAGGCTGTGGGTGATGGGCGACCACCGCGACGACTCCCGCGACTCCCGCGACCATCTCGGCGATCCGGGCGGCGGCACCGTCCCGGTCGGCCGGGTGATCGGCCGCGCCGAGTGGATCGCCTGGCCGGTCGGCCACTGGACGCGCCTGCGCAGGCCCGCCGCCTTTGCCGCGATCCCCGCGGTCCCGGCAGGCGCTCATGGGTAACAGGGGACGGCCCCGCAAGGGCTACCACAAGGCGGGACCGCCGTCCGACGCGCGGCCCGGCCAGGCGCCGGGCGCCGGTGAGGGCCCGCACGCCGGCACGGACGCGGGCTTCGGCCCCTTCGGCCCCTTCGGCGGCGACCGCGAAGGCGGGGACGGTGCGGGCGGCGGCCATGGCGCGGACGGCGCCGCATCCGGCACCGCATCGGGCAGCGGCACCGGATCGGGCACGACCGCCGACGCCCCGCCGCACCGGCTCACCGGCACCACGCGGATCGAGCGGCGCAAGCTGGCCCGGAAGGTGCGCCGCAAGCGGCGCCGGTCGCTGGTCAAGGAGGTGCCGCTCCTCGTCGGGGTGGCGCTGCTGATCGCGCTCGTGCTCAAGACGTTCCTGCTGCAGGCCTTCGTCATCCCGTCCGGGTCGATGGAGCAGACCATCCGTATCGGCGACCGGGTACTCGTCGACAAACTGACCCCGTGGTTCGGCGCCGAGCCCCACCGGGGGGACGTCGTCGTCTTCAAGGACCCCGGCGGCTGGCTGGCGAACGAGCCCCAGCCGAAGCCCGACCCGCCGGTCGTCAAGCAGGTGAAGGAGTTCTTCACCTACATCGGGCTGCTGCCCGCCTCCGGCGAGCAGGATCTGATCAAGCGGGTCATCGGCGTCGGCGGGGACACCGTGGCCTGCTGCGACTCCCAGGGCAGGATCACCGTCAACGGCACGCCGCTGACCGAGCCGTACCTCTACGCCGGCAACCCGCCGTCCATGATGACCTTTACGGTCCACGTCCCCCCGGGACACCTGTGGGTGATGGGCGACCACCGCTCCGATTCGGCCGATTCCCGGTCCCACATGACGTCGGCCGGCGGGGGAACGATCCCGGAGAGCCTCGTGGTCGGCCGGGCCTTCGTCATCGCCTGGCCGTTCGACCACTGGAGACGGCTGAAGGAGCCGGGAACGTACGCGTCCGTGCCCGCCCCTGGCGCGGCCGGGACGCGCCCCACAGGGTCGGCCACTAGGGTGGGCCGGGCCAACAACGGTCAAAGATCGAGCCGACTACCGACTCCTGCGGAACTCCCGCTCGTTATGGGAGTGGCGGGCCTGCGCCGGAAACGGGGCGGGCGGCGGTCTGGAGTGAGGAGTGGATGTGGGGGACCTGGTGGTCGGTGCACGGTCTGGATCCGGCGAGCCCGAGAAGGGGGATGTCGCGGTGCCCCAGGTACCTCCTGCCGACGATGTGACGGGCGCGGCCGGTCCGCCGCCCGGGTACGCCCCGATCGGCGACCGGGCGGAGAGCGGCGGCCTGCCCCTGAACGGGATCGGCGGTCCTCCGGCGAACGGGGCCCGTCAGGCTCCGGGCACGCCCGGAGCGCCGGACGGCGCGGCGTACGGGGTGCCCGGCGCCGCGGGTGGCGCGCCGGCGCCCGGCACCCCGGACCCGACGGAGGAGCCGCTTCCCTACGGCGTTCCCGGCGCCAAGGACGACGCGCGTCCTGATGACGGCGGCGACCCGGCCGATCCCTCCGGCCCCTCCTCCGGCTCCGGCGGGTCGGACGGCGACGGCGACTCCGGCCGGCACGCGTCCTCCCCGCGCGGCAAGCAGCAGCGCTCCTTCTGGAAGGAGCTGCCGCTGCTGGTCGGCATCGCCCTGGTGCTGGCCCTGCTGATCAAGACCTTCCTGGTCCAGGCGTTCTCCATCCCGTCGGACTCGATGCAGAACACCCTGCAGCCGGGCGACAGGGTGCTCGTCGACAAGCTGACCCCGTGGTTCGGCTCCAATCCCTCCCGCGGCGAGGTCGTCGTCTTCCACGACCCGGGCGGGTGGCTGCCGGAGAACCCGCCGCCCAGCCACAACCCCGTGGTGCGGGCCGTGCAGAGGAGCCTGAGCTTCATCGGCCTGATGCCGTCGGCCGACGAGAAGGACCTGATCAAGCGGGTCATCGGGGTCGGCGGCGACACCGTGGAGTGCAAGGGCACCGGCCCGCTGCTGGTCAACGGCAAGCCGCTCAACGAGCCGTACGTCCACCCCGGCAGCACCGCCTGCTCCAAGGACGCGCCGTTCAAGGTCGTCGTCCCCAAGGACCGCATCTGGGTGATGGGCGACAACCGCCAGAACTCGCTGGACTCCCGCTACCACATGCAGCTCCCCGGCGGCGGCACGGTCTCCGACAAGCAGGTGGTGGGCCGCGCCATCGTGGTGGCCTGGCCGATCAACCGCTGGGCGACGCTCGGCATCCCCAGCACCTTCTCGCAGCCGGGGATCAGCGCGGCCGGCGCGGCGGCCCCCGCGGCGGCCGGCCTGGCGGGCGCGGTGCCGCTGGTGCTCATCCGCCGCAGGCGGTTGCTGAAGCGGCTGGACGAGCCGGCCGGGACGACGCCCCCGGACGAGGGCTGACCCGGGGGCGTACCGCCGGGTAGGGTTCCGATCCATGAGTGCCACGAGCAGCAGCACCGGCGCGATAGCCGGTGTGAGGAGCAGGGACGGCCGCGGAAGTGGTCGCGGCCGTCTGGGGAACACGCTCTCGGGGATCGCCGTGGCCCTGGGCTGCGTGCTGTTCCTCGGCGGTTTCGCCTGGGCGGCCTTCATGTACCGCCCGTACACCGTGCCCACCAACTCCATGCAGCCCACCGTGCGGCCCGGCGACAAGGTGCTCGCGCAGCGCGTCTCCGGCTCGTCGGTGCACCGGGGCGACGTGGTGGTCTTCAAGGACCCGCTGTGGGGCGACATGCCCGAGGTCAAGCGGGTAGTCGGCGTCGGCGGCGACAAGGTGGCCTGCTGCGACAGCCAGGGCCGGCTGACGGTCAACGGCACACCGGTCCGGGAGACGTACCTCGACCACCCAGGCCGTGCCTCGCTGACCGGCTTCTCGACCGTCGTGCCCAAGGGCGAGCTCTTCCTGCTCGGCGACAACCGCGACGTCTCCCAGGACTCCCGCATCCGCCTCCAGGACGCCCAGGGCGGCTCGGTGCCGGCGAGCGACGTCAAGGGCCGGGTGGCCGCCACGGCATGGCCGACGGGCCGAATGGGCATGCTGAGCCGTACGCCGGCGTTCGACGCGCTGGCGGGCGGCGGGGCCTCATCGGCCGGGCCGCTGGAATGGCTAGTGGTCATGGTCGTCGCCGGGGTGGTCCTCATCCTGGGCGGCGCCGCCTACGGGCCGGTGGCGAAGCTGCTGAGCCGGCGGCGGTGAGCGGAAGGGATCCGGGCGGGGCTGTGTTGAGCCGGACATGGAGCGGGACGAGGCGGCGGCCGTGCGGGACGGCCCGGCCGTGAGCGTGGCCGGGACCGGCACAACGGGCACGGGCACGGCGGGCGCCGGCGGCCGTGCCGCCGAGGTCACCGACACCGGCCCTGGTGACACCGGCACGGGCCCGCCGAGGCGGCGGGCCTCGCGGGTGGTGCTGCTCGACCCGGCCGACCGTATCCTCCTGCTGCACGGCTTCGAACCGGCCGATCCCTCGGTGACCTGGTGGTTCACCCCGGGCGGCGGTGTGGAGGACGGCGAGAGCCTGACGGCGGCGGCGCTGCGCGAGGTGGCGGAGGAGACGGGGATCACCGACGTGCGGCTCGGGCCGGTGCTGTGGGAGCGGACCTGCTCCTTCATGTTCGACGGGCGCCGGTGGGAGCAGGACGAGTGGTACCACCTGGGCCGTACCGATACGGTCGGCCTGGACACCAGCGGGCAGACGGACCTGGAGCGGCGCAGTGTGACCTCGCTGCGCTGGTGGACGTGCGGGGAACTGCTGCGCACTCGTGAGACGGTGTATCCCACCAAGCTCGCCGAGCTGCTGCGTACGCTGCTCGACGAGGGCCCTCCGCAATCCCCGATCCCCCTGGGGACGGAACGCGACTGACGCACAATGGGGGGCACGTACGGCTGAAGGGGAACATGCCATGAGCGCCGAGGACCTCGAAAAATACGAGACCGAGATGGAGCTGAAGCTCTACCGGGAGTACCGCGACGTCGTTGGCCTGTTCAAGTACGTGATCGAGACCGAGCGCCGGTTCTACCTCACCAACGACTACGAGATGCAGGTGCACTCGGTACAGGGCGAGGTGTTCTTCGAGGTCTCGATGGCGGACGCCTGGGTGTGGGACATGTACCGGCCGGCCCGCTTCGTGAAGCAGGTCCGCGTGCTGACGTTCAAGGACGTGAACATCGAGGAGCTGAACAAGGCGGACCTCGACCTGCCGTCCGACGACTCCGGCTTCAACGGCTGACCCCGGCGAGTTATCCACAGGCGCCCTGACAAGATCGACTCGGGTGTGCCGCGCTCTGTCACAGTGAGTGACGGAGGTGGTACGCATGAACGCGCGAGGTGCGCTGGGGCGGTACGGCGAGGACGTGGCGGCACGTACGCTGCGGGACGCCGGGCTGACCGTGCTCGTCCGGAACTGGCGCTGTGGCCGGCGGGGCGAGATCGACATTCTGGCGTCCGAGGGGGACGCCCTGGTGGTGTGCGAGGTCAAGACCCGGCGCGAGGGTGACTTCCAGCATCCGATGGCGGCGCTGACCGTCCGCAAGGTGGCGCGGCTGCGCTCGCTGGCCGAGCGATGGACCGCGGAACACGGCGGGACGCCGCCGGGCGGGGTCCGCATCGACCTGATCGGTGTCGTCCTCCCGGCCCGCGGCGCGGCCCGCGTCGAACACGTCAGGGGGGTGGCGTGATGGGGTTCGCCCGGACGTGCTCGGTGGCGCTGATCGGCGTCGAGGGCGTGGTGGTGGAGGTCCAGGCCGACCTGGAGCCGGGGGTGGCCGCCTTCGCGCTGGTGGGACTGCCCGACAAGAGCCTGGTGGAGAGCCGGGACCGAGTGCGCGCCGCGATCGTCAACAGCGACGAGACCTGGCCGTCGAAGAAGCTCACCGTGGGCCTGAGCCCGGCGTCCGTACCCAAGGGCGGCTCGGGCTTCGACCTGGCGGTGGCCTGCGCGGTGCTGGCCGCGGGCGGCCGGATCGCCCCGACCGCCATCGCCGACCTGATGATGATCGGCGAGCTGGGCCTGGACGGCCGGGTCCGGCCGGTGCGCGGGGTGCTCCCGGCCGTGCTGGCCGCCGCCGACGCAGGGTACCGGCAGGTGGTGGTGCCCGAGCAGAACACCGCGGAGGCGTCGCTCGTGCCCGGGGTCGCCGTCCTCGGGGTGCGCAGCCTGCGGCAGCTCGTCGCGGTGCTCAACGACGAGCCGGTCCCGGCGGAGGACGAGGAGGACGCGGACGCCGGGCGTCCCGACCCCATGCTGGCCGGGCTCACCGGCGGCGGCGTCGGCACCGGGATCACCACGATCCTGGGCGGCGGCTCGGCCGCCCGCGGATCGGCGGACGGGCCCGACCTCGCCGACGTGGCCGGGCAGCGGGCGGCCCGGCTCGCCCTGGAGGTCGCCGCGGCCGGGGGACACCACCTGTACCTGAAGGGACCACCGGGCGCGGGGAAGACCATGCTCGCCGAGCGGCTGCCGGGCATCCTGCCCCCGCTGACCAGGCAGCAGTCCCTGGAGGTCACGGCCGTCCACTCGGTCGCGGGGATGCTCCCACCGGGCCGGCCCCTGGTCGACATCCCGCCCTACTGCGCCCCCCACCACTCGGCGACCATGCCGTCCCTGGTCGGCGGCGGCAGCGGACTGCCGAGGCCCGGCGCGGTCTCGCTGGCCCATCACGGGGTGTTGTTCCTGGACGAGGCGCCGGAGTTCAGCGGCCAGGCGCTGGACGCGCTGCGGCAGCCGCTGGAATCGGGTCACGTGGTGGTCGCCCGCGCGGCCGGGGTCATGCGGCTGCCGGCCCGGTTCACGCTGGTGCTGGCGGCGAACCCGTGCCCGTGCGGTCGCTGGTCCACCCTGGCCGGCGGTTGCGACTGCTCGCCGACAGCGGTCCGCCGCTACCAGGCACGGCTGTCGGGGCCGCTGCTGGACCGCATCGACCTGCGGGTCGACGTGGACGCGGTCACCCGGTCCGACCTGATCGACCACGGCGGCGGCGAGTCGACCGCCACCGTGGCCGCCCGGGTCCTGGAGGCCCGCGCCCGCGCCGCCGCCCGATACGCCGGCACCCCGTGGCACACCAACGGCGAGGTGCCCGGCCACGAGATGCGCACCCGCTGGCACGCGGCCCCCGGCGCCCTGCACGCCGCCGAGCGCGACATGGAGCGGGGCCTGCTCACCGCCCGCGGCCTGGACCGGGTGCTGCGGGTCGCCTGGACCATCGCCGACCTGGCCGGGCACGCCCGCCCGGAGGCCTCGGACGTCCTGCAGGCACTCCAGTTGCGCACCGGGGTCGCCCGGGGCGCGGTCATGGCGGGGCAGCGGTGAGGGGCAGCACCGGGCGGGCCGGTGAAGAAGAGGCACTGCGGGCGGTGTACGAGGGCGGCCGGCTGACCGGAGGCGCCCGGGTTTGGGCCACGACGAAGGGAGGCGGCGAGGCCGACGCCCAGCCAGGCGGCGAGTCAGGCGGCGGGCCGGAAGGCGGGGCAGGCGGCGGGGCAGGCGAGGGGTCCGGCGGGGCGGCCGGTGGCCGGGCCCCGGGGGAGTGCGCGCCCTGGCAGGAGCGGCTGGCGCGGGTGGCCCTGACCAGGGTGGCCGACCCCGGCGACAAGGTGATGGGCCGGGCGGTGCGGGAGCTCGGCGCGGGCGAGGTGTGGCGCGCCGCCCTGGCCGGGAGGCCGCTGCCGGGAGCTCGCCAGGAGCGCACCGAGCGCTATGCGATCAAGGCGGCGCACGCGGACCCCGTGGCGGACCTGGTGGCGGTGCACCGGGTGGGCGGGCGGTTCCTGTGTCCAGGGGAAGGCGACTGGCCCGGGCAGCTGGACGATCTGGGGGACGAGCGGCCACTGGGCCTGTGGGTGCGCGGCCCGGCGAGCCTGCGGCTGTGGGCACTGCGGTCGGTGGCCGTGGTGGGCGCCAGGACGTGCACCGACTACGGCCGCCACATGGCGGTCCTGCTGGGCGCGGGACTGGCCGAGGCGGGCTGGGTGGTGGTCTCCGGCGCGGCGTACGGGGTGGACGGCGCGGTCCACCGCAGCACCCTCAACGCGGGCGGCGCCACGATCGGCGTCCTCGCCTGCGGGGTGGACGTCCCCTATCCGCGGGGCAACGCGGACCTGATCGACACCATCGCCGAACGGGGCCTGCTGCTGGGGGAGCTGCCGCCGGGAGACCATCCGACCCGGGTGAGGTTCGTGCTCAGGAACCGGGTGATCGCCGCGCTCACCCGCGGCACGGTGGTGGTCGAGGCGAGGTACCGCAGCGGTTCGCTCATCACCGCCCGCCGCGCCGCCGAGCTGGGCAGGGTGACGATGGGTGTGCCCGGGCCGTGTACGAGCCGGATGTCGGAGGGGGTCCACGAAATGCTCCGCGGTGACGCCGTACTGGTCACCGACGCAGCCGAGGTGGTGGAGATGGTGGGCAGCATCGGGGCCGACCTGGCGCCGGCGCGCCGCGGGCCCGTGCTGCCGCGGGATCTGCTGCGGCCGGCCACCGCGCGGGTGCTGGACGCGCTGCCCGGCCGGGGAGGCGCCAGGGAGGAGGAGATCGCGCGGGCCGCCGGGGTGGGACGGGCCGACACGCTCGGGCGGCTCCTCGAATTGCAGGCCCTGGGTTTCGTGACGCGGGACGCGGACGGCTGGGCGTTGGTCCGTACCGCGCGCGGCGGGCCGCCCGACCGGACCCGTTGACGCTATCGACACACCATCAGGTGACAGGACAGCGCCATGACCTGGGGTGTTGTCGGGAGGGCCCGCGGCAGGGCGGCCGGGTGCGCATCATTGCCCCTGGGACCGGCCGTCCACCCGGGCCGGATCCCGTGCCCCGTCAGGTGACCTCGCGTCCGCACAGGAACGTATCTGCGCATGTCCCACACGGATGCCGTAGCAATCAGCGACACTATGGTCACGCTACGCTCGCGGAGGTTCGATTTCCCGCCCACTTCACGGCAGAACGGCTCAAAAGGACGCATGACCCAGCACACCCCCGGGTCCGAAAGGGCGACGGCGGCGACCGCCGCCCCCACCACCCCTGGGCCCGCCGCCCCCGCCTCGCTCGACGCGTTGTGGCGGACCTACAAGGAGACGGGGGACGCCCGGCTGCGGGAACAGTTGATCCTGCACTACTCGCCGCTGGTGAAGTACGTGGCCGGCCGGGTGAGCGTGGGACTGCCCGCCAATGTGGAACAGGCGGACTTCGTGTCCTCCGGGGTGTTCGGCCTCATCGACGCCATCGAGAAGTTCGACCCGGACCGCGCGATCAAATTCGAGACCTACGCGATCACCCGGATCCGCGGCGCCATGATCGACGAGCTGCGCGCGCTGGACTGGATCCCCCGCTCGGTGCGGCAGAAGGCCCGTGCGGTCGAGCGGGCCTACGCCACCTTGGAGGCCAAGCTGCGCCGGACGCCCAGCGAGCCCGAGGTCGCCGCCGAGATGGGCGTCGGACTGGAGGAGCTGCACGGCGTGTTCAGCGCGCTGTCGCTGGCCAACGTGGTCGCCCTCGAAGAGCTGCTGCACGTCGGCGCCGAGGGCGGCGAGCGCATCAGCCTGGTCGACACGCTGGAGGACACCGGGGCCGACGACCCCGTCGAGGTCGCCGAGGACCGCGAGCTGCGCCGCCTGCTGGCCCGCGCCGTCAACACCCTGCCCGAGCGCGAGAAGACCGTCGTCACGCTCTACTACTACGAGGGCCTCACACTCGCCGAGATCGGCCAGGTGCTCGGCGTCACCGAGAGCCGGGTCAGCCAGATCCACACCAAGTCCGTCCTTCAACTGCGGGCAAAGCTCGCCGACGTGGGGCGCTGAGAGCGGGCTCCGACCTCTTACAGTGGGGGAATGCCCAGGATTCGAGCGGCCTCGGTGGCCGAACACCGGAGCATGCAGCGCCGGGCCCTGCTGGACGCGGCGCGTTCGCTGCTCGCCGAGGGCGGCACGGAGGCCCTGACCTTCCCCGCCCTGGCCGAGCGGACCGGACTCGCGCGCTCCTCGGTCTACGAGTACTTCCGCTCCCGCGCCGCCGTCGTCGAGGCGCTCTGCGCGAGCGACTTCCCCGTATGGGCCGCCGAGGTCGAGGCCGCGATGGAGGCCGCGCCGACCCCCGAGGCCCAGATCGAGGCCTACGTCCGCACCCAGCTCGCCCTGGTCGGCGACCGCCGCCACCGCGCCGTCGTCGCGATCTCCGCGGGCGAGCTGGACGCCGGCGCCCGGGAGAAGATCCGCGCCGCCCACGGCGGCCTCGTCGCCATGGTCGTGGCCGCCCTGCAGTCACTCGGGCACGACGAGCCCCGGCTGACCGCGATGCTGCTGCAGGGCGTGGTGGACGCCGCCGTCCGCCGGATCGAACTCGGCGCCGCCGAACCGCCCGAGCGGATTGTGACCGCCGCCGTCCGCATGGTCCTGCACGGCGTCAGCCGGTGACCGCCGAATAGACCGGCAGCAGCCTGGACGGCCCTGACCGCAGCAAGGCGGGCGGCAGCAAGGTCAGCGGGTCCAGGTAGGCGCCGTCGCGCAGCAGACCCCAGTGAAAGACCCCGCAGTGCGGGACCGGGCTCGCACGGCAGCGGGGAGGGGCACCCGTCACGACACCGACCCGCTCACCCGCGGCCACGACCGCGCCGAGCGGGACCGTCGCGCGCACCGGCTCGTACGTCACCCGCAGCCGCCCCGGCAGTGCGACCACCACCACCGGCGTCCCGCCGACCTGTCCGGCGAAGGCGACACGGCCCGCCGCCGCGGCCCGCACCGCCGTGCCCGGGCCCGCCCGCAGATCCACCCCGCGGTGCCCCGCGCCCCACGGCGTCGCGGGAGGCTCGAAGCCGCGCAGCACCACCGGCCGACCCCGCGGGCCCCGGCCCGCCACCGGCCAGCAGCGCCCGCCCGCGCACCCGACGGCCCCGCCGGGCGGAACACCGGCCACCGCGAGTACCTCCCGTAACGGGGCCGCCGCCGCACCCGTGACCGCCGCGCGCGTCCCCGTCCCCGCCGCGCCGCCGACGGCCGTACCGCTCGCGGTCGCGCCCGTGACCGCCAGCACCGCCATGAACCACAACACCGTGATCGTCATGCGTCCACGATCCCGCACTCCGCCCGCCCCGCGACGATCATGGTCGTGGCCTGTGGAAAACCCCGGGTGTCGCCCGGCAGTCCGCCGGTCCCGTACACTTTCCCTGGCGATCCGGGTCACCGGGTCGACTTCGCACGCCCCGCCACCCACCCGTCGTCAAGCGGGCGGTGGCCGCGCCCCTCGGTCCCTCGTGGCACGGCGCGCCGGGGCGTCAGGGGCGACCGCCGTCCGGTGGTCGCTGTATAACCGAGTACCTCAAGGAGTACGGCCATGGCCGTCGTCACGATGCGGGAGCTGCTGGAGAGCGGCGTCCACTTCGGGCACCAGACCCGCCGCTGGAACCCGAAGATGAAGCGCTTCATCTTCACCGAGCGCAACGGCATCTACATCATCGACCTGCTCCAGTCGCTGTCGTACATCGACCGCGCCTACGAGTTCGTCAAGGAGACCGTCGCGCACGGCGGTTCCATCATGTTCGTCGGCACCAAGAAGCAGGCGCAGGAGGCCATCGCCGAGCAGGCGTCCCGCGTCGGCATGCCGTACGTCAACCAGCGCTGGCTGGGCGGCATGCTCACCAACTTCTCGACGGTCTACAAGCGCCTGCAGCGCCTCAAGGAGCTCGAGGAGATCGACTTCGAGGACGTGGCCTCGTCCGGCCTGACCAAGAAGGAGCTCCTGGTCCTCTCCCGCGAGAAGGAGAAGCTGGAGAAGACCCTGGGCGGCATCCGCGAGATGCAGAAGGTGCCCAGCGCCGTCTGGATCGTCGACACCAAGAAGGAGCACATCGCCGTCGGTGAGGCGCGCAAGCTCCGCATCCCGGTCGTCGCCATCCTCGACACCAACTGCGACCCCGACGAGGTCGACTACAAGATCCCGGGCAACGACGACGCGATCCGCTCCGTCACGCTGCTCACCCGCGTGATCGCCGACGCCGTCGCCGAGGGCCTCATCGCCCGCTCCGGTGCCGCGCTGAGCGACAAGAAGGCCGAGGGCGCCGCCGAGCCGCTCGCCGAGTGGGAGCGGGACCTGCTGGAGGGCGAGAAGAAGGCGGAGGCCCCCGCCGACGCCGCTCCGGCAGCGGAGACCGCGCAGGCCGCGGAGACCGCCGAGGCGCCCGCCGCCGAGGCCCCGGCCGCCGAGGGCGACGCCCAGCAGGGCTGAGCCCGCGCGCCCGGCGCCCGGGCACTCGCGTGGCCCAGTGCCCGCGCCCGGCGCGAGGGCGGCCCCCGGGCCGCCCGGCCGGGGCGACCAAGAGAACCGCGCGTGACGACGGCGGGGGCACACGCCCCCGCCGTTCACCCGTAGATCCACCGACCATTCGGGAAGAGACTCAAACCCATGGCGAACTTCACCGCCGCCGACGTCAAGAAGCTCCGCGAGCTGACCGCCGCGGGCATGATGGACTGCAAGAACGCCCTCAGCGAGGCCGACGGCGACCTGGAAAAGGCCGTCGAGATCCTGCGCGTCAAGGGCCAGAAGGGCGTCACCAAGCGCGAGGGCCGCTCGGCCTCCAACGGCGCCGTCGTCTCCCTGATCGCCGACGACAACGCCGAGGGCGTGCTGCTCGAGCTGAAGTGCGAGACCGACTTCGTCGCCAAGGGCGACAAGTTCGTCGCCGTCGCCGACGCCATCGCCGCCCACGTCGCGGCGACCAAGCCGGCCGACATCGAGGCGCTGCTGGGCTCGGAGATCAAGGACGGCCAGACCGTCCAGGCGTACGTGGACGAGGCCAACGCCACCCTCGGCGAGAAGATCGTCCTGGACCGCTTCGCCCAGTTCACCGACGGCTACGTCGCCTCCTACCTGCACCGCACGAGCCCGGACCTGCCCCCGCAGGTCGGCGTCCTGGTCGAGCTGGACAAGGCCGACGCCCAGACCGCCAAGGACGTCGCGCAGCACATCGCCGCCTTCGCGCCGAAGTACCTCAGCCGCGACGAGATCGACGCGACTACCGTGGACAACGAGCGCCGGGTCGCCGAGGCCACCGCTCGCGAGGAGGGCAAGCCCGAGGCCGCCCTGCCGAAGATCGTCGAGGGCCGGGTGAACGGCTTCTTCAAGGAGAACGTCGTCCTGGAGCAGGCGTTCGCCAAGGACCCGAAGAAGACCGTCCAAAAGGTGCTCGACGAGGCCGGTGTCACGCTCAAGCGGTTCGCCCGCTTCCGTGTCGGCGTCTGACCACCCAATGACCGACGGCCCGCTAGGGTCGTGAGCGGCCGGCCGCCCGCCGGCGGCCGCGGATGTGACGAGGAGGCCATTGCCGTAGCGGGAACCGGAACCCCCGAGGACCCAACGGCAATGGCCTCCTTTGTACGTGCACGAGGAGAACCCATGGACGAAGGCGCCCCCAAAGCCACCCCCGCCCCCGCGACAGCGAATGCCCGCAGCGGTGTCGCCCCCCGCCGCTACCTGCTGAAGCTGTCCGGCGAGGCGTTCGCCGGCGGCGGCGGGCTCGGTGTCGATCCCGACGTCGTGCACGCCATCGCCCGGGAGATCGCCGCCGTCGTCCGGGACGGTTACGAGATCGCGCTGGTCGTCGGCGGCGGCAACTTCTTCCGCGGCGCGGAGCTCCAGCAGCGCGGCATGGACCGGGCACGCTCGGACTACATGGGCATGCTCGGCACGGTGATGAACTGCCTGGCGCTCCAGGACTTCCTGGAGAAGGAAGGCATCGAGACCCGGGTGCAGACCGCCATCACCATGGGGCAGGTGGCCGAGCCGTACATCCCGCTGCGGGCCGTACGGCACCTGGAGAAGGGCCGCGTCGTCATCTTCGGCGCCGGCATGGGCATGCCGTACTTCTCCACCGACACCACCGCCGCCCAGCGCGCCCTGGAGATCGACGCCGCCGCCATGCTGATGGGCAAGAACGGCGTGGACGGGGTGTACGACTCCGACCCCAAGCACAATCCGGACGCGGTACGGTTCGACGCGCTGGAGTACGGCGAGGTCATCGCACGGGACCTGCGGGTCGCCGACCTCACGGCGATCACCCTCTGCCAGGACAACAAGCTGCCGATCCTGGTGTTCGAGCTGCTCGCCGAGGGGAACATCGCGCGGGCCGTCAAGGGTGAGAAGATCGGCACACTGGTCAACGACCAGGGCACCCGGGCGTGATGAGTTTCCCGTCACAATGGCGTCGGCCGTCACAACGACGTTCGCCGTCACACTGACGTCCGCCTTCTGAAACCAGGAGCACATGGTGATTGAAGAAACCCTCCTCGAAGCCGAGGAGAAGATGGAGAAGGCCGTCGCCGTCGCCAAGGACGACTTCGCGGCGATCCGCACCGGCCGTGCGCACCCGGCGATGTTCAACAAGATCGTGGCCGAGTACTACGGCACCGTCACCCCCATCAACCAGCTCGCCTCCTTCGCGGTGCCCGAGCCCCGGATGGCCGTGATCACCCCCTTCGACAGCTCCAGCCTGCGCAACATCGAAGAGGCGATCCGCAACTCCGACCTCGGCGTCAACCCGAGCAACGACGGCCGTATCATCCGGGTGGTCTTCCCGCAGCTCACCGAGGAGCGCCGCCGGGAGTACATCAAGGTCGCCAAGGCCAAGGGCGAGGACGCCAAGATCTCCATCCGCAGCGTCCGCCGCAAGGCCAAGGAGACCCTCGACAAGCTCGTCAAGGACGGCGAGACCGGAGAGGACGAGGTGCGCCGCGCGGAGAAGGAGCTCGACGACACGACCGCCAAGTACGTGGCCCAAGTCGACGAGCTGCTCAAGCACAAGGAAGCGGAGCTGCTGGAGGTCTGACCCGGCCCCGGCACGCCGCTCCGTACACCCCGTGACCCGTGCCCGCACCCCCACCGATCCTGCCGTGACCCCCGACTCCGACCCGACGACGCGAGGCGAAGCTCCGTGAACGACTCTTCCTGGGGCGCTTCGCCACGCGCCGGTCACGCGACGGCGGGTTCCGCGGCGGACGGCACGGCGGGGCCCGCGGTGGAGCACGGCACCTGGAGGAACACGTCCGCCATGCCGCCACCGCCGCCCGCCGCACCGCCGTCACCGCCTCCGGGCGCGCCCGCTCCCAAGAAGTCCGCGGGCCGCGACCTGCGGGCGGCGATAGGGGTCGGGGTCGGCCTCGGCGCCGTCATCGTGGTGGCGCTGTTCATCGTCAAGGCGGTCTTCGTCGGCGTGGTCGGCGCCGCCGTCACCGTGGGCCTGTGGGAGCTGACCTCGCGGCTCGCGGAGCGCAAGGGCATCCGGGTGCCGCTGGTCCCGCTCGTGGCCGGCGGCATCGCGATGGTCGTGGCGGGGTATGTGCGCGGCGCCGAGGGCGCCTGGGTGGCGATGGCGCTGACCGCGCTGGCGGCCCTCGTCTGGCGGATGGCCGGGCCGCCCCACGACTACCTGCGGGACGTCACAGCCGCCCTTTTCGCCGCCTTCTACGTCCCCTTCCTCGCCACGTTCGTGGTCATGATGCTCGCCGCGGACGACGGCCCGCGCCGCGTGCTGACCTTCCTGGTGCTCACCATCGTCAGCGACACCGGCGCCTACGCGGTCGGCTGGCGGTTCGGCAAGCACAAACTGGCGCCCCGCATCAGCCCCGGCAAGACCCGCGAGGGCCTGCTCGGCGCCATCGCGTTCGCCATGCTGGCCGGCGCCCTCCTCATGCAGTTCGCCATCGACGACGGCCAATGGTGGCAAGGCCTCCTCCTGGGCCTGGCCGCGGCCGTCAGCGCCACTCTCGGCGACCTCGGCGAGTCCATGATCAAGCGCGACCTCGGCATCAAGGACATGGGCACCCTGCTGCCGGGCCACGGCGGCATCATGGACCGCCTGGACTCGCTGCTGCCGACGGCGCCCGTGGTGTGGCTGCTGCTGGTGATCTTCGTCGGCCAGGGCTGACGGCGCCGCGGACCCTGCCCCGCGCCCGTTCGAAGCACGGCACCTGGCCCGCGGCCTCACGCGGCCTCACGCGGCTTCCCGCGCTCTCACGCGGCCTCCCGCGCCCTCACCGGGCGGCGGCGAGGTGGGTGGTGTAGAAGCCGGTGAGCTTGTCGACGGCGAGGTCGACGTACTCCTTCTTGTCGTACATGTCGACGTGGCTGGCGCCCTTGATCCAGTGGATCTCCTTGGGGCCGGTGGCGCGCTGGTGGGCCTCGACGGCCATCCAGGCGGTGACGGCGCGTTCGCCGATGATCTGCAGCATGGGGCGGGGCCCGATCAGCGGGACGGCGAGGAAGGCGTCGTGGAGGGACATCCTGTCGATGCTCTCCCAGGCGAGGGTCTTCGCGGAGCGCTCGTGCTCGCCGCGCGCCGTGCAGTAGTACTCGAAGCCCTCGACGCCGTGCTCGCCGCCGAGCGCACGGGCCTGCTCCGCGGTCTGCGGGAACATGGTCATCGCACCGGGGTCCTCGCCCCGTGCGGCGGCGCTGCGGGCCGCCGCGGCGGCGTCGAGCAGCGACTGGAAGACGGCCGGGTCCTGGGTGCCGTCGGCGCCGAGGCGGAACTGCCGGGCGGGCTCGGCCGTGGACACGGTGGCCACGGCCTTCACGCGGTGGTCGCCGCCGGTGGCGGCCAGCGAGTAGCTGCCGGAGGCGCAGATGCCCAGCAGACCGATGCGGTCGGTGTCGACCTCGTCCCGGGTGGTGAGGTAGGAGACGGCGGCCTTGAAGTCCTCCACGCGCTGGGCGGGGTCCTCCAGGCCACGGGGCAGGCCGCCGGACTCGCCCTGGTAGGCGGCGTCGAAGGCGAGGGTGACGAAGCCGCGCTCCGCCATCCGCCGCGCGTACGTGCCGGAGGTCTGCTCCTTCACGCCGGTGCCGGGGTGACCGACCACGAGCGCGGGAAGCCGGCCCGGCGCGGGCGCGTCGGGGGTGTAGAGGTGGGCGGCGATGGGGATGCCGGCGCTGTCGAAACGGACGGTGGTGCGGGCCATGAGGGCACTCTCCTCGCAGACGGGGATGACGTGACGAAGACGTCGACGACGTGAACGGGGCCCCGGCGGTGCGGGCCGGGGGCCGTACCCCGCCGGGCACCTCCCACGTTCCGCCGGGTTCCGCGGGAGCGGGAGAGACAGGTTTCTGCCTGGGAAAGGATCTGCCCCCCCATGCATGTGCCGCGCTCGTGCCGGGGGCGTGACACTGAGGGCATGACCTCGGACTCCGACGCCCGCGCCCTGGGAGACTTCCTCAAGGCCCGCCGGGCCCAGCTCGCGCCGCGCGACTGCGGCATTCCGGAGACGGACTGCGCCCGCAGGGTCGCCGGACTGCGCCGCGAGGAGGTCGCCCGGCTCGCCGCCATCAGCGTGGACTACTACACGCGGCTGGAACAGGGCCGCGTCCGGGCGTCCGTATCCGTGCTGACCACCCTGGCCCGCGCCCTGCGCCTCGACGACGACCAGCAGCGGTACCTCTACGAACTCGCCGGACGGAGCGACGCCCGCCCGCGCCGCCGCCGGCCGGTCCAACGCCCGCGTCCGGCCATGCGGCGCCTGCTCGACCAGCTCACCGGGACACCCGCACTCGTCCTCGGCAGACGCCTGGACGTCCTGGCCTGGAACCCCGCCGCCGCTGTCCTCTACACCGACTTCGCCGCCCTCCCGGCGAACCGGCGCAACTACATGCGGCTGCTGTTCACGCACCCGGTGGTACGGGAGCTGCACCGGGACTGGGCCCACGACGCCCAGGAAGCCGTCGCCGCGCTGCGCATGGAGGCCGCGGGCGACCCCGACGATCCCGAGCTCGCCCAGCTCGTCGGCGAACTGTCGCTGCAGGACCCCGACTTCCGCTCGTGGTGGGCCGAACACCGCGTCAACAGCGCCAGCTACGGCACCAAGCGCTACCGCCACCACCTGGTGGGCGACCTCACCCTCGACTGCGACACCTGGGCCAGCCCCGACGGCTCAGGGCAGCGCCTGATGGTCCTGACGGCCGAACCCGGCAGCCCCTCCCACGACGCCCTGCGCATCCTCACCTCGTGGACCGCCCCGCAGCCGGGCACCGACCGGACACGGGACACGACCCGATGACCGTCCCGGGCCGTCCGCAGGCCGCCCAGGGGCCTTCCCGCGGGCCGCGGCAAGTGCGACGGCGATGAACGACGGCCGCCACCGGCCGGCCCCGAAGCGCTCCGAGCAGGGCACCGGCGCGGGTCTGCGACACTGGTAGGCATCATGCCTGCACCAGGAGAACTCACCTTTGCCGTGCCGCGCGGAGCCAAGACGCCGCCGCGGCATCTCGCCGACCTGTCGCCCGCCGAGCGGAAGGAGGCGGTCGCGGCGCTGGGGGAGAAGCCGTTCCGGGCCAGGCAGCTCTCGCAGCACTATTTCGGGCGGTACGAGGAGGATCCGGCGGCGTGGACGGACATACCCGCGGCCGCCCGCGGGAAACTGGCCGGTGACCTGCTGCCGGAGCTGATGACGGTCGTGCGGCACCAGACGTGCGACGACGGGGACACCCGCAAGACGCTGTGGCGGCTGTTCGACGGGACCCTGGTGGAGTCCGTGCTCATGCGCTACCCGGACCGGGTGACCATGTGCATCTCCTCGCAGGCCGGCTGCGGCATGAACTGCCCCTTCTGCGCAACCGGCCAGGCCGGCCTGGACCGCAACCTCTCGACCGCGGAGATCGTGCACCAGATCGTCGCGGGCATGCGCGCCCTGCGCGACGGCGACCTGCCCGGCGCGGGCGCCACCGGTACCGAAGGCGCCTCCCGTACCGAGGGCGCGGCCGGACCGGCGCGGCTGTCCAACATCGTCTTCATGGGCATGGGCGAGCCCCTGGCCAACTACAAACGGGTGGTCGGCGCCATCCGCCGCCTCACCGACCCCGAGCCGGACGGCCTGGGCCTGTCCCAGCGCGGTATCACCGTCTCCACCGTCGGCCTGGTGCCCGCCATCCACCGGTTCGCCGACGAAGGCTTCAAGTGCCGTCTCGCGGTATCCCTGCATGCCCCGGACGACGAGCTGCGCGACACCCTGGTGCCGGTCAACACGCGCTGGAAGGTCCGCGAGGTGCTGGACGCGGCCTGGCGCTATGCCGACGTCTCCGGCCGCCGCGTCTCCATCGAGTACGCCCTCATCCGCGACATCAACGACCAGGCGTGGCGCGCCGACCGGCTGGGCAGGCTGCTGAGGAACCACCGGGCGCACGTCAACCTCATCCCGCTCAACCCGACGCCCGGTTCGAAGTGGACCGCTTCCCGACCCGAGGACGAGCGGGCGTTCGTCGCGGCCCTGGAGGCGCACGGCGTGCCCGTGACCGTGCGCGACACCCGCGGGCAGGAGATCGACGGCGCCTGCGGCCAGCTCGCGGCCACCGAGCGCTGAGCGGGCCTGCCGGTGCCCGGCAGGCCGCGGATGACCTGCTGATACGGTGAGCGAGCAGTCGTACAAGAGAACATTCCGACAGGGGAGCGCCTGAGACGGCGCTGAGAGTGCGGCCGGCCCTCGCGGCCTTCCGGCAGTGGCCGGAAGGCGTGAGGCCAGGCCGCAGACCCTCGGACCTGATCCGGGTCATACCGGCGTAGGGAGTCAGCGCATGAAGACCATCCGTGGGCGTGCCGTGGGCGCGCTCGTCCTCGCCACCGCGTGCGCCACCGCGCTTGCCGCCTGTGGCGGCGGCTCCGGTTCGGGCTCCGGCTCGCCCGACGGCTCGCACGGCGGCTCGGGGAAGGGCGCCGGATCCAAGACGGTCACCCTCGTCAGCCACGACTCCTTCGCCGCGTCCAAGTCCGTGCTCGCCGAGTTCACCAAGGAGACCGGTTACACGGTCAAGGTGCTGCGCGGCGGCGACGCGGGCGCCGCCGTCAACCAGGCGATCCTCACCAAGGACCACCCCCGGGGCGACGTCTTCTTCGGCGTGGACAACACCCTGCTCTCCCGCGCCCTGGACAACGGCCTGTTCGACTCCTACACCGCCAAGGACCTGGACCGGATCCCCGCCGACGTCCAACTGGACGCGGCCGGGCACCGCGTCACCCCGATCGACTCCGGCGACGTGTGCGTCAACTACGACCGCGCCTACTTCACCGCCCACCACCTCGCCCCGCCGCAGACCTTCGCCGACCTCGTCAAGCCGCAGTACAAGAACCTGCTGGTCACCGAGAACGTCGCGACCTCCTCGCCGGGCCTCGCCTTCATGCTCGGCACCGAGGCCGCCTACGGCGACGGCTGGCAGTCGTACTGGAAGCAGCTCAAGAAGAACGGTGTCGAGGTCGTCGACGGCTGGGAGCAGGCCTACGACAACCGCTTCTCCGGCTCCGCCACCGGCAAGAAGGCCAAGGGCGACCGCCCGCTCGTCGTCTCCTACGCGTCGAGCCCGCCCGCCGAAGTGGTCGGCGTGACGCCGGAGCCCGCCGAGTCCCCCGTGGGTGTGTCCACCGGAACCTGCTTCCGCCAGATCGAGTTCGCCGGGCTGCTGCACGGCGCGAAGAATCCGGCCGGCGGCAAGGCACTGATCGACTTCATGATCGGCAAGGCCTTCCAGGAGGACATGCCGCTGCAGATGTACGTCGACCCCGTCCGCCGGGGCGCCGTCGAGCCGCCGGTCTTCGTCAAGTACGGCGCCCGTGTCGCCCACCCTGAGACGGTCGCGCCCGCCACCATCGCCGCCGAGCGGGACGGCTGGGTCAAGGCATGGACCTCGATCGTCCTGTAGCCGAGAAGGGCGCCGAGAGCGGTGCCGAGGGCCGCGCCGGCAGCCGCGCCGATCGCCTCCGCAGCCGTGCGGCCGCGGCACGCGGCAGCGCGACGCGCCTGGCCCTCATGGCGCTCCCGCTCGCCTTCTTCGCGGTGTTCTTCGCCTATCCCGTCGCCTCGATCGTCGGCCGCGGGCTGCGGGAGGGCGGCACCTGGCACCTCGGCCGCACAGGCGACGTGCTGGGCGACCCCTCGATACGGCACGTGCTGTGGTTCACCTGCTGGCAGGCGGCCGCTTCCACCGCGCTGACGCTGGCCGTCGCACTGCCCGGCGCCTATGTCTTCGCCCGGCTGGCCTTCCCCGGCAAGCGGCTGCTGCGGGCGCTGGTCACCGTGCCCTTCGTGCTGCCGACCGTGGTCGCGGGCGCGGCGTTCCTGGCCCTGCTCGGCCGGGACGGCCTGGCCGACAGACTGTTCGGCGTGCGGCTGGACACCAGCGTGTGGGCCATCCTGATCGCGCACGTCTTCTTCAACTACGCCGTGGTGGTACGGACCGTTGGCGGCCTGTGGGCGCAGCTCGACCCCCGGCAGGAGGAGGCGGCGCGGATGCTGGGCGCGAGCCGGCTGCGGGCCTGGCGGCAGGTGACGCTCCCCGCGCTCGGCCCGTCCGTGGCCGCCGCCGCGCTCATGGTGTTCCTGTTCACCTTCACCTCCTTCGGTGTCGTGCAGATCCTCGGCGGCCCCACGTACTCCACCCTCGAAGTCGAGATCTACCGGGAGACCGCCGAACTCCTCGACCTGCGGACCGCCGCCGTCCTGACCCTGGTCCAACTCGCCGCCGTGGGCGCGATCCTGGCGGTGCACGCCCGGACGGTACGGCGCGCGGAGTCCGCGCTGCGGCTGGTGGACGCCGCCGGCACCGCGCACCGGCCGCGCGGCGGGGAGAAGACCCTGCTCGGGGCGGTCCTGGCGAGCGTCGCCCTGCTGATCCTGCTGCCGCTGGGCGTGCTCGCCGCCCGCTCCCTCGACCCGCCCGGCGGCTACGGCCTGACGTACTACCGCGCCCTGGCCTCCACCGACTCCACCAGCGGCACCTTCCTGGTCCCGCCGCTGGAGACCGTCTGGAACTCGCTGCGGTACGCCGTCGCCGCCACGGTCATCGCGCTCGCCGTCGGCGGCCTGGCGGCGGCTGCCCTCGTCCGCCGGGCCGGCCGCCTGCTGCGCGCCTTCGACGCCCTGCTGATGCTGCCGCTGGGCACCTCGGCCGTCACCGTGGGCTTCGGGTTCCTCATCACGCTCGACAAGCCGCCGCTCGACCTGCGCGACTCCTGGCTGCTGGTGCCGCTCGCCCAGGCGCTGGTGGGCGTGCCGTTCGTCGTACGCGTCATGCTGCCGGTGCTGCGGGCCGTCGACCACCGGCTGCGGGAGGCCGCCGCGGTGCTCGGCGCCTCACCGGTGCGGGTCCGGCGGGAGATCGAGCTGCCCTTCGTCGCGAGGGCGCTGGGGATCGCCGCCGGGTTCGCGTTCGCGGTCTCGCTCGGCGAGTTCGGGGCGACCGTGTTCATCGCGCGGTCCGACAGCCCCACCCTCCCGGTGGCCGTCGCCCGCCTGCTGAGCCGGGCCGGCGACCTCGACTACGGCCAGGCCATGGCGCTCAGCACCATTTTGATGCTGGTCTGCGCCGCCTCGCTCCTCGTGCTCGAAACGTCCTGGCTGCGCCGGGCCGACCCCCGGCGATCCGCCGATCCCGCGGGAGGTTTCTGAACGATGGGCGAGCCACTGCTGCGGCTGGAGGCCGCCACCGTACGGTTCGGTGGGCGGACCGCGCTGGACGCCGTGGACCTGGAGGTCGCCGAGCACGAGATCGTGTGCGTGCTCGGGCCCAGCGGCGGCGGCAAGTCGACGGCGCTGCGCGCGGTGGCCGGGCTGCAGCCGCTCGACGGTGGCCGGGTGCTGCTGGACGGCGCGGACCAGGCGGGCGTCCCGGCGCACCGGAGGGGCGTCGGGCTGATGTTCCAGGACCACCAGCTCTTCCCGCAGCGGGACGTCGGCGGCAACGTCGCCTTCGGACCGCGCATGCACAAGGTGCCCAGGGAGCGCAGGGAACGGGCGGTGGCCGAACTCCTCGACCTCGTCGGCCTGCCCGGCGCTCAGCGGCGGGCGGTCGCCACGCTGTCGGGCGGCGAGCAGCAACGGGTCGCCCTCGCGCGGGCGCTGGCCCCCGAGCCGCGTCTGCTCATGCTCGACGAGCCGCTCGGCCAGCTCGACCGGTCGCTGCGGGAACGGCTCGTCGTCGAACTGCGCCGCCTGTTCGGGCAGTTGGGTACGACGGTCCTGGCCGTCACGCACGATCAGGGCGAGGCGTTCGCCCTCGCGGACCGGGTGGTCGTCATGCGGGACGGACGCGTGGCCCAGACCGGCACGCCGCTGGAGGTCTGGCAGCGGCCCGCCTCGGAGTTCGTCGCCCGCTTCCTCGGCTTCGACAACATCACCGGGGCGACCGTCAGCGCAGGGACGGCGGCGACCGACTGGGGCACGGTGGGCGTCGCCGACGGCACCCCGGACGGGCCGTGCCTGCTGCTCGTACGGCCGACCGGCGTGCTGCTCGGGCCGCCCGGGGACGGACTGCGCTGCGAGGTCACCGGCCGCACGTTCCGCGGCGGTCACGTGGCCGTCCTCCTGCGGCCCGAGCGCGGGCCCGCCCTCGAAGCGGAATGCGGCCTGCGCGACGCCCCGGCGGAGGGCTCCTCGGTCGGCGTGACCTTCGCCCCGCAGGACGTCGTCGTCCTCCCGGCGCCCGGCCGCTGAGCACCCTGCCGCTGAGCGCCTGAGCGCCGGGTCACCGAGCGCCGGGCGCGGAACGCGAGGCCGCGAACCGGCGGCGGCCCGGCGGCGTCCGCACCCCCCGCCCCGGCCGGGCCCGACTGCCTTACCGTGGCGTCGGCAGCGTGGCCAGCGCGGCGACCAGGAGTGCGACCGGGGCGAAGGCGAGCAGCAGCACGGCCGCGCGCAGGGCCACCGCCGTGCGCACGAGCGACGAGGGGCCGCCGAGTTCGCGAAGCAGTGTGGTCGTCGGGGTGCGGGCGTGGGCCGACGCGTGGAACGCGAGGCCGGTGGTGGCCAGGACGCACATGACGATGAGGCAGACGGCGAAGGCGCTGACGGGACCCACCGCGTGGTGGACGTCGTAGGCGGACACGGCGACGGCGGCCGTGGCGGCGAGAAGGCCCAGCGGGCGGCCGATGAGCGGAGCCTCGGACTGGAGGGCGCGACCGGCCAGGAGGCGGGCGGCACCGGGGCGGTGGAAGGCGAGGACGCGGCCGCAGAAGTGCGCCACGCCCGGCCCCGCGAGCATCACGCCGGCCGTGGTGACCGCCCAGCCGCAGACCGCCATCGGCGGGATGACCCCGAACCCGCTGGGCAACGGCACCTCGTGGCCTGCGGGCGCGGTGATCTGGACGGCCAGTCCCACCGCGGTCAGCGCGACCCCCCACGGCAGCGTGCCGGCCGCGCCGCCCTCCCGCTCGGGCGGGGGCCGCAGGGCCGCCGCCCCGGTCGCAGCCGCCGCGACGGGTACGAGGGCCAGCAGCGTGGCCGCCCCGGCCAGCGGCAGCGGTTTGCCGGGCGCGAGCACCCCCGATTCCACGCCTCCGAGGGGCTCGCCCGTCACGTCGCCCCGCATCTGCAGGAAGGCCGCCAGGGCCAGCAGCGAACCGAAGGCGCTCACCACCGCCGTGTTCACCGCGGAGAGCACCACCACCCCGGTCCGCCCCAGGCCGACGGCCGCCAGCCCGGTGCGCGGCCACCCCTCGGGCTGCGCCCGCCCCACCGCGGAGGCCAGTTGCACGGTCGCCACCACCGGCAGCAGACACCACGCTAGCCGGACCAGGGCGTCGTAGGCGCCTTGCTGCGGATGCGCCAGCGCCCAGCCCAGCGCGGACAGCAGCAGCAGGCCCGTACCGGCCGAGGCGGCCGCCACCAGCGCCCACCGGCCCAGCACCGCGGCGCCAGAGCCGCGCAGTACCCGCAGACCCAGCGTCATACCGAGGCCGGCCAGGGGTTCGCGGTGCCGTCGGCCTGCGCGGGCATGGGCGCGCCGGGACGCCCGTCGATCAGCGCCATCGTACGGTCGGCGTGCGCGGCGATCTCCGGGTCGCTGGTGGCGAGGACCACGGTGATGCCGTGCGAGCGGGCCGCGCTGGCAAGGGTGCGCAGGACGTGGGCGCGGTCGGCGCGGTGCAGCGGAGCGGTCGGCTCGTCGGCGAACACCACCGACGGCTTGCCGACCAGCGACCTGGCCACCGCCACCCGCTGGCGCTGCGCCTGCAGGAGGTCGGCCGGCCGCTTGCGGGCCACCGAGCCGATGTCCAGCCGCTCCAGCCACTCCCGGGCGGCCGCGCGGGCGGCCCGGGAGCCTTCCCCCCGCATCATCAGCGGCAGCGCCGCGTTCTCCCACACGGTCAGCTCCGGCACGAGCTGCGCGCCGCTGCCGATCCAGCCGAACCGCTCCCTGCGCAACTGCTCACGGGCCGGCCCCGGCAGCGTGTGGACGGGCACGCTGTTGAACCAGACCTCGCCGCCGTCGGGTACGACCTGCCCCGACAGGCACCGCAGCAGCGTGGACTTGCCGGCGCCGCGCGGTCCCAGGACCGCGAGGATCTCGCCGCCGCGCACATTGACCGAGACACCGAGCAGCGCGGGCGAACCCCGGTAGGAGTGGCGCAGGGCGCGGGCCCAGAGCACGTCGTTGTCGGGCGGGGCCACCATGCCGTCGTACCTCCGCGAGTCGTTCCCCCCGGGTGCGCTGACACTGCGTCAAACGAGCCGGGGAGAGGCCGGTCACTCCCCGGCACCGTAGGCAGGCCGTCCCGGAGCGCCCGGCAGGCGCGGCGACCGGGGCTGCCGCGTCCTCCGTACGGACGAGGAGCGCGGGCCGGCCCGGACGGCGCGCGGACCCGGACCGTGGACCGCGGGCGCACCCGGGGCGCGCGTCAGGGGTGCGGACCGGGAGTCGGCACGGGGTGCGGGCCAGACGCCGGCACAGGGTGCGCACCAGGCGCCGGGATGCGGCCCGATCGGGGCCGTCAGGGGCCCGCACCCTGGGGCGCGGGGAGAGGCCGGAAACGCCCGGCCGGGAACGGGCCGCGCACGCTAGGATGCGTACATGCGTCTATCGCCATGTCTCGGCTGGTGGCGCTCCGATCAGGAGCGGCCACCGATCTGACATGCGCAGGGCCGTTCGGAAGGACGGCCCTTTCCTTTCCCTGGGACCTGGGGTCGCACCCTCCCGACGGCGACACGCCGACCCCCCCAGGAGACCTGATGAACACCGCAGTCCCGACCACCCCGACCGCCTCCGCGCCCACCGACGCGATCGACCTCTCCGTCGCGCGGGCACGCAGCACGGTGCTGGAGGACCGGATCCGCGAGGATCCCGGCCGATTCCGCGTGCTCACCGGCGACCGGCCCACCGGGCGCCTGCACCTCGGCCACTACTTCGGCACCCTCCACAACCGGGTACGCCTGCAGAACCTCGGCGTGGAGATGTTCGTCCTCATCGCCGACTACCAGGTCCTGACCGACCGCGACGTGGCGGACAACCTGTCCGGAATCGTCGAGGAACTCGTCCTGGACTACCTGGCCGTCGGCATCGACCCGGAACGCAGCACGATCCTCACCCACAGCGCCGTCCCCGCGCTCAACCAGTTGCTGCTGCCTTTCCTCAGCCTGGTGTCCGTCGCCGAACTGGAGCGCAATCCCACGGTCAAGGACGAGATCGCCCATTCGCGGCAGAGCTCCGTCAGCGGCCTGATGTTCACCTACCCCGTCCACCAGGCCGCCGACATCCTGTTCTGCAAGGCCAACCTGGTACCGGTCGGTCGCGACCAGCTTCCGCACCTGGAGACCACCCGGACCGTCGCCCGCCGCTTCAACGACCGCTACGGCGCGGGCACCGCCGTGTTCCCCCAGCCCGACGCCCTGCTGTCGAGCGCTCCGCTGCTGCTCGGCACGGACGGCGGCAAGATGAGCAAGAGCCGGGGCAACGCCATCACCCTCGCCGCCGACGCCGACGAGACCGCCCGCCTGATCAAGGGGGCCAGGACCGACGCCGAGCGCCGTATCGCCTACGACCCGGCCACCCGCCCCGAGGTCTCCTCCCTCCTCCTCCTGGCGGCCCTGTGCCAGGGCCGGACCCCCGAGGAGGTCGCCGCCGACATCGGCTCCGCGGGAGCGGCCGCGCTGAAGCGGACCGTGACCGAGGCGGTCAACGACTACCTGGCCCCGATCCGGGCCCGCCGGCAGGAGTACGCCCAGGACCGCGCCTACCTGCGCCGGATCGTACGCGAGGGCAACGAGCGCGCCACGGCCATCGCCGAGCGCACCCTCGCCGAGGTGCGCGCCGCCATGAACAGCCTGTTCTGAACGACGGCCTGTTCGATGCGGCGGCCCGTTGCGAACGGCGGCCCGTTCCCAGGGACGGCCCATGGCGAAGGACGGACCGTCGCGAACGGCGACGCCGGCACCGCCGATCGCCTTCGCCACGGCGTCCGGTCCTGCGGTTAAGCTGGGAACGTCTCACCCAGTGGACACCGGGCCGCGGCACGGGCTCGCGGACAGCACTGGCGGCACGGGCGCGCGGACACCCCTCGCGGCACCGGCCGGCAGCACCGACTCGGACCGACTCGTAGGACCAGGGAGAAGCGCCGTGACCGAACTCCGTACTCTTCGCAACTACGTCGACGGAGAGTTCCGCGACGCCGCCGACGGACGCACCACCGAGGTGATCAACCCGGTGACGGGCCAGGCGTACGCGAAGGCACCGCTGTCCGGCCGGGCCGACGTGGACGCGGCGATGGCCGCGGCCAAGGCGGCGTTCCCCGGCTGGCGCGACACCACCCCCTCCGAGCGGCAGAAGGCGCTGCTGAGGATCGCCGACGCCGTGGAGGCGCGGGCCGCCGAACTCGTCGCCGTGGAGAGCGAGAACACCGGGAAGCCGCTCGGCCTGACCGCGAGCGAGGAGATCCCGCCGATGGTCGACCAGATCCGCTTCTTCGCGGGCGCCGCGAGGATGCTGGAGGGGCGCTCCGCCGGCGAGTACATGGAGGGCATGACATCCCTGGTGCGCAGGGAGCCGGTCGGGGTGTGCGCCCAGGTGGCGCCCTGGAACTACCCCATGATGATGGCCGTGTGGAAGTTCGCGCCCGCCATCGCCGCGGGCAACACGGTGGTCCTCAAGCCGTCCGACACCACCCCCGCCTCCACGGTGCTGCTCGCCGAGATCATCGGTGAGATCCTCCCCAAGGGCGTCTTCAATGTCATCTGCGGCGACCGGGACACGGGCCGCCTGATGGTCGAGCACCCGGTGCCCGCCATGGCGTCCATCACCGGCTCGGTCCGGGCCGGCATGGAGGTCGCCGGATCCGCAGCCAAGGACCTCAAGCGGGTCCACCTGGAGCTCGGCGGCAAGGCGCCGGTCGTCGTCTTCGCCGACGTCGACATCCCGAAGGCGGTCGAGGACATCACGGTCGCCGGGTTCTTCAACGCCGGCCAGGACTGCACGGCGGCCACCCGCGTCCTGGTGCACGAGTCGATCCACGAGGAGTTCACCGCCGCCCTCACCAAGGCGGCGGCCGCCACCAAGACCGGCCTGCCCGACGACGAGGACGTGCTCTACGGTCCGCTCAACAACGCCAACCAGCTCGCCCAGGTCACCGGCTTCCTGGAGCGGCTGCCCGCGCACGCCAAGATCGAGACCGGCGGCCACCGGGTCGGCGGGACCGGCTTCTTCTTCGCCCCCACCGTCGTCTCCGGGCTGCGCCAGGACGACGAGATCATCCAGCGCGAGGTGTTCGGCCCGGTCATCACCGTCCAGTCCTTCACCGACGAGGACCAGGCCGTCGAGTGGGCCAACGGCGTCGACTACGCCCTCGCCTCCTCGGTGTGGACCAAGGACCACGCCCGTGCCATGCGCATGTCCAAGCGCCTGGACTTCGGCTGCGTCTGGATCAACACCCACATCCCCCTGGTCGCCGAGATGCCCCACGGCGGCTTCAAGCAGTCGGGCTACGGCAAGGACCTGTCCGGCTACGGCTTCGAGGACTACACCCGCGTCAAGCACGTGATGACGTCCCTGGACGGGTGAGCGTCCGCCTCCTTGTGCGGCACGACGGCCCCGGCGTTCTCGAACACGCGCCGGGGCCGTGGCGCGTGTGTGCGACACGGACCGTAACCGAGTGCGGCGCGTGTCGTTGAACCACACGGCCGCGCGCCGCGCGCGGCGGGGAGGAGCACGGCCGTGACCGCGATGCTGACCGACAGGATCGAAATGGCCGAGAGC
The DNA here is from genome assembly GCF_020400825.1 of Streptomyces sp. HPF1205. Taxonomy (GTDB): domain Bacteria; phylum Actinomycetota; class Actinomycetes; order Streptomycetales; family Streptomycetaceae; genus Actinacidiphila. Next base: position 189,372 of record NZ_JAINVH010000007.1, read on the forward strand.
GATGAGCAGACTCTGGACGAACTGTTCGACCGTCTGGAGCGGATGCCTGTCCCCGAGGGCTACAAGGTCGAGATCGTCGGGGGGACAATTTTCATGTCGCCGAAGCGCAAGACGCACTGGGACATCATTTTCGATGTGGCCGAGCAGCTCCGTGCCCGGTATGCGAGGAAGCGGCTGACGTCCGACGTCCTGTACCACTTCCCCGGGGAGCTGAACGGGTTCTGCCCGGACCTCGCGGCACTCAAGGAGGACGCCAAGCCGGACGACAAGGGCTACTACTCCTGCCACGACATCGAGTTCGTCCTTGAGGTGATCTCGAAGCCGACGGCCCACAACGACTACGGTCCAAAGAAGGGCGTCTACGCGGAGGTCGACGTACCCGTCTACCTCATCGCCGACCCCTGCACGGGGCGCTGCCACCTGTACCTGGACCCGAAGGACGGCGACTACCGGGCGGAGGTCATAGTCACCTTCGGCCTGCCGGTGGACATGTCGAACACGGTGGTCGGACTGAGCATCAGCACCGAGGAGTTCACCGCCTGAGGCGGCGTGCCGTCAGGATCCGCTGCAGCGCGTCCAAGCGGTTGGTGGTCACCGCGTCCACGCCGAGTTCCAGCAGGCGGGACATGGACCGTCCCCAGTCCGCTGTCCAGGCCGCGACCATGAGGCCGTGGTCGCGGGCGAAGGCGACGGTGGGGCGGTCGACAAGGCCGAAGCGGAGGTTGAGCCAGCGCGGTTCGACCTCGTCGATGAGCGCGCGGGAGGGGCGGCGCGAGGTCTTCCAGGTCATGGCGATCTCGGCCCCCGGGTCGAGCGCGCGGACCGCCAGCATGGCGGGCAACTCCCCGCAGTAATACACGCGGTCGGCGACACCGGCCTCGCGGACGGCGGCCACTGAGGGCGCGGCCTGATCCGCCGCCGTAAGGTCGATCAACATGCGGGGAGCGGCGGGCGCGTCCGCCGGATCCCCGTCCCGGTCCGGAAGCGGCTCCGCGGACCCCGGGAAGCCGCGCAGCTCCGCCAGGCCCTCCGCCAGCGTCGGCACCCCGTCACCCGTCAAGTCGCGCACGTCCCCGGCGGTAAGGGCGGCGACCGGCGCGTCGTACCCCCACAGCCGCTCCAGCGTCGGGTCGTGCAGCAGCACCGGCACCCCGTCGCGCGTCACCTTCACGTCGACCTCCACCACATCGGCGCCCTTGCGCAGGGCCGAACGCACCGAGGGCAGAGTGTTCTCCCGGAAGTGGTACGGATCGCCGCGATGGGCGACGGCGAGCGCCACCCCCGTCAGCCCCAGGCCGCCGTGTAGGCGTCGATCTCGGCGGTCAGCCGCGCCTTGCCGGCCGTGTCCATGAAGGACACCTCGACCGCGTTCTTGGCGAGGGCCGCCACCCCCGCCGGATCGAGGCCGAGCAGCCGGGCCGCGACCTCGTACTCCGTATTGAGATCCGTGCCGAACATCGGCGGGTCGTCGCTGTTGACGGTGACCAGCACGCCCGCCTCCACGAAGGCGGTGATCGGGTGCTCCTCCAGGGCGGCCACGGCACGGGTGGCGATGTTGGAGGTCGGGCACACCTCCAGCGGGATGCGGTGCTCGGCGAGGTGGGCCAGCAGCCGCGGGTCCTGGGCGGAGCTGGTGCCGTGGCCGATGCGCTCGGCGCCCAGCTCGTTGATCGCGTCCCACACGGTCTGCGGACCGGTGGTCTCGCCCGCGTGCGGCACGCTGTGCAGACCGGCCGCCCGCGCCCGGTCGAAATACGGCTTGAACTGCGGCCGGGGCACCCCTATCTCCGGTCCGCCCAGCCCGAACGACACCAGGCCGTCCGGCTGCAGGTCCAGCGCCAGCCGCGTCGTCTCCTCGGCCGAGACCAGGCCGGCCTCGCCCGGGATGTCGAAACACCAGCGCAGCGTCACCCCGAGCTCCGCCTCCGCCGCCTTGCGGGCGTCCTCTATCGCCTCCATGAACGCCTCACCGGGAATGCCGCGCCGCGTCGAGCTGTACGGAGTGACGGTCAGCTCGGCGTACCGCACGTTCTGCCGGGCCAGGTCCCTGGCCACCTCGAAGGTCAGCAGCCGTACGTCCTCGGCGTCGCGGATCAGGTCCACCACCGCCAGGTACACCTCGATGAAGTGCGCGAAGTCCCGGAAGGTGAAGAAGTCCGCGAGCGCCGACGGGTCCGCCGGAACCTTGGATCCCGGGTGCCGGGCCGCCAGCTCGGCCACGATCCGCGGCGACGCCGAACCCACGTGGTGCACATGCAGCTCGGCCTTCGGCAGACCCGCGATGAATGCGTCGAGCCCGCCACGGGCGGCGGCCGCCTGGCCGGGTGCGATGTCGGGCATGCTGCGTCCTTCGTCCGGTACGGGTGCGGATTCATCGTAGACGCCCGCCCACCCCGCCCACCCCCCGCCCGTCACGCCTTGCGCCGGCTCCGCACCCCGAGCGTGTAGGCGGCGTCGATGGCTTCCCCTTTCCAGGTCCACACCAGCTTGAGCGCGAGCGCAGCCAGGCACGCCAGAACGAGCCGCCGATCCACCCGGGGGTCGTGGACGGTGACGGTCATGTGCTCCGCCTTCGGGCCGTCCACGCCTACCGTGAAGCCTTCACAATCGGGAGCGCTGTACTGAAGGAGCAAATGGCGACCGCGCACTGGAACCCACACCGGGATGAACTCGCCGATGAGCTCCACGGCCTTGTTCACCGGTCGGAATGCTCGCTCCGTTTCCTCGTCGGCGGCTCTTCCGACCAGCGGAGGCAGCCCCTGCTGGACTACGCGCCACGTCGTGGGAGCAGTGGAGACTCCAGCCCTCATACCACCGGTCAGCGGGTGGATGTCGGAGTCGGCCCTCGCGCCGGCAGTGGTGTTAACGATGCCGATCGGTACGTCGTCGGCATCGACGGCACCAGTCTCGGTCAGTGTGCCCGCTAGTGTCTGCAGCCCGGTTCCGGTGAGCAGTTGGTAGGACGAGCGCTTGCGCAACGGGCCTACCTTGACCATCCGGGCCACCGGTGGCTGTCCGTCGGACCAGAGGATGTCCGCGATGGTCCGGTTGAAGTGCAATGTGAATGCGGTACTGAACGACGTCAACGCCTCCAGCCCGGCGGCTTCCTCGTCAGCCATGGTGTTCCTCCGCGGAGCGGGCGCCAAGACCGTTGACCGCCGAAGTGCCCTGCATGTTCGAGGATCGGCTGAAGCCGACCATTGCTGCGGGGGAGAACGAAGTATGTGACCCGATCGTCCGACTCACCACGCGTTGACCACGCTGGGCTGTGACAATACGCAATTCCTCTTCGAGCAGGTGCTTGATGTCCTCGACTTCAGCCCCTCCTTCAAGGCGCCGGTAGATCTCGCGGGCGATCGCCTGCTGTTCAGGGGTCTGAGCCATCAGCATTGCGGTTCTGAATCGCTCTGACATTTCGGGGGCATCTTCCGCGTGAAAGGTCTCACTTGTGCGATCGGGGTGATAATCATTCATGGTTGATTGTCTTCCTGCTTGTCAAGGGGTCGGGAGCATGGACATCCGGGCCGCTCCCTGCCGAGGGTCCCAGGCGCCGACTTTTTCGAACTCGAAGCCCCATTGGCGCTCCTGGTCGAGAAGGCTCTCGACCTGGTTGTAGACGTGGAACCGCGCGAAGGTGTTGATCACGGAAGTGATATCCGTCTCGACCTTGGAGACGGCCGCCCTGATCTGCCCGAAGATCTTGTGGATCTCCTTGATGCCGAAGATGATCCCCTTGATGATTTTGTGGATCTTCCACATGGTCCACAGACCGGCCACCACATCCACCACGGGGTCCTCGGGGCCACCGCCGACCGCCTCGATGACCTCGTCGCCCTCGACGGTCTTGACCAATTCGTGGGCTTCCTTGTTGATGAGGCGCGTAACAGCCTGCAGGGCTGCCTCAACGAGCCCTGAGATGGCGTAAAAGCCATCACGCAGCAGATCTGACACGACTTGGGCTGCGTCACCGAGTCCGCCAGAACCCATGGTCCAGCGGAACATGAGCGAGTCGAAGGCTGTACCGGCCTGGCCGGACCACTCTCCGCCGAGGCGCACGGATCCCTTACGGGACGTGCCAGTCACTGTGTAAATTCCGCTCGCCAGTTGGCTGTACGACTCCTGCAGATACTGCAAGCGGCCGTAATTCCCGGTGATAGGTTTGATCAGGAGTTCCACGAGACTGTGGCCGGTGAAATGATGGAAGAGGTCGTCGGCCATTCCCAGAATCCTGCCGCTGTAATTGCCGACCGTGGCCCCTGCGTTCATCGGGGTTCGGCCGGCTTCAACCCACCCCCTGAGCCTGCGCTCCCGTTGCAGCCCCGCTGACCCCTCGTCCGTGCCGTGGCCCAGCATGGTGAGCTGCAAAGCGATGTTCCTCGCTGTCGCGTCTCCCGCCGGGTCCAGGTGCTTGGGGTTCAGGTCGGGGGGTTCGTCGGTGAAGTCGCCCAGGTGGCGGAAGCCGGGGATGGTGGCGAGGTCGGGGAAGTGGGGGAGGGGGGTGCCGTAGAGGTGGGTGAAGGTGCGGGTGGTGAGGTGTTCGTGGGTGGCGTAGTCGGTGGCGGTCGCGCGGGCTTTGGCGGCCACGCCCGCCATGCCGGACGAGCACCGCTCAAGTCTGGCGCTGAACTCCGCGGCCAGGCGTGGGACGAGGTCGCGGATCGGGCGGACGAGCAGGCCGTCGAGGTCCGAGGCGTCGTGGCAGTGGGCGGTGACCCAGTTGCCGAGTTCCTTGAAGTGGGCGGCCTGGGTGTCCATCAGGCTCGCGTAGCTGTCGAAGTCTCCCCCGGGCGGAACCTTCAGCTTGCCGGTCATGCCTCCCCTTCACCTGTCCGCCGGTGGTGCTCCCACCACCCCGTACAACTGCTGCTGTCGCTCAGTGTGTTGATGGAAGCACATATGGTGACCGGACGAGGGAGGGCGGTTGGCGGGGAGCCGGTGGGGGTGCGGGCGTGGGCCGGGGCCGGTGGGGTTTTCGCGGCCCGCGCCCGCACTCGAAAGGGTTACGCCTTGCGCAGGCGCCGGAAGAGGGAACCCGCCTCCGTGGCTTCCCGGCGCGGTGTCTCCATGACCTTCAGGGCGAGCGCGGCCAGGCAGCTCAGGATCAACCGGCGGTCCACGCGCGGATCGTGGACGGTGACGTCGAGCCGGGACTTGCGGGAGGTGAGGGTGACGGTGAAGCCCGCGCAGCCGGCCGCGCTGAACCGGAAGGTCATCGGCGCCAGGTAGTCCGGCACCTTGACGCCGAAGCCGAGGCGGTCCATCGCGTCGGTGACCTTGTTGTAGCTCAGCCGCGCCCCCGGGTCCGTGCCCTCGGCCACCAGCGGCGGGAGGCCCGGCTGCACGACGCGCCACTTGGTGGGGTTGTCCGAGGCGTACGTGGTCAGGCCGCCGCTGAGCGGGTGGATCTCGCTGTCGGCCTTCCGGCCACCGCTGAGGTTCACGATGCCGACCGGCGCGCCACCGGCGTCGAGGGCACCGCTCGCGGACAGCGTCCCGGCGGCTGTCTTCAGGTCCGGGCCCGTGAACAGCTCGTACGCGGCCCGTTGGCGCAATGCGCCGGCCTTGGTCATCCGGGCCACCGGCGGCGAACCGTCGGCGGTCCGGATGTCCAGGGTGGTCCGCTCGCTGCTGAGCGTGACCTCCGCGCTGAACGAGGTGAGCGACTGGAGTTCGGCCGCCTCGTCACCAGCCACGGCCGTCCTCCTCGGCGCGCGTGCCCAATCCGCCGACCGGACCGTTGTCCCGGGTGTCCCGCCGCCGGCCCCCGCCGCCCACGACTCCTGCCGGCCCGCCGGGGCCCGGGTCGTCCGCCGCGGCGACCGGCCGGCCGTTGCGCTGGGCGACGACGATCCGCATCTGCCGCTCGATCAGATCCTTGATGTCGTCGACCTCCGCGCCCTCCTCCAGGCGCCGGTAGATCTCCTTGGCGGCGGCCTGCTGCTCGGGCGTCTCGGCCAGTGCCATGGCGGCCAGGAACCGCTCGCTGGGTCCGGGGACGTCCTCGTCGTCGGCCGGGCCGCCCGGGCCGCCCGGGCCGCCGGAGTGCGAGTGGGAGTGGTAATTGCTCACGGTCGTTCGTCCTTCCAGCCGTCAGGGGGACGGCAGAACAGCAATCCGGGCGGCACCCAGCTTCGGGTCCCATCCGCCGGTCTTCTCGAACTCGAAACCCTTCTGCCGCTCCTGGTCGAGCAGGCTGTTGATCTGCCCCTGGATGTCCAGCGGCTGGGAGAACGACTTGATCACGGCCTCGACGTCCGAGATGATCTTCGACACGGCCGTCTTGATCTTTTCGTAGATCGCGTGGATCGCCTTGATCGCGGAGATGATCCCCTTGACGATCCGGTAGATCTTGTACATGGTCCACAGGCCGGCCACGATGTCGGCGACCGGGTCCTCCGGGCCGCCGCCGACCGCCTCGATGGCCGCGTCGCCTTCCGCGGTCTCGACGAGCTGCTTCAGTTCGTCGTTGATGAGGCGGGTGATGGCCTGCAGGGCGGCCTGCACCAGGGCGCACACGGCGTAGTAGCCGTCCTTGAACACGCCCGCCACGACCTTGGCCGCGTCGCCGATCCCGCCCTCGCCCATCGTCCAGCGGAACATCAGCGAGTCGAAGGCGGTGGCGGCGTCGCCGGTCCACTCGCCGCCGAGCCGCACCGAGCCCTTCCGGCAGGTGCCGGTCACCGTGTAGATGCCGTCGCCGAGCTGGTCGTACGCCTCCTGAAGGACCTTCAGCCGGCCGTAGTTCCCGGTGATCGGTTTGAAGAGGAGCTCGACCAGGCTCTCGCCGGTGAAGTGCTTGAAGATGCCGTCGGCCATGCCGAGGATCTTGCCGCTGAGGTTGCCCGTGCCCTTGATGCCGGGCGTGCCCGAGGTGATTCCGGTAGCCGCCTGGACGCCCTTGGAGCCCGGGTCGGAGCCGAAACCGAGCAGCTTGAGCTGGGTCTCGATGTTCTTCGCCGTGACGTCTCCTGCCTCGTCCAGGTCGCCCGCCTTGAGCCCCGGGGACTCGTCCGTGAAATCGCCCAGGTGCTGCAGGCCGGGGACGGTGCCGATGTCGGGGAAGCCGGGGAGGGCCGTGCCGTAGATGCCGGCGAAGCTGTGGGCGGTGGCGTGCTCGTTGTCGGCGTAGTCCGTGGCGGTTTCGCGGGCCTTGCCCGCCACGCCGCTCATGCCCGTCGCGCACTGGGAGAGCTTGCCGCTGAACGCCGACGCTATCTTCGGGGCCAGTTCCTGGATCGGGAGGACGAGCAGGCCGTCCAGGTCCGAGGCGTCGTGGCAGTGGGCGGTGACCCAGTTGTCGAGTTCCTTGAAGTGCCCCGCCTGCTTGTCCATCAGCCCGGCGTAGCTCTTGAAATCGCCTTGCGGCGGAACTTTCAGGTCCGTCATGTGTTGTCCTGTCCCTCCGGCCGGCGGTGCCGGAGCGGCTCCCCCGCTCAGTGATTCCCGCCGCCCAAGTAACCCTGTCACTCCTCGCATTGACGCACCTACGCCTTTCGGCGGTTTCTTCACTGATCCTTCGCCGTCTTCGAACGTGCCTTGTCGGAGGGGCCGGCGTGACGGTCCATGGGCATGCTCGTGCTGATCGCGGGCGAGAGTCCGCGGTCTTGATCATCCGACGGGGCGAGCCGGCCGGTTTCGCTGGTTCTTCCGCGTCGCCGGCCCGGTGCCGCCCACGATCCGGTCCATGGTGGAGTCCGAGATCGCGGAACGGATCGCGGTGCGACGAGCGGAGCCGGACACACTGGAAAACCGGCTGGTCAAGCAGCTTGAGCAGGTGCGAGCCGGGCGGGACGAACTCGCCATCGCGGAACGGGTCGGGCAACGGATGGCCGAGCAACTCGTCGCGGAGACGGCGGCCGAGCCGGCGAAAGCGCAGCAGGGCAGCTACTGCTGGGTGACAAGAGCGCGGGCTGTGGCCGCGGGGCCGGCGCCGGGGGTGGGGCCGGGCATGTCGTAGTTGGAGAGGAAGACCGCCGTCCAGTCCAGGTCCGGGAACCAGTCAAGGTTGGTCCAGACACCGGGCGCCGCTCCGCTGTGGCCGACGGCCCAGTGGCCGTTGACGATGTCGGTGGTGGTCGCGTACGAGTCGAAGGGGAACTGGACGGGAGCGCCCGACTGGGCGGGTATCGGCGGCCTGGGCACCTTGGGGCTGAGAGTGAGCTCTGTGTGGACGGGGTCGAGCAGCTTGTGGCTCAGCAGGGCGCGCTTGAAGCGGACCAGGTCCGGTGCGCTCGCCAGGGCGTTCCCCGCGGGGGAGCCGATATAGGAGAACGGGCCGTCAAGGGCGTCGACACGTTGCCCGGAGGGCTGGTTCTGCGAGGTGTACGGGTGGGCGATGCGCCGGTCGTCCCGCCACTGGGACGCGGTGTAGAAGTCCGAGGCGGTCATGCCGGCCGGGCCGAAGACGTGGTCGCGGACGTAATCGTAGTAGGACTGGCCGGAGACCTTCGCGACGATGGCACCCAGGACGTGGTAAGCGGAGTTGCTGTACTGCCCCCTGGTGCCCGGGACGAAGGCCAGCGGAGCCTTCCGGATGAACTCCAGGGTCCCGTCCATTACCTGCTCGGGGCTGGTCCAGGTGAACGACACTTCGAAGAACCCCGGGAGCTGCGTGTAGTCGCCCATCCCGGAGGTGTGGGTGAGCATGTGGTGGATCATGACGCTGCCGGCGATGTCCGCCGGGAAGCCGTCCAGGTACGTGCCCAGGGTCGCGGTGTACGCGATCTTGCCCTGCTGAGCGAGCTGGGCGACGGCGACGGCGGTGAAGATCTTGGTGATCGAACCGAGGCAGAAGATGGTGTCGGGCCCGTTGGGAATGGCCCGCTTCTTGTCGGCCATACCGTAGGACCGCGCCAGCACCGGGCTGTCGCGGTGCATCAGGAGCACGGTTCCGGAGAAGGTGTCGTCCTGGGCGAGCCGCGCGATGAGCCGGTCGAATTCGCCACCGGGCCGCAGCCCCGGCGGTATCGGGCCCGACGGCGGAAGGCCACCGGTGCCTGCCGCCGGGGCGGAGCCGTCCGGACCGGTCGTCCCGCGCGTGGCGGCGGCGACCCAGGCACGGCCGGCTGTGAGGGGGACGGCACCGAGCAGCCCGAGTATGGAGCGGCGGCCCACCCGGCGCCTGCGGTGCCCATCGGGAAGGAGATCACGTTGTGTCATGCGATCACCTTGCTGCGCGGGGTGCTGCGGGCGCGTCTGCCCTGGGTCACATCATCGGGTCTGTCGCGAGTCGTACGCCGTCGGCCGCCTGCGTCTTACGACAGACGCGCTGCCGCCGGGCGGTCCGTAGACTCCCGGAATCATGAGGATGCAACCGGCGGCTGTGCTCCGCGGACCGGAGCGCGGGGCCGCGGAGCGGACAGGCGTGGGCGCTGTCGTGCGGGCCATCGTGCCCACGCAGGTCACGGGGGACGCGGCACTGGCCTGTGTGCTGTTCGCGGTGTGCCTCGTGGTGAACGACCCGCGAGCGGTCGTGACCGCGGCGTCCGCCGGGCCGGTCGACGGTGCGGTGCGGGGGCCGGCCGTGGTCTGGCTGTGGTGGACGGCCACCGCGGCCGTGCTGGCCGCCGTCACGTTCCGCAGACGCCTTCCGGTGACGATGTTGGCCGTCTGCACGGCTGCCACCGTGGTGCATGTCGTCCTGGCGGTGCCCCTCATGGTCGTCGACACCGGCGTGCTGGTCCTGCTGTGCGCGGTCGCCGCCCACCGGGGCCGGGCGGTGTCGGTGGCGGCGCTGGCTGTACTGATCGCTCTGGTCGCTGGGTGGAGCGCGTACTACGCGAGCCACGGACGGCTGGCTCCGGGCCTGCCCATGACCGTGGTCCAGGTCTTCCACCGGCCCCATCCCGAGGCCGAGGAGGTCGCCGGCGGCCCGGTCGACGTCAGTACCCAGCGGCGCGATCCCTCGGCGAACGGCTGGAACACCGTGTCCGTGTACGGCCTCGCGCTTGCGGCCGCCTGGTCGACCGGCTATGGCGCCCGCAACCGCCGCGCGTATCTGGGTCAGCTCCACCAGCGCGCACAGGATCTGGAACGCGAACGCGACCAGCGGGCGGCCCTCGCCGTCGCCGCCGAACGCGCCAGGATCAGCCGCGAGATTCACGATGTCGTCGCGCACGGCCTGTCCGTCATCGTGATCCAGGCCCAGGGAGCAGCCGCCGCGCTCGACGACGACCCCGCCGAGACCAGGGCCGCGCTGGAGGCGGTCGTCACGATCGGCCGCGACTCACTCGCCGACATGCGCCGGGTGCTGGCCGCGACGAGCGGGCCGGGTGAGCGGGCCGCGATGGGCGAGGACGGCGACGACTGGCGCCCGCCGCCCGGACTGGTTCGGCTCCCCGCGCTGCTGGACCGGCTGAGCCAAGCGGGCACGCAGGTGCGGCTGCGTATCGAGGGCAGCCCCGCCGAACTGCCGGCGGCGGTGGACCTGTCGGCGTACCGGATCGTCCAGGAGGCCCTGACGAACACCATCAAGCACGCTGGGGCCGGTGCCGTGGCGGACGTCCTCGTCGCCTACGGCCCGACCAAGGTCTGCGTCGAGATCCGCGACGACGGTCGCGGACCGCAGCCGGCCGCGGGCGAACTCGATGGCGCCGACCGGCCCATCGGCGTAGGCGACATGAACCGCAGCGGCGCCCACGGTCTGCGCGGAATGCGGGAACGCGCCAGGTTGCTCGGCGGGACCTTCACGGCGGGGCCGGGTCTGCACGGCGGTTTCGTCGTACGGGCTGCCCTTCCGATCCACAGGCCCGTCCTGGCGGCGCATGGGGCCGACCGGGCGCACGCACCTGGCGATCGCGCGGGCGTTCCGGAATCCGGCCTCCAGGACCAGCGCACATGATCAGCATCCTGATCGTCGACGACCAGGCGCTGGTCCGGACCGGCTTCCGACTGATCCTGGAACGGGCACCCGACATGCGGGTGGTCGGCGAAGCCGGCGACGGCGCGCAGGCCGTCGCCATGACCGCCGAACTTCGCCCGGACGTCGTGCTGATGGACATCCGCATGCCCGAGGTCGACGGAGTCGAAGCGACCCGCCGGATCTGCCGGGACATGGCCGCGGCGCGGACCCGCGTGCTGGTTCTGACCACCTTCGACCTGGACGAGTACGTCTACGCCGGACTTCTCGCCGGCGCCAGCGGGTTCCTGCTCAAGGACACCCTCGCGCCTGAACTGCTCTCGGCCGTCCGGGCCGTGGCCCGCGGCGACGCGGTCGCGGCACCCAGCGTGACCCGCCGGCTTTTGGAACGGTACGTGGCGACCGCGCCCGCGCGGACCGACCCCGGCGGTGGCCCGAACCCACTGACCGAGCGGGAGACCGAAGTGCTCGTGCTCATAGCCCGTGGTCTGTCCAACGCTGAGATCGGCGGCCGCCTCCACCTGACCGAAGGCACCGTCAAGACCCATGTCAGCCGGGTACTGGCCAAGCTGGGACTTCGTGACCGAGTCCAAGCCGTTGTCCACGCCTACGAATCCGGGCTGGTCCGGCCCAGTGACACCGGGTCCCCCGCCTGACAGGTGGCTCGGGCGAGCCGCCCGCTCCCCGCATGACGGCGAGACGCGCTGGTACTCCGGTGGCGGCGTGTCCTCGGTCACGCCGGGCTCACGGTGCGGGACCAGCAGCACCGCGCGGGCCGCTACGTGCGCCTTCGCCGGCTCGGCCGCAAGGTCATGACCGCGAGCACGATGTGACGCACGTCACTTTGATAGTCGGGTATTCGGGTGAGAAGTCGCGTCACCGATCCGGCGCGCGGCCCTCTCCTCCGTGAACGCGGGCATCACTTCGCGAACGGAGGGCCCGGTATGGGCGGCATGGGGGGGATCGGCGGCATGGGTGGCATGGGTGGCATGGGCGGGACGGGGGGCGCGGTGGAGTGGCTGGTGTCGGCGGCAGCCGATCCGCAGGGGTGCCGGTGGGAATGGGAGCGCAGCCCCCACGGGGTCACGCTGCTGCCCGCCGGGCGGGTGTGGGACGTGCTGATCCTGCCCGGCGCGCTGGGCAGCCGCGCCCTGGACGTGCTGACGCTGCTGCCGGACCGTCCGGGCCCGGTGCTGGCGGACTCCGGGGACGCCAGGACGGGGTTCTTCGTGCCGCCCGGGACAGCGGCCGGGTGGTTGGGTACGGGGGTGCGCGCGGCGGGGCGCGGGACATGGATCGTGGTGCCGTACCCCGGGCGGCCGGCGGGGAAGGTCCGCTGGCTCGTCCCGCCGGACGGCACCGGGCACCTGACCGACCCGGTCGTGCTGGAGCTGGCCATGCACGAGGCGGTGGCCCTGCTGGCCGGCGGCGGCTGACGCCGGCGGCCGACGGCGGTGGTCCGAAAAACAGGGTCGGCCGCCGCCGGGGCGGCGAGCTTGTGACCCGGCGCCCGGCGTGGTGACACTGGCCGCAGGAGACGACGAAAGGGTCGGATCGTGACGAGCACCCGCATCACCCACTGGATCGCCGGCCGGCCCTGGAGCGGCGGCGCCGAGCGCCGCGGCGACGTGTACGACCCGGCCACCGGCAAAGTCACCGGGCAGGTGGACTTCGCCGACTCCGCCGTCGTCGACCAGGCCGTCGGCGCCGCCCTCGCGGCCTTCCGGGACTGGCGGAGCACCTCGGTCGCCAAGCGGGCCGGCGTGCTGTTCGCGTTCCGCGAGCTGCTCAACGCCCGGCGCGAGGAACTCGCCGCGATCATCGTCTCCGAACACGGCAAGGTCCACTCCGACGCGCTCGGTGAGGTCGCCCGCGGCCAGGAGGTCGTCGAGTACGCGTGCGGCATCCCGCACCTGCTCAAGGGCGGCTTCACCGAGCAGGCCTCCACCGGCGTCGACGTCTACTCGGTCCGCCAGCCCCTCGGGCCGGTCGCGGTGATCTCACCGTTCAACTTCCCGGCGATGGTGCCGATGTGGTTCTTCCCGCTGGCCGTCGCGGCCGGCAACACGGTGGTGGTCAAACCGTCGGAGAAGGATCCGTCCGCAGCCAACTTCCTGGCCGCCCTGTGGCGCGAGGCGGGCCTGCCCGACGGCGTCTTCAACGTCGTCCACGGCGACAAGGCGGCCGTCGACAGGCTGCTGGAGCACCCCGACATCAAGGCGGTCTCCTTCGTCGGCTCCACCCCGGTCGCCCGGCACGTGTACGAGACGGGCACCCGCCACGGCAAGCGGGTCCAGGCGCTGGGCGGCGCCAAGAACCACATGCTGGTCCTGCCCGACGCCGACCTGGACCTGGCCGCCGACGCGGCCGTGAACGCCGGCTTCGGAGCGGCAGGCGAGCGCTGCATGGCCGTGTCCGTGCTCGTCGCCGTCGACCCGGTCGGCGACGAGCTGGTGACGCGGATCAAGCGCCGGATGGCGTCGCTGACCGTCGGTCCCGGCAGTGCGCCCGCCTCCGAGATGGGGCCGCTGGTCACCGGCGCCCACCGCGACAAGGTCACCTCGTACCTCGACGCGGGTGTCGCGGAGGGCGCCGAACTCGCCGTCGACGGCCGCGGGCACCCGGTCACCGGCGACACCGGCGCCGACGGCTTCTGGCTGGGCCCCACCCTCTTCGACCGGGTCCGCCCGGGCATGTCCGTCTACGACGACGAGATCTTCGGCCCGGTGCTGTCGGTCGTGCGCGTGCCCTCCTACGACGACGGGCTCGCCCTGATCAACGCCAACCCGTACGGCAACGGCACCGCGGTCTTCACGCGCGACGGCGGCGCCGCCCGGCGCTTCCGGCACGAGGTCGAGGTCGGCATGGTCGGCGTCAACGTGCCGATCCCCGTACCCGTCGCCTACTACTCCTTCGGCGGCTGGAAGTCCTCCCTGTTCGGCGACACGCACGCCTACGGCGAGGACGGCGTGAAGTTCTTCACCCGCGCCAAGACGGTCACCCAGCGCTGGCCCGAGCCGTCCCCGGGCCCCGGCGGGCAGGGCCCTCGCGGCGGCATCGACCTCGGCTTCCCGACGAACGGGTGAGGGCGGCCGCCCTACGGTGACCGGCGGGACACCGTGTTGGCCGCCGCCACCCACGGCAGCAGGACCGCCGCCAGGCACCAGCTCCCCAGCACGTCCAGCGGCCAGTGGTAGTCGCACCACACCAGGGCCGCGCCCACGGCGGCGATCAGCAGCGAGGTGCCCGCGACCAGTACCCGGCGCAGCACCGCGCGGCCCAGCCACGGCAGCACCAGCAGCAGGGCGGCCCCGTAGGCCACCGACGAGGTCGCGGTGTGGCCGGAGGGGAAGTAGCCGTAGCCGCTGGGGTCCGGGCGGGTCAGGCCCGGCGGGGGGCGGTGCACGGCGGTCTTCACCGTGGTGACGACCAGGGGGAGGACGGCCATCACCACCGCGCCGGCCAGTGGCGGCAGCCACCAGCGGGCCAGGCCCGCGCGGAGCCCGAGCCACGCGGCGGCGGCCACCGCCGCCACCAGCACCGGCACCGCGACCTGGATGTTTCCGAGCTTGCACAGGTCGTGCGCGGGGGTGCTCGCGCCGCCGTGCCGGGCGGCCGCGGCCAGGACGGCGCGCAGGAGCCGGCGGTCGGGGCGGATCAGCGGGCCGTGGGAGGTGACCTGCCACGTCAGAAGGGCGAACAGGACCAGGCCGACGGCGGCGGTCGCGTACAGAAAAGTCAGCCGCCCCGGAACAGGGGGGAGAGTTCCGGGGCGACCAGGGCGATCGCCGAACCGTCCGTCCCGGGGGGTGTGGAACGAACGGCCGACGGATCGGCGAGATTCGCCGGGGCCAGCCTCGGACCCGGCGTGTTCGTGCGCGAGGGCACTGCCGTGCCGGTGATGGGGATTCACCGGCGCGTTGTCGCCCGTGGCTTTCTGGGGAGTCCGCCACGTGCGGGGTGTTCGTCGAAAACGGTACGGCAGGAAAGCGCTGCCAGGACCGCTGATCACCCGTCCGCCATCAGGCCCGCACACCTTCTTCACGCCCCCGTCTCCGGCCGCGGCAGTGCCGGTGTCACACCCCGGCCAGGGCCTCCTCCAGGATGTCGAGGCCCTCGTTCAGCAGATCCTCGCCGATGACGAGCGGCGGGAGGAAGCGCAACACGTTCCCGTACGTCCCGCAGGTGAGGACGATCAGGCCCGCCGCGTGGCACGCCTTGGCCACGGCCGAGGTCACGGCCGCGTCCGGCTCCTTGGTGCCGGGGCGGACCAGTTCGATCGCGATCATGGCGCCGCGCCCGCGGACCTCGCCGATCACCGGGAACTTCTCCCGCATCGCGTGCAGCCGGGGCGTCATGATCTCCCCGATCCGCCGCGCCCTGGCCGGCAGGTCCAGCTCCCGCATGGTCTCGATCGCGCCCAGCGCCGCCGCGCACGCGACCGGGTTGCCGCCGTAGGTGCCGCCGAGCCCGCCCGTGTGGGCCGCGTCCATGATCTCGGCGCGGCCGGTCACCGCGGCCAGCGGGAGCCCGCCGGCGATGCCCTTGGCGGTGGTGATCAGGTCCGGCACCACGCCCTCGTCCTCGCAGGCGAACCACTGGCCGGTGCGGCAGAAGCCGGTCTGGATCTCGTCCGCGACGAACACGATCCCGTTGTCCTTGGCGAACCGCGCCATCCGCGGCAGGAAGCCCTTGGCCGGCTCGATGAACCCGCCCTCGCCCGCGATCGGCTCGATGATCATCGCGGCCACGTGCTCGGGACCGATCTGCTTGGTGATCATGTCGATGGCCTGGGCGGCGGCCTCCTCGGCGGCGTTCTCCGGCCCGGTCAGCCAGCGGTAGCCGTACGCCAGCGGCACCCGGTAGACCTCGGGCGCGAACGGCCCGAAGCCCTCCTTGTACGGCATGTTCTTCGCGGTCAGCGCCATCGTCAGGTTGGTGCGGCCGTGGTAGCCGTGGTCGAAGACGACGACCGCGGGGCGCTTGGTGTAGGCGCGGGCGATCTTCACCGCGTTCTCCACCGCCTCCGCGCCGGAGTTGAACAGCGCCGACTTCTTGGCGTGGTCGCCGGGGGTCAGCTCGGCCAGCTGCTCGGCCACCTCCACGTACCCCTCGTACGGGGTGATCATGAAACAGGTGTGGGTGAAGTCGGCGAGCTGGGCCGAGGCGCGCCTGACCACCGCCTCGGCGCTGTTGCCGACGGAGGTGACGGCGATGCCGGAGCCGAAGTCGATCAGGCGGTTGCCGTCGACGTCCTCCACGATGCCGCCGCCGGCCCGGGCCACGAAGACCGGCAGGGTCACCCCGACCCCGTCCGCGACCGCCGCCGACTTGCGGGCCAGCAGTTCCCGGGACTTCGGCCCCGGAACGGCGGTGACGAGTCTGCGCTCCTGCGGCAATGCGGTCATGGCGGCCGGTCTCCCTCGTACTCGGGTCTTTCATCGCAGGCTAGGCTCCCCTTCGCGGGGCGCGCATACGCCGCCGGGTCGCACTCGGGCACCCGTATGCGCCGCCGCGTCCAGTGCGCGCGACCGCGGGGCCCGCCCGTGCCGCACCCCTGTGCCGCCCTCGTCCCGCCATGATCCTTTTACCCGGGTAGCCGCTCCACTACATTGAGCATCGTCGAGGACGAGGGGCGAGGGGCACGCGACCGATGGACGCCAAGGACTACCAGGGCACACAGGGGCACGGTCGCGACGTGCCGCCCAGGCCCGCCCACGCTCCCGTGCCGCGCCCCACCGCGCCGCCGCCCGCGCCCCCGCGGCAGGCGCCGCCGGTGTCCGCCGTCGAGCGCTGGCTGCGCGCCCCCCGGGTGTCCGACGCGCCCGGCGTGTACGCGTACGAGCACGTGCCCAAGGAGCCCGACGATCCCGACCGCGTCACCGACCGCCGGCTGATCGGCGGCGCCGTGCTGTCGTTCCTGACCGGCGCGCTGTTCTGGTCGCTGCTGGACAACGGCTACATCCCGCTGTGGCGCAAGCCGCTGACCCTGCTCACCCCGCGGGACTGGTGGAACGGCGGCGGCCTGTCCCGCCCCGAGGCCGTGGCAGCCAACCTCTACACCCTGCTGTGGACCGCCCTGATCGCCTACTACTTCGCCCGCCTGGGCAACTGGGCCGAGGTGCTGCGCCGCTACCTGCGCACCCCCGGGCAGCGGGCCCTGGCCTCGCTGGCGGCCGGCGTCGTGGTGTGGGAGCTGAGCTGGAAGGGCTACGTGCCGATCCTCGGCACCGTGCTGCCGCTCGTGCCCGCCTCATGGATAAGGGGCGGCGGCGACCAGAACACCGCGGCCGTGGTCACGTACACGATCTACACCCTCGTGGGCCTGCTGATCGCCTGGCCGTGCGCCAAGTACGGCCGGTGGGCCGACCTGCTGCGCGGGGAAACGGGCGGGCCCGCGCGGCCGGGCACCCCGCCCCCCGCCCCGCGCGCCGCCGGCCCGGCGCAGGCCGCGGGATGGGGCCCGGGCGGCCCGCCCCAGGGCACGCCCGTCCAGGCGGCGCCCGCGGCCTCGCCCGCCGAGTGGCCCGAACTGCGCGCCGCGGGACGCTTCGACGCCGCCGACCTGCTGGCCCGCGAGGTGGGCCTGGGGCGGATGAACGACGTGGACTGCGTACGGATCCGCAACGCCTGGGACGCGGTGCGCGACCGCCACGAGGGCGCCGAGGAGTTCACCGACACCGTGCTGCGGCTGGGCGGAGCGGCCTGCGTCCACCCCTCGGGCGACCGCGACCTGCCGCGCCGCGCCGCCGAGCACGACCTGCTCGGCGCCCAGGTCAGGATCGGCCGCGGACTGGCGGACAAGCGCAACGGCTACCAGTACCGCGGCTCGGACATGGCGCTCGACCCCGGCCTGCTCGGCACCGGGCTGCTGGTCGTCGGCCCGCCGGGCGCGGGCAAGACCCGCCGGGTGATGCTGCCCGTCACCGAGTCGCTGTGCCTGCAGGCCCTGACCGGCACGGCGGCCGTGGTCGCCATCGGCAGCGCCGACGCCGACCTCGGGCCGCGCGAGTCGTACGACGTCGTGATCGCGCCCGGCGACCCGTCCTCGCGTTACGACCTCGACCTGTACGGCGGCGCCGACGACCCCGACCTGGCCGCCTGGCTGCTGGCCGAGGCCCTGATCGACGGCCCGGAGCCGGAGCAGCGGCGGGCCGCCACCGCGCTGGGCCAGCTCCTGGGCCCGTACCGCGCGGCACACGGCCGGTTCCCCTCCGTTCCCGTGTTGCGCGAGCTGCTGGACGGCGTGCCGCACGTGTACGCGGCCCTGCGCGACGCCGTGGACGCGGCCGGGGCCCCGGCGCTCGTGCGCGAACTCGACGCGAGGGAGCGGCAGTCGGCCCGCCCCGGCGACATCGGCGGCGAACTCGCCGACCGGATCGCGCTCCTCGACCGGCCCGCCTTCGCCGGCTTCTTCGACACCTCCGGGCGCACCCGGCCGTTCTCCATGCAGGCCCTCGCCCACCCCCTGCGGGTACGGGTCGAACTGCCCGAACGCGGCCACGCCCAGGCGTCCCGCATCCTGGTGCGGCTGCTGCTCGCCCAGTTCACCAGCGCCGTCCTCGCCCGGCGCGACCGCTCGCTGTTCGCCTGCGTGGTCGTGGACGACGCCGGCCACGCCGTCACGCCCGGCACCGTACGCGCCCTGGCGTCGCTGCGGTCCGCGCACGCCGGCATGGTGCTGGGCCTGCGCACCCTCGACGACGTACCCGAAGGCGTCCGCGGCCCTCTGGTCGCCTCGGTCGGCTGCCGGATGGCCTTCGCCGGCATCACCCCGTGGGACGGCAGGTTCTTCTCCGAGGCGTGGGGCACCACCCGGGTCGAGACCCGCGACATCACCCACACCCCCGACCTGTCCGGCGGCACCTTCCGGCGGGCCGGGCGGGGCGTGCGGCGGCTGTTCACCGGCGAGACCGTCACCACCGAGTCCGTGACCGTCCGCGAGGTCGAACGCGAGCGCTGGTCCGCCTCCGACCTGGCCCACACCGTGCCCGCCGGGCACGCCGTCCTCTCGCTCAGCACGGTCCGCGGCGAGTACGCCGCGCCCGTGCTGCTCGACCTTCGTGGCTGAGGGGAGCACGGGGATGTACGGTGCGGCACAATTGGGGCTGCCGACCGCTACCGGCCGGACAACGCCGGCGGCCCGGCGCCCGGCCGGCCGCCCCACCGGCCCACGGCCCCCACAGCAACAGGTACGCATGCCCCTCACACTCGCGTCGCTCGCCCAGCACTCCGCACTGAAGCTCACCGTCCTCGCCGGAGAAGGCGAGCGGCTGGCCGCCGTGGTGCGCTGGGTGCACACCAGCGAACTGGACGACCCCGGGCCGTACCTGGAAGGCGGCGAACTGCTGCTGACCACCGGCCTCAAGCTGGAGATCGACGACGGGCGGGCGATGCGCGGCTACGTACGGCGCCTCGCGGCGGCCGGCGTCGTCGGCCTCGGCTTCGGCGTCGGGGTCGGCCACGACGAGGTGCCGCGCTGCCTGGTCGACGCGGCCGCGCACGAGGGCCTGCCGCTGCTGGAGGTGCCGCGCCGCACCCCCTTCATCGCCATCAGCAAGGCCGTCTCCGCGGCCCTGGCCGCCGAGCAGTACAAGGCGGTCACCGCGGGCTTCGAGGCGCAGCGCGAACTCACCCGGGCGGCCCTGGCACCCGACGGGACGGCCGCCCTGCTGGCCCGACTGGCCGCCCACCTCGACGGCTGGGCCGCGCTGTACGACGCGTCCGGCGCCGTCCTGGCCGCCGCCCCGGAATGGGCCGGGCGGCGGGCGGCGCGGCTCGCCGGCGAGATCGACCGGCTGCGCGACACCCCGGCCCCGGCCAGCGCCGCCGTCGCCGGCCCGGCCGGCACCGAGGACCGCGTGGAGCTGCAGTCGCTCGGCACGGGCCGCCGGCCGCGCGGCTTCCTCGCCGTCGGCACCGAGGAGCGGCTCGACACCGCGGCGAGGTACGTCGTCAACGCCGCGGTCGCCCTGCTGACGCTCTCACTGGAGCAGTCCCGCACCCTCCAGGACGCCCAGGCCCGGCTGGCCGCCGCGCTGCTGCGGATGCTGCTTGCGGGCGAGCCCGGCCACGCCCGCAGCGTCGCCGGACGGCTCTACGGCACCTTGTTCGAGCACCCGCTGCGGCTGCTGATCGCCGAACCCGCCGAGACGGGCAGCGCCCCGGAGGCCGTCGCTCTCCTGGCCGAACGCGCCGAGACCGCCGCCGCCCGAGCGGGCGAGCCCCTGCTCACCGTCCGCGACGGCTCCCGGCTGCTGCTGCTCGCCGCCGAGGACGCCCTGTGCCTGGCGAGCGCCGCCGAACTGGCCGAGAGCTCGGCCGGTGTGGCCGCCGGCCTGTCCGCCTCCGTCGACCCGGCAGGCGTGCCCGAGGCCCACCGCCAGGCGGAGCGCGCCCTGGCCGTCGCCCTGCGCCGCGGCCGCAACCTCGTCGAACACGGAGAGGTCGGGGCCGGCTCGGTCATGCCGCTGCTCGCCGACGAGGCCGTCCGCGCCTTCTCCGAGGGCCTGCTGCGCCCGCTGCGCGAGCACGACGCGACCGCCCGCGGCGACCTGGTCGCCTCCCTCGCGGCCTGGCTGTCCCACCACGGCCAGTGGGACGCGGCTGCCGCCGACCTCGGCGTCCACCGCCACACCCTCCGCTACCGCATGCGCCGCGTCGAGGAGATCCTGGGCCGCTCCCTGGACGACCCCGACGTGCGGATGGAGCTGTGGCTGGCACTGAAGGCGGGGGCGTAGCACCGGGAGCTCACGTCTCCGGCAGGCTACGCAGGAGTTCGTGGCGCATCGCGGCGGCGAGCCGGGCCTGAGCGTCCTGCGCCTCCTGCGGCCGCCGGGCCAGACGGGACCGGGCCATGAGAGCGGTCACCCGGTCCTGGTGGGGGGTGGACGAGCCGTGCAGGCGGTTCAGAAGGTCCTGCGCCTCGTCCACGGCGTCGCGCGCGTGACGCGGCGAGCCGTCCAGGAACCAGGCCAGGGCGAGGTGGAGGAGGATCCGCGGCAGCAGCGGGCTGTTCCGCCCGTACGCGTCCGTGACGGCCTCCCGGGCCGTTTCCAGGACGGAGGCGGCTCTCCCGAAGCGCCCGCCGGCGAGTGCCAGGCGGCCCTCGACCGTCATCCGGCGCGAGAGGAGGTCGGCGCGCCGCCTGCGCGTGGCAAGACGCTCGTCGAGCTCGTTCAGGGTCCTCATGACGGCCAGGGGGGCGCTGTACGGCCCGCCGCCCGAGGCGTGCCACAGGCCGCCGGTCTCCCGCACCAGCAGGGCCTCCACGTAGCGCTCGGTGAGCTCCGCGAAGACCTCGGCGTACTCGGCGGGCACCGAGGCCAGGAGTTCGGCCGGCGACTCGGGCCGCCCGTCCGGCGTCTGCCACATCCGCCAGCGGGCCATCTGGACGACGGAGACGGTGTTCACCGGGGTGTCCGGTACGAGGGGTGCGGGGTCGCGCCCCGCCGGGCCGCGCGGACCGGCCGCGGACCGGAGGGCCCCCGCCTCGGCGCCGCCGGGGTCGCCCGGACCGGCGGGAGCCATGCCGGGTTCTCCGGTCAAGTCGTCGACCACCAAGGCGACTTCCGCCATGAGCAGCGCGTGCCGACCCTGGGCCAACCGGGCCTCGGTGAGGGAGGCCGCGTCGGCTCCGTCCGCGGGCATGCCGACCAGCCCCCGCATCTGCGACAGATGCCGCGCCGCACCGGACAGGTCACCGCCCGTCAGGCGCTGCCGTATCCGCTCCTCCAGCAGCCGCAGGGCGAGGCCCCGGTCGGCTGCCGCGGCCCCCTCCGCCGCCCTCGACTCGACCTGCGCCGCCGCCAGGTCACCGGTCAGCAGCGAGAGCCGGGCCCGGGCCAGCACAGCAGCGGCGGCCCGGGGAGACTCAGCCGGCTCCCCGTGCAGGATTTCGTTCCACACCAGCCGGCTGCCGACGACGTCCCCGCGCGCCGTCCTGACCCGCAGATGTGCCATGGACAGCCGCGCCCTCGCGTCCGTGTACCGAACGTCCCCGAACAACGCCGGCGACGATTCGGCCTCCCGCAGCACCCCCCCGGCCTCGTCGTAGCGCCCGCGCACCAGCAGGTACGCGATCCAGCGCGTGAGCACGGCACGTGCCCGGCCGGCGGCTTCCTCCGCCGCGGAGCGGTACGTCAGCCCAAGGACGACCGTGGGCAGTGGCCGCGCCCCCTCCTCCAGGACCCGGTACGGCACCCAGGTCGCCGGGTCGGCAGTGGGCTCGGGGCACACCAGGCCCAGAATCCCGAGCAGCCGGGACTCGCACGCGCGTTCGTGGGTGCCGTTCAGCGCCACGTCCTCCGTGCGGGAGCGGGACAGGCGCCCGTCCGGCAGCCGGCTCAGCCTCCCGGAGGCGATGTGGCGGCCGACCGACTCCTGGTCGTGGGGAGCCAGGAGGGACAGCGCCTCCCGTGAGACGCCGTTCGGGCCGTCCGCCAAGCGGGAGACGAGCCACAGCAAATCGTCACCCTGCCAGCGCAGTTCGGGCGCGTACGCCCCGGCCGGCCCCGGCTCGGGGGTCCCGGGCCGGGGCCGGCCGGAGCGGGTCCCGGGCGCCGTGCCGCCGTCCGGCCGCTCCGGGCCGGCGAGTTCCGCGAGCAGCGCGCGCACGTCCCACAACTGCTTCAGGTCGTCACCCTTCGAGGCGGTGGCCAGCAGGCCCCTGCCGTCCGGTGCCGTGAAGCCGGCGACGGCGGTGAAGCGGCTCGGGTCGGCGGTCAGCAGGCAGCGCCGGTTCGCCCCGGCGACCTCCCACAGCCGGATCGCCCCGTCCCGGCCGAGCGCGACCAGGACATCGCTCCGGTCGCGGCCGGGGACGGTGGCCAGTGACACGGCGTCGGCCGGCATGCCGGTCAGCCACGGCGGCAACGGGAGCTCTTCGAACGTGGCCGCGTCCAGCAGCGCCACGGAGCCGCTCGCGGTCACGGCGAGCCCGTACCACCCGCCGTCCGCGGCGGTGAAGAAGGTGAGCGCGACGCACCGGCGCAGGCGACTGGTGGGAGGGCCGTCCATCTTGAGCCTGCCCGCCCGCCACAGGCGTACCGGCACGGCCTGCCCGAACGTCACGAGGACGTCCACGCCGTCCGGGCCGGTGAAGGCCGCCAGCCCCTCGATCGCGCGGTCTTCGGCGCCGGCGATCGCGGAGGTGACGGTGGACCGCCGTCCCCTCGTCCCGAGGTCGTACACCGTGACCTCGCGGCTGCCGTCGGCGACCGCGATCGAGGGGGCGCCGGACTCGTCACGGAGGGCCGCGAGGGAGGTGACGCGGCCGGAATGGGGCAGCGCCGCTCCTGGAGCCGCCGGCCCCTGGACCGGCTTGCCCTGGTGGTCGGGGGGCCAGACCCACCGGTTCAGCCGCACCGGCGCCACCTCGTCGGAGTCGGCGACCCACGTCGAGCCGTTCGCGGCCAGACCGGCCAGGTGGTGCTCGGACCCCGTCGGACGCCACCACTGATCCAGCGGCTTGGGGCGGTTGGCGCGCAGTCCCAGCTCGCGGGCGAACAGCAGCCGGACGTCCATGCGCGTCAATTCGTCGGGCATCACGGGCAGCCGCCGCGCCAGTTCGCGGATGCGGCGCTCGGCGTCCGGGTCGCGGTCGAGCAGACCGGGGGCCGCGTGCGCCAGCAGGTAATCGGCGATCTCGGACGGGCTCAGGGGACCGAGGGTGAGGACGGCGAAGTTCTCGTGCAGCCGGCCCTCCGCCGCGGACTCGGTGGTGATGACCACGGATCCCCGGCCGAACCACGGGATGAGCGGGTCGAAGTCGCGCGGGTCCCGGTCCGGCGGCAGACCCTCGTAGACCAGCAGCCAGCCGGGATGGTCGGCGAGGAGGTGCCAGGTGCCGCGCCACGGAGCGCGGTCGGGGTCCCCGGCCAGGGCGGCCCGCAGGGCGGCGACGCCCCTCCTCATGGCGCTCTCGCTCGTGGCGTCGATGACGTGCACGAGGCTGTGCCGGGCGCCGTACCTGGCGACGTACTCCTTGACCAGCCGGCGGCGCCCGGAGCCCGGCGGCCCCTGCAGGACGGCGACCGCCGAGAGGTCCTGTGCCTCAGCCCCGGCCGGATCGCCCGGTGGTCCGGCGCCGGGGGCCAGGGCCGCGCCGAGCATGTCGAGCAGCCGTGCGCCCCCGGCCATGGGTTCCGGCTCGCCCCGGCGGGTCGGAACCGGCAGCACCGGGTTGAGCAGGTCGGGGCGCGGGACGGCCGGGGTACGGGCCGGAGGGCGGCCCGGGGCGGGCGTCCCGGTCTCCGGAGTACGCGGGGCGGGCGCCGGCGCCATCCCTTCCGGCAGCGGGATGCGCGCGCCCGCGGCGGCGGCCAGTCGTTCGGCGAGGGCGCGGTGGTGGCCGCCGGCGCCGCTGAGCACCGCGACCGCGACCTCGGTGAACGGCAGGCTCGTCTCGGGCAGGTGCCGCCCCGGCGGCAGAGCAGGGCCGGTGCGGGGGCCGTTCGCCGCCCCCTGGTCCCCGGCCGCGCCCCCGGCACCGTTCGCCGGCGCGGCCAGCGCGCGGAAGTCGAGAGTGCCGCCGAAGGTGGCCGCGACCCGGCCGGAGACCTTCGCCAGGACGTCCTCCAGCACGTGCAGGGACTCGGTGCGGGTCAGCTCCGCCAGCAGTTCCTCGCGTACGCCGGGCACGAAGTCGTAGACGACCTCGTCCGGGTCGGCGGGCCCGGCCGCGCCGCCGCGGCGCTCGACGATGCCCGACAGGAACACCTCGGCCAGGTCGGTCTGCCCGGACCCCGGCATGGTCGCCTGCTGGACCAGCCGCATCACCGGCAGGCTGAGCGGCGCGGCGGCCAGGTGGCAGGCCAGCCGGAAGGCCCGCGGGGAGCACCCGGCCCGGAAGCGCGCGACCCGCTCGCCCGCGTCGGCCGGCGGGGCGGCGGCCGGTGACCGCCGGGGCCTGGCCACCCCGCGTACGGGAGCGGCGAGCATCGGCGCCCACCCCGCAACGCGCCCCGCGATCAGCCCCGCCCAGGGCGCGAGCCACCTGCCGTCCACCTCCATGACCGGCAACCACCGCACGGGGGAGGGCTTTACGAGTCTTTCGGGCGTGGGCGGTGAGAGGGGCGGCGGGCCGCCGGTCCCGGCGGCGGTGGGGTACGTGGTGGGGTACGTGGGGCCGGGCGCCCGCGGCGCGGGCGTGTCGCCGGGACCGGCCGCCGACGTGGTCCCGGCGGGGCGCAGGTGGCCGGGGAGGGGCACCTGGGGGCGGACCTCGGGGACGGGGCGGGCGGCGTCGGGGACGCGGAGCTCGACGGGGAAGGCGCGCAGGGCGGTGCGGTGCCACAGGCGGCGGGGGAGGACCTGCAGGGCGGCCGCGGGGCGTTCCGCGGCGACGCGGGCGAGGAAATCGGGCAGCCGGTCGCCGTACCAGGCGGGGCCGACGCCGTCGGTCAGGACGAGCAGCACCCTGCGGCCGGAGGGGTCCTCCAGGGGGCCGGGCCAGCGCAGCGCCTTCGCCGGCTCCGCTTCCGCGTGCCGGCGGCGGAACGCGGACAGCCGGGGCACCGGCCGGTCCGTGTCGAGCGACCAGCACCGTACGCCCGCGAAGGCGCCGTGCCGCTCCAGCACGGTGCACAGCTCCGCCGCGAGGCCGTGCCAGACGGCCATGGTCGCGCCCGTGTCCACCAGCAGGTCCAGCCGGAAGCGGCGTTCGCTCGCCGGGCGCCACACCGGCATCAGGCGGGCTCCCGCGTCGGCGGGCCGCCCGATCGCCGCCTCGCCCGTGGCCTGCGCGGTCGCCTCCTCGTCCAGCAGCGCGGAACCCGGCGAGTCGACCGACTGGCGCAGCGGCCGCAGGGCGCGGGCCAGGTCCAGCGTGCCGGTGAGCGCGGGCGGCCGCGTCACCCGTACGACGTGCCCGGCGCCGGATCCCGCCGTCTCCGGCCCGGCGTCCGGGCGCATGGGGTGCAGGCCGACCTTGGGTTCGGGGGCGCGTCCGGACGCGGCGGGCGGCCCGGCGTCCGGACGCCTTGAGGCCGGTGGCCGCGGCGCCGGAGGACCGGCCGCGCCCCGGTCCCGCACATCGCGCGGCCGAGGCGGCGTCACAGGCTGCCCAGGTCCGTCCCCGCGAGGCTCACCCGCGTCGGCGCTGCCGGCGTCCGGCGGGCCGAGCCCGGCGAGCCGCGCCATCCACAGCACGTCGGCCAGGTCGGCGGCGGAGGGGCCGCCGTCCTGCCGCTCCGCCCCGCCCAGCAGCCCGAGCAGCGCCTCACGCAGCCCGCCACGGCCGTCGGCACCGCCGGAAGGGTCGGCGCCCTCAGCACCGCCTGCCCCCGTACCGCCGTCGCCCCCGCCGCCGATGTCCGCCGGACCGTGCGGATCCTCCGGGCGCGGCGGTGGTCCGCCGCGGCCGTCGGCACCCGTAGCGCCGTCGCCTTCGCCGGCGGTGTCCGCGGGACCGTGTGGATCCTCCGGGCGCGGCGGTGGTCCGCCGCGGCCGTCGGCCCCCGTACCGCCTTCGCCTTCGCCGGCGGTGTCCGCGGGACCGTGTGGATCCTCCGGGCGCGGCGGTGGTCCGCCGCGGCCGTCGGCCCCCGTACCGCCTTCGCCTCCGCCGCCGATGTCCGCCGGACCGTGCGGATCCTCCGGGCGCGGCGGTGATCCGCCGCGCCGCTCGCCCGTCCCGCCGTCCTCTCGCATCCCAGCCCTCGTTCCGCGTCCCCGGCCCTCGCCCCCCGCCTCAGCCCTCGTTCAGCGGCCGCAGCAGCACGTCCTCGACGACCTCGCGGTCCTGCGGGCGGCCCCAAAGGCCGCGCCCGGCCATCAGAAGGGCGTTGAGCAGCTGGTCGTTGGCGAGTTCGGCGCCGTCCTCGCGCCGGCGGCGCAGGAACTCGGCGATCAGCGCGGTACGGGTGGGCTCATCGGGGGAGCCGTCGCCGAGGTGGGCGGCGACCATGGCGGCGAGGCGGTCCCCGTCCGGCGGACGGATCTCCAGGCGGACGCAGCGGCGCAGGAAGGCCGCGGGGAACTCGCGTTCCGCGTTGCTGGTGAGCACGGTCAACGGGAACTGCGCGCAGCGGACCACGCCCTCCGTGACCGTCGCCGTCCGCGAGCCGTCGGCCGTCATCACCTCCTGGTCGCCGGGGCCGAGCCTGGCCAGTTCCGGGATCGCGAACTCGCCCTCCTCGAAGACGTTCAGCAGGTCGTTCGGCAGGTCCAGATCGCTCTTGTCGATCTCGTCGATGAGCAGCACCCGAGGGTGCCGCCATGGCAGCAGCGCGGTGCCGAGCGGGCCGAGCCGCAGGTAACGGCCGATCGCCGGGGCCTTCGCGCGGTCGCCCACCATGCCCGCGTCGTGCAGCCGGCCGATCGCGTCGTACGCGTACAGGCCGTCGCGCAGGGTCGTCCGGCTGGTGATCGGCCAGCGCAGCACCGGGCCGAGACGCAGTTCGTGCGCCACCGCGTAGGCCAGGGTCGACTTGCCGACGCCGGGCTTGCCGGTGACCAGCAGCGGGCGGCGCAAGTGCAGCGCCAGGTTGACCAGTTGGATCTCCCGCTCGTCGGCCTGGTACGCGGCGGCCTGTCGGTCGCGGCCCAGCCGGCGGGCGGTCGCCCCGGTGGTCTCGGCCTCGTCGGCGGGCGGCAGCGGCGGCTCGTCGGCGCCGGGCACGGCGAAGGAACGCCACGAGGGCGCATCCGGCAGGCGCGTGATGCCGTCGTGCGGGACGCCCGTACCCCGGTACACCCACCAGGGTTCGCTGTTCGCCGTCACCTCAGCGCTCCTCACCGTCGAACTCTTGGTCCCGCTCACCGTCGTACCCGCCCCCGTCGCCGTGTCTGCCCCGTACCGGCCGCCCCGTCTCCGGGACCCCGCGCCGTCCTCACGCCATCCCCGCGAACGGCATGTCCTGGTCGGCGTCCACGCAGTAGGGGTCGTCCCACAGCAGCGTGATGTTGTTGCGCACGTCCGCCTCCCCGGCCGTCCTGCCCTGCCTGCGGCAGTGGTGAACGGTCTCCGGCAGGTCGCGCAGCCGCTTGGGGGAGTGGTCACGCAAGGCGTCGAGCAGTTCCGCCGGGTCGCCGCGGTCGCGGCGCCAGACCATCGCCGGGACGCCCTCCATGAACAGCGCGTCGCTCACGGCCGCCTTGTTGCGCGCGGTGAGCCGGTCGTACGGCTCGCTCAGGCCGAGGCAGGCCAGCTCGGGCCGCTGGGCCAGCCACCGGATCAGCGCGGGCACCGGCCCCTCGTCCAGCGGCGGCCAGGCGATGCGGTCCAGCGGGTCGCCGCCGGTACCGCCGGTACTTCCCGCGCCTCCCGCGCCCGCCTCCCGCGCCTCGCCGTCCCGGCCCGCCAGGCCGTCCTCGCCGTTCCCGTCGCCGTACTCCGGCGGGTCCTGGCACAGGTGGTCCCAACGGCGC
The DNA here is from genome assembly GCF_020400825.1 of Streptomyces sp. HPF1205. Taxonomy (GTDB): domain Bacteria; phylum Actinomycetota; class Actinomycetes; order Streptomycetales; family Streptomycetaceae; genus Actinacidiphila. The sequence goes on from NZ_JAINVH010000007.1 coordinate 217,600, forward strand.
CGCCACGGGCCCTGGTCCAGCCAGTGGTCGCTGTAGCGTTCGAGGGAGCGCACGACGACCGGGTGGTGGCGGCCCAGCGGGGTCTGGGACGGCCCGGCCGACCACAGTTCCGCGCGGTGGCCCAGCAGTGTCGCCGGCAGCAGGAACTCCACCCGCACCTTTCCCTCGGCCGCCCGCACCTCGCGGGCCAGCTCCCGCCAGCCGGTCATCCGCGCGCTGCCCACGTCGGCCAGCGCGCTGCGGGGGAACGGGGCGGTCGGCTCCAGCGACCTGACGTGCTCCAGCGGCCCGTCCTCGGCGGGCAGGCGGTAGTACGCGGCCCACATCTGGTACTGCTCGTCGGCGACGTGCGGCGCATCCACCGGTTCCACCCGGATCTGCACGATGAGCCGGCCGCCGACCGCGGCCCGGCGCGGAGGCGGGCCGAGTGCCGTCAGCAGGTCGCGCAGCGGATCCAGCCGCCGCCTGTCGCCGGGCAGCGTCCTGTCGTGCGCCACCGCGTGCAGGAAGCGCAGCAGCGGCTCGCCGTCCTCGGGCCGCGGCCCGCGACCCGGGGCGCGGCGCCGGTCCGACAGCCGCAGCAGGATCTGCGGCAGCGTCTCGCGGCCGGTCAGGCCACCCGTGCCGCGGACGCCCGCCGGGACGTGGTGGACCAGCCGCTCGGGCCCGGGCAGCTCCGGCACCCCGTACAGCGCCCGCACCAGCTCCACCGCCTCCCCGGACGGCAGCGGCGACACCCCGTTCAGCGCGCACACCGTCAACTCCACCCAAGCGAGCGCCCGGTCGTCGGGGTACGCCTCGCGCAGCGCCTTCGCCAGGGCGTCGAGCGCCGCCACGGGATCCGGCCGCGTCTCGACCGCCCGCACGATCGCGGCCAGGTGGTCCCTGGCCCTGTCGTGGTACGGCACGTCCAGGGGGAACCGCGCGGCCCCGCCCGGCTCCGGGTACGGGGCCGCGGCCGCGTCCATCCGCTCCAGGAGGTCGGTCCTGGCCGCGGGGCGGGCGAGCGCCGGGAAGCGGCCGAGCAGATCGGCCAGCAGCCCGGCGGCCCCCGGCGGCCACGGAGAAGCGGCGGCCGGCGGCCACACCGGATCGGCGGTGGTCGGCGGCAATGGCGGCGGATCGGTGGCCGGCGGCATTGGCGGCGGGTCGGTGGTCGGCGGCCCGGGCGTCGGGTCGGCGGTCGGCGGCCAGGGTGCGGGTGGCACCGCGGTCGGCGCGGCAGGGTCCGGTACGGCCGCGTCCTGGCCGCGGACCGCGTCCTGGCCGCCGGCCGTGTGAGCCGGTGCCGTCGTGCCCGGGGCACCCGCTGCCGGCACGGGTACGGCGGCCCCGTCGGGCACGGCGACACCGTCGGCCCCGTCCGGCCCGCCGAGCCCGGCGCGCGCGTCGTTCCGCGCCCGCTCGTCGCCGCCCTCGGCGGCGTCCCGCGCGGCCGCCTTCGCGGCCTTGGCCAGCATCCGCTTCGCCCAGCTCTTGTCCGCCATGCCCATCCCCGTCCTACGCGCCTCCCCGGGCCGCCGGTTCACCGGTCGCCCGCACGACCAGCTCCCGCAGGCCCTCCAGCGCCCGGTCGTACGGCACGACTTCCTCCATCGCGGTGAACAGCGCGGTGAACGCGGCCCGTTCGTCCCTGAAGCGGCGGCAGGCGGCGACCAGTTGGAAGAGGTGCTCGCGGCGGGACGGGCGGTCGCCGACCTCGAAGGAGTACGGCAGGCCGAGGTGGTCGCCCATGCGGTCGGCCAGGTCGTAGCGGGCCTCGGGGCGGGTGAGCGCCGGGAAGGCCATCAGGGCGTCGACGAATTCGGCGTCGGAGGGCGGGGCCGCGGTCGCGGGGAGCGGATCCGCCGGGACGCCGAGCAGCGCGCGCAGCGCGGTGACGGGTGTGAACCAGCCGCCCTGCGCGTCCGCGTACGACCGGCTGCCCTTGAGGACGCCCGCGACAAGGCCGTCGCCGTCCACCAGCATGCTGCCGCTGAAGCCGTCGCGTACGCCGTCGCCGAGCACCCGCAGGTAGCCCGCCGAGCGGGCGCCGACCCGTAAGGACAGCGTGTCGGGCTGCACGCCCGGCGTCGGCGTGTGCAGCGAGTAGCCCACGGCCGTCACCTCTGTGCCGGGTGGCGGGTCCGCGGCGGCGGTCACCGCCACGGCGTGCCCTGCGGGCACCGGACCGCGCAGCAGCGCCAGGTCCGGGTACGGGTGGAAGCGCGCGTGGCCGGCCAGGGGAGGGTGCGCCTCGATCCCGCCGGCCGCGACCTCGTACGACCCGCCCTCCCACGCCACCCGTACGGCCCCCGCCACCCCGGCGACCACGTGCGCGGCCGTCACGACGAGCCCCGGCGCGGCGAAGAAGCCGCTGCCCAGGAAGTCGGCGCCGCGGTGCAGGGCGACGGCGGCGGCGCGCCCCGGGTCGGCGTCGGGCGTCACGCGGCGGGTCCCGCGCCGGGCGCGGCCTGGGCGTCCGTATCCGTGCCACCGGAGCCGGAGCCGGAGCCGGAGCCGGAGCCGGAGCCGGAACCAGCATCGGCATCGGCATCGGCACCGGTTCCCGGCCCGGAGCCGCCCGGCGGCGCGGGCGCGAAAGGCGCCGTGGCCGCCGCCGCCCGGCGGGCCGCCAGGTCCCACGACAGCCGGACCGTCAGGCCCGCCTCGGCTCCCGCTTCCGCGATGATGCCGAGCAACTGGCCCGACTTCACCGCGAGTTTCAGGCCGAACTCGACCTCGAAGGCGTCCGGGGCGCCTGCCGCGCCGCCCTCGGTGACCGTCCGCTCGGCCCACCGGCCCACACCGCGCACGGTCTCGCGCACCTGGTCGAGGGTGAGGGCCACCGCCGAGCCCAGTTCCGCGGCCCTGCCGCGCACCCCCACGTCCCCGTAACCGCCGGTCTCGGCCTCGTGCGCGAAGGGCACCTCACCGACGATCTCCGCCTGGACGGTCGAGCCGTCGCCGAGATCGATCCTCACCGTTTCTGCCAAGGCGTTCTCCTCCCCCGGCCAGCAGGATAGCCGCGGCCGGGGGCCCGTCCGGGGCCGAACCCGGTGTGCTGGCCAAACCGTAGTGCCGTCGCGGCACCGTACTACGCCGTGGACAACGCCTCACCCGGATGGCCGCACCTACCGTGAACGAGCCGAACGGCGTACCGGGACGTGTCGCGGGACGTGACGCCGGACGGGACGCGGGACGGGACGAGACGTGACGAGAGAGGGCGGACCGAGGATGACAACGGCAAGCGCGGCGCACCCGCAGGCGTTCTGGCTGGCGGGTCGCGCGGCCACCGGCGAGGAGAGCGCCGAGGTCACCAGCCCCTGGGACGGCGCGCTCGTCGGCACGGTGAGCGTGCCGACCGACACGCAGGTCGAGGAGGCGGTGGCGGCGGCGCACGCCGCGCGTGACGAGTTCGGCCGGACCCCGGCGCATGTACGGGCGGCCGCCCTCGACCACGTCTCCCGGCGGCTGGCCGAGCGCGCCGAGGAGATCGCCCGGCTGATCACCGCGGAGAACGGCAAGCCGGTCAAGTGGGCCCGCGGCGAGGTCGCCCGCGCGGTGTCGGTGTTCCGCTGGGCAGCCGAGGAGGCCCGGCGGTTCAACGGCGGCGAGGCGCAGCGGCTGGACACCGACCCGGGCGGCACGGGCCGGCTCGCGCTGACCCGCCGCTTCACCCGCGGCCCCGTCCTGGGCATCGCCCCCTTCAACTTCCCGCTCAACCTGGTGGCCCACAAGGTCGCCCCGGCCCTCGCGGTCGGCGCCCCGATCGTCCTCAAGCCGGCGCCCGCGACCCCGCTGTCGGCCCTGCTGCTCGGGTCCCTGCTCGCCGAGACCGACCTGCCCGCCGGCGCCTGGAGCGTGCTGCCGGTGCCCAACGACCGGATGCCCGCCCTCGTGCGGGACCCGCGGCTGCCGGTGATCTCCTTCACCGGCTCCGACACGGTCGGGTACGCGATCGCCGACTCGGTGCCGCGCAAGCACGTGACCCTGGAGCTCGGCGGCAACGCGGCCGCCGTCGTCCTCGCCGACTGGGCCGGCGACGCGGACCTGGACTGGGCGGCGAGCCGCATCGCCACCTTCGCCAACTACCAGGCCGGCCAGTCCTGCATCTCCGTGCAGCGGGTCATCGCGGACGCCTCCGTCTACGACGCCCTGGCGGAGCGGGTGGTGGCCAAGGTACGCGAACAGGTCACCGGCGACCCCGGCGACCCGGCCACCGACGTCGGCCCCCTGGTCAGCGAGGCCGCCGCCGAACGGGTCGCGGCCTGGGTGGACGACGCGGTCGCCAAGGGCGCCAAGGTCCTCACCGGCGGGACCCGGCAGGGCGCGAACTACGCCCCCACCGTGCTCGCCGACCTCCCGGCCGACGCCGTCCTCGCCACCGCCGAGGCCTTCGGCCCCGTACTGTCACTCCACCGGGTGAACGGCCCCGACGAGGCCTTCGCGGCCGTCAACGACTCCCGCTTCGGTCTCCAGGCCGGCGTCTTCACCCACGACCTCCAGCTCGCCTTCCGCGCCCACCGCGCCCTGGAGGTCGGCGGCGTCGTCATCGGCGACGTCCCCTCCTACCGCGCCGACCAGATGCCCTACGGCGGGGTCAAGGACTCCGGCACCGGCCGCGAGGGGGTCCGCTCCGCGATGACCGACTACACCTACGAACGCGTCCTCGTCCTCACCTCTTTGGACCTGTGAACCTCTTCGGATCTGTAGGCGGCTCGCGCCCCCGCGAAGGCCGCGGTGCGCGCCCCCGGGCCCGCCATGAGCGCCCGGGGCCGCGGGGGAGGGCGCGAGCCTGCCCGCAACGAATGGTGGGGTCGCCGGAATTCGGGTAGTACGGACTAGTAGCACCGGTCGGTAACCGGCTACCCGGAGGTGACGCAACCGTGTCCGCACCCCCCGTCGCACGCAAGGTGTCCGAGCGCGAAGCCCGTCAGGTGGCCGAGGCCGCCAGGGAGCAGGACTGGCGCAAGCCCAGCTTCGCCAAAGAGCTGTTCCTCGGCCGCTTCCGCCTCGACCTGATCCACCCGCACCCGCTGCCCGCGCCGGACGCCGTGGCCAAGGGCGAGGCCTTCCTCGCCCGGCTGCGCGAGTTCTGCGAGACGAAGGTGGACGCGGCGCGGATCGAGCGGGACGCCCGTATCCCCGACGAGACCATCCTCGGCCTGAAGGAACTGGGCGCGTTCGGGATGAAGATCGACGAGGCGTACGGCGGCCTCGGCCTCACCCAGGTGTACTACAACAAGGCCCTGGCGCTGGCGGGCACCGCGAGCCCCGCCATCGGCGCCCTGCTGTCGGCCCATCAGTCGATCGGCGTACCGCAGCCGCTGAAACTGTTCGGCACCAAGGAGCAGAAGGAGCGGTTCCTGCCGCGCTGCGCCCGTACCGACATCAGCGCCTTCCTGCTCACCGAGCCGGACGTCGGCTCCGACCCGGCCAGGCTCGCCACCACCGCGGTCCCGGACGGCGACGACTACGTGCTGGACGGCGTGAAGCTGTGGACCACCAACGGCGTCGTCGCCGACCTGCTCGTGGTCATGGCCCGGGTGCCCAGGTCCGAGGGGCACAAGGGCGGCATCACCGCCTTCGTCGTCGAGGCGGACAGCGAGGGCATCACCGTCGAGAACCGCAACGCCTTCATGGGCCTGCGCGGCCTGGAGAACGGCGTCACCCGCTTCCACCAGGTCCGGGTCCCCGCGGCCAACCGGATCGGCCCCGAGGGCGCCGGCCTGAAGATCGCCCTGACCACGCTCAACACCGGCCGCCTGTCGCTGCCCGCGGGCTGCGTCGGGGCCGGCAAGTGGTGCCTGAAGATCGCCCGCGAGTGGTCCGCGGCCCGCGAGCAGTGGGGCAAGGCGATCGCCGAGCACGAGGCCGTCGGCGCCAAGATCGCCTACATCGCGGCGACCACGTTCGCCCTGGAGGCGATGGTCGACCTGGCCTCCCAGATGGCCGACGAGGACCGCAACGACATCCGCATCGAGGCCGCGCTCGCCAAGCTGTACGGCTCGGAGGCCGCCTGGACGATGGCCGACGAGCTCGTCCAGATCCGCGGCGGACGCGGCTTCGAGACCGCCGAGTCGCTCGCCGCCCGCGGCGAGCGCGCGGTCCCGGCCGAGCAACTGCTGCGCGACCTGCGGATCAACCGGATCTTCGAGGGCTCCACCGAGATCATGCACCTGCTGATCGCCCGCGAGGCGGTGGACGCGCACCTGTCCGTGGCCGGCGACCTCATCGACCCCGACTCCTCGCTCGGCGACAAGGCCAGGGCGGGCGCCAAGGCCGGCGGCTTCTACGCCCGCTGGCTGCCGGGGCTCGTCGCCGGGCCGGGCCAGCTGCCCACCTCGTACACCGAGTTCGGCGACCTGGCCACGCACCTGCGGTACGTGGAGCGCAGCGCCCGCAAGCTGGCCCGCTCCACCTTCTACGCCATGTCCCGGTGGCAGGGCCGGATGGAGCTCAAGCAGAACTTCCTGGCCCGGATCGTGGACATCGGGGCCGAGCTGTTCGCGATGAGCGCGGCCTGCGTACGCGCCCAGCACCTGGCCGCGACCACCGACCACGGCCCGGACGCCCGGGTCCTGGCCGACACCTTCTGCCGCCAGGCCCGGGTCCGTACCGACGAGCTCTTCGCCCGGCTGTGGACCAACACCGACGGCCCCGACCGCGCCCTGACCAAGGCGGTCATGCGCGGCGGCCTCACCTGGCTGGAGGCGGGCATCGTGGACGCCAGCCGGGAGGGCCCCTGGATCGCCGACACCACGCCCGGCCCGTCCGCGGCCGCCAACGTCCACCGGCCCGTCCACTGAGGCCGTACGGGGGGCCCGCGGGAACGGCTCCGGCCGCTCCCGCGGGCCGCCGGGCCGTGCCCGCCCACTGGACCGGCGCCGCCACGGGCAGGACACAATGACCCCATGACGGACGCACTCGCAGACCCGCACTACAGCCCGTACACCGGTCCGGGGAGCTCCGGCGAGCCGCGAGGAGGCGGCCCCCGGGACATCGTGATCCTCGGCTCCACGGGATCGATCGGCACCCAGGCGATCGACGTCGTCCTGCGCAACCCCGGCCGCTTCCGGGTGGTCGCGCTGTCGGCGGCGGGCGGCCGGGTGGAACTGCTGGCCGAGCAGGCGCACCGGCTCGCGGTGCACACGGTCGCGGTCGCCGACGAGTCCGCCGTGCCCGCCCTGCGCGAGGCGCTGTCCGCGCGGTACGGGACGGCCGCGCCGCTGCCGGAGATCATCGCCGGTCCGCGGGCCGCCACCGAGGCCGCGGCCCTGCCGTGCCACTCGGTGCTCAACGGCATCACCGGATCGATCGGGCTGCGCCCCACGCTGGCCGCGCTGGAGGCGGGCCGGGTGCTCGTACTGGCCAACAAGGAGTCGCTGATCGCCGGCGGCCCCCTGGTCAAGGCCGTGGCCAAACCCGGCCAGGTCGTGCCCGTCGACTCCGAGCACTCCGCGCTGTTCCAGGCGCTGCGCGGCGGCGCCCACCGCGAGGTGCGCAAACTGATCGTCACCGCGTCCGGCGGGCCGTTCCGCGGCCGCACCCTGGAGGAGATGGCGGACGTCACCCCCGAGCAGGCCATGGCGCACCCCACCTGGGACATGGGCCCGGTGATCACCATCAACTCGGCGAACCTCGTGAACAAGGGCCTGGAGGTCATCGAGGCCCACCTGCTGTACGACATCCCGTTCGACCGCATCGAGGTGGTCGTCCACCCGCAGTCCTACGTTCACTCGATGGTGGAATTCGTCGACGGCTCCACCCTCGCCCAGGCGAGCCCGCCCGACATGCGGATGCCGATCGCGCTGGGCCTCGGCTGGCCGGACCGGGTGCCGGACGCCGCCCCCGCGTTCGACTGGTCCAAGGCGTCCACCTGGGAGTTCTTCCCGCTGGACGAGCGCTCCTTCCCGTCGGTCGCGCTGGCCCGCCACGTGGGCGCCCTCGGCGGCACGGCGCCCGCGGTGTTCAACGCGGCCAACGAGGAGTGCGTCGAGGCCTTCCGTGCCGGACGCCTGTCGTTCACCGGCATCATGGACACCGTCGCCCGCGTGGTCGGGGAGCACGGCACCGCGGCGCCGGGAACCTCCCCGACCGTCGAGGACGTCCTCGAAGCGGAGACCTGGGCCCGTGCCCGGGCCCGCGAACTGGCACAGGCATCGGAGGCAGCAGGCGTATGACGGCCCTCATGACGGTCCTCGGCATAGTCGTCTTCGCCGTCGGCCTGATGATCTCCATCGCCTGGCACGAGCTGGGACACCTCTCCACGGCCAAACTCTTCAAGATCCGCGTGCCCCAGTACATGGTCGGCTTCGGCCCCACCATCTGGTCCCGGCACAAGGGCGAGACCGAGTACGGCATCAAGGCCATCCCGCTCGGCGGCTACATCCGCATGATCGGCATGTTCCCGCCCGGCCAGGACGGCCGGATCACCGCCCGCTCCACCTCCCCGTGGCGCGGCATGATCGAGGACGCGCGCTCGCAGGCGTACGAGGAGCTGCTCCCCGGCGACGAGACGCGGATGTTCTACACCCGCAAACCGTGGAAGCGGGTCATCGTCATGTTCGCCGGGCCGTTCATGAACCTGATCCTGGCCGGCGCGCTGTTCCTCGGGGTCTTCATGGGCTTCGGGATCTCCATGCGCACCACCGTGGTCAGTCAGGTCAGCGACTGCGTCATCTCCCAGGCCGACACCTCCAAGCGGAACCCGGACAACCCCTGCCGGCCCAGCGACCCGGTCGCGCCCGCCAAGGCCGCCGGCCTCAAGGCCGGGGACAAGTTCGTGGAGTTCGACGGGCGGCCGGTCAAGGACTGGGCGCAACTGTCCAAGGACATCAGGGAAAACCCCGGCCGGCAGGAGACCGTCGTCGTCCTGCGTAAGGGGCAGCGGGTCACCCTGCACCCGGTCATCACCACCAACACCGTCGCCAAAACCGACAGCGACGGCAACTACGTCGACGGCACGGTGAAGGCCGGCTTCCTCGGGTTCAGCCCCGCGAGCCACATCCAGCCGCTCGGCTTCGCCGACTCCTTCCAGCACATGGGGGACATGGCAAGGCAGGGCGTGGACTCCCTCGTCAGCCTGCCCAAGCGGATCCCCGACCTGTGGAACGCGGCCTTCAACGGCGGCCAGCGCAAGCAGGACTCGCCGGTGGGCGTGGTGGGCGCGGCCCGCATAGGGGGCGACGTGTTCGCCCTGAAGGCGCCGGCCATCGACCGCGTGATGTTCATGGTCACCCTGGTCGCCGGGTTCAACCTGTCGCTGTTCCTGTTCAACATGCTGCCGCTGCTGCCGCTGGACGGCGGCCACATCGCCGGCGCGCTGTGGGAGTCGCTGCGCCGCAACACCGCCCGCGTCTTCCGCCGGCCCGACCCCGGGCCGTTCGACGTGGCCACTCTCATGCCGATCGCGTATGTCGTGGCCGGGATATTCCTGTCCTTCACCCTGCTGGTACTGATCGCCGATGTGGTGAACCCGGTCAAACTGAGTTCGTGATGCCCCGAGCCGGGTGAGTGTCGTGGGCGGGTTGCCGTAGTCTCGATGCCGGAGCCCGCCCACGCCGGGACCTAGATCCACACCATGGGGATGCCACGCAGATGACCGCGATTTCGCTCGGTATGCCGGATGTTCCGATCAAGCTCGCCGAACGGCGCAAAAGCCGTCAGATCCAGGTCGGAACGGTCGCAGTGGGCGGCGACGCACCCGTGTCCGTCCAGTCCATGACCACCACCCGCACCTCCGACGTGGGCGCGACCCTCCAGCAGATCGCCGAGCTCACCGCCTCCGGCTGCCAGATCGTCCGGGTCGCCTGCCCCACCCAGGACGACGCGGACGCCCTCGCCACGATCGCCAGGAAGTCGCAGATCCCGGTCATCGCGGACATTCATTTCCAGCCGAAGTACGTCTTCGCCGCCATCGACGCCGGCTGCGCCGCGGTCCGCGTCAACCCCGGCAACATCAAGCAGTTCGACGACAAGGTCAAGGAGATCGCCAAGGCCGCCTCGGCGGCCGGCGTGCCGATCCGGATCGGTGTCAACGCGGGCTCGCTGGACAGGCGGCTGCTGGAGAAGTACGGCAAGGCCACCCCCGAGGCGCTGGTGGAGTCCGCGCTGTGGGAGGCGTCGCTGTTCGAGGAGCACGGCTTCCACGACATCAAGATCTCCGTCAAGCACAACGACCCGGTCGTCATGGTCAACGCCTACCGGCTGCTGGCACAGAAGTGCGACTACCCGCTGCACCTCGGCGTCACCGAGGCCGGGCCCGCGTTCCAGGGCACCATCAAGTCCGCGGTCGCCTTCGGCGCGCTGCTCTCCGAGGGCATCGGCGACACCATCCGCGTCTCGCTGTCCGCGCCCCCGGCCGAGGAGGTCAAGGTCGGCATCCAGATCCTGGAGTCGCTGGGCCTGCGCCAGCGCCGGCTGGAGATCGTCTCCTGCCCGTCCTGCGGCCGCGCCCAGGTCGACGTCTACAAGCTCGCCGACCAGGTGACGGCCGGCCTGGAGGGCATGGAGGTGCCGCTGCGGGTCGCCGTCATGGGCTGCGTCGTCAACGGCCCGGGCGAGGCCCGCGAGGCCGACCTCGGTGTCGCCTCCGGCAACGGCAAGGGCCAGATCTTCGTCAAGGGCGAGGTCATCAAGACGGTGCCCGAGTCCAAGATCGTGGAGACCCTCATCGACGAGGCGATGAAGCTGGCCGAGCAGATGGAGAAGGCGGGTGTCGCCTCCGGCGAACCCGAGGTCACGATCGCCTGATCCCCCCTGCGGGGCGCAGCGCAGGGGGGTGCCCCCAGGCGAAGCTCCGGCGGACCCCGCGCCTCTGGGTATTCCGGGCTTGCCCGGCAGGGTATGCGCAGGCGTGGGGTGCGCCCGGTAGGGGCGCGGGGTCCCCCAGGGCCAACGCCTGGGGGCGCCCCCAGCGCGGGCAACCGACCACCGGCCGGTGGTCCGGGTGCGCCAGCGGTTGCCCCTTTGGGGCGGTGGCGACGTGCGGCCCGGTGCGGGGTGGCCGGGCAGTGCCCCGCGCGGCACGCGCGGCCCTGGGTACTCCGGGTGCGCCCGGCGTGGCGTGCGCGGCCTTGGGTACTCCGGGCGTGCCCGGGGGATCGGGGGGCACGCCCGCAGGGCGGGGGCGCTTGCGGCGAACCCGCCGCCCATCCGCTCCGCCCCTGCGAGGTAAAGTGCGGAAACCATCCTTCGCCGTCGCCCGCGGCCCGTTCGGTGAGGCGCCTTCTTGTTGACCCACCCGACTGCCCGAGTCCTCGACCCCGGTGATCTCGACGCGGCCCTCGCGGTCCTCGACCGCGACCCGGTGGCGAACGCCTTCGTGACCTCACGGGTCAACGTCGCCGGCCTGGACCCGTGGCGGCTCGGCGGCGAGATGTGGGGCTGGTACACCGGCGGCAGACTCACCTCGCTGTGCTACGCCGGCGCCAACCTCGTCCCCATCTGCGCCACGCCCGAGGCCGTCCGCGCCTTCGCCGAGCGCGCCCGCAGGGCGGGCCGCCGCTGCTCGTCCATCGTCGGCCCCGCCGGGCCCACCGCGGACCTGTGGGCCCAACTGGAGCCGCACTGGGGCCCGGCCCGGGAGATCCGTACCCACCAGCCGCTGATGACCACCAGGTCGCTGCCCGCGGACGTCACGCCCGACCCGCTGGTGCGCCGGGTCCGCCGGGACGAGATGGACGTGATCATGCCCGCCTGCGTGGCGATGTTCACCGAGGAGGTCGGCGTCTCGCCGCTGGCCGGCGACGGCGGACTGCTCTACCAGGCCCGGGTGGCCGAACTCGTCTCCACCGGCCGGGCGTTCGCCCGTATCGAGGACGGCGAGGTGGTCTTCAAGGCCGAGATCGGCGCGGTCACCCGGCACACCTGCCAGATCCAGGGCGTGTGGGTCGCGCCCGCGTACCGCGGCCGCGGCCTGTCCGAGACCGGCATGGCCGCCGTCCTGCACTACGCGCTGCGCGACGTCGCGCCGGTCGTCAGCCTCTACGTCAACGACTTCAACACCGCCGCCAGGGCGGCGTACCGGAGGGTGGGCTTCACCGAGGTCGGCGCATTCATGAGCGTGTTGTTCTGAGCAGCGGGTAGGGTCGACGGGCATGGGAAACGTGCAGGTCGCCCCGTGCGATCTCGCCGCTCACGTCGACGAGGCGCTGGGCGTGCAGGCGGTCGCCTTCGGGCTCGGTCCCGACGAGGTCGCGATCCGGCGGCAGATCGTGCTGCGGCACCTCGCCTCGCCGGGTGCCAGGGCCTTCGCCGCGTACACCGACGACGGGCGCATGGTCGGCTTCGTCTACGGCCAGCCCAACGACCGCTCGCACTGGTGGTCGAGCGTCGTGCAGCCGTACCTGCGCGACCGGGGCAACGACTTCTGGCTGGACGACTCCTTCGTCATCACCGAGCTGCACGTACTGCCCGCGTTCCAGAACCAGGGCATCGGCCGCCGACTGATCACGCGGATCACCGACACCGCCGACCAGCCCCGCTCCATCCTGTCGGCGATCGACGGGGACAGCCCGGCCCGCCACCTCTACCGCCACCTCGGCTACCAGGACCTGGCCCGCCCGGTGCACTTCCCCAGCGCCACCCGTCCGTACGCGGTCATGGGCGCCTGGCTGCCGCTGCGCCGGAAACTGCCCGCGCAGGCCGGCGAACCGGGCGCGTAAACCGTTCCCGCCGCCGCCGCGGTGCCCGCTATCCTCGCCGGACCCCCTCGGCCACAGGAGGCCCGCCATGGTTCTGCGCATGTCCCGGCTGCTGGTCAAGACGCTGCGCGACGACCCGGCCGACGCGGAGACGACGAGCCACAGGCTGCTCGCGCGGGCCGGGTACGTACGCCGCTCGTCGGCCGGGATGTGGAGCTGGCTGCCGCTGGGCAAGCGGGTCCTGGACAACGTCACCCGGATCGTGCGCGAGGAGATGGACGCCATCGGCGGGCAGGAGGTCCTGCTGCCCGCGCTGCTGCCCCGCGAGGCGTACGAGGCGACCGGCCGCGCCGCCGAGTACGGCGACCTGCTGTTCCGCCTCACCGACCGCAAGGGCACCGCGTACGTCCTCGGCCCCACCCACGAGGAGGTCTTCACGCGGCTCGTGAAGGACCAGGTCGCCTCGTACAAGGACCTGCCGGTGATCCTCTACCAGATCCAGACCAAGTACCGCGACGAGGCCAGGCCCCGCTCGGGGGTGCTGCGCGGGCGCGAGTTCCAGATGAAGGACGCCTACTCCTTCGACACCGGCGAGGCGGGACTCGCGCAGGCCTACCGGCTGCACCGGGAGGCGTACGCGCGGATCTTCCGGCGGCTCGGCCTGGACTTCCGGATCGTGTCGGCGGTGTCCGGGGCGATGGGCGGCTCGGCGTCCGAGGAGTTCCTGGCGCCCGCCGCGGCCGGCGAGGACACCTTCGCGCACTGCCCGGCCTGCGACTACGCGGCCAACACGGAGGCGGTCGCCTTCACCGCGCCGCCCGCGGACGCGGCGGACCACCCGCCGCTGGAGGAGCTGGACACCCCGGACACGCCCACCATCGGCGCACTCGCCGCCTTCCTGGGCGTGCCCGCCTCGGCCACGCTGAAGAACCTGCTGGTCAAGGTCGACGGCGAGATCACCGCGGTCGGCGTGCCCGGCGACCGCGAGGTCGACCTCGGCAAGCTCGCCGAGCACCTCGCGCCCGCCGCCGTGGAACTGGTCACCGCCGAGGACTTCACCGGCCGCCCCGACCTCGTCCGGGGGTACGTCGGCCCGCAGGGCCTGGCCGTGCGCTACCTCGCCGACCCCCGCGTCGCGCCCGGGACGGCGTGGATCACCGGCGCCAACAAGCCCGGCCGGCACGCCGCCCACGTCGTCTGCGGCCGCGACTTCACCGTCGACCGCTACCTCGACGTGGCGGCCGTGCGGGACGGCGACCCCTGCCCCCGCTGCGGCGCCGGGCTCACCCTCGGCCGGGCCATCGAGATCGGCCACATCTTCCAGCTCGGCCGCAAGTACACCGACGCCTTCCAGGTCGACGTCCTCGGTCCCGACGGCAAACCGGTCCGCGTCACCATGGGCTCCTACGGGATCGGCGTCTCCCGCGCGGTCGCCGCCATCGCCGAGCAGACCGCCGACGAGCACGGGCTGTGCTGGCCGCCCGAGGTCGCGCCCGCCGACGTCCACGTGGTCGCCGCGGGCAAGGGGACCCGGACGGAGCTTGCCGCCGCGCTCGCCGGCCGCCTGGACGCCGCCGGGCTGCGGGTCCTGCTCGACGACCGGGACGGGGTCTCGCCGGGCGTGAAGTTCACCGACGCCGAGCTCATCGGCGTGCCCGTGATCGCCGTCGCGGGCCGGCGTGCGGACGAAGGCGTCGTCGAGGTACGCGACCGCCGGACGGGCCGGCGCGAGGAGCTGCCGGCGGACGAGGCGGCGGACCGCCTCGCCGCCATGGTCGCTGTACGGGCGGCGACGGCGTGACGCGGCGCCCCGGCACGCTCGGGGAGGCCGGGGCGGCCGGGAAGGAGGAGGCCAGGTACTGGGAGCACCCCGGACTGCCCGGGGTGGACCTGCTGCGGGCCCGCTACATACGCCACACCTTCTCCCGGCACACGCACGAGGGCTACGTGATCTGCGCGGTCACCGAAGGGGTCGAGGGCATCGGACTGCCCGGCGGCGCCGAGCGGGCCGGCGCCGGATCGGTGGTGCTCCTCAACCCCGAAACCCCGCACACCGCGTACGCGGGCGCCGCCCACGGCTGGGCCTACCGCGTGCTCTATCCCGATCCCGGCGTGGTCGCCTCCGTGGCCGCGGAGACCTCCGCCCTGCGCGGCACTGCGGCCTTCGGCGCCACGGTCGTCGACGACCCCGGAGCCGCGCGGCTGATCACCGGCGTTCACCGCGCGGCGGAGCGCGACGACGCCCTGGCCGCCGAGACCTGCCTGCGGCTGGCCGTGGCCCGGCTGCTCGCCCGCCACGGCACCGCGGCCGCCGCCGCCCGCCCCGTCGCCGCGGCCGGCCGCACCGCCGCGGCCCTGGCCCGCGACCTGCTCGCCGCCCGCCTGGCCGACCCGCCGGGGCTGGACGCGCTGGCCGCCGCGACCGGCACCGGCCCCTTCGCCCTGCTGCGCGCCTTCAAGGCCGCCTACGGCCTGCCCCCGCACGCCTGGCTCACCAACGAGCGCGTCCGCCGCGCCCGCCGCCTCCTCGCCGCCGGCACGACCCCGGCCGCCACCGCCGCCGCGCTCGGCTTCAGCGACCAGTCCCACCTCACCCGGCACTTCACCCGCATCACCGGCGTGCCGCCCGGCGCCTACCAACGCGGCCGCAAGAACGTGCAAGACCCGGCGCCCGGGGCGCCTTAGCGTCGCCCGTATGACTGTCACACCGATGTCCGGGCGCCGGGCGGACGAGGAGGAAGGGCCGGATCGCCGCAGGGCGGTCGTACGCGACGCCCTCGGGGTCGGAGTCGCCGTCGGACTGTCCGGTTTCGCTTTCGGGGTCACCTCGGCGGGCGCGGGCCTGAGCCTGTGGCAGAGCTGCGCGCTGTCGCTGCTGGTGTTCACCGGCGCCTCGCAGTTCGCCCTGGTCAGCGCCCTCGGGGCGGGCGGCGGACCGTTGGCCGCGGCGGCCGGGGCGCTCTTCCTCGGCACCAGGAACGCCTTCTACGGCCTGCGGCTGTCGCGCCTGCTGGAACTGCCCCGCGCGCTGCGGCCACTGGCCGCCCAGTGGGTGATCGACGAGACCTCCGCGGTCGCCCTGGCCCAGCCCGACCGCGCCGGCGCCCGGCTGGGTTTCACGGTGACCGGGGCGAGCCTGTACGCCCTGTGGAACCTGACGACGCTGTGCGGCGCCGCGGGCGCCGCCGCACTGGGCGACCCGTCCCGCTGGGGCCTGGACGCGGCGGGCCCCGCCGTCTTCCTCGCGCTGATCGCCCCCAGGCTGACCGGCCCGACCGAGCGCGCGGTCGCCGCACTGGCCGTCGTACTCGCCCTCACCGCCGTGCCACTGCTGCCCGCCGGTGTCCCCGTCCTGGTCGCCGCCCTTGCCGCGCCCGCCGCCCTTGCCGCGACCGGCCGCAGGACCGCGACCCGCCGCACGACCGCACCTCACGCGCCTTCGCGCACACAGGAGAACCCGGAGGACGACGCATGAGCACCGCCACCACCTGGACCGCGATCGGCGCGACCGCGCTCGGCTGCTACGGCGTCAAACTGCTCGGGCTGTCCGTTCCCGCCGCCCTGCTGGACAGGCCCCTCGTCACACGGCTGGCCGCGCTCGTCCCGGTCGCCCTGCTCGCCGCGCTGACCGCCCTGCAGACCTTCTCCGCCGAGGGGCACCGCCTGACGGTGGACGCGAGGGCCGCGGGACTGGCCGCGGCGGCCGCCGCCCTGCTGCTGCGGGCGCCGTTCCTGGTGATCGTGGCCGTGGCCGTCCTGGTCACCGCGGGAGTACGGGCCGTCGGCTGAGCGGGCGGCTCACAGCCAGCTCGCGAACTCCAGCAGCAGTTCGCCGCCCTCGCCGCCGCCGACCGACAGGTACCAGACGCCCGCCTCGACCGCGCGGAACAGCGACCAGGCGCGCAGGCGGTCGGGCGACACGTCCAGCGCCGAGGCGAGTTCGGTGACGCGGCGGCGCGCGGCGGCGCGGGAACCTGGCCGCGCGGCGAGGGTGGACAGGCGGTCGCGGGCCAGCCAGGCCAGGTCGTAGGCGCGCTCGCCGACCTTCGGCTTGGGGTCGATGGCCAGCCACGGCGTGCGCTCGCCGGCCAGCACGTTGCCGTGGTGGAAGTCGCCGTGCAGCAGGACCGTCTCCGGCGGCTCTGCCATCAGGTCCGCCCACGCCGACAGCGCCTCGTCGATCAGCGGCCGCGCGTCGGCCGCCCAGGGCTGCTCCCGGCGCTCGCGCAGCAACCCCGCCAGGGCCCCGGTGTAGTCGGCGACGGAGGTGAACGGGTGGTCCTCGGCGGGCGGCACCCACAGCCGCCGGAGCAGCGCGGTGGCCTCCAGCATCGCCTTGGGCTCGGCCAGCGAGCGCAGGCTGACGTCCGCCTGGAGCCGTTCCAGCAGCAGCACGCCCTGCGCGGGGTCGGCCGCGAGCAGGCGCACCGCGCCGCGCCCGCCCCAGTGCGCCAGCGCCGCGTACTCGTGCTCGGTCTCCCGGTTGACCATGCCCACCTTGAGCACGGCCGGCTCGCCCCGCGCCGTGCGGACCAGCACGATCATGCTGATCTGGCCGCCGGCGGCGAACACCCGCTCCGGCGTCAGCTCCCACCGCTCCAGGTACCCGGCGACCCGGTCCGGCAGCGTCTCCAGCCACGCCCGGCCCGCCTCGCCCTCCCACGCGGCGATCGTACGGACCAGCCGCTCGGGCGGATCGAGGCGTACGCGTGCGGGCCGGCCGTCGTCCGCCGCTGAACCCATGTGTCGCGTTCCCTCCGTCGTCCTTGCGCGGGCCGTGCGCCGGACCGGTGTCGCGCCGGTGCCGGTCAGCCGAATTCCGCCAGCCCAGGGAAGGCTACGCCGCCGCCGGTCCAGCGCACGGCCCGCACCGCCGCGTCCCGCAGCGCCGCGGCCGCGTCCTGCCGTATGCCGCCTATCGCGGCGCCCACCAGGTCCCCGTACGCGCCCGCGACCCGCTCCTCCAGGAAGGCGGCCAGCCGCACCGCGGCGGCCGGGTCGGGCACGGCGAACGGCAGCGCGTAGCCGGGCGCGGCGGCCACCGGCACACCGCCCAGCTCGGTGACCGTCCGGGCCATCACCGCGCGCCGCGCCTTGTGCGCCTCGTACCCCTCGTGGGCCAGCGCCCGCCGGGCCGCCGCGACGTGGCCGCCCACCACCCCGTACCCGTACACCGCGGCGTGCTCGGCGGCCAGTGCCGCCTGGGCCGCGTCGACGACCGCGATCATGCGCTCACCCGTTCCACCCGCTCCACCCGTCGTGCCCGTCCCGTCCCGTTCCACTCGCTCACTTGTGCCCGGCGGCCAGCAGTACGGCGTGGGCCGCCCCGGCGGCCGCCACGGACGCCAGCAGGCGGGCCAGGTCCCCCGGCACGTCCAGCAGCGCGGCGGTCCTGCGGTCCGCGAGCGCGCGCTCCATGGCGGCCAGGTCGGCCGGGGTCGGCGCGGACCGGCCGCCCGCGGTGGCCGCGGCGCCCTTCGCCGGGGGCTTCGCGGACGGCGCCGCGGCGCCCTTCGACGGCGGCTTCGCGGTCGCGGCCGGAGGCGCGGCCGGGGCGCCGCCGAAGGCCGTCACGTGGCGGGCCACCTCCGCGCGCAGCGGCCCCAGGCGCGCCGCCAGGGAGGGCCGGGCGGCGACCGCGGCGTCGTACGCGGCGAGCAGCGCCGTGCTGTCCCGCAGGGCCCGGGTCCGCTCGGCCGCGCCGGGCTCGGGCAGTGACCGCGCCGAGGCACGGCCTTCGCCGCCGCTCGGGGAGCAACCGGTCACGGCGCCCGCGGCCACCGCGCTCGCGGCCGTTACGGCCAGGACACGGCGCCTGCTCAGCGGAGCGGTCTGCGGGATCATGGAGGGAGTGTAGGGGGCGCGCGGCGCGCCCCGCGCGGCACCGTCCCGCGCACCTGCCCGGAGCGAATTGGTCGGCGGGCGGTCCGCCCGGGTAAAGTTTGGCTGACACGCGACCTTCCATGACAACAGCAGACGCGGCCGAGGAGTCACCCGGATGAGCACGACCCAGAGCGAGAGGCTGCGCGCGTTGCTAGAGCCGCTCGTCGTCAAGGCGGGCCTGGAACTGGAAGAGGTCAAGGTGTCGGCCGCCGGGAGCAGGCGGCAGCTCCTCGTGGTGGTGGACAGCGACGAGGGCGTGGACCTCGACGCCATGGCCGAGGTCAGCCGGGAGCTCTCGCAGGCGCTGGACGCCTCCGACGTGATGGGCGAGGCCCAGTACCAGTTGGAGGTCAGCTCGCCCGGCACCGACCGTCCGCTCACCGAACCCCGCCATTTCCGGCGCAACACCGGCCGGCTGGTCAAGTTCCGGCTCAAGGAGCGCGGCGAGCTGATCGCGCGGATCATTGCGGTGGACGACACCGGGCTGGACCTGGAGGTCCCCGGCGTGAAGGGCCGCAGGCCCAAGCCGGACCGGGCGCAGTTCGAGGCGATCGAGCGGGCCAGGGTGGAGATCGAGTTCAGCAGGAAGCAGGGCGAGCCGGAGACCGGCGGCGGCGCCGTCGACGAGAGCACCGAGGAGGCGTAGCCGTGGACATCGACATGAAGGCCCTGCGGGGTTTGGTGCAGGAAAGGCAGATCTCGTTCGACCTGCTGGTCGAGGCCATCGAGTCTGCGCTCCTCATCGCGTACCACCGCGAGCCCGGCAGCCACCGCAGGGCGCGCGTGGAGCTGGACCGCACCACCGGGCACGTCACCGTATGGGCCACCGAGGAGCCGGACGAGGCAGGCGAGGGCGCCGAGCCGCGGGAGTTCGACGACACCCCCAGCGGCTTCGGGCGGATCGCCGCGTCCACCGCCAAGCAGGTCATCCTCCAGCGGCTGCGCGACGCCGAGGACGACGTGACCTTCGGCGAGTACGCCGGCCGGGAGGGCGACATCGTCACCGGCGTCGTCCAGCAGGGCAAGGACCCCAAGAACGTGCTGGTCGACATCGGCAAGCTGGAGGCGATCCTGCCGGTGCAGGAGCAGGTCCCCGGCGAGGACTACGCCCACGGCACCCGGCTGCGCAGCTACGTCGTACGGGTCGCCAAGGGAATGCGCGGGCCGTCGGTGACGTTGTCGCGTACCCACCCCAACCTCGTGAAGAAGCTCTTCGCGCTGGAGGTGCCCGAGATCGCCGACGGTTCCGTGGTGATCGAGGCCATCGCCCGGGAGGCGGGCCACCGCACCAAGATCGCGGTGCGCTCCACCCGGTCAGGGCTGAACGCCAAGGGCGCCTGCATCGGACCCATGGGGGCCCGGGTGCGCGCGGTGATGGCCGAATTGCACGGGGAGAAGATCGACATCGTGGACTGGTCGGACGACCCCGCGGAGATGGTGGCCAACGCACTGTCCCCGGCCCGGGTGTCCAAGGTCGAGGTCGTCGACCAGGGTGGCAGGTCGGCCCGGGTCACCGTGCCGGACTACCAGCTCTCGCTCGCCATCGGCAAGGAGGGCCAGAACGCCCGGCTCGCCGCCCGGCTGACCGGCTGGCGGATCGACATCCGGCCGGACACCGAGCAGCAGCAGGTGGCACACGGCTGACCCCGGCCCAACACCGGCCGAACGAGCACCGAATCCAAGCCAACCCGAGGCCGAACAACCGTGCGTCGGCTTACTCGAAGGAGTGGGGCCGGTGCGGGGAGGTAGACTTGAGAGTGTCTGGTCGGACGCTGAGCCCAGCATGCCCGGAGCGAACCTGCATCGGCTGCCGGCAGCGAGCGGCCAAGACCGACCTGCTGCGTGTGGCGGTGGCCGGGGACGCACCTGTTCCCGATCATCGCGGTACGCTGCCCGGTCGGGGTGCGTATCTGCACCCCGCCCTTGCCTGTCTCGACCTGGCGGTCCGCCGCCGGGCGTTCCACCGGGCGTTCAGACGCCAGGTGACGCCCGACACCGCGGAACTGCGCCGGTACGTCGAGCGGGCAGCCCCGTAAGAAGTAAGGAAGAAGTACGGCACGGCCCACGCCGTGCGGTCAGGTACCTCGCGAGTCGGAAGTAGGTCGAGATTGCGATGAGCACTCGATGAGTACGCGATGAGTACGCCCATGAAGTAGCGACGGTCCGGCGGACGATCACCCCGGACCAGAAGGAGCGAAGTGGCTAAGGTCCGGGTATACGAACTCGCCAAGGAGATGGGAGTCGAGAGCAAGGTCGTCATGGCCAAGCTCCAGGAACTCGGCGAATTCGTCCGTTCGGCGTCCTCGACCATCGAGGCGCCGGTTGTCCGCAAACTGACTGACGCTTTCCAGGGATCCGGCGGCGGCGCCGCCGGCAAGTCCGCTGCCAAGCCGTCGGCGCCCCGCAAGGCGGCGCCCGCCAAGCCGGCCCCCACCCCGGGTGCGCCGGCCCGTCCCGCTGCCCCGGCGCCCAAGCCGGGCGGCCCGGTGACGCCCGCGGCTCCGGCCGCATCCGGCACCCCGTCCGGCGGTGCCCCCGGCCCCGGCCCGCGCCCCGGCCCCCGGCCGAGCGCGCCGCGGCCCGCCCCGGCGGCCCCCGTGCCCGCCGCGGAGTTCCAGGCGCCGCCGTCCCCGGCGGCCCCCGCCGCTCCGCAGGCGCAGCGCCCGGCCGCCACGCCCGGCCCCCGGCCGGCCCCCCGTCCGGGCGGTTCCGGTCAGGGCCAGCAGCGCGGCGAGGGCAGTCCGCGTCCGTCCGGACGTCCGGCCCCCGGCCAGGGCGGCGGCCGTCCCGGTCCGCGTCCGGCCGGCCCGCGTCCCGGCAACAACCCGTTCACGTCCGGCTCCACCGGCATGCCGCGCCCCGGTGGCGCGCCGCGTCCCGGCGGCGGCCAGGGCGGTGCGCCGCGCCCCGCGGCACCCGGCGGCGCCCCGCGTCCCGGCGGCGCTCCCCGTCCGGGCGCGCCCGGCGGGCAGGCCGGTCCCGGCGGGCCGCGCCCGACCCCGGGCGGCATGCCGCGCCCGCAGTCCGCGGGCCCGCGCCCGAACCCGGGCATGATGCCCCAGCGTCCCTCCGGCGGCCCCGGTACGGGAGGCCCCGGCGGCCGCAGCGGCGGTCCCGGCCGGCCCGGCCCCGGCGGCCGTACCGGTGGCGGTCCGCGTCCCGGCGGCGGCTTCGCCGGCCGTCCCGCGGGTCCCGGCGGCGGTGGCCGTCCGGGCGGCGGCGGTGGCTTCGGCGGTCCGCGTCCCGGTGGCGGCGCCCCCGGCGGCGGTGGCGGCGGCTTCGGCCCGCGTCCCGGCGGCTTCGGCGGGCGTCCCGGCGGCCCGGGCGGCCGCGGCGGCACGCAGGGCGCGTTCGGCCGCGGCCCCGGTGGCCGTCCGGCGCGCGGCCGCAAGAGCAAGCGGCAGCGGCGCCAGGAGTACGAGGCCATGCAGGCCCCGTCCGTGGGCGGCGTGCTGCTGCCCCGCGGCAACGGCCAGACCGTGCGCCTGTCGCGCGGTGCCTCGCTCACCGACTTCGCCGAGAAGATCAACGCCAACCCGGCGTCGCTCGTCCAGGTGATGCTCAACCTCGGGGAGATGGTCACCGCCACCCAGTCGGTGTCCGACTCCACCCTGGAGCTGCTCGCCGACGAGATGAACTACGTGCTGGAGATCGTCAGCCCGGAGGAGGAGGACCGCGAGCTGCTCGAGTCCTTCGACATCGAGTTCGGCGAGGACGAGGGCGGCGAGGAGGCCCTGGTCTCCCGGCCGCCGGTGGTCACCGTCATGGGCCACGTCGACCACGGCAAGACCCGCCTGCTCGACGCGATCCGCAAGACCAACGTGGTCGCGGGCGAGGCCGGCGGCATCACGCAGCACATCGGCGCGTACCAGGTCACGACCGCGGTCAACGACGAAGAGCGCAAGATCACCTTCATCGACACCCCGGGTCACGAGGCCTTCACCGCCATGCGTGCCCGCGGTGCCAAGTCGACCGACATCGCGATCCTGGTCGTCGCGGCCAACGACGGCGTGATGCCGCAGACCGTCGAGGCGCTCAACCACGCCAAGGCGGCCGACGTGCCGATCGTCGTCGCGGTCAACAAGATCGACGTCGAGGGCGCCGACCCGACCAAGGTGCGCGGCCAGCTCACCGAGTACGGGCTGGTGGCCGAGGAGTACGGCGGCGACACCATGTTCGTCGACATCTCCGCCAAGCAGGGTCTGCACATCGACTCGCTGCTGGAGGCGGTCGTCCTGACCGCCGACGCCTCCCTGGACCTGCGGGCCAACCCGGAGCAGAGCGCCCAGGGCATCGCGATCGAGGCGCACCTGGACAAGGGCCGCGGCGCCACCGCGACCGTCCTGGTGCAGCGCGGCACCCTGCGGGTCGGCGAGACCATGGTCGTCGGCGACGCCTACGGGCGCGTGCGCGCCATGCTCGACGACGCGGGCAACACGGTCGACGAGGCCGGCCCGTCCATGCCGGTCCAGGTGCTCGGCCTGACCAACGTGCCGGGCGCCGGCGACAGCTTCATCGTCGTCGACGAGGACCGCACGGCCCGGCAGATCGCCGAGAAGCGTGCCGCCCGCGAGCGGAACGCGGCGTTCGCCCGCAAGGGCCGCAGGTTCTCGCTGGAGAACCTGGACGAGGCGCTCAAGGCCGGTGAGGTGCAGGAACTCAACCTCATCATCAAGGGCGACGCGTCCGGTTCCGTCGAGGCCCTGGAGTCGTCGCTGCTGCAGCTCGACGTCGGCGAGGAGGTCGACATCCGCGTGCTGCACCGCGGCGTGGGTGCGGTCACCGAGTCGGACATCGACCTGGCGACCGGTTCCGACGCCATCGTGATCGGCTTCAACGTGCGCGCCGCCGGGCGTGCCACGCAGATGGCCGAGCGCGAGGGTGTGGACGTCCGCTACTACTCGGTGATCTACCAGGCCATCGAGGAGATCGAAGCGGCGCTGAAGGGCATGCTGAAGCCGGAGTTCGAGGAGGTGGAGCTGGGCACCGCGGAGATCCGCGAGGTCTTCCGCTCCTCCAAGCTCGGCAACATCGCCGGTGTGCTGGTCCGCTCCGGCGAGGTCCGGCGCAACACCAAGGCCCGGCTGCTGCGCGACGGCAAGGTCGTCGCGGAGAACCTCACCATCGAGGGCCTGCGCCGCTTCAAGGACGACGTCACCGAGATCCGTGAGGGTTACGAGGGCGGTATCAACCTCGGCAACTACAACGACATCAAGGTCGACGACGTCATCGCCACCTACGAGATGCGGGAGAAGCCGCGCGGCTGACACCGCCGGCAGGCGGTCCGGGGCCGGTGGACGGAGTGAAAATCCGTCGATCGGCCCCGGCCGCCGCCTGTACCGTCGTACCCATGTACGCAGGCACGCTGTGTTTTGACCTGCTCCTGGGGGACGTACGGTCGCTGAAGGAGAAGAGGTCGGTGGTCCGCCCCATCGTCGCCGAGCTGCACCGCAAGTTCGCGGTGAGCGCGGCCGAGACCGGGGACCAGAACCTCTATCGCAGAGCCGAAATCGCCATCGCGGTGGTCTCCGGGGACCTGGGGCACCTGAAGGACGTGCTCGACCGGTGCGAGCGCTGGATGGTCGCCCGGCCCGAGGTGGAGCTGCTGTCGGCACGGCAGCGCATCCACGGTGACGACGACTGAACCGCGGACGTCCGGCCGTCGCCGCGCACCGCCGAACCGGAGAAGCCGGAGAGAGAGAAGAAGACGATGACCGACACCGCGCGGGCGCGCAAGCTGGCGGACCGCATCCGGGTCGTGGTCGCGGAGACCCTGCAGCGGCGGATCAAGGACCCGCGGCTGGGCTACGTGACGATCACCGACACCCGGGTCACCGGCGACCTGCGGGAGGCGACCGTCTTCTACACGGTCTACGGCGACGACGAGGAGCGCGCCGCGTCCGCCGCCGCGCTGGAGAGCGCCAAGGGCGTCCTTCGCTCCGAGGTCGGCCGCCAGACCGGGGTGCGCTTCACCCCGACCCTCGCCTTCGTCGCCGACGCCCTCCCGGATAACGCCCGCACCATCGACGACCTGCTCGCCAAGGCCCGCGCGGCCGACGAGGAGGTCCGCAAGACGGCCACCGACGCGCGGTACGCGGGCGACGCCGACCCGTACCGCAAGCCGGCCGGCGCGGACGAGGTGGACGAGGTGGACGACGGGGACGCGAACGGGGACGGGGACGCGGACGGGGACCGGCCCGGAGACGCGGCGACCGGCCCGGCCGAGGGCGGTTCCGCACCCGCATGACCTCGCGCAAGAACCGCACAGAAGGCCCCTCGGGGCTGATCATCGTGGACAAGCCCGGGGGGCTCACCTCGCACGGGGTGGTCTCCCGGGTGCGCCGGCTGGCCGGAACCCGGCGGGTCGGGCACGCCGGCACCCTCGACCCGATGGCGACCGGGGTCCTGGTCGTCGGCGTGGAGAAGGCCACCCGGCTGCTCGGCCACCTCGCGCTCACCGAGAAGGAGTACGCCGCCACCATCCGGCTCGGCCAGACCACGGTCACCGACGACGCCGAGGGCGAGCTCACGGCGAGCGTGCCGGCGACCGGGGTGACGGCGGAGGCCGTCGGCGCGGGCATCGCGGCCCTCACCGGGCCCATCCAGCAGGTGCCGTCGAAGGTCAGCGCCATCAAGGTCGGCGGAGTGCGCTCCTACACCCGGGTACGGGAGGGCGAGGACTTCGAGCTCGCCGCGCGGCCGGTGACGGTCCACTCCTTCACCGTGGGCGACATGCGCCGGCACGACGACGTACTCGACCTCGACGTCACCGTGGTCTGCTCCTCCGGCACCTACATCCGCGCGCTCGCCCGCGACCTGGGCGCCGGGCTCGGCGTCGGCGGCCACCTCACCGCGCTGCGCCGCACCCGGGTGGGCCCCTACGGCCTCGACCGCGCCCGCACCCTGGACGAACTCGCCGAGTCCTTCGAGGTGCTGCCCATCGAGGAGGCGGCCGCCGCGGCCTTCCCCCGCTGGGACGTGGACGACGACCAGGCCCGGCTGCTCGGCAACGGCGTCCGCATCAAAGCGCCCGCGCTGCCCACCGGCCCGAACGCGGTCTTCGGACCCGACGGGCGCTTCCTCGCGCTGGTCGAGGAGCACCGCGGGCAGGCGAGGATCGTGGCCGGCTTCGCGCAGTAGCGCGCGGCCGGCGACGGTGGGCACGACCGGGCCCCGTCACGGCCCGCGGTCGCGGCAGTGGCCTCAGTCGTGGTCGTTGCCTCACTCGTGGTCGTGGTCGTGGTCGTGGCCTCAGCCGTGGCCGACGCCCGGCGCCTTCGGCGACCGTGCAGCGGGGTGGCCGTCCCCTGAGCCGCCCCGCTCCACGATCCCCAATCCCCCCGACCTGTCCTTTTCCAGCCGCTGCCCGGAAATCACTCCAATGGCCGGGCGCTCGGAGTGAACCGAGGGAGCGCAGGGGGGCGCTTTCCCCGCGCGATCTTGGCGGAAGATCGCCGGGCTCCTACCGTCGAAGTGGGACGAATCGGGGCGCTCCGCGGGGCGGGGGGAGGGGCCGTCATGGCGGCACACAGCGGGTCACCGCACGGCAGGGGCGGGGCGGCGCACGCGGGCGGGAACAGGCCGGCGTACGGCGCCGAGCGGGGCGACGCGGTGATCCGCGTCCGCGACCTGGCCGGACGCCCGCGCGGCACCGGTTTCCTGGCCGACGGCGACGGCACCATGATCACCAGCCACGAGGCCGTCGACGGCCTGGCCCGGCTGGTGCTGCACGCCCCCGGCGACCAGGTCTGCCTGGTCGAGTCAGGGGCGATCACCCCGCTGCCGGAACAGGGCCTCGCGCTGGTCGCGACCGAGGGCCTGTCCCTGCCCCCGCTGCCAGTGGCGGCCGGCGGCCCGGCGCATCCCGAGCGGCGGATCCGGCTGCCGCTCCCGGCCGCGCACGGCGTCGTCGTCGGCACCGGCGCGGTCACCTACACCGCAACCGACCGCTTCCACCTGCTCGACGAGGTGTACGAGATCGCCCTCGACGGCACCGAGGTCGGCCGCCTCGGCCCCGGGGCGTCCGGGACGCCCGTGATCGACGCCGCCACAGGCGCGGTGCTGGCCGTCGTGACCGTCGCGCTGCACGCGGGCCACCGGGCGGGCGGCTTCGCCGTACCGCTGCGCGCCCTCGACGCGCCGGCCCCGCTGGCCGGCCTGCTCGCGCGTAACGCGGCCACCGTCCCCGGCCAGGGCCCGCACCTGAACCTCGCCGGCGTGCTCCGGCTGACCGGCGCCACCGTGCGCTCGGCCGCCGGCGCGGCCGACTGGCGCGAACCCGTCGAGCGGCCCGAGGTGGCGGACGCGCTGCGGGCGTTCGCCACCTCGGACGACCACACGCCCGTGCTCGCCGTGGTCGGCGCCCCCGGCACCGGCCGCACCACCGCCCTCGCCGCCCTCGCCGCCGAGCGCGCCCGCGACCCGCACCCGGCCCCCACCGTGTGGCTGCGCGGGGCGGAGCTGCGGCCGGGCGACGGCGGTGTCAAGGACGCGGTGGAGCGTGCGCTGCGTACCGCGGCCCGTGTCGTCGGCGCCTCCCGCCCCGGTGCCTTCGCGCCCGGGGAGCCGCCGTACGCCTCCGCGGACGCTGTCCGCGAGGTCGCCCGGGCCGCCGGCCGCCCCCTGCTGATCGTGCTCGACGCCCCCGAGGAGATGCCGCCCGTGCTGGCCCACGCCCTGCCCGACTGGGTGGCGGGCACGGCCGGCTGGCTGCGCGCGGGTGGTGCCCGCCTGGCCGTGGCGTGCCGCCCGGAGTTCTGGGAGCAGGCGGGTGAGCTGATGCCCCCGGAGCTGCTGTACGGGCCGCCGGCGGGCGCGGGCTCGCCGCCGCCCGGGGCGCCGCTCCTTCCGCTGCCGCCCTGCCTGCGTCTCGGCGCCCTGGACGCCGGACAGGCGGCCCGGGCCAGGACGCGATACGCCCTTGACGCCGCCGACATGCGGCCCGGGGACGCCGGGCATCCGCTGGCCCTGCGCCTGCTCTCGGAGGTGCGGGCGGCGCTGCCCGAGGACGAAGGGGGGCCGGGCGCGCGCAGCGGGAAGGGGGACGGCGGGGCGGCGCCGTCGCGGGCGGAGATCTTCTCGGCGTACGTGGACCTGGTGTGCCTGCGGATCGCGGCACGGCTGGCGGACGCGGCCGAACCGCCCGTGCGCGGCAGCGCGATGCGGCGGCTGGCCGCCAGGGTGGCCGGGCGGGTGCACGAGGCGGCCCGCCGCTGCCTGGGGCCCGGGCAGGGCGAGCTGGACCGGGAGGCGTTCGAGGAACTGTTCCCGTGGCGCACGGGGTGGGCGTCGGCCGTTCTGACCGAGGGGCTGCTGGTGCCGGCGGGCGCGGGATACCGGTTCGCCCACGAGGAGCTGGCGGACTGGCTGCAGGCCCGCCACCTGGACCTCGGGGCGGCCCTGCACGCCCTGGTCCACCGCTGGTTCACCGCCCCGGGTACCCCCGCCGAGGCGCCCGTACGGCTGCCCCAGCGAGCCGCCTCCGCGGGCGCGGGCGGCCACCCACCGGTGCCGCCCGCGCCCGCGGTCGCGCCCGCCACGGCGCCGCGCTCGCTGCCCGTGCCCCGGCACCGCGCCGGCCCCGTCGTCCAGGCCCTGCTGCTCGCGCCTCCCGAGGCGCGGGCCGCGTACCTGCGGGCGCTCGTCGGGGCGCTTGACCAGGCCGCCGGGGACGAGCCCCCACCCGCCCCCGCGGACCCGCGGGCCCGCGCCCGCGCCGCCCGCCGGTCGGAGGCCGAGTGGTGGGCGACGCACTTGCTGCGCGAGGTGATGCTGCGGGACGCGGGCGCCCACCGGGAGGCGGCGGCGGAGCTGGCCGGGCGCATCGCCGCGCGGGCTGGCGGGGCCGGGACAGGGGCCGGGAACGGAAGCGGATCCCAGGGGCTCGGGGCGTTCGGGCCGTGGTTCTGGCGGCGGCTGCGGCTGGGGCCGGCCGACCGGCTGGAACTGCTGCGGGTGCTGCTGCCCGCGGACGGACCGCCCGGCACCGGCCGGGACCGGTACCTGGACGTGGCCGCGGACCTGCTGCGCGCCGAACCCGCCCGGGCCGTGCCCGCCCTGTGCGGGTGGTTCGGCGACGACCGGCCGCTGCGCACGGCGGCCGGTCCCGACGTGCCCCCGCTGACCGTGGCCTGCGCGGCCCAGGCACTGCTGCACACCCACCGCCGCCTGATGCCCGACCACCTCGCCGAGACACTCGTCGACACCGCCCACCCGGGTGCCGACGAGGTCCTGGCCGCGCTGGCCGAGGACGAGCCCGCCGCGGTGTGCCGGGCGGTGGACCGCTGGGCGCAGGACCCGCGGCCCGACCGCCACGCGGCCGCCGCCACGTACGGCTGCCATGCCGCGCCCCACGTTCACGCGGACGCAGACCGCGCCCTGCTGCGCGACGCCGCGCTCACCCTCCTCGCCCGGCCCGCCGACCGCGCCCTCCACGGCCCCGCCCTGGCGCTCCTGATCCACGATCCCGCGACCAGGCCGCGCCACCTGGACGCCGCCCTGCGGCGCTTCGCCGCCGGCGACCCCGGGCTGACGCCGAGCGCCCTCGTCACCGCGCTGCCGACCGACCCCGAGCCGGTGCTGCTCGCCTTCCAGGAGCGGCTGCGCCGGGCGGACGAGGGAGCCGGGGAACTCCTGCGGGAGCTGGCCGGCGTCACGGACCCCGCGCTCGCCCGACGTGTCGCGGCACTCGTCGCGGACCAGGTCCGGCACCGGCCGGAGCACGCGGCCGCGGCGGCGGAGTTCCTGGACCTGCGCCTGGAGCAGGGGCCCCGCGCGCGGCCGGCGCTGCTGCCGCTCGCAGCCGCTGTGCTCCGGGACCATCCGCCCGGGGTGCGGCGCGTGGTCGTCCCGGTCTTCGCGGCGCCCGGCACGGGCGTCTCACGGCCGCTGCGCCAGGAACTGCTCGACATGGCGCTGGAGAGCGAGCACGACGCGGACGTCCTCGACGCGCTGCTGGGCGCCGCCGCGCGCGGCTGCCGCCGCAGGCCGCCCGTCCTCACCCGCGACCTGGTGCACCGGCTGGGCCTGCTGCTGGGCCGCACCCCAGAAGGTGCCGCCCGCTTCGACCGCCGGATCGTCGAACTCGCCCGCGCCGCGCCCGAGTTCGGCGGCCTGGTACGCGAGTGGGTGGCGGACGGCGGCACCTGGGACGCGCTGATCGGGCCGAGCGCGCGGCGGCGGCTGGAGACGCAGCCGGCGGGCACGGACGGCCCGGCCGACCTGCCGGGAACGGGCCCGGCCGCCACCGCGGGCGCCCCCGCGAGCCGCGCGCGGGCCGTGGGCGGCGGCAGCGGCGCGGGCCCGCGGGAAGGGTGACCCCGGTGGAATGGCGCGGGCCGCCGGGGCCCGGCTAGAGTCGCGCCCGTACCGGGGGAGCAGGCGCTTCGCGGGCCACCCCCGGCACGGCGGGACGTCCAGGACACGGCGGCCGCCCGGAGCGCGGCCGACATCACAATGCCCTCGCGTCGCAGGTGGGACGGCCGCCGCCGGACGGGGCGGCCGTGCCGGGGGGCGCCGCCGCGCACCGGCATGGCAGGCTTGGACCTGCAGGACGACAGGTTCGTGACTCGGTGAGGAAGCGGGAGCGGTCAAGGTGCAGCGCTGGCGGGGCTTGGACGACGTTCCCGGTGACTGGGGACGCAGCGTCGTCACCATCGGCTCGTACGACGGGGTGCACCGCGGCCACCAGTTGATCATCCGGCGGGCGGTGACCCGGGCCCGGGCGCTGGGACTGCCCACCGTGGTCGTCACCTTCGACCCGCACCCCAGAGAGGTGGTCCGGCCCGGCAGCCACCCGCCGCTGCTGGCCGCGCACCACCGACGCGCCGAACTGATGTCCGGCCTGGGCGTCGACGCGCTGCTGATCCTCCCCTTCACCACCGAGTTCTCCCGGCTGTCGCCGAGCGACTTCGTCAAGGCCGTCCTGGTCGACGGGCTGCACGCCAAGTACGTCGTCGAGGGCCCCAACTTCCGGTTCGGGCACAAGGCGGCGGGCGACGTGGAGTACCTGTCGGCGCTCGGCCTGAAGTACGACTACGAACTGGAGGTCGTCGACCTCGTCATGCGTGGCGAGGCCGGGGGCGGCGTGCCCTTCTCCTCCACGCTGGCCCGCCGTCTCGTGGCCGAGGGCGACGTCGAGGGCGCCGCCGAGGTCCTCGGCCGCCCCCACCGCGTCGAGGGCGTGGTGGTCCGCGGCGCACAGCGCGGCCGCGAACTCGGCTACCCCACGGCCAACGTCGAGACGCTGCCCCACACCGCCATCCCGGCCGACGGCGTCTACGCGGGCTGGCTCCACGTCGGCGAGGAGGCCATGCCGGCGGCGATCTCCGTCGGCACGAACCCGACGTTCGACGGAACCGCCCGCACGGTCGAGGCGTACGCCATCGACCGTGTCGACCTCGATCTCTACGGTCTCCACGTCGCCGTCGACTTCCTCGCCTACCTGCGCGGCATGGAGAAGTTCGACACGATCGAGGCGCTGCTCGAACGGATGGCGGATGACGTGAAGAGGGCGCGCGAGCTTGTCGACTCCGTCGGTAACGGGAGGGGCTGAGCTTTTCGCGCTGCGCGCGGGCGGGGAGGGCTTGGGCTTTTCGCGCTGCGCGCGGGCGGGGGGTTGGGCGTTGTGGCCGTTCCGGTGGGGTGGTTGGTGCTGTCGCCGGATCGTCGGTTCTCGTTGGCTGAGCGCGCAGTTCCCCGCGCCCCTTGGTACGTCCGGTATGGGGTTGGGTGTTCGTGCGGCCTTGCTTTGTCCGGTGAGGGGGTTGGGTGTTGTGGTCGTCCGGGTGGGGTGGTTGGTGCTGTCGCCGGATCGTCGGTTCTCGTTCGCTGAGTCCGCAGTTCCCCGCGCCCCTTGGTACGTCCGGTATGGGGTTGGGTGTTCGTGCGGCCTTGCTTTGTCCGGTGATGGGGTTGGGCGTTGTGGCCGTTCCGGTGGGGTGGTTGGTGCTGTCGCCGGATCGTCGGTTCTCGTTGGCTGAGCGCGCAGTTCCCCGCGCCCCTTGGTACGTCCGGTATGGGGTTGGGTGTTCGTGCGGCCTTGCTTTGTCCGGTGAGGGGGTTGGGTGTTGTGGTCGTCCGGGTGGGGTGGTTGGTGCTGTTGCTGGATCGTCGGTTCTCGTTGGCTGAGTGCCCGCAGTTCCCCGCGCCCCTTGGTACGTCCGGTAAGAGGTTGGGCGTTGCCGGGTGGTCAGGGGGTGGGGTGGATCAGGCGGGATTCGTAGGCGAAGACGACCGCCTGGACGCGGTCGCGCAGTTCGAGCTTGACCAGGATGCGGCTCAAGTGGGTCTTCACGGTTGCCTCGGCCAGGTGGAGGGCCGCGGCGATCTCCGCGTTGGACAGGCCGCGGCCGACCTCGGTGAGCACCTCGCGTTCGCGGGCGGTGAGACGGGCGAGCCGTTCGTCCGGCAGGGAGCCGTCCAAGCCGGCCGGGGAGGGCAGGTGGTGGGCGAAGTGCTCCAGCAGGCGGCGGGTGATCCGCGGCGCGACGACCGCGTCCCCGGCGGCCACCGCGCGGATCGCGGTCAGCAGCTCCTCGGGGAGGGCGTTCTTCAGCAGGAAACCCGAGGCGCCCGCCTTCAGGCCGGCGAAGGCGTACTCGTCCAGGTCGAAAGTGGTGAGGATGAGCACCTTGGATTCCGGGCGGCTCCCGACGATCCGTGCCGTCGCCTCGATCCCGTCCGTGCCCGGCATCCGTACGTCCATCAGCACCACGTCGGGACGCAGCGCCTGCGTCATCCGTACCGCCTGCGCGCCGTCCCCGGCCTCACCGACCACCCGCATGTCGCCCTGGGCGTCCAGCACCATCGTGAACGCCATCCGCAGCAGCGGCTCGTCGTCCACCAGCAGCACCCGGATGGGCTCCGCGCGCTCGCGCGCGGCCGGGGTGGGCAGGGGGTCGCGCGGGGGTGGTACCGGGGAAGGGGTCACGTCGTCTCCGGTGTCGTGAGGACCAGTTGGGCGGCGACCCGCCAGCCGCCACCCGGCATCGGGCCCGCGGTGAGGCGGCCGCCGTAGGCCGCGGCGCGCTCGCGCATCCCGGGCAGGCCGTGGCCGGAGCGGGGCGAGGGGACGGCGGGCGGCACGTGCGGGGTGCCCGCCCCGTCGTCGGTGACCGTCACGGCGACCTCGTCGCCGGAGCAGGCGACGCGGACGTCGGCCGTCGCGCCGGCCGGGGCGTGCTTGAGGGTGTTGGTGAGGGCCTCCTGGACCAGGCGGTACGCGGTGAGCTGCGCGGCGGCCGGCACACCGGCGGGCTCTCCCGAGACCTCCAGGCGGGTGGGCAGCCCGGCGGCCCGTACCTGTTCGGTGAGGGCGCCGAGCTGGGCGATGCCCGGCATCGGGTGCCGCAGCGCGTCGGGCTCGTCGGCCCGCAGCACGCCGAGGAAGCGCCGCATGTCGGTAATGGCCTGCCGCCCGGTCGCCGACACCTGCCGCATCGCCGCGGTGGCCCGACCCGGGGCGTGGTCCTGGGCGAAGACGGCGCCGTCGGCGAGGGCGACCATCACGGACAGGTTGTGGGTGACGATGTCGTGCATCTCCCGGGCGATACGGGCGCGTTCGCCGGCCACCGCGAGCTGCGCCCGCTGGTCACGCTCCCGTTCCAGCCGCACCGCCCGCTCCCGCAGGAACTCCAGCTGCGCGCGGCGGCCCTTCATGTTGGTGCCGATCACCGCGGCCGCGATCGCCATCGCCGACAGCGACACGAACGACGGCAGGAAGCGGACGTGGTCGCTCCAGCGCAGCGTCGCCAGCGCGATGCCGGCCTCCAGCAGCGCGAACGCCGCGTACGTCCTGCGCCGGTCCTGGTACGCGGCCACCGTGTACAGGGCGATCAGCAGCATGGTGTCGGCGGGCGTGCGCTCGTCCGCGCCCCACTGCGCCAGCGCGACGCACGCCATCGCGCAGAACACCGCCATCGGCGCCCGCCGCCGCCACACCAGCGGCAGCACCAGGCCGAAGTGCACCGGCAGCAGGCCCGACGGATCGCGCGTCAGCGGCCCCGCGAACGCCGCCGTCAGCGCCACGAACAGGGCGGCGGCCAGCAGCGCGTCCGCGCCCTGCGGCGACAGCCTGGCCCGCACCGCGTCCCGGGCCGCGGCGAACCACCGCGGCCCGGGGAAGGCGCCCTCCTCGCCGCCCCGACCGGGCGACCCCCCATCCGTGCCCACCGTTAGGCGTCCCGGCGCCGCAGCAGGAACGCCGCGGCGGCGAGCCCGGCCAGCGCGTACAGCAGGAACACCGTGAAACCGGTCCACGGGGACAGGGTATGGGCCTGGCGGTGCAGGGAGACCAGGGACTGACCCGCGTTGCTGGGCAGCCACTGGTTGACGTGGTTCGCCCAGGAGGACGGCAGCGCCTCGAACAGCACGGGCACCACCAGCAGCAGCCCGAAGAGCGCGGCGATGCCGCCGGCGGTGTTGCGGATCAGCGCGCCGATGGCGACGCCGAGCAGGCCGACCACCGCCAGGTACAGGGCCGTGCCGAACACCACGCGGGGCACTCCAGGCGCGCTAAGCGAGGTGCCGAGGTGATGGGACGACAGCAAGCTCTGGCCCAGCAGGAAGGCGACCAGCGCGCCCGCGGTCGTGACCACCCACACCACCGCCGTGTACAGCCCGGCCTTGGCCCACAGCACCGGCAGCCGGCGCGGCACGGCCGCCAGCGTCGCGCGGATCATGCCGGTCCCGTACTCGCCGGTGACGGTCAGGACACCGAGCACGCCCACGGCGAGCTGCGCCAGGAAGTAGCCTCGCAGGCTGGTCAGGGCCGGGTCGAAGTCGGCCCGCTCGTGCGGGTTCATGGTCGCCCAGTGGCTCGCGGTGAACGCCGAGAACAGCGCGCCCAGCCCGATCAGCGCGGCCAGGGCCGCGAGCATCGTGAAGAAGGTGGACCGCAGCGTACGCATCTTGATCCACTCCGAGTGCACCACCCTGGCCTGGGTGACCTCGCCGCGGCCGGCCGTGGGGGTGGTGACCGGGGCGGGTGCCCGGTCGGCGGTGACGGTGCTCATACCGGCTGTCCTTCCTTGCTCACGGGGCCCACGGGGCTCACGGGGCTCGCGGCGCTCACGGGGCTCGCGGCGCTCGCGGCCTGGAACTCGACCGCGTCCTTGGTCAGTTCCATGAACGCCTCTTCCAGCGACGCCTGCTGCGGGGTGAGTTCGGCCAGCGCGATGCCCGCGTCGGCCGCGATCCGGCCGATCCGGTCGCTGCTCAGCCCCGACACCTCCAGCACCGACCGCTCCTGCGACGCCACGCGGACGTCGGGCCCGGCCAGCAGCGCCCGCAGCCGGTCGGCCTCGTCGGTGCGCACCCGCACGGCACCGCTGGCGGCGCCCCGTACGAACTCCTCCACCGAGGTGTCGGCGATCAGTCGGCCGCGGCCGATCACGATCAGGTGCTCGGCGGTGAGCGACATCTCCGACATCAGGTGCGAGGACAGCAGGACGGTACGGCCCTGTGCCGCCAGGTCCTTCAGGAGGGTGCGGATCCACCGGATGCCCTCCGGGTCCAGGCCGTTGACCGGCTCGTCCAGGACCAGCGTGGCCGGGTCGCCGAGCAGCGCGCTCGCGATGCCCAGCCGCTGGCCCATGCCGAGCGAGAAGCCGCCGACCCGCTTGCGGGCCGCCTCGCGCAGCCCGACGACGTCGATCACCTCCTCCACCCGGCGGCGCGGGATGCCGGTGGTCGCCGCCAGCGCCAGCAGGTGGTGGTACGCGGTCCTGCCGGTGTGGATGGCGCGCGCCTCCAGCATCGCGCCGACCTCGCGCAGCGGCGCGCGGTGCTCGGCGTACCGCTTGCCGCCCACCGTCACGCTGCCGGAGGTCGGAGCGTCCAGCCCCAGGATCATCCGCATCGTGGTGGACTTCCCGGCGCCGTTGGGGCCGAGGAAGCCGGTCACCACGCCCGGGCGGACGGTGAAGCTGAGATCGGTGACGGCGGCGCGCTCGCCGTAGCGTTTGGTGAGGCCGTGGGCTTCGATCATCGGAGGGTCCTCGGAATCGTGCGGGGATCTCGGACTTCCATCCTCGATTCCCGCACGCCCGGCGGCGACGGACCACGGGCGTATTCCGGGGCGCCCACCCTGCACCCCCGGGCGGACCTGGCGTCAGACCGGTGGTGTACGAGTCACCCGAACAGGTGAAAGGCCGCCCGCGCGTCCACCACGCGCGGGCGGCCCTCGCCGTGCCCGGCCGCCACCCCTGCGCCGCTGGTCCGACCGGTGCCCCGGGCGCCCGGCGCGGCCGCTACTGCTGGGGCGGCTGCGGAGGGTAGCCGTAGCCGGGTTGCGGTTCCTGCCCGGACGGGTCCTGCGGCGGCGGGAACTGCGGCGGTTGCCCCGACTGGGGGAACTGCGGGTAGCCCGCCGGTCCCTGCTGCGGTTGCTGCGGCCACCCCTGCTGCGGCTGCGGGGTCTGCGGCTGCGTCGACTGCGGCTGGAACTGCTGCGGCTGGAATTGCTGCGGGGCCGGACCCTGCTGCGGCGGCCCGTACGGCTGCGGGGCCTGCGGCGCGGCGCCGTAGTGGGCCAGCGGGGTCTGTCCCGGCGGTACGGGCGGCCCGTACGGGCCGGGCTGCGGCGGCTGGCCCTGGGCCGGGGGGAGGCCCTGCGCGGGCGGCGGCGGGTAGCCGGCCGGCGCGTTCCCGTACGCGCCCGGCGCCGCGTACTGCCCCGGCATGGGCGGGGGCTGCACCGGCGGCACGTTGCCGCCGTCACCGGTCCACAGGCCCTGGGCCTGCTGCGCCCGCACGAAGTCCTCGGCCACCATCGCGGAGAGGTTGAAGTACGCCTCCCGGGTCTTGGGCCGCATCATGTCCAGGTCGACCTCGGCGCCGGCCGCCAGGTGCTCGTCGAAGGGCACGACCTGCACCCCGCGGCAGCGGGTCTGGAAGTGCGACACGATGTCCTCGACCTTGATCATCTTGCCGGTCTCGCGTACGCCGGAGATCACGGTGATGCTGCGGGAGACCAGCTCGGCGTAGCCGTGCGCGGACAGCCAGTCCAGGGTCGTGCTCGCACTGGACGCGCCGTCCACCGAGGGCGTCGAGACGATGATGAGCTGGTCGGCCAGGTCCAGCACGCCGCGCATGGCGCTGTAGAGCAGGCCGGTGCCCGAGTCGGTCAGGATCACCGGGTACTGACGGCCCAGCACCTCGATCGCCCGCCGGTAGTCCTCGTCGTTGAACGTCGTCGACACCGCCGGGTCCACGTCGTTGGCGATGATCTCCAGGCCCGAGGGCGCCTGCGAGGTGAACCGGCGGATGTCCATGTAGCTGTGCAGGTACGGGATCGCCTGCACCAGGTCGCGGATGGTGGCCCCGGTCTCCCGGCGCACCCGGCGGCCCAGGGTGCCGGCGTCCGGGTTGGCGTCGATCGCCAGGATCTTGTCCTGCCGCTCGCTGGCGAGCGTGGCGCCCAGGGCGGTGGTCGTCGTGGTCTTGCCGACACCGCCCTTCAGGCTGATCACCGCGATGCGGTAGCACGACAGGACGGGGGTGCGGATCAGCTCCAGCTTGCGCTGCCGCTCCGCCTCCTCCTTCTTGGCGCCGAACTTGAAACGGCTCGGCTGCGCGTTCGCCCCGGGCTTCTTGGCCTTCGGCTGGTTGCGCAGCAGCCGGTCCGAACTCAGCTCCACGGCCGCGGTGTAGCCGAGCGGCGCGCCGCCCTGCCCGCGCTGCCGCTGGTCCGGGGTGACGGTCGGCCAGCCGCCGGTCCGCGGGTCGACCGGACCGCCGTACCCCTGCTGGGGCTGGGGGGCGGCGGGGTCCTGCGGCACCGCGGGCTGCTGGGCCTGGTCGGGCTGCGGGCCGTGCGGGCCGGGCCCGCTCTGCTGAGGGGGCTGGGCGGGGTGCGGGAAGCCGTACCCGCCCTGCGCGGGCAGGGGCGGCAGCGGGCCGGGCTCGGGGTGCGGGCGGCCCTGCTGCGGGAAGCCGTAGCCGCCCTGGTCGCCGGTGGCGGGCTGCGGCGGCTGGGGTTGCGGCTGCGGCTGCGGCTGCGCGGGAGCCTGCGGCGAAACCTGGGGCTGGGGCTGGTTCTGCGGCGGTTGCGGGTAGCCGTACGCGGACGGGGCCGCGGGGGCGTCCGGAGCCTGGGGCCTGGGCGGTTGCGGGTAGCCGTACGCGGACGGGGTGTCCGCCGGAACCGGGGGCTGAGGCTGCTGCGGGTAGCCGTAACCGCCCTGCTGCGGGGGTACCTGCTGGACGGGCTGCGGCGGCTGCGGCGCCTGAGGCATGGCGGGAGGCGGCGAGGCGTCCTCGACGCGCTGGTACGCGGGCGGCAGCGGCGGCATCGGGCTCTGCGGCGGCGCGGGCGTCCAGGGCGCGGAGGAGTCCGCCGGGGGAGCTGGGGGCGCCCA
Organism: Streptomyces sp. HPF1205; assembly: GCF_020400825.1. Lineage (GTDB taxonomy): Bacteria > Actinomycetota > Actinomycetes > Streptomycetales > Streptomycetaceae > Actinacidiphila. The sequence continues at coordinate 255,470 of NZ_JAINVH010000007.1, forward strand.
GCCCTGGCCGCTGTCCGGCGCGGCGTACCCGAGCGGCCTGGCGTCCTCCGGTTCGGGTTCCGGCTCGGGCTCGGGCCCGCTCCCGGCGGCGGGCTCGGGTTCCGGCTGCGGCTGCGGCTGTGGTTGCGACTCCGGCTGCGGCTGCGGCTGCGGCTCCGACTCCGGCTCCGCCTCCGGGTCCGTCGTGCGCTCCGGCAGCTTCTCGCCCGCCCGCGCCTCGATCTCCCTGCGCATCGCCTCCGCGGTGAACCGCATGGTGGAGGAGTCCAGCCGCTCAGGCCTGGGCCGCTCCTCGACTGCCTCCACGGGCTCCACGGACTGCACGGCCTCCTCGGGAGCCGCGGGTTCGGCCACGGGTACGGGCACGGGCGCGGCTGCCGTGTCCGGGGCCTGTGGCACCGCCTGCGGCTGCGGCTGCCACGGCGCGGGCGGCGGGGTGTGCTGCGGTTCGGGTTCCCTGCTGAAGTTCACCGGCGCGGGCGGCACCTGAACTTGCGGCACGGGCGCCTGTGGTGCGGGTGCCTGTGGTGCGGGCGCCTGCGGCATGGGAGCCGGCGGCACGGGAGCCTGCGGCACTGGCATCGGCGCCGGCGGAGGCGGCGCGGGCGGGGCGGGCGCCGGTGGCGCCGACTCCTCGCGGGTCAGCGAACTCGCGGAGGCGGAAGCCCCGCCCATGTACCAGGCGGGTGGGGTGTAGTCGATGGTGAACTCACCCGTGTGATCGACGACGGATCGATCTTCGTCGGACGCCGCCCCGTCCGCACCCATGTCGTCCCGGTCGTTGGTCACCGCAATGCCTCCTGAAGTACGGACCCGCTCACGAACGGCGCGCACAGCCGGGGAGGGTTCCGGTACTTGCCCTGTTCCATCCCTTTGGTCCTTCCCGGTGTGATGGTGGTCAACCGGCCCACGAAGGGTCCCGCCGCTCAGACGACAGCCTAAGTTACGCCGCCCCGCCCACGGCAGGGCCGCCCTTGGCCCGCGCCCCACGAAGCGCACGGGCCGGTGTACGGGACGGCGCCCGCGCCGGCCGGGGCGTGAACAGGGGCTCACCCGGCGCACGTTCACCGCCACGCGACCCCGGTACACGCCCGCCGCCACGCCCGGCGCCCGCCCGCCGCCACGCCCGCCCAGCGCACAACCAGGCGGAAAACCGGCCGGTCGCGCCCCGCCGGCCGGCCGGAGACCCTCGACGGGACCCGTGTCAGTCCACCCGGCGGGCGACACCCAGCAGCCCGGACTCCGCGTCCGTCGCCTCCGTCATGACGAACTGCCGGTGGCGGCGCGTGCACCACAGCGTGATCGAGTCGTCGAGGGTCGGCAGCACCGCCAAGTCGCCGCCCGGCACGGTCAGCACGCGCCCGATCACCTCGGCCTCCTGCGGCGAGACCCGCTGGACGCCCACGAGTTCGGCGTTGCGCAGCAGCCGCGGTGCGTTCGGCCCCACGTACGGCAGCAGCGTCAGCACCGACTGCCACGGGGCCGACGAGACCCTGCCGCGCGGCGGCTGCGCGCCGCAGTCCCGCACGATCAGCACCGGGCCGGCCACCGACGCGCCCTGCGGCGGCACCCGTCCCGGCTCGTGGATCGTCACGGCCTGCTGCCCGCCGCCGGCGGCCTGCGCCATCGCCGTCCACACGTGCGGGCGCGCGGTCTCCACCGCGACGCGGGCACCTGTGGCGACCGTGCGGAACGCGATCACCTGCGCCGTCCACAGGCCGCCGACCAGCACCACGTCGAACGGGGTGGGCCGGTTCACCCCCAAGGTGACCGGCTGGTGCGCGGCATCGACCCCTATCACCACCCCGTCGTCGCCGACGGGCAGCGCCACAGAACCCAACTGGCCGCCGTCGCCCAGCACGTGACGGTCGCGGCGCGGACCGCGCAGCCCGAAGCCGGGCATCGCGCGGCGCGTGGGGCGGGGAGCGGCGCCGGCACCCGGCACCGCGGGACCGGCCGGGCCGTAACCCCGGCCGCGCACGCCGGAGCCGCCGGACACGCCGGGCGACCCTTGCCACCCCGACGCGGTGGAGCGCCCCTGACCGGGCGCGGGCATGACGGGCCCGGACATCAGCGGGTACCTCCCAGGGGCAGCGTGGCCAGGACACCGGGCACCTGCTCGTGGTCGAGCCGCACCAGCGTGGCCCGGACACCGCGCGCCGCCCGCTGCAACTGGCGGCGCGCCTGGACCAGTTCGTTCTCACTGCGGGCCGTCAGGCGGATGTGCCCGCTCAGCGCCGGGGCGCCGCTCGCTCCCCGGGTCACCGCCAGGCTGAAGGTGCTGGCCATGGCGGGCATCGACGTCAGCAGCGCCACCAGGTTCGCCGACGGCGTCGCGGCCCCGCCGAGCCTGGGCCAGCGCGCGACCCAGTACGTGGTGTGCCAGCGGTCGTCGCACCGCCAGGCCCGCGAGGTCTCGGCGGTGCGACGCGCGGCCGCGGCCGAACGGTCGGCCTGCGCCTGCGCCTGCGAACTGGCCATCGGATTGGCGCCCGAGGAGGTGGCGAGCGCGGCGGTCAGCTCGGCCTCGGTCAGCACGTCCGCCTGGAAGCCCGCCCCGGTCAGCCGGCTCGCCAACTGGTCGGCGGCGCGCAGCAGGGCCCGCTGGGCGCCCCCCAGCCCGCCCCCGCGCGCCTGCACCGCCTCCGGGCACAACTCCGGGTCGAATTTCAGCGCCACCCAGGTCAGCCGTGTCGCCGGCGAGCCGGACCGGGCCTGCAACTGGGCGTAGGAACGCGCCGCTATCGACTGCTCGGGCAGATGCGGCGCCGGAGCCGGATGCGTGTGCTGCACGATCTGCGCGCACTCCAGCCGGATGTCGTCCACCTCCAGCACCCCGAACAGCGCCTCCAGCGGCAGCGGACGGGCCGTCCTGGCCGGCCGCAGCGGCTCGTCACGCGCCTGCACCCGCACCACCGCGGTCAGGAACGTGCCGTCGCCGACCATGCCGACACTGCGGTCCTGCTTGCGGTCCGCGTACGAGTACGTGCGCAGGGCCGGATCGCACTCCATCACCGGGCCCAGGCTGGGCTCGACGTCGCCGAGCGCGCGTGGATCGACCACCGCGCGCTGCCGTCTGCGCAGGCTCATGATGGTGCGCAGCCACTCCACGACCGGACGGCCGCGCCGCCGCACCACGGCCACCAGCACCAGCAGCGCGGCGACCACCCCGGCCGGCGCCAGCATCTTGTGGTTCACCGCCCAGCCGATCAGCACCACCGCGGCGGCCACCTCGACCAGCACCACCTGGTGCAGCCACACCCCGCCCAGCCGCCCGGGCCGCGGCTGGACGTGCAGCACCGCGGGCGCGGCCGACCTTCCGGCCGCCGCACCGGCACCGCCTCGCCGCGTATCCTCCACAGCGGACACCCTGGCCATCCCCCGATTCGCCCCTCGTCGTCGCGGACCTCGACCCCGAATCCCGGGATCCGTACCTGTGAAACGGTCCGACGACCGTACCGCGACACGCGCTCCCTGGCTCAACGGGCATAGTAGTGCCGCGTACTGACAACGTTCCGGGGGAGCAGCCGAGGATGGCCTCACGCAAGGACCAGCTGAACGCCTACAACCACGCCCGCAAGCGGACCGTCGCCGCCTTCCTGCAGCCGAGCCCCGGCGGCTCGGAGGAGGGCGCGCCAAGACCGCTGCGCGCGCTGGGACCGAGCCTGATCGTCGGCGCGCTGGCCCTGGCCGTCTTCGGCGCACTGGGCCTGCTCCAGCCCGCGGCGCCCCAGGGGTGGGACACCCCCGGCGCGTACGTGATCGTCGGCAGCGAGTCCACCACGCGCTACGTCGTCCTCCAGGACACCGGCGCCGACGGCAAACCGGGCCAGAAGCAGTTGCACCCCGTGCTCAACTTCGCCTCCGCGAAACTGCTCCTCGACCCCGACAAGGGCCAGGTCATCAAGGTCAAGGAGTCCGTACTCGACAGCGGCAAGGTCCCGCACGGTGCCACCATAGGCATCCCGTACGCCCCCGACCGGCTGCCCACCGCACAGGACGCCGGCACCCCCAAGGACTGGGCCGTCTGCGACCGCCCCAGCACCGGCTCCGGCAACGCGCCCGACCAGGCCGTCTTCGTGCTCGCCGACAAGGAGGCCGCGACCGCCCGCGCGCGCATGCGCCTGACGGGCAACCAGGTGCTGTACGTCAAGGACGCCGCCGACAACTCGGAGTACCTCGTCGACGCCGACGGCACCCGCTTCCCGCTCGGCGACCCGCAGCACAAGGACCCGGCGCGCATGGCGCAGCTCAGGAGCACCCTGTTCGGGCAGGGCGCGCAGCCGCAGCCCGTCACCAAGGAGTGGCTCAAGTCGCTCAACCCCGGTTCCCCGATCTGGTTCCCCGCCCTGGACAACCCGGGCGCCACCACCAAGGACGGCCCGGTCGGCACCGTCCTGCAGGCCACCTCGGCCGCGGGCGAGGAGTACTACGTCGTCACCCAGCAGGGCATCGAGAGCACCAGCGCCTTTGCCGCGCTGCTGATCCGCGAGGACACCGGCCAGGCCGCGGCCAAGCGCACCACCGTGCCGCCCGGGCTCGTGAGCAAGTTCCAGGGCGCGGCCGCGGACTGGCCCTCCCAGGAGCCCAAGACCGTCAACGTCCCCGGCGCCGCGGGCCCCGGCACCACCGTCGCCTGCAGCGTCCTGGCCGGCACCGCCAACGCCACCGGCCGCCCCCCGCTGCAGGTGTGGGCGGGCACCAGCTACCCGGCCACCATCGTCAACGGCGCCACCAGCGCGTACGTCACCCCGGGCACCGGCCTGCTGTACGTCGAGGTCACCGGCAAGGACGCGACGGAAGGCACCCTCTACCTGGTGACGGACACCGGCCTGCGCTACGCCGTGCCGCGCAACAACGACAGCACCGCCGCCACCGCCACCCCCACCCCGGCGCCCGCCTCCGCACCGGCGGGCTCGCCGCCGGTCAACCTGGCGCAGACACGGCTCGGTTACGCCTCCGTCGTCCCCAAGGGCATCCCCCTGACGTGGTCCGAGTTCCTGCCCAAGGGGCCCACCCTGGACACCGAGAGCGCGATGCAGGCACAGGGGTCGTGACGATGCGAAACCTTGTCACGCACCCGCACAACCGGCTCCTCACCGCGGCCCTGACGGGCGCGGCAGCGTGCCTGGTGCTCGTCCCCGCGTCCGCACCCATGGCCGCGGATGCCGCGAGCGGTGCCGCGCCGCGCCCGGCGGACGCCCTGCGCCCGGCGGGCAGCGGCGAATGCACCTATCCCGCCAAGGACATCAAGGGCACGCCCTGGGCGCTGCAGCGCGTCCTGCTCAACCAGTTGTGGCAGGACACCAAGGGCAGGAAGGTCCGGGTCGCGGTCATCGACTCCGGCGTCGACGTCCGCAACCCCCAGCTCAAAGAGGCCGTCTCCGTCTCCTCCGGGGTCACCGTCATCAAGGGCGACAAGGGCCACGGCACCACGGACACCATGGGCCACGGCACCAGGGTGGCCGGCATCATCGCCGCCCGCCCGAGCGGCGGCACCGGCTTCGTCGGCCTCGCCCCGCAGGCCACGATCGTGCCCATCAAGCAGTACGCGGAGGAGGATTCGAGCGTCGACCAGCGCCCCACGCTGGTCGCCGCCGTCAACGCGGCGGTCCACGCACACGTCCAGATCATCAACATCTCCGAGGACACCAAGAGCGATTACGGCCCGCTGCGCGCAGCCATCGCCGGCGCGGTGAGCCACGGCATCCTCGTCGTCGCCTCCGCGGGCAACGACGGCGCCGGCGGCCGGCTCGGCACCACCTATCCGGCCGCGTACCCCGGTGTCCTGGCCGTCGGCGCCTCGGACCGCAACAACGAACGCGCGGACTTCTCGCAGGCCGGAACATTCGTCGACATCGCCGCCCCAGGCGTCGACATGGTCTCCACCGTCCCCGGCGGCGGTCAGTGCGTCGACCAGGGCACCAGCTTCTCCGCGCCCTATGTGGCCGGGGTCGCCGCCCTGATCAAGGCCAAGCACCCGCGCTGGACCCCGGCCCAGATCACCGCCAGGATCGAGCAGACCGCCCAGCGCACCGCGCTCGGCCGCAACGACTTCGTCGGCTGGGGGGTGATCGACCCCGTCCGGGCCGTCAACGACGACTCTCCGCCGGAGTCGTCCCCTACCCCGGACAAGGGGCTCGCCCGCAGCAGCAGTCACGTCATTCCCGCGGCCGTCAGCTTCGGCGAGAGCAGACGGGCCCACGACCGCCGCGTCGCCACATACGTGCTGGGTGCCGCCCTCCTCACGATCGTGGTCGTCAGCGGAGGCTCCGTGGCGCTGCGGGACCTGCGGCGCCGGCCCGGACGCGAGGCCGCGCCCGGACGGCACCGGCCCGCCGCCCGCCGGTGAACCGACCGTGACGGTCACGATGGTCACGGTGAAGCGAGGGGTTTGTGACAACCCTGTACTAGCGGCGGTACCCACGGGCGTACTGTCGGTGTCCCCCGATACAGTGGGGACTGACGTTGCATCAATGAGATAGCCGCGCCGGCCGCGGACGGGGCCTTCCCGCCGCACTCCGGTCGGCGCCTGTTCATGGGGGAAGGTGAACGATGTCGGACAAGACGAAGGTCAGTGCCAGTGAACTCAAGGACCTCGCCGGCAAGATCGACACGGTGACGGGCGAGATCTCGGGAGTGATGAGCAAGCTCGACGGCATCGCCGTCGAGATGCAGTCGCACTGGTCCGGTTCCGCCGCGATCGCGTACCAGAACCTGCAGCAGCAGGTGAACGACGACGGGAAGGCGCTGAACCGCATCCTGGGCGACATTCGCGACGCCCTGGCCGCGTCCGGCACCGACTTCGGCAGCCAGGAAGAGGACCAGAAGCACATCCTTGAGCAGCTCAAGGGCAGCACCGCCGACGACAGCATCTTGAAGGCGTTCGGCTGACCCTCGGCTGCACCCAGGTTCTCGATCCCAGCCCGAAGAAGGAGGAACAGTCATGTCCGACATGGGGATTTCGGTAACGTATTCCGGCCTCACGACGGCGGCTGACGGCATCGGCACGTCCGCCCAGCACATCGCGAGCCACCTGGAGGACGTCAAGCAGCACGTCAACCGGGTCGTCGCGACCTGGGAAGGTGCCGCCAAGGAGGCGTACGCCCCGAAGCAGGCGGAGTGGAACAAGCACGCCGCGCACCTGCACGAGACGCTGCTGAAGGTGGAGAAGGCGGTCCGCGAGGCCGCCGAGCACTACCACCACACCGACAAGCGGAACGCCGACCGCTGGCGCTGACACGGCGCACCAGGAACACCGCGGGACAGGGCGGGCGCTGCGTCATCGCGCCCGCCCCGTGCCGCGTGAATTCGGGAACAGCACAATGGTCACATCGGACAGCAGTTACGCAGCAGTGACGGGGGAGGAGATGCGACGTGTCGTACTCGGCAGGCGATCGCGCGGCTCCGGCCAACATGAAGGTGGAGCTCGAAACGCTCACCACCTTCAAGAACCGCATCGACGGGATGCTCAAGGACCTCGACGCGTCGGACGCGGCACCCAAGAAGATCGGCCAGGACCGGCTTCAGCAAACCCATCTCGGAACCGGTTTCGGTGAGTCGAGCAAGCTCATGAGCACCTACAACCACGTCCACGACCGGCTGGAGACGCTCTCCCAGCTGCTCGCGGACCAGATCGAGATGATGAGTCTCTCGGTCAACGGCGCCCACGGCGACTACCACAACGTGGACGAGGACCAGCGTCGGCGCATGTGGGCGATCTACGACACCACCGACCAGCACTACGACCCGGCCCTCGACCCCAACGCGCCGAAGAACAAGAGCGGTACACCGTCCAACCAGACGGGCGGTCAGCAGCAGTCCAGCGTCGGCGGGAACATGGGGTGACGGCGCAGATGGACACGGGGGAAAGGAAGGTCTGAGTCATGTCACGTCCCGCTGACGACGGAGGCAACCCGTACCAAGCCTCGACGAACTTCGAGGGCTTCACCCACTCGCAGATGCTCGACATGATCCAGAACGCGGATCCGAGCAAGGTGACCGCGCTGGCCCACAAGCTGGACTCGGTGTCGACGCAGACCGAGAAGATCGGTACCGACCTGCAGACGCACATGAGCAAGGTGCAGTGGGAAGGCCCGGCGGGTGACGCCTTCCGCGACTGGGGCTCCCGCGTCGCCAGCGCCACCCTGACGCTGTCCGACTACAGCTCGACCGCCAGCGTCTTCATGCTCAACGCGGGCCAGGTCCTCAGCGACGTCCAGCGCGACATGCCGAAGGTGCCGAACCTGGCGTACGAGACGGTCAACGCGTACCGGGCCGCCAACAACATCCAGGGGCCCTTCGCGGACACCGCGGGCGTCACCGCCGACCACCTCGACGGCACCCAGGGCCCGTACTCGGTCAAGCCCACCGCGGCCCAGTACAAATCGGCCACCAACGCCCTGGAGACCGCCCGCACGTCCGCGGCCGACCAGATGAACAAGCTGGGCCAGGCGTACAACATGGCGACGGACGTCATCTCGACGACGCAGGAACCGACGTTCCCGCCTGCGCCGAAGACGATCATGCCGCCGCGGCCGCTCAGCTCCGACACCAGCGAGTACGTGCCTGGCGGTACTGGCGGTACTGGCGGTACGGGCAGCACTGGCTCGACGGGGAAGGTACCGGTCCAGCATTTCAACGTGCCGAGCAACAACACCCTGACGCCGGACGTCAACACGTCGAATCCTCCGTCCTTCCCGCACCAGTCCCCGCCGCAGGTGCCGACGCTGCCGGACAGCAACCTGAACCTGGACTCGTTCCCGCCTGTGCCGACACAGGTCGGCCCGCCGCCCGTGACGCCTCCGGCGCTCCCCGTGGTCGGCCCGCCGCCGTCGCCTCCGTCGGTGCCGATGCCGGTCCCGGTGCCGCCCAACTTCGGGCCGCTGCCCAACCTCGGGCCGAACAGCCTGAACAAGGTGCCGGAAGGAGAGGTGCCGTTCAACCCCAGGACGCTGGCGGCCACTCGCCAGGAACTCCAGCAGGAGACGGAGGGCCTGTCGAAGAATCTGTCGACCACCGAGTACAACCCGATGGGCGGCGGGCGCGTCACGACCACCGGCCGGATGGCCGTGCCGGGTCTGAACGAGGACACGCGGTTCCCGGGTGGTACGAGGGGCCTGTCCGTTCCCGGCCCCGGCGGCACGCCCGGCGGGCGGACTCCGGGTGGCTCCGGCATCACCGGCGGGCGGCAGAGGATCGCCGGCGGTGAAAGCGCCGAGAGCGAGGAAGGCGCGATCCCGCGCGGCACGGTCATCGGCGGCGGCGGCGGTGGCGCGGGAGGCCGCGGGCGGGGCGGGCTCCAGCCGACGCCGGGGGAGATCCGGGAGGAGTCCCGCAGGCGCAGGGACCGTCGCGGGTCCGAGGAGGACGAGGAGCCGGAGGGCGTCATCGGCGGCACGCCGTCGCGAGACGAGCGGCACGCCCGGCGACGCACCAGGAACTTCACCTCGGGTGGCGCCGGTCTTGGCGGCGAAAGGGATGAATCCATCGATGGCCCGGGCGAGGAGACGCCCCACGTGTGGGAGTGATGGTGGGACGGATGTTCCGGCCAGCCCCCACAGGAAGTTGACGCATGCGCATCAGCACTGAAGCCCCCGGCCGTCCTGCGCGCGTCCTCGTGGCGGCACTGGCGGCGGGGGCCGCCCTCCTCGGCGTGAGCACGGCGGCGGCCGCTCCGGCGGCCGCCGAGTCCATCCGGGACCAGCAGTGGCACATCAAAGCCATGCGGCTGGACGAGGCGTGGAAGTACAGCAAGGGACAAGGCGTCACCGTCGCGGTGATCGACAGCGGGGTGGACCCGTCGGCGGCCGGCTTGTCCGGCAAGGTCCTCCCGGGTAAGAACTTCGCGCAGGCGAAAGGCACTGCCCACGATCCGCTGAGCCCGCATGGAACAGGCATCGCGAGTCTGATCGCTGGTTCGGACGCGGGCCCGTCGGAGCCTGTCGGAGTGGCCCCTGACGCGAGGATCCTGCCTCTGAGAACCGACCCGATCCTTCAGACGAACCTGGGCCAGGAGGAGTCGGCAATCCGTGCCCAGATGGCCAGAGCCCTGCGCTATGCGGCGGATTCCCCCGCCAAGGTCGTCAACATCTCCATGGGTGTGTCCGAAAGCGGCAAGGACCTCAGCGACGCCGTCGCGTACGCGGAGTCGAAGGGCAAGCTGATCATCGCCGCCGTGGGCAACAACGGCGACTCGACGAACGAGGCCCAATATCCCGCGGCGCTTCCCGGCGTCGTCGGCGTAGCGGCCTTCGACCGCAACGGCAGTTCCGCGAAGTTCTCCGAGCGGGGTCCCCAAGTCGCGCTCGCCGCGGCCGGCGTCGACATGTATCACGCCTGCTCGGGCGGAACGGGCTTCTGCAAATCACAGGGCACCAGCGACTCCACCGCCCTGGTCTCCGGCTCGGCCGCCCTCGTTTGGGCGAAGCACCCGAGCTGGACGGCCAATCAGGTCCTGCGCGTGCTGATCGACACGGCCGCTCACCCGGTCAGCGGGGCGAAGCGCGACAACGTCCTCGGCTACGGCGCTGTCCGCCCCCGCGTCGCGCTGGAGACTCCCGGTGACCCCGGGCCGCCCGGTGTCAATCCGCTCATCGCGGCGGCGGCCAGTGCGTCGCCCACCGCGTCGCCCAGTTCTTCGGCGGCGGCCGGCGGCCCCAAACCCTCCTCCACCGGAGTCGGCACGGCCAATAAGGCGCCCGCCACCACCGCTTCCTCGTCCTCGAAGAAGAGCGGCAACAGCGGGTTGTGGATCGGCGTGGGCGCCGCCGCCGTGGTGGTCGTCGTGGTGGCCGCGGTGGCCGTCATGCGGCGGCGCAGGCAGGCGTAGAGCCTCCGCCACGCCTTGGGGGTACTCCGCGTACTTCTCCGTACTCTCCGACCCCCGTACTCCCCGCGCTCCCCGTGCCGGGCCGCCCCTCGCGGCCCGGCACGGCCGTGTTCACGGTGCCGAGCGGACGGCGCCGCGGCGCCGCGCTCACCCCCGTCGATGGCCACCGTCACCGGGGTCTGGAAGAGTGAACGGGCCGCCGGAGCCCGCCGTACGCGAACGAAGGACGCCACTGGACATGGACACGGAGTCGGAAGCCCAGAGCCGGAGCCGGATGGCCGACGTGGCCGCGCGGGCGGGGGAACTCGCCGACGCCGGGCGGCGGGCGGCGCGCCTGGCCGGCCGGCGTACGGGGGAGGCGACCGCCAAAGGCGGCCAGTGGGCCTACGCGGCCCTCGCCTCTTGGGAGCCGCCGCAGGTGCCCGCCGCAGAACCGTGGAAGCTGTCCGTGGGAGCGCTCGTGGGCCGGCACCGGCGCACCCCGGGTGTGGTGCGCAAAGCCCTCGGGCTGCTCGACGGGTTCGGTGCGGTCGCCGTCGGTCCGAAGGGCGTGGGTTTCGACGGCGACGACATCGAGTGGGACAAGGTCGAGGAGATCAGGACCCGTACCGCGTACGAGATGCTCACCACCCAGGCCCTGGACCGAGAGGTGGACCGGCTGCGGGAGTTCCTGCCGCCCGTACCGGGTCGCAAGTGGGTGGTGACCAAGGCGACGGAAGTGCTGACGACGGTCGTGCTCGCGGCCTTGGAACAGGGCTCCGAGGACGAGCTCGGCGAATTGACGGTGCCTTCGGAGATCGTCTACCGGGGGCTGCTCGGCCGGCGGCGCACCCTCAGCGGCGGCCTGTTCGCGGTGGCCGTGCTCACCGTGGTCAGGCCGGCCGGACGCAGCGTGCTGGCCACCGCGGAGCAGCACGACGTCAAGATCACGGAGGCCGAGCCGCTGCCCGACGCGGACCGGACCCGGCGCACCGAGACGCTGCGGCGCCGCACGGACGCGATCTCCCAGCGCCTGCGCGCCCTCCAGCGGGCCGCGGCCGAGACGGACGCGGAAGCAGAGGCGGAGGGCGTCCTGGACGCCGTTCCGCACGAGGCGGGACCCGGCGCGGAAGCGGCCCCGGCGGCTGCCGGTACGGCCCCTGCCGCCGCCGATCAGGCCCCTGTACCCGCGACCCGCCCCGGGCCCCCTTCCGCGCCGGTCCCCGGGTCCGCTCCCGCGCCGGTCCCCGAGCCCGCTTCCGCGCCGGTCCCCGAGCCCGCCGCCAAGGAACCCGGACCGCGCCACCTGCCCGAGCAGCCCCGGCCCTGACCGTCGCCGACGGCGTCGGCCCGCGCCCGGCCCCCCGTTCCACCGCTCGGGGCCGGGTACGGGCGGCTCTCAGCGTTCCGGCAGCCACCCCGTCTGGATGAGCTGCGCACCGCGCCGCCGCGAGATGTGGAAGCCGCGGCCGGGCGGCAGCCGGGTCGGCTTCACGTTGCCGATCAGGGCGCCCTCGTCGCGGTCGCCGGACAGCAGCAGGCCCTGCGTGCTCAGCTCCCGCAGCCGGTTCATGAAGCCCTCGTACAGGCTGCGCGAGGCACCGGCCGTGTTGCGGGCGAGGATGACGTGCAGGCCGATGTCCTTGGACAGCGGCAGCAGGTCGACCAGCACCGACAGCGGGTTGCTGGACGAGGCGACCAGTTCGTAGTCGTCGACGATCAGGAACATCTCCGGGCCGGTCCACCAGCTGCGGTTGCGCAACTGCTCCTGCGTGACCTCGGAGTTCGGGACGCGCGCGGCCAGGGCGCCCCGGATCGAGCCGGCGAACTGCTCCAGCGCCGGGGCCGAGGCGGCGAACTCCACCAGGTGCGTGTCGGGCACCGCGCCCAGCAGCGTCCTGCGGTAGTCGACCATGATGATCCGGCCCTGCTCCGGCGTGTACCGCTCGGTGATCTGCTTGATCAGCAGCCGCAGCACCGCGGTCTTGCCCGACTCGCTCTCACCGAAGATCAGGAAGTGCGGGTCGGTGTCGAAGTTGACGAAGGACGGTTCCAGGGCGACCTCGTCGATGCCGATGGCCACACCCTGCTGCGGGAAGTCGTTGCCCTTGGGCAGTTGGTGCGCCGGCAGCGTGGCGGGCAGCATGCGGACCTTCGGGGCGCGCGGGCCGTTCCAGCCCGCGTCGACCGCGGCGATGAACGCCGCCGTACCGTCCGACAGGTCGGCGACCTGCGAGGAGGAGTCGATCCGCGGCAGACCGGTCAGGTAGTGCAGCCGCTGCGGCGTCAGGCCGCGGCCGGGCGAGGTCGCCGGCACGTTCTGCGCCACCTTGCGGTCGAACTCCGACTCCATCGGGTCGCCCAGCCGCAGCTCCAGACGCGCCTGGACCTGGTCCTTCAGCGCCGGGCGGACCTCGGAGTAGCGGGTCGCGGTGAGGATCACGTGGACGCCGAAGCCCAGGCCGCGCGCCGCGATGTCGGTGACGACCGACTCCAGCAGCTCGTAGTCGGAGCGGAACGACATCCAGCCGTCCACGACCAGGAAGACGTCGCCCCACTGCTCACCGGGCAGTTCACCCGCCGCCCTGCGGCGGCGGTAGGTCGCGATGGAGTCCACGGTGTTGGCCCGGAAGAACTCCTCGCGCCGGTTGAGGATGCCGGCCACCTCGGCGACCGTACGCCGTACCTTCTCGGTGTCCAGGCGGGAGGCGACCCCGCCGACGTGCGGCAGGCCGTCCAGCGCGAGCATGCCGCCGCCGCCGAAGTCCAGTCCGTAGAACTGCACTTCGGCCGGGGTGTGGGTGAGCGCGAACGAGCCGATGAGGGTACGGACCAGGGTCGACTTGCCGGACCGCGGGCCACCCACCACCAGCAGGTGGCCGGCCGCGCCCGAGAAGTCCAGCCGCAGCACGTCGCGGCGCTGCTCGAACGGCTTGTCCACGATGCCCAGCGCCACCTCCAGGGACCCCAGGCCCGGCTGGCCGGGAGAGGTCAGCCCGCGCTCGGGGGTGACGGCGAGCTGCGGCAGCAGCTGGTCCAGGGACGGCGCCTCCGACAGCGGCGGCAGCCACACCTCGTGCGCGGGCGCGCCCTGCCCCTCCAGCCGGCGCACGATCACGTCCAGCACCGTGTCCGCCAGCGCGCTGTCCTCGGTGTCCGCGGCCGCGGACACCTGGACCGGCTGCGGCGCCGCCTCCTGCACCGCCACCTCGGCCGCGGTGAACAGCACCGGCCGGCGCTGCGGCGGCAGCGGCCCGCTCACCTGGGCCGTGCCGCGCGACCGGTACGGCCCGGACACATAGGCGGCCTTGAAGCGGACCATGGTGTCCGTGCCGAACTTCAGATAACCCGACCCCGGCACCGACGGCAGGTGGTAGGCGTCCGGCACGCCCAGCGCCGCCCGCGACTCCGAGGCGGAGAAGGTACGCAGACCGATCCGGTACGACAGGTAGGTGTCCAGGCCGCGCAGCCGGCCCTCCTCCAGCCGCTGCGACGCCAGCAGCAGGTGCACGCCCAGCGACCGGCCGATGCGGCCGATCTGGATGAACATGTCGATGAAGTCGGGCTTCTCGGTGAGCAGTTCGCTGAACTCGTCGATGATCAGCAGCAGGTTCGGCAGCGGCTCCAGGGCGCTGCCGGCCGCGCGCGCCTTCTCGTAACTGGTGATGTCCTTCTGGCCGGTCGCGGCCAGCAGTTCCTGGCGGCGCTGGAGCTCACCCGTGATGGAGTCGCGCATGCGGTCCACCAGCGTGAGGTCGTCGGCCAGGTTGGTGATCACCGCGGACACGTGCGGCATCTGCGCCATGCCGGCGAAGGTCGCGCCGCCCTTGAAGTCGGCGAGCACGAAGTTGAGGGTCTCGGAGGAGTGGGTGACCGCCAGGCCCAGCACCAGGGTGCGCAGCAGCTCGGACTTGCCGGAACCGGTCGCGCCGACGCACAGGCCGTGCGGGCCCATGCCCTCCAGCGCGGCCTCCTTGATGTCGAGCATGACCGGCTCGCCGTTCTCGCCGACGCCGATCGGCACCCGCAGCCGGTCCTTGGGCGAACGCGGCCGCCAGGTGCGCGCCGTGTCCACCGACGCGGCGTCACCGAGCTGCAGCAGGTCGGTGAAGTCCAGGTCGGCGAGCAGCGGTTCCTCGTCGTCCGCGCCGCTCGTACCGATCCGCAGCGGGGCGAGCTGCCGGGCCAGGGTGTCCGTCTCGGCCTCCGACAGCACGTCGGGCAGGCCCTCGTACGTCGTGCCGTCCGCGGCCTCCAGCACCAGCCGCCCGGGCTGGACCACCACGGACAGACCGCCGCGCGGGCGGCCCAGCTCGCCCGGCACCACCTCGATGACCGTGACGCCCTGCAGCCCTTCGGGGGCCGCGAAGACCGAGTCCTGCGGCACCGCCCCGCCGTCGAGGACGACCACGATGTGCGGCCGGTCCAGCAGCGGCCGGTCGTCCCCGCTGAACCGCGGCCGGTCCTCAAGCCGCTTGGCCAGCATGGCCTCCAGCTCGCCGAGGTCGCCGCAGAACAGCCGGCGGGTGCCGGCGCCGTCGGCCGTACCCGGCCGCTGCGCGTGCGGCAGCCACTTCGTCCACTCCCACCGGTGCGCGCCGGCCGGGTCCGCGACCACGCCGATGACCAGGTCCTCCGGGCTGTGCAGGGTGGCCAGTTGGGCCAGCACGGCTCGCGCGGTCCCGTACACCGTCTCGCGCTCACCGGACAGCGTCAGGTGGTAGAAGGCGCGCAGCGACACCGCCAGCGGCAGGTCGTCGACCAGGGAGTGGGTGCGTACGAAGGTGCTCAGGGCGTGCTCGGTGAGCGGCTCCAGGCCCTCGTTCGGGGCGGACTGCGGCGGGATCAGCGCCGTCGCCAGCCGCTGCGGTCCGAGGCCGAAGCGGACCTGGGCGAAGTCGGGGTCGGTGGGGCGGCGCTCCCACACCCGGTTGTTCGGCCCGCCGGTCACCGACACCAGCGACCAGAGCTGCTCGGGCGCGGGATGGGTGAACAACTGCGCCCCGCGCTGCTGTTGCGCGGTGGACCTGACCTCCTCGCGCAGCCGGGCCAGGTACGACAGGTACTCGCGCCGCGTGTCGGCCAGGCCGCTGGCCGCGCCCCGGCGCATCTTGACGAACTGGGCCACGGCCATCGCCCCGCTGGACGCCAGCATCAGACCGCCCATCATCATCATGACGGGCTGCGAGGTGGTGAAGAAGTACGCCGCCGAGCCGGCCATGCCCAGCATGGGCAGCAGGGACATCAGCAGCCCCTGGTCATTGCCCTTCGAGAGCGCCGGCGGCGGTTGCAGGCGCACGTTCTCCGCCGGTACCGCGCGGGGCAGTGCCCGCGGGGGACGCTTGACGATGACCACGCTCAACCCGACGCACCAGCCCTCATGTCGCTCAGACCACCGTGTACAAACCGTGTACAAAAGGGGTCTCGACCGGCACACCCGGTACCATCGTCGCCCCCGCGAAGGGGATCCTACTGGGCGGCGATGTAAGCCCTGTCAAGGGGACTTCACCGGATCACCACATGTGACCGGTAAGGTGGCGCGGCACCTATGGGCGCCGGCCCCGCGAGGGGCACCCGGCGGGCCGGCGGGACACCTGGACGACAGCAGCACAGCAGCATCAGCAGGGGACGACGACGGCGGCGCCAGCCGCGTCGGCGAGGACACCTGGCAACGAGGACACCTGGCAAGGACAAGGGGGAACTGCTCGGTGAGCACCATTTCGGCGACCGGCCCGTCGTCGACCGGCTTTTGCCGCGTGACGGTCGTGGCACCCGACCGCAGAATCGATGTCGCGCTCCCGGACGACGTGCCCGTCGCCGAACTGCGCGCCCACGTCCTGCAGTTGTCCGGCCAGACGCAGGCCGAGGGCGAACCGGCCGGCTTCAACCTGGTCCGGCGGGACGGCACCGTGCTGGAAGGCGGCCTGAGCCTGGCCGCCCAGCGCGTCCTGGACGGCGAACTGCTCGCGCTGCGGCCGTACGCGGACTCCCTGCCGCCGCCGGTGTACGACGACGTCGTCGACGCCATCGCCACCGCCGTCGACCGCGACAACCGCCGCTGGAACGACGACCTGATGCGCGCCGCGGGCCTGACCGGCGGCTTCGTCCTGCTGGTGATGACCGGCTTCGTGCTGTGGTTCGCCGATCCCGTCCGGCACGACATGCACTCGCTGCCCGGGGTGCTGGCCGGTGTGATCGGTGTGGTGCTGACCGCGTTCGCGGGGGTGCGCGCCAGGGCCTACGACGACCGCGCCTCCGCGGTCGCGCTGGGCCTGGCGGGCCTGCCGCACCTGATGATCGCCGGATCCGGGATCGTCGCGCCGCACGCGCACGAGGGCGCCGGGCGGATGCAGTTCCTCGTCGCCTGCGTGACCGTCCTGGTCGCCTCCGTCGTACTGATCGCGCTGCTGCCGTACGGGGACGCGCCCTTCGTCGGCGCCGCGCTGCTGGCCGCGGCCGGGGCGCTGGCCACCTTCGGGGTGATCGCCTCCGACTCGCCGCCCCGGTACTCCGCCGCCGTGGCCGCCGTGTGCTCGGTGGCCCTGGTGGGCTTCCTGCCCGGCTGGTCGGCCCGGTTCGCCCGGTTGCCCATCGGCTTCCGCGCCCAGGGCGAGTCCGCCGACGAGCCGGTGGACTACCGGCGCATCGCCGCCCAGGCCCGGCGCGGCCACGAACTGCTCCTCGGCCTGGTGTGCGGCTGCTCGGCCGTGGTGATCGGCTCGATCGCCGTCCTCGGCTTCACCGCCTACGGGTGGGCCCAGCTCCTCGCCCTGGCCACCGGCATCGCGGCCATGCTGCGCGCCCGCCTGTTCCGCTACACCGCGCAGGTCGCCGCCCTGATGACGGCCGGCGTCATCGGCCTCGGCCTGCTCGTCCTCGGCCTGGCACTCAACCCCCCGCTGAACGCCATCAGGCACCTGCTCGCCGGCGACCACGGCCCGCTGGACACCCGCACCATCTGGATCACCGCGGCCGCGGCCGCCTTCGCGGCCCTGCTGACCGCCATCGCCCTGATCGTCCCCCGCAAGGGCGTCTCCCTCTTCTGGGGCCGCACCCTGGACATCGGCGAGGCGCTCGTCCTGCTCTCCCTGGTCCCGCTGTGCCTGGCCGTCCTGAAGATCTACGGCCGCGTCCGCAGCGGCGGCAGCTGACCGGACCGGCCGGCGGGCCGGCCCGGCCCGCCCCTCGCGGCGGGTCCGGTGACCGGTGGGTAAGGCAGGGCGTCCCGGGCTGGTACTCTGGGTGACGGCCGCGTGTGCGTTGCGCATGCCGCGGCAAGCCTCGCGAGTCCAGTGAGACTCCCCCGCGACGAATACCGGGGGCGCTCGGAGGCGACCGACTCCCTGGAGAGCCATATGGCGCTTGACGTCGAGACCAAGAAGCAGATCATCGCCGAGTTCGGCACCAAAGAGGGCGACACCGGCTCCCCGGAGGTGCAGGTCGCTCTGCTGTCCCGCCGGATCTCGGACCTGACCGAACACCTCAAGACCCACAAGCACGACCACCACTCGCGTCGTGGTCTGCTGATCCTGGTCGGCCAGCGGCGCCGCCTGCTGCAGTACCTGGCCAAGAAGGACATCACCCGCTTCCGCGAGCTCCGCGAGCGGCTCGGTATCCGGGCCGGCGCCGCGGGCGTGCGCTAGCAGTCCTGAAGGGAGCGGTTCCCGCACGACGGGGCCGCTCCCTTTGCCGTACACGGCCTGCAGGGTCTGCAGGGCCGGTACGGCCCGGACGGGCCATGGCGTGCGCGACCCCCGGGTCGTCTGGTGCAATGGTGCCGTTGACAACCGTTGACAACGTATGAGGAGGAGCGTCCTCCTATCCGCCGCATACGCCGGTCCTCGGTAGTGGCCCCCGGGTGGCGATCACCCCCGGCGGCTTCGATCGAAGACCGGCACCGGCAGGACGCCCCTCCACCGATGGCCCGCCGGGACACGCCCGGCGGGCGAGGACGAGGAGAATCCCCATAGTGGAGAACGAGACCCACTACGCCGAAGCCGTGATCGACAACGGTACCTTCGGCACCCGTACCATCCGCTTCGAGACGGGCCGCCTGGCCCGTCAGGCCGCCGGCTCCGCCGTGGCCTACCTGGACGACGACACCATGGTGCTGTCGGCGACCAGCGCCTCGAAGCAGCCCAAGGAGCACTTCGACTTCTTCCCGCTGACGGTGGACGTCGAGGAGCGCATGTACGCGGCCGGCCGCATTCCCGGCTCCTTCTTCCGCCGCGAGGGCCGCCCGTCCGAGGACGCCATCCTCACCTGCCGGCTGATCGACCGCCCGCTGCGCCCGTCCTTCGTCAAGGGCCTGCGCAACGAGATCCAGGTCGTCTGCACGGTGATGGCGCTCAACCCCGACCACCTGTACGACGTGGTCGCCATCAACGCCGCCTCGTGCTCCACGCAGCTGGCCGGCCTGCCCTTCTCCGGCCCCATCGGCGGCGTGCGCGTCGCCCTGGTCAAGGGCCAGTGGGTGGCGTTCCCGACCCACACCGAGCTCGAGGACGCCGTGTTCGACATGGTCGTCGCGGGCCGGGTGCTGGAGGACGGCGACGTCGCGATCATGATGGTCGAGGCCGAGGCGACCGAGCGCACCATCAAGCTCGTCGAGGGCGGCGCCGAGGCGCCCACCGAGGAGGTGGTGGCCGCCGGTCTCGAGGCGTCCAAGCCGTTCATCAAGGTGCTGTGCAAGGCCCAGTCCGAGCTCGCCGCCAAGGCCGCCAAGCCCACCGCCGAGTTCCCGATCTTCCTGGACTACCAGGACGACGTCTTCGAGGCGCTGGAGGCCGCGGTCACCGACGAGCTGGCGCAGGCGCTGACCATCGCCGGCAAGCAGGCCCGCGAGGCCGAGCTGGACCGCGTCAAGAGCGTGGCCGCCGAGAAGCTGCTGCCGCAGTTCGAGGGCCGCGAGAAGGAGATCTCGGCGGCCTACCGCTCGCTGACCAAGAAGCTGGTCCGCCAGCGGGTCATCCGCGACAAGGTTCGCATCGACGGCCGTGGCGTCACCGACATCCGCACCCTGGCCGCCGAGGTCGAGGCGATCCCGCGGGTGCACGGCTCGGCGCTGTTCGAGCGCGGTGAGACCCAGATCCTGGGCGTCACCACCCTCAACATGCTGCGCATGGAGCAGCAGCTCGACACGCTGTCGCCCGAGACGCGCAAGCGCTACATGCACAACTACAACTTCCCGCCCTACTCCGTCGGCGAGACCGGCCGGGTCGGCTCCCCCAAGCGCCGCGAGATCGGCCACGGCGCCCTGGCCGAGCGCGCGCTGATCCCGGTGCTGCCCACCCGCGAGGAGTTCCCGTACGCCATCCGGCAGGTGTCGGAGGCGCTGGGCTCCAACGGCTCCACCTCGATGGGCTCGGTGTGCGCCTCCACCATGTCGCTGCTGAACGCCGGTGTGCCGCTCAAGGCCCCGGTCGCCGGCATCGCCATGGGCCTGATCTCCCAGGAGATCGAGGGCGAGACGCACTACGTGGCGCTGACCGACATCCTCGGCGCCGAGGACGCCTTCGGCGACATGGACTTCAAGGTCGCCGGCACCAAGGACTTCGTGACCGCCCTGCAGCTCGACACCAAGCTGGACGGCATCCCGGCGTCCGTGCTGGCCGCGGCCCTGAAGCAGGCCCGCGACGCGCGGCTGCACATCCTCGACGTGATGATGGAGGCCATCGACTCCCCGGACGAGATGTCCCCCAACGCGCCGCGGATCATCTCCATCAAGATCCCGGTGGACAAGATCGGCGAGGTCATCGGCCCCAAGGGCAAGATGATCAACCAGATCCAGGAGGACACCGGCGCCGACATCTCCATCGAGGACGACGGCACCGTGCTGATCGGCGCGACCGAGGGCTCCCAGGCCGAGGCCGCCCGTACGATGATCAACCAGATCGCCAACCCGACCATGCCGGAGGTCGGCGAGCGCTACCTGGGCACGGTCGTCAAGACCACCACCTTCGGCGCCTTCGTGTCGCTGATGCCGGGCAAGGACGGACTGCTGCACATCTCGCAGATCCGCAAGCTGGCCGGCGGCAAGCGCGTGGAGAACGTCGAGGACGTCCTCGGCGTCGGCGCCAAGGTGCAGGTCGAGATCGCCGAGATCGACCAGCGCGGCAAGCTGTCGCTGGTTCCGGTCATCGAGGGCGCGGAGGACGGCTCCGCCGCGGGTGGCGAAGAGACGAAGGACGAGTCGGACAAGTGACGACCCGCTCCACCACGGAGACGGCCCGCCCCACCACCAAGGGGCGGGCCGTCCGCACGCGGTCGCCGCGGGAGAGGCAGGCCACCCGCACCCGCACCCTGCTGCCGGGCAGCGAGGGCGTGGGGACGGTACGCCGCAGCGTCCTGCCCGGCGGGCTGCGCGTGGTCACCGAAACCCTCCCGACGGTCCGCTCCGCCACCTTCGGCATCTGGGCCGCCGTCGGCTCCCGCGACGAGACGCGCGCGCTGGGCGGCGCCACCCACTACCTGGAGCACCTGCTCTTCAAGGGCACCGGACGGCGCAGCGCCCTGGACATCTCCGCCGCCATCGACGCGGTCGGCGGCGAGATGAACGCGTTCACCGCCAAGGAGTACACCTGCTACTACGCGCGGGTGCTCGACACCGACCTGCCGCTGGCCATCGACGTGGTCTGCGACATGCTCACCGGTTCGCTGATCCGCCAGGAGGACATCGACGCCGAGCGCGGTGTCGTCCTGGAGGAGATCGCGATGACCGAGGACGACCCCGGCGACCAGGTGCACGACCTGTTCACCACCGCCCTGCTCGGCGACACCCCGCTGGGCCGCCCGGTCCTCGGCACCGTCGAGACCGTCAACGCCCTCACCCGCGACCAGGTCGCGCGCTTCTACCACAAGCACTACGAGCCCACCCGGCTCGTGGTCGCCGCCGCCGGCAACATCGACCACAGCACCGTCGTACGGCAGGTCCGGCGCGCCTTCGAGCGGGCGGGCGCGCTGCGGGACACCGGCGCCCAGCCGCGACCCCCGCGCGCCGGCGTCCGTACCCTGCGCGCCGCCGGCCGGGTGGAGCACCTGGACCGGCGCACCGAACAGGCCCATGTGGTGCTCGGCATGCCCGGCCTGTCCCGCACCGACGACCGCCGCTGGGCGCTCGGCGTGCTCAACACCGCCCTCGGCGGCGGCATGAGCAGCCGGCTCTTCCAGGAGGTCCGCGAGAAGCGCGGCCTGGCGTACTCGGTGTACTCGTACACCTCCTCCTTCGCCGACTGCGGCATGTTCGGGGTGTACGCGGGCTGCCAGCCGCGCCGGGTGCCGGACGTGCTCAGGATCTGCCGGGACGAACTGGCGCGGGTCGCCGAGCACGGACTGCCCGAGGAGGAGCTGAGCCGCGCCATCGGCCAGCTCTCCGGCTCCACCGTGCTGGGCCTTGAGGACACCGGCGCCCTGATGAACCGGATCGGCAAGAGCGAGCTGTGCTGGGGCGACCAGCTGTCCGTGGACGACCTGCTGGCCCGCATCGCCGCGGTCACCCCCGACGACGTACGGGAGGTGGCCCGCGACGTCCTGGGACAGCGGCCCTCGCTGGCCGTCATCGGCCCGCTGAAGGACAAGCAGGCGGCCGCCCTGCAGGACGCCGTGGCATAGGGCGAGGGCCGCGGGGCCCGGCAGGGACCCCGCGGCCGGCAGGGACCGACCGCAAGGACCAAGGACCGCAGAGACCGCAAGGACTCGCAAGGACTCGTGAGGACCGAGGAACCATGAGCAAGCTGCGTGTGGCCGTCATCGGCGCCAAGGGCCGGATCGGCTCGGAGGCGGCGCGCGCCGTCGAGGCCGCGGACGACCTGGACCTGGTCGCCGCGCTCGACAGGGGCGACTCGCTGGAGGCGCTGGCCGCGACCGGAACGCAGGTCGCCGTCGACCTGACGCACCCCGACGCGGTCATGGGCAACCTGGAGTACGTCGTCGGGCACGGCATCCACGCCGTCGTCGGCACCACCGGCTGGACCGAGGAGCGGCTGTCCACGCTGCGCGGCCGGCTGGCCGCCGCCCCCGGCACCGGGGCGCTGGTCGCGCCGAACTTCTCCATCGGCGCCGTCCTGACCATGCGCTTCGCCCAGCAGGCGGCCCGCTGGTTCGAGTCCGTCGAGGTCGTCGAACTGCACCACGACCGCAAGGCGGACGCGCCCAGCGGCACCGCCACCCGTACCGCGCAACTCGTCGCCGCCGCCCGCGCCGAGGCGGGCCTCGACCCGCAGCACGACCCGACCACCCACGGCCTGGACGGCGCCCGCGGCGCCTCGGTGGACGGCGTCCCCGTCCACTCGGTACGGCTGCGCGGCCTGCTCGCCCACCAGGAAGTGCTGTTCGGCGGCACCGGCGAGACGCTCACCATCCGGCACGACTCGCTGCACCACAGCAGCTTCATGCCGGGCATCCTGCTCGCCGTGCGGACGGTGCCCGGCGTACCCGGGCTGACCTTCGGCCTGGAACACTTCCTGACCGACGGCCGAGGGGGCCAGGACGGCGGGCCCACGGCGTCCGCCGGCCGGCCCGGTGACGAAGGGGACTGACCGACCGCGATGCGCGCCAAACTCAGCTACACCGCCTCGGCGGTCGCCCTCGTCTTCTACTTCGTGCTCGTGGGCGACCGCGGCATCCTGCTCATCGCGGACGGCCGTCCGGTCACCGTCGCCTTCGGTGTAGCCGTCCTGGTGCTGCCGCTCATCGGTGCCTGGTTCCTGTGGCGCACCACCCAGTTCGCGCGTGCCGCCGGCCGGCTGAGCCGCGAACTGGAGGCCGAGGGCGGCCTGCCCGTCGACGAACTCGTCCGCACCCCCAGCGGCCGTATCGACCGGGACTCCGCCGACGCGGTCTTCGCCAAGCGGCGCGCCGAGACCGAAGCGGCCCCGGAGGACTGGCGCACCTGGTTCCGTCTGGCCGTCGCCTACTTCGACGCCCGCGACACCCCGCGCGCCCGCAAGGCCATGCAGCGGGCGATCGCCCTGCACGACGGAGAGCGGGCGGCGGCCCGCGACGGCACGGCCTGACGCCTCCGCCCGCGTGCCGCCGGGCCACGTCGCCGCCGACCGCCCGCGTGCCGCCGGACCATCGGGCCGCCGACCGCCGGGCCACAGGTCAGCGCAGCTCGGTCGCCCAGCCCTCGATCGCGTCGGCGGCGATGTCGAAGGCCTCGACACGGCCGAGGAAGTCCGCGTTGTGGTCGGTCAGCAGCGGGCGCAGCGGCTGCCCGCCGCGCCGGGTGACCAGCAGCGCCTGGCCCTGGACGGTACGCGGCAGACCCAGCACCTTCACCGGCTGCTGGGCGGTGCGCACCGAGGACACGTTCTGCCAGCGCACGGTGACCGTGCGCAGGAAGCCCGTCTGCCGCAGCCCCTTCCCGCTCAGCCACACGCCCATCCGCAGCAGCCGCAGCGCCGCCACCATGACGAGCACCGCGACGACCGCGCACGTCCCCGCACCGGACACGCTTCCGGCCGCCACCATGATGACGGCGGCGAACAGCAGGTACGAGACGAGCACCAGGGCGAGGGCGGCGGTGCCGACCCGCCACGGTCCCGGACGGTACGGGCGCAGCCAGCGGTCCGGCGCGGTGTGCGGCAGGGCACGGGCGGGCTGGTACGTGTCGGTCACGGCGGTCGCGGAGCTTTGGGGCAGGGACACGCGGAGAATCCTCTTCCGGTTTCCGGCAGGCAAGGGGCGGGTTCTGACCGGGAGGCTAGCCGCCGCGAGCCGCCGCGGCCAACCTCCGGCGGGGACCGCCCCGCCGCACCGCCGCTGTCGGACCCTGCCCGTAGGCTGACCACCCAGTCAAGAGAAAGGACCCTCCGGTGACCGATCGGCCCGCCGAGACCCCCGCCCCCGTCCGGTTCCGCGACGACGTGACCGTCGACCTGATCAAGCACAGCGCCTCGGACTCCGACGTGCTGTGGGCGGCCCGGGTCTCCACGGCGGGCGAGCAGTCCCTGGACGAGCTGACCAAGGACCCCGAGCGGTCCAAGGGCCTGATCAACTACCTGATGCGCGATCGCCACGGCAGCCCGTTCGAGCACAACTCGATGACCTTCTTCATCAGCGCCCCGATCTTCGTCTTCCGCGAGTTCATGCGCCACCGCGTCGGCTGGTGCCTCGCGGGTGACACGGAGATCACGCTGGAGAGCGAGACCGGCGGTCCACGGCGGCGGACGATCGGGGACCTCCACAGGCTGTGGCACCCCGGGCTCCACGACAGCCGGGAAGCGCCCACCACTCGGGTGGGCGGGCCCGACTCCGTCCGTCGCGACCATGTGCGCTGCTTCGACGAGGAGACGCTGCGGGCCCGGCGGACGGCGATCGTCGACGTCATGGAGTCGGGGGTCAAGCCCCTGATCCGCATCACCACGGCCGGTGGCAGGACACTGCGCTGTTCGGCCGATCACGCCGTCCTGACTCCCGACGGATGGCGCAAGGCGGGAGAGCTCGCCGTCGCCGACGCCGTGATGACAGGGGGAAGCGCGCCGCTTGCCGTGCCGGACCCGATCGCGGCCATCGCCGAGGACGGCGAGGAGATGACCTACGACCTCTCCGTGGCCGGGCCGTGGCACAACTTCCTGGCCGGTGGAATCGTCGTCCACAACTCGTACAACGAGGAGTCGGGACGCTACCGCGAGTTGCAGCCGGTGTTCTACGTGCCCGGGCCCGAGCGCAAGCTCGTGCAGCAGGGCCGCCCGGGGAAGTACGAGTTCGTGCACGGCACGCCCGAGCAGCACAAGGACGCCGTCGCCGCCATGGAGGAGTCGTACGCCCAGTCGTACGCGGCGTACCAGGAGATGCTCGCGGCCGGCATCGCCCGGGAGGTGGCGCGCGCCACTCTTCCGGTGGGTCTGTACTCCTCGATGTACGCGACGTGCAACGCCCGCTCGCTGATGCACTTCCTGGGCCTGCGCACCCAGCACGAGCTGGCCCGGGTCCCGTCCTTCCCGCAGCGGGAGATCGAGATGGTGGGGGAGCGGATGGAGGCCGCGTGGGCGGAGCTGATGCCGCTCACCTACGCGGCATTCAACGCGAACGGCCGAATCGCCCCCTAGTGAAATGTCCGAAGTGTTCGGATTGCGGGCATTCGCGAGGTTCATCTAGGCTGCAGAACGGACTCCGGCGGTGCTTGAACCCCCGAGCAGGCAGCGCCGGAGTCCTTTTCCCAGGTCCACGGCCATACTGCCCCGTCCCGCGGCTGCGTGGCCGCACACACACCGAGTAGCGTGGGACCCATGGCTCCGATCTCCACCCCCGACGCCCCTTTCGGGCGGGTTCTGACCGCCATGGTCACGCCGTTCACCGCCGACGGCGCCCTCGATCTCGACGGCGCCCAGGCACTGGCCACCCACCTGGTGGACGCCGGGAACGACGGCATCGTCGTCAACGGCACCACAGGGGAGTCGCCGACCACCAGCGACGCGGAGAAGGACCGGCTGGTACGCGCCGTGGCCGAGGCGGTCGGCAACCGCGCCCACGTCGTCGCCGGCGTCGGCACCAACGACACCCGCCACAGCGCCGAACTCGCCCGGCAGGCCGAGCGGGCCGGCGCCTCCGGCCTGCTGGTCGTCACCCCGTACTACAACAAGCCCCCGCAGGAGGGCCTGTACCAGCACTTCACCACTGTCGCCGACGCCACCGGCCTGCCCGTGATGCTCTACGACATCCCCGGCCGCTCCGGCGTCGCCATCGACACCGAGACCCTCGTCCGGCTCGGCGACCACCCCAGGATCGTCGCCAACAAGGACGCCAAGGGCGACCTCGCCGCCGCGAGCTGGACGGTGTCCAGGTCCGGCCTGGCCTGGTACTCCGGCGAGGACATGCTGAACCTGCCGCTGCTGTCCATCGGCGCCGTCGGCTTCGTCTCGGTCGTCGCCCACCTCGTCACCCCGGAACTGCGCGCCATGCTGGAGGCGTACACCGGCGGTGACGTCGCCAAGGCCGCCGAGATCCACCAGCGCCTGCTCCCCGTGTACACCGGCGTCTTCCGCGCCCAGGGCGTCGTCACCACGAAGGCCGCCCTGGCGCTGCGCGGACTGCCCGCCGGACCGGTCAGGCTTCCCCTGGTGGGTCTCGATCCCGCACAGACCGACCAGCTCAGGAAGGATCTCGCCGCAGGCGGGGTACACCTGTGACAAAGACTTCACAACTGAATAAGCACGAAGAGCACGAAGAGCACGAAGAAGTGTGACGAGGCATGCATCAAGAAGCACGAACCACGCAGCGGCTCGCATACCTGAATACGGATGACACGTGAATGACGCGTGACATCGACCCACAGTCGAACACAGCAGAACGATGTCCCGCGCAGCCCGAGCCCCGAGGGGGCCATGAGGTGTGCGCGGCTAGGAGAGACTTTTGAGCCATCCGCACCCTGAACTCGGTCCCCCGCCGGAACTGCCCGCGGGCGGCCTGCGCATCACCCCGCTCGGCGGCCTCGGTGAGATCGGCCGCAACATGACCGTCTTCGAATACGCCGGCAAACTTCTGATCGTCGACTGCGGCGTCCTCTTCCCCGAGGAGGAGCAGCCCGGCATCGACCTCATCCTCCCGGACTTCAGCACCATCCGGGACCGGCTCGACGACGTCGTCGGCATCATCCTGACCCACGGCCACGAGGACCACATCGGCGGTGTCCCGTTCCTCCTGCGGGAGAAGGAGGACATCCCCCTCATCGGCTCCAAGCTGACCCTCGCCCTGATCGAGGCCAAGCTGCAGGAGCACCGCATCCGCCCGTACGTCCTGGAGGTCAAGGAAGGCGACCGGGAGCGGATCGGCCCCTTCGACTGCGAGTTCGTCGCCGTCAACCACTCCATCCCGGACGCGCTGGCCGTCGCCATCCGCACCCCGGCCGGCATGGTCGTCCACACCGGCGACTTCAAGATGGACCAACTCCCGCTCGACGGCCGCCTCACGGACCTCCCGGCGTTCGCCCGGCTCGGCTCGGAGGGCATCGACCTGCTGCTCGCCGACTCCACCAACGCCGAGGTCCCCGGCTTCGTCCCGCACGAGCGCGACATCTCCCAGGTGCTCCGGCAGACCTTCGCCAAGGCCGAGAAGCGCATCATCGTCGCGAGCTTCGCCAGCCATGTGCACCGCATCCAGCAGGTCCTCGACGCCGCTTACGAACGCCGCCGCAAGGTCGCCTTCGTCGGCCGCTCCATGGTCAGGAACATGGGCATCGCCCGTGAACTGGGCTACCTGAAGGTCCCCGACAACCTCGTCGTCGACATCAAGGTGCTCGACGACCTCCCCGACGAACGCGTCGTCCTGGTCTGCACCGGCTCCCAGGGCGAACCCATGGCCGCCCTGTCCCGGATGGCCAACCGCGACCACCAGATCCGGATCGTCGAGGGCGACACGGTGGTCCTCGCCTCCTCCCTCATCCCCGGTAACGAGAACGCGGTCTACCGCGTGATCAACGGCCTCACCCGCTGGGGGGCCAACGTCGTCCACAAGGGCAACGCCAAGGTCCACGTCTCCGGCCACGCGGCCGCGGGTGAGCTGCTGTTCTTCTACAACATCTGCAAGCCGCGCAACCTGATGCCGGTGCACGGCGAATGGCGCCACCTGCGCGCCAACGCCGACCTCGGCATGCTCACCGGCCTCCCCAAGGAACGCTGCGTCATCGCCGAGGACGGTGTCGCCGTCGACCTCGTGGACGGCGTCGCCCGCATCGTCGGCAAGGTCCAGGCGGGATACGTGTACGTCGACGGCCTCTCGGTCGGCGACGTGACCGAGTCCTCCCTCAAGGACCGCCGCATCCTCGGCGAGGAGGGCATCGTCTCCGTCTTCGTCGTGGTCGACAGCACCACGGGCAAGCTCGTGGGCGGCCCCAACATCCACGCGCGTGGATCCGGGATCGAGGACGAGGCCTTCGCCGCCGTCATCCTCAAGATCGAGGAGGGACTGTCCCGTTCGGCCTCGGAGGCCGTCATGGAGACCCACCAGATCCAGCAGATCATCCGCCGCGCCGTCGGCAAGTGGGTCTCCGACAACTACCGCCGGCGCCCGATGATCCTGCCGGTCGTCGTCGAGGTCTGACCCCCTGGCCCAGGAGGAACTGACCGCCCGTCAACCTCCTGGCCGACAGCGGGCCGCCGGATTTGCATCCGGCGGCCCGCTCGCGTACGGTGGCACAACCGCTTCGAAGAGACCCGCGGATACGTGCGCGCTCGACGCCACGTCAGCCCGGGCACTCGA
>NZ_JAINVH010000070.1 GCF_020400825.1 Streptomyces sp. HPF1205
CCCGTCGGGCCCCGCTGGTTCCTGTCCCTGGCCGGGGCAGGCTACGTGCCCGGATCGGGTCCACACTCGAAGCCATGACCGCGAAATCGCCCCTCGGGGACTTCCTGCGCACTCGGCGCTCCCAGCTGCGTCCGGAGGACGTCGGGGTGTCCAGCTACGGGGAGCGCCGGCGGGTGCCGGGGCTTCGCCGTGAGGAGCTCGCGTTGCTGGCGGGGGTGAGCGCCTCCTACTACACGCGGCTGGAGCAGGGGGAGTCGCTGAGCGCGTCGCCCGAGGTGCTGGACGCGCTCGCGGGGGCGCTGCTGCTGGACGAGTCCGAGCGGCGGTACCTGCACGACGTGGCGCGTACGAGCAGGCGGCGTCCCCGAGGCCGGCGGCCCGCACCGGAACGTGTGTCGGAGCCGACCCGCCAGTTGCTGAACGCGTTGGGGAATGTCCCGGCGATCGTCCTGGGCCGTCGCAGCGATGTCCTGGCGTGGAACCGCCTGGGTCACGCGCTGTTCGCCGGGCACCTGGATCCGGGTGCGCCCGAGCGGCCCGAGGAGCGCCCCAACATGACCAGGCTCGTCTTCCTCGACCCCCATGTCCGTGAGCTGTACGCGGACTGGCCGAGCAAGGCGAGGGCGGCGGTCGGGAATCTGCGCCTGGTGGCCGGCCGGCATCCGGAGGACGCGGCACTGCACACGCTGGTGGGGGAGCTGTCCGCGAAGAGCCCGGAGTTCGCCGCCATGTGGGCCGACCACCGGATCAGGGCGTGCAGCGTCGCCTCCTACGAGATGCGTCATCCGCTGGTCGGTTCCATGACCGTCACGCAGCAGACCCTGAGCAATGGGCCGGGCCCCGTCATCGTGGTCGCCACCACGGAGCCGGACTCGCCCTCGCGGGGCGCGCTGACCCTGCTCGCCCAGGCCACGGTGCCGCCCGGTCACTCCCCTTGCTCCGCCGAACCGGCACGGACCGAACCCCGCGCCGGCCTGAACCGGCCCGCGCGGTAGGCAACCGCATCGCGCACCGTACGACGGCGCGGCCGATGCCGGCCGCGGTTCCGAGGGGCGACGCCGCCCCCGGCCAGAACCCACCGATCCATGACCCATACATGTGCCGGCGTGTCGCCGTCGCATGCCCAATACGCGATAACACCCTGGAGCACGCGACATCATGTCCACAAGGCTTTTCCGGTCCGCCCTGACGGCGGGCCTCCTGGTCGCGGCCGCCGCCTCGGCGTCCGTTCCCACCGCGGCCTCGGCCGCTTCCGCGTCGCTGACGCACGCGCGGATCGCGGAGCACTTCGACCTTGCCGAGGGGCAGACGCCGGAGAACATCGCCATGGCGCCGGACGGCGACGCGTACGTCACCTTCGCCGTCGGCCGGCAGCTCGCCAGGATCTCGCCCGCGGGTGCCGTCCGGGTCCTTGCCACCCTGCCCGCGCCCGCCGATGGCGGTGTCCACACACCTGTCCTGGGCTTCCCGCTGACCGTCGGCGTCGCACGCGCCCACGACGGCACGCTGTACTTCCTGTACGCCACCGGAACCGCCGACCTGACCGGCGTGTGGCGGCTGCGCCCCGACGGCCGGCCGCAGCGGATCGCCGCGCTGCCCGCGAACGGCCTGCCCAACGGTCTGGCCCTGGATGAGACCACCGGCACCCTCTACGCCACCGACTCCGTGCTCGGCACCATCTGGAGCGTCCCCGCCGCCGGCGGCACTCCCACCGCCTGGTCCACCGCCCCCGAACTCGCCTCCACCGGCTTCCTCGGCGCCAACGGCCTGAAGATCCACAACGGCGCCGTCTGGGCCGGCAACCTCGACAAGGGCACGGTTCTGCGCATCCCCATCCTCCCCGGCGGACGCGCCGGCACGGTACGGACCGCGGCCACCGGCCTGACCGGAATCGACGACTTCGCCTTCACCGGCCGCGGCGACCAGCTACTGGCCGCGCTCAACGGCCCGAGCGAGGTCGCGGTCGTCCGACCCGACGGCAGCCATTCCGTCGTCCTGACCTCGGCCGACGGCCTGCAGAACCCGACCTCCGTCGCCACGCGCGGCGACACCGTCTACGTGCTGAGCGCCGCCTACGCCACCGGCCGGGACCCGAATTTGGTCCTCGCCCGCCTCACCAAGTGACACGACAGCCGACCCGCGCACCGCAGGAGAAACACGTGCAGGACATTCATGAGATCACCGTGGGCGATGTCACCATCACCCGTGTCGAGGAGATGCACGGGCCGATCATGCCCGCGGACCAGTTCTTCCCGGACCTGCCCGAGCAGGCGTGGCGGGACCACCGCGAGAGCCTCGTGCCCGACCACCTGGGCGCCGACGGCGCCATGGTCCACGCCGCCATGCAGACCTGGGTGCTGCGCAGCGGCGGCCGGACGATCCTGATCGACACCGGCATCGGCAACGACAAGACACGCCCGGCGGTCGAAGCCTGGGACCACCTCGCGCTGGACTACCTGGGCAACCTCGCCCGCGCCGGCGTGCGGCCCGAGGACGTCGACCTGGTCGTCAACACCCATCTGCACAGCGACCACATCGGCTGGAACACCCGGCTCGTCGACGGCGTCTGGGTGCCCACGTTCCCGAACGCCACCTACCTTCTGCCGAAGACCGACGTCGAGTACTGGGACCCCGCCGGCAACCCGCACATCGCCGGCGGCGTCAACGAGAACGCGTTCGAGGACAGCGTCGCCCCCGTCCTGGCCGCGGGCCAGGCGCGGCTGTGGGAGACGTACCACGCGATCGACGCCGACCTGTGCCTGGAGGCCGCTCCCGGCCACACGCCCGGCGCCGGCGTCGTCAAGCTCGACTCCCGGGGGGACCGGGCACTGTTCGCCGGCGACATCCTGCACACTCCCCTGCAAATCCTCCACCCCGGCCACAACAGCTGCTTCGACCTGGACCCGGCCCGGTCCCGTGCCACCCGCCTCAGGCTCCTCGGCTGGGTCGCCGACAACAAGGCCCTCATGCTGCCCGCCCATTTCGCGGGCCGGACCGCCCTGGAAGTCGAACACGCCGGCAGTGGCTTCGCCATCAAGCGGTGGGGACCGTTCTCCCGGTACTGAGCCCTGCCCCCGGCCCGAAACGGCCCTGACGGCCCATCGGCGAGAGACGCCCGCCCGGATCCGGACGGGCGTCCAGGGCGGCGGCGTGCTGCGGTTATGGTGTGGGTCGCGGTTGATCGGCGTTGCGACCGTGGCCCTTTCCGCAGTCTCGTCGCCGCATCCGGTGTGGTGACCGCTTGGTGGGGCCCCGTCGTGAGCCATCGCAGTCGGCTGACGATCCGCAGGCGGACCGGGCGGGGCAGGGAGGATCGGAATGGGGACGGACGAGGTGGCTTTCGAGGCCGCCCTCCACGAGGCCGAGCAGAGGCTGCAGGCCGCTGTCCGCTCAGGCGATGTCGAGGCACTGCGCCTGCTCCTGGACGACCGCGTCGTCTACACAGGCCCCGACGGCAGCACCTCGACCAAGGAGGAGGACCTGGAAGCACACAGGTCGCGGACCCTGGTCGTCGACGTGTTCGACCAGCAGGACCTGCACGTGACCGTGGTCGGCTCCACGGGCATCACCCGCGTACTGGCCGCGGTCGAGGGCACCGCCGGGGGTCAGCCGTTCGCGGCGCGCCTTCGCTACACCCGCACCTGGGTGCACGCCGACGGCACCTGGCGCGTCCTCGCCGCCCACGCCGGCGCGGTCCCGGACCCCGCGTAGGGGCCCACGGGCGGGCGGGCCATGCGCCTCGGCGGGCGGGGCGAGCCTCGTCCGAGTCCGGCGCGGCCGGCCCGGCCAAGCGCCGTCCCTCCTCGGGGCCGCGTGGGAGGGTGGCCCCGGCGGCCATGCCGCCCGGGACGGTGACCGCCGAGGCCGGATCGCGGGGCAACTGCACCAGGTGGTACTACGGTCACCACCGCCGACGCCGAGACCGGGGTCGTGGTGTGCCCGGCCGGCGTGCTGGTCAACTGGAGGCGGAACAGCAGCGACTGGCCGCGGCAACCGGCCCGGAGTAGCCCACCGCTCATGGCACACCACGCAGGTCTTCCAAGGCACCCCCGCCCCGGCACCGCCGCCTGACCACCGAATCGCCGCCCGCCGCGCCCCGCCGCCGCCCGCCGCCCCCCGCCGCGCCCCTCGCGGAGGATGTGACCTTCGTCGCGATGGTGGCGTCCCGGCGGGTTCGCCGTGACGCCGTCCGCCGGCGGCGGTGACGGCCGGACATCTCCCGTCGTCGCCAGCTCACCGGAGTGCGGGCGGAAGCGCGGACGGAAGTGCGCGGGCAGGAAGAACCGCACCCGGAA
Source organism: Streptomyces sp. HPF1205 (assembly GCF_020400825.1). Classification (GTDB taxonomy): domain Bacteria; phylum Actinomycetota; class Actinomycetes; order Streptomycetales; family Streptomycetaceae; genus Actinacidiphila. Next base: position 4,296 of record NZ_JAINVH010000070.1, read on the forward strand.
AAGAATATCTGCATCCGTGGCATGAGAAATACCTGCGGGGCGCGGCCAGTATTCCCCGATGATCGGCCGAGGGCGGAAAACCCACCGCGCAGGGCCGATCGCACCATGCTAGGGTCCATCGTAGTTGCAGGCGTGGTTGCCAAGAGGTTCATCCAAGAGGTTCATCTTCGGACGAGGTAATCACCATGGCGACAGGGAATTCGCACACGGCGATTCCTGACACCGCCTCCGAAGGAGAAACAATATGGCTTCCGGAACCGTGAAGTGGTTCAACTCGGAAAAGGGCTTCGGCTTCATCGAGCAGGACGGCGGCGGCCCCGACGTCTTCGCCCACTACTCGAACATCGCCGCCCAGGGCTTCCGCGAGCTGCTTGAGGGCCAGAAGGTGTCGTTCGACATCGCGCAGGGCCAGAAGGGCCCGACGGCCGAGAACATCGTTCCTGCCTGACCGCGGCGGCAACGCGTACTTCCCAGCCGGGACCCGCACCTCACGGGTGCGGGCCCCGGCTCGCCGCGTTTCGGGGCACGCGACGGGAAGACCGGGGAGGCCGGCCAAGGCCGGCAGGCTCCACCGCATCACGATCGATCAAGACATTCCCCCCGTCGGGCCGGCTCGGCCCGTCGACTCCGGCTCGTCCAGATTCTCTGCGCCGCTCATCCGCTGCGGGAATTCCTTGGTGCGCGCCCGTCAAGGAAGGCTCCACATGAAGCGTGCCCGCACATCCAGCACCTCCCGAACATCCAGCACCTCCCGCACGCCCCGCACACACAACCGTTTCGGAGGGGGTGCCGGCGGCAGCACCTCGGGGGGCCGGCGACGTTCCGAGGGGTACGGGAACCGACAGGCCGGAAGGGCCGTGCAGGGGGAGTTCGCGCCGCCGAAGACGATCACGCCGGCGCTGCCCGCTGCCGGGTCGTTCGGCGATCTCGCCATGCCCGCGCAGCTGTTGGCCGCGCTCGGCCACGAAGGCCTGACCGTACCGTTCCCCATTCAGGCGGCGACCCTGCCGAACTCCCTGGCCGGTCGTGACGTACTCGGCCGTGGGCGAACCGGCTCGGGCAAGACCCTCGCCTTCGGCCTCGCCGTACTGGCCCGCACGGCGGGGCGTCGTGCCGAGCCGCGGCGGCCGCTCGCGCTCGTCCTCGTCCCCACCCGCGAGCTCGCTCAGCAGGTCACCGACGCGCTGGCGCCGTACGCCCGGGCCGTGAGCCTGCGGCTGGCCACCGTCGTCGGCGGGATGTCCATCGGCAGGCAGGCCGGTGCGCTGCGTTCCGGGGCCGAGGTGGTCGTCGCGACGCCCGGCCGGCTCAGGGACCTCATCGACCGGGGCGACTGCCGGCTGGACGACGTCGGCGTCACGGTCCTCGACGAGGCCGACCAGATGGCCGACATGGGCTTCATGCCGCAGGTCACCGCCCTGCTCGACCAGGTGCGCCCCGAGGGGCAGCGGATGCTGTTCTCCGCCACCTTGGACCGCAACGTCGACCTCCTGGTCCGGCGTTATCTGACGGACCCGGTGGTCCATTCCGTCGACCCGTCGGCAGGCGCGGTCACCACGATGGAGCACCACGTCCTGCATGTGCGCGACGAGGACAAGCACCGGACGACCACCGAGATCGCGGCGCGGGACGGACGAGTGCTCATGTTCCTCGACACCAAGCGCGCGGTGGACCGGCTGACCAAGCACCTGCTGAGCAGCGGCGTGCGCGCCGCGGCCCTGCACGGTGGCAAATCCCAGCCGCAGCGTACGCGGACCCTGGCCCAGTTCAAGAGCGGGTACGTGACGGTGCTGGTGGCGACGAACGTCGCGGCGCGCGGGATCCACGTCGACAACCTCGACCTGGTCGTCAATGTCGATCCGCCCACCGACCACAAGGACTACCTGCACCGCGGCGGTCGTACGGCCCGCGCGGGCGAGTCCGGCAGCGTCGTCACCCTGGTCACCCCCGATCAGCGGCACGGTATGACCAGGCTGATGGCCTCGGCCGGCATCACCCCGCAGGTCGCTCACGTACGGTCGGGCGAGGCGGAGTTGAGCCGCATCACGGGCGCCCAGGCCCCTTCCGGTGTCCCGGTCGTCATCACCGCGCCCGTGGAACGCCCCGGCGGCCGCCCGTCCTCCTCCAAAGGCTCGTCCCAGGGCTCCCCGTCCCAGGGACGTCGCAATCGCCGCGGCCGCGCGGGCGAGGGCCGGCCCGCCGGTGAGGCGGCGGGCCGCAGGGCGCGGCAGCGGTCCGGCTTCGGCTCGGCCGCCTGAAGCCGCCGGCTCGATCCGCTCCGCCCGGCCCCGTCATCCCCGTCGTCCCGTTCTTCTCCGACAGTCTGTGAGGCATCATGCGCTGTGTCATCGCCCGGTACCCGTTCGAGCTGTCCAAAGACGGGGTGCTGGCCTCGATGAAGGGCGTCACGCCCGAGCCGGTCACGGGTGAGTCCGTGACCATCGGCCGTCGCCGCTACCCGGTCAAGCAAGTGGGCCAGGTCATCACCCGGCAGGACCGCCGCGACTTCAGCAGCGGCGAAGTCGTCCGGGCCATGACCCGCCTCGGCTTCACCTGCCACGAGCAACCGGAACCCCCGGCGGCGAGTTCCCCCACCGCCCTCCAGACCGCGTCGGCGCTGCTCGGGGGCACCGACTCCCCCGACATGTGAGGACAGGCGGGGAGCCGCCGCCACTGACATCGCAGCCGAGGTCCCTGCCGACGTGCGTCGGCAGGGACCTCGGCTGCGATGTCAGTGGGCCGACGTATCGTTCCCGCCACCGCACACCGTCTGGAAGGACCTGGACAATTGGCTCGTCCGCCCGCGTTCCCGCTGCCTTTTCACGCCTCCCGTTCCGTACCGTACGCGGCGCCCCGGACGTTGCGGGAACTGCAGATGACGCAGTGCAGCGCCCATATTCGCGCCAAGCCGCGGTGGTTCGACAAGATGAGCGATCCCGGCGTCGTCGCCAAGTGGACACGGGAAGCGGTCGCCCAGGGGCTCACCGAGGCGCAGATACGTTACGTGCTCGCCGAACTCGCGCATTACGCGGCCCTGCGGGACGTGCGGACCGGAATCGAGGTGTCCGCCGTCGACGGGGTGTGGCAGTCGGACACACTGGTCGACGACGATCTCAGGCAGCGGCTGCGCGAGGCGGTACGGGTGCTGGAAGACGTCCCCGAGGCGGAACAGGACTGGCATCCCGGGTCCGGCGGCCAGGTACTGGACCTGGTTCATCCCTCCTTGTTCTGCCTGGTGAGAGAGGTGAGCGGCGCGCCCGAGCGGGCCTGGCGGAACCCGACGGACCGCTACTCGCGGTACGAGTTCTCGGAGAGGTTCCAGTGGCTGCCCACGGACGTCGAGGTCGGTGACGACGGCGATGTCGCGTTCCGCTCGTACGTCAACAACGTCCACCCCGAGAAGCATCGCCAACTGGCCGCCGTCCTGCCGGCCCTGTTCGCGCGCATGCTCCCGCTGCTGGAGAACGTGCTCACCGACCTGCGCCACCCACGGCCCCTGCGGATCGAGGCCGATCCCTACGGATGGTACGACTCAGAACCGGAGTATCCGGAAAAAGCCCAGTACAGCGACGACGAAGCCTACGCGCAGGCCTGCCGCGCGTGGGACGACTGGTGGGAGAACCGCCGCCCGGTCGTCCCGGACGCCCCGGCCTTCACCCCGCCCGAGGTGCCCGGCGACTCCGCCCGGGTCGGCCTGCGCGGCCGCCGTCTGCAGGTCGTCGTCAAGCTCGCCACCATTCATCTCACCCCGGAAAAACCCGAGTACCCCGGTGGTTCCTGGCATGTCGAGGGAATGATGAACGAGCGGATCGTCTCGACCGGAATGTACTACTGGGACAGCGAGAACATCACCGAGAGCCGGCTGAGTTTCCGGGCGGCACTCGACGACCCGAACTACGAGCAGAACGACGACCACGGCATGCGCGACGTCTACGGCCTGGAGAACGAGGACGCGCTGAACCAGGTGCTGGGATCGGCATCGACACCCGCGGGCCGCTGCCTGGCGTTCCCCAACGTCCTGCAGCACCGCGTCGGCTCGTTCCGCCTCGCGGACCCCACCCGCCCGGGATTCCGTAAGATTCTCGCGTTCTTCCTGGTCGACCCGTCCCACGCCGTCGTCTCGACATCCGATGTGCCGCCGCAACAGCCGTGGTCCGAGACGTCGACCATGACATTGGAGCAGGCCAGGACGTACCGCGAAGAGCTCATGCGGGAACGCAAGTTCTTCATCGACGAACACAACGAGCAGCTCTACGAACGAGAGTTCTCCCTCTGCGAGCATTGAGCGGCTCCGCGGGCGGCCGGCCGCGCTCCGGAGTCCGGGCCGGCGCCATCGCCGGCGCGGACGGCGCCACGTGACGTTGCGTCAGCGCGATGCGACGTTCATCACCCTGCGCTATCCGATGGCACTCGATGCCGCGCCGGAACCGCGCATTCCGCAGCGCGTTGCGCAGGTTGGGCGTTTCGGGTGGTCTATACCTCAATTGGCCGGTGCACGCGGTGGCATCGATACGAACGACAAGTCGACTGCGCGACACGCCAGTTGAGCGGGGGCGGCACACGGACGCGAGTACGATGCCGCTACTGCTGATCCTCTGGAGCCGGACCGCGCCCACGTAAATCGTCACTTCTCACAATGATCGCCACGTCGATCTATCACCAGGGGCATATGCCACGGGTCCCCCTGGGCGTCTTCACCTGCGACGGAGTCGGGGTCGTATACCAGGAACCGCCGACATCGCCACGCGGCCGGCCCACGTGGCGACGTTCGTCACATCACCCTCACTCAGGGGTGATGTGACGCCGAGCCGGTTGACACAGCCACGCGCGAGGGCCCGTCAGGAGTGACCGCCGCCGGAGGAGGAGCGGGGCCCGCGGCCGCCGGAGGAGTGATGGCCGCGGCCGCCTCCGTCGGCCGATTCGGGGGCGGCCGCCGTGTGGGTCGCGGCCTGGTGGGTCAGGACCTTCATGATCTCCGAGGCCAGCACGTCCGCCAGAGCGGGTGCGAGGGATTCCGCCAACGCGGTCGCCAGGGTCTGCGCGAACAGCATCCGTTCCAGTTCCGAGGAACGGGAGGGCGGCCGGGACAGGGACTCCACGGCCGCTTCCATCAGAGCGCCGGCCAATGGGTCCTTGCCGTACTTGGCGTACTTACCGTACTTGGCGCCGGTGCCGGCATGCGGAATTCCGGCGTCGCGCACCATTTCTTCGAAGACCTCGTCGATGAAGGTCTCCACGGGATCCCGTTCCGATTCCCCGCCGGACTGAGCTGCCATTGTGGTTCCTCAAGTCTTCGATTTTCCGTACGGGACCTGCCCCCCGGCGCCGACGGCATCGCGCCGCCGGGGGGCAGGAGTGCCGCCATTTCCGGTCAGCGGCGCATGAGCGCGGCGAGAAGGAGG
>NZ_JAINVH010000071.1 GCF_020400825.1 Streptomyces sp. HPF1205
CAAGTGGGACACGCTGCGCGATCTCGGCCTGGATGACGACCACATTGCCAACTCGCGTGACACGGGGTTTGCGGGGAAGTTCCTGGCGGTCACCGACGGCGAGGGTGTGGATGTGGTTCTGAACTCCCTGGCGGGGGAGTTCGTGGACGCATCGCTCGGATTGCTGCCGCGGGGTGGCCGGTTCCTGGAGATGGGCAAGGCCGACATCCGGGATGTCGACTCGTTGCCCGAGGGTGTGGTGTATCGGGCGTTCGATCTGGTGGAGGCGGGGCCCGCGCGTATCGGGGAACTCCTCGCCGAGTTGCTGGGGTTGTTCGCGTCGGGTGTGGTGTCGGTGTTGCCGGTGCGGTGCTGGGATGTGCGGCAGGCGCGGGAGGCGTTCCGCTTCGTCAGCCAGGCCAGGCATGTGGGCAAGGTCGTCCTGACCGTTCCGCACGGCCTCGACCCGGACAAGACGGTGCTGGTCACCGGCGGCACGGGTTCGCTGGGTGCACAGGTGGCCCGGCACCTGGTGATCGAGCACGGGGTGCGCAGGTTGCTGCTGCTCAGCAGGCGCGGGCTTGATGCGCCTGGTGCGGCCGATCTGGTGGCGTCCCTTGCCGAGTTGGGGGTGGATGCCGAGGTTGTGGCGTGTGATGTCGCGGACCGGGATGCGCTGGCCGCTGTTGTGGAGGGTCGTGCGCTGACGGCTGTCGTGCACACGGCCGGTGTGCTGGACGACGGGCTGTTCGCGTCGATGACGCCTGAACGGCTGCGCGCTGTGTGGGAGTCCAAGGCCCGTGCTGCCTGGAATCTGCACGAGGTGACGCAAGGTCAGGATCTCGCGTCGTTCGTGCTGTTCTCGTCGGTCGCGGGTGTGCTGGGCAGTGCGGGCCAGGCCAACTACGCCGCCGCCAACGCCTATCTGGACGCCCTGGCCACCCATCGCCGCGGCCTCGGCCTGCCCGCCGTCTCGCTGGCCTGGGGGCCGTGGCACCAGAACGGCGGCATGACCGGCCACCTCACCGAGAGTGACCTGCGGCGCATGGCCGGATCCGGGATGCCGCCGTTCGGCACGGAGGAGGGCCTGGCCGCCTTCGACGCCGGAAGGGCCGCGCCCGGCCCCCTCGTCGTCGCCGCGCGCCTCGATCTGCCGGTGCTCGCGACGGCCGAGCGGGACACCGTTCCGCCCCTGCTGCGTGACCTCGTCCTCCCGCCCCGCCGCCGCGCCGAGCGGGCCGCCACCGTCGCCGACGACGGCACCGCGCCGCTGGCGCGCAGGATCGCCGGACTGACCGGCACCGAGCGGGCCGAGGCCGTCCTCGAAGCCGTCGCCGCCCAGGTCGCCGCCGTCCTCGGCTACGGGACGGCCGAGACCGTGGACCCCGGACGGGCGTTCAAGGACCTCGGGTTCGACTCGCTCACCTCCGTCGAACTGCGCAACCGCCTGAGCACCGCCACCGGCCTGCGGCTGCCCGCCACCCTCGTCTTCGACCACCCGTCGGTCGCCGTACTCGCCGCGCACCTGCTGACCCGGCTCTCCGACGGCACCTCGGCCGCGCCCGGCCGCCCCGCGGTCACCGCCGCCGCGCCCGGCGAACCGATCGCGATCATCGCCATGGCCTGCCGCTATCCCGGCGGTGTCAGGTCCCCCGAGGACCTGTGGGAGCTCGTGCGCTCCGGCGCCGACGCCATCGGCGCGTTCCCCGGCGACCGCGGCTGGGACACCGGCCTCTACGATCCTCGGGCTCGCGGCGCCGGCACGACGTACGCCGACGAGGGCGGGTTCGTCCACGACGCCGGCGCCTTCGACCCGCTGTTCTTCGGCATCTCGCCGCGTGAAGCGCTGGCCATGGACCCGCAGCAGCGGCTGCTGCTGGAGACCGCCTGGGAGGCGTTCGAACGCGCCGGGATCGACCCGCACACCGTGCGCGGCAGCCACGCGGGCGTCTTCGTCGGCGCCGCCTACTGCGGGTACGGCACCGGAGCCGGCGAACTGCCCGAAGGGCTGGAGGGCCACCTGCTCACCGGCAGCACCGGCTCCGTCGCCTCCGGCCGCATCGCCTACACCTTCGGTCTGGAGGGCCCGGCCGTCACCGTCGACACCGCCTGCTCCTCCTCCCTCGTCGCCCTGCACCTGGCCGTGCAGGCCCTGCGGGGCGGCGAGTGCACGATGGCGCTGGCCGGCGGCGCCACTGTGATGGCGACCCCCGACATCTTCACGGAGTTCAGCCGGCAGCGCGGCCTGGCCGCCGACGGGCGCTGCAAGTCCTTCGCCGAGGCCGCCGACGGCACGGGATGGGGCGAGGGCGCCGGCCTGCTGCTGGTCGAGCGGCTCTCCGACGCGCAGCGCAACGGCCACCAGATCCTGGCCGTCGTCCGCGGTTCGGCCGTCAACCAGGATGGCGCGAGCAACGGCCTCACCGCCCCCAACGGCCCCGCCCAGCAAAGGGTGATCGGCCAGGCCCTCTCCAACGCCGGCCTCGCGCCCGCCGACGTGGACGCCGTCGAGGCGCACGGGACCGGGACCGCGCTCGGCGATCCCATCGAGGCGCAGGCGCTGCTGGCCACCTACGGCCAGGACCGCCCGGCCGACCGGCCACTGCTGCTGGGCTCGGTGAAGTCCAACATCGGCCACACGCAGGCCGCGTCGGGCGTGGCGGGCGTCATCAAGATGGTGCAGGCCATGCGGTACGGCGTGCTGCCCCGCACGCTGCACGTCGACCGGCCCTCCACGCACGTCGACTGGACCGCCGGCGCCGTCGAACTCCTCACCGAGGAGCGGGAGTGGCCGTCCACCGACGCGCCGCGCCGCGCCGCCGTCTCCTCCTTCGGCATCAGCGGCACCAACGCCCACACCGTCATCGAGCAGGCCCCGCCCCTCCCGGCCGCCGCCCCGGAGCGGACTCCCCGCCACGACAGCGGCACCGACCTGCCGTTCCCCCTGTCCGCCGCTACGGGGAACGCCCTGCGCGACCAGGCCCGCCGCCTCGCCGCCGCCCTCCGCGAGGGCCCCGTACCGCCGCTCCCCGACCTCGCTCACGCGCTCGGCACGACCCGCGCCCGCCTCGACCACCGCGCGGTGCCGGTCGCCCGTACTACCGAGGACCTCCTCACCGCCCTCGACGCCCTCGCCGACGGCACCTTCGCCGGCCCGGCCGGCAACGCCGCCCCCGGGAAACTCGCCTTCCTCTTCACCGGGCAGGGCGGTCAGCGATCCGGTACGGGGCGTGAACTGGCCGCCGAACAGCCGTTGTTCGCGGCGGCGTTGGACGAGGTGTGCGGGCTGTTCGAGGGGGAGTTGGAGCGGCCGTTGCGGGAGGTGATGTTCGAGGCGGAGTCGGTGGATCTGGACCGTACCGTCTATACGCAGGCGGGGTTGTTCGCGCTTGAGGTGGCGTTGTTCCGGTTGGTGGAGTCGTGGGGTGTGCGGCCGGACTTCGTCACCGGTCACTCCATCGGTGAGCTGACCGCCGCGCATGTGGCGGGTGTGCTGTCGCTGGAGGACGCGGTCCGACTTGTAGCGGCGCGGGGTCGGTTGATGCAGGCCCTGCCCGCTGGTGGTGCCATGCTGGCCGTCCAGGCGGAGGAGGCGTTCGTACGGGAGGCGCTGGCGGGCCGCGAGGATGTGGCGGTCGCGGCGGTCAACGGGCCTGAGGCTGTGGTGGTTTCGGGTGCGGGTGACACCGTCGCCGAGTTGGAGTCGGTGTGGCGTTCGCAGGGCCGTAAGGTCAAGCGGCTGACCGTTTCGCACGCGTTCCACTCGCCGCTGATGGACCCGATGCTGGCCGACTTCCGCGCGGTCGCGGAGTCGCTGACGTACCACAGCCCTCGTATCCCCGTCGTGTCCAACGTCACGGGTGACCTGACCGGTGACCTCACCGACCCCGCGTACTGGGTGACGCATGTCCGCGAGGCGGTCCGCTTCGCGGACGGTGTGCGCACCCTGAGCGACCGTGGTGTGCGCACCCTCGTCGAGCTGGGCCCCGACGCCGTCCTCACGGCCATGGCCCGTCCGCTGGTGGAGTCCGGGACCGCGGTCGTCCCCTCGCTGCGCGCCGGGCGGAGCGAGGCCGCGGCCGTCGCACACACCGCGGCCGGCATCCTCGCCCAGGGGCATGCCCTGGACTGGGCCGCCTACCTCGGCGACCCGGCCCCGCGACGGGTCACCCTGCCGACCTACGCCTTCCAGCGGGAGACCTACTGGCTGGGCTCCACCACGTTCGTCGGCCGCCGTACCGCCGCCGCGGCACCCGTCACCGAACCCTCGGACGGCCCCTTCTGGTCCGCTGTCGAACGCGGCGACCTCGACGCTCTCGCCGGCACGCTCCGCCTCACCGACTCCGACGCCCTCGGCGCCGTACTTCCCGCGCTGTCCACCTGGCACCGCGACCGCCGCGAGCGCGCGGCCCTGGACCGCCTGCGCTACCGCGCCACCTGGCAGCCGCTGCCCGACCCGGCCGGCGGCGCCACCTCCACCGCGGCCGGCACCTGGCTGATCGTCGCGCCGCCGGCCGCCGACGCCCTCGCCGACACCGTCGGCGGCGCCCTCACCGCCGCGGGCGCGGACGTCGTCCGCCTCGCGGCCGAGCCCGGCGACGACCGCGGCGTCCTCGCCGACCGCCTCCGGGAAGCGGCAGCCGTCGCGGGGGAGACCGCCGGTGTGCTGTCGCTGCTCGCCCACGACGACCGCCCGCACCCGGAGCACCCCGGCCTCGGCGCCGGACTGGCCCTGACCAGCGCTCTCGTCCAGGCACTTGGTGACGCCGAACTCACCGGCCGGGTATGGGCGCTGACGTCCGGTGCGGTGACCGCGACGGACGGCGACACCGTCACCCACCCCGCGGCCGCGCAGGTGTGGGGCTTCGGCCGGGTCGCCGCCCTGGAACACCCGGACCGCTGGGGCGGCCTCGTGGACCTGCCCGAGCAGCCGGTCGAACGCGACCTGGTCCGGCTCCTCGCCGTCCTCGCCGGAGCCGCGGGCGCCGAGGACCAGCTCGCCCTGCGCGACAGCGGCCTCTTCGCCCGCCGCCTGCAACACGCCCCCGTCCACGACCCCGCCGCCCCGGGCCCGGCAGGTCCCGCCGGCGCCGCGTCCCACGCGACCACCGCCAGGCGTGCGACCGCGGCCCCCTCCGCCGCCGCGCCCGCGCCCGCGTCCGGCGGCCTGCCCGCCGCCACGTCCGTGTCCGTGCCCGCGAACGGCGATCAGTCGGCCGTCCAGCCCGCGCCCGTGCCCACGTCCGGCGGCCTGCCCGCCGCCACGTCCGTGTCCGTGCCCGCGAGCGGCGATCAGTCGGCCGTCCAGCCCGTGCCCGTGCCCGTGCCCGTGCCCGCGTCCGGCGGCCTGCCCGCCGCCACGTCCGTGTCCGTGCCCGCGAACCTCGACCAGGCCGCCGCCGCGTCTGCCGCCTCGCTCGCCCCCGCCGCCACCCCCGCCGCCCCCGTACCGACCGCCGGCGGCGCGGCCCCCCGGGCCGACTGGCCCGCCGCCGGAACAGTGCTCGTCACCGGTGGCACCGGCGCGCTCGGTGGGCACGTCGCCCGCTGGCTCGCCGCCAACGGCGCCACCCGCGTCGTCCTGACCAGCCGCCGCGGAGCCGAGGCCCCCGGCGCGGCCGAGCTCCTGGCCGAGCTGGCGGACGCGGGCGTCGACGCCACCGCAGAAGCGTGCGACGCCGCCGACCGGGACGCGCTGGCCGCACTGCTGGAGCGGTCGCGGGCCGCCGGCGAGCCCGTACGGGCCGTCGTCCACGCCGCCGGCCTCCCGCAGGCCGGCACCATCGCCGACACGGAACCGGCCGAACTGGCCGCCGTGGTCGCCGCCAAAGTCGACGGCGCCCGTCACCTGCACGAGCTGCTCGCCGGCGAGGACCTGGCCGCGTTCGTCCTCTTCTCCTCCATCGCCGGTGTCTGGGGCAGCGCCGGGCAGGGCGCCTACGCCGCCGCCAACGCCTACCTCGACGCCCTCGCCGAGCACCGGCGCGAGCGCGGCCTGCCCGCGACCGCCGTCGCCTGGGGCCCGTGGGGCGGCGCGGGCATGGCCGCCGACGAGGAGGCCGCAGCCCACCTGCGCCGCCGCGGACTCGCCCCCCTGGAACCCGGCACCGCGCTGCGTTCCCTCCACCTCGCGCTCACCGCGGGGGAGACCGCCTGCGCGGTCGCCGACGTCGACTGGACCGTCTTCGGCCCCTCCTTCAGCGCCGCCCGGCCCAGCCCGCTGCTGACCGGCCTGCCCGAGGCCGTCGCCCTCGACGCGCCGGCCGCCGACTCCACGCCCGAACCCGCCCTCACCGCCCGGCTCGCCGGACTGACCGCCGCGGAGCGCCGCCGTACCCTGCTCGGCCTCGTACGAACCGAGGTCGCCGCCGTCGTCGGCCTCGGCTCCGCGGACGCCGTCGAACCCGACCAGGCGTTCAAGAACCTCGGCTTCGACTCCCTCACCGTCCTGGAACTGCGCGACCGGCTCACCAAGGCCACCGGTCTGAGCCTGCCCAGCACCCTGATGTACGACTACCCGAACGCCGCGGCCCTCGCCGGCCACCTCGACACCGCGCTGCCCGGCGCCCAGGGCGCCACCGGCCCCGCCACGACCCCGGGCGTCCCGCTGCTGGCCGAACTCGACCGCCTGGAAGCCGCCCTGACCGGCGTACAGCCCGAGGAGCTCGACACCATCGCCCCGGACGACGCCGCGCGGACGAAGATCGCCCGCCGGTTGCAGGACCTGCTCGCACTGTGGAACGACGCCCGTGGCATGTCGGACACCGGGGGCCTCACCGACCACCTCGACGACGCCTCCGACGACGACCTCTTCGATCTCATCGATCGCAACTACGGCCGCGCCTGACCCGCCGGCATCCACCGACCTCCTCCACTCCCGCTCACACACACGGGCGCTCACACACACGGGTGATGACAGCGATGGCCAACGAAAGCAAGCTCCGCGAATACCTCAAGCGCGTCATCACGGACCTGAACGACGCCAACGAGCGCATCCGCGAGTCCGAGGAGGCCGACCGCGAGCCCATGGCGATCGTCGGCATGGGCTGCCGCCTGCCCGGCGGGATCACCTCCCCGGAGGACCTGTGGCAGGCCGTCGCGGCCGGCACCGACGCCATCGGCGCCTTCCCCACCAACCGCGGCTGGGACATCGACGCCCTCCACGACCCCGACTCCAGCCGGCCCTGGACCACCTACTCCGACCGCGGCGGCTTCGTCCACGACGCCGACGCCTTCGACCCGGCGTTCTTCGGCATCTCGCCCCGCGAGGCCCTCACCATGGACCCCCAGCAGCGGCTGCTGCTGGAAGCCTCCTGGGAGACCTTCGAGCACGCCGGGATCGACCCGGCCGCGCTGCGCGGCTCCCGTACCGGCGTGTTCGTCGGCACCAACGGCCAGGACTACATCAGCCTCCTCACCCACGCCCCGCAGGGCGGCGAGGGCTACCTCGCCACCGGCACCGCCGCGAGCGTCGTCTCCGGCCGCATCGCCTACACCTTCGGCCTCGAAGGCCCGGCCGTCTCCATCGACACCGCCTGCTCCTCCTCGCTGGTCGCCCTCCACCTCGCCTGCCAGGCACTGCGGCAGGGCGAATGCACCATGGCCCTCGTCGGCGGCGTGACGATCATGTCCACACCCGGCGCGTTCATCGAGTTCAGCCGGCAGAACGGACTGGCCCGCGACGGGCGCTGCAAGCCCTTCGCGGCCGCCGCCGACGGCACCGGCTGGGGCGAGGGCGTCGCCATGCTCCTCGTCGAACGGCTCTCCGCCGCCCGCCGCCTCGGCCACGAGGTCCTGGCCGTCGTCCGCGGCTCCGCGATCAACCAGGACGGCGCGAGCAACGGCCTGACCGCCCCCAACGGCCCCGCCCAGCAGCGCGTCATCCGCCAGGCCCTCGCCAACGCGCGCCTCACCTGCGCCCAGATCGACGCCGTCGAGGCCCACGGCACCGGCACCACCCTCGGCGACCCCATCGAGGCCCAGGCCATCATCACCACCTACGGCGCCGAACACGACGCCGAACACCCGCTGCTGCTGGGCTCGCTGAAGTCCAACATCGGCCACACCCAGGCCGCCTCCGGCGTCGCGAGCGTCATCAAGATGGTCATGGCCATGCGCCACGGCACCCTGCCGCGGACCCTCCACGTGGACGAGCCCACCCCCCACGTCGACTGGACCGGGCGCTCCGTCTCGCTGCTGACGGAGGCCACCGCCTGGCCCGAGACCGGCCACCCGCGGCGCGCCGCCGTCTCCTCCTTCGGCGTCAGCGGCACCAACGCGCACACCATCCTCGAACAGGCCCCCGAGGAGGAGCCGGCCACCGACGACTCGCCGGCCCGGCAGCCGTCCCTGCTGCCGGTGGTGCTCTCCGGCCGTACGGACACGGCGCTGCGCGCCCAGGCCGAGCGCCTCGCCACCGCCCTCCACCGCGACCCCGGACTCGGCGTCCTCGACACGGCGTTCTCCCTGGCCACCACACGCGGCACCCTCGAACACCGTGCCGTCGTCACCGCCGCGGACCGCGACGCCCTCCTCGCCGGCCTGGCCGCCGTGGCCGCAGGCGACACCCCCGCCTCCGTCACCCGCGGCGCGGCCCCGACCGACGCCGACACCGCCTTCCTCTTCACCGGGCAGGGCAGTCAGCGGTCCGGTATGGGGCGTGAGTTGTACGGGGCGTATCCGGTGTTCGCGGCGGCGTTGGACGAGGTGTGCGGGCTGTTCGAGGGGGAGTTGGAGCGGCCGTTGCGGGAGGTGATGTTCGAGGCGGGGTCGGTGGATCTGGACCGTACCGTTTACACGCAGGCGGGGTTGTTCGCGCTTGAGGTGGCGTTGTTCCGGTTGGTGGAGTCGTGGGGTGTGCGGCCGGACTTCGTCACCGGTCACTCCATCGGTGAGCTGGTGGCCGCGCATGTGGCGGGTGTGCTGTCGCTGCAGGACGCGGTCCGGTTGGTGGCTGCGCGGGGTCGGTTGATGCAGGCGTTGCCCGCTGGTGGCGCCATGCTGGCGGTGCAGGCGGAGGAGGCGTTCGTACGGGAGGCGTTGGCGGGTCGCGAGGATGTGGCGGTCGCGGCGGTCAACGGGCCCGAGGCTGTGGTGGTTTCGGGCGCGGTTGAGGCGATCGGTGAGCTGGAGGCGGCCTGGCGTTCTGAGGGCCGTAAGGTCAAGCGGCTGACCGTTTCGCACGCGTTCCATTCGCCGCTGATGGACCCGATGCTGGCGGACTTCCGTTCCGTCGCGGAGTCGCTGACGTACCACAGCCCTCGTATCCCGGTGGTGTCGAACGTCACCGGTGACCTGACCGGTGATCTGACCGACCCCGCGTACTGGGTGACGCATGTCCGCGAGGCGGTCCGCTTCGCCGACGGCGTCAGGACGCTCCACGCCCAGGGCGTGCGCACTTTCCTGGAGCTGGGACCCGACGGGGTGCTCAGCGCCATGACGCGCACGGTCCTCGCGGCCGACGAGTCCACCGGCGTGCTCCCCGCGCTGCGCGGCCGCCGCCCCGAGAACGCCGCCCTGCACGCCGCCCTCGCCGGGCTGCACGTACGCGGGGTGCGGATCGACTGGCAGGCGTTCTTCGCGGGCACCGGCGCCCGGCGCGTCCGCCTGCCGCACTACGCGTTCCAGCACGAGCGGTTCTGGCTGATGCCCTCCGACACCGAGGACGTCGAAGCCGTCGCCGCCGGCACGGACGCCGCC
>NZ_JAINVH010000072.1 GCF_020400825.1 Streptomyces sp. HPF1205
TGCTTTCGATGCCGCGGACGTCTGTGACATGCGGTTGTGGACCGTGCCTTCTCTGTGAGCGATGCGTTATCCGGTACAGCGGTGAGGTGCCGCTGACGGTGGTGACAGAGGGGGGCGTGGTGGCGAGTACGCAGCGGGTTGTCACGGAGGAAGCGGTGACGTGGACGGTCGTCGGCGAGGACTTCCGAGTTGCTGAGCCGGTCGAGCAGTACGTGGAGTACCTGAGATCGAGGGACTGCTCGCCCAACACCCTCAAGAGCTATGCGCGGGGCCTCGCCCTGTGGTGGACATTCCTGGAGCGGCGGGCGCAGGCGTGGAACACGATTGGAGTGACTGAACTCGGAACCTTCGTCGGGCAGTTGCGTCGAGGAAGCGTGGCTGAGGACGTAGTGCCGCTTCATGTGGGCACAAAGGCGGCCGACGCGACCGTGGCGAGCCGAGCCCGCGCGGTCATGGGCTTCTACCGCTACCACGCCGCGCGCGGCGTCGAAGTCGCGGACCGCCTGTACGAGACGGTGAAGGCCAGGCCGGGCAGTTACCTGCCGTTCTTGGAGCACGTGGCGCGCAGGACGGGACGCCGTTCCGGCGTGGTCAAGATCCGTGTACGGACGAAACTGATGTTCCCCCTCTGACCTGGACAGCTTGATACTGGGACGGATGGGTCCCGGAGGAAGCAGTCCAGGGTAGTGAGCAAGCAGAGCAACATGAGCAAGCGGTACACGGCCGAGTTCAAGCGGGATGCGGTGGCGTTGGCGCTCGCGTCGGACAAGACCGTGACCGAGGTGGCCCGGGACCTCGGGGTGAGCCCGGAGGGGCTGCGGGGCTGGGTCAAGCAGGCCAAGGCTGACCGGGGCGAGGGCCCGGCCGGGGCGCTGACCAGCTCGGAGCGCGAGGAGCTGGCCCGACTGCGGCGACAGACCCGCGAGCAGCAGCAGACGATCGAGATCTTGAAAAGGGCGGCGGCCTTATTCGCGAACGAAATGAAGTAGGCACCGCCGCCGTGTGCTCCTTCATCGACGCGGAGAAGGCCTGCGCCGACAATCCCGGCGGCTACAGCGTGGGGCTGTTGTGTCGCACCCTGCAGTTGCCGCGCTCCACCTACTACGCGCACGTGCGCTCGGTGCCCGCCCGCCGTGTCCGGCTCAGCGCCGAGCAGGTGCTGGTGTGGGAGATCCGGGTGCTGCACGCCGGCTCGCGCGGCGCCTACGGGGCCCCGCGCAGCCACGCCGCCCTGGTGGGGGCCGGGCGGGCGGTCAACCGCAAGCGGGTGGAGCGGCTGATGCGCGAGCACCGGATCGCCGGGATCACCCGGCGCCGTCGCCGTGGGCTGACCCGGCAGGCGAAGCGGGCGGTGTCCGCCGCGGACCTGATAGGCCGGGACTTCACCGCGCCGCGACCGGGGATGCGGCTGGTCGGTGACATGACCGAACTCGTCACCGGCGAAGGGAAGTTGTATCCGGCGACCTGCATCGACCTGGCCACGCGCGAGGTAGTCGGCTGGGCCATGGCGGACCACCACCGCGCCGAGCTGCCGGTGGCGGCACTGCGGATGGCGGCCGGACGCGGGCAACTGGAGGAGGGCTGCATCATGCACACCGATCGCGGCGGCGAATACACCAGCGCCGCATTCCGGGAATGCGATACAGGAGTTGCGGATGAGGCAGTCGATGGGAAGAGTCGGCTCCTGTTACGATAACGCCGTGGCGGAGAGTTGGTTCGCCCTGCTCAATGCCGAGGTCGGCACGAGCGTGTGGGCCACCCGGGCCGAGGCCCGAGCCGACGTCATTCGCTTCATCGAAGTCGAGTACAACCGCACCAGGCTCCGCAAGCACCCCGAGTTCGGGTATCTCACCCCGCTCGAAACCCGGGCCAGACTGCGGCACGACTTCACCCCCGCAGCGTAGAAACCCGCTGTCCAAGATCAGGGGGGAACTTCAGAGCACCGGCCTGGCGGGCGTGCGACTGCGACGCCGACACCGCACCACGATCCCGGACCCGGCCGCGGCCAAAGCCCCCGACCTGATCCGCCGCGACTTCACCGCCGACAAGCCGAACCAAAAGTACGTCGGTGACATCACCTATCTTCCGCTGGAGGGCGGGAAGTTCCTCTACCTGGCCACCGTCATCGACCTCGCCTCACGCCGACTGGCCGGCTGGGCGATCGCCGACCACATGCGCACCGAACTGGTCCTCGACGCCCTGGCCGCGGCCGAACGCACTCGCGGCAGCCTCACCGGCGCGGTTCTGCACACCGACCACGGGGCCCAGTACGTATCCATTCGGTACACGGAGCGTCTGGCCGAAGTCGGTGCTTCAGCGTCGGTCGGATCCGTCGCTGACAGCTACGACAACGCGACGGCCGAGGCCTTCAACGCCACGTTCAAGGCCGAGTTGATCGAGCATCAGGGGCCATGGCGGGACTTCGACGAGGTCGAACGGGCCGTCTTCCCGTGGGTCGCCTGGTACAACAGCGAACGACTCCACTCCGCCCTCGGCTAGGTACCACCGGACGAGTACGAACAGGCCTACTGGGCGCAACTGGAGCAAGCCCCGCAGACCGCTTGATCACACGACCGCGGACTCCACGAAAAGCGGGGCAGCTCACCGCCCACCGCGCCCACCAACTGGGCGGCGATGGGGCCGGCCAGCGAGCCGGGGGCGATGCCGGCGAAGGTGTCGGTGAAAGTGCGGTCGATGGTCACCGCCGGGTTGGCGAACGAGGTGGAGGAGGTGAACCAGTGGGCGGCGCCGATGTAGGAGGCGACGGCGACGGCCGCCAAGTGCAGCCGGTTCGTGCGGGCCAGGCCGAAGATCAGCAGGATCAGCCCGGCGGTTGCCACGACCTCGCCGAGCAGCAGGTGCCCGGCGCCGCGGTCGTGGCCGGAGAACTTCACCAGCTCCTTGCCGAACATCGCGTCCGCGAGGATCGAGCCGCCAATGGCGCCCGCCACCTGCCCGGGTATGTAGACCGCGGCCTCGCGCAAAGTGACGCCGGGGTCGCCGCGGCGGGCGGTCCACCACTCCGCCAGCGTGACCACGGGGTTGAAGTGCGCGCCGGAGACCGGACCGAGCAGGGCGATCAGCACGCCGAGGCCGAAGACCGTGGCGGTGGAGTTCGCCAGCAGCTGCAGGGCCACGTCGTGGGTGAGTTCGGTGGCCTGGATGCCCGAGCCCACCACCACCGTCACGGGGGCGGCGGTGCCGACCAGTTCGGCGGCCGCCCGGCGGGCCAGCGGCACGCGGGGCGGGGTGGCGCCGGGCGCCGGCTGCGGCACGGCGGGCGCAGGGACGGAGGCGGCATCGGCAGCGGCGTCGGTGGCGCTCAAGGAAGTCTCCGGGTGCGGGAACGGCGCTGGCCTCGCAGCCGGCAGAAGGGGTCCAGCGACGGTCAGGGGCAGGCGCGCTTGGTGTTGTTCGCTTCCGTCTGGCGCGCGGTGGCCGCCAGCTCGGTGAACGATCCGACTCGCTCTACTTTGACAGAGAGGGCCGCTGCGCGCCGAGCCTGGCTTCAGCCAGCGTCCACTCCACCAGCTCCGGCACCGTACCAGCCGGACACTGCAGCACCAGATTCCCGGCGCAGTACACCCCGCCCAGTACACCGAGGGGACTGGGCGCGAAGATCCACCACAGCGGCCGGGGTCGGGGCGGGTGCGGGCTTCGCGACCGCCTTGCGTGCGGCCGGACGGCGCGACGTCGACGTGCTCCTGGTGGTGCTCGACAGGCGGGGCGCGGCGGCCGGAGCAGGGGTGACGGGCGTGCTGGTCGCCTGAGTGTTCTCGTGATTCGTCGTGGTTGACGCTTCCGGAGCCTGCTGCGGCGTGTCGGTCGGCGTTGCGGGGAAGCACTGCCGAGACCGTGCAGCGTAGGCGGCGCGCTACGGCGGCCGCGGCTCACGCTGTCCCGCCTCCTAGTTTCCGACCGCCTCACGCCAGGTGCCGAGCGCGGTCGCGATCTGGGTCTGACCCAGCCCTGCGGCCTCCCGCAGGCGCCGGCGTTCGGCTGGCGGCGGCAGGACATCGGACGGGACCTGTTCCAGCAGCGCATCGACAGCGCCGAACAGGTCGTTCTCGGTGGGCAGGTAGCACCTCGACACCAGCCCGACCATAAGCACACGTTCAATCACATCTTCAATTACATGCGAATCAAGCGTCGGCGCGGCGGGTGGCCGGTGGTTCAGCTACTGCCGCGGGTACCGGGCCGGAACCGGGGTGGCGGTCGGCGGAGTCTGTTGCCGTATAGGTCGAGCAGGAGGGGGCCTGGATGGACGCCAACACGGTCACGGCGGTGTGCGCGACGGGGATCGCGGCCCTGTCGCTGGCCGTCTCGGTGAGCGAGGGCCGCGCGGCGCGGAAGCACAGCCGAATATCAGTCCGGCCTGCTCTGGTGATGAGAGCGACCCGTACCCACGAGGGCAGGGCCGGCATCAGGCTCTTCAACGCGGGCCTGGGACCCGCCGTGATCACCGCCAGCAGCCTCGTGCTGGACGGCACGCTGCTCGGCGGGTGGCGGGAGGCCGAGGTCAACTCAGTGCGCGGGTTGTTCCCCTACCGCCCCGGCTCCAGCGTCTTCGAAGACGGGGCGATCGTGCCCACGGGCTACGACGCCTTCCTGCTGTCGGTGACCGCCTACGACCCCACCGTGCACGGCGACTTCTGGCACCTGATCCGCAACCGCCTCACGCTCATACTTGAATACGAATCCCTCTACGGAGGCGAAAAGCTGCGGGCCGTCTTCGGGCCTCACCAGGATGTGACCGGCCCGAGCGTGCAACCCTAACGTGCTCATTCGGGCCTGCCCGCGCCGAGGTCCCGGGCCCCTACCGGCGACTTACCCCCGGCGGCACCGCGGCAACCGACACGCAGCCGTCTACGAGCCCGCGGTCACGCCAGCACCAGGCGTCTGATGGGCCAAGTCGGCCTGAAGAAGACGGACTGGCGAGCGTTGGTGAGCGAGGCTGGCTACTGGGTGTCGCCCTGGGGGCGCGGTCACGGCGTGGCAGCCGAAGCACCCGCACGCTGGCGCACTGGCTCCTGACCAGCCAGCACTTCCAACGGATGGAACTGCGAGCTGCCACTTAGTGGGCGTTTTGTAAGGTTATGTCTGTTTCTGGTTGAGGTGGGATCAAGGGCGCTGGTGGCGGTCGTGTCGGCTATCGCTTCCGGGTGAAGTTGCCGGTGTCGGCCTCGGTGAGGATCCCAGGCTTGACCAGGCGTTTCAGCTTGGCGCGGGTGCCTTCGACGTTCTTGGGCTGCAGTTCGTGGCCGAGGGCTTGGCAGGCGTCCTTGGCCCGTAGCGGCCCGGTCGTGTGGTTGAAGGCGGTGAGGATGCGGGGGTAGTCCGGGTGGTCGGGCAGGTCCGGGGCGACGGTCGGGAGCCGGTCTGCGAGGGCGGTGAGGATCTTGCGGGTGATCGCGAGGTGGTCCAGGTGCGTCTCGGCCTCCCGTAGCCGGGTCTGCAGGTCGTCGATCTGTGCGCGCAGGTCGCCGGCCAGGGCTCGGGCGGCGTCTTCCTGGAGGTCCAGGGCGTCGAGCAGGGGCTGGATGTTCATGCTGCCGCCTCCTGCGCCGTGCGCCAGGTGGGGGTGTTCGCGCCGGTGAGGCGGCGGGTCATGACGTGGGTCATCGCCCAGTAGACGCGGGAGGCGGAGGAGGAGGGGCGGTGCTCGTAGTCGCGGACCAGGCGCCGGTGCAGTATCACGATCCCGTAGGTCTGCTCGACCCTCCACCGCTTCGGCTGTGGCACGACCCCCTTGTCCTGCGCCTTGCGGGCGACGATCTCGACGTCGATCCCCAGGCCCGCGCCGTGCGCAACGACCTGGTCGACCAGGGCTTTGCGGACGCTGTGGCCGGTGTGCTCGGCGACCCGGTTCAGCAGGACGATGCCGGCGGTGTTGTCGTGGGTGTTCGCGGCGAGGGTGGAGGGCGTGCGACTGCGACGCCGGAACCGCACGACGGTTCCGGACGCGGTCGCGGCCAAGGTCCTCACCGAACCCCTCGGCCGACTGTCGTGGGCCGCCGGCTTTGCCCGGAGCCGTCCACGACATCCGCGCGGCCCGCGGGCACGGCATCATCGACGCCCTTGCCCGGGCCGACGTCCCATGCCGGGCCGACAAGGGCTGCCGAGGCGCCAGCGGCACGGTCCCTCGTCCAAGCTGTCCTCACCTGCATCCGGCCAGTCCAGGCCGATGACGGAAGAGGCTCACGCTCTGACGGTATGCGCGGTTCCGGAGCCCTGACAGCTCCGGAACCGCCGGCGGCTGGGCTATTTGCCGGTGTCCCGCACCGGGGCCGCCTTGGCCCACTCCGGCCGTGTGGTGGGGTGACCCTCGACGGTCTCCACCATCGCCTTGGAATTCTCGAGGGTCTCCATGAGCGAGGCCGGACCGCGGAACGGCCGCCCGCCGATGTGCCAGCCGTCGGGGTGCAGTTCCTCGATCAGCACCCAGACGACCTCCCGGAACGCCTCCGAACCCTCGAACTGCACCATCACGTCGGAGAGTGCCTTGGCCATCGCGTGCTTCTCGTCCTCGGAGAAGACACCCTCAACAAGCTTGACATTGACGAAAGGCATGTCAGAACGTCCTTTACTGTTCTCGAGCGTGGCGATCGCCGCGCTCGACGGGATGGCGCAGATTCCGGAGTCCGGGCTCCCGATTCCTGCAGGAGCGCGACACCATGTGACGCCGGCCGAAGGGCCGTGGCCTGCCAACGGTGTCCACGTCCCGCCACCTGGCCGTCAGCGCCGCGGCGGACCCCCAGGTCTTGGGGCGGCGCCGGGCTTCGGCCGGAAGCAGGGAGTCTTGTCCCGTCTCCTCTGGTCTGCGGTCGGCACCGTGGGGGCCCCGACAACCACAACCGTAGGCAGGGCGCCGGGGCCCGACATCAGTCAGATGACCGCCGTGTGGTTCACCGGATCGGGCAGGCCCGTCGTTGGGACGTGCGGACCGGGCATTTGTGCAGGTCAGTGGGGCTTTGGGGGGCGTGAAGGACGTGTGGGGCCATCCCGAAGACAGACCGGCCGCTCTGCTCTGCCCGGGGCTCATTCCGCAGCCGGCCCGCCGCAGGGCACCCGGTGCCTGGCACCTTCCCACGCCATCCCTGGTCATAGACCGGTTCGCCGTGGTCATTCGACAGATGTTGCGGGCGGTGCTGCGCGCCGACGTCGCCGCTCGGCCCGATTGGCGCGGCTGCCCCGCCTGCGGTCTCGTCTCCCCGTCGACAATTCGGCATGCCGGCCGCTCCCGCCGGCGACAGGGTGGCGCTCGGCGTCCAGGACCGCGGCCGCGCCGGTCTGGACCGCGGTGATGGCCAGCCCGGCAGGTGGGTCGACAACGCCGGTCGCGAACACCCCCGGCAGGTTCGTACGCGTCGACGGCCGCTGAAACCACCGTCGCCTACGGCGGGATTTCCGCTGACCGGCGGGAGGAGCTGGGGAAGGCCGGGGCCACCGGCATCGGGAGAGTCGATGTGAAGCCCGGCGGGCCGCCGACCCCGCACTGCCGCACTTCTGGAGGAGGCGACCGCCGGGAACGGGTGTCGTAAGGCTCCTGCGAACGCCCGCGCCGGCTGGTGACGACACCATTTCGCACGTGCTGTCGATCAGTGACGGACCGGCCGGTCAGACACGTGGCGGGACGAGGGCACAGCCAATGCGAGACGGGCGGACTCCGTGATGGGCGCGGGCTTCGACCTGACCGGACTGGTCGGCCGAGACCGCGAGCTCGGCGAGCTCGCGACGTTCCTGGACACCGTTGCCTCGGACGGAGCCGCCCTCCTTCTCACCGGCGACCCGGGTGTGGGCAGGACGGCCCTCCTGGACGCGGCCGCAGAGCTGGCAGTGACCAAGGGCATCCGGGTCATCCGCTAAAGCGGCGATGAGTACGAGACGGACATCAGCTTCGCGGGGCTCCATCAGCTCGTCGCCTCGCTCTCGCACGGGAGTGTCTAATCAACGGCGGATCTGATGATCATGGATGTGATGATGAGCGAGACCGCCGTGGAGCCCACGGTGCAGGGACAGGCGGGCGACGGGCAAATCGGTGGCGCTGGCGCAACGAGTGTCGCTAGCGTCGCGCCGTGAAGCACCAGAATCCGCTCGCCTACTTGGTGGGCCTTGAAGGCACTGCCCTGCTGCGATCGTTCACCGGGGAGCACGATCGCGAGTTCGTCGATGCGCGTATCGGCGAGATCCGGAGGCTGCTTGACGACGAGACGCTGGCGGATGCCGCTGTGGACGTTGCCCCGGTGGGCACCGTCGATGGATACCAGATCTGGTCGAGGACCTATGACGGCCCCAACTCGGCGTTCGACTTCGACGAGCCGGTGGTCGGGGAAATCCTCGATGGAATGCCGACTGGTGTCGCCTTGGACGCCGCCTGCGGCACCGGTCGGATGACGGCCCTGCTGGCCGAGCGCGGTCACCGGACAGTCGGCGTCGACAGCTCGGCGGACATGCTGGCGCGGGCACGTGAGCGGGTACCAGCAGGCGAGTTCCTCCTTGGCGACCTGCGCCGGCTGCCCGTGGCCGATGATGCCATGGACCTGGTGGTCTGTTCTCTTGCCCTGACGCACGTCCCCGACCTGGGGCCGGTGATGGCGGAGTTCGCCAGGGTTTTGCGTCCGGGCGGGCACCTCGTGACCTCGGACATCCACCCGGAATGCGTGGCGCGGGGTTCGATTCCCTCGGTGCGCTTGGCGGACGGGAGGCCGGGGCAGTTGGAGACCTATCGTCATCCGGTCGGGGACTATCTACGTGCCGCGCTGACGGTGGGGCTACAAGTCCTGCGCTGTGAGGAACCCGAGGAGCGAGCCGGGGGACGGACCGGGGCACAGGATCCGCCACGGAAGCTCACGATCGACTTGGGTCCGTGGGAGGACTGGCCATGGTGCCTGATGGACCTGGTACCAGAGGCTGCTGTGGCGGCCAACGCCGGGGTTCCAGTGGAGATCATCTGGCACTTTCAACTGGCCGAGACCTGAACGCCCGTACATGATTTCGTCTGCCACCGGAACATCGCTTTCCGGCGCAGGATCATCGCCACCCGCAGGCAGGGGATCAGGGCGGGTGCTACGGTCCGCTCATCTACTGGTGGGTGATCCTCGCATGACGCCGTGCGGCGGATACGCGTCTTTGCAGTTCAACCGGTAGGGTCCCGCGACATCACGCATCGAACCTCAGTAACGGACGGTTTCCCGTGAGAGGCTGGGCGGCTGTCGGCGGCGGCTGAAAAGT
>NZ_JAINVH010000073.1 GCF_020400825.1 Streptomyces sp. HPF1205
CTCCGCCGGGCCAACCCTTCCGCTTCGCTCCAGGGTTGACGGCCCCTCAATCAGCGGGCTCCGCCCGCCTTCTGACGGGCCGCAGCCCCTCGCTCCGCTCGGGTCCCTGGCGGTGCGCGTTGCGCCCCGTGATCGGTGCCCCATTACGCACCCGGGCGGCCCGCACGGGGCCGGGCAACGAGCAGCTGACTAGGACGGGGGGCTCACCTCAAGTCAGCGGAGGCCCCGCGCCGCCAAAGGCGCCAGTACCCGATGACGAGCAAGACCGGGTAGACGCCGAGTGCGAGTGCGGCCAAGAACGCGAGGACCCGTTGCCACCAGGGCCAGCCGTCGGGACTGACGGCAGCCGCAACAGCCGAGATCGGAAGCACCGCCATCAACGCTGCGCCCCTTAGCGGATCCAGCGGCCGATGCTTCGATGCGAGGTGCTCCGGGAGCGGCAGGTCGCCCCTCCAGGCCGCGTACCGCTCTCCGGGACTCTTCCGCAGCTCCGCGCGCGACTCCCGCGGCTGACCCCTGTGCGTCATGGCCAGACAATACGCCCAGCCGGCCCCCACCCAGGAACCCGGCGGGCACCGCCTGGCCTGTGAGCCCACCGTGGAGGGTCCGGCAACAAGCGGACCGGCTAGGAGGGAGGGGTGGGGGTCAGCCTTGGAGGCGGTGATGCCACCACTCTAGTCTGCGCTCCCCGGCTCGCCGACTGTAGGGGTCGGGGAGGGTCCGGCGAAGCAGTTCAGCGTCGAGGCCGGCGACCAGCTTCTCCAGTTCACCGCGAGCTGGAGAAGGGAGTTTCGGCAGGAGCCGCTCGACCATGTCCCTGGCTTCCCGCACATCCTCCAGATAGCAGGATCGGCACGGGCAAACTGCGGGCCCGGGCTGCAGGTAGCGGCCGGTCTGCGAGAGGAACCTGCGGTACCACCGCAAGGCCGTTTCAAGGCCTCCTGGCCATACGTCCTGGTCGTTCTGTGCGACCTCGACCTGGCAGACGGCGCGAGTCGCTGCTGCTGACAGGCGGTCGATGCGGCGGGGGTGGCCCGGGGAGAGGCGGGGCCGCTGTTGGGTGCGCAGTGCGCCCGGCCGTCTACGCGGCATGGGCCTTTCGGTTGACAGTCATAAGGGGACCGTAGCCGGGGTGAGGAAGACTGTCGATCCTGCGTGAGGCGGCCGAAGGTCTGCGTCATATTTATTTACCCGCTAGACTCTGGACTCAGACACCACCCCCGGAGCATACCCACCCGGGGCCGCGCATCGTCCCCGGATGGGGGAGCGTCAAAACCATGGTGGCAGTGGTCACAGCCGAAGGGGAAAACACGCTCGTGGAGATGGACCCGCTTCCGCATCAGATCGAGGCGTCCGATGCGGCGGTGCGGGCACTCGAATTGCAGCCGGGTCAGGAAATGCCCGCGCAGGGTCTGCGGACGCAGGTCATTGCGGCGACCGGTTCGGGAAAAACTTTTATGGCGGTGCTGACCGCGCGGAAACTGCGTGCGGGCCGGGTATTGGTGCTGGTTCCGACTTTGGACCTGCTGACTCAGATGGCGGCCGCGTGGCGGGCCGGCGGCCGGACGGGCCCGTTCTACGGCATCTGCTCGCTGCGTGCAGATGAGGCGCAGGGGCTGGCGGCGTGCACGACGGACGTGAACGAGCTGGGGGCGTGGACGCGCGGCCAGGAGACGCTGACGGTCTTCGCCACCTACGCCAGCGTGGGTCTGGGGACGCTCCAGCGGGCGCACGAGGCGGGCCTTTCGCCCTGGTCGCTGGTGGTGGTGGATGAGGCCCACAGGGTCAGTGGTCGGGGCAGCAAGCCGTGGGCTGCGATTCACGACAACGCGAAGGTGCCTGCTGACCGGCGGCTCTACATGACGGCGACCCCGCGTGTGTGGGAGGCGCCGGAGACGGACGAGGGCGGCAGCGCCGCGCCGGTGTTGGTCGCTTCGATGGAGGACGACCCGGACGGGCTTTTCGGCAGCGTGGCGTACAAGTTGACGCTCTCGCAGGCCCGCAACCTCGGTCTGGTCGCGGCCTGGCAGGTGGTGTGTGTCGACGTCACCGACCCGGAGCTCCAGGCGGCCGCGCTGCTGGGGATCGAGGCCAGGTCGGACAACGTGCGCGGCTCCCGCCTGGCGGCGCTTCAGACCGCCGCGGTGAAGACGGCCGCAGAGCGCGGGCTGCGCAGGATGCTCAGCTTCCACTACCGGACCAGCGAGGCCGAAGCCATGGCGGCCGGGGTGCCGGCCGTTGCCCAACGGTTGTGGGAGGACGACCCCGAGACGTATCCGGAGCCGGATCGGGTGTGGTCGGACTGGCTGTGCGGCGAGCACAGCCCCAAGCGCCGCCGGGCGACGCTGGCCACGTTCGCGGACCCCGTCGGCGAACGCGTAGACGGCGACCTGTTCCCGATGCGCCTGCGCCTGCTGTCCAGTGTTCGAGTCCTCGGGGAAGGCGTCGACACGCCAGGATGTGACTCTGTGTTCTTCGGAGACGTACGCGGCTCCGCAGTCGACATCCTCCAGATCGTCGGCCGCGCCCTGCGGATGAAACCGGGAGAAGGCAAGTTGGCAAGCTTGGTGGTGCCGGTGTTCCTTGGCAAGGACGAGGACCCGGACGCCATGCTCACCAGCAAGGGGTACCACGGGTTGGCCCGGATTTTGGCTGCGCTCCGTAGTCACGACGCGGACACCGTGGAAGCCCTGGCGGAGCAGCAGTCGAACACCCGGAGCCGGAAGCCGTCGGCATCCGAGCGCGACGCGGCGGGCCGGGGTGAGGAGCGGGGAACGTCGGCTCCCGCACAGAGCCTGCTTTCCTTCTCCACCCCACGTGATCCTGCCGTGCTGGCGCAGTTCATGAAACTGCGGATTCTCCAGCCGGAGAACGCGTACTGGCGGCAGGGAATCCAGGCAGCGACCCGGTATGTGAAGGAGAACGGGGATCTGAAAGTCCCGTACGCGTTCACCACGCCGGAGGAATGGCAGCCCGCTGGCTTTCCGCTGGGGACATGGATCGCGGACCAGAGGCGGTTTTACAACGCAGGTGAGATGAAGCCCTCGCGCGCCAAGGAACTCGAAGAGTTGCAGATGATCTGGTCGCACTGGGACGTCGCTTTCCAGGAGGGGCTGTCAGCAGCGCAGGGGTGGGCCGCCGAGCACGGGCACCTGCTCCCGCCCACGAGCGTCACCTGGAACGGGTACCCGGTCGGGGTCTGGATGAAGAACCAGCGCACCGCGGGCCGGCGGTTGGCGGAGATCGAGGCGCGGCGCGAGGCCGGCCTGTCGGTCGGGTCCACCGCCGGGGCGCTGACCGAAGAGCGCAGGGACGCACTCGAGGCGATCGACCCGTCCTGGTGCCCGGCCTGGCCGGTCGCCTGGCAGCGCTGCTACCGGTTGTGCCGCAACCTCATCGAGGCCGGAACCGAGCTGCCCACCGCGCCTGGGCAGATGACGCTCCAGGGCGAGGACCTCGGGGCGTGGGTCCAGGCGCAGCGGCTCGGCTGGGACCAGCTGCTGCCCGCGCAGGCCTGGATGCTGGAGAACATGCTCCACATCGGCCCGGCGGAGCCTGACGAGCGGCCGCTGGCGCCCCGCACGCAGGCGGACAAGTGGGCGGCGAATATGGCGGCGGCCCGGCAGTTCTACGCCCGTGAGGGGCACTTCCAGGTGCCGAGGAAGCACGTCGAAGAGGTCGACGGCGTGCCCTACAAGCTGGGCATGTTCGCGGACAACGCCCGCAGGCGGGCGGACAAGCTGAGCGCGGAGCGCCGGGCGGAGCTCGACGCGCTGGGCATGCGCTGGTAGCAGCGCGCAGCGAAGGGCCGGGCCCGGACCCCACGGGGAAGCCGGGGCCCGGCCCTCGTGCGCGGCCGCGGCTGCCCCGCTGACACGAGGTGGCACAACAACCCGGCCCGACTGCTGACGCCAGAGCGGCACACGGGCGTACAGCGGCTCTGCCGGGGCGTCCGGCGGCGCGGTCCCTCTCCTGTTGAACGGGTCCGTCGCGGCGGCCGGAACCCGGCCGCCGGGACGCCAACCCCCGGGGCCGCTTCCCCGACACCCCGGTCCGCGTTCCGTTCGCTCTCTCTCCCTCTTTCACCAGCGCTGAGGGCAAAGACAGGGGCACAGAGGGGAAGTCAGCGCACCGCAACCGCCCGGCGGACATCGCTACCGCAGGTCACAGCCGGCGTGCGGGCCGGGCGGGCGAAACGGTGCGAACGGGTGGTTGAACGCCTGGTTGCCGACTCACTCGGCGTTCGCGGATTGTTGCCCGGCGTTGAAAATGCCGACGGACCGGGCGTTCACGATGCCGATGTGGTGAGGCAGGAAAGCCCCGCCGCGGGTGGGTTCGGCGGGGCGTTCATAGGCGAGGTGTCGTCCGTCGTCGGCAAGGTGCCGGTCAGCAGATTTGTGTGTCCTCACCGTTGACTACGAGGGCCTGGCCATCGCGCAGGGTCCGGTGGGGGACGCCGTCGGCGCGGTAGTTGGCGGCGACGACGCTGAGGGCCTCCGTTTCGGGGTGCCCTGGTGAGTCGACGTGGGGCACGACGGCGTAGTCAAGGATGCCGAGCCCGTCCCAGACCACCGGATCGCCGTAGGTCTCGGGCACCACGCTCGGGTCGTCGCAGTGGTCCAAACCGCGCAAGCTCGGGGCGAGCACGCACGGGCCTGCGCTGTAGCCGGCATAGACCAAGGCGTTCTGTCGCAGAAGTGCGGTCAGCACGGTGTCCGCGCCGCTGCGGGCGAGGGCGTATCGGAGCATGAAGACGTTGCCGCCCCGGAGCCAGACCGCGGGGAAGCGGGCGAGCGTCGTCTCGATGGCCTCTCTCGGCTGGTCGAAGAACCCTCGCAGGTCGACCTCGGTCGGCCGCAGCCCCAGCGCGGTCAGGGCGTCGACCTCACGCTCGACGCCGGCCGCACGTTCGTTTCCGGGCTGCCCGTCCATGGCGTTGGCGATCACCGCGATTTCGGCCGGGCCCGGTTCGCCCAGCAGGGCGAGGAGCCGGTCGGGGTGATCGCCCATGCGGAAGGAGGAGAGATACATGCGCATCCAGGGACCCTATTCGGTGCTGTGTGGTCGGAGTGCGTCGGCTGTTAGCTGAGGTCAGGCCGACGGTTTCAGTCGACCACCTCGCTGACGGCTGCGCGGGCTGCTGGAGGCCCGCAGGAGGGACTGGAGGCGGATGCTGATGGCCAACGCCCGTCGTGCACGCTCAAGCTCCACAGTGGTGCCCTGCGGTCCCTGCGCAGTGTCCTCACGGGGCGGCGGGCCCGGGTCCCATGGTGGAGTCTCGCCCGTGTTCTCATACGGTCGCTGACATCGGTGAGAGATCCACTGCCACGAGGATGAGGTTTCAGTCCAGGGTGCCGTCCAGGGCCTGGACGAGTCCGCGTCTGGGCATGCCGGCCCCGGCCCGATACCAGACCGGTCCTGCCGGCCCGTGGGCGAGCAGGTCGTCCAGCGCGGTCACCAGCAGGGGCACGCCGCCCTCGCCTGCTTGGTAATCCTGGAAGCTGAACTGCCAGTGCTCGGAGGTCAGTTCGAGGACGCGGTTGATGCGGTTGGCCAGCGCCGGGCGGGACATGCCGGTGAAGACGATGGCGACCGGCGGAGTGCCGGGACGGCCGGTGGGCGGGAAGAGCGTCTGCCAGTGCAGCCCCGTCCCCGTGTTGCCGCCCATCGCGTTGCTGCGCTTCACCTCGTAGAGGGTGCGGGCGAAATACTGGTCGTAGCGGGCGAGCTTCTCCGCCACCCGCTCGGGGGACTCCGTCCCCCGGTCGACCTCGATCATCAGCACCGGCACACCAGCCGCCGGGGCGCGCAGAACGGCGTCGACGCGCACCGCCGCCTTGCTGCCGGAGGCGATCGGCAGGTGTGTCTCGGTGCGGAACGCCTGGACGCCGCAGATGCCTCCGGCCGCGTCGGGAAGGGAGCCGCCGCGGACGAAGGCGATGACGGTCTCGTTGACGGCCATCGCGTGCTTGGCCCCGCCCCGGGCGACCCCGCGGGCCAGGCCGCCGTCGACGCCGTCGACCATGTTCTTGTCGGCGTAGTCCAGGCCGGCCGCCGTCAGCCGCCACAGCTTCTGCGCCGCAGGCCCCGCCCGGCCCGGCGTGCCGATCCGCCCGCGCGGTCCTGCGGTATTGCCCTCGGACACCACCGGGCCGTGCTTGGCCAGATCCAGCAGCGCGTTGCGGATCGACTTGTTGTCGCTCAGGTGCGGCCGGGTCAGTCGCATGATCTGCGTGGCCGTCGCGACTCTCAGCGCGCCCAACACGGTGATCGCGTCGTCCCGCTCGGGTGACGACGACCCGTACGGATACAGCACCCGCCGCCGCTTCGGCGTCCCGGTCTGTTCCCGCTCCTGTACCTGCTCTTGCTCCTGCGTGTGGCTCACGCCTTCCTCCCCGCTCGCGGTGATCAGGCAGTCCAGTCTCGCCCGGCCCACCGACAAAGCAGCCTCGGCGCCCGCCTGGAGGCCCCGCAGCGCGCTGCCGCTCCACTTTCCCGGCCGACGCGCCCAGCGGCGGCCAGCGCCCCGCCAAGGCCGCCGGAGGCACACCAACCGCCCGTTAGCCCCTCGCGCCTCGCCCACCACCCAGCCGCACCCGTCTCCTTTTCATCGGGTGCAGCAGGGGGTGGAGGGCAAGAGGGGATGTCGAAGCCTCGGACAACATCACTACTTGTGGCCTGGCCTGCGGAAATGCCCCAACCGTTGCCCGGTAGGCCGGTAGGAGCCCTGGCAGGAGTCCAGGAAGGGGCCACGGCAGGAGCCGCGTTGAAGCGGCAGGACGCCCGGTGAGCACCCCGGCCCACCGGTGAGCTGGGGGCGCAAAAGCCTGGATCCGCTCAGCGGGTCACTGCGCGGCGGGGAGCCGGTCCAGGCTCCAGTAGCCGCCCTGTCCGCCGGCGACCCGCCACACCGGCCGGGCCGGGCCGCGGTGGTGGTGGCGATGACCAAGCGGCGGGAGCGGACCAACTGCAGGCCGGCTGCGCGGGCGAGGAACTCCGCCTCCCGGGTGCCCGGGGCCACCCGCCGCGGCACGGGGGAGAACACCGCCAGCAGGCGCGGGAACGGCCGCTCGAAGTACGGCCCGGCGTAGTGCTCCTGCCAGTGGTTGCGCGGCGCCCGGGCGGCGTTGCCGCGCTCCGAGGGCGGGGCGGTGCCGTAGGTCGCGCAGCAGCGCGAGGGTCAGCTGGGCATCCGCCCGCTTTGTTGAGATCTGCTGGCTGAGAGTGCCGGAGACGACGTCGAAGACCGCTCGTTCGGCCTTCTCCGACTCTGTCTTCGGTTCGCCCTCGTAGGGGTAGATCCGGTCTTTCTTCCACTTGGTGAGCTGGTCGCGGCGGCGTTCTCGCCGGCGTCCGGTGAAGTGCTCGCGAAGGGCGCCCCGCGCCGCCTGCCACAGGGACCCGATGTCGCCCGGTGCCATGTCACCCAGGGGGAGCAAGGAGAGCGCCTCGTGGTCGAACCTCCCCCACGTGATGTAGGCGGAGTAGCTGAACTGCGGCTCGAGGTCCTTGGCTGTTTCCTCGTACAGCAAGTGCTGGTCGTCCGGACCATAGTAGAGAGCGCGGTGTTTCCCGCTTCTCCACTCAATGATGGTCAAGAGGCCCTGCTGCTGCTCGTTCTCCCCGAAAGTCAACGGGATCGGGGTCCGGTCGGCCATAGCGTCGGAGGGATCGAGGACAGCGCCCCAGTAGGAGATCTGCAGCTTGTCGTCGTTGAGCAGCAAAGGCGCAAAGTGGGAGCGCAGGACGGACAGTGTGCTGTCGGACTCCAGCAGGGCCAGGGACTTCTGGGTGTCGTTCCAGATGGTGACGACCGTCCCGGGCTCGGTCTGCGTGGTCGGTGCCGAATCCCAGGGAAAGACATTCCGGCGCTCGGCCGTACCGGAGATCACGATGTGGAGCAGCTTGCCCGTCGCATCGCGGCTGTGGCTGTCCCATTCCACACGGCTGCCGAGCGCGAAAGCCCGCAGACGCCCTTCACCAAGCCTGCCGTGCAGTCCACGCTTCCCGTTCTTCGACTTGGTCGCCTTCAGCTTCCATGAGTCACCGATGCGACCGAACGCCCCGGGGAGCTCATCCAGACCGATCCCATGACCGTCGTCGGTGACCGTGGTCTTCGAGATCGCATCCATCTCGCTGTGGTCGAAAGTGACCGACACGTCAGTGGCTTCGGCGTCGATGGCGTTCCAGATCAACTCGATCACAGCCCGGACAGGGTCGCTCTCGTGCGCCAGGCGCGCAACGTGATCGACGCCTGCCTGCAGGATGAGTTCGGTCATGCGAGGAACATACGGGAGGCGCTCCCCCCGCCGTGACCGTCTCGGCAGCATGTGAGAGACCAACCGCTCCATCAGTCCGGCGCAGGAGGGCACGGCCCACACTCGGTGGGGCGAAGGCCGGCCCGCCCGCCGCAGCACCAACCGAACTCAGCGCGACCGGTAGCCAGGCCGGTGCGGCGGGCTCCCCCCGGTGCCGCCGCGTCCCTTCCTCCCAGGCTTCGCATTGGGGACGTTCCGCGCCAGCTCACCGACCCGGCGCCGGAACTCCTCCAGCCATTCCTGCCGCTCCAGGCTGATGACGAACTCCTGCTCCTGGTCGTCCTGGCCGTGCTCCTGGTCCTGCCCGACGTCGCCACCGAACGCCAGCTGCTCGTACAGCACCGCGGCGCTCTCCTGGTCTGCCGGAGAGGGCTTGCCGCCCTGCGCGGACCGGCCAGGCGGGGTGGTGGGGCCGGGGTCCTTGGAGGCCCGTAGAAGGGCCTGGAGGCGAATGCTGGTGGCCACCGCGCTCGTACACGCTCAGCTCCACGGTGGTGTCCTGCGGTCCCTGCGCAGTGTCCTCACGGGGCGGCGGGGCGGGGTGCCAGATGGCGGTGTAGACGGTGTGCCCGGGCGGGCGCGGCCGGCGCCCCGGCGTCCGCGGCGGGGTGACGTCGACGCAGTGGCCGC
>NZ_JAINVH010000074.1 GCF_020400825.1 Streptomyces sp. HPF1205
GACGTGGCCCGCGGGCAGCGGTGCCTGCGCGTCGGGTGCGGGGACGAGTTCGAGGGCGTCGAGCGTGCCGCGCTCACGGCTGTCGAGCCGCCAGCTCGCGGCACCGGCCGGCGGTCGCAGCTCGTCGGCGGGCGCTATCGGTACGAGGCCGGGGGTCAGTACGGTGCCCGCGCGCAGGGCGAGTTGGCCGGAGCCGGCGGCGGCGAGGCCGGGCAGGGCGGCCCAGGACTCGGCGGCGCCGTCGGTGTCGAGGAGGACGACCCGGCCGGGGTTCTCGGCCTCCGCGGAGCGTGCGAGGCCCCACAGGGCGGCGGCGTCGAGGTCGGTGACGGGTTCGCCGGCGGCGGTGGAGACCGCGTGGGCGGTGAGGACGGCCAGGCGGGAGTCGGCGAAGCGGTCGTCCGTCGACCACAGCCTGATCAGGTCCAGCAGCCGCGCCGGCGCGCCCGCCCCGCCCAAGGGGACGAGCACGAGCGGCGGGACGGGACCGGCCTGTGTCAGCTCCTCGGGCGTGCCGAAAGCCGTCACGTTCAGCCCGGCCGCGGTCATCGCCGCCGCGGCGCCGACCGGGTCGGGGCCCAGCAGCGTCCACGCCGTGACGCGGGCGGTGTCGGCGTCGGCGGGCACCGCGAGCGGTTCCCAGGCCAGGCGGTGCAGCGGCGAGGCCGCCGCGGGGGCGGGGGCAAGGCTTTCCGCGGAGACCGGGCGCAGGACGAGGGAGTCGACGCGGGCGAGCGGGGCGCCCTCGGCGTCGGCGATGGTCAGTGCGACGGCGTCGGTGCCGGCGGGTGACAGGCGCACCCGGAGCGCGGACGCACCGGTGGCGTGCAGCGACACCCCCGACCAGGCGAAGGGCAGCCGGCCCTGGCCGGCGGCGGCCTCGGCGGCGGTGACGCCGATGAAGTCGCCGAAGCCGACCGCGTGCAGGGCCGCGTCGAGCAGGGCGGGGTGCAGGCCGTACGCGGCGGCGTCACTGTGTACGCCGTCGGGCAGGACGACCTCGGCGTACACGTCGTCGCCGTCGCGCCAGGCCGCGCGCAGGCCCTGGAACATCGGGCCGTAACCGTAGCCCTGGGCGGTGAGGTGGTCGTAGTGGCCGGTGACCTCGACGGGCCGGGCGCCGGCCGGCGGCCAGACAGTGAGGCCGACCGTGGTGTCGGCGACGGGCGGGGCGAGTTCGCCGACGGCGTGGCTGGTCCACACCACGTCGGTGAGGCCGCCGTCGTGGCCGGAGGGCCGGGAGGAGACGGCGACACCGCGGCGGCCCTGCTCGTCGGCGGCGCCGACCCGTACTTGGAGGTGAACGGCGCTGTCACCGGTGAGGACCAGCGGGGTCTGGA
The DNA here is from genome assembly GCF_020400825.1 of Streptomyces sp. HPF1205. Lineage (GTDB taxonomy): Bacteria > Actinomycetota > Actinomycetes > Streptomycetales > Streptomycetaceae > Actinacidiphila. Next base: position 1,341 of record NZ_JAINVH010000074.1, read on the forward strand.
GGGTGAGCTCGTCGATGCGGCCGCAGCCGAGCAGATCCCCTGCGTGCAGGGCGAGTTCCACGAAGGCGGTGCCGGGCAGCAGCACGGAGCCGAGGATCGCGTGGTCGGCGAGCCAGGGCTGGGTGCGGGTGGAGACCAGGCCGGTGAGGACCAGGACGTCGTCGTCCGCGAGGTGGACGGCGGCGCCGAGCAGCGGGTGCCCGGCGGACACGAGCCCGAGCCCGGTCGCGGAGCCCGCGGCCACTCCGGTCAGCCGCGGCCAGTGGCGCCGCCGCTGGAAGGCGTAGGTGGGCAGCTCGACCCGCTGGTCGGAGGTGCCGGCGTAGTACGCGGCCCAGTCGACGGCGGTGCCGCGCACGAACAGCCGCCCCAGAGCGCCGGTCAGGGCGAGGGTTTCCGGACGGTCGGCGCGAAGGAGCGGGAAGAGCGCCAAGTCGCCGTCCACGTCGGCGAGGACGTCCTGCGCCATGGCGGACAGCACACCATCCGGGCCCAGCTCGACATACGTGCGCACACCTTCGGCATGCAGACCACGTACCCCGTCGGCGAACCGCACCGCCTCCCGCACATGCCGCACCCAGTACGCGGGGTCCGTGAGGTCGCCGGTCAGGTCACCGGTGACGTTCGACACCACCGGGATACGGGGGGCGTGGTACGTCAACGACTCGGCGACCGCACCGAACTCCGCCAGCATCGGGTCCATCAACGGCGAATGGAAGGCATGCGAGACGGTCAGCCGCTTGACCTTACGGCCCTCAGAACGCCAGGCCGCCTCCAGCTCAGCGACCGTGTCACCCGCACCCGAAACCACCACGGCCTCAGGCCCGTTGACGGCCGCGACAGCCACATCGCCGCGGCCCGCCAACGCCTCCCGTACAACAGACTCCTCCGCCCGGACGGCCAGCATCGCGCCCCCCGCCGGAAGCGCCTGCATCAACCGACCCCGCGCGGCCACCAGCCGGACCGCGTCCTGCAGCGACAGCACACCCGCCACATGCGCAGCCGCCAGCTCACCGATCGAATGCCCGGCCAGAACATCGGCCCGCACACCCCAGGACTCCACCAGCCGGAACAGCGCCACCTCAAGCGCGAACAACCCCGCCTGCGTATAGACGGTACGGTCCAGATCCACCGGCTCCGCCTCGAACATCACCTCCCGCAGCGGCCGCTCCAACTCCGCGTCGAAATACGCACACACCTCATCCAGCGCATCCGCGAACACCGGGAACACCCCGTACAACTCACCCCCCGCCCCCGCACGCTGACTGCCCTGACCGGAGAACAGGAACGCCGTGCGACCCTCCACGACCGAGCCCGTGGTCAGTCCCGGCTGGTCGGTGCCGCCCGCGAGGGCGTCGAGGGAGGTGAGCAGCGCCGCCCGGTCGGGGCCGGTGAGGGCGGCCCGGATGTCGAAGGCGGAGCGAGTGGTGGCCAGGGCGCGGGCGATGTCGTGGGCGGTGGCGTCCGGGAGGGTGGCGACGGTGTCGGCGAGGCGGGCGGCCTGGGCGCGCAGGGCGTCGGCGGTGTGGGCCGACACCGTCCACAGCGCGTCGGGCAGGGTACGGGGCGGTGCGCCGGCGGCCGTGGTCGCCGGGTCGGGGGCCTGCTCCAGGACGACGTGGGCGTTGGTGCCGCTGACGCCGAAGGAGGAGACGGCCGCGCGGCGCGGGTGGCCGGTCGCGGGCCAGTCCTGGCGTTCCGTGAGCAGGGTGACGGCGCCGGCCGACCAGTCGACGTGCGGTGTCGGCTCGTCGACGTGGAGGGTGGCGGGCAGCTCGCCGTGGCGCATGGCGAGGACCATCTTGATGATGCCCGCGGCGCCGGCGGCGGCCTGGGTGTGGCCGATGTTGGACTTGATCGAGCCGAGCAGCAGCGGCTGCCCGTCGGCGCGGCCCTGGCCGTAGGTGGCGAGCAGGGCGTCGGCCTCGATGGGGTCGCCGAGCGCGGTGCCGGTGCCGTGTGCCTCGACGGCGTCGATCTCGGTGGGGCTCAGGCCGGCGTCGGCGAGGGCGTCGCGGATGACGCGCTGCTGGGAGGGGCCGTTTGGGGCGGTCAGGCCGTTGCTGGCGCCGTCCTGGTTGACGGCGGAGCCGCGGACGACGGCCAGGACCGGGTGGCCGAGCCGCTGGGCGTCGGAGAGGCGCTCCACCAGGAGCATGCCCGCGCCTTCGCCCCAGCCGGTGCCGTCGGCGCCGGCCGCGAACGCCTTGCAGCGCCCGTCGGCGGCCAGGCCGCGCTGCCGGCTGAACTCGACGAACACGCCGGGCGTGGACATCACGGTCACGCCGCCGGCCAGGGCCATCGTGCACTCGCCCGAGCGAAGTGCCTGCCCGGCCAGGTGCAGGGCGACCAGCGAGGAGGAGCACGCGGTGTCGACGGTGACGGCGGGGCCCTCAAGGCCGAAGGTGTAGGAGAGGCGGCCGGAGACGACGCTCGCGGCGTTGCCGGTGCCGAGGTGGCCGCCGAGGTCCTCCTGGGCGGCGGCGAGCAGCGTGCCGTAGTCCTGGCCGTTGGTGCCGACGAACACGCCGGTACGTGAGCCGCGCAGGACGCGCGGGTCGATCCCGGCGCGTTCGAACGCCTCCCAGGACGTCTCCAGCAGCAGCCGCTGCTGCGGGTCCATGGCCAGTGCCTCGCGCGGCGAGATGCCGAAGAAGTCGGCGTCGAAGTCGCCGACGTCGTCGAGGAACCCGCCGACGCGGACGTACGAGGTGCCGGGGTGGTCGGGGTCGGGTGCGTAGAGGGAGTCGAGGTCCCAGCCGCGGTCGGCGGGGAAGTCGCCGACGGCGTCGCGGCCGGTGGCGAGCAGGTGCCACAGGGCCTCCGGCGAGGTGGCGCCGCCGGGGAACCGGCAGGCCATGCCGATGATGGCCAGGGGTTCGTCGGTGGCGGTCGCGGCCGGTCCCGCGGGGTGTCCGGTCGCCGCGTCGCCCTGTCCGGGCAGGGCGAGCTGGTCCAGGAGCCGGCGGGCGAGGGCGGCCGGGGTGGGGTGGTCGAAGACGAGGCCGCCGGGCAGGCGCAGTCCGGTGGTGCGGCCGAGGGCGTTGCGCAGTTCGACGGAGGTGAGGGAGTCCAGGCCGAGGTCGCGGAAGGCGCGGTCGGCCTTGATGGCGTCGGTCGAGGTGTGGCCGAGGACGAGCGCCGTGTGGTCGCGGACGAGGTCGAGCAGGGCGCGTTCGCGTTCGGCGGGGGTCAGCGGGGTGAGTGTCGCCGCGAGTCCGGTACCGGCGTCGGTGGGCCGCGGCGCGGCGGCGGGGGCGAGGGCGGTGACGAGGGCGCTGGGCCGGGCGGCGGTATAGCCGGCGGCGAAGCGGTCCCAGTCGATGTCGGCGACGGTGAGGGTGGCGTCGTCGCCACGGGCCGCTTGGCCGAGGACGGCGAGGGCGGGCCCGGCGGCCATGGGGCGCATGCCGCCGCGCCGCATGCGGTCCTCGACGGCCCCCGCGTCGGCCGCCATGCCGCTGCCCGCCCACGGGCCCCAGGCGATGGAGGCGGCGGGCAGGCCGAGGGCGCGGCGGTGGTGGGCGAGGGCGTCCAACTCAGCGTTGGCGGCGGCGTAGTTGGCCTGGCCGGCGGCGCCGAAGGTGCCGGTGGTGGAGGAGAAGAGGACGAACGCGGCCAGGTCGAGGTCGCGTGTGGCCTCGTGCAGGACGTGGGCGGCCCGGGACTTGGCGGCCAGGACGGCGGCCAGCCGATCGGGGGTGAGGGTGTCGAGGACGCCGTCGTCCAGGACACCGGCGGCGTGCACGACGGCGGTGAGCGGGTGATCGGTCGCCAGGCCGTCGGGGCTGTCGAGGCCGTCGCGGCCGGCAAGGAGGGCGCGGCCGTCGAGGCTGTCGAGGAGGGCGCGGACGGCGGCGGGGTCGCTGACGTCGCAGGCGGCGATGGCGATGTCGGCGTCGAACTCGGCCAGTTCGGCGCGGAGTTCGGCCATGCCGGGGGCGGCCTCGCCGCGGCGGCCGGCGAGGACGACGCGGTCGGCGCCATTGGCGGCGAGCCAGCGGGCGATGTGGCGGCCGAGGGCGCCGGTGCCGCCGGTCACCAGGACGGTGCCGGAGGGCTGCCAGGCGGCGTCGGTGGTGAGGGGGGCGCGCTCCAGGCGTGCGGCGAGGACTCCGGTGGCGCGGACGGCGGTCTGGTCCTCCGTACGCTGGGCGAGGACGGTGGCGAGCCGGGCGGCGGCCCGGTCGTCCGGCGTCGCGGGCAGGTCCACCAGGCCGCCCCAGCGGTCGGGGAGTTCGAGCGCGGCGACCCGGCCGAGACCCCAGACGGCGGCGGCCTCGGGGGTGGGCACGGTGTCGGTACGGGAGGCGGCGACCGCGCCTGCGGTCAGGCACCACAGGGGCGCGTCGAGGCCCGCGTCGCCCGCGGCCTGGAGCAGGGTGAGCGCCTGCGCCGCGTCGGCGGGCAGGGCGGCGATCCCGGCGAGGGGGCCGTGCTCGGCCGCGGTGGCGAGCAGTGCGGCCAGGCCGGCGCGGTCGGTGGCGGCGTCGAGGGCCGTCGTCAGGACGCGGGCTCCGGCGGTCTGCAGCGCGTGGGCGACGGCGGTGGCGCGGTCGGCGGCGTCCTGGGGGGTGGCGGGAGCGGCGAGGAGCCAGGTGCCGGTGAGGGCGGTGCCGGCGGGGAGGGTGACGGGCTTCCAGGTGACGCGGTAGCGCCAGCTGTCGGTGGTGCGGCGTTCGCGGCGCCGGTTGCGCCAGGTCGCCAGCGCCGGCAGGGCGGGCGCGAGGGCGTCGGCGGCCGAGTCGTCGCCGACGACGGAGGCGAGCGCCTCGGCGTTCTCCCGCTCGACGGCCTCCCAGAAGGAGGCGTCGGCCGGGTCGGCGTCGGCTGCCGCGGTGGCGGCAGGGGCGGGCGTCGGCCAGTAGCGGGCGTGCTGGAACGGGTAGGTCGGCAGGCCGGTGCGGCGGGCGCCGCTGCCGGTGCCGGTGTCGGAGAGGTACGCGGCCCAGTCAACGGCGACGCCGGCGACGTGCAGCCGGGCGAGTGCGGCGGTCAGCGCCTCGGACTCGGGCCGGTCGGCGCGCAGGGCGGCGACGGAGACGGGTCCGGTGTCCTCGTCGGCGAGGATGTGCTGAGCCATCGCGGTGAGGGTGCCGTCGGGGCCGAGCTCCAGGAACGCGCCGATGCCCTCGGTCCGCAGGGCGCGCACGCCGTCGGCGAACCGGACCGCCTCGCGCACGTGCCGGACCCAGTAGGCGGGGTCGGTCAGGCCGGTGGCGGTCTCGCCCGTGACGTTGGAGACGACCGGGATGCGCGGGCTGTGGTACGTGAGCGTGTCGGCGACGAGGCGGAAGTCCGCCAGCATCGGGTCCATCAGCGGCGAGTGGAACGCGTGGGAGACGGTCAGCCGCTTGACCTTGCGGCCTTCTGCCCGCCATGCCGCTTCCAGGCCGTCGATCGCCGTCCCAGCGCCCGACACCACGACGGCGTCGGGCCCGTTGACGGCGGCCACGGCGATGTCCTGACTGCCCGTCAGCATCGCGCGTACGGTGGCTTCGTCGGCCTGGACGGCGAGCATCGCGCCGCCCGCGGGCAGCGCCTGCATCAGCCGGCCACGGGCCGCGACCAGTTTGACGGCGTCCTCCAGCGACAGCACGCCGGCGACGTGTGCGGCGACGATCTCGCCGATGGAGTGGCCGGCGACCATGTCGGGCCGGACGCCCCAGGACGCGACGAGGCGGTGCAGGGCCACCTCGACGGCGAACAGCGCCGCCTGGGTGTGAACGGTACGGTCCAGGTCCCGACCGTCCGCCTCGAACAGCACGTCCTTCAGGGGGCGTTCGAGCTCGGCGTCGAAGTGCGCGCACACCTCGTCGAGCGCGTCGGCGAACACGGGGAAGGCGGCGTAGAGCTCGCGGCCCATGCCGGGCCGCTGGCTGCCCTGGCCGGTGAAGAGGAACGCGGTGCGGATCCCGGGGGCGGCCTCGCCATCCACGACGCCGGGGGCGGCGGAGCCCTCGGCAAGGGCGGCCAGGCCCGCGAGCAGGTCGTCGCGACCGGCGGCGGTGACGACGGCCCGGTGCTCGAACGCGGTGCGGCCCGTGGCGAGCGACAGGGCCACGTCGGCGATGCGTGCCGGCCGGGTGGCGAGGTGCAGGGCGAGACGACGGGCTTGGTCGGCGAGGGCGGCGGGGGTGCGTCCGGAGAGGGCGACCGGGACCGGGGTGCCCGGTTCGTCGGACGGCGCGGCCGGCTCCGGCGCGGGCTCGGCGTCGGCCTGTTCGAGGACGACATGTGCGTTGGTGCCGCTCACG
>NZ_JAINVH010000075.1 GCF_020400825.1 Streptomyces sp. HPF1205
CTGGGAGCGCACCGACCGCGTCGACGCGCTGCGCAAGGCCGCGGGGGCCTGAGATGCCCATCGCCGTCACCGGCTCCATAGCGACCGACCATCTGATGACCTTCCCCGGCCGCTTCGCCGACCAGCTGCTGGCCGACCAGCTCAGCCATGTGTCCCTGTCGTTCCTGGTGGACACGCTCGACATCCGGCCCGGCGGGGTCGGCGCCAACATCGCCTACGGCCTGGCCCTGCTGGGGCAGCGGCCGGTACTGGTCGGGGCCGCGGGCGCGGACTTCGGGCCGTACGGGGCGGAACTGGCCGCGGCGGGCGTGGAGCTGGCCTTCGTCCGCACGTCGGCGACCCGCCACACCGCGCGTTTCCTGTGCACCACCGACCAGGACGGCAACCAGCTCGCCTCGTTCTACCCCGGGGCGATGAGCGAGGCCGCGTCGATCGACCTCGCCGACGTGGTGCGCCGGCTGAGCGGCGCGGACGGCGTGGACGGCGTGGATCTCGTGCACGTGGGGGCCGACACCCCGGAGGCGATGCTGCGGCACACGGCCGCCGCGCGCGGTCTCGGCCTGCCGTTCGCGGCCGACCCCTCGCAGCAGCTCGCCCTGCTGGACGGCCCGCGGATCCGCGAACTCGTGGCCGGGGCCCGGTTGTTGTTCACCAACGAGTACGAGCACGCGCTGCTGCTCGGCAAGACCGGCTGGACCGGCCAGGAGGTGCTGGGCCGGGTGGGGACCTGGGTCACCACCCTCGGCGAGAAGGGCAGCCGGATCGCCGTGTCCGGTGAGCCGCCCGTCGAGGTCGCCGCCCTGCCGGCCCGGCTGACCGCGGACCCGACCGGTGTGGGCGACGCCTTCCGGGCCGGTTTCCTCGCGGCGACGGTGAGCGGGCTCGGCCCGGCGGACGCGGCGCGGGTCGGCTCCGCGCTGGCGACGGCCGCCCTGGAGAGCGTCGGCCCCCAGACGTACGGAATCGACCGCGCCTCGCTCCTGTCGCGGATCACCGCGGCGTACGGAGCCGGGTGCGGGGCCGCGCAGTTCCTCGCGGCCCTGCCCCGCCCGGCCGCGCGCTGAACCCCCTGCTCCGTCGCGGAGTCGGAGCGGGGTACGGCCGGCCGGTCCACCGCCGTGGCGCGACGGCGGCGGGCCGGCCGGCCCTTTTTCGTTGCTGCCGGCGGCCGACCGGCCGTCAGCTCCGCTTCTCGGCGTAGTCCTTGGCGTGCGCCAGGGTGGCCCGGCTGTTGGCGCTCAACGCCCCCTGCACATAAGCCTTCGCGTCCGCCGCACCCGCACCCGCACCCAGCACCCCCTCGATCCGCTCCGGATCGATCACCACCGTGTGCCGCGACGTCGCCAGCACACCCCCCGCACCATCCTCCGAGATCGTCCACAACCCCGTGTGCAGCGACAACAACGCCGGCAACGTCACCTGCTTGTACGCGATCGCGTGATACGGAAACGTCACACGGAACGACTTCGTCGTATGCGTCGAACCATCCCTGGCCACCGTGTCCATCTCCAACGACTGCAACCCCTCCCCGTCCTCCTCCAACCGCACCTTCGCCACATGCGGCAACCGCTCCGCCCACAACTGCGCCTCGTTCAAGAACGCGAACACATCACGCCCCGAACCCCCCACCCGCACACTGTCCTCGAACGAGAACGTCAGATCCCGCGCACCATGCGCCGCCTCCACATTCCGCTTCAACGCCTCCAACTCGGCGCGGGAGTCGCGGTCGAGGTCCCGGCCTATCCGGTCGAGGGTCCGCGGGTCGTCGTCGACGGCCCGGTACTCGTGCAGCAGGCGCACCAGGGAGCCGCCGTCCGGCAGCTCCTCGACGATCCAGGCACCGCCCAGCGACGCCACCGGGGAGACCGGCGCGGTCTGCTGGAAGTTGATGCGGCGCTGCTCGGGCTGCAGGATGCGGCGCAGGGTCCTGCGTTCGGCCACGCCGTCGACGACGGACCAGATGCGGATGTACTCGTCCTGCTCGTTCTTCTGCGCGTGGTCGACGTGGATGGTCGCGGGGAAGGTACGCGGCCAGTTCGCGATGTCGGCGATCAGCTCGTGGACGGCGTCGGGCGGGGCCGCCACCTCGATGGTGTGCCCGCCCTGGCGGGACGGGGAATGCGTCGCCATGTCCGGACTCCTTGGCTGTCGTGTCGGTCGTGTCGGTCGTATCCGTCAGACCGAATCAGTCGGATCAGTCGGATCGGTCGGATCGGCCGGATCGGTCGGGGACGTTCCGGGCAGAGGACGGCCCCCCGCCGCCTGGCCGGCGGCGGGGGGCCGTGGGTGCCGTGCGGGACCTGGAAGGGGTCAGACCCGCTCGGCCTCGATGAGCCAGGTGGGCACGTGGATCTGGTTCCGGTCGTCGGGGTTGGCGTCGACGCCGAACTTCTCGACGAAGACGGCCATGCTGGACTTCACACCCGAGAAGGAGCCCATCGTCATGTCGGTGATCTTCCAGCCGCCGTCGGCGATGGACTTCTTCAGCACGTCGTCCGGCACGGACATCGGGGCGGGCATGCCGCCGGGGACGTGGGCGAAGACCAGCATGTTCAGCCAGGCGCCCGGCTTGGTGGCCCGGTGCAGGGCCTCCAGGTACAGGGCCCGGTCGTCGGCGTCCAGGACGTGGTAGAGCGCGCTGTCCAGCACCGTGTCGAAGCGGTTCTCGTAACCGGTCAGCTTGGTCGCGTTCCCCACGAAGAACTCGATGTCGAGGCCCTTGTGACGCTCCTTCGCCAGCTTGATGGCGGTGGAGGAGGCGTCGAAGGCGGCCACCTTGTAGCCCTGCTGGGCGAGGTAGGCGGCGTTGTCGGCCAGACCGCAGCCGGCGTCGAGGACCACGCCGCGGTACCGGCCCCGGCGCTGGAACTCTATGGTCCCCGGCTGCGCCTCCTTGATGTCCCAGGGAACGCCCTCGGTGATGAGGCCGGGAACCAGTTCGCCGCCTTCGTACACGATGTTGAAGTCGACGGAACCGAGATCCACGTCCACCTGAGGCGCATTCTCGCTCATGCGTATCTCCTTCACTGTTTTTGGGAGCCGCTTTCCAGCGCACTTACATAATTACCGGTGCCACAACTACGGTAAAGATCTCCACTGTCAAGGTTGTGGCAAGTTCGTCAATTTGTCAGAGGGTTGTTCAGGAAGCGCAAAACCCCCTGGCTCCGGGCGCGCGCCCGTACGGGCGCTGCGATCAGGGCAGGGGGCACGGGACCGGCGCCGGGCGACAGGCCGGTCACGGTTGCGGAAAGGGATGACCCGGCAGCCGGTTATCCCACTGTCGCACCTTCGGTTTCGTCGGAGTTTTCCTGCTGCGGCTGCGGCGCGGCCTTCAGCATGGGCAGCATCAGCGACAGGACGAGCGCCGCCAGGATCAGGCAGTAACCCACCGTGAAAGCGTGGTGGTAGACGTGGGTCAGGGTGTGCTGCACCCGCGCGGGGTCGCCCCGGTCCGCCGCGACCTTCTGCGGAAGGCGGTGCAGGGCGATGGTCGCGGCCACCGCCAGGCCGAGCGCGCCGCCGAGCTCCTGGCTGGTGTTGATCAGGCCCGCGGCCAGACCGGCCTGCCGGTCCTCGACGCCGATCTGGGCGGCGATCTGGAGCGGCACGAAGGAGAAGCCCATGCCCGCGCCGAAGATCAGGTACGCCGGCAGGACACCGGAGGCGTAGCTCGCGTCGGAGTGCAGCCGCGACATCAGGAACAGCCCGGCGGCGCACAGCAGCAGGCCGACCATGAGCACGGGCTTGGCCGCGGTCTTGGTGACGAGCTGCGAGGCGATGCCCGCCGCGACACCCGCCATCAGCGCCTGCGGCACGTACGCCATGCCGGTCTTGATCGGGTCGTAGCCGAGCACCTGCTGCATGAACAGGCTCGCGAAGAAGAACAGGCTCACCACGCCGCCGAGGAAGAACACCGTCGCCATGTTCGCGGTCCTGAGCGTGTTCACCCGGAAGATGCTGAACGGCACCAGCGGGTCCCGCTTGCGCCGCTCCACGACGATGAACGCGATGAACAGGACGGGCGCGGCGATGAGTTCGGGCAGGACCCGCGCGGAGCCCCATCCGTAGCTGATCGCCTCGTCCAGGGCGTAGATCAGGAGCATGAGACTGCCCGTGACGAGGACCGCGCCCGGGATGTCGAAGGGCCTGCGCTCGCCCTGGCTCTCGGGCAGGATCCGCGGCGCCAGCAGCACGGCGACGACGGCGATCGGCACGTTGATGAAGAAGATCCACCGCCAGCCCGGGCCCTGGGTCAGCAGGCCGCCGAACACCACACCGGCCACGGAGGCGATGCCGGCCAGTCCGCCCCACACACCGAGGGCCTTGTTGCGCGCCTCGCCCTCGGCGAAGGTGACGGTCAGTGTGCTGAGCGCGGCGGGAGCGATCATCGCCGCGCCGAATCCCTGCACACCCCGGCACACGAAGAGCAGGACCGCCTCCTGCGAGCAGCCCCCCACCAGCGAGGCCAGGCCGAAGAGACCGAGACCGATCTGCAGGAGCCTGCGCCGGCCGAATGTGTCGGCCAGCCGGGAACCGAGTACGAGGCAGCCGCCGAGAATCGTGCCGTATGCCGTCACCACATAGGGAAGGTCGGACTGCGAGACTTTCAGGCCGTGTTGAATCGACGGTAACGCGACGTTCACGATCGACACGTCGAGGAACACCATGAATTGCGCCACGCACAGAAATGCCAGCACAAGTCCGGGGCTCCTGGGACCTGTCTGCGGGGGGGCCGGCGCATCCGCGGCCGAAGGCTGCATTGAACTTCTCCTCTGCTGGTTCATAGCGGCATCGCGACGCTAGCATCCCGCTACCTATAGTTACCTAGCAGAAAGTGCGGACACGGCCCCGGAAAGATCGGGGCTTCGCCCGGCCGGTCAAGTCCCGAACGGCTTCGTCAGGTCTTGGAAAAAGGAATACGGCCCCGCATCCGCCGGCAGCGGGGCCGGCGGCGGGGGCCGTGGGTCGGTCCGGGCCGCGGTCAGGGCACGGTGGCCGGGCGCCGCGCCGGGGTGGCGTCGAAGGACTCGCGGGCCTGCTCGATGAGTGCGAGGTGGGTGTGGGACCATTCCGCGAGCGTGGCGAAGATCGGCGCCAGGCTGCGCCCGAGGTCGCTGATCTCGTACTCGACCCGGGGCGGCACCTCGGCGTGGTGCGTGCGCACCACCAGGCCGTCCCGCTCCAGTTGGCGCAGTCGCTGCGTGAGCACCTTCGGGGTGATCGTGCCGATGCTCCGCTGCAGTTCCACGAACCGCTGCCGGCCGAAGGTGTGCAGGGTCCACAGGATGGGAGTGGTCCAGCGGCTGAAGACGAGTTCGACCACCGGGTCGATGGAACATGCGGCGCTGGGAACCGGCCCCAACCCGGGCGGTGGCGCCAGAGGTACGGCTGCTTCAGGCATGTCGCTCCTCGTGGGGTGGCACTTACTTCAGGTTAGCTACTATACGCCGGATCCCAGCTTTCCCGGCTGTGCGGCGCTCTCGGCCCACAGGATGCGCCGGGGCATCGACGGCGAGGCGGCGACGGCCTTCCCGATCACCTCCGGCCGGCCGGCCGGGTCGAGGAGGCCGGCGTTCGCCGGGGTGGACAGCGCGGGCAGGAACACCTCCCAGAAGCCGGTCAGGGCCATCTCGGTCCGCGGTTCCTCACGGTCGCGCGTCAGCAGACCGATCCCGCTGGTGGCGGTGACGATCGTGCAGGTCATGTCGGGCACCTTCGTACCCGGTGCCAACTCGCCCTTGTCCGCGGCCTCGAGCAGCAGCCGCTCCACGCCCTTGTACCACTCCTTGGCGAGTACGCGGCCGCCCTGGCGGCTCACGTCGTCGCCGAGCAGCAGCCCGGCCCTGGCCACCACGTCCCAGCGCAGGATGAGCAGCAGCGCGTGGGTGATGTCGGCGAGCGACTGGAGCGTGCTGACGCTCTCCCGGTGCGCGATGTGCGCGGCCCGGGTGAGGATCGCGCCGGCCTCCGCCTCGACGGCCTCGGCGACGGCCGCCTTGTTGGCGAAATGGAAGTGCAGGGCGCCCGGGCTCACCCCGGCTCCGCTGCTGATGTCCTGTAATTTGGTGTGGGCGTACCCGAACCGGTCGAAGATCCTCGCGGCCGAGCGGATCAACGCACCGCGGGTGCGGGCCGCGCGCTCCTGCTGTACCACTTACGTGCCCCTTCCTATGACGTCGCCTGCGATGCGCCCATGGGCCGTGCCGCCCGGCGGACACCACCCGGCAGTCCATGTCTACCGGCTGTAACGGGGAAGAACCAGAGGCAACGAACCGGCCATGGCGGGAGGTTCGGGGCACGCGGGGGACGTGGGGCGTCCGCCCCACGTCCGGTGACCTCACCCCGTCGTCGCCTCCCTCGGGTAGCCGTAGGCGTGCCAGTTCTCGACGACGTACCGCCGCAGGTCCTCCGGCCAGCCGTGCGCGAAGTCGGACGCCGTCGGCCGCTCGTCCACCGGGAACCGGTCGGCGACCAGGCAGTTGTGGACGACCTTGGTGGCGTGGTAGCTGAGCCGCTCGTGCCCGTCGAGGTAGATCGGCAGGATGTTCTGCGGCTCGCGGGGGAAGTGGACCTCGCCGTGCTCGGGGTGCGCGCGGCTGGCGAACGCCCAGATCACCTGCCGCGGGTCGGAGATGTCGATGTCGTTCTCCACCAGCAGCAGTTTGGGCACGCCGAACGCGAGCTTGCCCGCCCCGAACACCACCTCGCCGACGCGCCGCGCCATGTCCCGGGACGGCAGGCCGGTGCGTTCGTGCCAGTCCGGGGCGAGCGACACCACCCACCAGTGGTTGGCCGATTCCAGCACGCCCCAGCAGGCGGCGACCGGGACGCCGGCCTGCCGCAGGACGTGCGTCATCTCGGCGGCGTGCGGCATCCCCCAGCCGGTGTGGTCCTCCTCGACCGGCGCCCCCGCCACGGCGACCGGCAGGATGGCGTCGTCGCGGTGGGTGACGGCGGTGACGTGCAGGACCGGCTTGGGCGAGGAGTTGCTGCGGTCCACGTAGCCGGGGTACTCGCCCATCGGCCCCTCGGCGGCGGTGTCGGTGTGCGACACATACCCCTCGATGACGATCTCCGCGGTGTCGGGTACGAGGAGGTCGACGGTCTCGGCGCGCACCATGCGCAGCGGTTCGCCGAAGTAGGCGCCCATGTAGTGCGACTCGTCCTCACCCTCCGGCAGCGGCATTCCGCCGACGTACGGCAGGCCGGGCTCCACGCCGAGCGCGACGGCGATCGGCATCGGCTCGCCGCGCTCCTC
>NZ_JAINVH010000076.1 GCF_020400825.1 Streptomyces sp. HPF1205
GGCCGCCGGGTCCGGGCCCCGGCGCGCCAGCTCCTTCAACTCCTGCAGTTCCCGCAGCCTGTGCATGTCCGTCCCCGTTCCGGTGGTCATCGTGTCGTCGTCCTCCGCCTCTTCCCGCGCCTGTGTCCGCGTCCGTTCGTCCACCGCTTCGTCCGCCGCTCCGTCCCGCCCGGGCCGCGCGGCCGTCGGCTCAGCCCGCCTCGGGCGCGCCGAACCAGCGCGAGAGGGCGTCGGCGAGCCCCGCCGCGGCCGGGCCGCCGCCCGCCGCCGGGCCGTCCGCCGCCGCGGCCCAGGCCACGTATCCGTCCGGCCGGACCAGCAGCGCCGACAGGCCCGCGAAGTCCCCGGCCGGTCCGGCCGGCCGGACCGTGGCCGTCACCACCCGGTCCTTCCAGGCCGCGGCGACCGCCCGGGTCGCCGGGTCGTCGGCCAGGTCCAGCAGCACGCCCTGCGCCGGGTGCAGCAGCCGGGTCGTACTGGTCTCGCCGGCCGCCGAGGCCAGTGGGCGGGGCGGTACGCGGCGGCCCACGAGCCCGCCGTCGGCGGCAGGAGCGCCGCCCGCGCCCGGAGAGCCGGGAGAGCCAGGGGCACCGCCCGGACCGCCGCCCGCGCCCGTACCGCCGTCCTGCCGCGCGCCGCCGCCGAGGTCGTACCGCACGTCCAGTCCGCTGACGACGCCCGCCAGGTGCCGTTTGACGTCGTCGATGCCGATCAGTTCCGCGAACAGCTCACGCAGCGGCTCGGACTCCTCGCCGCCCAGGAAGATCTGGTTCTGCGCCCGGGTGTTCATCAGCAGGCGCGCGCCGACCGGGTGCCGCTCGGCGTGGTAGGTGTCGAGCAGGCCGCCGGGGGCCCAGCCCCGTACCTCGGCGGCGAGCTTCCAGCCGAGGTTGGCGGCGTCCTGCACACCGGTGCTCAGGCCCTGCCCGCCCGCGGGCAGGTGGATGTGGGCGGCGTCGCCCGCCAGCAGCACCCGCCCGCGCCGGTACTCGGTGGCCTGGCGCGAGGCGTCGGTGAACGAGCTGACCCATTCCGCGTCGCGGCCGGCGATCGACTCGCCGGTGATCCGCTCCCAGGCGTCGGCGACCTCGGCGAACTCCACCGTGCCGGCGCGTTCGCGGGCCGGCGTGCCGTGCGGGCACACGATGATCCGGTCCACGCCCTCCCGCAGCGGCGCCGCCATGATCATGCCGGCGGGCAGCCGTTCGCCGAGGAAGCGCGGCCGTATACCGCCGCCCACGACGTCGGCGAGGTACATCTCACGCGTCGCCGGGGTGCCGGGGAAGTCGAAGCCGGCCAGCTTGCGGACCGTGCTCTGGCCGCCGTCGCAGCCGACGAGGTACGCGGCGCGCAGCCGCCGTTCGCCCCGCGCGGTGGCGGCCACGACCTCCACGGACCCGCCGTCGTCGGCGAGCGCGGTGACCTCCCAGCCGCGCCGCAGGTCGGTGCCCAGGCCCAGGGCCCAGCGTTCGAGCACCGCCTCCGTACGCGACTGCGGGATGCCACGCGCCCCGAAGTGGGCGTCCGGCAGGACGCTGTAGTCGAACCTGACCCCGCCGAAGTGGCCCAGCGGGCTCTTCTCCAGCCGGTCCCCGAACATCGGCAGCAGCCCGCGCTGGTCGAACACCTCCATGGCCCGGGCGGTGAAGCCCAGCCCGCGGGACTGCCCGGTCGGTTCGGTGAGCCGGTCCAGTACGGTGACGCGGGCGCCACCCAGCCGCAGTTCGCCGGCCAGCATCAGCCCGGTCGGGCCGGCGCCGACGATGATCACATCCGTGTCCATGTGCGTCTCCCCTGGTCTCGTCTCCTGGTCCCGCGCCGCGCGTCGCGCGTCCTCTTTCCGGCGGCCCGTGTCCCGCGGGCCGCGTCCGCTGTCCTGGTTCGGGCGGTCACAGGCCCGGTTCCGGGGGGCCGAACCAGCGGCGCAGGGCGGCGAGCGCGTCGCCGGGGTCCTGGCCGGCCCAGGCGACGTGGCCGTCGGGCCGGACCAGCAGGGCGGCCGGGGCGGCGAGCGGTCCGGTGGCGGGGGGCCGCGCGCTGACGGTGGTGACGCGGTCGCCCCACATCCCGGCGAGCCACCGCAGGTGTGCCTGGGGGGCGGTGGCGAGGTCCAGCAGCAGTCCCCCGCCGCCGCGCAGCAGTTCGCCGCAGGTCACCTGTCCCGCGTCGGTGGTCAGCGGCTCGTCCGGCAGGCGGGCGCCGAGCAGCGGGTGGTCGCCGTCGCCGACCGGGTACCGCACGTCCAGGCCGCTGATCATCCCGGCCAGGTGGGCACGGGTGGCCTCGCCCGCGATGAGTTCGGCGAGCAGCGCGCGGACCGGCTCGACCTCGGGGCCGCCCAGCAGCAGCAGCCCTTGGGTCCTGATGTTGGCCAGGACCCGCGCCCCGACCGCGTGGCGCTCGGCGTGGTAGGTGTCCAGCAGGCCGTCGACCGGTCGGGGGCCGACCTCCAGGGCCAGCTTCCAGCCGAGGTTGACGGCGTCCTGCAGGCCGAGGTTGAGCGCCTGCCCGCCGCTGGGCAACTGGACGTGGGCGGCGTCGCCGGCGAACAGCACGCGGCCGTGGCGGTAGGCGGCGAGCTGGCGGTTGGCGTCGCCGAAGGCGTTGATCCACAGGGGTTCGCCGCCGCTGACGTCCTCGCCGGTGACCCGCCGCCACACCTGGTGGAACTCCTCGAAGCCGGGGGCGCCCGAGCGGTCCACCGGGGGCCGGCCGAACTCGTGCACCATGAGCCGGGTGACGCCGCCGGGCATGCGCGCGGCGATGGCCAGCCCGGCCGGCAGCCGTTCGAACCGCCGGTTGGGTACGTCGATGCCCGCGATGTCGGCGCGCAGCAGTTCGCGGCGGGTGGGCAGGCCGGGGAAGGGCACGCCGGTCAGCCTGCGGACCGTGCTCTCCTCGCCGTCGCAGGCCACCACGTACGACGCCCGGAGCCGGCGGGGCCCCGAGGCGGTCGCGGCCGTCACCACGACGTGGTCGCCCTCGTCGGACAGGCCGCCGACCTCCCAGCCGCGGCGCAGGTCCGCGCCGAGCGACAGCGCCCATTTCTGCAGGAGTTCCTCGGTCCGGGCCTGCGGGACCTTCCACTGCCCGGGGTAGGGGCCGGGCAGCGTCAGGTCCATGGGGATGCCGCCGAAGTGGCCGCGCGGCTCCTGGGGCGGCACGCCGAGGTCGGCTAGCAGGCCGCGGCTGTCGAGGATCTCCATGGTGCGGGCGTGCAGGGTCGTCGCCCGGGACTCGGTGGTCGGCGTCTCCCGGCGCTCGACCACCACCACGTGGGCGCCGCCACGGCGCAGTTCGCCGGCCAGCATCAGGCCGACCGGGCCCGCGCCGACGACCACGACCTGGGCGTCCTCGGTACGGTCCGCGGCAGCCGCGGCGGCGGGGGAACCGGCGGGGGTGGAGCGCGCCGCGTCGTGCGGGGATTCGGCGGCCATGGGTCAGCTCTGCTTCTCGGCGTAGTCCTTGGCGTGCGTCAGGGTGGCCCGGCTGTTGGCGCTCAACGCCCCCTGCACATAAGCCTTCGCGTCCGCCGCACCCGCACCCGCCCCCAGCACCCCCTCGATCCGCTCCGGATCGATCACCACCGTGTGCCGCGACGTCGCCAGCACACCCCCCGCACCATCCTCCGAGATCGTCCACAACCCCGTATGCAGCGACAACAACGCCGGCAACGTCACCTGCTTGTACGCGATCGCGTGATACGGAAACGTCACACGGAACGACTTCGTCGTATGCGTCGAACCATCCCTGGCCACCGTGTCCATCTCCAACGACTGCAACCCCTCCCCGTCCTCCTCCAACCGCACCTTCGCCACATGCGGCAACCGCTCCGCCCACAACTGCGCCTCGTTCAAGAACGCGAACACATCCCGCCCCGAACCCCCCACCCGCACACTGTCCTCGAACGAGAACGTCAGATCCCGCGCACCATGCGCCGCCTCCACATTCCGCTTCAACGCCTCCAACTCGTGGCGCGAGTTGGTGTCGACGGCCCGGTCGATCCAGGCCAGTCCCTCCGGGTCGTCGTCGACGGCGCGGTAGTCGTGCAGCAGCCGGATCCGGGACCCGGCGCCCGGCCGGGGCTCGATGATCCAGGTGCCGCCCATCGCGGCGACCGGTGGCGCGGACACCTCCTGGCGGAACTCGATCCGCAGCGCCTCGGGATCCAGCACGCGGCGCGAGGTCCAGTTCTTGGCGGTGCCGTTGGCGGTGGCCCAGATGCGGATCCGCTCCTGGTTCCCGGACTTGTGGAGGTGGTCGACGTAAATGGTCGGGGGGAAGATCCGGGGCCAGTTGCGCACCTCGGCGATCAGCTCGTAGACGGTGTCGGCGGGGGCCGCGACGGTGATCTCGTGTTCGACGTGGCGCGTGCCGGGTTGCGTCGCCATGCTCGTGCTCCTGGTGGTCGGAGGGTGCGGGGATGCGCGCGGACCGCGCGGGGGTCAGAAGTTGCCGAGGCCGCCGCAGACGTTGATGGCCTGGGAGGTGACGGAGCCGGCCGCGTCGCCGGCCAGGTAGGCGACCATGGCCGCGACCTCGTCCGGGGTGGAGTAGCGGCCGAGCGGGATCTTGGCCTGGAACTTGTGCAGGATCTCGTCCTCGGTGGTGTCGTAGGCGGCCGCGTAGCCCTGCCGGACCCGCTGGGCCATCGGCGTCTCGACGTAGCCGGGGCAGACGGCGTTGACGGTGATGCCGGTGGGCGCCAGCTCGTTGCCCAGCGCCTTGGTGAAGCCGACGACACCGTGCTTGGAGGCGGAGTACGGGGCGCCGAGCACGACGCCCTGCTTGCCCGCGGTGGAGGCGATGTTGATGATCCGGCCCCAGCTCTTGTGCCGCATGCCGCCGGTGGTGAGGACCTCGCGGGTCATCCGGAAGACGCTGTTGAGGTTGGTCTCGATGACGTCCAGCCACAGGTCGTCCGCGATGTCGGCGGTGACGCCGCCGCCGCTGCGGCCGGCGTTGTTCACCAGGACGTCCACGGTGCCGAACCGCTCGACGGCCGCGGTCACGAAGGCCCGCACGCTGTCGCCGGACCGCACGTCGAGCGTGGTGCCGTCGATGTCGAGGCCCTCGGACTGCAGGTCCTTGACGGTGGCGGTGACGCTGTCGGCGCCGCGCGCGCCGATGTACACACGCAGGCCCTGGGCGGCCAGTTTCCTGGCCGAGGCGAGCCCGATACCGCTGGTGGCGCCCGTGACGAGGGCGACCCGCTGCTCCTGCTGGGACATGCTCTGACTCCTGTGCGTGGGTGACGGTGGGGCGGGGGCGGTGCGTCCCGCGGAGCGCGGGAGCGGGGGGCGCCGGGCCGCCGGGCCGCTGCCGGTCAGGGAGGCGGCAGCGGCCGTGCGCCGGCGGTCCGGGGTACGAGAACGGGTACGGGTTTACGGGCCCGGGGGTACGGGCCCGGGGGTACGGGGCCGGGCGCGGCGCTCTACGCGGCGGCTTCCGCGGCCTCGGCGAGCCGCGCGTTGACGGCCTCGATCAGGCTGCGGGGGGTGGCTCCGTCGGTCAGCGAGTCGTCGTCGAGGGTGACGCCGTACTCGCGCTCGATCCGGCCGCCGGTCTCCAGCAGGGCCAGCGACTCGTAGCCGAGCGCGTCGAAGCCCAGGTCGAGGATGTCGCCGTCGAGATCCACGGCCTCGTCGACACCGGCGCTCTCCAGCAGGATGCGCCTGAGGTCGTCGAGAGTGAACTGCCGGGTTTCCATGAGGATGTCCCCTTCGGGTGGATGTCGTGTGCGCGTGCTCGGGCGGGGGCCGGCCGGCGCTCGCGGCGACGCTGCCGCGGGCCCGGCCGTCCCGGGGTCATGGGAATGCGCGTCGGGTCGTGCGGTGGTGGGTCAGGAGGTCCGGGCGGTCCGGCGCGGCCCGGTCGGGCCGCGCCGGACCAGCACGGCCGAGTTGAAGCCGCCCGCGCCCCGCGCCAGGACGAGGGCGGTGTCCAGCTCGGCCGTGCGGCCCCGGTCGACGACGAGGTCCAGGTCGTATCCCGGGGCCGGCTCGACATTGACGGTGGGCGGGATGAACCCGGCGCCGATGGCGAGGAACGCGGTCGCCAGGTCGAGCGGCGCGGCGCCGGAGTACAGGCGGCCGGTCATGGTCTTGGGCGCGGTGACCGGCACCGCGCGGGCGCCGAACACCTCGCGTATGGCGTCCGCCTCGACGCGGTCCAGGTCGGGTACGGCGGCGGCGTCGGCGAACACCACGTCGACGTCGCCCGGCCCGGCGCCGGCGTCGGCCAGCGCCAGTTCGATGGCCTTGCGCAGGCCGGGCGGCCGGCCGCTGCCGGGCCGCGGGTCCATGGTGGCGCCGTATCCGGCGATCTCGCCGTACACGCGGGCGCCGCGCTCGCGGGCCGAGGCCGCCGACTCCAGCACCAGGATCGCGCCGCCCTCGCCGGGCACGTGGCCGCGGGCGGCGGCGTCGAACGGCAGGTACGCCTGGGTGGGTTCGTCGCTGGTGCTCAGCCGCCCGCCGGCCAGCTGCGCCACCCAGCCCCAGGGGCACAGCGAGGCGTCGACGGCGCCGGAGACGACGATCCTGGTGCCGCGCCGGATCTGCCGCCTGGCCTGCGCCACGGCGTCGAGGCCGCCGGCCTGGTCGCTGACGACGACGCTGCTGGGTCCCTTCATGCCGTTGCGGATCGAGATCTGGCCGCTGTTGACGGCGTAGAACCAGGCGAAGGACTGGTACGCGCTGACGTACTGGCTGCCCTTGCTCCACAGCGCCCGCAGCTCGCCCTGGCCGAACTCGAAGCCGCCGGACGAACTGGCGGTGACCACGCCCATGTCGAACTCGGGCAGTTCGCCGGGGCGCACCCCGGCGTCGGCCAGCGCCCAGTCGGCGGCGACCAGCGCGAGCCGGGTCATCCGGTCGGTCTGCGGGAGCAGCCGGCTGGGCAGGTGCGCCTCGGCGGCGAAGCCGGGTATCTCCCCCGCCAGCCGCGCCGGGTAGCCCGCCGGGTCGAAGCGGGTGATGCGGCCGATGCCGCTCTTGCCGTCTCGGGTGGCGGCCCAGAAGTCCTCTGTGCCCAGGCCGTTGGGCGAGGTCACGCCCAGGCCGGTGACCACGACCGGGTCGGTCACGCCGCGCTCCTTTCGGGCCGCGACAGCACCACGGCGCTCTGGAAGCCGCCGAAGCCGCTGCCGACCGAGAGCACCGTGTCGGTGCGCTGCTCGCGGGCGGTGAGGGGGACGTAGTCCAGGTCGCACTCCGGGTCCGGCTGGTGGAGGTTGGCCGTCGGCGGA
>NZ_JAINVH010000077.1 GCF_020400825.1 Streptomyces sp. HPF1205
CACCTGGCCTTCGATGAGTTCCGCGTCGGCGTCCGGCGCGGGCATGAGCTGGAGGGCGTCGAGCGTGCCGCGCTCACGGCTGTCGAGCCGCCAGCTCGCGGCACCGGCCGGCGGGACAAGGCGGTCGGCGGAGTCCGCGCGGGCCAGCCTCGGGATGAGCACCGCACCATCCCGCAGGGCCAGTTGGGATTCTCCAGTGGCGATCGCGGCGGGCAGCACCGCCCAGGAGGCGTCCGTCCCGTCGGTGTCGAGCAGCACGATGCGGCCGGGGGCCTCGGACTGGGCGGAGCGGACCAGGCCCCAGACGGCAGCGGCCTCCGGGACGACGGTGTCGCCGGGCGCGGCGCCGACGGCCTGGCGGGTGACGACGACCAGCCCGGCGTCGGCGAGTTCGTCGGCGGCGAGCCAAGTCCGCACCAGGACGAGGGCGTCCGCGCAGCCGCCGGCCGCCTCGGCAATCACGACGAGGGGGCTCTGCCCGTCAGCGGCGACCCCGTCGCCGGTGACCCCGTCGCCGGTGAGGCTGTCCGCGGAGAGACCGGCGAGCGACGGGACGGTGACGACGTCGAGGCCGGCGGCGGCGAGCGCCTGGGCGGTGGCGGTCACGTCGTCGCCCAGGAGCCGCCAGCGAGCCCCCGGGACCGCTGCGTCGGCGGCGACGTCGGTGGCGACACCTACGGCCGTCCATTCCATGCGCAGCAGGGAGTCGTGGCGTGTGTCCTGGGCCTGGTCGATCTGCTCGGCGGAGACCTGCCGTACGGCCAGGGACTCCACCAGAGCGACAGGCTCACCGGTCTGGTCGGTGACGAGTACGGTGACGGCGTCGGTCCCGGCGGGCGACAGCCGCACCCGGAGCGCGGACGCACCGGTGGCGTGCAGCGACACCCCCGACCAGGCGAAGGGCAGCCGGCTCCGCCGCTGCCCGGCCTCGGAGCCGTCGCCGACGAAGCCGCCCAGGCCGATGGCGTGCAGCCCGGCGTCCAGCAGGGCGGGGTGGATGCCGTAGGCGGCGGCGTCGGCGGTGTGCTCTTCGGGGAGTGCGACCTCGGCGTACACGTCGTCGCCGTCGCGCCAGGCGGCGCGCAGGCCCCGGAAGCTCGGGCCGTAGACGAACCCGGTGTCGGCGAAGCCGGCGTAGAAGCCGGAGACGTCGAGGGGGGTGGCGCCGGGCGGCGGCCAGGCGGTGAGGTCCGCGGCGGGCGGCGCGGGTTCCGCGGTCAGACTGCCCTGGGCGTGGCGGGTCCACGGTGTGTCGGACGAGCCGCTGCCGCCGTCGTCGGCCGGGCGGGAGTGGATGGTCAGCGGGCGTCGCTGGTCCTCGTCGGGAGCGCCGACCCAGACCTGGATCTGCACGGCGCCCTCGGCGGGCAGAACGAGCGGGGTCTCCAGGGTGAGGTCGTCCACCTGCCCGTATCCGACGACGTCCCCGGCGCGCACGGCGAGTTCGAGGAACGCCGTGCCGGGGAGGAGGACGGTGCCGAGGATGTCGTGGTCGGCGATCCAGGGGTGGGTGCGCAGGGAGAGGCTGCCGGTCAGCAGGGTGCCCTCGGCGTTGGCGACCTGGACGGACGCGCCGAGCAGGGGGTGGCCGACACCGCTGAGCCCGATGGCGGCCGCGTCCGCGAACACCCCGGGGCCGGGCGCCGGCCAGTAGCGGGTGGTGTCGAACGCGTACGTGGGCAGGTCGACCCGGCGGGCGCCCGTGCCGGCGTAGTACGCGGCCCAGTCGACGGCGGTGCCGCGCACGTACAGCCGCCCCAGAGCGCCGGTCAGCGCCAGCGGCTCCGGACGGTCGGCCCGAAGGAGCGGGAAGAGCGCCAAGTCGCCGTCCACGTCGGCGAGGACGTCCTGCGCCATGGCGGACAGCACACCATCCGGGCCCAGCTCGACATACGTGTGCACACCCTCGGCATGCAGACCACGTACCCCGTCGGCGAACCGGACCGCCTCCCGCACATGCCGCACCCAGTACGCGGGGTCGGTGAGGTCGCCGGTGAGGTCACCGGTGACGTTCGACACCACCGGGATACGAGGGGCGTTGTACGTCAGCGACTCCGCGACCGCGCGGAACTCCGCCAGCATCGGGTCCATCAGCGGCGAGTGGAAGGCGTGCGAGACGGTCAGCCGCTTGACCTTACGGCCCTCAGAACGCCAGGCAGCCTCCAGCTCAGCGACAGCCTCACCAGCACCCGAAACCACCACGGCCTCAGGCCCGTTGACCGCCGCCACCGCCACATCGCCGCGGCCCGCCAGCGCCTCCCGTACAACAGACTCCTGCGCCCGCACCGCCAGCATCGCGCCACCAGCCGGCAACGCCTGCATCAACCGACCCCGCGCAGCCACCAGCCGGACCGCGTCCTCCAGCGACAGCACACCCGCCACATGGGCGGCGGCCAGCTCACCGATCGAATGACCGGCCAGGACGTCAGGAGTCACACCCCACGACTCCACCAGCCGGAACAGCGCCACCTCAAGCGCGAACAACCCCGCCTGCGTATAGACGGTACGGTCCAGATCCACCGGCTCCGCCTCGAACATCACCTCCCGCAACGGCCGCTCAAGCTCCGCGTCGAACAGCCCGCACACCTCATCCAGCGCGCCCGCGAACACCGGGAACACCCCGTACAGCTCACGGCCCATCCCCGCACGCTGACTTCCCTGGCCGGAGAACAGGAACGCCGTGCGGCCCTCGGCGGGGGTGCCGTGAGGGGCGGCGTCCGGGTTGTCGTCGGCGAGGGTGGTGAGGGAGCGCAGCAGCTCCTCGCGGGTGGTGCCGGTGACAGCGGCGCGGTACTCGAAGGCGGTGCGGGTGGTGGCCAGGGAGTGGGCGACGCCGAGGAGGTCGGCGTCCTCGTCGGCCGTGAGGGCATCGAGCAGTCGGGCGGCCTGGCCCCGGAGGGCGGCGGCGCTGCCCGCGGACAGCGGCCAGAGCAGGGCGGGCAGCGTGCGGGCCGGCTCGGGCCGGGGAGCCGCCTCGGGCTCGGGGGCCTGTTCGATGACGGTGTGGGCGTTGGTGCCGCTGACGCCGAAGGAGGAGACGGCCGCGCGGCGCGGTCGTCCCGTCTCGGGCCACGCGGTCGCCTCGCGGGCGAGTGCGACGGCGCCGGCCGACCAGTCGACCTGGGAGGTGGGGGCGTCCACGTGCAGGGTGGCCGGGACGCGGCCGTGGCGGATGGCCAGGACGACCTTCATGATGCCGGCGACGCCCGCGGCGGCCTGGGTGTGGCCGATGTTGGACTTGATCGAGCCGAGCAGCAGCGGCTGCCCGTCGGCGCGGCCCTGGCCGTAGGTGGCCAGCAACGCCTGCGCCTCGATGGGGTCGCCCAGCGACGTGCCGGTGCCGTGCGCCTCGACCACGTCGATCTGGTCGGGGGAGAGCCCGGCGGAGGCGAGGGCCTGGAGGATGACGCGCTGCTGGGAGGGGCCGTTGGGCGCGGTCAGACCGTTGCTGGCGCCGTCCTGGTTGACGGCGGAGCCGCGGACGACGGCCAGGACCGGGTGGCCGAGCCGCTGGGCGTCGGAGAGCCGTTCGACGAGCAGCAGCCCCGCGCCCTCGCCCCATCCGGTGCCGTCGGCGGCCTCGGCGAACGCCTTGCAGCGCCCGTCGGTGGCCAGACCCCGCTGCTTGCTGAACTCGATGAAGGTGTTCGGGGTGGACATGATCGTCACACCGCCGGCGAGGGCGAGGGAGCATTCCCCCTCGCGCAGCGCCTGCATGGCCAGGTGAAGAGCGACGAGCGAGGAGGAGCACGCCGTGTCGACGGTGACGGCGGGGCCCTCCAGACCGAGGGTGTAGGAGAGGCGGCCCGACATGACGCTGGCGGCGTTGCCGGTGCCGCCGTAGCCCTCGACTTCCTGCGCGGCGCCCATGAGCAGGGCGGCGTAGTCCTGGCCGTTGGAGCCGACGAAGACGCCGGTGCGCGAGCCGCGCAGGGCGCGCGGGTCGAGTCCGGCGCGTTCGAACGCCTCCCAGCCGGTCTCCAGCAGCAGCCTCTGCTGCGGGTCCATGGCCAGTGCCTCGCGCGGCGAGATGCCGAAGAAGTCGGCGTCGAACTCGCCCGCGCCGGTGAGGAAGCCGCCCTCGCTCACGTAGGAGGTGCCGGGCCGGTCGGGGTCGTCGTCGAAGAGGCGGCCGAGGTCCCAGCCGCGGTCGGCGGGGAAGTCGGTGAGGGCGTCGCGGCCGTCCGCGAGCAGGTCCCAGAGCTGTTCGGGTGTGCGTACCCCGCCGGGAAAGCGGCAGGCCATCGCGACGACGGCGATCGGTTCCCGGTCGCCCTCCTCCAGCTCCTTCAGACGGCGGCGCGTCTGGTGGAGGTCGGCGGTGACGCGCTTGAGGTAGTCGAGCAGCTTCTGGTCGTCGGTCATGTCGTCTGGCCCCTCGGGGGTGGTGGTGGGGAATTCGGTGCGCGGCCGAGCCGGTGGGCTCAGGACATGCCGAGTTCACGGTCGATGAAGGCGAAGACCTCGTCGGAGGTGGCGTCCTGCAGGCGGTCGGCGACGGGCGCGTCGTCGGCCGGGGGCGCCGCGGCGGGCCGGCCGGCGCCCCACTTGGCGAGCAGGGCGTTGACGCGGACGGCGACGCGGGTGCGGTCGTCGTCGTCCTGCGGGTCGAGGCCGGTCAGCGCGGCCTCAAGGCGGTCGAACTCGGCCAGCACGGCGTCGACGCCTTGCGCGTCCTGCGGGCACAGCTCGGTGCGCAGCCGGGTCGCGAGGTCGGCGGAGTTCGGGTGGTCGAAGACGAGGGTCGTCGACAGCCGCAGCCCGGTGGCGGCGGCGAGCTGGTTGCGCAGTTCGACGGCGGTCAGCGAGTCGAACCCGAGGTCCTTGAAGGCGCGTTCCGGTTCGATCCGGCGCGGTGTGGCGTGGCCGAGGACGAGGGCCACCTTGGTCCTGACGAGGGTGAGCACGGCCTCCTCGCGTTCGGCGGGGGCGAGCGCTGCGAGGCGTTCGGCCATCGCCGTCCCGGCCTGCGCGTCCTCGGCGGCGGCGCGGCGGACGCTGCCGAGGACGGCGGCGGCGTCGGGCACGGCGTCGAAGAGGCGGCTGGGCCGGGCGGCGGTGAAGCCGGGTGCGAACCGCTGCCAGTCGATGTCCACGACGGCCGTGACGGGCGTGACGGTCTCGCCGGAGGCCAGGGCGCGCAGCATGAGCGCGGCGGCGTCGGCGGGGTCCATGGCGGGCAGGCCGGCGCGCCGGGTGCGCTCCTCCACGACGCCGCCGTCGGCGGCCATCCCGCCGTCGGCCCACGGTCCCCAGGCGATGGCGAGGCCGGGCAGTCCGGCCGAACGGCGCTGCTCGGCGAGGACGTTGAGGTAGGCGTTGGCTGCGGCGTAGTTGACCTGGCCGGCGCCGCCGAGCGTGCCCGAGACGGAGGAGAAGAGCACGAACTCGGTGAGGCCGAGGGGGCGGGTCAGCTCGTCCAGGATCCGGGCGGCGGTGGTCTTGGTACGCAGTACGGCGGCGAGCCGGTCGGGGGTCATACGGTCGGCGACCCCGTCGTCCAGGACTCCGGCGGTGTGGACGACGGACGTCAGCGGGTGCTCGGCGGGGATTCCGGCGAGCAGCCGGGTGACCGCGTCGCGGTCGGAGACGTCGCAGGCCGCGAGGGTGACCTGGGAGCCGAGTGCCGTGAGTTCGGCGGCGAGGCCGGCCGCGCCGGGCGCGTCCGGGCCGCTGCGGCTGACGAGCAGCAGGTGGGGTGTCCCGTCGGCGGCGAGCGCGCGGGCGATGTGCCGGCCGAGGGCGCCGGTGCCGCCGGTGACCAGGACGGTGCCGCGGCCGGCCGGCCGGGACGCCGTCCAGCCGGGGGCGGTGGGCTCCAGGCGGCGGACGTGGACGCCGGAGGCGCGCACGGCGACCTGGTCCTCGTCGTCGGCGTCGGCCAGGACGCGGGCCAGGCGGTCGAAGGCGGCGTCGCCGGCCTCTGCGGGCAGGTCGACCAGGCCGCCCCACAGCTCGGGCGACTCCATGGCCGCGGCACGGCCCAGGCCCCAGACGTGCGCCTGGAGCGCGCCGGCGAGCCGGTCCCCGCGGGTGACGGCGACGGCCTCACGCGTCAGGCACCACAGGGGCGCGGCGAGGGCGGCGTCCCCTGCTGCCTGCAGCAGCGTCAGGGTGGCAGCCAGGCCGGCGGGTACGTCGGGGTGGTCCGGGTGGGGCCGCTCGTCGAGGGCCAGCAGGGAGATGATCCCGGTGAACGCCTCGGCCGCGGTTCCCCCGGTGGCTTCCGCGGCCGCGCGCAGCCGGCCGGCGACGAGGTCACGGTCCTGCCGGTCGCCAAGGCCGAGGACGAGGGTGTGTACGGTGGCGCCGGCCCGTGTGAGGGCGGCGGCGACCGCGGCGCCGAACCGCTCCTGGTCCGGGTGGAGTTCGGCCTCCCCCGTGGTTTCCGGGAGGACGAGCAGCCACGCCCCGGCGAGACGCGCGGCGCCGCGGAACTCCTTGGGCCGCCAGGCGATCGAGTACCGCCAGCCGTCGGTCCGCGTCAGCTCCTTGCGCTGCCGTCGCCACGACGACAGCGCCGGGAGGATCGCGCCGAGCGGCCCGGCCTCGTCCATGCTGAGGGCGCTGCTGAGCTCTTCGAGGTCTTCGCGTTCGACGGCGTCCCAGAAGGCGGCGTCCACGTCGTCCACGGCGTTCACGGCCCTGGCCTGCGGCTCGGC
>NZ_JAINVH010000078.1 GCF_020400825.1 Streptomyces sp. HPF1205
GCGACGATCTGAATCGGTATTTTTGCAGTTCAAAACGTCAGCGCCATACCGCCGACAACTGGCGGCTGCGAGATGATCAGCGCATGAGCTTCCGCGGGTATGCCAGGCACGTTCGTGACCGTGATCTCCCATTCGGCAAGCGCTACCGAGCTCTGCGGGACGCAGTTGGCTGCTACTGTCCACTCGGATTTCACGGAACGTGGTCATATCTGAGCACAGCTGGTGACCTCAGGAACGACGAGACGGCACTGCTTCACTCGCTGGAGAAGCTGGAGGCCAGCCGCACGGTGTGGCTGCAGGAGGTGGCGTCGTTCGCAGATCGCCGCTGTGTCGCCAAGGCTCGGCACCACAGGACTCCCCGCCAGGCGGAGGTGCGATACCTGCTCGGGTGGAGATGGCCCGGCCCCGACGGTGAGCAGGCGATGCTCGGCGAGGTCGGACGGCTCTGGGCCACCCACCGCCGATCCCCCTTTCCCGACGTTCCAGCCGGTACCAAGGCAGACCTGGTCGAGCTGGACACGTGGCTGACCGGCTGCGTCTCCACCTATCTCGCGAATGACGGGGATCTTGACCAGGGTCGACGGAACGTCCTCACGAAGTGCCTGCCGGAGCTGCGCCGGCACGTTGCCCAACTGGGCTATCCGTGGCCCTTCCCCGAGGCGTTCGCATACTTCCGCCTCCTGCTGACGATGACCGAGCTGATCCACAACGACAAACCCCGGGAGGGCGGTGGGTAATCCGAGCTCCTCAGCGGGATCAGTCCGTGTCCGTGGCTGCCAGCACAGCGATGCGCCGAGCCCCCGGGGCAACAGAGACCAGCCCTATGTCCCACGCCACGCGCTCGAACCACTTCGTGGCGGCCCCGAAGCTGTACCAGTCGCATTCCTGGATGGTTCGCTCCGCTTCACCGACCGGTGCTGTCGTGGATGCTCCGGACAAGGAGGCGAGGGAACGCCAGGCGGCCAGCCGCCCATAAGCGCCGTAGACGCCGTTGTTGTACGCGCCACCGGTCGATGCCGCCGCGAAGAGCATGCGCCAGGCGTGTTCCGGTCGACAGGCGGAGAGGGCGAAGCGCATGCGCGGACCGACGCCGCTCAGGCACTCCAGCCCCAGTGCCGCCAACAAACCGGGAAGAATCTCCGCCTCAACTGGTTCCGCCAGTTCGTATATTCCGGCCTCGCTGCGGCCGTTGGACTCCTCCGCCCAGTTGGCCACCGCTGCGGTAGCAGCCTCGCTGAACTCCTCCGTTGTCGTCTCGGTCACTTGCGGCAGGAGCGTAACCCTGCCCAGCGCGACACCGGGGCCGTCCTGTGGCCCGTAAGGCATCGAATAACTGGCCCCACCCACTGAGTAGCTCGGCAGAGGCGGCGTCTCCTCGATCACCGACAGCTCCAGCGGCAGCCACGCGAGCGGATGATGGCGCCAGTGCGGTGAAGTCGCCCACGACTCGATCGCCGGCGACTCCGCGATCGTGACGCCCCTGAGCACCAACTCCTGCACGAGGCAGGCGCGAAGCTCCTCCGAGGCTGCCGCGCGTGAGCTGCCGCCGGCGAAGGGGATGGCCAGGTCCTTCGCGGTCTGGCCATCGGCGAGAAGGGAAGCCGTGTAGCGGGCCAGCCTCTGATTGCCGGGCGAGGCGGCCGACACGAGCCGCAACGCCTGCTCGACGTACTCCTGACCCGAGGTCGTGGTCAGCAGGCGGAGCAGACAGTCGAAAACACTGCGGTACTGCCAGACCTGAGCGGCGGAGGAACCGTATCGCTCGGCCAAGGCGATGCCGAGATCGGCCACGAACGCGACATCGCCTTGATCGAGCCTTCGCTCGGCCATGTCCCACACCTTGGTCACGCTCTTCAGGTCGGGCAGTCGCGTCACGATCTTCTGTATCCGGTCGCTCACGCCGTGAGCCTATGGGAGGGCTGGTCGGAGGGGCAGGTGACGGCGGTCGTGGAAAGCGGTTCTGATCCACTTGCTGTGGAGCCGTGACGTGCCGTCACCGATGCCTGGAAGGATGGGCGCTCGTGTGACTGCAGCGTTCTCTGGAGCGCCTTCTCCCACCTGTCCACGGTGGTGGTGGACGACGTCCTGGTGGACGACGAACTGGTGACCTTCTCGGTACGTACCGCGACGCGGCAGGCCGTGTGCCCGGGGTGCGGGACGGTGTCGGGCCGCGTCCACGGTGGATACCGCAGGCGCCTGGCCGACGTGGCGGTGTCCGGGCACCGGGCCGTGATCGACCTGCTCGTGCGCCGGTTCATATGCCCGGCCCAGGAATGCGATCGCCGGACGTTCGTGGAGCAGGTCGAGGGGCTAACCAAGCGGTTCGCCCGGCGCACGGCGTTGCTGCACCGGACGCTGGAGAAGATCACGCTGGCCCTCTCCGGGCGTCCGGGCGCCCGGCTGGCCGCGCACCTGTCGATCCCGACGAGCGCGAACTCGCTGCTCAGGCTGGTGCGGAAGCTCCCCGACGAGCCGGTCGGCACCGCGCCGCGCGTCCTGGGTGTCGATGATTTCGCCTTCAAGAAGGGCCACGTGTACGGGACGATCATCGTGGACATGGAGACGGGCGAGCGCGTGGGCGTGCTGCCCGACCGCACTGCGGAGACGCTGACCGCATGGCTGCGCTCGCATCCCGGGGCGGAGATTGTGTGCCGGGACCGGGCCAGCGCGTATGCCGAGGCCGTCCGCACCGCCTGTCCGGACGCGATCCAGGTCGCGGACCGGTTCCATATCTGGAAGAACGTGTGCGAGGCGGTCGAGAAGTGTGTCCTCACGCACCGCGCCTGCCTGGCCGAGATCCCGGAGCCGGAGCGGCCGGCAGTCCAGGAAGCGCAGGTCAGCGGCACAGCCCTGTCGGTACCACCGGCGCTGGAGGGCCTGCGCGCGGTCCAGCGCCGTGAGCGGCACGCAGCCGTCCACGCCCTGTTCGGCAAGGGAGTGGGGATATCCGCGATCGCCGAGGCACTGGGCTTGGACCGCAAGACGGTCCGCCGCTACGCGCACGCGGCCAGTCCCGAGGACCTGCCCGCCGGCACCGGCAAGCGTGAGAACCGGGTGCAGCCCTACCTCGGCTACCTGCACCAGCGCTGGAACGAGGGGTGCACCGACGCCGTCCGGCTCTGCGGGGAGATCCGCGGCAGGGGCTATCACGGCAGCGAGCGCACAGTCCGCCGCCACCTGCAGACCCTCCGCGGCAGCGGCCAACCGGCGCCGACCGTGGTCCAGGAACTGACCGCCCGCCAGGCGACAAGACTCCTGACCAGCCACCCCGACCACCTCGACGAGAACGGCACCCGCAGGCTGAAGGAACTGCTGGCCGCTGCCCGGAACTGGACAGCGTCGCGACCTGCGTGCGCACCTTCGCCGAGATGATGACCGAGCGGAGGGGGCATGACCTCGCCGACTGGCTCGGACGGGCCGAGTCCACGGGCTTCCCCTCTCTGACCAGCCTCGCCCGCGGGCTCCGCCAGGACTTCGACGCCGTCACCGCCGGCCTCACGATGGAGTGGAACTCCGGTCGAGTCGAGGGCAACGTAAACCGGGTGAAACGGGTCAAGAGGCACGGGTACGGACGCGTCGGCTTCGACCTACTCCGCCTGCAGATCCTCCACGCAGACTGATCGATATCGCAGCCAGTCACGACTCCACAGCAAGTGGACAGAACCGCTTGTCACGACCGCCGTCACCTGGGCAATTTCGTGATCGCCCACACGTAGCGGGCTCGCGGGCGCAGCGCCGGGAGAGGGTGACCCCTGCGGCTCCATGACTGTACGCCCGGGTGTTACCGCCCGGGAACACCCCCTTCCCCTGGCAGAAACCGTTTCCGTTCGCGGGAACGGCCGCGTTTCCGTCCCGCAACAGCCGCGCGGCCTTGCAGGCTTGGGCGTCGGGAAGCACTCGCAGGACGTTCGCGGGCCCGACGTGCCCGGGTTGTGAAAGGGGAGAACACATGAACCGCACGCTGCTGACCGTGCGGTCGGCACTGGTGTTCCTGCTCGCCCTCCTGGGCGGGATCGGGGCGGCCGCGCTGACCGCCTTGTCAGGGGCCGGGGCGGCCGAGGCCGTGCTGTGCGGAGCGGGGGCTTTCGGGGCGGCCGTTCCGTTCTTCAACAGCCTCATCGAGTGACGGGACGACACTTCAAGGGGAGGCAGGCGGTGCAGCGGGCGCCCGGTTGACCGAACGCGTGGCAGCCTGTGGTGCACAGGGCAGGGGAGGATGGGGAGAACAGGTGGGGAAACACGGTGCGGGCAGCGAGCAGGTGCCGTTCGGCGACGCGGAGGATCTGAAGGGCTTCAAATCCCTCGCGCCCGAGCTCTCACCGGAGGTCCGCGATCTCGCGTCCGCCCTGCGGGGGTTGTTCAAGGCCACGGGGAAGTCGCTGCGCCAGTTCGCCGTCTACCACCACCTCAGCGCGCCGTCGGTGTCCCGCTACCTCGCGGGCGAGCGCATTCCCGACAAGCAGTTCCTCGACATCCTGATGAAGTCGGCCTGCAAGACGCATGGATTGGAGGTCACCGCTGAGCTGCAGGGGCACATCTACCGGCGGCACCGTGAGGCCCTGCTGGCGGACCAGCCGCTCAGGTACCGCGAGCAGATGGCCAGCGACCGGCTGGAGGACGCGATCCTCCAGAAGGAGGAGGCGGAGCTGCAGATCCGCGACCTGCGGGCCGACGTCCGCGGCCAGCAGCGCAAGCTGCGCGAACTGGAGGTGTGCATCCAGCAGCTCGAAGCCGCGGGCGAACGCGACAGGCAGCGCAGCGGCGCGGAACTGGACTTGCACCGCAGGCAGAAGGCCGACTTTGAGGAGCAGTGCGCGCGGCTGCGCCAAACGATCGAGGAACTGAAGGCGGCTCTTGCGCAGGCGCGGCGGGAACGTGACAGCGCGCGGGAGAGGTGCACGGCGCTGGAGGCCGAACTCGCACAGCTGCACGAGCAGGAGGAACGCGAGGAACTGCAGCGGCAGGCCCGCGAAGAGCAGTGGCGCATGGCCAAGGCGGCACGTCTGGCCGAGCAGCACATGGCCGACCTCGACAGCGCCCACCAGGAGGCCGAACGGGTGCGGCTGGAAGCGGCCCGGGATGCCGCCGCCGAACGGGAGAAGGCCGAGGCGCAGGCTAAGGCGATCCTCGAAGACGCGGTTTCCCGCGTAAGGAAGGTGCGTCCCACGGTGGTACGCCGCTCGGCCGCGCTGCGCCAGTTACGGGACGCCGTACAGGACATGGCCCGCAGGCAGGTGCCGGACCTGGCCTGGCGGCTGCCCGAAGCGGGGGTCAACGACATCCACACGGCGCTGAAGCCGGTCGGCATCCACGGCCGTGACGACATCGGCGAACTCGCCGCGGCGGTCAACGAGCTGCACCGCGAGGTGGTCCGCGTCATCGCGAACCAGGTGCAGTTCAGGTCGATGGCGCTCAACCTGTCACGCCGCAGCCAGGTCCTCCTCCACCACCAGCTCTCGCTGCTATCCGCGCTGGAGTCGCGCGAAACCGACCCGGACCACCTCTCCTCGCTGTACAAACTGGACCACCTGAGCACCCGCATGCGCCGCAATGGTGACAACCTGCTGGCCCTCGCCGGTGAGCAGCCCGTCCGCCGGTGGATCTCCCCGGTGCCGCTGGTCGACGTCCTGCGCGCCGCGGCCGCCGAGGTGGAGCAGTACGAGCGGATCGAGTTGTTCTCCGTGCCCTCGGCGGAGGTCACCGGCCGCATCGTCAGCGACCTGGTCCACCTGCTCGCCGAGCTGCTGGAGAACGCCACCGTCTTCTCCGCGCCGCACACCAAGGTCCGGGTCACCGGCCAATCAGTGCCTGACGGCCGGGTGCTGATCGAAATCCAGGACACCGGGCTGGGCCTGCTCTCCGAGCAACTGGCCGTCGTCAACCAGCGGCTGGCCAACCCGCCCACGGTGGACGTGGACGTCTCCGACTGCATGGGCCTGTTCATGGTCGGCCGGCTGTCCCTGCGGCACGGTATCCGCGTCCAGTTGCGCGGCGAGAACTCCGGCGGCACCACCGCGCTGGTCACGCTGCCCGTGGACACGCTGAATGGCGCGGGACCGGCCTCGGGCTCCGAGCAGATGAGCGGCGGGCCGCCGAAGCCGTGACGCGGGGTTCCCTCGCGTCGGTTCAGAGGGCGCGGCGGATCGGGTGTGCCAAGCCGGGGTCTGTGTAGCGAACGGTGGAACTCGGTTGGTTTTGTTCAGCGGCGTCCGGCGGTGAGCCGGCCGTCGAAGGTGATGTCGAAGGCTTGGAGCGCGGCCTTCCAGCGCATGGTCCAGCGTTTGCGTCCGGTGCCGGTGGGGTCCAGGCTCATGACGGCCAGGTAGACGCATTTGAGGGCGGCCTGCTCA
>NZ_JAINVH010000079.1 GCF_020400825.1 Streptomyces sp. HPF1205
GGGGGGTACCGGCGTGGCCGGAAGTAAAGAAGGATTATTCTCGCGCCTGGTGAGACTGGTGGGACTCGCCCAGCAGGCCGACAAGCTTATCGAGTGGGGGAATACGGCGACTGAGGGCACTTTCGGCCTGCTCAAGGGGCGCCAAGAAGGCAAGCAGGCCGAGCAGCAGCAAGACCATGAGGTGCGGATGGGCTTGCTCAACGATTTCCTCGGCGAGCGGAAGCACTCGCGCGCGGCGCAACTGCTCAGACTCGCGTCCGCGCAGAACATCAAGACCGCGGCGATCAGCGCCGGCCTTGACGTGGTGGGAACCGGTGCCAGGGCACTTGCCACCGATATCGTCAACCAGCGCGACTTCAACAGGCAGTTGGCCCTCGTCTCCGCTTCGCAGCAGGCGGCCGAGGACCTGGAATGGCACCGGGCGCTGGTGCAGGTGGCACTCAGCGAAGCGTTGCGGACGCGAGATCTGGACCTGGCCAACAGTCCGTTTTCGCATACCCCTGAGGCTGTCCGGGAACTCGTGGTCGAGGCCACTGGTGACGGCCGGAAACCAGTGCTGCTGATAGCCCCCTTCTATCATGAGGGAGCCGTCTCTGCGCAGCACCGTCCCCGTTTTGTGGTCGCCGTGCGCCAGGCCTGGCTGACCAGCCATTGGCATAGCGACCTTGAGCCGATGGCCGGGCTGATAGACCGCCCGCTGCACCGCCTCGACGTGGACGTGCGGGCCATCCAGCAGGTGCTCCACGACTTGCCCGTCGTGTTGGTCTATGGGCAGGCGCAGGAGGGCGGACGCATATGGCCGTCGCTGACGGCCTGGAACGTTCTTCCGGGAACGGGAAGCACCTCGCTGCACATGAACTTCCCTCCTACGTCCCTGACGGCCGCCGACGATCCCGCCGAGATCCAGGACATCGGTGACCGGCTCGGCCAGATGTTCTCGCTGGCCGCCGGGAACCTGGGCGACTGGTTCCACCTGCTGCGCCACGAGCGGGCGCCCAGGATGCACATGCTCCTGGCTGCCGGCGAAGACTCCGAACGTGCCCTGGCCTCGACCAGCGCAGCCGATGCGTACGAGTTCCTGGCCGCCACGGGGGGACTCGACGCCAGCCTGGCCTATGCCCATCAGGCCCGGGTCCTGGCCGAGGGCGGGTTGAAAGATATGGCCGGCCGCATGGCCCGCACCGTGCTCGCAGAACTGGCCTCCCTGCCCTTGGACGACGGGACCCGGCACCTGGCCGCTCTCCGCGAACTCCTCGGGGTGTTCGGGCTGCTGGCCGACAAGGAAGGGACAGCCAAGGCCGAGGCCCTCCGGGAGGCCGCGGCACGGCGGCGCCTCGACCAACTGCACGGCATGGGGGGAGCCCGATGAGCGACGAGCCGAAAGTCGCCGCCGCCATCGACTTCGGGACGTACGGCAGCGGATACGCGTGGGCGGTCAAGTGCGACCAGAACGACGACCCCGTCGCGCGCCAGATCCTCAGCCGCGACCAGTGGAGTGACCAGCCCGTCACGTACCCCAAGAACCGGACGGCCCTGCTCCTGGACGGCAAGGCGACCGTCGCCGACTGGGGGCACTCTGCCTTGAAGAAATACCGGCAGCAGCGGGGGGACGGCACTGGTGAACTGGTCACGGGGCTCCAGATGAAGATGTCCCTGGCCCCGGGCAACGAGGCCGTGCTCGCGAAAGACAGCCTTGCCGGCCGCTACGAGAAGCTGATCTCGGCCTACCTTCATAAGCTCTACTCCCTGGCGCTGGAGGAGATACAACTCGGCGGCTTCCAGGAGGACGAGATCGTCTGGTGCCTAACGGTGCCTGCCATCTGGGACGACCAGGCGCGCGAGGCCATGCGGCGCGCTGCGGAACAAGCTGGCCTGCCCACCGAGGAGCACCGGCTCCACCTCGGTCTGGAGCCCGAGGTGGCGGTCCAATACGCACGGAACGCCCTCGCCGGCGGGGGAATGGACCGTGCGGGAACCCGCATCCTCGTCGTCGACGCCGGCGGCGGCACGGTCGACACCACGGCTTACCAGGTGGAGCCGGACGGCCGCCGCCTCTCCGAGGTGATCAGGGCGAACGGCGACCAACTCGGGTCGGAGTACGTCAACCTGGCCTTTGGCAAGGAGATCCTGGAGTCCCGGCTGAGCAGACCAGGGCACTCGGACGGCGCCTCCCGACTTCTCGACTACGAAGAGAAGGCGCCCGGCTTGTTCCACGGTCTGCTCCAGGAGTTCGAGCGTAGGAAGACCGACTTCGACCCCGACGACCCCAGCGACACCGACATCTTCATTCCGGGCAAGCTCTTCCGGCTGATGGGCAACGAGGGACTCGACGCACTGGCGAGCAGGCAGAACGGCGTCGATGACGCCTTCGTCATATCCAGGGACGATTTCCTGGGCCTGTTCGACCAGGTCCTGGACCCGATGATGAACCTCGTCGAGAGGCAGTTGGAACGTGCGCTCGTCGGCGCGCCGGGCAACGTCCGCCTGCTGGGGGTGGGGGGATTCGCACAGTCCCGGTACTTCCAACGCCGGATGGCCGAGAGGTTCGACGACGGTGATCGGGTGCGATTCGTCGTTCCTCCCCTTCCTGCCCGGGCGGTTCTCCACGGCGCCGTGCACTTCGCCTACGACCCGTCCGAATTCCGGATTCGCCGCACCCGCTACACCTACGGATGCGATGTTTGCCGGCCGTTCGAAAAGGGTGATCCGCCGGACTCAAAAAAGACCGACGACGGCGGCGTGGAAGTGTGCACGACGCGCTTTCGCGTTTTCGTCCACATAGGGGATCCGGTGGAGGTGGACGAAGAGGTCAAGCGCGTCTACATCCCCATGAAGAACGACCAGACCGAGATGCCGTTCCCGATCTATCGAACCACTGAGCACGACCCCCGGTACGTAACCGACCGAGGGACGGTTCGTATGGGCACCTTGGTGGTAAAACTTCCGCCGGCCGTCAGGAAGCTGCCCCGGGCCGAGCGGAAGGTCGAGGTGTCCATGCGGTTCGGCGGCACTCAGATCAAAGTGACGGCGAAGGTTCTGGAAACCGGAGAGACGCTGGAAACGTCAGTGAGGTTCGATCCCAGATGGTGAGGATATGACGTCGTATCTCGCGGACTACTTGGCGGATTTAGATCTCGACGACCAGCAGGACCTGGAGGCGCTCATGATGCGGCTCGCCAAAATCATCAAACGCAAAACCAGGCGGATCGAGGCGCTCGAGGAACAACACCGAGCGCTCAGCGACGAGTTCCGTAAAATGCGGGAGAACGTCGAGAGACAAGAAGCGAAGATCCAGTATTTGCTCGCACGGCACGGTCAGCAGCGCGAGGACGTCGCGACGGACCTGGATGTCCACCACCACGACATCGCCGAGGCCTACCGCAGTTTCCGTGAGCAGAAGGTGCACAGCACGGTACGGGAGTCGTTGCGCGGGGCCGGCGGTGACCGCGCCCTCCGAAGGAGACTCCTGGCGGAGACGATGGGCGCCGTATGCGCAGAGCTCTTCGGCCAGGAACCTCCCAATACCGAGGTCGTGGAGGAAATCTTGTCTTTGGCCCCCGCGCACGAGGCCGCCGGACGCCTCTGCGGCGCGGCCATGGAACTGAGGAGACGAGCGGAGTACCTGGGCGGCGATCCCACCTGGGTTTTCGACCTCTCGCCCGAGTCGCTCAGTCCCGACCAGCGGGAACCGTGGCTCGATGCGCCGGAGGACGGCACCCCCGTGTTCGTCGTCGCCCCCGCCTACCAGGCGCGCGGCAAAATCCACTGCACACAGTTGGTGTGGACGGCCGGCCCGGACCCCGTCCAGGACACGGCTGGGTCGTGAGCGCATGGCCGTATCGCCAGAACTTCTTCACCCCGGAGCGATCCCGAAGAGACTCACGGCCGAGTTCTCCACGCCTCACGGTCAAGACCGCGTACGAAGCGGGGCCGTCGTCGAGACCGGCGGGATCACGGACCTGACGCGCCTGAGCGACGCCCTCGTCGCCAAGCTGCAGAGCAGCGAGACCCCGCACCTGGCGGCGGAAGCGCTGCGGCGCCTGGTCGAGCAGAAGATGCGCGAGGTGACGCGGCACAACATCGTCCGCCGAACGGCGTTCTCCGAGCGGCTGCAGGACCTCATGACCCGTTGCATGCGGCAGCAGTACACCAGCGCGGAGCTCATCGCCAAGCTCGTCGAGATGGCCAGGGAGGTCGTCGACGACGCCAGACGCGGTGAGAAGTTCGACCCGCCGCTGAACTGGCGGGAGCTCGCCTTCTACGACGCGGTCGCCGACCATGGCACAGCGCAGCAGCTCATGGGCGACGAGGTCCTGGCGGCCATCGCGCGCGATCTCGTCGCCGAGGTCCAGAAGAAGCTCAAGCCGGACTGGATCGCCCGCGAACCGGTCCGCGCCGGCCTCCGCAGCGCGATCAAGCGTCTCCTGGCCCGCCATAACTACCCGCCGGACCGCCGCCCGGAGGCCGTCAGCCTGGTCCTGAAGCAGATGGAGCACTTCGCCAACGAGTGGTCCACGACGGGGCTTCCGGACAGCTGACCCGAGGGCCAAGCTCTATACGTCGATGACATCATCCGCTGCACAGGCCGTTTGCAGAGGTCGGCAGTACTTGCATGGGGGGACCTGCATTGGAGGCAGCCACGGGACTGACTCAGCGCGACCTTGAGGATCGGGGCTTCTCGGGGTTCATGGCCTTCGAACAGCTGCGTAGCGCCCCCGTCCCTGACGAGAGCGGTGTCTACGTGGTGTTCAGGCCGTCGCTGGCCGCTCCGGACTTCCTGGACACGAGCCCTGCCGGGTGGAGGGGGACACGCAACCCCACGGTCCGGATCGAGCAATTGGCCGCCAAGTGGGTTCGGGGGGCGCACGTCATCTACATCGGCAAGGCTGACGCGGGGGCGGCTTCTCGGCATGGCCTCAGGGGTCGGCTGCGGCAGTACGTCAGGTCGGGCGCGGGGTCATCCGGGCACTGGGGCGGTCGCTACATCTGGCAGCTTCAGGACTCGTCTTCGCTCCTGGTCGCCTGGCGTACGACTCCTGGAGTGCGGCCGATCCGGGCGGAAGCCGAGCTGATCGACGAGTTCGTCCTCCGCCACGGCAAGCTGCCGTTCGCCAATCTGCGCAAGGGCGACCGTTCGTGACTCTGCCTGCCTGGGTCTGCCGGTTGTAGCGAGGAGGACTGAAGCGTCCGGTGCTTCCGGGTGGGTTGGGACGCTCCCGGTGGGTTGCGTCCTTGGAAGTGGTGTAGCGGGTTGGACCTGA
>NZ_JAINVH010000008.1 GCF_020400825.1 Streptomyces sp. HPF1205
ATTCACCGGCACCGAGGACTCCAGCCTCCAGACCTCCTTCGTCATCGACGACACCGCCGTCAACGTGAGCTGAGCACACGAGGGCCCTCGGTGGTCCCGTGAACCGTGGGGGCGGACCCGCGAGGTCCGCCCCCACGGCGCGCCCCCGTCGCCTCCCCGGTACGTGACGGCCCGCCCGACGTGTGCCCGGGGCACCTCCGCGACCCCTCCCGGCAGGCTCGCCAACTGCCGTGCCCGGACCGGAGGTTGGGTCCCTCGCGGCAGAACCGCCAGGTCACGGCCAGGCGCGGCCCGGCGAACCCGCCGTTCCCGATGCCTTGACGGGTGGGCGGGTTGGGGACAGGATGCCTGACGTCCCATTGGGATGTCCCTGCGTCCTCCAGTCCCTCAAGGATCCCGCCTGGATGCGCTCGGCATTCTGACAACGTTGTCAAAACGAGTGGAGGACGCGACCGCGGTACCCGGCCCGGCCGCACCCGGCCGCGGGTCGCACCGGTTGTGACCTGCGTCATTGAGCGGCGCCCCGCCCTGCTGAATGAATCGGGCGGGACGCCGGGCACCACCCCCGCGTCACACGCAGAAAGGCAGCACCGCATGAGAAGTGGTCCGGTCCGCCGCGCTCTCGCCAGATCCCTGCTGGCCACGGCGGTTTCCCTGGTCCTCACCGTGCCCGGGTCCGCCCTCGCGCGCGCCGCGTCCGCCGGACCGGACGACGGCGCCGCCGGTTTCAGCACGTCCTTCGAGTCCGGTGACACCCCGCCGACCTGGACCGGCGCCGCCGAGACCGACGCCCAGGGCAACCCGATGGTCTCCGGGGTGACCGCGGGCACCGTGCCCGTACTGCCCGGCAGCGTCAAGGACAAAATCACCGAAGTCACCGCCAGCAGTGACAATCCGCCCAATGAGACGGCGCCCAAGGCGGCCGACGAGGACCCGGCCACCAAGTGGCTCACCTTCGCCACCAGCGGCTGGCTGCGGTACCGGCTGAGCGAGGACGTCACCGTCACCAAGTACGCACTGACCTCCGCCAACGACTTCCCCGACCGCGACCCCGAGGACTTCAGGCTCCAGGGCTCGGCCGACGGCAGCGCCTGGACCACGGTCGACTCCCGCACCGGCCAGAAGTTCGGCGGCCGGTTCAAGTCCGACGTGTACGACGTCGCGAACCCCGGCGCGTACCGCTACTACCGGCTGGACATCACCGCCAACAGCGGCAACACCGGGTCCACGCAGTTGGCCGACCTGATCCTGTCGGACGGCTCGCCGGCGCCCACCCCCGTGCCCGGCATGACCGCCGAGATCGGCAGCGGCCCCTCCTCCGGCCCCGACGTCAAGCCCGACACCGGCTTCACCGGTCTGAAGGCGCTCCAGTACGCGGGCACGCACACCCGCTCCGGCGCCGTCCACGCCGTCGACAAGCTGTACGACGTGGCGATACCGGTCACCGCGGACACCCAGCTCTCGTACGAGATCTTCCCCGAGCTGACCGGCGGCGACCTGAAGTACCCCAGTACGTACGCCGCGATCGACCTGCACTTCACCGACGGCACCTACCTCAGCGGCCTGGCCGACCCGGCGCGGGACCAGAACGGCGTCCCCCTGACCGCCAGGGACCAGGGCACCTCGAAGATCCTCTATGCCTCGCAGTGGAACCGCGTCGTCGCGCGGCTCGGCGAGGCCGCCGCCGGCAAGACCGTCGACCGGATCCTGCTCTCCTACGACGACCCGGCCGGAAGCGCCGACCCGGGCGACACCACCCAGTTCAAGGGCTGGATCGACGACCTCGCCATCGGCGCCGCCCCCGCCCCGGACCGGTCGGCGAGCTTCGCCGACCACGTGGACACCCGGCGCGGCACCAACTCCTCCGGGTCCTTCTCGCGCGGCAACAACCTGCCGCTGACCGCGGTCCCCAACGGCTTCAACTTCTACACCCCGGTCACCGACGCGGGCTCGGCGAGCTGGGAGTACAGCTACGCCGCGCAGAACAACGCGGACAACCTGCCCACCCTGCAGGCGCTCGGCATCAGCCACGAACCGAGCCCCTGGATGGGCGACCGCGACCTGTTCCAGGTCATGCCGTCCGCGGCCACCGGCACGCCGAGCCTGGACCGCGACAAGCGGGCACTGCCGTATCTGCACTCGGACGAGGTGGCCCGGCCGCACTACTACGGCGTCACCTTCACCAACGGCATCAAGGCGGAGATCGCGCCCGCGGACCACTCGGCCGTCTTCCGCTTCACCTTCCCCGGCGACACCGGTGACCTGCTCTTCGACAACGTGACCAACGACGGCGGCCTCACCCTGGACGCCGCCCACGGCACCCTCGACGGCTACGCCGACTACCGCAGCGGCCTGTCCGCGGGTGCGAGCCGGATGTACGTGCACGCCGAGTTCGACCGCGCGCCGCAGACCGCCACCAAGGTCACCGGCGAGGGCCGCGACGACGTCACCGGCTACGCCCGGTTCGACACCAGCGGCGACAGGACCGTCACCATGCGGATCGCCACCTCGTTCATCAGCGCCGACCAGGCGAGGAAGAACCTGGACCAGGAGATCCCGGCCGGCACCTCGTTCGACGCGGTGAAGGACGGCGCCGAGCGGCAGTGGAACGCTCGGCTCGGCAAGGTCGAGGTCCAGGGTGCGAGCGAGGACCAGCTCACCACCCTTTACTCCGACCTGTACCGGATGAACCTCTACCCCAACTCCGCGTACGAGAACACCGGTACACCGGCCCACCCCGTCTACCGGTACGCCAGCCCGTTCTCCACGGCCGGCCCGAGCACCCCCACGCAGACCGGGGCCAAGATCGTCACCGGCAAGGTCTACGTCAACAACGGGTTCTGGGACACCTACCGCACCGAGTGGCCCGCCTACTCGCTGCTGGAGTCCAAGAAGGCCGGCGAGCTGGCCGACGGCTTCGTACAGCAGTACAAGGACGGCGGCTGGACCGCCCGCTGGTCCTCGCCGGGCTACGCCGACCTGATGACCGGCACCAGCTCCGACGTGGCCTTCGCCGACGCCTACGCCAAGGGCGTCACCGGCTTCGACGCCAAGGCCGCCTACGAGGCCGCGGTCAAGAACGCCACCGTGGTGCCGCCGGCCTCCGGCGTGGGCCGCAAGGGCCTGGCCACCTCGGAGTTCACCGGCTACACCAGCACCGGGACGGACGGCAGCGTCTCCTGGTCGCTCGACGGCTACGTCAACGACTACGGCATCGGCACCATGGCGGCCGGGCTGGCCAAGGACCCGAAGACCGCACCGGCCGACCGCCGGCGCTACGAAGAGGAGTCCGCGTACTTCCTCGGCCGTGCCCGGAACTACGTCAACCTCTGGAACAAGTCCGTCGGCTTCTTCGAGGGCCGGACCGCCGACGGCTCCTGGCGGGTGCCCGACAGCGATTTCGACCCGCGCACCTGGGGCTACGAATACACCGAGTCCAACGCCTGGAACTACGCCTTCACCGTGCCGCAGGACCCGGCCGGCCTCGCGTCGGTCTACGGCGGCAAGAAGGCCCTGGAAAGCAAGCTCGACACCTTCTTCGCCACCCCGGAGACCGCGGACGGCGACGCCGGATCGTACGGCGGCACCATCCACGAGATGATCGAGGCACGTGACGTGCGGATGGGCGAGCTGGGCCTGAGCAACCAGCCGTCGTTCGGCATCCCGTACATGTACGACTACGCGGGCGCGCCCGCCAAGACGCAAGGAATAGTGCGCGAGATCGAGCAGCGGCTGTTCACCGGCAGCTCGATCGGCCAGGGCTACCCCGGCGACGAGGACAACGGCGCCACCTCCACCTGGCAGGTCTTCGGCGCGCTCGGCTTCTACCCGCTGCAGGTCGGCAGCGACAACTACGTCATCGGCTCGCCGCTGTTCACCAAGGCGGTGATCCACCTGGACAACGGCAAGGACATCGTCGTCAATGCCCCGAACAACAGCCGGGCGAACGTCTACGTCCAGTCGCTGAAGGTGAACGGCGAGAACTGGGACAAGGTCTACCTGACCCAGCGGCAGCTCTCCCACGGCGCCCGGCTCGACTTCACCATGGGCCCGAAGCCCTCGGCGTGGGGCAGCGGCAAGAACGCCCTGCCGGTGTCGCTGACGCCCGCCGGCCAGGCGCCGCGGCCGCTCGCGGACACCACGGGCCCGGGCCTGGGCACCGCCAAGGCGACGGGGGACACCGACGCGAGCGCGCTGTTCGACAACACCTCCGACACCCGGGTCACCTTCCCGACCGCCACGCCCGAGATCACCTGGACCTACGGCGGATCCGGGCACA
The DNA here is from genome assembly GCF_020400825.1 of Streptomyces sp. HPF1205. Classification (GTDB taxonomy): domain Bacteria; phylum Actinomycetota; class Actinomycetes; order Streptomycetales; family Streptomycetaceae; genus Actinacidiphila. The sequence goes on from NZ_JAINVH010000008.1 coordinate 4,280, forward strand.
AGGTCACCTTCTACACGCTGACCTCGGGCACCACCGCGGGCCAGGACCCGACGGCCTGGCAACTCCAGGGCTCGGCCGACGGCACTCACTGGACGACCCTGGACACCCGCACCGGCCAGTCCTTCGCCGACCGGCTGCGGACCAGGCCGTTCCGGATCGCGCACCCCGGCACGTACTCCTCGTACCGCCTGGTGGTGACCGCCGGCGGCGACTCGGCCACCTCACTGGCGGAGGTGGAGCTGCTGAGCTGACGACCGGGCCGGCGGCAGCGGGGGCGGGGCGTCATGGGGGCGCCCCGCCCCCTCGCCGGCTCGTCGGCTCCTCGGGACCGGTTCCTCGGGACCGGTTCCTCGGGACCGGCGCGTCGGGACCGGCCGGTCGGGACCCGTCAGGACAGGAAGCCCATATGGACGTGGTCGTGGTGGGTGGCGTCGGAGAAGAACTGATCGCCGGGACCGGACAGCGGGACCGGGCCGCCCACGTTGTACGAGCCGGCCGCCGCGGCCGCGCGCATGAAGGCGGCGATCAGGGAACGCGGGGTCGCCGGGTCCACCACCTGGCGGCCGTCGATCCGCCAGACGTCGAAGGCCCGGCCGCGCGGATGGTCGCTGGGCCGGGTGGTGCCGAACACGTCCAGCGGATGGCCCGAGCGGACCACACTGACCGACATCCGGTAGGTCCCCGCGAGGACGGTCATCGCGCGCAGCACGCTGTCGTGCACCCGGCCGCTGCGCACGTCGGCGACCGAGGCGGGAGGCAACTGGATCCGGGAGTCGCCCAGCACCGCGCGGGCCAGGGCGCCGGGGGCGACCGGCGGTCCGGGGACCGCCGGGTGCAGCGCGGTGACCTGCCAGCCGCCGGCGCCGCGGACCAGCCGGACGTCCACGGTGGTGCCGCCGTGCCCGATCGTGCCACCGGTCCTGGTGGTCTGCGCGCAGACCACCAGGACGCTCGCGGAGCCGCTGAGGAGGCCGCCGTACTGGGCGTCGATCACCTGGACCACCGCCTCGTCCGCGGCCGGCGCCAGCGAACCGGTCTGCCGGGCGAGCCGGGCGGCCCGCGCGGCCGGGACGCCCAGCGCGGTCAACCGGGCGGCGGCGTGCGCGGGACCGGCCTGCCCGGGCCGCCACGTGCCCAGGGCCTCCACCGCCTCGACCGCGGCGAGCTTGGCCGCGGGCTGGAGCTCTCCCGGGCCCGGCCTCCACGGCGCGGCGGCCGGCAGCGGGGGGAGAGGACCGCTCGACGGGCGGCCGGCGGGGGAGTGTGTCGCCGGGGACGCCGTCGGCGCCGGGTGCGTGCCGCCGCCCGAGCAGCCCGCGCAGCACAGCGCCGCGCCCAGCAGCAGGGTCCGACGGCCGACCGTACCGGACGGGCCGTCACCGGGCGCCGGACGGCCGCGGTCGTGGCCGCGGCCGTGACCACCGTCCTGACCACCGCCGTGACCAGGGCCCCGATCGGCCGGGCGGTCACCGTGGCGGTCGGCGGGAGCCGGACGATCGCCGAAGGCCCGATGCCGTTGCCGTGCCATGGCGACTCCAGGGACGAAGGGCGTGCGGTGGTGCGGTCGTGCGGTGGTGCGGCCGTGCCCAGTATCGGCCGGTACGCCCCGCACGGCGTTCCGGCAGGCCGGGCCGGGCCGGGTGGACGGGCCGGGCGGGACCATAAAGTTCTACTGTCAATCACCTTGGTGCCGCAGGCCACCGTGTGCGGAGGTGCGATGCTCGAAGTCCTGGGCCTGGACCGCCCGGCTGAAGTCCTCTACTTCACGCTGGTCGACAACCCCCCGATGCCCGTCGACGACCTGTGCCGGCGTACCGGCCTCGACCCCGACGAGGCGGGCGGCGCCCTGGTACGCCTGGAGGACGGCGGGCTGATATCCCGGCTGCCCGGCAGCCCGTCGTGCTGGACCGCCCTGCCGCCCGAGCACGCGCTGGAGGTGCTGCTGCTGGCCCGGGAACGGGACATCCACCGGGCGCGCGCGCTCGCCAACCGGCTCACCGAACGGCACCGCGAGGCCCGCCGGGGCCGTGACTCCGCCGCGCTGATCGAGGTCATCAGCGGCCGGGACGGCGTGGCGCGCTGCGGCCAGCAGCTCTTCAGCCGCGCCGAGCGGGAGATCCGCGGCATCGACGCGCCCCCCTACGCCCAGGCGAGCGACGGCGAACGGGTCAACTCCGCCAGCGTGGTGGCCGGCCGGAACGTGCGCAGCCGGTTCATCCACGCCCGCGACACCCTCAGCATGCCGGGCACCATCGAACGCGTCGAGGCGGACATCGCGGCCGGCGAGGACGTCCGGTTCCTGCCCGAGGCGCCCATGAAGCTGATCATCGCCGACGACCAGGCCGCCCTGATCCCGCTGCTGGCCACACCGCAGGTGCTGGACGCCTGCATCCTGGTGCACCCCTCCGCCCTGCTGGACGCGCTGTCCACCCTCTTCGAGTCGCTGTGGAGCCAGGCCCAGCCCTACATGCCGGGCCGGACCGCGCCGGTCGGTCCCGGCGAGTTCGTCAACGAGGAGGAACGGCGCATCATCTCGCTGCTGGCGATGGGCCTGCCGGACGAGGCGATCGCCCGCCAGCTCGGCATGGGGCTGCGCACCGTCCAGCGCCGCGTACAGGCCCTGCTCGGCCGGCTCGGCGCGGCGAGCCGCTTCCAGGCGGGAGTGCTGCTCGCCGGCCGCGGTTGGTGGCACCCCGAGGAGGACGGCGCGGGCCGCGGCACGGCGGGCTGACCCCGCCGCTGCCGCCCGCGGCCGGCGGGACGGCGGGCGGCGGGGCACCGGGGGCGGGCCGGCGAAGCAGCCGGCCCGCCCCCGGGTCACGCACGGCCCGCGGCCGCGGTCAGTGCCGTACGGGCGGCTCCACCCACAGGGTCACCGGTAGCCCCACCGGGCCGTACGGTGTGTCGCCGTCCAGCGTCAGCTCCGCCCGGTGCGCACCCGCGTCGGCCGCGGTCATGGCCCGCGCGTCGAGAGTGACCCGGACCGTGACGGTGGCGTGGGCCGGCACGGTGAGCCGCCGGGTCCGCTCGGTCAGCCACGGCACGTCGCCGGACGACCGGTCGTAGCCGGGCAGTTCGTACACCGCCGACTGCGGGACGCCGTAGGCGTTCGAGCCGCCGACGGTGAACCAGCCGGGCGCGGACTGGGCGCCCAGCACCGGCTGCGGCAGGGCGGGAAGCGCCGACCAGGTGTCGCCGTCCGGGTGGTAGGCGAACGCCTGGGCGGTCATCGTGCCCGAACCGATCTGCTGGCCGCCGGCCACCAGGAGCGAGTCGTCCGCCGCCGTACCGGTCGCGCCCCAGAAGTCCGCGGGGGCGTCCGCGACGCGGCGCCACGCACCGGCCGCGGTGTCCAGTACGTAGGTGTGGGCGGTGTCCTTGGGTGCGGCCCCCTGCGGCTGGTACGCGCCGCCCGCGCAGGTGATCGAGCCCGCAACGGTGCCGCACACCGTGAACGAGACCGGTTCCGGGTACTGCGGGCCCGCCGACCAGGTGTCGGTCGCCGGGTCGTAGACCTGGACCGAGCTGTAGCCGCAGCCGGCGAAGTCGCAGCCGCCGATCACGTACAGCCGGTCGCCCACGACCGCGGCGCCCGAGGCGCCGAAGCCGCGCGGCGCGTCGGCGATCTGCGACCAGGTGGCGGTGGCGGGGTCGAAGACCTCGCCACCGGTGATGGGCGCGCCAGAGGCGTCGCGGCCGCCGGTGACGTACAGCTTGCCGCGGATGACGCCGTAGGCCGGGTAGACGCGGCGCGTCGCCGGGCCCGGCCGGCTGCGCCAGGTGGCGGTCGCCGGGTCGTAGGAGCGGAAGGCGTTGCTCCACACACCACCGGGCTCCTCGCCCAGGCCCTCGTAGAGGGTGCCGTCGAGCACCGCCGCGATCCCGCCGAAGGAACCGGTGGGCAGGTCCGCCAGTGGCGACCAGGCCGGATCCGCCGCCGGATCGGCGCCCGGCGCCGGCGTGTCCGCCGAACGGGTGTCCGCCGGCCGGGCCGCGGTGGCGGACGTGAGCAGGTCCTGCGGGGTCACCGTCGAGGGCACCCGCCGAGCCGCGGCGCCGGGGCCGGCGGCCGGCGCCGTACCCAGGTCGTGCTCGCCGAGGGAGAAGGACGCGGGCGACCCGCCGGTGTTGCGGATCCGCACCGTCACCGTCCGGCTGCGGCCCGCCGGTACCTTCGCGGTCAGCGCGGAGGCGCCGAAGGACAGCCGGGCCGGGTGCAGGACGAAGTCGGCCCGGGTGGTGGCGTTCGCCCGCACCTTCACGGCCTCGGTCTCCGGCGGAAAGCCGAAGCCGGGCAGGCCCGCGGTGAAGCGCTGCTTGCCGGTGCGGCCGGAGAAGACCGCGTACAGGCCCTTGGCCGCGGCCGGGTCACCGGGCGCGGCCACCACGCGGCCGCTGTCGGCGGGCACCGCGTCGGCCGCGACCGTCGCGCCGAGCACGCCGGCACCGGTGTTGGCGTCCGTGACCGTGCCGACCAGCAGCCCTCCGGGCCGGGTCACCAGGGTCGGGGCGCCGACCGCCACGTTGTCGATCTCCCAGACGCCGGTGAGGGAGCCGGCGAAGTGGAAGCGCAGCCGCACGTGCGGTGCGTCGGCGTAGGCCCTCAGCGGCACGGTCTCGTGCGCCGGGCCGGGCACCACGTCCGTGTGGTGCCACACGGTGGTCCAGGTCGCGCCGCCGTCCGTGCTGACGTCCACGTCGGCGGTCGGGTCGTCGAGCCGGTACGTCGCGGGCAGCGCGGTGTCGAACTGCAGTTGCGGGTCGCTCACCCCGGTGAAGTCGTAGGAGGGGCTGAGCAGTTCGGTGTCGGCCGGGGCCCAGCCGAGCGCGTAGTCGTCCACTTGCGCGAACCGGCCGGAGCCACCGGTCTGGTTGCCGCGGTTGAGCGGGTCGTCGAAGTTCCAGCCGCCGGCGGAGGTGTTGTTCCGCACCGTCCACCCGTCGGGCGCCGAGGCGGCCGCGAAGGACTCCAGGCCGCCACCCCTGTACCGCGTCTCGTAGCCGGGCGGGAGCGCTCCCGACGTGCTCAGCGGGAGGGTGAGGTCGCCGGTCACCGGCGAGCCGCCGACGGTGACGGTCGTGGTGCCCTGCCCGTAGCCCGCCCACAGCGCGGTGGCGTGCACGGTGTACGTGCGGCCCCGGGGGACCCTCACCGTGTACCGGCCGGTCGCCGGGTCGGTGTACACCGTGCCGGGCACGCCTTCCAGGGTGATCCGGGCGTACAGGCCCCAGCCGTGACCGCCGCCGTCGCGCACGGTGCCGGAGACGGTCTGCGAGGGCACCGCGGTCAGTGCGGCGTTCTCGGTGAGGCCGGCGCCGTCGGCCACCCGCACGGTACCCAGGTCCAGGTCGCCGTAGCCGAAGGCGGTGACCTTCATGTCGTACGAACCGGCGGGCACGTCGAGGCGGTAGCCGCCCTTCGCGTCGGAGGTGGCCGTATGGCCGTCCAGGCTCACCGTGGCGCCGGCCACCGGGCCGTGCGTGGCCGCGTCGGTGACGGTACCGGTGACGGTGCCGTGCGGGCCGGCCCGGAAGGCGGCGGTGCCGTCCGGGGTGCCGAGGCCGGTGGGGCCGTCGTAGCCGGGCCGGGCCGCGCAGGTCCACAGCGGGGCGCAGTCGGGCGTGGTGCCGTAACCGCACAGCGAGCGGTCGGCGCAGCTCGCGTCGTCGCCCTGCGTCACGTCGTTCAGCGCGCCCGCCGCGTGGTACGGGTACGCGGCCGGGTAGCTGCCGGTGACCGGGGAGCCGGCCAGGGCGTAGACGGAGGCGATGATCGGCGCCGAGGCGCTGGTGCCGCCGTAGACGTTCCAGCCTCCGTCGGAGAAGGAGTTGTAGACCGCGACACCGGTCGCGGGGTCGGCCACGGCGCTCACGTCGGCGACCGAGCGGCCGGAGCAGTCCACCGCCGACTGGAAGTCGGGCCGGGGTTCGATCGTGGAGCAGCCGGAACCGGGCGCGCCCCAGTGCCGGCCGCCGGTGCCGTCGGTGGTGATGCCGTTCCACACCGACTCGTTCCAGCCGCGGGTGCTGCCGTCGCGGACCAGCGAGGTGCCGCCGACCGAGGTCACGTACGGCGAGGAGGCCGGGTAGCTGACGCCGTATCCGCCGTCACCGGAACTGAACACCACCGCGACGCCCGGGTGGTTGAAGTAGCTCTCGTCGTAGGCGAGGTCGGCCGGGTCGTCGCCGTAGGAGCCCCAGGAGTTGGAGACGTAGCGGGCGCCCATCGCGACCGCGGTGTTCTCGGCGGCGCCCAGGGAGTCCGACAGCGACTGGTCGGCCTCCACCAGCAGTATGTGCGCTTTGGGGGCGATCGCGGAGACCATGTCGAGGTCGAGGGATATCTCGCCGGCCCACCCGTCGTCGGCGATCGGGTAGTCGGTGCCGCCGCGCTGGTCGACCTTCGTGAAGCAGCCGTTCGCGGTGGTGCACTCCGGCAGACCGTACTGGGCCCGGTACACGGCCAGGTCGGCCTCGGCGCCGGGGTCGTCGAAGGCGTCCACCACGGCGATGGTGGCGCCCTCACCGCCGTCGGCCGGCAGGTTGTAGGCGGACCGCAGGTCGACGGGGGAGTAGCCGGCCGGGGCGGCCGCCCGACCGGCCGTCAGCCGTCGCACGCCGAGCGTGGGGCGCGTGTCGGTGCGGCGCATGGCGAAGCACCCGAAGTGACCCGGCGCCGGGGTGCCGCAGGCGGGTGCGGCGGCGACCGGCGCCGAGGGGGAGCCGGCGGTGGTCGCGGCGGCGACGGCCTGCTGGGGCAGGAGCACCGCGAGCGCAGCCAGCACGGCCAGTACGGCGGCCGTGGCGGTGCTCGCCGCGGTGCGGTTGCGTCGCCTCGTGAGTGGTTGCGGGAAGAAGCGTCTCGTTCCGGGCAAGGGTGGCTCCAGTCGTACGGGACAGTGCCCGCCCGCCGCCGGTGGGCCGCGGCTGCGTCGTCGCAACCGCGCGCGGTCCCGACGGCGGTCTGTGGAAGGGCTGTTGACCAGCACAAAGGTCCAACCGCGCGCCCGGAGTGGTCAATGCGGGACCCTGGCGGTTTGCCGCCGTGACGTGTTAACGCCTGCGACACACGGGACCTGACGGGTGGTCGGCTCGCGGTGTCGGCGGACGCTCGGCCGCACCGCAATCCGGCGGAAACCCTCACAGTCGCCCACGGCGGCGCACCGGTGGACGCAAGTAGCGGCGCCGCGGCACGGCGCGACGGGGTGGGCCGACCGGGATCGGCCCACCCCCCCTCGTGCCCACCCCCCTCGTGCCCACCCTCCTCGCCCGCACGGACCGCGGGCGAGCCAGGCCACATGGACCGGAGTGGACCTTCACCGCCCGTCCGGCCGGGCCGTAGCGTCGGGCCGTCGCGCATCCGCCCGACCCGTACACCCGCAGGAAGGGACACGCCGCCGTGATCGTGATCGCCCACCTCAGTGACGTCCACGTCGACACCGGGCCGCGCAGCGCGGCGCGCACCCGCGCGGTCATGGCGTACCTGGAGGATGTCGAATGGGACCTGGACGCCGTCCTGGTCACCGGGGACATCGCCGACCACGCGCTGCCCGAGGAGTACGAGCGGGCCCGCGAGCTGCTGGCCTCCCGCCACCCCGTGCTCGCCTGCCCGGGCAACCACGACGACCGCGCGGCGTTCCGGGAGCACCTGCTCGGGCAGCCCGCGTCGCGGGCGCCGGTCGACCAGGTGTACCGCGGCGCCGGGTTCACCGTGGCGCTGTGCGACTCCTCCGTGCCGGGCAAGGACGAGGGCGCGCTGGAGGAGGGGACGCTGGCCTGGCTGGAGGGGGTGCTGGCGGCCGCGCCCGAGGGCGAGCCGGTGCTGGTCGGCTTCCACCACCCGCCCGCCGTGCTGCACATTCCCTTCGTGGACGGCATCCGCCAGTTCGGCGAGCGGGCGCTGGCCGAACTGGCCGCGCGCCACCCGGTACTGACCGCCTTCGTGTGCGGCCACGCGCACACCGCCGCCGTCACCACGTTCGCGGGGCGCCCGCTGCTGGTGGCTCCCGGCGTGGTCTCCACGACCAAACTGCCCTGGGAGCGGCGCGCCCACGACAACGACCTCGTCCATCTCGACGAGCCCCCGGCACTTGCCTTCCACGTCCTGGACGACGAAGGCCGGGTGACCACCCATTACCGGGTGGTGGCCGCGCGCTCCTGACGGACCCGGGGCGAGACCTGACGGTCCCGCCCCGGGGAAAGGACCCGCGGCGGGACCGCCCCGGCACGGGACCGCCCCGGCACGGGAACGGCCCGGGTCCCGCCGATCGCCGTCGGCGGGACCCGGGCCACCGGTGGCCGGGCCGGGCCATGGCTCACCGGGCACGGCTCACCGGTCACGGACCGACGGCCACCGGCCGCCGGTCACCGGCCCCGGACTACTGGATTCCCGCGGCCTTGCAGGGCTGCGCGAACTCGGCGGCGCACAGCTGCGCGGTGGTGTAGAGGCCGTCCTTGAGGACCGTGTCCTTGATGTTCGCCTTCGTCACCGACGCGGGCGTCAGGAGCTTGGAGGGAACCTTGTCGCCCGAGCCGCTGGTGAGGGTCGTGGAGGTGACGGACGTGACGTCCTTGCCCTGCAGCAGGCCGACCGCGATCTCGGCGGTGGCGTCGGCCTCCGGCTTGTAGGCCTTGTAGATCGTGGACGTCTGCGCGCCCACCAGGATCCGCTGGAGCGCGGCCAGGTCCGCGTCCTGGCCGGTCAGCGGCACGCTGACACCCGCGCCCTTCAGGGCGGTGGCGATACCGCCGGCCATCGTGTCGTTGGCCGAGTACACGCCGGTGATGTTGTTCCTGCCGAGCTGGGTGAGCGCGGCGGTCATCTTCTGGTTGGCGACCGTGTCCTTCCACAGGCCGGTCTGCTCGTAGGCGATGTCGACCTTGCCGTCGAGGATCTTGTGCGCGCCGGCCTTGAACTCGGCGGCGTTCGGGTCGGCCGGGTCGCCGTCGATCATCACGATCTTGGACTTCGGGGTGGCCTTGGAGCCCATCGCGTCCAGCAGGGCCTGGCCCTGCAGCTCGCCGACCTTCTCGTTGTCGTAGGAGACGTAGGCCGAGACCGGGCCCTGCGCGAGGCGGTCGTAGGCGACGACCTTGATGCCCTTGGCGACGGCCGCCTGCACCGACGACTTGATGCCGACGGAGTCCTGCGCGTCCAGGATCAGGACCTTCACACCCTTGGTGATCATGGTGTTGACCTGCTGCGCCTGCTTGGACGGGTCACCGGCGGCGTTGTCGTACTGGACCGTGCAGTCCGGGCACAGCTCCTTGACCTTGGCCTCGATCAGCGGCCGGTCGAACCGCTCGTACCGGGCGGTGACGGTGTCCGGCAGCAGCAGCCCGATGGTCTTGCCGCCCGAGCTGGAGCCGGAGCTCGCACTCGCGGAGTCGTCGGAACTCTTGTGACCCGCCTTGCCGCACGCGGCCATGGTGAGCGTCAGGGACACCACGGCGGTTCCGACAAGCACTCCGCGCCTGAACCCGTTCATCGAACATCGCCTCCTGGACACAGGGCCACCACACCGCGACCCCAGGTGCGGTGAGTCAACAGGTCAGCGGGACGGCTCGTCAAGAAGTGAACATCAATTCGCCCCGGACGGGGGCGAACTGCCTGCGGCGGACCGTGGGCGCGCTCCCACCCGCCGGCCGCGAGCGGCTTCCACGGCGTCGGCGCCAACATGTGAACTTCCCGCTCGGGCACCCGCCCGGCCTTTTGCCCGAACTTGGAGAAAGCCTGGCCGGGCGGGTCGACCGGCCGCCGGCCCCGGCCCCGCGGTTCCGGCTCGGCGGCCCCGGCCCCGGCCCGGCCCCGCTCACTCCGCGATGCCGCGCGTGAGCAGTACGACCGTCACGAAGGTGCGGTACAGGCGGATCGGGTCGGAGTCGGTGATGGTCACCGCGACCGGGTCGGCCGGGTCCTGCTCCACCCCGCCGACCCAGGTGGCCATCTCCGCCAGGTCGGGATTGCGCATCCGTACCGTGAGGGTGGCCGGCAGTTCGATACGGGGCAGGGCCGCGTCCGGCAGCGACTCCACCGCCCTGCGCGCGGCGTCGCGGATCACCTCGCGCGCCTCGTGCGGGTGGAGGCTGTCGGCCGCGAACCGCGACACCGAGGACTTGACCACCGCGGGCACGGCGCCCGGGCAGAACGGCTCGGCCTCGGCGGCCGTCGTCGCGTCCCCGGTGACCAGCAGCACCGGTACCCCGTACCCCAGCGCCACCAGCGCGTTGATGCCGCTCTCGCCCGCGAGCACGCCGCCGAGCCGCACCTCGGCGATGGCCAGCGGGTTGTAGGTGTGCGAGAGCGTGGCGCGCGGGCCGGACATCGAGCCGTGGTAGGAGACGAAGAAGACGCCGTCGAAGGAGGCGTCCAGGCCCTGCATCATGTACATCGGCTTGTGCCGGCCCGCCAGGTAGCGGGCCCGGCCGGCCAGCGCGTCGGGGCGCAGGTTGGACATCGTCGAATGCGAGTCGTTCACCAGGAACTCGCTCGCGCCGCCGGCCATCGCGCCCTCGATGGCGGCGTTGACCTCCTCCTGCAGCAGCGTGCGGTAGTACGTGTACTCCGGCTGGCCGGGGCGGCACTGCGACCAGTCCACCACGCCCGCCGTGCCCTCCATGTCGGAGGAGACGAAGATCTTCACCGGAGGTCTCCCTTCGCGGCCCGGTTCGCCCGGTTCACCCGTTCCGTCCGCTTCCCGGCGGCGGGGCGGGCACTCACAGCACCACCCGGGGGCGGAACTCCGGTTGCGTGGACGCCTCGGTCATCAGGACGTAGACGCTGCCCTCCTGGCCGGCCGCGCCGCCGTGCCGCCCGTCCGGGGTGAGCGCCAGCGCCCGCAGCTCCGAGCGGAACTCGTCGGGCAGCGTGGCCGCGTCGGCGAGCGCGGCCCGGCACGCCTCGGCCGGCTCGTGCCCCGCCGCCATCAGGTCGACGACGGTACGGGCGGTGCCGCCGCGCATGCTCAGCTCGCCGCGGCCGGTGCACGCGGCGCCGCCGGCCCGCAGGTCGCACCAGTTGCCGGCGCCGGGCAGCGCCGAATCGCCCACCCGCCCCGGGTACTTGTACGGGAAGCCGGAGGTGGACACGCCCACGCACATCTCACCCGAGGAGTCGAGGGCGATGATGTTGATGGTGCCCCAGGGCCCGTCGTGCGGGGCGAGCCGGCGGATCAGGGCGAGCGCGCTCTCGCGGTAGCGCCGGTCGCCCTCGCTCGCCGCGGTGTTCTCGCCCTCCACCGCCTCGCGCGAGTCGGCGACCTGCTCCCGCCACTGCTCACGGGAGGCGTCGGTGAGCAGGTCGGCCGTGGTGAACCCGCACTCCTCGGCGAACAGCGCCGCGCCCTGCCCGACCAGCAGGCCGTGCTGCGGCAGCCGCTCCAGGACCGCGCGGGCCACCGAGATGGGGTTCGGGTAGTCGCGCAGCGCGGCGACCGCGCCGAACTGCCGCCCGGAACCCAGCATCAGCGAGGCGTCCAGTTCCACCACGCCCTGCGCGTTGGGCAGTCCGGCCGTCCCCACGTAGTGGTCGGCGGGGTTGTCCTCGCAGCGCCGCATCGCCGCCTCCACGGCGTCCAGCGCCGAGCCGCCGCGCCGCAGGATCTCCATCCCGGCCGGCAGCCCCACGTCGCTGCGTTCACTCCCGATGATCAGCGCGTCCGCCATGGTCCTCCTGTCCGATCCGGCGCCCGCCCGGCCGCGGGCGGCCCGCCTCGCCGCGCCCGCTGTCCGGACCCGACTGTCCGATCTGCGGATACGGTTACGGTGACGCAGTCTGGCACCCGCCCCCCGCCTGCGCATAGCCCCTTCCGGAGACGCCGAAAGGGGCGCCCCGGCCCGTTTCCGGCACCGGGGCGCCCCGCGAGGAGGAGCGCGCGGGAAGGGCGGGGTTCAGTCCACCTCCACCCAGTTCAGGGTGCGTTCCACGGCCTTCTGCCAGCCCGCGTGGCCGGCCTCCCGCCGCTCCTGCGACCACTGCGGCTCCCAGCGGCGCGACTCGTGCCAGTGCTCGCGCAGCTCGTCGGTGTCGCGCCAGAAGCCGACCGCGAGACCCGCCGCGTACGCGGCGCCCAGCGCCGTGGTCTCGGCGACCACCGGGCGGCTGACGGGCACGCCCAGCACGTCGGCCTGCGTCTGCATGCACAGGTCGTTGGCCGTGACGCCGCCGTCCACCTTGAGCACGTCCAGGTGGACACCGGAGTCCTGCTCCATCGCGTCCACCACGTCCCGGCTCTGGTAGCAGATCGACTCCAGCGTCGCCCGCGCCAGGTGGCCGTTGGTGTGGAAGCGGGACAGGCCGACGATCGCGCCGCGCGCGTCGGAGCGCCAGTACGGGGCGAACAGCCCGGAGAAGGCCGGCACGAAGTAGATGCCGTCACTGCCCTCGACGGTCTTGGCCAGCCGCTCGCTCTCGGCCGCGTCCGTGATGACGTGCATCTGGTCGCGCAGCCACTGCACCGCCGCGCCGGTCACGGCGATCGAGCCCTCCAGCGCGTAGACCGCGGGCGCGTCACCGAACTTGTAGGCGACCGTGGTGATCAGGCCGTGCTCCGAACGAACCGCCTCCGTACCGGTGTTGAGCAGCAGGAAGTTGCCGGTGCCGTAGGTGTTCTTGGCCTCGCCGACGGCGAAGCACACCTGGCCGACGGTGGCCGCCTGCTGGTCGCCGAGCACACCGGCGATCGGCACCTCGGTACGGGTGGGCCGCGTGGTGCGGGTCACCCCGAACGCCTCCGGGTGCGAGGAGGGGTGGATGGTCGGCAGCATCGCCCGCGGGATGCCGAAGATCTCCAGCAGCTCGTCGTCCCAGTCCAGCGTCTCCAGGTCCATCAGCATGGTGCGGCTGGCGTTGGTGACGTCGGTGGCGTGGATGCCGCCGTTGGGGCCGCCGGTGAGGTTCCACAGCACCCAGGAGTCCGTGGTGCCGAACACCGCGTTGCCCTGCTCGGCGGCCTCCCGCAGGCCGTCGACGTTCTCCAGCATCCACTTGATCTTGCCGCCGGAGAAGTACGTGGCGGGCGGCAGGCCGGCCCGGCGCCTGATCAGGTCGCCGTGCCCGTCCCGCTCCAGGGCCGAGGCGATCCGGTCGGTCCTGGTGTCCTGCCAGACGATGGCGTTGCCGTACGGCTGGCCGGTGCGCGGGTCCCACACGACGGTGGTCTCGCGCTGGTTGGTGATGCCGATGGCCGCGAGGTCGGACGCGGAGATGCCCGCGGAGCGGATCGCGTTCTGGATAGCGACGTTGGTCCGCTCCCAGATCTCCACCGGGTCGTGCTCCACCCAGCCGGGGCGCGGCAGGTACTGCGTGTGCTCCAGCTGGTGTTTCGCCACCTCGTTGCCGTCGTGGTCGAAGATCATGAAACGGCTGCTGGTGGTCCCCTGGTCCACCGCGCCGACGAAGTCCGCCATGGCTGTGCTGCCTCTCGTGGGGGGGTGTTGGCCGGTGAGTGAGCCGGTGAGTGAGTGTCAGCCCTCGGGAGCCGGGACCCGTCCCGGAGGTTCGGGCTCGGCGGTGGGCAGGAAGAAGCCGATGAACAGCCTGTACAGGGCGGCGCCGACCAGACCGCCGATCAGCGGCCCGGCGATCGGCACCCACCAGTACAGGTTCCCCCACTGGTCCCGCCAAGCCGTTCCGTAACCGGTCATGTAGCTGGCCAGCCGGGGTCCGAGATCGCGGGCCGGGTTGATGGCGTACCCGGCGTCCGTACCGAACGCCATGCCGATCGCCACCACCACCAGGCCGATGATGTAGGGCGCGAGGTTGGCGCGCGGCGGGTTGTTGAGCAGGTCGGTGAGCGCGAGGATCAGCATCAGCAGGATCGCCGTGCCGATGACCTGGTCGCGCAGCGCCCCCCACTCGTGCACCCCGGCCGCCGGGTTGCCGTTGCCGGGCAGGGTGGAGAAGACGAACTGCGTCTTGATGGTGTGCCCGGGATCGGCGTGCCCCAGCACCTCGGTGTAGTCCCAGCGCACGACGAGCGCGGCGACGAAGGCGCCGAGGAACTGGGCGCACCAGTACGGCACCACCCTCCGCCACGAGAAGCCCTTGAACGCCGCGAGCGCCAGCGTCACCGCCGGGTTGAGATGGGCGCCACTCAGCCGCGCCGCCACGTACACGCCCAAGGTGACGCCCAGGCCCCAGGTCCAGGCGATGGAGTCGTGACCCCCCAGCCCGCCGGGCGGAGTCGTCAGCGCGCCGCCGGCCACCACCTGGGCGACCACGCCCACACCGAAAAGGATGAGGATCATCGTCCCCGCGAACTCCGCCGACATCTCCCCGAGCAGCCCACCGAATATCGGCCCGGTCGAGCTCGCCGTGCGTCCTTGCGCCATGGCCACTCGCTTCCCGCCGGCCCGCGGCGGACCGGCTCAGGCTGCTTCTCGCGTGCACTGATCCCTCCCACGGAAACACGCCGGAGGCCGCCCCGCCCGCAGCGCTGACCCGTCCGGGGGACGGCACCCGTCACTTACGGTCACCGCCCGGCGACTCCCGGGACGACGAGGCCCGACTCGTAGGCGAGCACGATCGCCTGGGCGCGGTCGCGGGCGGCGAGCTTGGCCAGCACCCGGCTGACATGGGTCTTCACGGTCTCCGCGCTCACCACGAGGCGCTCGGCGATCTCGGCGTTGGACAGGCCCTCGGCCAGCAGGCGCAGGGTGTCGGTCTCGCGCGGCGTGAGGGCGGCCAGGAGGGCGGCGGCCGGCCCGGGGCGGCGCTGCCCGAGGCGGACGAACTCCCCGATCAGGCGGCGGGTGACGGTGGGGGCCAGCAGCGCCTCACCGGCCGCCACGATCCGGACGGCGTCGAAGAGGCGTTCCGCCGCCATGTCCTTGAGCAGGAAGCCGCTCGCCCCGGCGGCGAGGGCGTCGTACACGTGCTCGTCCAGGTCGAAGGTGGTCAGCATGACGATCCGCGGCCCGCCCGGCCCTGGCTCCCGCCCGTCCCCGTCCCGCTCGTCCCCGCCCCGCCCCTCGCCGTCCCGCGCGGCCGCCGTGATCCGGCGGGTGGCCTCGATGCCGTCGAGGACCGGCATGCGCACGTCCATCAGCACCACGTCCGGCCGCACGGCCGCACACAGCCGCACCGCCGCGGCGCCGTCCGCCGCGCTCCCGACCACCTCGAAGTCCGGCTGCGTGGCCAGCAGCGCCGCGAACCCGGCGCGTACGACGTCCTGGTCGTCGGCCACCACGACACGCACGGTACGCCCCGGCGGCGGCGGGGCGGTCATGCCGCCGCCCGCGCGACCCGGCGGGGACGGCGGCGCGGCGCGGCGGTCACGGCGTCGCCCTCACCGCGGGCGCCGGGGCCACCGGGAGCTGCGCGGTCACGAGGAATCCGGCCGCCGGGCCCGGCCCGGCCTCCACCGTGCCGCCGAGCACCGCGGCGCGCTCGCGCATCCCGAGCAGGCCGTGGCCGCCCGCGCGCGGCGACCCGCCGGCGCCGGCGTCCTGGACGCGGATGCGCACGGCGCTCCGGGCATAGCGCAGTTCCACGTCGACCGCGCAACCGGGGGCGTGGCGGCGGGCGTTGGTGAGCGCCTCCTGGACGATGCGGTACGCGGCGAGTTCCACGCCCGGGTCCAGCGGGCGGACGTGCCCGCTGACCGTCAGCCGCACCACCGCGCCCGTGGCGTCGCGGGCCCCGTCCACCAGGGCCAGCAACTGGTCCAGGCCCGGCTGGGGATCGCGGGCGGGCCCGGCGTCCCCGGTGTCCTCCCGCAGCACCCCGAGCAGCCCGCGCATCTCGGTCAGCGCCAGGCGGGCCGTCTCGCCGATGGCCAGCAGCCGCTCCGCGCCCAGCGGCGGCAGCCCCGGCGTGGTCAGCCGCGCCGTCTCGGCCTGGACGGACAGCGAACTGATGTGGTGGGCGACGATGTCGTGCAACTCGCGGGCGATACGGGCGCGTTCGCCGCGAGCGGCGTTCTGCAGCAGCGTGTCGGCGTAGGCCCAGTCCGCCACCGTACGGGCCGCCGTCTCGCGGCCGCGGCGGCGCGCGGCTCCCAGGGACAGCGCCGCCGCCGCGCCCGCCAGCAACGACACCGCGAGCGCCTTCCCGCCCGGCTCGGCCGCCACGGGCGCGACCGCGTACGCCACGAACGGCACGGCGAACAGCAGCGCCACCGGCGGGGCGCAGCGCAGGCCCACCAGGTGCAGTACGGCGGCGAGCGCGGCCATCCCGGCGACCGTGGGAAGCGCGCCGCTCAGCGGGGTCAGCAGCACAGCGGCGGCCACGGCCGCCGCGGCCGGCACCAGGTGCGCCCGGGCGAACGCCAGCGGAGCGGTCGAGCCGACGGCCAGGGCCAGGGCGGTGCCGGCGACCGAGGACGCGCGCGACCCGTCGGCGGCCGGCCCCGCGGCCGCCTGCAGCAGCGCCAGGGCCGCCAGTACCGCCGCCGCGACCAGGGGGAGGTCGGGCGCGTCCGCGGCTCGCCGCACGCCGCCGGCGACTCGCCTGCCCAGCCGGGAGGCGCGGTCTGGCCATCTCACCTGCCCATTATCGGAAAGGGGCGGCCGTGCGCGCCTCCCCCGCACGGGGGAGGCCGCCGCCCCGAAGACTCCCCGTGGGCGGGACGGCACGGCGGCTCCGGCTCAATAGGTTCGGCACATGGACGAGTTGACGATCGCGGTGCGCGATCTGCGCAAGCGTTACGGGGGGACGGCCGCGGTGGACGGGCTGTCGTTCACCGCCGAGCCGGGGAAGGTCACGGGCTTCGTCGGCCCCAACGGGGCCGGGAAGTCCACGACGATGCGGATGATGCTGGGGCTCGACGCGCCGGACGGGGGCAGCGCCCTGATCGGCGGCCGGCCGTACCGCGAATTCGACGAGCCGCTGCGCGTGGTGGGGGCGCTGCTCGACGCGGAGGCGGTGCACCCCGGGCGGCGGGCACGCGCCCACCTGCTGTGGCAGGCCCGGTACAACGGCCTGCCGGCCCGGCGGGTCGACGAGGTGCTGGAACTGGTGGGACTCGGGGGAGCGGCCGGGCGCAAACGTGTCGGGGGGTACTCGCTCGGCATGCGGCAGCGGCTGGGCATCGCGGGGGCGCTGCTCGGCGACCCGAAGGTCCTCATCCTGGACGAACCGGTCAACGGCCTGGACCCCGAGGGGATCCGCTGGATCCGCGGCCTGCTGCGGTCGCTGGCGGCCGAGGGCCGCACGGTCCTGGTCTCCAGCCACCTCATGGGCGAACTGGAGGACACCGCCGACCATGTGGTCGTCATCGGCCGCGGCCGGCTGCTCGCCGACACCGACGTGCCCTCCCTGCTGGCCGCCGCCTCCGACGACCGGGTGATGCTGCGGACCTCCCGCAGGAGCGAGGCCATGACCGTCCTGGCCGCGGCCGGCGCCACCGTCTGCGTACTCGGCGCCGACTCGCTGACGGTGTCCGGGCTGAGCGCCGAGAACGTCGCCGTCGAACTGGGCGCGCACGGCGTGCCGTTCGACGGGCTCGCGCGCCACCGGGCGTCGCTGGAGGAGGCCTACCTCGACCTGACCCGCGAGGCGGCCGAGTTCCGCGCCTCCGGCCCCGCGGCCCCCGAGGACCCCGCGGCCCCCGCGTCCGGGGCGTCCGGCTCCGCGGCGCCCCCTCCCGAAGGGCCCGCGCCCCACGCGCCCGTCCGCGCCGACGAGACGGGGCCGCGGCGATGACGCACCTGATCCGCGCCGTGCGCGCCGAATGGACCAAGCTGCGCTCGGTGCGCAGCACGTCGGTGGCCCTGCTCGCCACGGTCGCGCTGACCGTGCTGATCGGACTGCTGTCCGCCCAGGGCAGCCATACCGGCTACGGCGGCCCGAAGACGCTCGACGCCTTCACCTTCCTCCACCGGCCCGCGGCCGGCGACGTGAGCGTCACCGCGCTCGTCGGCACACAGCGCGACAGTTCGCCGTGGGCCAAGGCCGGCGTGATGCTCAAGGCGGACGCCGTCGGCGGTTCACCGTCGGTGTCGCTGATGGTGACCCCCGGGCACGGGGTACGCATGCAGGCCGGCCCGAAGAAGGAGTACCTCGGCGACGCCAAGGCGCGCGCGCCCTACTGGCTGCGGCTGGTGCGCACCGGCCACCGGGTGACGGGCCAGGAGTCCGCGGACGGCCGCACCTGGGACACCGTGGCCACGGTCGGCGACAGCGGACTGCCCGCCACCGTACGGGCCGGAATCTTCGTCACCTCGCCGCCCGTGGCGCGGCTGCACCGGGACGGCCCGCGCAGGACGGTGGGAAGCGCGGTCCCCACCACGGGCCGGGCCGACTTCACGCGGGTCGCCGTGAGCCCGGGCGCGCCGGGCGGCTGGCGGCTCACCGACGTGACGTCGCCGCCCAGCGGGCTGCAGGGCCCGGGAGCGGAGGTGCCGACCACGGGTCCCGGCACCGAGCACACCGCCGGCGGCACCCTCACGCTCACCGGCAGCGGCGACCTGGGCAGCCCCGGCATCGGCGGCGTCGGCGTCGACGCCTCCTCCGACATGGTCGCCAACGCGCTCACCGGCGCGCGGACCGCGCTGTTCGCGGTGATCGCGCTGGGCGTGCTGGCGATGACCTCGGAGTACCGGACCCGCACGATCCGCACGACGTTCACCGTCAGCCCGCGCCGCGGAACCGTACTCGCGGCCAAGGCGGTCGTCCTGGCCGTCAGCGTCTTCCTCGCCGGACTCGTCGCCGACGTCACCGCCTTCCTCGTCGCGACACCGGTGCAGCGCGGGAACGGATTCGCGCCCCCGCTCTTCCCGCGGCGGTCGGCCACCGACCCGACCGTGCTGCGCGCCCTCGTCGGCGGCGCGCTCTTCCTGGCCCTCGTGGCGCTGCTCGCCCTCGGCGTGGGCGCGATCGTCCGGCGCACCGCCGCGGCGGTGATCGCGCTGTTCGCCCTGCTGGTCGCCCTGCCGCTGGTCTCCGCCGTCACCACGGTCGGCGCGGACACGTGGGTGAACCGCGCCACCCCGATCGCCGGCGCCGCGATCCACCACACGCAGCCGCTGGTGGAGTACGTCATCGGGCCCTGGGCCGGCCTCGCGGTCCTCGCCGGGTACACCGCCGCCGCCCTCGGCACGGCGTTCTGGCTCCAGCGCGGGAGGGACGCGTGAAGAGGCCCGGCACGCGGGTGCGGGCGCTGCGCGCGGAGTGGACCAAACTCGTCACCGTGCCCGGCCAGTTGTGGACACTGGCGGCCGTGGCCGCGCTGATGACCGGTGTCGGCGCGCTGGCCGGCGCCGCGCAGGACCCCCCGCGCTGCCCGCCGCACGCCCCCTGCCCGGGGCCGGACACCACCGCGCTCACCCTGTCCGGCGTCTACCTCGCCCAACTCGCGGCCGTCATGGTCGCGGTGGCCCTGGTGTCCGCCGAGTACCCGCGGATGATGCGGGTCACGCTGGCCGCCCACCCCGGGCGTACGGGCGTCCTCGCCGCGAAGGCCGCCGTGACGCTCGCGGCGGTGCTGGCGGCGGGGGCGGCCGGCGTGGCGGGGGCGCTGCTGGCCGGCCGGGCGGCGCTGACCGCCCGCGGGTTCACCGCCGCGAGCGGCCACCCCGCGGCGGCCCTGACCGACCCCGCCCTCCAGCGGGCCGCCCTGGGCACGCTCCTCTACCTGCTGCTGGTCACCCTCCTGGGAACGGGACTCGCGGCCGTCGTGCGCCACCAGGCCGCCGCGGCGGGCACGGTCACGGGCCTGCTGTACGGGCCCTACGCCCTCACGCTCGCCGTGCCCATGTCCGGCCGCGTCCTGCACGACGTGCAGAAGGTCTCGCCGATGACCGCGGGCCTCGCCGTCCAGGCGACACCGCCGGGCACCGGTACGGCCCCGCTCGGACCCTGGACGGGCCTGGCCGTCCTCGCCGCCTATGCGGCGGTCGCGCTCGCCGCCGGATGGGTCCTCCTGCGCCGCCGCGACGCCTGAAGCGGCCCGCTCGGCCCCACCGGGGCCGGCCCTACCGGGGCGCCCGGTGGGTGCGCAGCGGACCCTTGTGGAGCGGCTCGGTGCGCCAGCGCGCGGTGAAGGTGCCCTCGGCCGGAGCGCAGGTCAGCTCCAGGTGGTGCGGGGTCTCCAGGAAGACGATGTCGGCGACGAGCGCCCCGTCGTCCGTCCAGCCCGCGCTCACCGCGGTCGGCACCGGGGCGGCGGGGGAATCGGCCACGGCCCACCCCGTACCGTCGAAGCGCAGGTCGAGGCGGTCGTCGCCCTCGCTGAGGGTGAGGGTCCAGCCGGTGCCTGCGGGGCGGACCGTGACGCCGGTCAGGGACGGCTGCCGCGCGCAGTGCCCGCCCTCGGGGGCGAAGTCCGCGCCGGACCAGGCGGCCGGTTCGGCGGGGGAGGGCTTGAGCGCGGCCTGGGGCAGGGCCAGGCCGGACAGCCGCTCGGCCAGTTCCGCGTCCTGCTCGGCCCGGCCCTCGACCGGGGCGGGGGCGAAGGCGGGCAGCAGGTGCTCCCACACCATGTCCAGCAGGGCCTGGAGCCGCTCGGTCGCCGCGGTCGTCACGACCACCGCGTCGTACTCGGGCAGCACCAGGCAGAACTGCCCGTAGGCGCCGTCGCCGCGGTAGCCGTGCCGGGACATCCAGAACTGGAAGCCGTACCCCTGCCGCCAGTCGGGGCCCTGGGCGAAGCCGCCGGCGGTGGACACGTGCGGGCGGGTCGCCTCGGCCACCCATCGCGCGGGCAGCAGCCGCCGCCCCTCCCAGATCCCGCCGCGCAGGTACAGCAGCCCGAGGCGGGCGACGGCGTCCGTGGCGGCGAACATGCCGCTGAAGCCGATGTCCCGGCCGCGCGGGCGCTCGCTCCACGCGGTGAACCCGGCGCCCAGCGGGTCCAGCAGGCGCGGCCGCAGGTAGTCCGTCAGCCGCTGCCCGGTCTGCCGCTGGACGATGGCGGCCAGCGTGTACGTGGCGGGCTGGTTGTACGCGAAGACCGTGCCGGGCTCGCGGTCCGGCGGCACCAGCAGGAAACCGCGGACCCACTCGTAGGGGTCCGCGGCCGCCGCCCGCTCGATCGTCTCCATGACGTGGCCGCTGGCCATGGACGCCACGTGCCGTACCCGCATGGCCCGGCTGCGCGGGTCGGTGATGTCCGCGGCGAACTCCGGGAAGTACGAGATCACCGGCGCGTCGAGGTCCAGCAGCCCGTCGGCGACGGCCAGCCCCGCCGCCGTGGACGTGAAGATCTTGCTCAGCGAGTACAGCAGGTGCGGGCGGTGCTCGGTGTACGGGGCCCACCAGCCGGCCGCCGCCACGCGGCCGTGCCGCACGACCATCAGGCTGTGCGGCTCGATGTCCGGGGCGCTCTCCACGGCGTCGAGGAAGGCGTGGACACCGCGCGCGTCCACGCCCACGGCGGACGGCGCCGCGGTCGGCAGGGGCCGGCTGGTCGTCATGGGTCCTCACCGGTGAAGTCGTGCCGCGGGGCGGCGGGCCGGGCCCGCCGCCCCCTGTCCATTACCGGGCGGGCGCGGTCGCTCAGGCCGGTGTCGGCTGCTGCGAGGGCCGGGCGCCCTGACGCGCCGCCGCCGGCGGGCCGCCCTGCGCGGTGGCCAGGGCGGCCAGGATGGCCTCCACGCTCTTCTTCGCGTCGCCGAAGAGCATGCTGCTGTTCTCCCGGAAGAACAACGGGTTCTGCACCCCCGCGTAGCCCGAGGCCATGGACCGCTTGAAGACGACGACGTTCTCGGCCTCCCACACCCGCAGCACCGGCATGCCGGCGATGGGGCTGGTCGGGTCCTCGGCCGCCGCCGGGTTGACGGTGTCGTTGGCGCCGATGACCAGCACCACCGTGGTGTCGGCGAAGTCGTCGTTGATCTCGTCCATCTCCAGGACGATGTCGTAGGGGACCTTCGCCTCGGCCAGCAGCACGTTCATGTGGCCGGGCAGCCGGCCGGCCACCGGGTGCACGCCGAAGCGCACCTCGACGCCGCGTTCGCGCAGCGACCGGGTCAGCTCGGCCACCGGGTGCTGCGCCTGCGCGACGGCCATGCCGTAACCGGGGGTGATGATCACCGAGGCGGCCCCGGCGAGCAGTTCGGCGGCCTCCTCGGCGCTGGTCTCCCGGTGCTCGCCCTGCTCGGTGTCGCCGCCGGTGGGCGCCTCGATGCCGAAGCCGCCGGCGATCACCGAGATGAAGGAGCGGTTCATCGCCTTGCACATGATGTACGACAGGTAGGCGCCGGAGGAGCCGACCAGCGCGCCGGTCACGATGAGCAGGTTGTTGTTCAGCAGGAACCCGGCCGCCGCGGCGGCCCAGCCGGAGTAGCTGTTGAGCATGGACACCACGACCGGCATGTCGCCGCCGCCGATGGAGGCGACCAGGTGCACGCCCAGGGCGAGGGCGAGCACGGTGATCGCGATCATCAGACCGAGGTCCGGACTCGCCGCGAACCAGATCGTCAGGCCCACGAAGGCGGCCAGCGCGCCCAGGTTGAGGGCGTTCTTGCCGGGCAGCATCAGCGGACTGGACTTGATCCGCGCCGACAGCTTCAGGAAGGCGACGACCGAGCCGGTGAAGGTGACCGCGCCGATGAAGATGCCGATGAAGACCTCGGCGTGGTGGATGCGCAGCAGGTCGTGGGCGATCCGGGTCTGCGCCGAGCCGTGCGACTCGACCTCGTAGTAGCTGTTCCAGCCGACCAGCACCGCGGCGAGGCCGACGAAGCTGTGCAGGACGGCGATCAGCTCCGGCATCTGGGTCATCTCGACCCGGCGGGCGCGCCACAGGCCCGCCGCGCCCCCGGCGGCCATGGCGACGAGGATCAGGGCGACGGCGCCGCCCGAGATGTCCCGGCCGGCGACGATGATCGTGGCGACGAGCGCGAGCGCCATGCCGCCGATGCCGTAGACCACGCCGGCCCGCGAGGTGCGGTGCTGGGAGAGCCCGGCGAGGCTGAAGATGAACAGCAGGGCGGCGACGATGTCGGCCGCCTGGGTGGCCGTGGTGGCGGTCATCGGACCTCAGCCTTTCGAGAACATGCCGAGCATGCGGCGGGTGACGGCGAATCCTCCGAAGATGTTCACACTCGTCAGCAGGATCGCGACTGCCGACAGCACGGTGACCGCGGCCGACTCGTGGCCGATCTGGAGCAGCGCGCCGATCACCACGATCCCCGAGATCGCGTTGGTGACCGACATCAGCGGGGTGTGCAGCGCGTGGTGCACCTTGCCGATCACGTAGTAGCCGATGACCACGGCGAGCGCGAACACCGTGAAGTTCTCCGCGAGCTGGGCCGGGGAGAAGGCGATCAGCAGGAACATCGCGGCCATGGCGAGGCCGATCAGGCCGAAGCGGGCCACGGGGGTGAGGCGGGGCTTCTTCGGCTCGGGCGGCGCGGGCGGCGGCGCGGCCGGCTGCGCGGCGGGCGCGGCCGATACCTGCACGGGCGGCGGCGGCCAGGTCTTCTCGCCCTCGCGTACGACCGTCACCGCGCGCTGTACGACGTCGTCGAAGTCCAGCGTCAGCCGCCCGTCCTTATCCGGGGTGAGCAGCTTCAGCAGGTTGACGAGGTTGGTGCCGTAGAGCTGCGACGCCTGGGCGGGCAGCCGGCCGGGCAGGTCGGTGTAGCCGATGATCGTCACACCGTTGTCGGTGACGACGGCCCGGCCCGCGACCGTGCCCTCCACGTTGCCGCCCTGGGCGGCGGCCATGTCGACGATGACGCTGCCGGGCTTCATCGACGCCACGTCGGCCGCCGTGACCAGCCGGGGCGCCGGGCGGCCCGGGATGAGCGCGGTGGTGATGATGATGTCGACCTCGGCGGCCTGCTCGCTGTAGATCTCGGCGGCGCGCCGGTCGTAGTCCTGCGAGGTCGCCTTGGCGTAGCCGTCGCTGCTGACCTGCTGGTCCACCTCGACCGCCAGGAACTCCCCGCCGAGCGAGCGCACCTGGTCGGCGACCTCGGCCCGCGGGTCGGTGGCCCGTACCACCGCGCCCAGGCTGCTGGCCGCGCCGATCGCCGCCAGCCCCGCCACGCCGGCGCCGGCCACCAGCACCTTCGCGGGCGGCACCTTGCCGGCCGCGGTGACCTGGCCGGTGAAGAACCGGCCGAAGACGTGCGCGGCCTCGATGACCGCGCGGTAGCCGGCGATGTTGGCCATCGAGCTGAGCACGTCCATCGACTGGGCGCGGGAGATGCGCGGCACCGCGTCCATGGCCAGGACGGTGACGGGGCGGGTGGCGAGCTCGTCGAGCAGTTCCGGCTTCAGCGCCGGGGAGATCAGCCCGATCAGCGTGGCGCCGTCGCGCAGCCCGGCGATCTCCTCGGACGAGGGGGCGTTGACCTTCAGCACGACATCGGCCCGCCAGGCGTCGCCGATCGTCGCGCCGGCCTGTGTGTAGGCCTCGTCGGTGAAGCCGGAGGCCGCCCCGGCCTCGGACTCCACGACCACCTCGTACCCCAGTTGCAGCAGTTGGCGGACGGTGGCCGGAGTCGCCGCGACGCGGGTCTCCCCGGTGGCGGACTCCGCGACGACACCGATCCGCTGCGGTGGTGAATCAGACATCGCTCTCCCTCTCACCCGATGACGGCGGACCGCACGGGGGGACGGTCGGCGCGGTCCAAGGCGCACGCGCACGACATTGCTGGAGCCGACCCCGAGATACAAGACCATCCGGGCCCGTGGCCTTTGTTACTCACCGGTATCAGGGGTGGTCAGGGGGCCCGCGCGCGGGCCGCCAGTGGCCGAGGTCACGGCCGGGGACGGGGGCGGGCGGACCCCGGCGGCGGAGGAGATATCTTGATGTCGAGCAAAATTTGACGAGACTGGAGCGGAGTAACCGGTGGCTGACCAGACCATCATCTACACGCACACCGACGAGGCGCCGGCCCTGGCGACGTACTCGTTCCTGCCAGTGATCGAGGCGTACGCGTCGACCGCGGGCGTCAGCGTCGAGACCCGTGACATCTCGCTGGCCGGCCGCATCATCGCGAGCTTCCCCGAACGGCTGACGGCCGAGCAGCGGATCCCCGACGCACTGGCCGAGCTGGGCGCGCTGGCGAAGACCCCCGAGGCCAACATCATCAAGCTGCCGAACATCTCGGCGTCCATCCCGCAGCTCAAGGCGGCCATCGCCGAGCTGCGCGAGCAGGGCTACGACCTGCCGGACTACCCGGACGATCCCAAGAGCGACGAGGAGCGGGAGGTCCGCGCCCGCTACGACAAGGTCAAGGGCAGCGCGGTCAACCCGGTGCTGCGCCAGGGCAACTCCGACCGCAGGGCGCCGGCCTCGGTGAAGAACTACGCCAAGGCCCACCCGCACCGGATGGGCGCCTGGAGCGCGCGGTCCAGGACCAACGTCGCCCACATGACCGCCGACGACTTCCGCTCCACCGAGAAGTCCGCCGTCATCGGCACCCCGGGCTCCCTGCGCATCGAACTGCACGGCGACGACGGCAGCACCACGGTGCTGCGCGAGTCCGTGCCCGTGCTGGCCGGCGAGGTCGTCGACGCCTCCGTCATGCGCGTCGCCGCGCTGCGCGAGTTCCTGTCCGCCCAGGTGGCCCGCGCCAAGGCCGAGGGCGTGCTGTTCTCGGTGCACCTGAAGGCCACGATGATGAAGGTCTCCGACCCGATCGTCTTCGGGCACGTGGTGCGCGCCTTCTTCCCCAAGACCTTCGCGGAGTACGGCGACCGGTTCGCGGCCGCGGGCCTGACCCCCAACGACGGCCTGGGCGGCATCCTCAAGGGCATCGAGGCGCTGCCCGAGGCCGAGCGGATCAAGGCGTCCTTCGACGCCGAACTCGCCGAAGGCCCCGCGCTCGCCATGGTCGACTCCGACCGCGGCATCACCAACCTGCACGTCCCCAGCGACGTCATCGTCGACGCCTCCATGCCGGCCATGATCCGCACCTCCGGCCACATGTGGGGCCCCGACGGCCAGGAGGCCGACACCCTCGCGGTCATCCCCGACAGCTCCTACGCCGGCATCTACCAGGTCGTCATCGACGACTGCCGGGCCAACGGCGCCTTCGACCCCGCGACCATGGGCTCGGTGCCCAACGTCGGCCTGATGGCGCAGGCGGCCGAGGAGTACGGCAGCCACGACAAGACCTTCGAGATCCCCGTCACCGGCACCGTGCGGGTGGTCGACGCCGCCGGCGAGGCCGTCATCGAGCAGGTCGTCAGCGCCGGCGACATCTTCCGCATGTGCCAGACCAAGGACCTGCCGATCCAGGACTGGGTCAAGCTCGCCGTCACCCGCGCCCGGATCACCGGCGACCCCGCCGTCTTCTGGCTCGACGAGGACCGGGCCCACGACGCCGTGCTGATCGGCAAGGTCAGGCAGTACCTGGGGCAGCACGACACCGAGGGCCTGACCGTCGAGATCATGAAGCCGGTGGACGCCATCGCCTACTCGCTGGAGCGGATCCGGCGCGGCGAGAACACCATCTCGGTGACCGGCAACGTGCTGCGCGACTACCTGACCGACCTGTTCCCCATCCTGGAGCTGGGCACCAGCGCCAAGATGCTGTCGGTGGTCCCGCTGCTCGGCGGCGGCGGCCTGTTCGAGACCGGGGCCGGCGGCTCGGCGCCCAAGCACGTCCAGCAGCTGGTCAAGGAGGACTACCTGCGCTGGGACAGCCTCGGTGAGTTCTTCGCGCTCGCGGCCAGCTTCGAGCACCTCGCCCGGGCCGGCGGCAACGCCCGGGCGCGGATCCTCGCCGACACCCTGGACCGGGCCACCGGCACCTTCCTCAACGAGGACAAGTCGCCCAGCCGGCGCGTCGGCGGCATCGACAACCGCGGCAGCCACTTCTACCTGGCGCTGTACTGGGCCCAGGAGCTGGCCGGGCAGAGCGAGGACCCGAAGCTCGCGGAGGCGTTCGCGGGCCTCGCCGCGACGCTGGCCGAGCAGGAGGAGACCATCGTCGGCGAGCTGATCGCCGTCCAGGGCGGACCTGCGGACATCGGCGGCTACTACCACCCGGACCCGGCCAAGGCGTCCGCGGTGATGCGCCCGTCGGCGACCTTCAACCAGGCGCTGGCGAGCCTGGGCTGACCGCCCCGGCGGACGCGTACCGCGGCCCGCCCGCCCCGTCCTCCCGCCCGTTCCGCCCCGGCCCGGCCGTCCGCCGGGCCGGGGCGGACGGCTGACGTGCCGTTTCGGGCGCGGTGGAGGGATGCTGGAAGAGGGGCGATCGGCGAGGAGGCGGAACCGTGTCGAATATGGGAGCCGCCATCGTGCGGCAGTACGAGCGGGGAGTGGTGTTCCGGCTGGGGCAGTTGCACGGTGTGCGCAAGCCCGGCTTCCACTTCATGGCCCCGCTGGCGGACCGCATGATCAAGGTCAGTCTGCGGACGGTGACCATGCCCGTGCCGTCCCAGCAGATCATCACCCAGGACAACGTGTCCATCCACGTGGCGGCCGTCGCGTACTACCGGCGGGTGGACGCGGTGAAGTCCATCGTGGAGATCGAGGACGTGCGGGCCGCGGTCGGCCAGATCGCCCAGACCACGGTCCGCAACGTGGTCGGCCGCTCGATGCTCGACCAGGTCCTCACCGACACGCAGACGCTCAACCTGGCGATCCGCGAGATCCTGGACCGCACCACCCAGCAGTGGGGCGTGTACGTCTTCCTGGTCGAGCTGAAGGACATCGAGCTGCCGGTGTCCATGCAGCGGGCGATGGCCCGCCAGGCCGAGGCGGAACGCGAGAAGCGGGCCAAGATCATCGCGGCCGAGGGCGAGGCGCTCAGCGCGGGCAAGCTCGCCGAGGCCGCCGACGTCATCTCCGACCACCCCGTCGCCCTCCAATTGCGCAACCTCCAGATTCTGGCGGAGATCGCCGGCGACAAGAACAGCACGATCGTCTTCCCCTCCCAGTTCCTGGAGAGCGCCAAGGCGATCACCCGGTTCGTGGCGGAGGAGACGGCCCCGGCCTCCGCTTCCGGGCCGACCCGCCCCGACGGCGAGCCGCGGAAGACGACCGCGCCGCCCGGCCCGTCGGCCCTCGCCGCCACGGGCGCGCCGGGCGGACGCGACCGCGAGGGGCGGCGGTAGCGGGGCGGGGCACGCGGGGGGCAAGAACCCCCGGGCACCTGGCGGCCTCCGGGTGCCCGGGCCGGGCTTCGCGGCGGGGCCGGGACGCGGTACGCGGGGCTCAGCGCGGCGGGGCCGCCGCCCCGCGCGCGGCCCCGGCCAGGAAGGCGGCGACCTCTTCGCGGCCCTTGGGCCCGCCGTCGGGCGGCCGCCACAGCGGCGCCAGGCGCGCCAGGAGGGCGTACGCGGCGTCGAGCGGGACCAGGCAGCAGGACACGGCGCCGGCCTCGCACCGCAGCAGCAGCGCTTCCACGTCCGGCACCAGGAGCCCCGCCGGCCCGCAGGCGTCGCGGGCGGACCGCCAGGCGTCCGGATCGGCCGCGGAGCTCGTCGGGCCGTCCGGGCCGGGGCGCAGCGCCACCGGGCCGCCGGCGGCCGAGTCCCGTACGAAGAAGGCCGCGCCGGCCGGGGCGCCGAGCAGAGCCCGGGCCGCGGCCGGCGGCACCGAGCAGGCCGGTTCGCCCACGCGGCGGTCCGGGACGGCGCGGAAACGGCCGCCCACCGCGCCCTCCCGGTCGAACAGCGTGGCGCACGCCGCGCACGCGCAGGCCAGCACGCGCTCATCGAGGTCCACCAGGTGCCGGTGCTCGGCTCCGACCGGCCGGGTGCACAGTTCGCACCGCTCGCCGGTGTCCGGCCGGCCCCCGGCCGGCCCGCGCAGTACGCCCGGCCCGCTCACCGGGCTCCTCCGGCGCCCGCGCCGCCCCCCGCGCGACCGCTCCCCCCGGAAAGCTCCCTCACGCGCTGTCTCATGTGCTGCCTCCTCCGGCGCCGACGCGGCGCCGCCGGCGGGGCGGCGTCCCTTCCTGGATACGCGGGGCGGCGGACCCGCGCTCACCCGGCGGCGGCCGTCGGAGTGAACCGTCCCGCCGCGGCGTGGGCACCTCACGGCGGGTTTACCGCCGTCCGCCCCGGCAAGGCGCAGGACGCGGGGCGCTCGACGAACCCGGAGGCCGCCATGACCCGTCAGGTACGTGAAGTGATGTCGCCCGGCGCCGCGGCCGTCGAACCGATGGCCTCGCTGACCGACGTGGCCCGGCTGATGCGCGAGAAGGACATCGGCGAGGTCCTGGTCGCCTACGACTGCGACCTCTTCGGGGTGATCACCGACCGGGACATCGTGGTGCGCGCCCTCGGGCGCGACCTCGACCCCGCGGCCATCACCGCCGGGCACCTGTGCACCCATCCGCCGCTGGCCGTCGTGTCCGCCGACGACACCACCGACCACGCGGCCGAGCTCATGCGCGAGTTCGCCATCCGCCGCATTCCCGTGGTCGAGCACGGCGGCTGCCCGGTCGGCATGCTCTCCCTCGGCGACCTGGCCGTGCTCGACGAACCGGGTTCGGCCCTGGCGGAGATATCCGGCGCCCCGCCGAACCACTGAGC
Source organism: Streptomyces sp. HPF1205 (assembly GCF_020400825.1). Lineage (GTDB taxonomy): Bacteria > Actinomycetota > Actinomycetes > Streptomycetales > Streptomycetaceae > Actinacidiphila. The sequence continues at coordinate 33,669 of NZ_JAINVH010000008.1, forward strand.
CCGCCGGGCGGACCCGCGCCCGCCCGGAGAAGCGCACGGCCGTCCCAAGGACGTAGGGGCGGCCGTGCCCGCGACGGGAGGCCCGGTCAGTCCTGCGGCGCGCTCCTCGGGGCCGACGAGGCCAGGTCGTACAGCAGCGCGTGGGCGAGGGACACGATCCGGCAGGCGCGGTCGTGGCGGGTCACCAGGCCGACCACCGCGGTGCCGGACGCCGGGTGGAACCCGGCGAACGCCTGCATGCCGAAGGTCGCCCCGGCGTGGAACAGCAGCGGCCCGCCGGGCGCCGGATGGCGGTACCAGGCCAGGGTGTGGCAGTGCCGGTGCCCGAACCCCCGCCGCAGCAGGGGCACCTGGACCCCGCGCAGCGCACGGGCGACCGGGCCCGAGCCCGGCCGCAGGTGCGCCTCGGTGTAGGCGAGCAGGTCGGCGGGGGTGGCCCGCACGCCGGCCGCGGGCGCGAAACCGGCGGTGCCGGCGGGCGCCAGCGGGGTGCGTCCGTCCGCCCGGTGGCCGGTGGCGTCCCGGCCCGGGTCCGCGGCCGTCCCGGTGTCGTACAGCCGCAGCGGGCGCAGCACACGGGCGGTAAGCAGCGCGGCGAAGTCGGTGCCGGCCGCGTGCGCGAGGGCCGTACCGAGCAGCGCCCCGCCGAAGTTGGAGTAGCGCCACCGGCTGCCGGGCGGATTGCGCGGCCTGGCCCGGGCGAAGGCGCGCAGCAGCCGTCCGGTGTCGTGGTGCGCGTAGCCGTTGGCGTACGGGCGCAGCAGCGCGCCGGCGACCATCTCGGGCGGCACCCGCGGCAGGCCCGAGGTGTGGGTGGCCAGGTGCCGCAGCGTGATCCGGCGGGCGTACGCGTCGGCGGGCGGCGGGCCGGGCAGGTGCGCGACGACCGGGTCGTCCAGGCCGACGGCGCCCGCGTGGGCGAGTTCGGCCAGCAGCAGCGCGGTGTACGTCTTGGACAGCGAGCCGACCGCGTACCGCAGGCCCTCCCGCTCCCCGGCCGGCCGCCGCGCGCTGCCGCCGCAGGCCACGGTACGGCGGCCGTGCCTGCTGACCGCGAGGACGGCGTCGGGGGCGCGCAGGCGGGCCAGGTCCGCGGTCAGGCGGGCGCGCAGCGCGTCCTCGCCGGCCGTCCCCGCCCCCGTCCCCGTCCCCGCCCCCGCCGCCGCCCCGGCCCGCTCCCGCGAACCGTCGAGGCCGGCCGCCCGGCCGCCGCTCACCGGGCCTTCGTTCAGCGGGCCGCCGCTCACCGGGCCGTCGTACAGCGGCCCGCCGCTCACCGAGTCGCCGTTCATCCGGACGCGCCGGCCGCCGTCAGGGCCCGCGAGGTGGCCATCGCGGAGGCGAACGCGGCCACCAGGGTCGGGTGGTGGACCAGGTCGAAGACGATGCCCGGGTCGTCGTCCGCCGGCATGCCGTGCTGCTCGGGCATCGCGCCGCTCTCGGACTGGGCGGCCGCGTACCGCTCCCAGAGTTCCGCGTCCAGGGCGGGCCTGGGCAGGCAGGCGTCGACCACGAGGAGTTCACCCAGCAGGTCCCAGTGGCCGAGGTCGGCCCAGTCGTCCAGCCAGGCCGGCAGGTAGCGGGCGAGGTACTCCGCGATCGGGGGCGGGATGCGGTGCGGGGCCTCGCCCCAGTTGGTGAGGTGGAAGACGGTGTGGGTGAGGTCGTAGGCGATGTGGTACTGCACGGTCCACGGCTCCGGGGTGCGCCCCAGCCATGTGGCCGCCAGCGCCTCGCCGAAGTCCCCGGAGGGGGCCAGCCCGAGGCGCCGTTCGGCGTTGAGGACGCCCAGGCGGCGGTTGGGCACCATCTCCAGGGCCCGCCAGCTCGCCGTCGAGCGGGCCAGTTCGATGCCTTCCTCGACGCCCGGATGGCGGTGGCCCAGCTCGTGGAAGCCGGCGTAGACCTCCAGCGGGACGGGGGAGAGCGGCTCGTGCAACTGGAGCTCGGCCAGGACGTTGCCGCCGTCGAGCAGTTCCCGCCAGGCGTAGTCCAGCAGCCGGGTGGAGCGCTCCTGCTGCCGCGATCCGGCCACGCCCTCGCGGGCCAGCACCCGCATGTTGATGGCCAGTTCGCCGATCGGCTTGAGGCGCTCGATCACCGAGCGGGGCGTCGCGAGCTCCTCGTCGGTCAGCCGGAAGTGCTCGCGGTTGTCGTCCAGCCAGGCCAGCGCGCGTTCGCCGACCTGGTGCAGGAGCGCGGTGGGTGCGGCGGTCACGGTGTCACCTCGCTGTCGGGGGAGGGGACGCGGCCCGGCCGCGCGGTGGCGGGGGCCGCGCGGGGCACGGCCTGCCGGGCCAGGGTCGCGGCGAAGGCGGTCACCAGGGTGGAGTGGTAGCAGCCGGTGAAGGGATCGGCGCCGGGCGGCAGCGTCCCCACCTCCGCCACCGAGCCGTCGGCCGCCTGCGCGGCGGCCAGCCGCCGCCACGCGCCCGCGTGGTAGGGGGCGCCGGGCAGGCAGGCCGAGACGGCGAGCAGTTCGCCGACCAGGTCCCACAGCTCCTCGTCGGTCCAGGTCTCCAGCCAGGCGGGGACCCACAGCCGCAGGTAGTCGGCGAGGTGGGCGGGCAGGCGCCGGCGGGTCCTGCCCCAGTCGGTGAGGTGGAACACGTCGTGCGTGACGCCGTAGACGGCCGTGCGGTCCAGCGCCCACGGCTCGGCGCGCCGGCCGAGGCCGGTCAGCGCCAGGACGGCGGAGAAGTCCGCGTGCGGGGGCAGGCCGATGCGCCGCTCGGCGTTGAGGACGCCGAGGGTTCGGGTGTGGTCCGCGCGGGCCACCCGCCACAGCCGCAGCCGCGTCGTGGTCGCCATGAGCTCCTCGGCGCGGGCGCTGCGGCGGCCGGCCCGCGCGAACACCCCGTAGATCTCCACCGGGTAGGTGGCCTGCGGCTCGGCGCGCACCAGTTCGGCGAACAGCTCGCCCTCCCCGGACTCGCGCCACGCGAAGTCGAACAGCCCGGTGGCGAGGTCCCGCAGGGCGGGCAGCGGGTGGCGTTCGGCGACCAGCCCGGCCAGCTCGGCGAGTTCGGCCAGCGGCTTGAGGGTCAGGTCCGGGTCCGCCCCCGTGGTGACGTCCGGCGGCAGGCGGAAGGAGGGCCGCATGGCGTCCAGCCGGCGCAGCGCCCGCTCGGCGGTCCGGTCCAGCAGTTCGCGGTCCGGCCCGTGGGCGGTCACCATCCGCGTCCGTGGAAGCGCTGGGCGGCGGCCAGATGCAGGGCCACGCGGGCGTCGCCCTCGCCCATCCGGCGGACGAACGCCAGCCCGCTGTCCAGGCCCAGCGACTCGGGGGTGTCCGGGCTGCCGGCCAGCCAGCGGCCGATCCCGGCCGCCTGCAGCCAGTCCCGGCGGCGCACCGCCCGTACGAAACCCCTGGCCAGGTCCTCGGTGCGGGCTGCCAGCGCGTCGGCCAGCGCGGGCGCCAGGCCCGGCAGGGACAGCGCGGCCAGTTGCGAGGCGTGATGGGAGAGCTTTGGCCATGGGTCGGTGCGCACCCAGTCGTCGCCCGCGCGCGGCTGCGCCGGCCAGGTGCCGGGCAGATACGCCCGGGAGGCCTCCACCAGGCCGCGGTAGCTCCACACCGACACGTCCGAGGCGTCGGCGCCCGGCGGATACGCGGCCAGGGCCCGCCGTACCACCGACTCGTCCCGGCCGTCGCGCGCGCCCTGCCGCCCGTCCAGCGCGTACGGGGCCAGCACGTCGGCGCCCAGCACGCGGATCGCGGCCAGGGCGACCGGGTCGTCCCGCGCCAGGACGCGCGACAGCGCGTAGGAGCCGCCCTCGCCCAGGGCGAGCGCGACTCCGGACGCGACGTCGGCGACGGCAGCGCTCAGGGGACCGCTGTCCCTCGTCTGCTCGGCCAACGCGGTTCCCGGGCCCTCAGCGGACGTCCTTCTTCGGACGCGGCGTCGGGGGCGAGCTCAGCAACAGGCCCAGAAGCAGGAAGCCGGTGCGCATCTCCCGAGTGTCGCGGTACACGCCCTCGGGCTCGGCGCGGTCCACCAGACCTTCGACCTCGGCTGCCAGGCGTGCCGTGTCGACGGACGAGGTGAGCTGCGGAGTCATACGACCATCTCCTTCGATTCGAGACTGCCTTCTCAGCTTGGCAGCGTCGGCAAAACGCCGCAAACGGGAGAATTCGCAACAAGTCCGAGTCGCAAGGGCGGTTTACGGTGCAACATCTGAGCAGGCGTCCACGGCGGTACGACCCGCCGTACGGGCTACGCCGCCGCCGTCAGCCGGTGCAGCCGGACCGAGGTCAGGCGACCCGCGTCGGCCACCGCGGTCATGTACGTGTGGTGCGCCTGGCGTCTGCGGTCGGTCGGGGAACCCGGGTTGAGCAGCCGCAGGCCGTTCGGGGCGGTGGTGTCCCAGGGAATGTGGCTGTGCCCGAAGACCAGCACGTCGGCGTCGGGGAAGCGGCGCGCGCAGCGCTCCTCGCGGCCCTTGGCGCCGCCGGTCTCGTGCACCACCGCGAACCGCACCCCGCCGAGCTCCGCGCGGGCCACCTCCGGCAGCCGCGCCCGTAGCTCGGGCCCGTCGTTGTTCCCGTACACGCCGATCAGCAGGCGGGCGCGCCGCTCCAGCAGGTCGAGGGTCGCCGCGTCCACCCAGTCGCCCGCGTGCACCACCGCGTCGGCCCGGCCGGCCTCGGCGAGCACCCGCTCCGGCAGCCGCCTCGCCCGCTTGGGCACATGGGTGTCGGAGATCAGCAGCAGGCGCACGGCCTCATTGTGCACGCACCTCAACCGATCTGACGGCGCACCAGCTCGTGGAAGAGGCCGCCGGTGTCGGCCAGCAGTTCGTCCGGGCGGCCCTGCTGGACGACCCGGCCCGCGTCCATCACGATCACCCGGTCGGCGTCCATCACGGTCGACAGCCGGTGCGCGATGACGATCCGGGTGGCCCGCACGGCGCGGGTGCTGTCGATGACCACCCGCTGGGTGCCGTTGTCCAGCGCGCTGGTCGCCTCGTCGAGGAAGAGGATCCGGGGCCGGCGGATCAGGGCGGCGGCGATCATCAGCCGCTGCCGCTGGCCGCCGGAGACCGCGCCGCCGCCGTCCGGGATCACGGTGTGCATGCCCATCGGCATGGCCTTGATGTCCTCGGCCAGGCCCGCCATCGCGGCGGCCTGCCACGCCTCCTCCGGCGTGAACTCGCCGTCGGCGCCGCGTATGCAGTCCAGGATCGAGCCGGTGAGCGGCCGCGCCTGCTGCAGCACCACCCCGCACTGGCGGCGCACCGCGGCCTGGTCGAGCGCGGCGAGGTCCTGGCCGTCGTACAGGACGCTGCCGGACACCGGGCGGTCGAAGCCGATCAGCAGCCGCAGCAGCGTCGACTTCCCGCAGCCGCTGGCCCCGACGACCGCCACGAACTCCCCGGGCCGCACCTGGAAGGACACGTCGTCCAGCACCAGCGGCCCGTCGTCGGAGTACCGGAACGACAGCCCCCTGGCCTCGATCCCGCCGGCCAGCGCCCCCGGCTGCGCGCTGCCCTCGCGCACCTCGGGCGGCTCGTCGAGCACCGGCTTGATCTGCTCGAACATCGGCAGCACCGAGACGGCCGAGACCAGCGCACCGGTCAGTTGGGTGACCGAGGCCAGCATCGTCGTCACCGCCGTGTTGAAGGTCAGGAACGCGCTCGGCGACAGGGTGCCGCGCGCCGGACCCGCCAGCAGCATGAACATGAACAGCATGCACAGCGGCAGGTAGACCGCGCCCAGCACCGACGTGAGGTTCCTGATCCGGCCCACCCGCCGCTGCAGTTCACGGCTGCGCGCGAACTGCGTGGCCCAGGCCGCGTACGCGAAGCTCTCCGCGCCCGCCACCCGCAGCTTCGGCAGCCCGCGCAGGGTCTGGAACGCCTGGTTGTTCAGCTTGTTGCCCAGTGCCACCAGTCGCCGCTGCCAGCGCACCTGCCACAGGCCGGTGGCCGCGAACACGGCGGCGACCACGACCAGCAGCCCCAGGGCCGCCAGCGCCAGCGGCACGCTGTAGCACAGCAGCAGCACGAAGTCGACGAGCGCGACCGTGCCCGACTGCACCACCACCGGGCCGATCCCGGACAGCACCCGGCGGATCGCGCTGATCCCCATCGCCGCACCGGCCAGTTCACCGGTCGAGCGCCGGGCGAAGAAGCCCACCGGCAGCCGCAGCAGCCTGTCCCACACGGCCGGCTGCAGGGCCGCCTCGATCCGGCCCTCCATCCGCAGGACGGCCACGTTCTGCAGCAGCATGAAGAACGCCGCCACCACCGAGGCCGCCACGATCCCCAGCGCGGCCTGCACGATGAGGCCGCTCTCGCCCGCCGGGACGTACGAGCCCAGCACCTGCCCGGTGGCGATCGGCACCAATGCGCCCAGCCCCACCGCGACCAGGCTGCCCACCACGAGGTTGCGCAGGTCGCCGCCGGTTCCGCGCAGGCCGAACCGCGCCAGCCGGCGCATCGTCAGCCGCCCGGCCGGCAGCGGCCGGTAGAACATCACCGCCTGCGGCTCGAACCGGGCGGCGCTGTCCTCGCCGATGCCGGTCCTGCGGCCCCGCGCGTCCACCGCCTCGTACCGTCCGCGCCGCCACAGCAGCGCCACCGGGGTGCCGGTGCCGGCCCGGTGGCCGACCAGCGGACCGACGTCCTCGCGCCACCAGCGCCCGCGCAGGCCCACCGTGCGGGTGCGCAGGCCCGAGGCCAGGGCGACGCGTTCGACGGCGGACACCCGGTCGTCGGCCGGCCCCGCCGGGGCCGACACCTCGACGCCCGCCGCCGCGCCCACCAGGCGGCACACCGCGAGGGTGGTGTCGTCGGCGGTGCCGGCCCGGGCCCGCCGGGTCCGCCCGGACGGGCCGATGGAGGCCAGCAGCGCCTCGTGCGCCCGCTCGCCCGCGGCCTCGCCCGCCCGGACGCCGGCCGCGGCGCGCTCCTCGTGGGCCCGCTCCAGCCGCTCTATCCAGCGGCCCAGGGACGTCAGCAGCCTGGACTGCTGGGTGACCATGCGCTGCCACATGGCGCCGTCGATCAGCAGGTCGCCGGCGCTGTCCGCGCCGAAGACGGCGCCGTACTGCACACTGCCCGGGTCCACCGGCAGCCACAGGATGTCCTCGTCGGCCGGGGCCGCCCCGGCGGCGGGCCGGCCGTCGACCCGCGCTTCGAACAGCACCCGCAGGCCCCGGCCCAGCCCGCGGGCGACGGCGTCCTCCAGATGGGGATCGGGCGGAAAGCCGTAGCCGACGGAGCCCTCGTGGCCGCCGTAGCCATAGTCGTAGTCGTAGTCGTGGCCCGTATCGTGGCCGGGACCGCCGCCGTACGGGGCCTGCCCGGCGGGCGGGAACAGCTCACGCAGGCCGATGCGGCGCACCACGCAGCCCTGCAGCGGCCTGCTGACCAGTGTGTGGCGCGGGCCCGGCACCGGGCCCAGGAGCAGCGTGCCGCTCTCCAGGCGGCCGAGGAAGTGCCAGGTGCCCTCGCCGCCCGCGTCGACCGCGAACAGGTCCATGGCGCCCGCCACCACCAGCCACAGCACCTGCGGCCCCTCCAGCGGCAGGCTGCGCAGCCCCGAGCAGTCGACCGGCGTGCCGAGCCCGCCCAGCGCGCCGGTCACCACGTCCCCGGGCCCCGGGGCCGCCGCGGTGGCCACGTCGGGATACTCGGGATACGCCGTCACGTCGCCGTCACCTCAGCGTTCCCTGACCAGGGCGGCGTACGCGCCGCCCGCCGCGACGAGCTGCTCGTGCCGGCCGCGTTCCACCACCGTGCCCCGGTCCAGCACGACGATCTCGTCGCTGTCGCGCACCGTGCTCAGCCGGTGGGCGATCACCACGCAGGCGCAGCCGCGGCGGCGCAGGTTGTCGATGACGACCCGTTCGGTCTCGGCGTCCAGGGCGCTGGTCACCTCGTCGAGCACGAGCACGCTGGGCCGCCGCACCAGCGCGCGGGCGATCTCCAGGCGCTGGCGCTGCCCGCCGGAGAAGTTGTGGCCGTCCTGCTCGACCCGGCAGCGGATGCCGCCCGGGCGCCGCGCCACCACGTCGTACACGGCCGCGTCCCGCAGCGCCTCCTCCACGTCCTCGTCGGGCACCGACGGGTCCCACAGCGCCACGTTGTCCCGCACCGTGCCCTCGAACAGGAAGACGTCCTGGTCCACGAAGGACACCGAGGCCGTCAAAGCGCCGCGCGGGATGTCCGCCAGACGCCGCCCGTCGATGCGCACCTCGCCCTCCCACGGCCGGTACAGGCCCGAGATCAGCCGGGAGACCGTGGACTTGCCGCTGCCCGAGCCGCCCACGAGCGCCACCTGGCGGCCGGGGCCGACCGACAGCGAGAAGCCGGTCAGCAGCGGCTTGTCCAGCGGGCTGTAGCCGAAGGTGACGTTCTCCAGCGTCACATGACCGCTGAGCCGGCGGGCACCGGCGCCGTCGGGGCGGGCGCGGGTGTACAGGTCGTCGGCCGGGAAGCTCTCCACGTCCTTCAGCCGCGTGACGTCGGCCGCGAGGTCCTGCACCCGGCCGGCGACGCCGCCCAGCCGGGTGACGGGCGCCGTGAAGCTGGTCACCAGGGCCTGGAAGGCGACCAGCAGACCGATCGAGATGCCGCCCTGCACCGCCCGCCGGCCGCCGATCAGCAGGATCAGCGCGCTGTTGAGGGCGGCGAGCGTGGGCGCGACCACCGCCAGCGCGGCGCTGGGCACCCCGAGCCGCTGCTGCGTGTCCAGGGTGGCCGCGTGCTGCCCGGCCCAGCGGCGGAAGAAGCCGTTCTCCGCCCCGGTCGCCTTCAGCGTCTCGATCAACTGCAGGCCGCCGTACGAGGTGCTGGTCAGCCGGGCCGTGTCCGCGCGCAGCTTGTGCGTGCCGGTGGACCGGAGCCGGACAACGATCCGGATCGCCACCACGTTCAGCAGCGCCACCGCCACACCGACCACCGTGAGCTGCGGGTCGTAGGTCCACAGCAGGGCCGCGTACAGCAGCACCACCACCGCGTCCACGCCCGCCGCCGCCAGGTCCCTGGCCAGCGTCTCGGCCACCGAGTCGTTGGACTGCAGCCGCTGCACGAGGTCGGCCGGGCTGCGCTGGGCGAAGAACTGCACCGGCAGCCGCAGCAGATGCCGCATGAAGCGGGCGCTGGTCAGCGTGGAGGAGATGATCCGGCCGTGCAGCAGATTGGCCTGCTGCACGGCGGTCAGCGCCGCCGTGAGCACCAGCATCGCCGCCATGGACGCGAACAGCACGCCCAGCAGCGACGACTGGTCGCCGATCAGGAACGAGTCGATGTACGTACGGCTCAGCGCGGGCACCGCCGCGCCCACCAGCACCAGCAGCAGGCTCGCCAGCACCGCCGCCGGCATCGTGCCCGAGGTACCGCGCAGCCGGGCCGGCAGCGCGCTCGGCACACCCGGCCTGCGCCCGGTCCTGCGGAAGCCCTCGTCCCGTTCGAAGGTCAGCACCACGCCGGTGAAAGCGGCGTCGAAGTCCTCCGCCCGCACGAAACGGCGGCCCCTGGCCGGGTCGTTGATGTGCACGCCGCGGCGGCCGAAGCGCCTTCGGGTGCCCTCGTAGACGACGTAGTGGTTGAACTCCCAGAACAGGATGGCAGGGGCCGCCACCTCGGCGGCCAGCGCGGCCGGCTCCATCTGCATGCCCTTGGCCTTCAGGCCGTACGTACGCGCCGCCCTGAGCAGGTTGCTCGCCCGCGAGCCGTCCCGGGAGACCCCGCAGGCGATCCGCAGCTCCTCCAGCGGTACGTACGCGCGGTAATGGCCGAGCACCATGGCCAGCGCGGCCGCCCCGCACTCCACGGCCTCCATCTGCAGGACCGACGGGGTGCGCACGATCCTGCGCCGCGGCGTCGCGCGGGCCGGGGCGGCGGGCGCGGGACGGTGCCGCCCGGCGCGGTCCTGGGCGCGGCGGCCGCTCACGGCAGCGGCCAGTCGAGCGGGCGCTGCGCGGACAGCCGTACCGAACCGCTGACGCCGGTCAGCGAGGCCGGGGCCCGCGGCGGTCCCGGCGGCTCCGACCAGGCGTACCCCGACGGGGAGCGGCCCCGCTCCAGGCGGACCAGGACGGCCACCGGCGCGCCCTTGGCGGAGAACGCGTCGGCGAGCTGCGTGTCGCCGAGGAACGCGGTGAGCTGCCCGCGGGTCTGCGGCAGGCCGCCGACGGCGGCGACTTTGCCGCGCAGCCTGCCGTAACGCCCCGGCACCGAGGCGACGGTCAGCTCCACCGGGGCGCCGGCGGGGATCGAGGCGGCCCTGGACGGGGAGACGTACAGCATCGCCACCAGCGGGTCGGACGCCTGCCGCACCCGCTCCAGGGTCGCGACATCGGCGCCGGTGGCGATCACCGCGCCGATACCGGCCGGGAGCGTGACCACCCGGCCCGCCGCGACCGTACGCACCGGCCGCACGCCCTGGGCGGTGCGCAGGTCGAGCACCGGTGCGCCGGCCGCGAGCGTGTCGCCCTCGGTGGCCCGGACGGCCACCACCTGCCCGGCCAGCGGGCTCTGCAGCACGTAACTGCCCTGCCCGTGGGTGAGGACGCCCGGCGCGCTCAGCTTCGAGGACACCGTGCCGGCCACCGCCCACACCGCGGCGGCGGCCAGCACCACGACCGCGACCGACAGCACCAGCCACCCCTGCGGCCGGGCCAGCCGCACGGGCAGGTCCAGCTCCTCGGGCGACCGCAGTTTGGCGAGTGCCTTCTGGCGGAACTCCACGGACGGCGCTTCCTCACATCTGTCGACCGCCCCGGCCGGCGCGGCCGGGGCCCGAAACCCCCATGGACCCCGGGCCGTCGGGCGCCGGGGTTCATGGGCACTGCTACCGCCCCGCGGCGGGGCGGGGTGTCCGTCGGCTCAGAGGCCGGCGAGACCCGTCACGCCGGACAGGGTGCCGGTGGCACCGCCGACCAGACCCACGACCTGCCCGACGGGCAGGGAGGGCAGCGCGTAGGTGGCCTCGGACAGCAGGGTGTCCAGACCGTCGACGGAGACGCCGCCGGAGACGCTCACACCGCCGGAAATGCCGTCCAGGTCGCTGTCCGAGATCTCGCGGGTCTCGACCTGGGGCGTGGAGTCCTTACGCATACTCGCGTTTTCCCTTCGTCCTTCTGGAATGTTTCATAAAGCCGCCGACCGGAATCGGTAATGCATTCGACAACTGCCGTGCGCGGCACGGCATCACGTCCGCGGCAGGTCGGCGGCAACGGTCGTCCTGACGCCCGGAGAACCGGAAGTGCGTGTATCGACTCCCGCTTGGCGCCCGATGTAAGCACGTCAACCGGCCACCCGGCCACCCGTCACCGTTCGCGTGCCGGCCGGCCCGCCCGCACCGCACGGGAATCGCGCACCGGATGGCGACGCTTTCTTCACATGCCTTACCGGCCGGTACGCGAGCGGGCGCCGAACGGCCCAATTCCCTCGAACACTTCTGCGCCCGCGGTGTGCTCCGCGTCATGAAATCGGGGATGCGGCGGGAGTCTGTGCAGCTTCTGCAACTGTGGTGTGCGGGCCAGTCGAAAGCGGTATTCGTACACGCACGTCGGCAGACACGCGCAGTGATCCGGGCATGTGCGGCGATGTCACGCCATTCGCGAACCGCGGGAAGTGCGCGCTTGGCCGGTGGCCGGTGGCCGGTGGCGGCGCGGGGTACGGGACATGGGCGAGTTCGCCGGGGCGGGCGAGGTCCCGGGGCGCGGCCCGTGAGGGCGGGAGGCGATGGGCCCGGGCTACGGGAGGGTCGCGCGCGGCGGGGGCGACGAGGTGGCCGTGCCCGTTTGAGGCGCGCGGGTGGGCGGCATCGGGGGCGCGGTCGCCAGCACCCTGCCGTACAGGCCCACCGCGGCGGCCATCACCAGGGCGATGACGAGCCAGCGCACGTGCAGCCGGGCTGGCAGGCTCAGCAGCCGGGGCAGCAGCCCCCCGGCCGGCGCCCGGCGCCCGGGCCGCCGGGCCCGGTAGCCGCTCACCGGGAGCGGCCCGGGGCCGGGGCGCTCCGCGCCGGGAAGGAGCCGGCGTGGACGACGGGCGCCGCGGCCACCGCGGGACGCGCGGGAACGGACGGCGGGGGCCCGCCCCTGTACGGCCCGTACCCGCCGACCGGCTCCGTACCGCTCATTCGACCGCTCCCGGCGCCGGTGGACGCCCGGCGCCGAGAGTTTCGACGCCCACCGGATTCCGCCGCCTCGCGCCGCCGAACGGCGCGGGCAGTTCCCGGGCGCCGATCCGCCACACCGGCCGGCGGACGAAAGCGCGGCCGTTGACGCCGCCGGAGATCATGGCGGACAGCGCGGGTTCGGCGTGGGCGCGGTGGAAAGCCGCCCGGTTGACCGTGCGGTGCCTGAAGCGCGGTCGCAGCACGATTCCCGCCACAACCGTGGCCACCGTGAACGCATAAGCGACGATTGCCGCGAGGCGTGCCCGTTCGTGCGCGCCCGGGTCGCTGGGCAGGCGGCGGTCCCAGGTGTCCGGCGGCGGCCCGGGAACGGGCGCGGGAATTGCGGCCATGCCCTGGCTCCTTGCACACGCGCATTTCACCGAGGAATGACACCATGAGGCGGGGCGGATCCGAACGGGGATCTTTCCCGGGGGCACGCGGTGTTGGCGGCAGAGGTTACACCACGAACAGCGGACCGGTCGACGCCCGGCAACTGCCGCCGGGCCGAAGGCATGTGGCGAAAAATCACGTCAAGACGCGACCGGTGCCGCATTGCTGGCGCCCTATTCCGAATTGCCGGGGCGGACGGGCGCGGCGGTGAATGCGCGGGGCCGCGAGCGCGTGTCCTGCGCGCTCTCCCGGGCCCCGCCGGCCGCACGGAAACGGTGGGCCCGGGTGTATCCGGCGGGTGGACACGGTCGGCGGGACCGGGAGATTATGGGAGCGCTCCCATCGGCATTCCCTTGCAGTGCTCTCCCCCCACGACACCGGAGATGCCCCATGCGCAGATACGCACCCCCACGCCCGCCGTCCCGGCGGCTTCTGGTGGCCCTCGTCGCCGTGTTCGGCGCCGCGCTGCTGTGCGCGGCCACTTTGCTGCCCGCCTCCGCGGCGAGCGCGGCGCGGTCCCAAGTGGCCGCCGACGCCGACCTGGTCGGCAACGCCACCCACTTCGACGGCCTGGGCCAGCCGTACGGCGGCTGCGGCCTGCCCCAGACGGCGCTGGAGACGCAGGACTTCGTCGCCCTGAACGTCTACAACACCCCGGGTGACTACAGCTTCTACCCGCGCCCGCTGCCGCCCGACATGAGCTCCAAGATGGGCCTGTGGGACAACGGCCACAACTGCGGGCGCTGGGTGAAGGTCAGCATCGGCGACTATTGCACCGGCATCAACGACGGTGCCCAGAACGAGCCGTTCTGCCGCAACGGTTCGTGGACGTCCGACTCGTACAACGGCGCCACCCTCGACATGCTCGTCGCCGACAGCTGCGGCGACAGCAACGCCTGGTGCCGGGACGATCCCAACCACCTGGACCTGGTGACCTCCTCGCTCGGCCGCTTCCAGCAGAACGGCACCGCCGTGACCGGCCTGGCGGACAAATGGAACAACCGGCACATCGCCTGGCACTTCGAGCCGGCCCCGAACTACAGCGGCGACATCAAGATCGGCTTCCTGCAGGGCGCCCAGCGCTACTGGGCCGCGGTCGCCGTCTCCAACCTCCCCAACGGCGTGCACGGCGTCGAGTACCAGCAGGCCGACGGCACCTGGCACGACGCCCAGATGGACAGCGACATGGGGCAGGCGTTCCTCATCGACCCGACCACCTCGGGCGGCACCGACTTCACCATCCGCGTGCGCGACTCCTCCGACGCCTACCTGTTCGGCGGCCGCACCTACTCCTTCTCGCTGCCGTCCTCCTGCGGCGGCACGTGCTCGGCCGCGTACACCGGCGTCACGTACACGACCTCCGGCGGGACCACGACGACGGGTGGTACGACGACCGGCGGCAGCACGACCGGTGGTACCACGACGGGCGGGACGACCACGGGTGGTACAACGACCGGCGGGACCACCACGGGCGGGACGACCACGGGTGGGACCACGACCGGTGGTACGACGACCGGCGGGACCACGACCGGTGGTACGACCACGGGCGGCACCACGACCGGCGGGACCACCGGCGGGACGACGGGCGGCGGCTGCACCGCTACCTACAAGGTCACCGGCTCCTGGCCCGGCGGCTACCAGGTCGACGTCCAGGTGCTGAACTCCGGTACGAAGGCCACCTCCGGCTGGGCCGTGCGGCTCGCCCTGCCGTCCGGGGTGCAGATCAGCAGCGTCTGGAACGCCTCGGTCGACGCCTCGGCGCCCGCCACGACGCTGCGCAACGCCTCCTACAACGGCACGCTCGCCCCGGCGGCCAGTACGACCCTCGGCATGACACTGACCGGTTCCGACCAGAACCTCGGGACGCCGTCCTGCACGGCCTCCTGAGCGGCGTCGTACGGCGCCCGCCCGCCCCGCGGCGCGGGCGCCCCGGCGAACGGCGGGGGTCGGTCCGCTGATCCCGCAGCGGACCGGCCGCCGCGCACGGCACGGCCGGCCGCCGATTCCCATCGGCGGCCGGCCGTGTCCGTTCCCGCGGCCGCGCCGGCCTGTCCCGTTCCGGCGCGACCGCGCGCACCCTCAGCAGCCGATCGGCGAGGCGCCCACCGCCACGTCGTCGAACCACAGGGTGTCGTCACCGCTCGCGTAGCTCTCCCAGCCCAGCCGCAGCGCGGTCGGACGCGGGGGAGTGGTGCGGCTGAGCCACTGGTTGTCGATGTCCTGGGTGGGGACGCCGTCCAGGTGCAGGCCCGGCACCTCCTGGTCGTCGACCCAGGTCTGCGCGGCCTGCTTGGTCGTGTCGATGGCGAATCGCAGGCAGACCCAGCGGTTGGTGGGCAGCGGGACGCTCTGCGCCACACCGGCCGGGCTCTGCGCGGGCAGCGTGGCGTCGTCGATCTCCCGGTTCCACTGCAGGGCGCTGTTCTGCCCGCCGATCCGCAGTGCCTTGCCGCCCTGGGAGCTGTCCGGCATCGACACGAAGGCGACGTGGCTCACCGGGAGCGCCGTGGTGTGGCGCACCCACATCCGCGTGTACATCACCGGGCCGACGGAGGACAGGTCCTTCGTGGAGGCCAGGAAGATGTGGTTGCAGTACCCGGTCTTGCCGTCCACCCGCATCGAGTGCGTGCCGCTGTGGGCGACCGAGGTGTCGACCGAGACCGTGCCCGTGCCCTGGCAGTCAGGGGCGACCGTCTGCCACTGGCCGGAGGGCGCCGTGCCCGTCTGGTCCTCGAAGTCCGTGCAGATCACGGCTCCCTGGCAGCCGCCGCCCGTCGTCCCGCCGGTGGTCCCGCCGGTGGTCGTTCCGCCGGTCGTGGTTCCGCCCGTCGTCGTGGTCCCGCCGGTCGTCGTCCCGCCGGTGGTCGTGGTTCCGCCGGTCGTCGTGCCACCGGTGGTCGTGCCGCCGGTCGTGGTGCCGCCCGTGGTCGTCCCGCCGGTCGTCGTGGTGCTGCCGGTGGTCCCGCCGGTCGTGCCGCCCGTCCCCCCGCACGCCATGCCGTTGAGGCTGAACGCGGACGGAGTCGGATCGGAGGCGTGCCAGGTGCCCTGTACGCCGAAGTCGGCGGAGCCGCCGCTCGGCAGCGACGCGTTGTAGCTCTCGTTGACCGCCGTGACGGCGTTGCCGGACTGGGTGACCTGGGCGTTCCAGCCCGAGGTGATCTGCTGGTCGCCGCCGTAGGTCCAGGTCACCTGCCAACTGCTCAGCGCGGGACCGGAGTTGGTGACGTGGATCTGGGCGGTGAAGCCGCCGGACCACTCGTTGGGCGTGTAGGTCACGGAACAGCCGGCCGACGCGCCGTGTGCGGGCAGTGTGATCAGCGCGGGCAGCAGCAGCGCCGCCGCCGCGGCCGGCCACAGCCAGGGCCGGCGCCGTACCCGGGAGAACAACATGCGCATGCGTGCTCCTCCTGAGGTGGGGGGTGTGGGAGCGCTCCCACATATACGAGGAGGAGCCGGACATGTCAATGTCCGCGTACGGCACGGGTGTTGCGCCGCCCCGCGGAAGCCCCCTCATACCCGGAAGTACCGGACGTCCGGGGCCCCCGCGGGCCGTGGCGGCCGCGGCTCAGCCCTTGCTGGAGCCGAGCGCGAGGCCGGCGATGAACTGCTTCTGCAGCAGGATGTAGACGACCAGGGTGGGGACCGCGGCGATCATGGCGGCCGCCGCGATCAGGTTCTGGTTGCTGACGAACTGGCCCTGCAGGTTGGCCAGCGCCGAGGTGACGGGGCGCTTGTCTCCGGACGACATCAGGGTGATGGCCCAGAAGAAGTCGTTGTAGATCCAGGTGGTGAGCAAGGTCGCCAGAGCGGCCAGGGCGGGCCGGCACAGCGGCAGGGTCAGCCGCCAGAAGCGGGTCCACAAGGACGCGCCGTCGACGACGGCCGCCTCGTACATCTCGCCGGGGATCGACTTCATGTAGTTGCTCAGCACGAAGACGCAAAAGCCCAGCTGGAAGGCGACGTTGATGGCGATCAGGCCGAAGATCGAGTTGTACATCAGGCCGCTGCCGGCCAGGAAGTGCGGCAGGTGGATCTTCAGGTACATCCGGTAGAGCGGGGTGATGATGACCTGCTGCGGCAGCAGGTTGCCGGCCGTGAAGACGATCAGCAGCGCGACGTTGACCTTGACATCGACCCGGGTGAGGACGAACGCCACTCCGGAGGCCAGGCCCAGCACGATGATCACCGCGGGTACGGTGATCAGCGCCGAGTTCCAGAAGAAGTGCAGCATGTCCGACTGCGACCAGGCGTCCGAGAAGTTCTTGAACGTCAGGTGGTGCGGCATGGACACGTAGCCGTACTTGCGGGTGTCGGAGTACGGCCGCACGGCCACGTACAGCGCGAAGGCGATCGGCAGCAGCCACAGGATGGACGCGGAGATCAGGAAGATCTGCGAGGCGATCTGGCCCCAGGGCCTGCGGCGGTTGCCGGGGCCGCGGCCGGCCGGGGAGGCGGCCGGGACCCGGGTGAGGGTTTCGGCGCTCATTGCGTCTCCTCTCGGCGGAAGGACTGGTAGAGGAAGATGCAGATGGGCACCAGGGAGATCGCCAGCAGCACCACGCCCAGCGCGGAGCCGAAGCCGACCCGCTGGGTCTCGCCGACGATGTTCGAGGTCACCAGCACCGACAGCAGTTCCAGGCCGTTGATGCCCTTGTTGGTGATGTAGACCAGGTCGAAGGCGCGCAGCGACTCGATGACGGTGACAACCATGATCACGATGTTGATCGGCCGCATCACCGGGAAGACCACACGCCAGAAGGTCTGCCAGGCGTTGGCGCCGTCGACGAGGGCGGCCTCGCGCAGCGAGGGGTCGACCGCCTTGAGGCCGGCCAGGTAGAGCACCATCACGTATCCGGACTGCCGCCAGGTCGCCTCGACCAGCACGGCCCACAGGTTCAGGTGCGGGTTGCCGAGCCAGTCGATGGCGTTGCTGTCGCCGTTGCGGTGGATGACCGTGTTGATCAGGCCGTAGTTCTGGGAGTAGACGAACTCCCAGATGATGCCGACCAGGGCGAGCGAGAGCATCACCGGCAGGAACAGGATGGACTGGTACATGCGGCTGCCGCGGATGCCGCGGTCGATCACGACCGCGAAGAGCATGCCGAGCGGGGTGGCGATCACCACGAACACGGCGAGCCAGATCAGGTTGTGGCGGACCGCCGGCCAGAACTCGGGGTAGATGGTCGCGGCCTGGTGATAGTTCTGCACGCCGTAGACGCAGCCGTTGTTCAGGATCGACGGCATGTTGGGCTTGCAGGAGTGGGTGTGCAGGCTGCCCACGCCGTTCCACTTGAAGAACGACAGCGCGACCGTGCCGATCGCCGGGAACCACACGAAGGCCAGGTCGAGCAGCAGCGGCACACCGAGCAGCACCGCGACCATTATCCGGTCGCGGGTCGTCATGCGGCGCACATGCCGACGGCGGCGGGCCGGCCCGTCCGCTGGGGACGGGCCGGCCTCCGCCGCCGGGGTGCGCACCTGGGAGGCGGAACTCATCAGGAGTAGATCGCCTTCGCCTGGGACTCCGCGCTCTTCTGCAAGGAGGCGATGTTGCTCGCGGACGGGTCGTCGATGAACTTCTGGATGATCGAGATCATCGCGGTGGCCATCGCCGGGTCGGCGTCGCGGTCCATGAACTGGGCGACCGCCTTGCACTTGCCGATCTCGGTGACCGACTTCTTCTGGATGGCGTTGTACGTGGGCACCTGCAGGCCCTGGGCCAGGCCCACGTCCCACTGGTCGGTCTTGAGGTACGCGGCCTCCGCGGCGCCGGTGCCGATGTACTCCAGGACCGCCTTGGCGGCGTCCACGTTCTTCGCCTTCTTCGACAGCATGAAGCCGTCGGTGGGGGCGTCCATGTAGTCCTGGCCCCACTTGGGGTTGATCGCCGGGAAGACGAAGAAGTCCAGGTCGTCCAGGTTCGCCTTGTCCGTCACGTACTGGGCGGCGACCTGGTTGGTGCCCTGGAACATCATGCCGGCCTTCTTCTGCTCCAGCGTCTTGGCCGCGTCCTGCCAGATCCGGCCGTTGGCGCCCGACTGCAGGTACGGCATCAGCTCTGCCCAGTGCTGGAACACGGTGTTGACGCCCTGGTCGGTCCACGGGATCTCGTGCTTCATCAGCTTGACGTGGTAGTCGTAGCCGTTGATGCGCAGGTTCAGGATGTCGAACGTGCCCAGCGCCGGCCAGCCGTCCTTGTCCGCGAACGCGAGCGGGATCAGCCCGTCGCCCTTCATCTTCTTGCACAGGGCGATGTAGTCGTCCCACGTGGTCGGGACGGTGTAGCCCTTGGACTGGAAGACCGACTTGTTGTAGAAGACCACCCAGGGGTAGTTGTAGATCGGCACCAGGTACTGGTGGCCGTCCAGGCCGGTGGACAGCTGCTTTGCCGCCGGGCCGAAGCTGGAGCCGATCTTCTCCCACACGTCGTCGATCGGCTCGGCCAGGCCCTGCGCCGCGAAGTACTGCATGCGGTAGCCGGCGAACCAGGTGAACAGGTCGTCCGGGGTGCCCTGCAGGTAGCTGGTGATGTTCTGCTGGAACGTGTTGTGGTCGACCGTGTTAATGTTGATCTTGACCTTGGTCGACGCCGTCGCGCCCGCGGTCAGCGCGGCGAAGGCCGTCTTGGCAGCCGGGTCGGAGTAGTTGGATCCGAAGGTCACCGTGCTGCCCGCCACCGAGCCGCTCGAACCGCCCTTGGAGCTGTTGTCCTTCTTCTTCGACGAGCTGGAACAGGCCGACAGCAGACCGCCGGAGGCGACGGCCAGGCCCGCGGCGCCGCCGACGCCCTTCAGCAGGCTTCTGCGCGTGGGCGAGGTGCCGCCTTGGGTGGTGCTTCCCGACGAGCTACCCGACGACTCGACGTCCGACATGGTGCCTCCATGTGTGTGTGGGCGTTTTCAGGGAGCGGAAGGCGAAATGTGCTGGCGGGAGCGGAGGTTCAAGGGGCCCTCTCACACTGGTCCGTTTCCAACAGAAGTCACCAAGATGAAACGCCATCGCAACTGCAGGCTAGTTCTACGCCACTAGGCAGGCACCGTCAACGCCCTCTTCGTGATGCGTTGCCGGACCGTGATCTCCCCTGGTGTGTTGGAACCTGTTCGCTTCCGTGCGGCGCCTGAACGCACGTCGGCCGCCTTTCCCCGCGGTGGCGGGGGAAGGCGGCCGCAGTTCTTCGTACTATCCCACCGCCGTCGGCTGGTCGATCACCAGATCGGCGGTGCGCCGGGCCAGCAGCGTGCCGTCCTGACCACTGATCTGCATGGTCACCCGCAGCACGTCAGCGGTGCAGGAGGCGGGCACGAGATAGGTCGTGGCGGTCGAAACCGTCTGGTGCGGGGCGAGGACGACCTGCCGCACCAGCGGGTCGATCGCCGGACAGCCGGCCGGGATGCCGGTCGAGGCGGCGGACAGCCAGATCCCGTACGACATGACGCCGACCGTCTGCGGGGTGTCGCCGCAGTCGGTGAGCGGCAAGGAGGCCGTCGAGAACTGGCCGGGCCGGACCTCGGGCGGGGTGAGGGTCAGCGGGCCGACCGCGACACCGCCGACGCTCGCGCAGGCGGCGGGGGCGGGCGTGGGGGGAGCGGTCGCGGCCGAGGCCTGACCGGGTGCGACGAGCGCGGCGGCAGCGGCGGCCGCGAGGCACGCGAACGTTGTGCGGAGCACGGCGTGGTCCCTTCTTCGAGGCGGGCGGTGGGGCGCCCGGCCGGTGATGCGGAACGACCCCCAAACTGCGGCCCCGCCCGGCTCCCGGCAATGCCTCGACCGCAACTTGCCGGTGGGCGCCCCCGGCCGGCCCGGATCAGGGGGGCGGTTCGGCGGCGGGGCGCGGACCGCGAGATGATCAGAGGACTGCACGCATTCGGTCGGCTACGCACCGTCGAAAGCCGGCGACCGGCTGACGGACGGGAGAGGCTCGCGAGAAGGATGGACGGGAAAGACTCGCATGAAGAATGAGTTCGCCGCCCCGGCAGGGGCCCGGCACGCCCGGCTGCTGGGCGTCGGCGCCTACCGCCCGCGCAGGGTGGTCGACAACGCCGAGGTCTGCCGGTACATCGACTCCTCGGACGAGTGGATCAGGGCCAGGACGGGCATCGTCACACGCCGCTGGGCCGGCCCCGACGAGACGCTCGGCGCCATGGCCGAGCAGGCGGCGGGCAAGGCGATGGCCGCGGCGGGCGTCACGCCCGACGACATCACCTGCGTCATAGCCGCCACCTTCACGCACCTGATGCAGACGCCCGCCGTCGCCACCGAGATCGCCCACCGGATCGGCGCCCGCCACGCGGCCGGCTTCGACATCTCCGCCGGCTGCGCCGGCTTCGTGCACGGCATCGTGCTGGCCGCCGACTCGGTGCGCGCCCGCGGCGGCCACGTCCTGGTGGTCGGCGTGGAGCGCATGTCGGACATCCTCGACCTGACCGACCGCTCCACCGCGTTCATCTTCGGCGACGGCGCCGGAGCGGTCGTCGTCGGCCCCGGCGACACCCCCGGCTTCGGACCGGCCGTGTGGGGCGCCGACGGTTCGCAGGCCGACGCCATCCGCCAGAGCGTGCCCTGGGACGTCCTCAGGAGCGACCCGGGCCACCCGTTCCCCGCGCTGCGCCAGGACGGCCAGCGGGTGTTCCGCTGGGCCGTGTACGAGATGTCCAAGGTCGCCGTGCGGGCCGTGGAGGCGGCCGGCCTCACCCCGGCCGACCTCGACGCCTTCATCCCGCACCAGGCCAACGAGCGCATCATCGACAGCATGACCCGCTCCATGGGCCTGCCGGAGCGGGTCACCGTCGCCAAGGACATCGTCACCTCCGGCAACACCTCGGGCGCCTCCATCCCGCTGGCCATGGAGGCCGTGCTGTCCTCCGGCGCCGCCGTGTCCGGCGACACCGCCCTGCTCCTCGGCTACGGCGCCGGGCTGTCGTACGCGGCGCTGGTGGCGACCCTGCCCTGACGCGTCCCGGCGGGCGGCCTTCGCCGCACGGCCACCGACGGGCGCCCGCCGCCCCTGTGATGTTTCTCGCACCCCCTCGCGCCTTCCGCGCCCCGCCCGCCGCCGCGGCTCGTCTGGCCTGCGCGGTTGCCGTACGGGCAGGCGGGCGCGGCGCGGGCGCCGGCGGCCGCGCCGCGCGGGATCGGTTACCGAAGCGTCACGACCGGCCGGTCCCAGGGCTCTACTTACACATGGAGGAGAGGCACACCCGGGTACGGGCCGCCGCGTCCGTCGGTCCGCCGGACGTGCCGCTCCCTTCCCCCACTGGTGATGTGCGAAGGAAAGCGGGGTAACTCGTGAAGGCTCTCGTCACAGCAACAGATGGCGCCTACGGGATACGGCTCGACGCGGTCACGGAACCCCGGCCCGCGCCCGGACAGGCACTCGTGGAGGTCCGGGCCGTCGCCGTCAACCGCGGTGAGCTCGGCTTCCTGGAACGGCTGCCACCCGGCTCGCGGCTGGGCTGGGACGTGGCCGGGACCGTCGTCCGCGCGGCCGACGACGGCAGCGGACCCGCCGCCGGCACCCGCGTGGTCGGCCTCGCCGACCGCGACGGCTGGGCGGAACGCGTCGCCCTCGACACCTCACGGCTGGCGAAGATCCCCGGCGGGGTCGAATGGGCACCCGCCGCCGCGCTCCCGGTGGCCGGACTCACCGCGCTCAACGCACTGCGGCACGCGGGCCGGCTGCTCGGCCGCACCGTACTGATCACCGGTGCGGCGGGCGGTGTCGGGCGCATCGCGGTGCAGCTGGCCGCCGCCGCGGGCGCCCGGGTCATCGCCTGGGTCGGCTCGCCCGAACGGGCGCGGGGACTGGCGGAACTCGGGGCGGACGTCGTCGACGTCTACGGCGCCAGGAACACCGAGCCGGTCGACGTCCTGCTGGACGGCTGCGGCGGCGAGGTGCTCGCGCAGGGGTTCCAGGCGGTGGTGCCCGGCGGCTCGGTGGTCTGCTTCGGCAACTCGGCCGGCGCCGAACTTCGCCTGCCCGCCGACTGGGGCCGGGCCCGGCCGGGCGTCAGCCTGTACTCCCTCGGCCTGTTCGACGAGATCACCCGGCACGACGTCGGCCGCGACCTGGCGTTCCTCCTCCAGATGGTCACCGAGGACCGGATCGACCCCCAGGTGGCCCTGGTCACCGACTGGTCCGCCCCGGGCGAGGCGCTGCTCGCGCTCAAGGCGCGCACGGTGGCCGGCAAGGTGGTCCTGACGCTCTGAGCGCCCGGGCCGCGGCGCCGCGCGGGCCGCCGACACCGCGGGAGAACGCCCGGAAGCCGCGGTACAACGCCGGAAAACGCGAGAGGGGCCGGTCCGCCCCGGAGGGTGGACCGGCCCCTGGTGTGCCCGGCGGTCGTGGTGGAGCGGGCAGGTGGCGCCGTCAGGCGCGGCTCGCGCCCCACGGCGAGTTCTTCCGGTACTTCGGCAGCCACTGCCTGCGGTACAGGAACCGCACCGGCGAGGGCAGGAGGGCGAGCGCCTTCTCCTCCACCGCGGCGGGGGCGCCGTCGAGCACCCACGGGAAGAACTGCGCCGCGCCCGTGACGCCGACCGCGTCGCGCTGCTCGTTCTCGAAGGCGCTCCACTCCTTCTCGCCGAGCAGCGCGTCCACCAGCGGCAGCCCCTTGGCCTCCTCGTTCTCCAGGTGCGCGGTCAGCGCCGCGGACAGTTCCGCGACGGTTTCCGGCAGCCGCCGCGTGTCGCCGGAGGCCAGTTGCGCGTCGACCGACGCCATCAGCGGGTCCAGCGCGCCGTGCTCGGCCTCCATGGCGTCCAGCACCGCCACCCGCGCCGGGTCGCCGCCCGCCTTGCGCCGCACCGGCGGCCACAGGGCCTTGTCCTCGCAAGTGTGGTGGATGGTCAGGTAGTACGTGAAGGTCCTCCAGCCCTCCTTGAAGGCCCGCAGGCTGCCGGTCCGGGGCTCGGCCGCGGCGGCCAGGCGCTCCAGGTCGCGCCGGAAGGCGTCGTGGGTGGCGTACATCATCAGGAAGTCGTGCCGGGACGGCGCACCGTACCGGGTGTCGACGCTCATGGGGGCTCCTCGAAGAAGGCGGGACTACGGGGGTGCGGGAAAACACCGACGGCGGCGGCCCGCGGGCCACCGCCGTCATCCGTGCTGATCCCTCCCACCGGACCCGCGGCCGGCCGGCTCCTGTCGGGCGGGCCGGCCGGGCGGATCCGTCAGGCGGGGAGTTTGCTTGCGATCACGTCCACTTCCTCCATGGACGGCGGGCCGGCGAAGAGCTCGGCACCCTTGCCCATGAGGATCTCGGCCAGCCGGCCGGCGAGGTGCGCCTTGCGGCCGTCCTCGTCGGGGAAGGCGTCGAAGATGCCGAACTCCGACGGCCCGATCCGCAGGCCGAACCAGGCGGTCGTCGCGGGCTCGTCGTCCACCAGTGCGACGGCCTCCCTCAGCAGCGCGGCGAACTCCTCCTCCTTGCCCGGCCGGACCGGGAAACGCGCGAGCAGTCCTACGGAAACCATGGTGGGTCCCTCCGTCATCAAGGAGTGGAAGAACCGGCGCCGGGAACCGGCTGCCGGAATGGGCCCGGCGCGCGCTCGCCGCAGGGGAATCCTCTCAGACGTTCCGTGACACCAGTCGCGAACAGGCCATTCTTCGCGGCCTTCACGACGGGCGCGGCGACCGCGGGCGGCCGCCGCCCGCGCGCCGGCCGCCTGGCCAACTGCGCCTTTTCCGCACCGATGTGACGTTCCCCACGTCCCCGGGCAGGCCGGATCCTTTCGCCGCGGCCGGATCCGTCGCCCGTCGATGTCACATCCGGCGGCCGGAAACCTTCGGCCCGCGGGCCGGGGCCGCCGCGCCGGGAGCCGGACGCGGGTCCCGGGCGGGGTCCCGGGCGTGCGGCGGGCGGGTGGTTCCGGGGAGGCCGCGATTCACGGCACCGGAAAGCGGTCATAGAGCTGAAAATATGACAGTTCGGTCGAGTGCCGAGGAGCGCCATGACCCAGGGCGAACAGTTCGCCGAACGGCCCGCGGATCCCCGCGCGCCCGGCCGGCCGGGCCCGCGCCGGGGCGTCCGTCGCGGCCGGCGCCGCGGGAGGAGGCTCCTGCCGCGGCCGCGCGGGCGCGACCTCACCCCCGCCGCGCGCCGCCGCCGCAAGGTCGCGATACGGGCCGCCCTCGGCCTGTTCGCCCTGTTCACCGGCTTGCTCGGCTGGTCCGTCGGCAAGGCCCTGACCTACCCGGGCAAGGACAGCACCGCGGCCCGCCTCGCCGAGTGGGCGCGCGACCACGAACTGGGATTCGTGGTCGACAAGCTGGAGGACTGGCAGTACGAGATGCACCCGCCGAAGGTCGGCGGCACCCTGCCCGCCGCCGCGCTCGCCCGGATGCGGGCCACCACCCCCGCGGGACCCGTGGCCGCCCAGGCCGGCCTTCCCCAGGACGTGCCGGTGCGCGCTCCCATGCGCCCCCTGGTCGAGCCCGCGCTCCCCGGTGAGGGCGTGTACCGGACCCTCGCCACCGCCCACGGCCTGCCCGTGGTCCAGGGCACGTACGTGCGGCCCGACGCCGAGCACACCTCGTACGAGGCTGCCGTCGCCTGGATCAGCCAGAAGCACTCCCGCTTCCGGCTCCACCCCGGCTTCCGCGAGCCCGGCGGCACCTTCGACGTGCCGCCGACCATTCCCGAGGGGCAGCGCACCGGCCTGCTCGCCACCTGGAACGGCGGCTTCCGGATCACCGACGGCGGCTCGCGCGGCGGCTTCTACCTCGACGGCAAGCTCGACGGGGAGCTGCGCGACGGCGCCGCCTCGGAGGTCTTCCACCGGGACGGCTCGCTGCGCATCGGCGTCTGGGGCCGCGATGTGTCCATGACGCCAGACGTGGTCGGCGTCCGCCAGTGCCTGGAGCTCATGGTCGACGGCGGCCGGGTCGTGCCCGACATCGGCGACGACTCCAAGTGGGGCGTCAGCGACCAGAGCCGCATGTTCGTGCCCCGCTCCGGCGTCGGCGTCACCGCCCGGGGCGACGTCGTCATGGTCGTCGGCCAGGCCCTGTCCGCCGAGACCCTCGCCCGCCTCATGCAGCGCGCCGGAGCGGTCCGCGCGATGCCGCTGGACATGAACCGCGCATGGCCCTCGTTCATGTCCTACGTGCCCGGCCGCGACCCGGCCGACCCCGTACCCACCAACATCCTCGACTTCGAGGACCCCCCGGACCGCTACTACACCCTGGCCACCCGCGACTTCGTGGCGGTCTACGCCCGCTGAGGGCCGGGCGCGGAAAAAGGTGGACGCAGGGAATACCCTCGTCGGTATGACGGGAGATCACGGCGAACCCCGGGGCAGCGTCAGGGTCGACAGCTGGATCTGGTGCGTACGGCTGACCAAGACCCGCTCACTCGCCGCGGCCGCGGCGAAGGCCGGCCACGTGCGGGTGAACGGCGAGCGGGTCAAGCCCGCCCAGGCGGTCAAGGTGGGCGACGAGGTGCGCCTGTTCCACGCGGGCCGCGAGCGCGTGGTGATCGTCTCGCGCCTGCTGAACAAGCGGGTCGGCGCTCCCGTCGCCGCGGAGGCTTACGTGGACAACAGCCCGCCCCCGCCGCCGCGCGAGGACGTCCTCGCGATGGGCGTACGGGACCGCGGCGCGGGCCGCCCCACCAAGCGCGACCGCCGCGAACTGGAACGGCTGCGCCTGCTCGGCCCGAACCGCCGCGCCGGCGGCTGACCGGGGATCGCCCCACTCGGCCGCGCCGGGCCGGTCCCGTGGGCCGGACCCGGCGCCGCCGCCCGCGCCCGAGTACGGGCCCGCGTCCGAGCGACGGGCCCACGTCCGAGCGACCGGCCGGCCTTCGCGGTGGCGCGCCCTCGCCTCCGTAAACTTGCGGTGCTAGTTTACGCGGGGCGGACCACGCGCGCCGCCTCCCACCGCACCCGAAGCGCAGCAACGGACGTCACCCGAGGAGCCCGCGATGCGATCCGTCCACTTCGCCGCCGCACGCCGCACGCCCATCGGGAAACTGCGGGGAGCGCTCGCCCCGGTGCGACCCGACGACCTGGCCGCCGACCTGCTGCGGGGACTGTTCGCCGACGTGCCGTCGCTGGACCCGGCGCGGATCGACGACGTGTACTGGGGCGCCGCCAACCAGGCGGGGGAGGACAACCGCAACGTCGCCCGCATGGCGGTCCTGCTCGCCGGTCTGCCGGACAGTGTTCCCGGCGTGACCGTCAACCGGCTGTGCGCCTCCGGAATGGAGGCCGTCACCAGCGCCGCACGCGCCATCGCGGCGGGCGAGGCCGACATCGTGGTGGCCGGCGGCTCGGAGTCCATGAGCCGGGCGCCCTTCGTCCTGGCGCGGCCCGACGAAGCCCTGCCGCGCGCCATGGAGACCCACGACACCCGGCTCGGCTGGCGGCTGACCAACCCGCGCATGCGCGACCTGCACGGCGTGCTGTCCATGGGCGAGACCGCCGAAGAGGTCGCGCGGCGCCACGGGATCAGCCGCGAGGACCAGGACGCCTTCGCCCTGCGCAGCCACCGCAACGCGGCCGCCGCCCGCGAGAAGGGCCTGTTCGACGCCGAGATCCTCCCCGTCACCCGCCCCGACGGTGTCGTCGTCACCCAGGACGAGTGCATCCGCGAGGACACCACGCTCGAACGGCTCGCCGCCCTGAAACCGGTCTTCCGGGCCGGCGGCACCGTCACCGCCGGCAACGCCTCGCCCATGAACGACGGCGCCGCTGCCCTCCTGCTGGTGGCCGAGGACGTCCTGGACGAACTCGGGGTCCAGTCCCTGGGCCGGTACGCCGCCGGCGCCAGCGCCGGCGTCCACCCCGACGTCATGGGCATGGGCCCCGTGCCCGCCACCCGCCGCGTCCTCGCCCGCCTCGGCCGCGGCGTCGACTCGATCGAGGAGGCCGAGTTCAACGAGGCGTTCGCCGCCCAGGCCCTGGCCTGCGTCCGGGAGCTCGGCGTCGACCCCGCCCTGGTCAACCCCGACGGCGGCGCCATCGCCCTCGGTCACCCCCTCGGCTGTTCCGGGGCGCGCATCCTCACCACCCTCCTGCACCGCATGCGCCGCACCGGGGCGCGGCGGGGCCTGGCCACGATGTGCGTGGGCGTCGGCCAGGGCAGCGCGGTGCTCGTCGACCGCGACTGACGCCCGTGCGCCGCCGCGGAAGCACTCACCCGAAAGCACCCGCCCGGAAACCCTGCCCGCAGGGCCCCGGCCCGGAAGCGGTCGGCCGCCGCGTCAACACGTCCGGAACCGGAGGGACTTGGCCCCCGGCCGACCGTCTGGGAGAATGATCCACGTGCGTCTACCGACACGTGGCGGGGTGGCACGTTGACCACCCCGGGCGGGGCCCAGCTCCTCGCGATCAGTGACCTGCACGTCGGATATCCCGCGAACCGCGCGATCGTGGAAGAGCTGCGGCCGGGCACGGACGAGGACTGGCTGATCGTGGCCGGGGACGTCGGTGAGCGCTCCACCGACATCCTGTGGGCCCTCGGCACCCTCAAACGGCACTTCGGCACGGTCATCTGGATGCCCGGCAACCACGAACTGTGGACGCCGCCCGACGACCCCCTCACGCTGCGCGGCGAGGAGCGCTACCGCCACCTCGTCGAGCGGCTGCGCGGCCTCGGCGTGATCACCCCCGAGGACCCGTACCCGCTGTGGGAGGGCGCCGGCGGCCCGGTGGCCGTGTGCCCCCTGTTCCTGCTGTACGACTACACCTGGCGGGCCGGCACCCCGGGCGCCGCCACCAAGGAGCAGGCCCTCGCCCACTCCCGCGAACTGGGCGTCGTCTGCACCGACGAGATGTTCCTGCACCCCGACCCGCTGCCCGGTATCGACGACTGGTGCCGGGCGCGCGTCGCCGACACCGCCCGCCGCCTCGAAGCGCTCGACCCCGCCCTGCCGACGGTCCTCGCCAACCACTGGCCGCTGCAGCGCGACCCGACCGCCGTCCTGCGCTACCCCTCCTTCGCCCTGTGGTGCGGCACCGAGCTCACCGAGGACTGGCACCTGCGCTTCCGCGCCGCCGAGGTCGTCTACGGCCACCTGCACATCCCCCGCGTCACCTACAAGGACGACGTGCGCTTCACCGAGGTCTCCCTCGGCTATCCGCGTGAATGGGGCGCCCGCGCCGCCGGTCCGGCCGGCCCGCGGCGCATCCTCGCCGGACGCCAGGGAGTCCCCCGGTGATCGAGCATCTCCTGCCGGCCGCCGTACGCTCCCGCGCCGCCTACGGCGACGAACTCGACGACGCCCCCCTCTACCCCGAGGAGGCTGTCCACGTGGCCAAGGCCGTCGCCAAGAGGCGCGCGGAATACGCCGCCGGGCGCGCCTGCGCCCGCGCCGCCCTCGCCGCGCTCGGCGCCGAACCCGGCCCCATTCCGCGCGAGGCCGAGCGCGGTGCCCCGGTCTGGCCCGAGGGCGTCGTCGGCAGCATCACCCACTGCGACGGCTACCGCGCCGCCGCCGTCGCCCGCACCACGGACGTCCTCACCCTGGGCATCGACGCCGAACCCCACGGGCCGCTGCCCGAGGGCGTCCTCGACGTCATCGTGTCCACCACCGCGGAGACCGACGCCCTGGCCGCGCTCACCGCGTCGGACCCCGCGATCCACTGGGACCGGCTGCTGTTCAGCGCCAAGGAGACCGTCTACAAGGCCTGGTACCCCTTCCACCGCCGGATGCTCGGCTTCACGGAGGCCGAACTCCTCTTCACCCGCGACGCCGGGGCCCCCGACCGCGGCACCTACACGGCCCGGCTGCTCGTACCCGGCCCGCTGCTGGCCGAGGGCACCGGCCCCGACGTCTTCAGCGGCCGCTGGATGGCCCGTGACGGCCTGGTGGTGACCGCCATAGCCGTCCCGGCCGAGGACCGCGCGGAGGCGGGCGGGGAAGCCGCGGCGTAGGGGCGGGCGGCGGTCGCCCGGCCCACGGCTCCGGCAGGGCCTTCCTGGGGGACGAGGCGGCCCGCCAGGCCCCGCGCCGGCCCGCGCCCGCGCCTTCGCACCGGCCCGCGCCCGGGACCCGCGCCAGTCCGCGCCTTCGCACCCGCCCGCGCCCAGGCCCCCGCGCCGGTCCGGGCCTTCGCACCCGCCCGCGCCCGGGCCCCCGCGCCGGCCCGCGCCCAGGCCCCCGCGCCGCGAGGTGCCAGGACCCGTGCTCCGCCGGGCCTGGCGGAAGCCGGCCGGGACCGGCCGGCCGGACAAGGCCGGCCGCGGAGCCGGTGGGGGCCCGCCGGCACGGCGATCCGGCCTCCAGGTCTTGGCCGCTGAGGTGGCCGTCCGCCCTGTTCGCCCCCGTTCGCCGCCGCGTGCGCGACCGGCACGGCTGACGGGCCTTCACTTCTTGTAAGCGGTACGGGGGATTGACGCCGCCGGGCTGTGAGGAGTTAATTCCTTCTGCCGCGTCCATGGGAGCGCTCCCAAAGCCGTCAGTGGCCGGACGCGGCCGTCCCCCACGGACCGGAGGAGCCACTCGTATGACCGCACGTGTCCGCGCCCGCAGCAGCAGAACCCTGACCGTCGCGGCGGCCGCCGTCGCGCTGGCCGCCGTCTCCGCCGTCGCGCCCGCCCACGCGGCCGGCCACCCGGGCGGCCCCGCGCCCCGGCCGGCGGCGCTCTACACCCCGCCCGCCAACCCGGGCTCGCACACGCAGATCCTGGACCTGCTCAAGCAGCACCGGTTCAAGGACGCCGCCGGGGTGCTGGCGATGACGCTGACCCCGCAGGCCGTCTGGTACACCGGCGCCGACCCGGACCAGGTGCGGGCCTCGGTCCACAAGACCGTCACCGACGCCGCCCGCCGGCACGCCGTACCGGTGCTCGCCCTGTACAACATCCCGGGCCGGGACTGCGCCCAGTACTCGGCGGGCGGCGCCGCGAACACCGCGGACTACCAGGCCTGGATCGACGCGATACGCGCCGGCGTCGGCTCGCTGCCCGCCATCATCGTGCTCGAACCGGACTCGCTCGCCCTGCTGCCGTCCGACTGCGGCATGGACGACGCCCAGGGCACCAAGACCACCGAGCGCTACGACGAGATCCACTACGCGGTGGACGCCCTCGAACCGCTCGCCGGCACCAAGGTCTACCTCGACGCGGGCCACAGCTCCTGGCACAGCGTCAACGACATCGTCCCCCGGCTCGTCGCGGCCGGTGTCGACGACGCCACCGGCTTCTTCCTGAACGTCTCCAACTACCGCACCGACAGCGAACTGGCCTGGTACGGCAAGCTCGTGTCGTCCTGCCTCAGCTACGTCCACTCCGGCGGCCCGGCGGCCGACTGCCCCAACCAGTGGTGGGCGGTCAACGACGCCCAGGCGTGGCTCGACGCCCATGTGCACACCGCGCCCTCGGCGATGAAGCACTTCATCACCGACACCAGCCGCAACGGCCAGGGCCCCTGGACGCCGCCCGCCGGCGTCTACAGCGACCCGCAGGACTGGTGCAACCCGCCGGGCCGCGGTCTGGGCGCCCGCCCGACCCTGGCCACCGGCGACCCGCTCCAGGACGCCAGGCTGTGGGTGAAGATCCCGGGCGAGTCGGACGGCCAGTGCACGCGCGGCACCGCCGGCCCCACCGATCCCGAGCGCGGCTACCAGGACCCCGCGGCCGGCCAGTGGTTCCCGCAGCAGGCGCTCGAACTGGTCCACGAGGCGAACCCCTCGCTGCTGCCGTGAGGACGGCGGCCGGCCCGGGCGTCCGCGGGCCGGCCGCCAGGATGGTAAGGACGATAAGGATGAGGCCACAGTGACAGTTCAGGGCTCCTGAGCGCTGTGAGGTGTAGGACCGCGTGCCCGAGGGCGGCACGCGGTCCGGCCTCCAGTCGTCCGCCGCTCCACGACTGTTCGGCCGCAGTTCCTCGACCGGTCCTCGACGTGACGAAGGGCGGTATGGGTGACCGCACGGACCGCCGCCGGGCGGAAGGCGGCGCAGTGACACCTTCCGCCGCCTTGGCGCCGTACCAGTGGGGACGGCTGATCCTCCGCGACCGCCGTCCCGGCGACATGGGCACGATGCGCGGTGCCGGTACGGCTGAAGAGGACGCGGTGGCGAGGACCGGGGGGCGGCGGATCCCGCGGGCGGACGACGGTCCGCTCGGGTCGGCCGTGGCCCGCGCCCGCGCGGGCGACGAGGCCGCCTTCGGCGTCGTCTACCGCGCCCTGCACCCCATGCTGCTCGGATACGTGCGCGCCCTGGTCGGCGGCGACGACGCCGACGACGTCACCTCCGACGCCTGGCACGACATCGTCCGCGACCTGCACGGCTTCCACGGCGACGGCGCCGCCTTCCGCGGCTGGGCCGCGACCATCGCCCGGCACCGGGCCCTGGACCATCTGCGCCGGGCCGGCTCCCGGCCGCGTACCACCGCGCTGGAGGGGGCCCACGTCGAGCAGGAGGCGCCCGACTCCGCCGGGGTCGCCCTGGAGAACCTGTCCACCGCGCGCGCCCTCGACCTGATCGCCGCCCTCCCGCGCGACCAGGCCGAGGCGGTCCTGCTCCGGGTCGTCCTCGGACTCAGCGGCCCCGCCGCCGCCGAGGTGCTCGGCAAGCGCCCCGGCGCCGTCCGCACCGCCGCCTACCGGGGCCTGCGCCGCCTCGCGGAGCGGATCGCCGGCCCCGGGGCGGAACCGGGTCTCCCCGGCGACGTCCGCGGCGGTACCGGGGCCGGGGCCGCCCCCGCCGGGGAGGTGTGACGTGGACCGCCGACCCGCGTCCTGGCCGGACCTCGTACGAGGGGAGCGGCTGCTGCACGGCGCGCCCGCCGATCCGGACGACCCCGGGGAGGCGCGCTTCGCCGAGGTGGTGCGCGCGGTGGCCGCGCTCGCGGGCGACCGGCCGGTGGACCCGGGGCGGGAGGAGGCCGCGCTGGCCGCGTTCCGCGCCGCACGTGAACGGCGCGGGCACCCGCCGGTACGCCCGCAGGCCACGGCCGGGGCCCGGCCCGCCTGGAAGCCGGGGGCAGAAGCGGCCGCCCCGGGGGGCCCGGCCGCCTCCGGTTCGCGCCCAGGACCCGGGAACGACCATGGAACCACGGGGTGAGGCGGCCGTACCCGCGACCGTCCGGCACAGTGGACTGCATGGTCACCGAAGTCCCCTCGCCGCGCGACCCCCACGTGCGGCACATGCGCCGCATCTTCCTCGCCGTCGTGACGGGGAGCTTCCTCTTCCTCATCCCGTGGATCGGATACCTCTCGGCCAGCCTGCCGGACCACCACGAGGTCGATCAGTGGCGGCTGGCCTGGGTCGGCTTCGACGGCGCCCTGATCGTGGTCATCGGGGTGACGGCGCTGTGCGCCTGGAAGCGGCTGCAGATCTTCATCCCCTGGGCGATGATCAGCGCGACGCTGCTGTGCTGCGACGCCTGGTTCGACATCATCCTGGACTGGAACACCGGCGAGCTGACCGGCGCGATCCTCACCGCCGCTTTCGCCGAGCTCCCGCTCGCGCTGCTCCTGTTCTACGCGGCCCGCAAGATGATCAGGCTGACCGTCCTCATAGCCTGGCAGCAGGCCGGCCGGGGCGCTCCGGTACCACCGCTGTCGCGCCTGTCGATGGGCGTGCTCACCTCCGAGGACGAGTTCGACGCCGAGTGGCCCCGGCAGGCGGGCGAGCACGACAAGGGGTACGGCGGGCCCGACGCCCCCCGGCCGTCGGCCCGCCCCGGCCCGAACGCGCCGGACGGCACCCACGCCCGGGACGCGGCCCGCCACGCGCCGGACGGCGCGCGCCACGAATCCAGCGGCGCGCGCCACGAATCCAATGGCACCCGCCGCGATCCCGGCGACCGCACCGGCGGCCGGGGCCCGCACGACAGCCGCAACGGAGAACGCCGATGACCGCGCAGCCCCCGCTGTACGACGTCCTCGTCGTCGGCGGTACCGGGGTGGACACCATCGTCCGGGTCGACGCCCTCGCCATACCCGACGGCGACTCCGTCGGCGTCCCGCCGATCGTCGACTACGTGGCGCACACCGGCAACGGCGTCGCGCTCGGCTTCCACGCCCTGGGCCTTGCCACCAAGTTCGTCGACTTCCTCGGCGACGACCCGCAGGGCCGGATGATCCTGGACCGCTATGCCGCCGCGGGGCTGGACTTCAGCCACCTGCCGGCGCCCGCCGGCACCCCGCGCAGCGTCAACCTGGTGGACCGCGACGGCCGCCGCTTCTCCTTCTACGACGGCCGGCACCCCGAGGGGCTGCGGCTGCCGCGTGACTTCTACCTGCCGTTCCTCACCCGGGCCCGCCATGTGCACGTCTCGCGGTCGCCCCACGCCCAGGACGTCTTCGAGGACGCCGCGCGCCTCGGCCGTACGGTGTCCACCGACCTGCACGCCTGGGACGGCGAGGACTCCTCGGCGCATCCGTGGGCGTTCGGCGCCGACCTGGTCTTCCTCAGCGCCGCCGCGGTCGGGGAACGCGTCGGCGAGGTGATGCGCAAGATCGCGGCCGCCGGCCGGGCCTCGCTCGTGGTGGCCACCGACGGCGCAGCCGGCTGCCACGTCCTGCGGCGGGGCGAGGAGCGGCCACGGCACTTCCCGGCCGTCGTGCCGGAGCGGCCCGTCGTGGACAGCAACGGCGCGGGGGACGCCTTCCTGACCGCCTTCCTGCACGCCTGGTTCGGCGGCGCCGACCTGGAGACGTGCGTGCTGGCCGGATCCGTCTCCGGTGCCTACGCCTGCGGCGGCCCGGGCACGCACGAGGAACTCATCTCGGCCGCCGCCCTCGCGGCGGCCGTCGGCCGCGCCCGGTACGCGCGGCCTGCCGCGCCGTAGCGCGAGCGCTGCCCGCTGCCCGCCCCGCCCTCAGCCCGCCTCGATCCTGCGCACCGCCGTGTCCAGGGCGGCGTCCCGCGACGCGTAGACCTCGCACACCGGCGCCCCGCTGGGCGTCCGGGTGTGGTCGATCTCCCACAGGCTCAGCTCGCTGCCGTCCAGCAGCAGGAAGGCGTGCTCGTACAGCGACCAGGACACCAGGCGGCCGCCGATCAGCGCGCTGCGGCGGGTCACGATCGTGATGTCGTGGGCGATCGCGGCGCGCAGCCGGGCCCCGACGTCCGGGCCGGGGGCGTTGACGTTCGCCGCGCGGCGCAGCAGCCGCCGGGCGTGCTCGGCCGAGTGGCCCTCGGTGTAGGCGCGGCGGCGCTCCTCCTCGCCGTCCTCCGGCGGGAGGCCCGGCTCAGTGCCCTGGTGCGGCAGCGCCGCGGCGGCCGGCGGACGCCAGACCGCCCCGGGTTCGGGGAAGACGGCCGGGCCGCCGAAGGCGAGGTCCACGTCCCACTCGGCCAGCGCCAGGTCCTCGCGGTCGGTGAAGACGGCGTGCCGCACGAGCCCGTCGGGGTGGGTGTTGTGCTCCAGCTCCCACAGCACCCGCACGTCTCCGTCCGGCAGCAGGAAACTGTGCCGGTACGTCCGCCGGTTCAGCCGCCGCGGCGGGCCCTTGGTGTGCCGGCAGGACTGGAGCCCGCAGTAGTGCATCAGCGCGGACCGCACCTCGGCGAGGTGCCGGGCCGCCCGTTCACCGTTCTCCGCCCGGTCCAGCAGGCCGGCGAGCTGATCGGCCGGCCTGCCACCGGACCTGACGACCTCCGCCGCCCGCGTGGGCTCCGCGTCCATGCCGCGCCCCTCCGGTTCCGACGTGCACTGACCTGACGGCGACTCAGGGTAGTAGCGGCGTCGCCGATTGCGCCCGTGCCGGAGAAGATTTCCGGGTGCACTCGGGGAACGTGCGCGCCCCCGGGGGCGCGAGGGCCGCACACTACTGCGCGTCCGACCGGCCGTGCGCCTCCTAGCCGGGGAACGGCGTGCCGCAGCGGGCGCACACCGGCGCCGACAGGTCCTCACGGAACGCCCCGCACTCCTCGCACACCCGGTTCAGCCAGCACACCGGGTCGCCGCCCTCGGTGACCTCGGCGCGGTCCGCCGGCCGCGTCCCGTCGTCGGTCATGACGCCTCGCTCCTCTCGCCGGCCCCTGTCCCGGGCACCTCGGAGATGTAGTCCGCGCCGGCCGGCCGCCGGTCACGGGCGTCCCAGCGGCTCATCGCGCGGCGCAGCGAGCGGGACTCGGCGAACCCCAGGCGGGCGGCGCGGGTCTGGGCGCCGGCGCGCTCCCGCCGCAGGGCCGCGGACTGCTCCCGGCGCACGGCGTCCAGTTCGGCCCGCCAGGTGGTGCCCGCCTCGGCGAGCCGCCGCTGCAGGGTACGGGTGCTGACGGTGAGCCGGCGGGCCGCCTCCGCGAGCGAGGGCCGCCCGTCGGGCAACTGCTCGATGATCGCCTCACGCAGCCCCGGCACCGGCAGCTCCGTGTACGGCGGGGCGGGCGCGGCGGCGGCCGCCGCCCGCCCGATGATCGCGGCCAGCGCCGGGTCGGCGGCGGGCAGCGGGCGTTCGAGATCCCGGCGGTGCAGCGTGATCGAGTCGGCGGGTGCGCCGAACTCCAGCCGCGCCGCGCCGAAGGCGTCCTCGTACACGTCGGTCCTGCGCGGCGCGCGGTGGGTGAAGGAGACCCGCAGCGGGGACAGCGCGGTCCCGGTGGCGTACCGCAGCTGCGCGGTGATGACGCCGAGCGCGAACTCGGCCACCACCGCCCGCAGTTCGTCGTCGCCGCGCAGCACGGAGTACGTGACGGTCACCTCGTCGCCCGACTCCTCGACCGTGAGCGTCGAGTTGGTGCTCACCAGGTGCACGTGCGCGGCCTCGCGGGCCAGCCCCTCACCGAGGGTGGGCGCCGTGCTCAGCAGGTAGTCCAGCAGGTCCAGCCGCCCGGGTCGGTAGCCGGCGGCGGCCAGCAGACCGGCCCGCGCGCACCCGCTCCTGGCCAGCACCGTGCCCCACAGCCGGTAGGTGCCGGCGGACGGCACCCGCGCCGTCTCCGGAGCCTGCAGCACCGCGGGCAGCCCCGCCGCCCGCACCAGCCCCTCCGCCTCGCGCGGCGCGCGGGCCACGGCCGTCGCTATGAGCCGGGGCACCACCACGCTTTCGGTCAGCGAGCCCCAGTCGGCCGGGGCGGGCGGACGCGCCGCGGCGGCGGGCGCCGGGGCCGGCGCGGCGCGCCGGGCGGTGGCGCGGCCGGCGGTCCCGGACGGGTCGCGGGACTGCTCGGCGGCTGGCATACCGGGCACCTCCGGACGGTGGGGGGAATGGTCGCCTCCGGTGTGGGGCCGGAGTGTTCTCGCAGCTTACGCGGGATGTGGCGCAATGTGTCCACCCGCTGGCGCGTTCCGTCCTCCCTGCGGCGCCCCGGCCGGGACATGATCCCTGTAGCGGCGCCCGCGGGTGCCGCGGCAACCACGTGGGGGAGTCGTGGAGCCAGCGGGGGAGAGCCGGTACGGACCGTCGGTCCGTACCGGCTCCGGCGTTTCGCGGCAGTCAGGTGTCCGGATCCAGCCAGTGGGCCCGACCGAGGCTGATGATCCGCATCCGCATGCGGGCCGCGTGCACCAGCCGTTCGCGGGCCGCCGGGTCGTCGGCGGGCACGTCCAGCAGGGCTGCCGCGGTCGACACCATGTGGTCGACGTACAGGTCGGCGAGCACCCGCAGGTCCTCGGCGGTCCACCCGGCCGAGGCGGGCCGCGCGGCCAGCCCGGCGGCCACCTCGTCGCCGAATCCGCGCAGTTGGGCCGCGATGGCCGCGCGCACCGGGGCCACTCCGCCGTAGCGCTCGCGGGCGATGAAGCGGATGTGCGGGCGGTGCCGCTCGACGTACCCGGCGATGATCGCCACCGCGCGGTCGATGGTGTCCGCGGAGCCGGTGCCGTCCGCCATCACCGACCGCACCACGCCGTGCAGGCTGCCCAGCGACTCCTCGACGAGCGCCACCCCGAGGCCGGCCATGTCGGGGAAGTGCCGGTAGAAGGCGGCGGGTGACACGCCCACCTCGCGGGTGACTTCGCGCAGTCCCAGGCTGCTGAGGTTCTGGTGCTCCAGCAGCCGCAGCCCGGCGTCCAGCAGCGCCTGCCGCGTCTGCCGCTTGCGGTCCTGCCGGACCCCGGGGATGTGACTCATGTCATTCAGTAAACAACCGTTCGCCGACTTTCGCCACCGTACACTGGGGTAGTCAGTAAACAGTTGTAAGCCGAAATTCGACTCCTCGGAGGTGCGGCCGACATGAGCCTCGTCGTTCTCCTGCTGGGCATGGGCATCCTCATGGGCGCCGCCGCCCACACCTCGCTCACGGTCTTCACCGTCGCCGCCGCGGCCGTCGTGCTGTGGCTGGCCGCCTTCGCCGTGCGCGAGCGCCTCGGCCGCCGCCGCGGCTGAGCCCGCGGCCCGCCGCGGCGCCCGGTCCGTCCGTCCGCTCGCCTCGACCGTTCCAGGAAGGGACACCGTGAAAACCGCAGTCGCGAATCCCGCAGCCACCGCACGCGAACCGCTCGCGACCGGCAGCCCGGCCGCGCGCGGGACCCGCGACGCCGACGGCATGGCCGTCGCGTCCTTCCTGCTGGGCCTGCCCGGCCTGCTCGTCCTCAACTTCGTGCTCGGCCCCGCCGCCGTCGTGCTGGCCCTGGTCGCCCTCGGCCGGGGCACCGCCCGCCGCGGGCGCGCCCTGCTCGGCCTCGCGCTCGGCGTGGCCGACCTGGCCGTCATGATCGCGCTGACCGTCGCCGACCACGGCGTCATCTGGTCCTTCACCTGAGCGGGGCCGGCCGCGGCCGGCCCCCGATCCCCGATATGGCGAGGTCCCGCCTCCGCGTACGGAGGCGGGACCTCGCCATATCGCCGCCCATCCGGCGCGAGCCCGGCACGGGGCGCGCGCCCCGGCCTCAGCTCAGGTCGATGCCCGGGTAGAGCGGGAAGCCCGCCAGCAGGTCGGCCGCCCGCTTGGCCACCTGCTCGGCCACGGAGGCGTCCAGCAGGTGGTGCGCCTTGGACAGGCCGCCCTTGGGGGCCGGCGCGGCCGAGGCCGCCGTCAGCACGGTGTCCAGCAGCCCGGCGATCTCGTCCATCTCCGCGGTGCCGAGGCCCCGCGTGGTCAGCGCCGGGGTGCCGATCCGGATGCCCGAGGTGTACCAGGCGCCGTTGGGGTCCTGCGGGACCGAGTTGCGGTTGGTGACGATCCCGGCCTCCAGCAGCGCGGCCTCGGCCTGACGGCCGGTCAGCCCGTAGCCCGACACGTCGATGAGCACCAGGTGGTTGTCGGTGCCGCCGGTCACCAGGGTGGCGCCGCGCCGCAGCAGGCCCTCGGCCAGCGCCCGCGCGTTGTCCACGATCGCCCGGGCGTACGAGCCGAACTCCGGCCGCCCCGCCTCGGCCAGCGCCACCGCCTTCGCCGCCATCACGTGCGGCAGCGGACCGCCGAGCACCATCGGGCAGCCGCGGTCGACGTGCTCGGCCAGCGAGTCGTCGCACAGCACCATGCCGCCGCGCGGGCCGCGCAGCGACTTGTGCGTGGTGGTGGTGACGATCTGGGCGTGCGGCACCGGGTCGAAGTCCCCGGTCAGCACCTTGCCCGCGACCAGGCCCGCGAAGTGCGCCATGTCCACCATCAAGGTGGCCCCCACCTCGTCGGCGATCTCCCGCATCAGGCGGAAGTTCACCAGCCGCGGATACGCCGAGTAGCCCGCCACCAGGATCAGCGGCCGGAACTCGCGGGCCGTGGCCCGCAGGGCGTCGTAGTCCAGCAGCCCGGTGGCCGGATCGGTGCCGTAGCTGCGCTGGTCGAACATCTTGCCCGAGATGTTGGGGCGGAAGCCGTGGGTCAGGTGCCCGCCGGCGTCCAGCGACATGCCCAGCATCCGCTGGTTGCCGAACGCCGTCCGCAGCCGCGCCCAGTCCTGCTCGGACAGGTCGTTGACCTGGCGGACGCCGGCCTCGGCCAGCGCCGGGGCCTCCACCCGCTGGGAGAGCACCGACCAGAACGCCACCAGGTTGGCGTCGATGCCCGAGTGCGGCTGCACATAGGCGTGCGCGGCGCCGAAGACGGACCGGGCGTGCTCGGCGGCCAGCGACTCCACGGTGTCCACGTTGCGGCAGCCGGCGTAGAAGCGCCTGCCGACGGTGCCCTCGGCGTACTTGTCGCTGAACCAGTTGCCCATCGCCAGCAGCGTGGCCGGCGAGGCGTAGTTCTCGCTCGCGATGAGCTTGAGCATCTCGCGCTGGTCGGTGATCTCGCTCGCGATGGCGTCCGCGACGCGCGGCTCCACACCGCGGATCACGTCCAGCGCGCTGCGGAAGGCGGTCGACTCGGTGGAGTACGGGGTCCGCGCAGCGGCGGATGAGGTGGCTGACGGCTCGGCTGCGGCCATGGGGTCCTCCGGTTTCGGCGACGGAACGGCCCAGGCGCACGGCACTTCAGCGCAAGCAACGCGAGCCGCTCCCCGATGGTTGCACCCATCCCAGCGCGCCAGTCACGGCCCTGTCCGAGCTTAGCCCACGGCCCGGGCCCCGGTGGGGCGCGGCCCGGGTGTTTGGATGGTGTTCATGGAGGATCCCAAGGAGTGGGCCCGGCCCGCGCCCGCCCTGGCGGGGCAGTTGCCGGGACAGGGCGAGCGGTCCGCGTCTGGTGTGGTCACCCGGGTGAGCGGCGGGACCGGGGTGATCGCACTGGACCGGCCCCGGGCGCTGAACGCGCTGGACCTGCCGATGGTCACGGCGATGACCGAGGTGCTGCGGCGGTGGCACGACGACCCCGCCGTGCGCTCGGTGCTCGTGCGGAGCACCTCGCCGAAGGCGTTCTGCGCGGGCGGCGACATCCGGGCGGTGCGCGAGGCCGGGATGCGCGGCGACGACGCGGCCGTGAGCGCGTACTTCGCCGCCGAGTACGCGCTCGACGCGCTGGTCGCCCGGTACCCCAAGCCGTACACCGCCCTGATCGACGGGTTCGCCATGGGCGGCGGGCTGGGCATCAGCGTGCACGGCTCGGCGCTGGTGGTGACCGAACGCGCGGTGCTCGCGATGCCCGAGACGGCGATCGGCTTCTTCCCCGACGTCGGCGCCGGGTACTTCCTGCCCCGCCTGCCCGGCGGGCTGGGCATGTACCTGGGCCTGACGGGGGTACGTGTACCGGGCGCGGCCGCCGTGGAGTACGGGCTGGCCACCCACTACGTGCCCGCCCGTGACCTGGCCGCGCTGGAGGACGCCCTGACCGGCGGTACGGGGGCGGGGGACGGCGAGCGGGGCGCGCGCGGCCCCGCCGGGGTGCTGGAGAGGTTCGCCGTCACCCCGCCGCCGTCGGAACCGGCCGGCCGTCGCGCCGCCATCGACCGCTGCTTCGGCCCGCACGTCCCCGATCTCGCCGACGTACGGGAGCGCCTGGCCGCGGAGCCGGACACCGAGTGGGCGGCCGACACGCTCGCCGTGCTCGACCGGGCCTCGCCGATGAGCCTCGCGGTCACCTTCGACCTGCTGCGGGCGGGCGCCGGATCGGACCTGGAGGAGTGCCTGGCCCGCGACCTCGACCTCGCCCGGCGGGTCGCCCGCCATCCCGACTTCCACGAGGGGGTGCGGGCCGCCCTGGTCGACAAGGACCGCGCCCCGCGCTGGCCGAGCGCCCTCCGGCCGTCGTCCGCCCTCCGCCTCCCGTCCATCATGTGAGAATCGGGTGTCATCATGCGGACATGCCGGAGTACGGTGATCACCGGCCCGTGAGGCGGCGGGCCGCGGCCGGGACGGCCGTGACGCAGCAGCCCGCCGTACCCCGGCGGGCCGGACCCGCGAAGGAGCCACGCCATGCCCCGCGAATGGGACGCGAAGACCTACGACTCCCTGCCGCTGCCCCACCGGGGCTGGGGGCGGCGCACCCTCGGCCGGCTGCCGCTGCGCGGCGACGAGCGGGTGATGGACGCCGGGTGCGGGACCGGCCGCGATACGGAGGGCCTGCTGGACCGGCTGCCGGACGGCCGGGTGGTGGCCGTCGACGCCTCCGCCCGGATGCTCGACCAGCTCCGTGAGCGGCTGGCCGGACGGCTGGACCGGGTCGAGGTGGTGCGCGCCGACCTGACCGGGGCGCTGCCGTTCGAGGGCGAGGTGGACGCGGTCTTCAGCGTCGCCGCCTTCCACTGGATCGAGGACCACGCCGCCCTCTTCGCCGCGCTGGCCGCGCGGATGCGGCCGGGGGCGCGGCTGGCCGCCGAGTGCGGCGGGCGGGGCAACATCGCCGCCGTGAACGCCGCGGTCGCCGACGTGCTGGGGGAGCGGCCCGGCACTTGGGAGTTCGCCGGCGTCGACGACACCCGGCGGCGGCTGGCCGGCGCGGGCTTCACCGACCTCGACGTGCGGCTGCGGCCGGACCCGGCGCGGTTCGAGCCGGGCGGGCAGCTGGAGGCGTTCCTGGCCACCGTCATCCTCGGCGCCCACCTCGACGGCATGGCCGACGAGGACCGCGGACCCTTCGTCGAGGCGGTGGCGGCCCGGCTGGCCGAGCCGGTCGTGGACTACGTACGGCTGGAGATCTCGGCGGTCCGCGGGTAGCGGCGGGCCACCTCGCGGACACGCGTGGGTGCTGAACCGGTTCAGCTCCCGTTCGGCCCTCCGTGCGGTATGGGCCGCGCAGCGGCTTACCGGCGCCGGTTCAGCGTTGTTAAGCTGTGCCGCCCGATCACTCCCGTCGCCGGCCCGCCGGCCGGGCCCCCTCCAGCCGCGAGAGGCCGTATGAGCCCTGTCAAACGCCCCACCATCGCCGACATCGCCCAGGCGGCCGGCGTCTCCAAGGGCGCCGTCTCGTACGCGCTCAACGGCAAGGCGGGCGTCTCGCAGCAGACGCGCGAGCGGATCCTGGAGATCGCCGCACGGATGGGCTGGCACCCCAGCAGCGCCGCCCGCGCGCTGTCCGACGGGCGGGCCGGGGCGATCGGCCTGGTCGTGGACCGGCCCGCGACGGTGCTGGGCATCGAGCCGTTCTTCATGCAGCTCATCTCGGGTGTGGAGACGGGCCTGGCCGCCACGACCACCGCGCTGCTGCTGCAGGTGACCGAGGACGCGCGCGCGGAGGAGGCCGCGTACCGCCGCTGGTGGGGCGAACGGCGGGTGGACGGGGTACTGCTCGTCGACCTGCGCGACGACGACCCGCGGCTCGGGCTGCTCGGCGAACTCGGGCTGCCCGCGGTCGTGGTGGGGCACGCGCCCGGCGTGCCGTCGGTGTGGATCGACGACGCCGCCGCCGTGCGCGAGACCCTGGCCTACCTCGCCGCGATGGGCCACCGCCGGATCGCCCGGGTGGCCGGCCCCGCCCACTTCGTGCACACCCGCGAGCGCACCGAGTCCTTCGACCGCGCCGCCGAGGAACTCGGGCTGTCCGGCGTGACGTGCGTCCACACCGACTACTCCGGCGAGGCGGGCGCCCGCGCCACCCGCCGTCTGCTGTCCGGCGCCCGCCGGCCCACCGCGATCGTGTACGACAACGACGTCATGGCCGTGGCCGCCCTCAGCGTCACGCAGGAGATGGGGATCGCCGTCCCCGGTGAACTCTCGATCGTCGCCTGGGACGACAGCGAACTGTGCCGCCTGGTCCACCCGGCCCTGACCGCCGTCAGCCGCCGCGTCCCCGAGTACGGCCACCGCGCGGCCTCGGCCCTGCTCCAACTGGTCGACGGGGCCGCCGTTCCCGACATCCTGCTCGACCCGCCGGTCCTGGTCCCGCGCGGCAGCACGGCCCCCGCCCCGCGCTGACCGCCCGTCCCCGAGAGCCGACGGACCGTCGACCCCGGCGCCGTCACGCGGTTCGGGCGTGCCGGTGCCCCCGCGCCCCCGCGCCTGTGTGTCGCGGAGCCCGGCCCCGCCGACGGCGCCCGGTTGCGGATCCCGGGCCGCACGGGCGCGGCCTACGGGCGGCGGGCGGCGCCCGCCGCCTGATTCACCGCCTCATCCGCCGCCTGGCTTACCGCCTCACGGAATCACCGGCCGGCGGCACCCTCCAACCGGCGGCCGGTCGCACCGCACGCCATCGGCCGCCGGTCAGTGCGCCCGGCATGGGCCGACGTGGGCCGACGCGGGCCTACGCGGGCCGGGCACGGGCCGACACGGACAGCCGGACCGGCGGCTGATCGCGCGTCAGGGTGAACCGGTCCGGCCGCCGGTGGCCCCGCGACCCGGGCGGACCGGCCCGTATCACCGTTTCGTCGCGTCGGGTTCACGCGACGTGTTGACCCGTGTGGCCCCGCGTGGGTAGGTCCGC
Organism: Streptomyces sp. HPF1205; assembly: GCF_020400825.1. GTDB lineage: Bacteria > Actinomycetota > Actinomycetes > Streptomycetales > Streptomycetaceae > Actinacidiphila. Next base: position 77,273 of record NZ_JAINVH010000008.1, read on the forward strand.
GGGTGCCGGGCGACCTAGTCTTGTGGCCGACTGATCCTTTTGGCGCTGTTTGCTCCGTCCTCGTCCCGTCCGTCCCGCGCCGTCCCGCTTCCCTTCCGTCCCCGCGCCGCCCCGCTCCCTTCCCGCGCCGCCGTCGGCCCTCCCCGCGACGAGGAGAACCCGTGTCCATCGCCCGCAACGAGGGTGCCGTCCGGCAGCGCGCCGCCGCCGTGCGGTCGCTGGCGATGCTGCTGCCGGTGCTCGCGGTGGCGGCGCTCGCCGCCACGAAGTGGCCGCTGATCGACTCCAGCGCCGGGCGGCTGGGCGCCGCGAACGCCGGCTGGATGGCCGTCGCCGGGATCGCCGCCGGCCTGACCTGGGTCTGTTCCGCCACCGCCCAGCAGGGCGCGGTCGTCGAGACGCTGCCTCCCGGACGCCTGCTGGCCGCCCAGTTCGCCGCCTCCGCGGCCAACCACGTCCTGCCCGCGGGCCTCGGCGGCAACGCCGTCAACCTGCGCTTCCTGGTCCGTCGCGGGCTCAACCCGGCCCGCGCGGTGGCGGCGCTCGCGGTGCGAGCCTCCGCGGCCGTCGTCGGCCGCGTGGTGCTGCTGCTCGTCCTGCTGGCCGTCTTCCCCGACGCCCTGCGGCTGAGCCGCCTGATGCCCGGCCGGCCCGTACCGCCCGGCCACCCGCTGCTGCTCGTCGCCGGGGCCGCCGCCGTTCCGGCGCTGGCGCTGGTGCTGCTGCGGTACGCGCGCCGGCTGCGCGACCGGCTGCGGGAGTTCCTCGCCTCGGTCGCCCGCGACGTCCGGGCCCTGCACACGAGCAAGGCCCGGGTGGCGGCGCTGTGGGGCGGTTCGCTCGCCTTCCCCGCCGCGCACGCGGCCGTCGTCGTGGCCGTCTCGCGCGCGGTGCACATGGCGGTGCCGGTCAGCGCGGTCGCGCTCGCGTACCTGTTCGCGAGCACCGCCGCCGGCTGGCTGCCCACCCCCGCCGGGCTCGGCTCGCTCGACGCGGCACTCGCGCTGACCCTCGTCACCGCGGGCGCCTCCGGCGTGACCGCCGCCTCCGCCGTCCTCGGCTACCGCCTCGTGACCACCTGGCTCCCCCTCATCCCGGGCGTCGTGGTGCTCGCCGTGCTGGTCCGGCGCAGGGTGCTGTAAGCGGCGGGGACCGCGAACCGCCGCCGCCGGCACGGCGACCGGGGCCCGGCCGCACGGCGCGGCCCCGGCGGTGCGACCATGCTGCCGCCGGGGAACGGAGGCGGACATGGCGGGGAAAGCGGCGGACGCGGCGGCGGGGGCGGACCCGGCCGGCGGCAGGGTGCTCGTCGTGGACGACGACGCGGCGATCCGCCGCTCGCTCGGCCGCGCGCTGCGGTTGCGGGGCTTCGACGTCGCCGTGGCCGACGGGGGTGCGGCAGCGCTCGACCTGCTCGGCCGCACCCCGCCCGACGTGCTCGTCCTCGACATCTCCATGCCCGATGTCGACGGCATCGAGGTCTGCCGCACCCTGCGGTCGGGCGGCAGCGACCTGCCGGTCCTCGTCCTGTCGGCCCTGGACGAGGTCGCCGACCGCGTCGCCGGGCTGCAGGCGGGCGCGGACGACTACCTCGTCAAACCCTTCGCCCTGGAGGAACTCGTGCTGCGGCTGCACGCCCTGCTGCGCCGCCGCCCGCCGCGCCCCGACGGCCAGGTACGCGCCTGCGGGCTGGTCCTCGACCCCGCCGCCCGCACCGCCACCCGCGACGGCGAGCCCCTGGACCTGACCCGCCGCGAGTTCGAACTCCTCGAGGTCCTGGCCCGCAACGCCGGCCACGTCCTCACCCGCGACCAGCTCCTGGACCGCGTCTGGGGCTACGACTTCGACGTCCGCACCGACGCCGTCGACACCTTCGTCAGCTACCTGCGCCGCAAACTGGAGGTCGGCGGCCGCCCCCGCGTCCTGCACACGGTGCGCGGCGTCGGCTTCGTGCTGCGGCCGGCGGCGGGCTGATCCCGGGGTGTTCCCGCACGAATGCGGTACGGCTCCCGTACGGATCCGGTACGGCGCCGATCCGGTGCGGCTCCCGCCGACTCCCGTACCCCGCAGACCCGTTGACGGCCGACCCGGCGGCGGGGCACCATCCATGTGAGCGAGTCGGGAATTGGGGGATCCGCGCCCTGAAGCCCGGCCTTCAGGTCCGCGGTTCAAATAGCCCGGCTCGCCCGCACCGAACGAGAAGTCGCCGGCAGGGCTCTCGGCCGCAATGCATCTGTGCTGATTCCGGATGCGGGTGGGCCGAGCCTGTCATGCCCGGTCCGCCGGCACCCTCGTCGGGAAGGTTCGGGCATCGCCGTGGAAACCGTGGGGTGGGCCGGAGCGGTCGTCCTCGCCCTGGGAGGCGCCGTCTGGATCCTGGGGTACCTCTTCGACCAGATCCCGCCGCTGTGCGAGAAGGCGATCACCGCCATCAGGGCGGTGCGCGCGCTGCGCGAGGAATACGCGCGGACGTCCGCCGCCGGCCACTCACCGGACCGCGGCGGCGACGGCGAGAACGCGGCGCGGTGAGCGCCCCGGCCCCCGCGGCTCACTCGGCGGCTCCGCGGCCAGAGCCGCGGGGGCGCCTGTGCCTGTGCCCACCGCCTGTGCCTGTGCCCACCGCCTACGCCTGTGCCTGTGCCTGTGCCGCCCCGGCGTACCGTCGTGCGCCGGGGAATGCCACGATGCGGCAGGACCGGAAGCGGCGGGCGGAGGCGGGCGCGATGGCGGGGACCACGGAAGGCTGCGTGCCCGGTGGCGCGTCGGGAGGTGACGCCTGATGCGGCTGTCCACCCGGATCGCGCTGGCCGTCGGCGTGGTCGTACCGCTGCTCGTCCTGGCCTCCGGCTGGGTCATGGTCCGGTTGGTCGCCCATGACGTGCACACCGGCGCCGACAAGCACCTGCGGGAGCGGGCGGCGGCGGTCGGCACGGACGCCCGCAACCTGCTGCGGGCCATGGCCAACGACCGGCCCGCGAGCGTCGAACAGGCCCGTCGGCGACGGCTGTTCAGCGCGGCCCTGGACGTCGGCATCCGCGTCGTCGGCCCCGCGGGCACCGTATCCGGCGGACCCCAGCCCGACGCCTCCGTACCCTTGCCGCCGCCGGCGGAGGCCGCCCGGCCCGTCACCATGGCGGCCGGCGGCCAGAGCTGGCGCGTGCTGGCCGTGCCCGTCACCCTGGTGCGGCCGGCCACCAGCGGCACCCTGTGGCTCTTCTCCGCCGACACCGCGGGGCAGGCCCAGATCAGGCAGGTGCGGCGGCGAGTGATCAGCGTGGCGCTGCTGACCGCGCCCGTCGCGGGCGCCGCAGCCTGGCTGGCCGCCTCCCGGCTCGCCCTGCCGCTGCGGCGCCTGCAGCGCAGCGCGAGCGGCATCGACCCGCGGGTCAGCGCGGCCCGCCTGGAGCACACGCCGACCCGCGTCACCGAGGTCGACGAGCTCGCCGGCACGCTGCGGACCGTCCTCGCGCGGTACGACGAGCAGGCCGCCCGTACCGCGGAGGCCCTCGCCACCGCCCGCTCCTTCTCCGCCGCGGCCTCCCACGAACTGCGCACCCCGCTGATGAGCATGCGCATCAACCTCGACGTGCTGGACGGCTCGCCCGAGCCCGACGCCGCCGAACGCGCGGAGATCATCGCCGATCTGCGCGCCGAGCACGCCCGCGCGCTGGGGCTGCTGGTGATGCTGCGGGCACTGGCCCAGGGCGACCTGGTCGAGGCGGACGCCTTCGGCCCGGTGGACCTCGGCGAACTCCTCGACACCGCCGTCGCCGACCTGCGCCGCGCGCACCCGCACGTCCGCGTCACGGTGACCGCCGCCCCCGGCGCGATCGTCCACGGCTGGCCGACCGGACTGCGCTCCGCGGTCGACAACCTGCTGGCCAACGCGGCGATACACGGCGTCGGTCCGGACGGCACGGCCCGGATCGACGTCCGCCTCGGCCCGGGCGACGACCCGGCCACCGTCCGCCTGACCATCGACGACCACGGCCCGGGCATTCCCCCCGCCGCCCGCCCGGCCGTCTTCCGGCGCTTCCACCGCAGCCCCGCCAGCCCCGGCTCCGGCCTCGGACTGACCCTCGTCGCCCAGCAGATGGCCCTGCACGGCGGCACCGTCTCCATCGAGGAACCGCCCGCCGGGCGCGGCGCCCCGGGCCCCGCGGGCACCCGCTTCACCGTGGTCCTGCCGCGCACCGCCACAGGCGCGCCCCTTCCCGGCCGGCGCGACTGGCTGACCGCGGGACCGGAGCCCGCGGCCGGCTGAGCGGCGGCCCGGCCACCGCGTGCACAGGGGCCTCACCAGGTCCCGCAGGTGACGGCGGTGTCGACTTGCCCGGCCACCGCGTGCACAGGGGCCTCACCAGCGGCCCGGCACCGACGGGCCTCGTCCCGGCCGTCCCGCGGCCACGGCGGCACGGTCGCCGTGACCACCCGCGGACCCTCCTCGCCGGCGCTGAACCGGAACGCCGGGCCCGGCGGGAGCCTCAGGCACCCCCGGGCACGAGCCGGGTCGGTTCCTCGCGCCCGCCCCGACGGCGCCACATCCCGCCCCCGCCGGACCGACCGGCTCGTCAACGGCCGTGTCCCGCGGCTGTCCGGCCCGCGCCCGCGGCACCGAAAGCCCGCCGTACCCGGCTCCCAACGGCCACAAGGTTTCCACAAAGAGGGCTCCTACGGTCCGTCACGAACCGGCGGTGAGCCGGACCGCACGATCTTCCGACGGAGGAGAACCCCATGCCCACCACCCGGACCACGGCCGTCGCCGCGGCGGCCGCCATCGCACTGCTCGGCGCCGCCGGTACCGCGGCGGCCGACTCGACCCCCGGCGCCGGCACGCCCTCGGCGACGGCCCAGGCGAAGGTCCCGACCGGCGACGGCGCGAAGGCGCTGTGCAAGCGCGTCCCGCGCATCGACGCGCGGATCGACCGGGCCCTGCGCAGGCTGAACGGCCCGGCGACGGTGAAGGGCTCGATCGCCCGGCTGCAACAGCGCGTGGACAACGCGCAGGCCAAGGGCGACACGGCGGTCGAGACCTACCTCAAGGACCGGCTGACCTTCCGCAAGTCGCTGGTGCCGATGCTCAACCAGCGCAGCACCGACCTCGACGCGGTCCGCGCATGGTGCAACGCCCACGGCGAGAGCACCCCCGCCGCGGGGAACGCCAAGTGACGCGGCGCGCCAAGGCGTTCGCGGTGCTGCCGGCCGCCGCACTGGCCGCCGCCTTGCTGGCCGGATGCGGCTCGCACGGCTCGTCGGCCGGTCCGGCGGGCGGCACTCCGTCCGCGCCGACCGCCTCGGAGCTCGCCCACATGCAGAAACTGGTGGACGACGCCGACTCGGCGGCGGCGAAGGCGGACGCGGACGCGACCGGCGACAGGTGAGGGCGGCCGGGCACGCCGGCCATTGCCCGTGCCCGCCCGGCCCTGTCCCGCGACCGCCCGGACATGCCGGCGGCGCCTGGGCGCACCCCGGCGCCGTCGCGCCCGGTCCGGTGCCGCGGCGGTCCGCTACTTCGCGTCCGCGTAGCACTCCACCACGTGGGTCTGCAGCGGGAAGAGGACGCGGACCGGACCGAACACCAGTCGGCGGGCCTCGTCGCCCGCCGCCGTGACGGCGTCGGCCACCAGGCCGGCGAGTTCGGCGGGCGTGTGGACGATGACCTCGTCGTGCTGGAAGAACACCAGCCGGGGCTCGGGCCCGATTCCGGCCAGCCGCCGGCGCAGCGCCGCGAGCATGGCCAGCGCCCAGTCGGCGGCGCTGGCCTGGATGACGAAGTTACGGGTGAAGCGGCCCCAGGAGCGGGCCGCCCTGCGGTCGGGGGAGGCCCCGTCGTCGGGGTCGGCCGTGTCGTCGCGGAAACGGTCGGCGGACGGAGCCGGGGAAGTGCGCCCGAGCCGGGAGCGCACGACGCCGCCCGCCTCCCCGGTCCGGGCCGCGGACTCCACCAGGGCCAGCGCCGCCGGGAAACGGCGGCGCATCACGGCCAGCAACTGCCCGGCCTCGCCGCTGGTCTGCCCGTACATCGCCGCGAGCAGCCCGATCTTCGCCCGCGGCCGGTCCCCGGCGAAGGCGTCGCGGGCGAGCGCCGCGTACAGGTCGCCCTCGCCCGCGGCCCGGGCCAGGCCCACGTCGCCGGACATGGCGGCCAGCACCCGCGGCTCCAACTGGCCCGCGTCGGCGACGACCAGGCGGTGTCCGGGGTCGGCGACCACCGCGGACCGCAGCAGCCGGGGGATCTGCAGCGCCCCGCCGCCGCGGGTCGCCCAGCGCCCGGACACCACCCCGCCGACCACGTACTCCGGGCGGAACCGGCCGTCGCGGACCCAGGCCTCCCGCCACGCCCAGCCGTGCGCCGCATGGATGCGGGAGAGCTCCTTGTAGCGCAGCAGCAGCGCCGCGGCCGGGTGTTCGACGCCCCGCAGTTCGTGGGAGCGGGTCGAGGCCAGGTGGACGCCCGCCCGGGCGAAGGCGGGCAGCACCTGGGCGGGCGAGTCCGGGTTGACCGGGGCGCCGAGGGCGTCCTGGATGCGCAGCGCGAGGTCGCCGAGGACCGCGGGCCGCGCTCCGCCGGCCGGACGGGGGCCGAGCAGGCCGGTGAGCAGGTCGTCGTGCACCCGCGCGCTCCACGGCAGGCCGTCGCGGCCCATCTCCACCGCGGCCAGCGCGCCCGCCGACTCGGCGGCGCACAGCAGCCGCATGCGCTCGGGATGCCCGCTGCCGGCGATCCGCCGCTGCTGGGCGGCGTGCACGGCGACCAGCGCCGTCAGCGGATCCGCGTCCGGCGGCAGGCGGTGCCTGTCGGCGGCGAACAGCACCGGCTGGTCGTCCGCCCCGGACTCCGGCGGATCCTCCGGCTCGGGGCGCCCTTCCAGCCGCGCCCAGGCGGCGCCGAGCGAACGCGGCCTGCGATGCCTGCCCTCGTGACCGAGTAGCAGCCCCTCGACCAGCTTCACGTCATGGCAGCGGGCGAGGCGCGGCGCGCCGCGATCGAGCAGCCAGGGGTACGCCTCGTCGGCGGCCGCCCACACCCAGCGCGGGCTTCCGGCCGCCTCCCGGCGGCTCACCTCGGCAGCCAGGTCGGGGTACACCAGGGACGGGCCCGCCGGCCCACCGTCCTCCGAGAGCAGGCGCAACCGGCCGCCGGACCCCACCGGATCCGGTACGACGGCGACACGCCCAGCGGCGACGGCTGTACCCACCACGCGAGCGTACGGCCGGGCACTGACAACGCCGCCCGGAGCGGTACGCCACCGTCCCGCCCGTGCCGTCGGCCATCCGTCCCGCCGGCCGTCCCGTGCCGCGCGGTCCGCTGCGGCGCGTGGCCCGCGTCCGCTCAGGCGCAGGCGTCGACCGCCGATCCGCGGGGCGCGGACCGGCGGTGGACCCGCGGCAGCGGGACCCCGCGGAGCCGGAGGGCGCCGGCGGGGTCCCGACGGGTCACTTCCCCTGCTGCTGGGCCTGCTCCACCGACTTGCGGACCTCGTCCATGTCGACGGCCCGCGCCTGGGCGATCACGTCCTCCAGAGCCGGCGCGGGCAGGGCGCCGGGCTGGGCGAAGATCGCCACCTTGTCGCGGACGATCATCAGGGTCGGGATCGACTGGATCTGGAAGGCCGCAGCGAGCTCCGGCTGTGCCTCCGTGTCGACCTTGGCGAAGACGAGGTCGCCGTGCTTGTCCGACGCCTTGTCGTAAACGGGCGCGAACATCTTGCACGGCCCGCACCAGTCCGCCCAGAAGTCGATGAGGACGAAGTCGTTCGAAGAAACGACCTCGTCGAAGTTCTCCTTGGTCAGCTCCACAGTGCTCATGCCCGGCTCAACGAGCCCCGTCCCCGGGAAATTCCTGCCGGCCGCGTTCGCCCCGCGGCCGGGAGCATTTGCCGTACAGCCGGGCCCGTCCGCCGCCGGGCCGGGCCTTCGTCGTTCACTCGTACGAGTGGTGTGGTGCGGTAATGCGGTGGCGTTCCGCGGGCCGGGCTCGTTGAACGCCACATGGCAGCAGCGATGCGGCGGAACCCTGTCGACGGCGCCGGGGCGGCCGGCGGGAGCGCGGGAGACGCGGCGGACAGCCGGGAGTGGGGCCCGGCCCGCGGCGAAACGATTCTCCAGTGCCCGGACGCGCCGCTCTACGCGGCCCTGGCCGACCAGTGGCGCTCGGCCGGCCGGACAGTGCCCGGTCAGACCGACACCGAGTGGGCGGAACTCGTCGGCCGTGTCCCGCGCCTCACCGGCGTGTGAGGGGGCCGGGCCGGCCGGTGAGGCGCGGCTCGCCGGCCGGCCCGGACCGGTCACCCGGCGCCGTCACGCCGGTGGCGGAGCCAGCGGCAGGGGCTGCGCGGGGCGCGGGCCGTCGTAGGCGCCGCTGGGCCGCATCCTCAGCGGCTGTTCGCCGTACTCCTCCAAGGCGTGGGCGATCCAGCCCGCGGTGCGGGAGACCGCGAAGACCGTCTCGCCGGCCTCCGGGGGCATCGCGGAGGACAGCGTCAGCACGCCCAGCGACAGGTCGACGTTGGGACGCAGGGCGGAGTGCCGCGCCGCTGTCGCCACCAGGTCCCGGGCGGCGGCCAGTGCCCGCGCCGCGGCGGGGACCCGGTCGAGGAGGCCGAACAGGACGCGGGCGCGGGGATCCTCGTCCTCGTAGAGCCGGTGGCCCAGGCCCGGGATGGGCCGGCCGGCGCGCAGGTGGTCCGCGACGACCGGTGCGGCGCCGCGTTCGAGGACGTCGGCGAGCATGCGGTGGGCGAGCGCGCTGGCCTGGCCGTGCAGCGGGCCGTCCAGGGCGCCGAGCGCGGCGGACACGACGGCGTACGGGTGGGCGCGGGCGGAGGCGGCGACCCGGGCGGCCAGCGTCGAGGCGGCGAGATCGTGGTCGATGAGCAGTGCCAGCGCCGCGTCCAGCGCCCGCAGCGCGGCCTCGTCCCGCGGCGCGGTGGTGAGCCGGTCCCACAGTCGCACGGCCAGCGGTCCCGCGCCGCCCGGAGCCCGGCCGCCGGCCGGCGGCAGCGCGTCCACCAGCGTCGGGATCAGGGCGCGGGCAGAGCCGAGCACCGCGTCCCGGGACAGGTCGAAGCGCAGCGGGTCCACGCTCGCCGCCGCGATCACGGCTACCCGGATGCGGTCCATCGGGCCGCTTCCCGCCGGCAGGGCGGCGGCGACCCGCCGGGCGGCCGCCAGCGCCTGCGGGGGAGCGGTGAAGCGCGTACCGCGCCGCGGCACCCCCGTCCACAGCCACTCGGCGACCTCCTCGAAGGAGTACGCCTCGGCGAGCGCGGTCGCGTCGACCCCGCGGAAGTAGTAGCGGTCGCCGTCGATCAGCGTGATCGAGGTCCTGACCCCGCCGCCCCACCCGCCGGCGCCGCCGCGCTCCGCGGCGCCGCCGGCCCGCCCCGTGTCCTCGGCGTCCCTGTCCCCCGCGGACGCCGGGCGCCCGCGCCGGGCCAGCCGCGCGATCTCGGCCGGGTCGAAGGTGCTGCCCCGGCCGCCCCGCGCGCGCCGGCTGCTGAGCAGACCGCGGCTGACGTAGGCGTACAGCGTCTCGGGCTTCACGCCGAGGCGCCGCGCCGCCTCACGGGTGCCGATCCGGCCGTCCTGGTCCGCCGGGTCGGGGGAGTGCTCCGTCATGGGGGTCACCGTATCCGGATTCGCGTGCCTCTCCAGCTTGAGTCAATCAACCTGTAATCAATGTTGACACGAAGAGAATCAATCATGGACAGTCAAGTCAACTATCAAGGAGGAAGACGATGCCGAGCACCACCGGGCGCACCGCCCCGATCGACGTACCCCGCGGTCTGAAGGGCGTGGTCGTCACCGAGACATCCCTCGGCGACGTGCGCGGAGTCGAGGGCTTCTACCACTACCGGGAGTTCTCCGCGGTCGAACTCGCCGAAAGCCGCACCTTCGAGGACGTCTGGCACCTGATGTTCCACGGAGCGCTGCCGGACGCCGCCGAGCGCGCCGCGTTCACCGCCCGTACCGCCGCCCTGCGCCACCTGCCCGCCCAAGTGCGCGCCGCGCTGCCGGCCGTCGCCCGGGCGACGGCTCCCTCCGGCCCGCTCGCCGGGCTGCGCACCGCGCTGTCGCTGGCCGGGGCCTGCGCCGGGTTCTCGCCGCTGTACGACATCGACGCCGAGCGCCGCCGGGCCGACGCGCTGGCCGCCTGCGCCCTCGTACCGACGCTGCTGACGGCGCTCCACCGGCTCGGACAGGGGCTGGAGCCGGTGGAGCCGCGGGACGATCTGCCGCACGCGGCCAATTACCTGTGGATGCTCACCGGCCGCGAGCCCGAGCCCGAGCGGGTCCGGGCCGTCGAGCGCTACCTGATCTCGACGGTCGACCACGGCTTCAACGCCTCGACGTTCACCGCCCGGGTCATCGCCTCCACGGGCGCCGACCTGGCCGCATGCCTGGTCGGCGCCATAGGCGCGCTGTCCGGGCCGCTGCACGGCGGCGCGCCCAGCCGCGCCCTGGACACCCTGGACGCGATCGGCACCCCTGACCGCATCGACGGCTGGCTGCGCGAACGCATCCTGGCCGGCGACCGCATCATGGGCTTCGGCCACCCTGTCTACCGCACCGAGGACCCGCGCTCCCGGATGCTGAAGGGCATCGCCCGCACCCTGGGCGGCGACCTGGTGGACTTCGCGGTCCAGGTCGAGGAGCGGGCCGAGGCGCTGCTGGCCGAGCTGAAGCCCGGCCGCGACCTGCACGTCAACGTGGAGTTCTACGCCGGCGTGGTGATGGAGCTGTGCGGGCTGCCCCGGCAGATGTTCACCCCCACCTTCGCGGCGGCCCGGGTGGTCGGCTGGAGCGCCAACGTCCTGGAGCAGGCCGAGGACGGCAAGATCATCCGTCCGGCCGCGCGGTACGTGGGTCCGCCTCCGGCCCGGCCGGTGCCGGCCGCGTGACAGGAGCGCGGGCCCCGGCCGGCGGAACCTTTCCGCCGGTTGGGCCACCGCCGCCCGTGAGGACCCGCGGGCGGGCCGGACGGCCGGGAAGCCGGTCCCCGGTGTGAGGCGACGCACGGAACCGGCCGGGTCGTCCTGGTCGTTGGAGGGGTGTCGGAGGCACAATTCCAGCAGTGACCCGCAGTAAGTGACTCACGACCGGTGAATCCGCGGTGCCCGGCGGCCGAACCGCATTACCGCCGCACCGCCTCACAGCCGTGCAAAGTCACCACCGCGGGCCGCCGAGCAGCGAACGAACAATCGAACAACCGGAGCCCGACGGGCCGGCGCCGCGCCGCCCCGCGCCCCGCACGTCTCGGGAGGGGCCACATGCCCAGGAACCGCTTCGCGCCCGACCGGGGACTGACGACCCGCATGGTCGTCACGATGTTCCTGATCGGACTTCTCTACGTCGTCTTCGTGGGCGCGCTGCTGGCACTGCTGCGCGGCTCCTGGCCGATCATCGTGGTGATCGCCGGCCTGCTGTTCGTCGCCCAGTTCTGGTTCAGCGACAAGATCGCCGCCTTCAGCATGGGCGCCCGCGAGGTCACCCCCGAGGAGGCGCCGGAGCTGCACGGAGTGGTGGACCGCGTCTGCGCCCTCGGCGACCTGCCCAAGCCCAAGGTCGCCATCGCCGACTCCGACGTGCCCAACGCCTTCGCCACCGGCCGCAACCAGAAGAACACCGTGGTGTGCGCCACCACCGGACTGCTGCGCCGCCTGGAGCCGGACGAGCTGGAGGGCGTCATCGCCCACGAGCTGTCCCACGTCGCCCACAAGGACGTCGCCGTGATGACCGTCGCGTCCTTCCTCGGCATCCTGGCCGGCGTCATCACGCGCATCGGCCTGTGGGGCGGCTTCCGCCGCGGCGGCCGGGACCAGAACACCGCGCTGATCGCCGTCCTCGTCCCCTTGGTCAGCGCGGTCGTCTACGCGATCAGCTTCCTGCTCACCCGGATGCTGTCGCGCTACCGCGAGCTGTCCGCGGACCGCAGCGCCGCCCTGCTCACCGGCCGCCCCTCCGCGCTGGCCTCGGCGCTCACCAAGGTCAGCGGCGAGATGGCCGCCATCCCCACCGAGGACCTGCGCAAGTCCCAGCCCTTCAACGCCTTCTACTTCGCCCCCGCTCTCAGCGCGGGCCCGAGCATGGGCAACCTGCTGTCGACCCACCCCACCCTCGAACGGCGGCTGGAGCAGCTCGCCGCCCTCACCCGTGAACTGGACCGCCGCTGATGGGTCTGCTCGACGTGCTGCTGGGCCGCAGCAAACCGGTCCGCCCCGACCTCGACCAGCTGTTCGGCCTCTCCTCGGCCGCCCTCACCCTGGAGGCGGCGAGCGACCTGCGGCCCACCGGGCTGGGCTCGGTGTGCTTCGCCGCCGTCGAGGGCGGCGCCTTCGCCGAGATCCAGCGGGACCTCCACACGCTCCTCGCGGTGGAGTCCAGCCAGGACTCCTACGGCTACACGTGGCTGCTCTCCCGTCATGCGCCCAGCGAGACCACCGACCTCGTGACCGACCTGCACGCGGTCAACTCCACCCTGGAGGACCACGGGTTCGGGCCCCAGCTGCTGTGCTCGCTGGTCGGCTTCAAGGATTCGCGCGGGCAGTCCCTCGCGCTCGTGTACCTCTACAAGAGGGGTTCGTTCTACCCCTTCGCGCCGCTGCCCGGCGAGAAGCGGGACAGCGCGCTGGAACTGCAGGTCAAAGCACTGGTGGCCAATGACCTGCGGGTGGAGAAGGACCTGAGCCGCTGGTTCCCGGTGTGGGGCGCGCCGGGGCTGTGAGACCGGCCGCCGCGGTAAGTCCGGCCTAAGGTGGGGGCACAGCCGAGGATCCGGAGCGATCTTCCCACCTCCCAGGAGGCATCCGCATGACCAGCGCCTACGATCCCGCCTCGGTGCGGATGAGCCCCGAGCAGTGGGTCGCCGACCAGGCCCGCCGCTACGAGGAGTCCGGCGGCACCGAGGCGACCGACCTGAACGGTTCGCCGTGCCTGCTGCTGGACTACAAGGGCCGGCGCAGCGGCGAGTGGCACCGTACCGTCCTCATCTACGGCGAGGACGGCGAGGACTACCTGATCGTCGCCTCCAAGGGCGGGGCGGACAAGCACCCCGCGTGGTTCCTCAGCCTGCGGGAGAATCCGGAGGTCCACCTACGGGTGCTCGGGGAGCGGTTCGCCGCCCGCGCCGAGGTGCTCTCACCGCAGGAGAAGGCGCGGGTCTGGCCGATCATGGTGTCGGTCTACGCCCCCTACGAGGACTACCAGAAGAAGACCGAGCGGGACATCCCGGTGGTCCGGCTGCGCCGGGCGTGACGCCCGGCAGGACCGTCCGGGAGCGGGCGCGAGCGGCGCCCCGGGCCGCGCCCGCCACCCGCCGGAACCTCCCGTACGTCCGACCGGACCTCAGCGGCGCGCGTCCAGCACCGCCTTGAGGGCGTCCAGGGCGGCCGCCAGGCGCGGCGACCCGCAGCACCGGGACAGCGCCGCCGCCTCCCTGCCGAGCGCCCGGGCGCCCTCCACGTCGCCGTTCAGAGCCCGGGCCTGGGCCGCCCGCGCCGCGTACAGGCTGCGGTCGCGCAGGAACGCCGGGTCCTGCGCCGCCAGGGCCCGCTCCAGCAGCGGCCCGGCCTCACCGGGGAGACGGAGGTCGAGCAGGGACAGGCCGCGCTGGGCGTCGAGTTCGGCCGTGTCCAGCCAGTACAGCCAGGGCGGCCCGGGATCCGTCCGCGCGGCGTCCAGTCGTCGTTCGGCCTCGGCCGCCGCCCGCCGGAAGGCCGCCTCCGCCCCGAGCGCGGCGTGCGCCCTGGCCAGCCGGACGGCGGCCAGCGCGCGTACCGCGGGGGAAGCCGACCCGGCCGCCCGTACCGCCGCCTCGGCGGCCGCGACCGCGTCCTGCGGCCGGCCGGCGATCACCTCCTGCAGGGCGAGCCCGCCCCACAAGGACACGGCCATCGGCCGGTCGCCCGCGGTGTGGGCCAGCCGCAGCCCGGTCAGGTAGTGGCGCTGGGCCGCCGCCAGGCGGCCGGAGTCGGTGGCCGCCCACCCGCCGAGCTGCGCCAGGTCGGCGGCCACCCGCAACAGCCTCGCCCGTGTGTCCCGTCCGCCCGGCTCCCGCCGCAACAGGCCCGACACCAGCCGCAGATCGGCCTGCGTGCGGTGCCGTACGGCCGCGCCGCCCAGGCGGTCGTCCAGCCGCCGCAGGCCCAGGACGCCGGCCTCCAGCCACTCCAGGACCCCACCGTCCGCCCAGCTGTCCGGCCGTCCGCAGGCCGGTTCGCCGTCCTGGGGCCGCTCTCCGGGATCCGCTCCCTCGGGCGGTTCCACCGCTCCCTCGGCCTCGGCCGCCTCCCAGTCGGCGATGGCGTCGCGCAGGGTGCGCTCGTCCGCGAGCGGATAGCCGCGAGGGTCGTCCGTGCCGTCCTCGACAAGAGCGGCGAGGGCGGTGAGGCTGCCGTCCGGCGTCCAGGGCAGGCCGTCCGGCATGCCGCCGTGCGCGGGCAGCCAGCGCGGCCACGGCCGCAGCTCCAATTCCCGCGGGTGGATGCCCAGCGCCCGGGCCAGAGCCCGCTGGCTGTCGGCCTCGGGCACCACCCCCCAGTGCTCCCAGCGCCACACCTTCTCCCGCCGCGCGGCCATCGGCACGCCCAGCGCACGGGCGTGCTCCGCGATCACCTTGGCCAGATCCTGGTAGCTCCAGCCGTGCCTGCGGCGGACGTACGCCAGGGGATGCGGGGACGCGTCGGCGCGCTCTCCCGCCACGTTTCCACCGCCGCCCATACCCGGTTCCCAACTGCCGTACTCCCGGCGGCGCCATGTTGCTGCCGCGATCAAGCTTTCGAATACCAGGCGGCGGCCGTCCGCGCCAGCCGAACGGTCCTTATCAATTGCCCGCGGGCGGTCCAAACCCCTTCCACGATACGGGACTACAGCGAGACAACAGGTGCGGCCTTGTCGTCCATGACCGCCTACCGGTTGGCTGTTCGCGATCACCGGACGTAACGCGCGCCGTGGAGGGCTGCCCGCGGATGACACCACCGCCGCCACCCTTCCGCTTCTCTCGCGGCAAGGACGAACTGGCTTTCGATCCCGCTCTCGGCGACGAGGAGCTGATCGCGGCCCGTGCTGCCCTGTCCCAGGGCCGCTGGGGCGAGGTCCGCGCGCTGCTGGCCCGTACCGGCGACGACTGGGACAGCCGCGGCCACCGCCTGGTCGTCCTCGGCGAGGGCAAGTCGGCCGCAGCGTGGGCCGACGAATGGCTGCTGGCCGAGCCGGAGAGCCCGGACGCCGCCGCGCTGCAGGCGTGCGCCGCGGTGTTCAGGGCGGCGGCGGGCAAGCAGAGCGCCGAGTCCGCGCGCGAGTCCTGCCTGCGCGCCGCCCGGATGACGCCGCGTGACCCCACCCCCTGGCTCGGCATGCTCATCCTGGCCCGCCGCACCGGCACCGACGACGACCAGGTGCGCGCCTTCGACCAGGTACGAGGACGGCACCGCGGCCACCACCACGCGCACTACCTGATGACCCAGGTGCTGGCCGAGCGTCAGAAGACCGACGGCGACGACCCGTTCCACGAGGTGTACGAGTTCGCCGAGTGGGCCGCGGACGAGGCCGGGGCGGGATCGCCGCTGGCCGTGCTGCCACTGGTGGCGCTGATCGAGCGGTACCGGGTGCTGGCCTCGGCCGGCGCCCTGCCGTCCACGCCGGCCGGGCTGCCGTACTGGACCAGCCCGCGGGCGCGCACCTGCCTGCGGGTGGCCTTCGACTGGTGGCTGGACTGGGAGGGCGGGCACCACCCGCGCCTGCCGCTGGACCTGAACCACCTGGCGTTCGCCAAGTTCCACTCGGGCGACTCCGTGGCCGCGGCCGCGCTGTTCAACCGGATCGGCTCCCTGGCGACCCGGGCCCCCTGGTCGTACGTCGGCCGCGATCCGAAGAAGTCGTTCCGCGCCGCGCGCAACTACGCGCTCGGCTTTGGTTCCTCGTAAGTCCCAAGCACAGCACATTCGCACTTCCATGGAAGGAACCGCAGCCATGCTGACGGGCAGCACCTCGGAGATAAGTACCTTCAAGGGCCAGCAAAGAGCACTGCGGGCGGACCGGATCGGCACCCCCGGCCTGCTGCTGTCCGTCCTGGCCGCGACCGCGCCTCTGATGGTGGTCGCCGGGGTGGTGCCCACGACCTTCGCCGCCGTGGGCGTCGTCGGCGTGCCGCTCATCTTCCTGATCCTGGGCGCCGTCCTCATCCTGTTCAGCTTCGGCTACGCCGAGATGAGCCGCCACGTCCACAACGCCGGCGCCTTCTACGCCTACATCGCGCGGGGCCTGGGCGGCACCGCGGGCGCGGCCGCCTCGTACGTGGCGCTGTTCTCGTACAGCATCCTGCAGTGCGGGATCTACGGCATCTTCGGCTTCGAGATCTCCAGCCAGATAGCCGAGCACTGGCACCACAACGTCGACTGGTGGTGGCCCGCCCTGGGCGGAGTGCTGGTCACCGGCATCTTCGGAGCCCTGAAGATCGACGTCAACGCCAAGGTGCTGGGCCTGCTGCTGCTGATCGAGACCGTGCTCATCGTCGTCTTCGACATCAGCTTCCTGTCCGACGCCGGCCCGCAGGGCGTGTCCCTGCACGCCTTCAGCCCCAGCACCCTGAGCGGCTCGGGCTTCGGCACCGCCCTGTGCTTCTGCATCGCCGCCTTCACCGGCTTCGAACAGGCCCCGGTCTACGCCGAGGAGACCAGCCGGCCGCAGCGCGTCGTGGCCCGGGTGATGTTCATGGCGGTCGGATTCGCCACCCTGTTCTTCGCGTTCAGCGCCTGGGCGGTCACCGTCGCGACCGGCCCCTCGCACGTCGTGGACGCCGCCCGGCACAGCCCCACCATGATCTTCGACCTCAACCAGTCGCGGATCGGCGGCACGTTCACCGACATCCTCAACGTCTTCTTCATCACCGGCATCTTCGCCTCGATGCTCAGCTTCCACAACGTGGTGGCGCGCTACGCCTTCGCCATGGGCCGCGACGGCCTGCTGCCGTCCGCCGTCAGCCGCACCACCCGCTCCGGCGGCGCCCCCGTCGCCGGCTCGCTCATCCAGTCGACCGTCGCCCTTGTCGTCGTCGCCGCCTTCGCCGTCACCGACGACAAGCCCGGCGGCGACCCGTCCTTCACGCCGATGATGCGGCTGTTCACCTGGGCCGGCAACGTCGGCGCGCTCGGCGTGGTGGTGCTCATGGCGGTCGCCTCGATCGCCGTCGTCGCGTTCTTCATCAAGCGCGGCGCCGCAGGCGGCCAGGCGTGGCGGCTGGTCACCTCCGGGATCGCCGCGCTGGCGCTCCTGGCCATCGCCTTCTACGCGGTCAAGGACTTCGCGGTGCTGCTCGGCGCCGACCCCGGGCACGGGCTGCGCTGGATCCTGCCCGGCGTCATCGCCCTCGCCGCCGTCATCGGTCTGGTGTACGGCCTGGTGCTGCGGGTGAAGCGGCCGCAGGCGCACGCCCGGATCGGCCAGGGCAACGAGGCGTTCCAGCTGCAGAAGGCCGCCGCGGCCGCCTCCGAAGAGCCGGCGTGACCAAGGCCGGGACGGCGGACGCGGCCCGGCCCGGTCCGCGCGCCGGGCGCGGGTTCTTCGACCCGCGAGCCGGCGCCGGACCCGCCGGAACCCGCCGGACCCGGCGCCGGTCGCGGTGCGGGCAGGCACTGCCGCGCCCGACCGGGCGTGCCACGGCAAGCGCCGCCGCGCTCACCCGAACGGACTGAGCGAGCGCTCAGTCAGCCCTTGCCAAGACTGGAACACGTTCCTAGCATCCTTGATGTGACATCAGAACTGTCAAACCGGTCGCCGGCGCCCCCGGGGACCGGCCCGCTGGCAGATGTGCGCGTCGTGGAACTGGCAGGCATCGGCCCCGGTCCGTTCGCCGCCATGCTGCTGGCGGACCTCGGCGCCGATGTCGTGCGGGTCGACCGGCCGGGCGGCCCCGGCCTGGGCGTCGACCCGGCCTGCGACCTGACCAACCGCAACAAGCGGTCGGTCCTGGTCGACCTCAAGGCCGAGGACGGCGCCGAGGCGGTGCTGGACCTGGCCGCCCGGGCGGACATCCTCATCGAGGGCTACCGGCCGGGTGTCGCCGAGCGCCTAGGTGTCGGCCCCGAAGCCTGCCTGGCGCGCAATCCCCGCCTCGTGTACGGGCGGATGACCGGTTGGGGCCAGCACGGCCCCCTGGCCGCGAGCGCGGGCCACGACATCGGCTACATCGCCGTCACCGGCGCGCTGGGCATGACCGGCCCGGCGGCCGGACCGCCCGCGGCCCCCGCCAACCTGCTCGGCGACTACGCCGGCGGCTCCCTCTACCTGGTCACCGGACTGCTGGCCGCCCTGCACCACGCCCGCGCCCACGGCGAGGGCCAGGTCGTGGACGCCGCCATCGTCGACGGCGCCGCCCACCTGGCCACGATGATCCACGCCATGCGGGCGGCCGGCGCCTGGCAGGACCGCCGCGCCGCCAACCTCCTGGACGGCGGCGCGCCCTTCTACGACGTCTACGAGACCGCCGACGGCGGCTGGATGGCGGTCGGGGCGCTGGAGCAGCGCTTCTACGACGAGTTCACCCGGCTGCTGGGCCTGGACGCCGAGGAGGCCGCGCTGCGGGCCGCGCCCGCGCGCTGGCCGGAGCTGCGGGCCGCGATCGGCGCCCGGTTCAGGACCCGCACCCGTAAGGAGTGGACCGGCGTGTTCAGCGGTACCGACGCCTGTGTGGCGCCCGTACTCTCGCTGGAAGAGGCTCCCGCGCACCCGCACCTCGCGGAGCGCGGCACCTTCGTCCGGGAAGGAGGGATCGTCCAGCCGGCCCCGGCACCGCGGTTCTCCGCCACTCCGACGGCCGTACGCCGCCCACCCGCCCGTCCCGGCGAGCACGGCGCCGAAGTGGCCCGCGACTGGGCGCTGACCCCGCCGGGCAGTCCGGCGGCCACGTGAGGGCGACCGGCGCACCGCACCGGCCGACGGGGAGCGCCGCCGTACGGCCCGCACCGTCCGGCCGCCGCCTGCCGCGCACCGGCCGCCTGCCCCGCGCCCGTCCCGTACCGCGAACCGACCCCGGCCCCGCCCCGCACCCTCACCGAAAGGCACGACGTTGAGCACCGACGCCTACGTCTACGACGCCGTACGCACCCCGCGCGGGCGCGGCAAGGCGAACGGATCACTGCACGCCACCAAGCCCATCGACCTGGTCGTCGGCCTCATCCACGAGGTCAGGCGCCGTCACCCCGGCCTCGACCCCGCGGCGATCGACGACATCGTGCTCGGGGTCGTCAGCCCGATCGGCGACCAGGGCTCCGACATCGCGCGGATCGCCGCCATTGCCGCGGGTCTGCCCGACACCGTGGCGGGAGTGCAGGAGAACCGCTTCTGCGCCTCGGGGCTGGAAGCCGTCAACCTCGCCGCCGCCAAGGTGCGCTCGGGGTGGGAGGACCTCGTCCTCGCGGGCGGAGTGGAATCCATGTCGCGCGTCGCCATGGGCTCCGACGGCGGCGCCTGGGCGATGGACCCCATGACGTCGTACGAGACCGGCTTCGTCCCGCAGGGCGTCGGCGCCGACCTGATCGCCACCCTCGGCGGCTGGACGCGTCACGACGTCGACTCCTATGCGGCGCTCTCCCAGGAGCGAGCCGCGGAGGCCTGGAAGGAGAGCCGGTTCGGCCGGTCCGTGGTGCCGGTCACCGACCGCAACGGGCTGGTCGTCCTCGACCGCGACGAGCACATGCGCCCGGGCACCACGGCCGAGTCGCTCGCCGCCCTCAAGCCGTCCTTCGCCGACATCGGCGAACTGGGCGGCTTCGACGCCGTCGCGCTGCAGAAATACCACTGGGTGGAGAAGATCGACCACGTCCACCACGCCGGCAACTCCTCCGGCATCGTGGACGGCGCCGCATTGGTCGTCATCGGCAACCGCGAGGTCGGCGAGCGCTACGGCCTGACCCCCAGGGCGCGGATCGTCTCCGCGGCCGTCTCGGGCTCCGAGCCGACCATCATGCTCACCGGCCCCGCCCCCGCGTCCCGCAAGGCACTGGCCAAGGCCGGCCTCACGGTGGACGACCTCGACCTGATCGAGATGAACGAGGCGTTCGCCGCCGTCGTGCTGCGCTTCGCCGCCGACCTGGGCGTCGGCATCGACAAGGTCAACGTCAACGGCGGCGCCATCGCGCTCGGCCACCCCCTGGGCGCGACCGGCGCCATGCTGCTTGGCACCTTGGTGGACGAACTGGAGCGCCGCGACCAGCGGTACGGACTGGTCACTCTGTGCGTCGGCGGCGGCATGGGCGTCGCCACCGTCGTCGAACGCCTCTGACGTCCCGCCCCCTTCAACGGATCCAACGGAGCCGACCACCATGAGCGAGTCCACCACCATCCGCTGGGAGCAGGACGCCGACGGCATCGTCACCCTCGTCCTGGACGACCCCGGCCAGTCGGCCAACACCATGAACGCCGCGTTCGCCGACTCCCTCGACGCCACCCTCGACCGTCTGGAGGCCGAACTCGACTCCGTGCGCGGGGTGATCGTCACCTCCGCCAAGAAGACTTTCTTCGCCGGCGGCGACCTGCGCGAGCTCATCCGCGCCACTCCCGGCGACGCCGAGCGTGTCTTCGCCGGCTCGATGCGCGTCAAGCGCCGCCTGCGCCGCCTGGAGACCCTCGGCAAGCCGGTCGTCGCGGCCATCAACGGCGCCGCCCTGGGAGGCGGCTACGAGATCGCCCTCGCCTGCCACCACCGCATCGCGCTCGACGCGCCCGAGGTGAAGATCGGCCTGCCCGAGGTCACCCTCGGCCTGCTGCCAGGGGGCGGCGGTGTCGTCCGCACGGTAAGGCTGCTGGGCATCTCCGACGCCCTGCTGAAGGTCCTCCTGCAAGGGCGGCAGTACGACGCCCGGCGCGCCCTGGAGGCGGGGCTGATCCACGAGGTGGCCCCCGGCCGCGACGCGATGCTCGCCGCCGCCAGGGCCTTCATCGAGGCCAACCCGCAGGCGCGGCAGCCCTGGGACGTCCCCGGTCACCGGATTCCCGGCGGCACCCCCAAGAGCCCGTCCTTCGCCGCCAACCTGCCCGCCTTCCCGGCCAACCTGCGCAAGCAGCTCGCCGGCGCCCCCTACCCGGCGCCGCGCAACATCCTGGCCGCGGCCGTCGAGGGCTCCCAGGTGGACATCGACAACGCCACCGTCATCGAGGCCCGCTACTTCACCGAGCTGGTCTGCGGCCGCACCTCGAAGAACATGATCCAGGGCTTCTTCTTCGACATGCGGGCCGTCAACTCCGGGGCCCGCCGCCCCACCGGGGTGCCCGCGCGCCAGGTCACCAGGGTCGCCGTGCTCGGCGCGGGCATGATGGGCGCGGGCATCGCCTACGCCTGCGCGCGGGCCGGGATCGACGTCGTCCTCAAGGACGTCTCCCTGGAGGCGGCCGAGCGCGGCAAGGCGTACTCCGCCCGACTGCTCGACAAGGCGCTCGCCAAGGGCCGCACCACCCCCGAGAAGCGCGACGCGCTGCTGGCCCGGATCACCCCAACCGCCGACCCGGCCGGGCTCACGGGCTGCGACGCCGTCATTGAGGCGGTCTTCGAGGACCCCGCTCTGAAGCACAAGGTGTTCCAGGAGATCGAGGACGTGGTGGCGCCCGACGCCCTGCTGTGCTCCAACACCTCCACCCTGCCCATCAGCATGCTCGCCGAGGGCGTCCGGCGCGGCCAGGACTTCGTCGGCCTGCACTTCTTCTCGCCGGTCGACAAGATGCCGCTGGTGGAGATCGTCCGCGGCGAGCGCACCGGCGACGAGGCGCTGGCCCGCGCCTTCGACCTGGTCCGGCAGATCCGCAAGACCCCCGTCGTCGTCAACGACTCGCGCGGCTTCTTCACCTCACGGGTCATCGGCCGCTTCATCGAGGAGGGGGTGGCGATGGTCGGCGAGGGCATCAGCGCCGCCTCCGTCGAACAGGCCGCCGCCCAGGCCGGTTACCCCGCCAAGGTGCTCGCCCTGGTCGACGAACTCACCCTCACCCTGCCGCGCAGGATCCGCCTCGAAGCCCGTGAGGCCGTCGAGGCGTCCGGCGGCGTCTGGCGGCCGCACCCGGCCGAGCAGGTCATCGACCGCATGATCGACGAGTTCGGCCGCCCCGGCCGCAGCGGCGGGGCCGGCTTCTACGAGTACGAGGACGGCCGCCGCACCCGCCTGTGGCCGGGTCTGGCCGAGCACTTCGGCGCGCCCGCCGACCGCGCCCCCGGGGACCGCGGCGGAAAGCCGGCGGTCGACGTCCCGCTGCGCGACATGCAGGAGCGGATGCTGTTCGCCGAGTCCCTGGACGCGGTGCGGCTGCTGGAGGAGGGCGTCCTCACTTCCGTCGCCGACGCCAACGTCGGTTCGCTGCTGGGCATCGGCTTCCCGGCGTGGACCGGCGGCGTGCTGCAGTACATCAACGGCTACGAGGGCGGCCCCGCCGGATTCGTCGAGCGGGCCAGGCAGCTCGCGGCGGCGTACGGGGAGCGGTTCGCGCCGCCGCCGCTGCTGGTGGAGAAGGCCGAGAAGGGGGAGCGGTTCGCGGACTGAGGCAGCGCCCGCTCGGGCGCAAGGTCGCGGGTCCGGTCGCCCAGGCGGAAGGTTGCGGGTCGCGGCACGCGCAAGGCCGCGGGTCCTGTCAGGCGCAATAGTGCGGGTTCCGTCAGGTGGAAGGGGCGAGGTTCCGTCAGGGGGAAGGGTGAGGTTCCGTCAGGCGGAGGGGTGAGGTCCCGTCAGGCGGAAGGTTGCGGGCCCGGTCCTTCGACGGGCCAGGCCCGCACCTCGTCCTTGAGCGACCGCTGGAAGGTGGTCACCAGCGCCTGCACGACCAGGGGCTGCATCTGCGCGGACAGCGCGCGCATCTGCGCCGGGCGGTCCGGCTCCCACACCTCGTCCAAGAAGATGCGGCTGATCTCCCGCGCGGCGGCTCTGGCGTGCTCCAGCATCACCTCACGGGCCGCCAGGAGGGCGTCCACCGGGATCGGCATGTCCAGCAGCCGGATCCCGAGGTGGAGGGTGCCGGGATCCACCCGGAAGGCGTCCGGGTCGGCGGTGCGCTCAAGGACGTCCGCCGCGGCCAGCCGGTCGATGTCGGCGTCCGTCAGCGGGCGGCCCGCCCTGCGCTCCAGCTTCTCCCGGTCGATGTCCTCCACTCCCTCCGGCAGCCAGGACGCCACCAGGGCGCGGTGGATCGCGAGGTCGTGCGCGCTGATGTCGTCGGGGAGCTGCTGCAGATAGCGCTCGATCGCGGCCAGGGTGAGCCCCTGGTGCTGCAACTCGCCGATCAGGGAGAGCCGGGACAGGTGCTCGGGTCCGTACCGGCCGATCCGGCGCGGGCCGATGGCGGGCGGCGGCAGCAGGCCGCGGGCGCTGTAGAAGCGGACGGTGCGTACCGTCACCCCGGCGCGGGCGGCCAGCTCGTCGATGGTGAGACCGGTCTGGGGCACCGCAACAGTATCGCTGTGCCACCAGCGCTGTGAGAAGGTCCGGCCGGGCATCGCGGCCGGCTGCCTCTACGCTGACCTGGTGCGCCTTCGTCCGCCCCGCTCGCCGCTGCCGCTGTCCGTGCCCGCGCTGGCCCGGGCGGCCATGCCGGTGCTGCTGCTCGCCTGCTGCCTGTCGTGCTCCAGCGGCGGCGCGGTCGCCTCGGGCGCCCCCGACGGCGCGCCCGGCGTGGGGGACCGGCTGCTGCCCGAGGCGGGCAACGGCGGCTACGACGTGTCCCACTACGGTCTCGACCTGTCCTACGACCCCGTCGGCGGCCGGCTCAGCGGCACCGCCGTGGTCAGCGCCACCGCCACGCAGTCCGTGAGCCGGTTCGACCTGGACCTGTCCGGCCTGACGGTCGGGGCGGTCACGGTGGACGGCAGACCGGCCAAGTTCCGCAGGTTCGGCACGGAGCTGACGGTGCAGCCGGCCCGGCAGCTCACCCGCGGCGACCGCTTCCAGGCCACCGTGACGTACGCGGGCGTACCCCAGCTGCTCACGGACGCGGACGGTTCCCACGAGGGCTGGTTCCGTACCGACGACGGCGCCCTGGCGCTGGGCGAGCCGGTCGGTTCCATGGCGTGGTTCCCGGGCAACGACCACCCCTCGGACAAGGCCGCGTACGACATCACGGTGTCCGTGCCCGCCGGACTGTCCGTGGTCTCCAACGGCGAACTGGCCGGCACCACCACCGCCGGCGGCCGTACCGCCTTCCACTGGCGCGTCACCGCCCCCATGGCCACCTACCTGGCGACGGTCGGCATCGGGCACTACGACGTCACCCGAGGCCGCACGAGGAGCGGAGTGCCGCTGTACGAGGCCGTGGATCCGCGCTCCGACGACCCGCGGACAGCGGCCGCCGTCAAGCGGCTGCCGGAGATCCTCGACTGGGAGAGCACGCTTTTCGGGCCCTACCCGTTCGCCTCCTCGGGCGTCGTCGTGGACCACCTGCCGCGCGGCCTGGGCGGCTACGCCCTGGAGACGCAGAACCGGCCGTCCTTCCCCGGCGACTCCGGTCCGCCCGCCGTACAGCTCGACACCCTTGTGCACGAGCTGTCCCACCAGTGGTTCGGGGACTGGGTCACCCCCGCCTCCTGGCAGGACATCTGGCTCAACGAGGGCTTCGCCACCTACGCCGAGTGGCTGTGGACGCAGCACGAGGGCGGCACCTCCGTCGACCGCAGCGCCGCCGACGCCTTCGCCGCCGAGGCCACGTGGGCCTTCCCGCCGGCCGCGCCGCCCTCGGCGGCCGAACTGTTCGCCGCGCCTGTGTACTCCCGCGGCGCCCTGGTCCTGTACGAACTGCGCCGCGCCATGGGCGACCGCGCCTTCTCCACCTTGTTGCGCACCTGGCCCGCGGCCCATGCGGGCGGCACCGCGGACACCGCGGACTTCACCGCGTTCGCCCAGCGGCTGACCACGCACGATCTGACCCCGCTCCTGCGCACGTGGCTGTACGGCAAGGCCAAACCGGCCCACCTGTGACCTGCCGCAGCACCTATGCGGCGGGTGAAGCGCGCCGGAAAACCGGAGGAGGGCGCCGCGACCGGCTGCAAGGATGACGCCGTGACGACGACACCGATGCCCGGCGTGTGGACCGCGCTGCCGCACCCCGTCTCCGCACCCGAGTCCGCGGCACTGCTGCGCCGCTACTACAGCGAGCTGATAGTCCGGTACCACGGGCGCCCGACCGACGAGGCGGAGGTCTCGGCCGTCCTCGCCGAGGAGCCCAGCGACGACCTGACGCCGCCCACCGGGCAGTTCCTGGTCGCCCGCCGAGCCGGAGAACCGGCCGGCTGCGCGGGCGTCCGCGTCCTCGACGCCTCCACCGTCGAGCTGACCAGGATGTACGTGGCGCCCGAGGCCCGCGGCCAGGGCGCCGCCGGACTGCTCATCGCGGCGGCCGAACGGCTCGCCCGCGACACCTTCGGCGCCGCGGCCATCCGCCTGGACACCCGCAAGGACCTGGTCGAGGCCCGCGCCCTGTACGCCAAACACGGCTACACCGAGATCCCGGCCTACAACGACAGCAAGTACGCCGACCACTGGTTCGAGAAGAAACTGGTCCGCCCGGCGCCATGAGCCTCGCCGCACCGGACGCACGTACGGGGCCACGCCTGGCCGGAACGCGCCGGACCCACCTGGATAATGCGTTCAGGAGTCCAGCGAAGGAAGCGGGTTCAGCATCGTGACGACACCGGTCGTGCAATCGGTCGAGGCCAGGATCGCCGGGGAGCTCGGCGTACGCGAGGGACAGGTGCGGGCGGCCGTGGAGCTGCTCGACGGCGGCGCGACCGTGCCCTTCATCGCGCGCTACCGCAAGGAGGCCACCGGCACCCTGGACGACGGTCAGCTCCGCACCCTGGAGGAGCGGCTGCGCTACCTGCGCGAGCTGGACGAGCGGCGCGGGGCCGTCCTGGAGTCCATCGAGTCGCAGGGCAAGCTCGACGACGCGCTTCGCGAGCGCATCATGGCGGCCGACTCCAAGGCGCGGCTGGAGGACATCTACCTCCCGTACAAGCCCAAGCGGCGCACCAAGGCGCAGGTCGCGCGCGAGGCCGGGCTGGAGCCGCTGGCCGACGCCCTGCTCGCCGATCCGGGACGGGACCCGCAGACCGAGGCCGCCGCCTATGTCGCGGCCGACAAGGGCGTCGAGGACGCGGCCGCCGCCCTGGAAGGCGCCCGCGCCATCCTCACCGAGCGGTTCTCGGAGGACGCCGACCTGGTCGGCGAGCTGCGCGCCCGGATGTGGAAGAGCGGCCGGCTCGTGTCGAAGGTGCGCGAGGGCAAGGAGGAAGCGGGCGCCAAGTTCGCCGACTACTTCGACTTCGCCGAGCCCTTCACCAAGCTGCCCTCGCACCGGGTGCTGGCCATGCTGCGCGGGGAGAAGGAGGAGGTCCTCGACCTCACGCTGGAACCCGAGGAGCCCGGCGACGGCCCCAGCGGCTTCGAGCGCCGCATCGCGCAGCGCTTCGGCATCGCCGACCGCGGACGCCCGGCCGACAAATGGCTGGCCGACACCGTGCGCTGGGCGTGGCGCACCCGGTTCCTGGTACGGCTCGGCATCGACCTGAGGGTGCAGTTGCGCCAGGAGGCCGAGGACGAGGCGGTCCGGGTGTTCGCGGCCAACCTGCGCGACCTGCTGCTCGCCGCGCCCGCGGGGACCCGCGCCACCATGGGGCTCGACCCGGGGCTGCGCACCGGCGTCAAAGTCGCCGTCGTCGACGGCACCGGCAAGGTGGTGGCCACCGAGACGATCTACCCGCACGTCCCCCGCAACCGCTGGGACGAGTCCCTGGCCACCCTCGCCCGCCTCGCCCGCGCCCACCACGTCGACCTGATCGCGATCGGGAACGGCACCGCGTCCCGTGAGACGGACAAACTCGCCGCCGACCTCATCCGGCTGAACCCGGAGCTGAAGCTCACCAAGGCGGTCGTCTCCGAGGCCGGCGCCTCGGTCTACTCGGCCTCCGCCTATGCGGCGGCCGAGCTCCCCGACCTCGACGTGTCCCTGCGTGGCGCCGTCTCCATCGCGCGCCGGCTGCAGGACCCGCTGGCCGAACTGGTCAAGATCGATCCGCGCTCCATCGGTGTGGGCCAGTACCAGCACGACCTGTCCGAGGCGAAGCTGTCCCGCTCACTGGACGCCGTGGTCGAGGACTGCGTGAACGGCGTGGGCGTCGACGTCAACACCGCTTCCGTGCCGCTGCTGCGCCGCGTCTCCGGCATCACCGAGGGGCTCGCCGGCAACATCGTCGCCCACCGCGACGCCAACGGCCCCTTCCGGACCCGCAAGGACCTCAAGGACGTCGCCCGCCTCGGCCCGAAAGCGTACGAGCAGTGCGCCGGCTTCCTGCGCATCCAGGGCGGCGACGACCCCCTGGACGCCTCCAGCGTGCACCCCGAGGCGTACCCGGTCGTGCGCGCGATCAGCCAGAAGGCCGGCACCGGCGTCGCGGAGCTGATCGGCAACACCGCTGTGCTGCGCAGCCTGAGGCCGCAGGACTTCGTCAGCGACTCCTTCGGCCTGCCCACGGTCACCGACATCCTCGCCGAGCTGGACAAGCCCGGCCGCGACCCGCGCCCCGCCTTCAAGACCGCGACCTTCAAGGAAGGCGTCGAGGAGATGAAAGATCTGCGGCCCGGGATGCTGCTGGAGGGCGTCGTCACCAATGTGGCGGCCTTCGGCGCCTTCGTGGACGTCGGCGTGCACCAGGACGGCCTGGTGCACGTCTCCGCCCTGTCCACCTCGTACGTCTCGGACCCCCGCGAGGTGGTCAAGCCCGGCGACATCGTCCGGGTCAAGGTTCTCGACGTGGACCTGCCGCGCAAGCGGATCTCCCTGACCCTGCGCCTGGACGACGAGGTGGCCGCCCCGCGGGGCGACCGGCGCGGGAGCGCCGGATCCGGCGGCGAGCGACGTGGCGGCCCGCCTCGGCAGGGCGGCGCCCGCGGCCAGGGCGGGGGTCGCCGCGGCGGCGCACCCGCCCAGTCCGCCCCGGGCGGGGCGATGGCCGACGCGCTGCGCCGCGCGGGGCTGACGGGAGGCAGGTAGCCGCGCCGCCGGGAGGGAACCGGGGTGGTCCGCGGCGCGTTCCACTGGGTAGTGAACGGTGAGGGCGCGGCGCTGGCCGCCCTGGACGGAGGCGGGGCATGTCGAATCGAACGAAGATCGCCATCGGCGGCGTGGTGGCGGGCCTGATCCTGCTGCACTGGATCCCCCTGTGGGTCTTCTTCCTGATCATCGTCGGCATCCCGGTCGCCGCCTACCTCGCGCTCGACCCCTCGCAGCGGCGCAGGCTGCGCCGCGTGAGCCGGCGGCAAATAGGTCGCTGAGCAGGCGGGGCCCCGGATAGGGTGCCGGTGCGGTCAGGGCATCCGATCGAAGGGAACTGCCTTCATGAACGGCGGTACGGTCGTCGCTGTGAGCCGCGACGCCACACACCGGTTCAGCAAGATCAATCAGGACGGGATCAGGCTGCTCGCCGGCCTGGGCGTCGAGGGCGACGCCCACTTGGGCGTCACGGTCCAGCACCTCTCCCGTGTCGCGCAGGACCCCACGCAGCCCAATCTGCGCCAGGTCCACCTCATGCACGCCGAGCTCTTCGACGAGCTGCGCACGGTTGGATACGAGGTGGCCCCCGGCGACCTGGGGGAAAACGTCACGACCCGCGGCCTGGACCTGCTGGGCCTGCCCGTGGGCACCCGGTTGCGCCTCGGCGCGGAAGCACTCGTGGAGATCACCGGGCTTCGCAACCCCTGCCTGCAGATCGACAGGTTCCGCACGGGTCTGCTCAAGCACGTCGTGGGCCGTGACGAGGCGGGGGACATCGTCCGCAAGGGCGGCATCATGGGCATCGTCCTGGAGGGCGGGGAGGTGCGCCCGGGCGATGCCGTCCTCGCCGAGCTCCCGGCCCCGCCGCACCGCCCGCTGGACAGGGTCTGACCTGCCATGACCGAGACCGGGCCGGCGCCGTCCGCGGCGCGCAGCGTGGCGGACCTGCTCGTGTCCGCCGAGGGCGGCGCGCGGGTGAGGTACCTGCACTTCTGGGGCCACCGGCCCCGGCGCGACGGCGGCGTCGGCCCGGGCTGCCTGAGCCAGTGGTGGCCGGCCCCCTTCTCGGTGGACGGCATCCGCTACGCCACCGCAGAGCACTGGATGATGGCCGGCAAGGCCCGCCTGTTCGGCGACCAGGAGGCCGAGCGGCGGGTGCTCGCCGCGGTCCACCCCGGTGATGCCAAGTCCGCCGGCCGCACCGTGCGCGGGTTCGACGAGGA
Organism: Streptomyces sp. HPF1205; assembly: GCF_020400825.1. Taxonomy (GTDB): domain Bacteria; phylum Actinomycetota; class Actinomycetes; order Streptomycetales; family Streptomycetaceae; genus Actinacidiphila. The sequence continues at coordinate 106,513 of NZ_JAINVH010000008.1, forward strand.
CATCTGGGCGCGCGCCCGGTTCGAGATCGTCACCGAGGGCGCTGTCCACAAGTTCGGCCGGCACCCGGACCTTCGGCGCTTCCTGCTGGGCACCGGCGGCCGTGTCCTGGTGGAGGCCAGTCCCGTCGACCGGGTCTGGGGCATCGGCCTGGCCGCCGGCGACCCCGGCGCCGACGACCCCGCGGCGTGGCGCGGCCTCAACCTGCTGGGCTTCGCCCTGATGGAGGCCAGGAGCCGGCTGGCCGCCGCATGACGGGCGCCGGGCCGCTCAGGGGCACCGTCCCCTTCGAGCGCCCCGGCGCGGCCCTCAAGGGCGTGCGGCTGACGGGGGACCGGCGACCTTAGGCTGGTTCCTGGGGCACGCACGGCCCCGCCGGACTCGGGAAGGGCGCACGGCATGGCGGAACGTCTGGTGGTCATCGGCGGTGACGCCGCGGGCATGTCGGCGGCGTCCCAGGCGAGGCGGCGCAGGAACGCCGACGACCTCGAGATCGTCGCCTTCGAGCGCGGCCGCCACACCTCCTACTCCGCCTGCGGCATTCCGTACTGGGTCGGCGGCGCCACCAGCGGGCCCGACGCGCTCATCGCCCGCACGGCCGACGAGCACCGGGCGCGGGGCATCGACGTAAGGCTCGGCACTGAGGTGACCGCCGTGGACCCGGCGGCGGGCCGGGTACTCGCCCGTGACGCCGAGGGGCACGAGGCGTGGACCTCGTACGACCACCTGGTGCTCGCCACCGGCGCCGTACCGGTCCGCCCGCCGATCCCCGGCATCGGCGCGCCCGGTGTGTACGGCGTGCAGACCCTCGACGACGGCGAGGCGGTGCTGCGCGGCCTGGACCGCGGCGGCGTACGGCGGGCCGTGGTCGTCGGCGGCGGCTACATCGGCGTGGAGATGGCCGAGGCCATGCTGCTGCACGGGCTCGACGTGACGCTGGTGGACCGCGACGACGAGCCCATGAGCACCCTCGACCCGGACATGGGACGACTGGTCCGCAAGGCCCTGGAAGGGCTCGGCGTGAAGGTCGCCTCGGGCGCCGCCGTGCGCGAAGTGCTGCTCGGCGGCGACGGCCGGGTACGGGCGGTCTCCACCGACGACGCCACCTACCCGGCCGATCTCGTGGTGCTCGGGCTCGGCGTCCGGCCGGGCACCGAGCTCGCCGCCGCCGCGGGGCTCCCGACGGGCGCGTACGGCGGGCTGCTGACCGACAGGTCGATGCGGGTGCGCGGCACCGAACGGATCTGGGCCGGCGGCGACTGCGTCGAGGTGTGGAACCTCGTCTCCGGGACCCTCCAGCACATCCCGCTGGGCACCCACGCCAACAAGCACGGCCGGATCATCGGCACGAACATCGGCGGCGGGTACGCGACGTTCCCGGGGGTGGTGGGGACCGCCGTCAGCAAGGTGTGCGACGTGGAGATCGCCAGGACCGGCCTCAAGGAGTCCCAGGCCCGGGCGGCGGGCTTGCAGTACGTCAGCGCCGTCATCGAGTCGACCAGCAGGGCGGGCTACTACCCGGACGCCGCTGCCATGACCGTCAAGGTCCTCGCCGAGCGCGGCACCGGACGCCTGCTGGGACTGCAGATCGTCGGCCGCGAGGGCGCGGCCAAGCGCGTCGACATCGGCGCCGTCGCGCTCACCGCCGGATTGACCGTGGACCGCATGGTCGATCTCGACCTCGGCTACGCACCGCCGTTCTCCCCCGTCTGGGATCCCGTGCTGATCGCGGCACGCAAAGCGGCGGAGGCGGTGGCGAAGGACCTCGCCCGGGAGCAGGCGCCTTAGACGCGGCGGGCACGTCACGGCGGCTCGGCCCGGGACGCGGGTGGGGGCCCGTGGGGGCGCCGGGCCGCTGTCAGACCGGAGGGGCGGCCGCGGGCTGCGGGGCCGCGGCCAGCTTGCCGAGCGCTTCGAGCAGCGGCGGCAGGGCGGGGCCGCGGCCCACCGGCAGGACGTCCCCCGGGGCGTCGTCGAGCAGGACGAACGCCATGTCGTCGGTCCGGCCGACCAGGCTCCAGCCCGGGCCGTCCGCGCGCACGGCGCCATGGGCGGTCCGCACCCGGCCCGGTGGCGGGGGGTTGCGGACGTACTCCTCGGCCGCGGCCAGGACGCGGCGCACCCCTGGGTGCGAGACGGCCGGTGCCGCCGGCCCGCCACTGGGGCGGGCGGTCTCGGCGGCGTCCTCAGGACCGGCCGCGGTGCCGGAACCGGGACCGTCCGCCGTCTGCGCCTCGGCAGCGCTCGCCGTCCGCGGCTCGGCGTCCTCGGCGTCCTCGGCGACGGTACCGGCGCCGGGGAACTGGTCGCGCCACTCCCACCAGTGCACGGCTATCTCGTCGGCACCCAGCCGACGCTGCGGCGGCCCCCACGCCGAGGTGTCCGGCGGTGACAGGGGAGCGCGGCCGCCGGTCTCCTCGTCGGGGTCGTACGGGTCGGGGATGCCGGGAACGGCGACGGCCACCGGCAGCGGCCATCCGGGCAGCGAGGCCGCCATGCTGCTCTCGTCGGGCGACAGGTCGTACTCCAGGCCGCAGTCCCAGGCGGCGAGGGCACACGCCACCATGGCCGCGTCCGTGGTGGCGACCGTCCACCGGGCGCCGGTGCCGTCCTGGCCGAACACCAGCCCGTAGCCGGCCTCCAGCGGTTCCAGGCCGAGCTGCTCGCACGCCGCCGGATAGTCGTCGCCCAGCACACCGGGGAACTGGGCCGGCGTCAGCATCGCCGCCGTCAGCACGAACAGCGCGTCGTCGTCATCGGGAATCTCGCCCGCGGCCACCCGTCGCCTCCCTCTTGTGTCGTCCGCGCACCTTAACCAGCCGGTAACCGTCGCGTCGAGAGGGTGCGGAATCCATAAATCCGCAAGGTGATCCGATGCCGCACCGCCGGGTCGGCGTGCCGAGGCCGCTTCAGCGCCTCCTGACGGCGAGGACGAGGTAGCGCTCCTCGCCGTCGTCCAGCAGCGCCGGTTCCCAGCCGGCCCGGTCCAGCGCGCGAGCGATCCGCGGCCGGGCCCTGATGTCGTCGGGCCGCAGCTCATGGCCCCTGCGAGCGGCGAGGGCGGCCCGGCCGACGGGCTGGAACAGCGCCAGCCGCCCGCCGGGCACGGTCACCCTGGCCAACTCCCGCAGCCCCGCCAGGGGGTCGGGCAGATGGTGCACCAAACCGGCGGCGAACACGGCGTCGAACGCGCCGTCGCGCAGCGGCAGCCGCCCGCTGTCCGCCTCGACCAGGGCGCCCGCGGGGTCGCGGCCCAGCCTGACCGCCTCGCGCAGCATCTCGGGGGTCAGGTCGACGCCGACCACCGTCCCGTCCGGACCGACCGCCGCCCGCAGCAACGGCAGGGCCCGCGCCGTACCGCACCCCGCGTCGAGCGCCCGGCCGCCGGGTGGCGGTGCCAGTTCGGCGACGGCCGCCGCGTAGGCGGGATCGTCGCCGGGATACCGGTCCTCCCATCCGGCCGCCTTGGCCGCGAAGAACTCCCTGACCTGCCATCGTTCGTGCCCGTCACCGGCCATGGGTCATGGTGGCATGCCCACCGGCCGGACCGGTACGACACCACCGGGGCAGTCATCTGCCTGGCCGGGGCGTCGTCATGCACGCGCCGCGCCGAGGCCGGACCCCTCCTCCTCGCCCGGCCGGCGTCCTCCGCCCCGGTCCGCCGCGCCCCCCACCGCCGCGGGGTCCGGTCTTCGGTGCGGATCCCCACGGTCCCGACGGAGTTATCCACAGGCTCGCGGCGGCGTCATCACTCCAAGCGCTAGATTCATGACTGTCAGTGATCGAACGAGTGTGGGGGAGTCGAGGACAGTGAAAACGACGAAGGAGAGCCGGCAGGCCCTGTGGACACCGGGCGCGGGACAGGCGCTCGACCACGGCAGTGCGGACGGCGAGTTGGTGACGCTCGGCAGAGCGCGCGACGAACTCGGTCTGGACGAAGAGGATTTCCACCTCGCCGTCCAGGTCGGCGAAGTGCCGACGGTCGCCTGCGGCAGCGGACTGTGGAAGGTACGTGCCCGGGAGCTGGAGCGGCTGCGCGCGGCGGACGGCGGCCGGCAAGCGCTGCTCGCCCGGATCCAGTTGGTGAGCAGCGGCGAAGGCGCCAAGGCGATGGGGGTCGGTCGCGACCGCTTCACCAAGCTGGCCAGGACGGGCTTCGTCCGCCCGGTCCGCTGGTACGTCAACCGGTACCGGGCGCTGGTGTGGATGTACCCGGCCAGGGAGCTGCGGGAGTTCGCCGAGGCCAACCCCGCGCTGATGACCGGGCCGCTGCCGGGCGCCCTGCGGGAGGCCGTCGAAGGGGGCGAGGACCTCAGGGGGCGCGGCTGGCGGGACCGGCGGGTCGCCCAACTGGTCCGCGACGCCTACGACGCCTGGGACGAAGCCGCGGTCTGGGCCGCCCTCCTGGGGCCGGAAAGGGTCCACGAGGCGGTACCCGACCCGTACGAACGCGGCAGGCTGCGTCGGCTGCGCGAGGCCCTGCCACCCGGCCGGGTGGGATTCGCCGCACCGGAACTGGTCAGGCGGCTCACCACCGCCGACCACCCGGAGGAGATCGCCACGGCGCTTGCCGCCCTGGCGGACGCGCTGGGCCGGGCCCGGGAGAGCCGGCCGGTCCTCCACCTGGTGGCGCCGGAGACCGTCCAGCCATCCCCTCCCGTGCCCGTTCCCCTGCCGGTGCCGGTACCGGGCCCTCGGGTCGGCGCCGCCGGCCTTTCGGGGCAGGCTCCGCCCGCGTGTGCGGCGCGCCCGGCGCCCGTTGCTTGCCCACCGCGGGCCGCGGCGGGCGGGCGGCGGGGGCTGCTCGGACTGCTGCGGGGCAGGCGATCAGCCGCCGATCCTGCGGAACAGCCCCTCCTGCATCACGGACACCAGAAGACGCCCGCTGCGGTCGAAGATCTGGCCGCGCGCCAACCCTCGGGCGCCGGTCGCGATGGGTGACTCCTGCTGGTAGAGGAACCATTCGTCGGTGCGGAACGGCCGGTGGAACCACATGGCGTGGTCCAGCGAGGCCATGTCGAACCCCCGGGGGCCCCACAAGGGTTCGACCGGCACCCGGACCGCGTCGAGCAGCATCATGTCGCTCGCGTACGTCAGGGCGCAGGTGTGCACGAGCGGGTCGTCGCCCAGATCGCCCGTCGCGCGCATCCACACCGCGCTGCGCGGCTCCGCGCCCTCGATCTCCCCGGGCGTCCAGCGCAGCCGCTCCACGTACCGGATGTCGAACGGCTGCCGGCGGGCCATCCGCTCAAGGGCCTCCGGCAGCACTCCGAGGTGCGCCCGGAGTTCGTCGGCCAGCCGCGGCAGACTCTCCGGCTCCGGCACCCCGGGCATGGGCAACTGGTGCTCGAAACCGGGCTCCGACCGATGGAAGGAGGCAGTCAAGTTGAAGATCGTCCGACCCTGCTGGATGGCCACCACCCGCCGGGTGGTGAAGGAACGGCCGTCGCGGACCCGCTCGACCTGGTACACGATGGGCACGCCCGGCCGGCCCGGCCGCAGGAAGTACGCGTGCAGGGAGTGCACCGGCCGAGTGCCGTCCGTGGTGCGGCCCGCGGCGACCAGTGCCTGCCCGGCCACCTGGCCGCCGAAGACCCGCTGCAGCCGCTCGTCGGGGCTGCGCCCGCGGAAGATGTCCTCCTCGATCCGCTCCAGATCCAGCAGGTCCACCAGACGCTCGGCGGGATTGCTCAGCGACTCGCCCTTGTCCTCGCCCATGTCACAGCTCGCCCACGTCGGTGAGCCGGATGACCGCGCGGGCCTCCTCGTCGGAGGCGGCCAGGTCGACCTCGGCCGAGATGCCCCAGCCGTGGTCGCCCTCCGGATCGGCGAAGGTCTGCCGGACCCGCCACAGGCCGTGCTGCGGCACCTCCTCGATGAGCAGCAGCTTCGGGCCGCGCGCGTCAGGGCCGGTGCCCAGGTCGTCGTACTCCTCCCAGTAGGCGTCCATCGCGTCCGCCCACCTGTCCGCGTCCCAGCCGGCGTCGGCGTCGAGCTCACCGAGCTGGTCGTACTTCTCCAGCGCGGCCAGTTCGACGCGGCGGAACATGGCGTTGCGCACCAGCACACGGAAGGCGCGGGAGTTGGCCGTGACGGGCTTGACCTGGTCGGCCCGCTCGGCGGCCTCCTCGGCGCTCTCCTCCTCGGGGTTGGCCAGCTGCTCCCATTCGTCGAGCAGGCTGGAGTCCACCTGCCGCACGAGTTCGCCGAGCCACGCGATGAGGTCCTGCAGGTCCTCGGACTTCAGGTCGTCCGGCACGGTGTGTTCCAGGGCCTTGTAGGCGCTCGCGAGGTAGCGCAGCACGATGCCCTCGGTGCGGGCGAGCTCGTAGAAGGAGACGAACTCGGAGAAGGTCATCGCCCGCTCGTACATGTCGCGCACGATCGACTTCGGCGACAGCGGATGGTCGCCGACCCACGGGTGGCTCCTGCGGTAGAGGCCGTAGGCGTGCAGCAGCAGTTCCTCCAGCGGCTTGGCGTAGGTCACGTCCTGGAGCCGCTCCATGCGCTCCTCGTACTCGACGCCCTCGGCCTTCATCGCCGCCACCGCCTCCCCGCGCGCCTTGTTCTCCTGGGCGGCGAGGATCTGGCGCGGGTCGTCCAGGGTGGATTCCACCACCGACACCATGTCGAGGGCGTAGGAAGGGGAGTCGGGGTCGAGGAGTTCGAAGGAGGCCAGGGCGAAAGTGGACAGCGGCTGGTTGAGTGCGAAGTCCTGCTGGAGGTCGACGGTGAGCCGGACGATCCTGCCCTCGGCGTCCGGCTCGTCGAGCCGCTCCACCACGCCGCCGGACAGCAGCGAACGGTAGATGGCGATGGCCCGGCGGATGTGCCGCAACTGGGACCGCCGGTCCTCGTGGTTGTCCTCCAGCAGCCGCCGCATGGCGTCGAAGGCGTTCCCCGGACGGGCGATGACCGACAGCAGCATCGCGTGCGTGACCCGGAAGCGGGAGGTCAGCGGCTCCGGCTCGGAGGCGATCAGCTTCTCGAAGGTGTTCTGGGACCAGCTGACGAAACCCTCGGGCGCCTTCTTGCGGACCACCTTGCGGCGCTTCTTCGGGTCGTCGCCCGCCTTGGCCAGGGCCTTCTCGTTCTCGATGACGTGCTCGGGCGCCTGGGCCACCACCAGGCCCGCGGTGTCGAACCCGGCCCGGCCCGCGCGGCCGGCGATCTGGTGGAACTCGCGGGCCCGCAGCACCCGCACCCGCTGCCCGTCGTACTTGGTCAACGCGGTGAACAGCACCGTGCGGATGGGTACGTTGACCCCCACGCCCAAGGTGTCGGTCCCGCAGATGACCTTGAGCAGTCCGGCCTGGGCGAGCTTCTCCACCAGCCGCCGGTACTTGGGGAGCATCCCGGCGTGGTGCACTCCGATGCCGTGCCGCACGAAGCGGGACAGGTTGCGGCCGAAGGCGGTGGTGAAGCGGAAGTTGCCGATGAGGGCGGCGATCGCGTCCTTCTCCTGGCGCGAGCACATGTTGATGCTCATCAGCGCCTGCGCCCTTTCCACGGCGGCGGCCTGGGTGAAGTGGACGATGTAGACCGGCGACTGGCGGGTCTCCAGGAGTTCGGTGAGGGTCTCGGTCAGCGCGGTGGTGCGGTACTCGTAGCTCAGCGGGACCGGGCGGGTCGCGGACCGTACGACCGCCGTGGGACGGCCGGTGCGCCGGGTCAGGTCCTCCTCGAAGCGGGAGACGTCGCCCAGCGTCGCCGACATCAGCAGGAACTGCGCCTGCGGCAGCTCCAGCAGCGGGATCTGCCAGGCCCAGCCGCGGTCGGGCTCGGCGTAGAAGTGGAACTCGTCCATGACGACCTGCCCCACGTCGGCGTTCTTGCCGTCGCGCAGGGCGATGGAGGCCAGCACCTCGGCCGTGCAGCAGATCACGGGAGCGTCCGGGTTGACCGACGCGTCGCCCGTGAGCATGCCGACGTTCTCGGTGCCGAACAGCTTGCACAGGTCGAAGAACTTCTCCGAGACCAGCGCCTTGATCGGGGCGGTGTAGAAGGTGACCTCGTCCCGGGCCAGCGCCGCGAAGTGCGCACCGGCCGCGACCAGGCTCTTTCCCGAGCCGGTCGGGGTGGAGAGGATCACGTTCGCCCCCGAGACCACCTCGATCAGCGCCTCCTCCTGGGCGGGGTACAAGGAGATGCCCTGCCCCTCGGCCCATGTCGAGAACGCTTCGAAGAGGGCATCGGGATCGGGCTCGCTCGGCAACTGATCGATGAGGGTCACCCCTCCATCTTGCCCGTACCGGCCGTCGGCGGCGGAACCGGAGGTGGAGAGCGTGATCACCGCCGGTAGGGTGTGCGATCGATGAAGCGTCAACTGCGCCTGCGGGCGGCGGTAGAGGGGGGACTGAGCACCACCATGATGGGACCTGCGCACTCACTGTCGGGGGCAACGGCCTGGCTGCTCACCGGGGCGGTCGCGGCCGGGTACGGGCACCCGATGCCATGGCCGACGCTGGTGGTCGGCGCGCTGATCTGCGCGGGCGCCGCCCTGGCACCCGACCTCGACCACCAGGCGGCCACGATCTCGCGGGCCTTCGGGCCCGTCTCGCGGGTCCTGTGCGGCCTCATCGACGGGATCGCCCACGCCGCCTACAAGGCGACCCGGAAGAACGGCGACCCCCGCCGGTCCGGTGGACACCGCACCTTGACCCACACCTGGCCGTGGGCGCTCCTGCTCGGCACCGGGTGCTCGGCAGCCGCCGTCTACGGTGGGCGTTGGGCGGTGCTGGCCATCCTGTTCGTACACATGGTGCTGGCCGTCGAGGGCCTGCTGTGGCGGCAGGCGAGGGTGTCCAGCGATGTCCTGGTCTGGCTGCTGGGCGCCTCCAGCGCCTGGGTGCTGGCCGATGTCCTGGACGACCCGGGCAACGGCAAGGAGTGGCTGTTCACCCACCCCGGTCAGCACTACATGTGGATCGGCCTGCCGATCGTGCTCGGCGCGCTCGTGCACTGCGTCGGGGACGCGCTGACCGTGTCCGGCTGCCCGATCCTGTGGCCGATACCCGTCGGCCGCAAGCGGTGGTATCCGGTGGGTCCGCCGAAGTTCATGCGGTTCCGGGCCGGGAGCTGGGTCGAGGTCAAGGTGCTCACCCCGGTGTTCTTCCTGGTCGGCGGGGCGAGCACGCTCGGCGCGCTGGGAGTCTTCGGCTGACGGCTGACGGCTGACGGCTGACGGCTGACGGCTGACGGCTGACGGCGGCGGCGCGGCCGCGGGCGCCCGCGGCCGCGGCGAGCGGCTAACCGTGCCAGGACCGCCACAGGGCCGCGTAGGCCCCGTCCGCGGCGACCAGTTGCTGGTGGCTGCCCAGCTCACTGATCCGGCCGTCCTCGACGACGGCGATGACGTCGGCGTCGTGCGCGGTGTGCAGCCGGTGGGCGATGGCCACCACCGTGCGGCCGTCGAGCACCCGCGACAGCGAGCGTTCCAGGTGGCGGGCCGCGCGGGGATCCAGCAGCGACGTCGCCTCGTCCAGCACGAGCGTGTGCGGGTCGGCCAGCACGAGGCGGGCCAGGGCGAGCTGCTGGGCCTGGGCCGGGGTGAGCGCGGCGCCGCCCGAGCCGACCTCGGTGTCCAGGCCGTCGCCCAGCGCCCGTGCCCAGCCCTCGGCGTCCACCGCCCGCAGCGCCTCCCACAGCTCCTCGTCGGTAGCGCCGGACCTGGCGAGGCGCAGGTTGTCGCGCAGCGAGCCGACGAAGACATGGTGCTCCTGGTTGACCAGCGCGACGTGCGCGCGGACCCGCTCGGCCGGCATGAGCGCCAATTGCGCGCCGCCGAGGGTCACCTCGCCGGCCCGCGGGGCGTAGATCCCGGCCAGTAGCCGGCCCAGCGTGGACTTGCCGGCGCCGGACGGGCCGACCAGTGCCAGCCGGGTGCCCGGCGGGACGTCCAGCGACACCCCGTGCAGGACGTCGCTGCCCGCCCGGTAGCCGAACCGCACCTCGTCCGCCGTCACCCGGCGCCCGTCCGGGGAGAGCGACTCGTCGCCCTCCGCCTCGGCGACCTCGCGCACTCCGACCAGGCGGGCGAGCGAGACCTGCGCGACCTGCAGCTCGTCGTACCAGCGCAGGATGAGGTTGACCGGGTCCACCAGCATCTGGGCGAACAGGGCGCCGGTGGTCAGCTCGCCCGCGCTCACCCAGCCGTGCAGGGCGAAGGTCCCGCCGATCATGAGAACGGAGGTGAGGATCAGGGCGTGGGTGAGGTTGACCACCGGGAACAGGACGGTGCGCAGCCACATGGTGTACCGCTCCCAGGCCACCCACTGGCCGATCCGGCGCCTGGACAGTTCCTCGCGGCGAGCGCCCAGACGGTGTGCCTCGATGGTGCGCCCGGCGTCCACGGACTCGGCCAGGACCGCGGCGACGGCCGCGTACCCGGCGGCCTCCGAACGGTAGGCCGACGGGGCCCGCCGGTAGTACCAGCGGCACCCCGCCAGCAGCAGCGGCAGCGCGACCAGCACCGACAGCGCCAGGGGCGGCGAGGTCACCGTGAGGGCGCCGAGCAGCAGCCCGGCCCACACCACGGCGATCGTCAGCTGCGGCACGGCCTCGCGCATGGCGTTGGCCAGCCGGTCGATGTCGGTGGTGATCCGCGACAGCAGGTCACCCGTCCCGGCCCGCTCCAGGACCCCCGGCGGCAGGGCGACGGACCGGACCAGGAAGTCCTCCCGCAGGTCGGCCAGCATCCGCTCACCGAGCACCGCCCCGCGCAGCCGGACCAGCCGCACGAAGAACGCCTGCACCGCCAGCGCGGTCAGGAACAGCGCGACCGTCCGCCCGAGGTGGAGGTCGCGGTGGCCGGACGACAGCTTCTGGACCAGGCCGCCGAGCAGGTAGGGGCCCACCATCGAGGCGAGAACGGCCGCGGTGTTGACGGCGACCAGCAGGACGAGGGACCTGCGGTGGCGCCGGGCCAGTTCCCGCACATAGGCCCGTACGGTCGCGGAGGAGCCCACCGGCAGGGTCGTGCTCCGCCTGGGCGCTGCCGGGTCGTACTCCGGCGGACGTACGCCGATCATGCTGATTCCTCCATCGGCAGGGCGCCGTTCAGCGCCTCGGCGTCGGTTCCGGGACCGCGCTCGCTTCCCTCTCTCGGCTCGGCCGGGTCTCCCGCCCCGGTCCCGGCCCCGTTCTTGGTGCCGTTCTCGGTGCCGGACTCTCGGGTGACCACCGCCCGGTACCGCGGATTCGTCCGCAACAGGTCGTGATGGCCGCCGACCGCGGCGGCGGTGCCGTCCTCCACGAACACGACCCGGTCGGCGCGGTCCAGGACCAGCGGGCTGGAGGTGAAGACGACGGTCGTGCGGTGGGCCCGGATCTCCTTCAGCCCGCGGGCGATCCTGGCCTCGGTGTGGGCGTCCACCGCGGAGGTCGGCTCGTCCAGCACCAGCACCTCCGGGTCGGCCACCAGCGACCTGGCCAGGGCTAGCCGCTGTCGCTGGCCGCCGGACAGTGAACGGCCGCGTTCGGTGATCCGCGCCCGCATCGGGTCGGCGCCGTCCGCGTCGGACCCGGCCAGGGACTGCGCCAGTGCGTCCAGTACGTCCCCGCACTGCGCCGCGGCCAGCGCCGCCCGCGGGGAGACCGCGCCGGACGACGGCACGTCGAGGAGTTCGGCCAGCGTGCCGGACAGCAGCACCGGATCCTTGTCCTGTACGAGGACGACCGCGCGGGCGACCGCCAGCGGCAGGGCGTCCAAGGGCTGCCCGCCGAGCAGCGCCGAGGCCGCGCTGTCGGCGTCGGCGCCCTCCCCGGCTCCGGCCGGACTGTGCCCGCCCAGCCTGTCGGCCAGCCGTCCCGCCGCGTCCGGATCACCGCAGACCACCGCGGTCAAAAGCCCCGCGGGAGCCGTCACCCCGGACCGCGGGTCGTGCAGGTCGCCCGAGGGCGCCGCCACACCGGCGTCCCTGCCCGCACCCGGCCCCCCGCCCCGGCCCGAGTCGGCGTCCGTCCGGTTCAGCGCCAGCACACGCGCCGCGCGTTTGGCGGAGGGACGGGAGAACGACCAGGCCATGGCGATCTCCTGGAAGTTCTGCAGGGGCAGCATCAGGAAGGCCACCGATCCGTAGACGGTGACCAGCGTGCCCACCGAGATCCGGCCGTCGAGGGCGAGCCGGGCCCCGTACCAGGCGACGCCGACCAGCAGCAGCCCGGGCAGGACGACCTGGACGGCGCTGATCAGCGCCCACATCCGGGCGCTGTGCACGGCGGCCGCGCGCACCTGCTGGGAGGCGCGGCGGTAGCGGTCGAGGAAGAGGTCCTCACCGCCGATGCCGCGCAGCACCCGCAGGCCGGCCACCGTGTCCGAGGCCAGTTCGGTCGCCCGGCCCGCCTTCTCCCGCTGCAGGTCGGCGCGCCGGGTGGCGGCGGGCAGCAACGGCAGGACGGCCAGGGCGAGCACGGGCACCGCGGCGGCCACCACGACGCCGAGCGCGGGCTCGTAGACCAGCAGGGCGACGGCGACACCGACCGTGGCCAGCAGCGCGGAGGTGAAGCGCGCCACGGCCTCCACGAACCAGCCGATCTTCTCCACGTCGCCGGTGCTCACGGCCACCACCTCGCCCGCCGCGACGCGCCGGGTCAGGACGGAGCCGAGTTCGACGGTCTTGCGGGACAGCAGTTGCTGCAGGCGCGCGGACGCGGCGATCCAGTTGGTGACCGCCGTGCGGTGCAGCATGGTGTCGCCGACCGCGGTCAGCACACCGAGCAGCAGCATCCAGGCGCCGGCCAGCGCCAGCCGGGTACCGGAACGGTCGACGACGGCCTGCACCGACATGCCCACGGCCGCCGGGAAGGAGGCGACGGCGGCCATGTGGAGCAGGCCCCAGGCGGCCGCCGCCGCCTGCCCGCGCCATTGCCGCAGCTCCAGCCAGAGCAGGAAGCGGAATCCCGACCGCACATCGGGGTCGCCCGGATCGGAAAGAGGAAGACTGCGTAGGGACGGCATGATGTCCTGGGCTCGATGGGTTCTCGGCGGGGGACCGTCGGCAGGCACGGCCGCATGGGGGAAGAGGGCGGGGAACGAAGGGGGAGGAAACGTACCGGGCTCGGTCAGGAGCCGCACAAGGTTCGCCTCGCCGACGTCCTCGGGTCAACCGGTTTTCCCGCCGCGACCGCCCGGCGGCGCTCGCCGCCGGCCCCCGCCCGACCCGCCGGCCCCCGCCCGACCCCTCGGCTCCCGCCCGACCCCTCGGCCTCGTCCCGCCCCCTCGACCCCCGCCCGCCCCCGCGACTCCCTCCTTCGGACGGCAATCGCTTGCAGCAAGACGGCGCAACTTCTTCCGCGCCTTCTATTGACGTGTACGCATCGATAGCGGGAAGCTCCTGCCGGATCCGGGAGTACCGGATCCGTTACCCCACATCGGCGGCCAGGCGCGTGGCTGCCTTCGCCGGGCACACCCGCGTGCGCCCGCTCATCGAAGGAGCCGCCCATGAGATCCCGCGTCCTCAACGGGGCGCTGGCAGCGCTTGTCACCGCGGCCGGACTGCTCGCCGTCTCGGCGCAGCAGCCGGCCCACGCGAGCCCGCCCGGCGCGAAGGACGTCACCGCGACGCTCTTCGAGTGGAAGTACGACTCGGTCGCCACCGCCTGCACCACCACCCTCGGCCCCAAGGGCTACGGCTACGTCGAGGTCTCACCGGCCCAGGAGCACATCCAGGGCCCGCAGTGGTGGACCTCGTACCAGCCGGTGAGCTACCGCATAGCCGGCCGGCTCGGGGACGCCGCCGCATTCGCGCACATGGTGGCCACCTGCCACGCCGCCGGAGTGAAGGTCATTGCCGACGCCGTGATCAACCACATGACCGCCGGCTCCGGCACCGGCACCGGCGGCACGAACTACACCAAGTACGACTACCCCGGCACGTACCAGGTCCAGGACTTCCACTCCTGCCGGACCAGCATCAGCGACTACACCAACCGCTACGACGTCCAGAACTGCGAACTGGTGGGCCTTGCCGACCTGGACACCGGCAGCGACTACGTGCGCTCCACGATCGCCGGCTACCTCGACAACCTGATCTCGATGGGCGTCGACGGCTTCCGCATCGACGCCGCCAAGCACATCGCCGCCTCCGACCTGGCCGCGATCAAGGCCAAGCTCACCAACCCGAACATCTTCTGGGCGCAGGAGGTCATCTACGGGGCCGGCGAGGCGGTCCAGCCCGGTGAGTACACCGGCACCGGCGACGTGGACGTCTTCCAGGGCGCCTACGACCTCAAGCGGATCTTCACCAGCGAGAAACTCGCCTACCTCGGCAGCTGGGGCGCGGCCTGGGGAGCGGGATACCTGCCGAGCTCCCAGTCGCGCACCTTCGTCGACAACTGGGACACCGAGCGCAACGGCTCCACGCTCAACTACAAGTACGGCAACACCTACACCCTGGCCAATGTCTACCTGCTGGCCTGGCCGTACGGCTCGCCCAACGTCTATTCCGGCTACGAGTTCTCCGACAACGACGCCGGACCTCCCAACGGCGGTACCGTCAACGCCTGCTACGCCGACGGCTGGAAGTGCCAGCACGCCTGGCCGCAGATCGCGAACATGGTCGGCTTCCACAACGCCGTCGCGGGCACCGGCGTCACCGACTGGTGGGACGACGGCGGCAACGCCATCGCCTTCGGCCGCGGCGACAAGGGGTATGTGGCCATCAACCACGAGGGCGGCGCGATCACCCGGACCTTCGCGACCTCGCTGCCCGCCGGCACGTACTGCGACGTCCAGCACAGCGGCACCAGGTACACGGTCGGCTCCGACGGCACCTTCACCGCCACGGTGGGCGCGGGTGACGCCGTCGCCCTGTACGTGGGCGCTCCTTGCGGCTGACCAGGGCCTTCCCCGGCCTCGGGCGGGCGAAGGCCCGCCCGAGGTGACGCAACACACGCGGTTGGCCACTCTGCGGCGGTACACGGCACACTGTGGACTTCCGCATTCCGCGGGATCATCACCACAGAGGGGACCTCCGACCCATGAAGGGTTTTCGCGCTTTCCTGCTGCGCGGCAACGTCGTGGACCTGGCCGTCGGCATCGTCGTCGGCAGCGCCTTCACCAGCCTGGTGAGCAACTTCGTGAAGGCGTTTCTCACGCCGATCGTCGGCCTGGTGTCCGGCGCCACCGGTGACTTCACCGACAAGTCCTTCCACGCCTCGCGCGTCACCTTTCCCTACGGTGTGTTCATCAACGCGCTCATCAGCTTCGTCCTCGTCGCGTCGGTGATCTACTTCCTGGTGGTGCTTCCGATGAACCGCATGCAGGAGCGGTTCTTCCCGAAGGCGACTTCGGCGCCCATGCGCGAGTGCCCGGAGTGCCTGACCGCGATACCGGCCGCCGCCAAGCGGTGCAGCGCCTGCACCGCCCCGGTCGGCCCGCAGGGCACGGTCCAGGGCGAGCCGGCCGACCTGGCGAAGTAGCCCGCGGCTTTCGCGGCGAGTGCCGTCCGCGGGCCGTCGGCGGGCGGCACTCCGACGGGGCCGGTGAGGTCGGCGGGCGGACCCGGCCGGTTCGGCGGGCGGACCCGGTGACGTACGCGACCGGCCCCGGCTCAGTCCCGCGGCCGGTCCGGCTCGCCCAGTGCCTCCAGCAGGCCGGTCAGCGCCGCGCGCTGGGCGTCGTCCAGCGGCGCGAGCAGTTCCGCGGCCGCCGCCCGGCGGGCCCGACGCAGCTCCAGCAGCGCCCGGGCGCCCCCCGGCCGCAGTTCGATCCGGGTCACCCGGCGGTTGTGCGGGTCGGGCACACGCCGCAGCAACTCCTGTGCCTCCAGGGCGTCCACCAGCGTGGTCACCGCCCGCGGGACCACTTCGAGGCGCTGGGCGAGGTCGGCCATCCGCGGCGGCTCCTCGCAGTGCGCGAGCGCGCGCAGCAGCCGGGCCTGCGCCGGCGTGATGCCCAGCGGCTCCAGCAGCCGCCGCTGGGAGCGGTGCAGCCGCCTGCTCAGCGCGATCAACTGATCGGCCAGACGCCCGGTGACCTCGTCGGTTCCCGTACCGGCGGAGTCGGACCGCGCGGCGTCGACGACCAGGGTGGTGCGCGTTTCCATGTGTCGAGGGTACCAGGAGCGGTGTTCATTGTGAACGTAGGTAACAATGAACTACACTCTCGATGTCGAACGCCGCACCCTGCCGCGGGCCCATCGCGCCGGGGTCGCGCCGACATCCGCGTTTCGTTCCCCGAGGAGTCCTTTGCGCCCCGAAAACGATCTCGCCGCCCGCTGGTCGGCGCCCAAGAAGCCGACCGGCCCCACCGACGTCCGCCGCATCATGCGGCTGTTCCGCCCCTACCGCGGCCGGCTCGCCGTCGTCGGCCTGCTCGTCGCCCTGTCCTCCCTCGTCTCCGTCGCCTCGCCGTTCATGCTGCGGGCGGTCCTCGACACCGCGATCCCGCAGGGCCGCACCGGGCTGCTCAGCCTGCTCGTCCTCGGCATGATCGCCACCGCCGCCGCCAACGGGGTCTTCGGCGTCGTGCAGACCCTGATCTCCACGACCGTCGGCCAGCGAGTGATGCACGACCTGCGCACCGCCGTCTACGAGCGGCTGCAGCGGATGTCGCTGGCCTTCTTCACCAGGACCCGCACCGGTGAGGTCCAGTCCCGCATCGCCAACGACATCGGCGGCATGCAGGCCACCGTCACCTCCACCGCCACCTCGCTGGTGTCCAACGCCACGGCCGTGGTCGCCTCGGTCGTCGCCATGGCCGCCCTCGACTGGCGGCTGACCCTGGTGTCCCTGGCGCTGCTCCCGGTCTTCGTCTGGGTCGCCCGCAAGGTCGGCCGCGAGCGCAAGAAGATCGCGAGCGAGCGGCAGAAGCAGATGGCGGCCATGTCGGCCATCGTCACCGAGTCGCTGTCCGTCAGCGGCATCCTGCTCGGCCGCACCATGGGCCGCGGTGACTCGCTGACCCGCGAGTTCGCCGCCGAGTCCGAACGGCTGGTGGACCTGGAGGTACGGTCCAACATGCAAGGCCGCTGGCGGATGGCGGTCATCGGCATCGTCATGTCGGCCATGCCCGCCCTCCTGTACTGGGCGGCCGGCCTCACCTCCGGCCACAACGGCCCGGACGTCTCCATCGGCACCCTGGTCGCCTTCGTCTCCCTGCAGCAGGGCATGTTCCGGCCGACGGTCTCCCTGCTGGCCACCGGCGTGCAGGTGCAGACCTCGCTCGCCCTGTTCCAGCGCATCTTCGAGTACCTCGACCTGCCGATCGACATCACCGAGAAGCCCGACGCCGTCCATCTCGCCACCGTCCGCGGCGAGATCCGCCTGGAGAACGTCGACTTCTCCTACGACCCGGAATCCGGCGACGCGACCCTGCGGGGCATCGACCTCACGGTCCCGGCGGGCGGCAGCCTCGCCGTCGTCGGCGCCACCGGCTCCGGCAAGAGCACCCTCAGCTACCTGGTGCCGCGCCTGTACGACGTCACCGGCGGCCGCGTCACCCTCGACGGCACGGACGTCCGTGACCTCGACTTCGAGACGCTCTCCGCCGCGGTCGGCGTCGTCTCCCAGGAGACGTATCTCTTCCACGCCTCCGTCGCCGACAACCTCCGGTTCGCCAAACCGGACGCCACGGACGAGGAGATCCGGGCCGCCGCGCGGGCCGCGCAGATCCACGAGCACATCGCCGGTCTGCCCGACGGTTACGACACCCTCGTCGGCGAACGCGGCTACCGCTTCTCGGGCGGCGAGAAGCAGCGCCTCGCCATCGCCCGCACCATTCTGCGCGACCCGCCGGTCCTCATCCTGGACGAGGCCACCAGCGCGCTGGACACCCGCACCGAGGCCGCCGTACAGGACGCGATCGACTCCCTGTCGGCCGGGCGCACCACCATCACCATCGCCCACCGGCTGTCCACCATTCGCGACGCCGACCAGATCGTCGTCCTGGACGCCGGCCGCATCGTCGAACGCGGCACCCACGACGAACTGCTCGCCCTGGACGGCCGCTATGCCGCGCTGATCCGCCGCGACACGCAGTTGGCGACCACCGTGCCTTAGGCCGTCCAGGACCCGGGCGGTCCGTATCGCGCGCCGCCCGCACGCGCGCCGCTCATGTCCGTGCCGCCCGCACGCGCGCGTCCGCGCCGTCCGCACCCGCCCGTCCCTCCCCGGGCCGCCCGTACCGCCCCGGTCCGCGTTCGCGCGTGGCCCGCGGACCGACCGTCACCGGGTCACCGGCTCCGCGTTCCCGCCCCGTCCGGCGGCCGGTACGGCTTCTCCTCGGTGGAGGCGAGGATCTCCGCCAGGTGCACGGTCCGCAAGGGCGCGCCCTGCCGTTCGGCGATCCCGGCCAGGTGCATCAGGCACGAGTTGTCCGCGCCGCACAGCACCCGTGCCCCGCTGCCGACGGCGTGGCGGACCTTGTCCTCGCCCATGGCGGCCGACACGTCGGGGTTCTTCATCGAGAACGTGCCGCCGAAGCCGCAGCACTCCTGCGCGCCCTCCAACTCGCGCAACTCGATGCCCCTGACCGCGGACAGCAGCCGCAGCGGCCGGTCGGCCAGGCCCAGCATCCGCAGCCCGTGGCAGGACGGGTGGTAGGTGACGGTGTGCGGGAAGTACGCGCCCACGTCCGTCACCCCCAGCACGTCGACGAGGAATTCCGTGAGTTCGTACGTCCTCGGCGCCACGGCGGCGACCGCCTCGCCGAGCCCGGTCGACCGGCCCTCGTCGGCGGCGCGCCGGGCGATCAGCGGGAAGGCGTCCCGCACCATCGCCACGCACGACCCCGAGGGCGCCACCACGTAGTCGTAGCCCGCGAACGCCTCCGCGTACCGCCGCACCATCGGCTCGGCCTCGCGCCGGTAGCCGCTGTTGAAGTGGGCCTGGCCGCAGCAGGACTGGGCCATCGGGAAGTCGACCGTCACGCCGAGCCGCTCCAGCAGCCGGACGACCGCCCGCCCGGTGTCCGGGTACAGCAGGTCGTTCACACAGGTCACGAAGAGGGCTACGCGCACGGCCGGCTCCCCGGGAGTGCCGCGCGGCGCCCGCTGGACGCTTGTGGCTCACGCATGCGCCCATCCTGCCGCAAGCCCGCGCGGCACGGAAGGATACATCGGATGTATCTCGTGTCAGAGGTACGGCGGGTCGCCGGCGACTCGCCGCACCCCCTACTGGTGGCGGCCGTCCGCGTGGGCGCGCCTGTCCGCGGCGAGCGAGAGCGCCGCGCTCACCACGGCGACCGCTGCCACCGAGATGACGGCGGACCAGCCCACCTGGCCCAGTACGGCCACGACGATCAGCACGACGGCGCAGAAGGCGGCGAACGCCGACACGCCGGACAGCACCGACTTCCAGCTCTCAGTCCCCATTCCCCACAACCTAGAGGCTGCGCGCGGCCCGCGGTGGACCAACACGGACACCGGCCCGGGCCGTGGTAAGGAAGGGCGCGGTCAGCCGGTCGCCGGCACCGGCTCCTGGGCGCGGACGGCGTCCGCCGCGGCCGAGGTCCGCGCCCGCTGTCCGCCCGCGAGCAGCGCGCGGACCTCGCGTACGGCCGTGCGGCCCGCCCGGTTCGCTCCGATGGTGCTGGCCGACGGTCCGTACCCGATCAGGTGAACGCGGGGGTCCTTCAGCACACGCGTGCCCTCCAGGCGTACGCCGCCGCCGGGTTCGCGGAGCCCGAGCGGGGCGAGGTGGTCGAGAGCGGCGCGGAAACCGGTGGCCCACAAGATGACGTCCGCCGCCAGGGTGCGGCCGTCGTTCCAGGCCACGCCGTGCGGCGTGACGCGGTCGAACACCGGCTCCGGGCGCAGGATGCCGCGCGCCCGCGCGTCCTGGACCTCCTCGGTGGCGGCAAGGCCCGTCACACTGACCACGCTTTGCGGCGGCAGCCCGGCCCGGACCCGCTCCTCGACGAGCGCCACCGCCGAGCGGCCCCAGTCCTCGGTGAACGGACCCGTGCGGAAGACCGGCGGTCTGCGGGTCACCCAGGTGGTGCGGGCCACCTTCGCCAGTTCGAGCAGCAACTGCACCGCCGAGGTCCCGCCGCCGACCACGACCACGTGCCGCCCGGCGAACTCGGCGGCGCCCCGGTAGCCCGCGGTGTGCAACTGCCGCCCCAGGAAGGTCTCCTGACCGGGGTAGTACGGCACGAAGGGCCGGTCCCACGTGCCGGTCGCGTTGAGCAGCGCCCGCGCGGACCACGCGCCCTCCCCGGTCTCGATCCGCAGCCGCCCGCCGGCGTCGTCGCGCACCGCGCGGACGTCCACGGGACGCCGCACGCGCAGGTCGAAGGCGCGCTCGTAGCGGGCGAAGTAGGCGCTCACCACCTCCGCGGAGGGACGTCCGGGATCGGCCTCGCCGAGCGGCAGCCCGGGCAGGTCGTGCACGCGGTGGGCCTTGCCGTAGGTGAGGGACGGCCAGCGGTACTGCCAGGCGCCGCCCGCGCCGGGGGAGTGGTCGAGCACGACGAAGTCCCGCTCCGGCCGGAAGCCGGCGCGGCGCAGGAAGTACCCGGCCGACAGGCCCGCCTGCCCCGCGCCCGCGACCGCGACCTCGACCTCCCGCACGCCTGTTTCGTTCATAGTTCTACCAACCGCCCGGCCCGGGCATTGCTTCCCGGACGCTCGGCCGTACGGGCGGGGCGCCGGGTGCCGGGGTGCCGGGGCGTCGGGGTGTCGGGGTGTCGGGGCCGGTCCGACGGCGTCGGGGTCACCGGGGCCGGTGTGGCGGGCGGCCGCGGCTCGGGGACCATGGACGCATGGCCGACACCTTCACCACCCGCGTCGTGGACGTCACCACCGGGTCCTCGCAAGCCGTGCACGACCTGACCGAAGCCTGTGCGTCCTTCCTGCGCGAGGTCGCCCGCGGCCGGGACGGGCTGCTCAACGTCTTCGTCCCGCACGCGACCGCCGGGGTGGCCGTCATCGAGACCGGCTCCGGCAGCGACGACGATCTGCTCGCCGCGCTCGGCGACCTGCTGCCGGCCGACGACCGCTGGCGGCACCGCCACGGCAGCCCCGGGCACGGCAGGGACCACGTACTGCCCGCGTTCGTCGCCCCGCACGCCACCTTCCCGGTGATCGGCGGCCGGCTGGAACTGGGCACCTGGCAGTCGGTCGTGCTCGTGGACACCAACGTCGACAATGTCAACCGCAGGGTTCGGCTCTCGTTCCTGGGGGGCTGATCGTCCGGCCAGGGTGCTGCCGCCGATCCCGGGCATCGGTCCGGCCGTTGAGGATCGGATCGGGTTGCCGCTCGTGGACTGCGGACCGCCAGGCGTGGTGATCGCGGTCTTGTGAGGACGCGCTCGTGCTGTGCGCCGCTCCGGCCGCGCTCACCGAGGTGGCGCACCCGCACAGCACGAGACACCCCGCTGCGACTGCCACGGGCCCGGACCGGTTCACCGTGCTTCCAGGAGTTCGATCACCGGTAAAGAGGGCGAAACGGCGTCGCCGGTTGCCGGGTCCGAGCCGGACCGCGATCCGATCCGATCCGATCCGATCATGGTGGCGGCTCGCTGTTCGCGACTGGTCAAAGATGTTTCGCCGGCGCGCAAAGACGGCCGCGGGGACGGTCGGCATTGTTGTCGCAGGGGTCGATACCCCGGGGGGAATCACGGCGCACGTCCTGGCACAGGGCTGCCGGAAGCCGTCGTGGAGCGCACCCGGTCATCGCCCTCTGGACTCTTCAGCCGGAACGCGGCGCACGAACTCGCCGCGTTCCCATGGAACGGAGTGGCATGCGCATGAACATTACTTCCGGGTTCGGGAAGAAACTGCTGAGCCGGTCCGCGGTGCTCACCGCGGGTGCCGCGCTC
Organism: Streptomyces sp. HPF1205; assembly: GCF_020400825.1. Taxonomy (GTDB): domain Bacteria; phylum Actinomycetota; class Actinomycetes; order Streptomycetales; family Streptomycetaceae; genus Actinacidiphila. Next base: position 128,275 of record NZ_JAINVH010000008.1, read on the forward strand.
GCCATGGGGGGCTTCGCGGGCTCCGCCCACGCGGACAGCGCGAACATCTCGGCATGGACGGTCAGCTCCAGCTCCTGCCCGACCTATTTCAAGATCTGCCTGTTCTACTCGCCCGGCGGCACAGGGGGGCGGTTCGGGACCAAGTACTCCGCGGAAAAGGACCTGAGCGGCTTCACCTTCGGCGGGTCGGGAGCCGGCGTCGGTGACCGGGTTTACAACGACGCGGCCTCGGCGGACAACAACACCGGCTGCAACGTCGCCATCTGGAACTCCACCTACTATTGGGGCGATTCCGACTGGCTGAGCCCGCACAAGGGCGGGAACTTCGGCCCCGCCCTGCGCAACCTCGACAAGTCCGTCGCCGTGGACGACAGCCGCAGCGGCTGCTCCACCCCCACCTACTGAGCGCGGACAGCCGTACCCCGTCGCACCACGGTCGTCCGGGCCGGGGGCGCCGCGCGCCCCCGGCCCACCGTGTCCGCGGCCCACCGTGTCCGCGGCCCGTCGTGTCCGCGGCCCGTCGTGTCCGCGCGTCGGTCACGCCCGTTCGTGCCCCGGAGGAACACGCCCGAGTCCGGAAACACCGATACGACCCCCTTACCGGAGGCATCATGGCTGCCGCGTCATCCCGCGCGGGCATCGCAGCCGCCGCGCTGCTGGCGACCAGCATCAGCGTCCTCGCCGGGTGCGCGAACGGCGCGAACACCACGACCGGCACGACCAGCGCGCACGTCACGGAGAGCACCGCCGCCGCGCCGCCCCCGACCGTGGCCGCCGTCCCCACGGACGTCCCGGCCTCGGCGCTTCATCTGCCCATCGAGGCCTACATGCTGACGCCGCTGCAGGGCGCGCGGCTCGGCTGGGAACAGGACCGGGCGCTGCGTGCGTGCATGGCCCGGTTCGGGCTCGACTACCCCGACGCGGGGCCGCCGCCCTCGGGCCCGGACGCCGGGCAGGAGTTCGCCGTGATGAACCGCCGATACGGTGTCAGCGCGCCCTCGGCGGCGGCGGTGTGGGGCTACCACCTCGCGCGTTCCGCGCCCTCGCCGGCGTCATCGCGTGTCCTGGCCCCGTTGACCGACGCCCAGAGCACCGTTTTCGGTGGTACCGACCCGCGCACCGGGAAGCCGGTCACCCGCTTCCACGGGAAGCCTCTTCCGGCCGGCGGGTGCTCCGCGGAGAGCGCCGACCTGTTCCCTGACGTGGCGAGCCCGCAGGGGCCGGGTACGGCGCCGGGGCAGACAGTCGCCACGATCAAGTCGGACAGTTTCGCCGCGTCCGCCGCCGATCCGCGGGTGACACGCGTCTTCGCCGCCTGGAACTCCTGCATGCGCGGTCACGGCTACCACCTGCCGGCCGATCCGCTCAAGGCTCCGGCCGGCCTGCGTACGCTCCACGACGCGCGGCCCGACCGCGCCGAGATCGCCCAGGCGGTGGCGGACGTCGCCTGCAAGCAGCGGACCGGCCTGGTCCAGGTGTGGTTCGCCGTGGAGTCCGCCTACCAGGTCCGGGACATCGCCCGGCACCGCGCCGACCTGGAGAAGGTGAAGCGCGAGCGCGACGCGACCGCCGCGGCCGTCCAGGCGCACCTCGCGGGATAGCCACGCCGAGCGCCCCGCCTGCCGTCCGCGTCGTCCTGCCTCACCTCGCCCGCCGCCGCGCGTTGTCCCGACCGCGTTGTCCGGCGCCTCGGCCCCGACCCCTGACATGGCGACCGGCCGTAGAACGGCAGGGCGGAAGCCGTCACTGGAGTGGAGCAACGGGGGTCGGAACATGGTCGAGGGAAAAGGGAGCCGGTCACCGGCGGACGCCGAAGTCGCGCTCGGCGCGGGGGTACGGGTGGCGGTGCTGCGGTACGGGGTGTCGGCCGCGTTCGCCGCGCGGGAGGCGGTCAGCGAATCGGTCACCTGGCCGCTGACGCTGGTGTCGGGGGCGCCCTTGCTGGTGCGGCACGACCAGGGCGGTACCCGCCTGCACTCCGGAGACCTGGTCCTGTGGAACCCGGCCCGGCCGGTGGCCGTCTCGAAGACCGCCGGCGCCTCGACCCGCGCGACGGTCCTGCGGCTGCCCCCGCGCGCCCTGCCGATTCCCCCCGGGGCGCTGGGCCGGCTGGCCTGCCGCCCGGTGCCGTCCGTCTCGGGACCGGCTGCGCTTCTCGCCCGTTTTCTTGAGGGAGTCGCCGATGTCGCCCCGACCCTGGAGGCGGCCCCGACCGAGCGGCTCGGGTCGGCCGCCATCGACCTGGCCGCCGTATTCCTGGCGAGTCTTTCGGCCGCTCACGCGCCGGTCGCGCGAGCCGCTCGCCACGACGCGCTCCTGGATGACGTGACCGCGTACATCGCCCTGCATCTGCACGATCGCGGACTGTCCCCCTCGGGGATCGCGCGGGCGCACCACATGTCCGTGCGCACCCTGCAGTACCTGTTTCGGCGGGACGACCGGACCGTCACCCGCTATGTCCTGGAGCAGCGGCTGAGGCGCTGCCGGGCCGACCTGTCCGATCCGGCGATGTGCGGGGTGAGCGCCGGCAGGATCGGATCCCGCTGGGGGTTCAGCTGTGACGCCGTGTTCTCCCGCGCCTTCCGGCAGGCGTACGGCCTGCCCCCCGGGGAATGGCGCAGGAGGCATCTTCCGCTCCGCTGAGCCGCGCCGCGGCCAGGGGCGTACGAACTCGTTCCCGCCGCCTCATCCGCAGACCTCCCGGTAGGGCAGGGCGGAGATGTACTGGCCCCAGACCTGCCGGGTGAGGGCGCCGGTCGTGGTGGCGCAGATCCGCCGCACGGCCTCGCCGGTGTCCATCGCCTGCAGCAGGACGGTGTGGTCGTCGCCGGCGCTGGCCAGGGTGCGGCCGTCGGGGCTCAGCACCGCCTGGTCGATCGGTCCCGTGTGGCCGCTGATGGCGCCGCCCGAGGCGGCCGGCGCGGCAGGGTCGGCCACGTCCCACAGCCGGATGGTCCCGTCGCTGCCGCTGCTGACCAGGGTGCGGCCGTCCCGGCTGAACGCCACGGACAGCACGAAGGCGGTGTGTCCGGTGAGCGGTGCGGCCAGGACGGCGGGTCGGCGGGGGTCGTGCACGTCCCACAGCCGTACGGTGTGGTCGTCGTTGGCGGTGGCGAGGACTCGGCCGTCGGGACTGAAGGCGACGGATCCGACGCCCCCTGCGTGCGCGTTCAGCGGGGGGCACCACGGCCGGGGGTGGGCGGGGTCTGTGACGTTCCACAGCCGGGTGGTGTCGTCCGCGCCGGCGCTGGCGAGGGTACGGCCGTCCGGGCTGAAGGCCAGTGTGCGGACCGCCGCGGTGTGCCCGGCGAGCGGGCCACCGATCTCGCGGGGGTGGGCGGGGTCGGCCACGTCCCACAGCCGCACGGCGTCGTCGTACCCGGCGCTGGCCAGGACGCGGCCGGCGGGACTGAAGACGGCGGTGGTGACGGCCGCGGTGCCGTGGCCGAACGGCTCGTACCCGCGCGGGTGGGCCGGGTCGGTGACGTCCCACAGCCGGACCGTGCCGTCGCGCCCGGCGCTGACCAGGAGGTGGCCGTCCCGGCTGAACTCGAGGTGGTTCACGGCGTTGGTGTTGCCCGGCAGCGGGTCGCCGAGGGCTTCGGGACGGCGGGGATCGGCGGTGCTCCACAGCCGGACCGCGCCGTCGGTGCTGCCCGCGGCCAGGACCCGGCCGTCCGGGCCGAAGGCCACGGTGTTCTCGTAACTGGGAGTGGGCAGCACGGTTTCGGGCAGGTCCCACAGGCGCACTGTCCGGTCGGCACCGACGCTGGCCAGCGCGTGGCCGTCCGGGCTGAAGGCGAGCCAGTAGACGTAACCGGTGTGGCCGGTGAGCGGGGACCCCAGCGGGAGCGGGTCGTCCGGGTCGGTGACGTTCCACAGCCGGACGGTCTGGTCGGCGCCCGCGGTGGCCACCTCCTTGCCGTCCGGGCTGAAGGCGACCGCGTAGATCGTGTCGGCCCCGGCGTGGTCGACCTTTCCCAGCGCCACGGGCGCGGCCGGGTCGGAGACGTCCCACAACCGCATCCTGAAGTCGTTGCCGACGCTGGCCATGATCCGGCTGTCCGGGCTGAACGCGACCGCGTAGACGGTGTCGGTGTGGCCGGCCAGCGGCTTCCCCCACTTCGCGGGCTCGGCGGGGTTGCTGACGTTCCACAGCTGGATGGTGTGGTCGTGGCCGGCGGCGGCGACGGTGCGGCCGTCCGGGCTGAAGACGGCCGAGGCGATGGCACCCTCCTGGCCGCGCAGGGGCGGGCCGATCTCAGCGGAACGGGCGGGGTCGGCGACGTTCCACAGCCGGACGGTGCCGTCGTCGCCCGCGCTGGCCAGCGTGCGCCCGTCGGGAGCGAACGACACCGAGAAGACGACACCGAAGTGGCCGCGCAGCGGGGCGGGCCAGGCGGTCGGGTGCCTGGCGTCGGCGAGGTTCCACAGCCGTATGGAGCCGTCGCGGCCGGCGCCGGCCAGCGTCCGGCCGTCCGGGCTGAAGGCCAGCCACATGACGCCTTTGCTGCGGGCGGGAATCGCGGGGCCGAGCGGTGCCGGGCGCGTGGTGTCGGTGACGTCCCACAGGCGGACGGTGTCGTCCCCGCCGGCGGTGGCCATGAGGTGGCCGCGCGTGCTGAAGGCGACGGCGAAGACGGTGCCGGTGTGGCCGGTGACGGCGGTGGACAGCGGTTCGCTCCGGGTCCCGAGCAGATCGGTGGACAGCAAGCGGGTGGGGTGGATGCGGTAGCCGGCGACGTCCAGCCGGGCGGCCAGCGACTGGTCGGTGCCCCGCAGTTCGTTCGCCCGGGCCTGCACCTCGCCCGAGACGGCGCTGTCACGCTCGGACCTGGCGGTCGACCGCTGCTGGAAGGCAAGTCCCGCCGCGGCCACGGCGAGCACGGTCAGCAGGCCGAGGGCGGCGACCGCCGCGCGGCGCCGCCGGACGCCGCGTCCCTGGTGCCCGGCCGAGGCGGCCAGGAACTCCCGCACCCACGTGCTCAGTTGTACGTCGTCGGCGTGGTCCCTCGCCCACTCCTGGGCCACGGCGAGTCTGGTTCCCCGGTACAGCGCGCTGGTGTCGCGCTGCTCCCTGTCCCACGCCGCGGCGGCCTCGGTGAGCTGCTGCTGGACGAGCAGGCCGGCCCGGTCCTCGCCGATCCAGTCGCGCAGCCGGGGCCAGGCGTGCAGCAGCGCCTCGTGGGTGATCTCCACGGTGCCGGTGTCCAGGGTGACGAGCCGGGCCCGGGCCAGCGCGTCCAGGACGGCGTCCGCGCTGGAGTCGAGTTCGTCCCTGGCCAGGCGGCGCTTGGAGTCCTCGACCTTGTCGTTGAGGGAGACCAGCCGCAGGAAGATGCCGCGGGCCAGGCGCCGCTGAGGGCCGGTGAGGCCGGCGTACACGGTCTCGGCGGTGTTGGCCAGGGCGTGCGGGATGCCGCCCGCGGCCTCGTACCCGCTCACCGTCAGCGTGTTGCCGCGCTTGCGGCGCCAGGTCTCGCGCATCGCGTGGGAGACCAGCGGGAGGACGCCCGCCTGACCGGTCGCGTCGGCCACCACCCGGGCGAGCAGTGCTCCCTCGACCGTGCACCCGGCCTCGACCGCGGGCCTGCTGACGGCCCTGCGCAGCTCCTCCGTGGTCATCGGGCCGACGAGCAGCTGGCAGTGCTGCACGGCGTCCACCAGCTCCGGGTACTGCGAGCAGGCGCCGTAGAAGTCCGCCCGCACGCCGAGGACCACCCGCGTCCGGCTGTTGGCCGCGCCGGCCGCCGCGAGCAGCGCGGTGATGAACGCGGCGCGTTCCTCCTCGTCGGCGCAGAGGGTGAAGACTTCCTCGAACTGGTCGACCACGAGCAGGAGTTCGGCGTCCTGCGGTTGTCCGGCCAGCATCCGGAGCACGGTCAGGTGCAGTGCCCGCGGGCCGGTGCGCAGGTCGTCGAGGAGAGCGACCGGGGAGGCACCGGTGAGGGCGCTGAGCCGGGCCGCGCACTCCTCGAGGGGGTGCGGGCCGGGGGTGAGGACGAGCGTGGTCCATGGCGCGGTCCCGGCTGAGGCCCGGGGGAGCAGGCCGGCCCGCAGGAGGCTGGACTTCCCCGACCCGGAGGCGCCGAACACGGCCACGAACCGGTTGCCGCGGACGCGGGTCTCCAGGTCGTCGGTGAGCCGTTCGCGGCCGAAGAAGCGCGCGGCGTCGCCGGCCTGGAACGCGCTGAGGCCGGCGTACGGGCAGTCCTCGCCCGCCTCGCCCCCGGCGTCCACCGGATCCCCGGCGCCGTTCAGTTCCGCCGACAGCCGGTGCCAGCGCTCCTCCCACTGCGCCTGGTCGCCGCCGCAGGCCCGGACGTACGCGAGGGTCACCGGCAGGCTCGGCAGTCTGCGGCCGGCCGCGGCGTCCGCGAGCGTCGTCGAGGAGAAGTGGGCGGTCCGGGCCAGCTTCCGGTAGGGGGGAGCACCGGCCTTCTCCCTCAGCTTCCGCAGATCCGCCGCGAACTCGCCGAGCGGGCTGTCCTCTTCGTCCAACGGACGTTCACTGCGTGGCACCTGTGACTCCTGTTCCTTTCCGGTAACCGCACATTGTGCGAGGGCTGTTGTCCGGCGTCCAGCGACCGACAGCGGACAACGCCTCCTCCCTTACAAACGAGCCACCGCCGCATTCACGTGGCGGGGACAACCGACCGAGGGGGAACGCACGACCATGAGCAGCAGCACGGTGAAATCCCAGGCGCCGCGACGTACGCGGAGGGCTGTGATCGGCGCTCTGGCGGCCGTACTCGTCTCCGGCGCGGTACTGGCCGGACCCACCGCGGCGTCGGCGGACTCGACCGACATCAAGCTGGGACAGGCCGATCTGAACGGGCTGGCGTACAACGCCGGCACCGTCGACGGCATCAGCGGACCGCAGACCGAGGCGGCGGCGGAGACCTTCCAGAGCGACCGGTGCCTGAGCGTCGACGGGATCATCGGCACGCAGACGCTCGGTGAACTCGAGACCGTCGTGAAGGCGGTGCAGAGCAAGGCCGGCGTCAGCCAGGACGGCGACTACGGCAGTGGCACCGCCGACGCCGTCAAGAACTACCAGAGCACCCACCAGTTGACGGCCGACGGCATCGCCGGGCCGGACACCATGAAGTCGATGGGCATCACGCGGCTCGTCGCGAGCTGCCACACCGGCAACGCCCAGCGCGACGAGATCGTCAGCGTGGCCAAGAGCCAGTTGGGGGTGCGCGCCGACTCCGGCAACTGCGTCCCCGGCAAGCCGTACAGCATCTGCGCGGACTGGTGCGCGGCCTTCGCCACCTGGGTGTGGCGTGACGCCGGCGAGAACATCCCGTTCATGACGTACGTGCCGAACGTCTACGACTGGGCGGTCAGCCACAACCGCTGGTACGGCACCAGCCTGCTGCACGACGCGCTCCCGGGCGACATGATCATCTTCGGTACGGCCACCAACCGTTACCACATCGGCATCGTCGACCACGTCAGCGGATCGACGGTCTACGTGATCTCCGGCAACACCTCCAACCCGAGCAACTCCAGCCAGATCGGCGTCTACGACAAGAGCTATCCGCTGTCGAGCTCGGTCTTCTACGGCCTGGTCCGGGCCTGAACGACGTCGCCCGCCGGTCCCGGCGCGCCGCGCCCACCGGCCGCTCCACCCCGCTCCACCCCGCGCACCGGCGCCGGCCCCTCGGCCGGCGCCGGTCCGGGTACCGCCCCGCCCGCCCCGAGACGTGGAGAGACCCTCTGATGCACAGAACACTCGCGGCCGCCGCCGTCGGCCTCGCCGTACTGACCGGACTGACCGCCGTGCCGCACGCGGTGGCGAGCGCGGCGCCGGCACCGTCCCGCCCCTGGCACGAGGACGCCGACCACATGGGTTCGGGGGCGGCCGCCCGTTCGCGGGCCGGGGCCGTACCCGATCCGGGTCCGGCCGCCGTGCCCGACTCCTCCGGCACGCTCAAGGGCCTCGACGTCAGCGCGTACCAGGCGAACATCAACTGGGCGTCGGTGGCGTCCCAGGGGGCGTCCTTCGCCTACGCCAAGGCGACGGAAGGCGTCGACTACACCAGCAGCCAGTTCTCCCAGCAGTACAACGGCTCGGCGGCGGCCGGCCTGATCCGTGGCGCCTACCACTTCGCCCTTCCCGACGTCTCCAGCGGCAGCGTCCAGGCCGACTACTTCGTCGCCCACGGCGGCGGCTGGTCCGACGACGGCAAGACCCTCCCCGGCGCGCTTGACATCGAGTACAACCCCTACGGAAGCACCTGCTACGGCCTCGGCCCGAGCGCGATGGTCTCCTGGATCACCGCCTTCAGTACCGAGTACCACAGCAGGACCGGCCGCTACCCGATCGTCTACTCCACCCGGGACTGGTGGTCGACCTGCACCGGGAACTCCGCCGCCCCCGGTCAGCACGACCCCCTGTGGATCGCGAACTACGGCGGCTCCGCCACGCCGCTCCCGGCCGGCTGGACCACCTGGACCATCTGGCAGAACGCGAGCAGCGGCACCTTCCCCGGCGACCAGGACCTCTTCAACGGCGGCCTGGCGGACCTCAGGACCTTCGCACACGGCACCTACACACCGCCCCCGCCGCCGTCGGGCGGCGGCTGGCCCGTGGTCTCGCAGGACGCCACCGGTCACAGCGTCACAGCCATCCAGTACCTGCTCGACGCCCACGGCCGGTCCGTGACGGTCGACGGCGACTTCGGCCCGGCAACCCGTAGTGCCGTGATCGCCTTCCAGACGGCCGAGGGTCTGACCGCCGACGGCATCGTCGGCCCCAACACCTGGCAGGCCCTGATCGTCACCGTCGGTCAGGGCGACTCCGGTCCCGCCGTGAAGGCGGCACAGGACGAACTGACCGCGCATGGCCGGTCGGTGACGGTCGACGGGGACTTCGGGCCGGCAACCCGTAGCGCGGTGATCGCCTTCCAGACGGCCGAGGGTCTGACCGCCGACGGCATCGTCGGCCCCAACACCTGGCAGCAACTGGTCTCGTGAACCACCCGCCGTCCACCCGGCCGGTGTGGACGGCGCCCTCACCCGCACCTGGCAGCCAGGTACCGCCCCCCCGCGCGTGTCGCCCGCGTCCTCGGGCCGGGCCGAGGGCAGGCCGACGCCGGTACCGCCCCGGCCGAGAACGCCGCCGAATACGCGTTGGCGTGCGTCAGGTGACAGGTGGCGTGGAGGATCATCCCGGTGGCAGGGGAAGCAGCGGCCAGGAAGGTGCCCCCGCCGTGTCAGCCGACCTTCGGGAAACTGAAGGCGTAACCGTGGGCCCGAAGCCACGTCAGAGCCAGGTCGAGAGCCTCAACGGTCTGACCGCGGTAGCCGCCGCCGTCGTGGAAGAGGATGGTGGGGCCGTTGTGGATCTCGTCCCGGAGGGTGCGCAGGATGGCTGTCGCACCGGGCTCCTCGTAGTCCTTGGTGTCGACGTTCCAGCCGAGTGGTCGCATGCCGTTGCGCGCGGCCCGGGCACGGTTCCCGGGGGTGAACGCCCCGCCAGGAGCGCGGAAGTACTCCACGCGGGCACCGCCCGACGCCTCCTCGATCATCGCGAGCGCGTCGAGGGTCTCCGACTCCTGGTAGCCGAGCGGCTTGTGGTTCATCGTCGTGTCGTGGTGAACGGTGTGGTCGCACAAGCGGTGCCCCTCGTCCACGACTCGCCTGACGAGGTCGGGGTGAGCCAGGGCCTGCGGCCCGATCATGCAGAACGTCGCGTGCACGTGGTGCCAACGCAGGACGTCCAGGATCTGTGGCGTCCACCGGGGATCCGGACCGTCGTCAAAGGTGATGTTCACCGCTCTGCCAGGCGTCTCGGCCTGGTGCTGGATGGAGTCGGGCACCGCAGGGGTGAGAGGCGCGGCCCGCGGCGGCGCGGCCCGGGGGGAGGACGCGGGCGCCGGCGGCGTGGCGGGCGCCGTCCGTTCCGGCCGCTCCTTCCGGTCACGGGCAACGGTGGCCTTGCCGGGTTCACGCGGGGCCAGAAGCGCGGAGAACAACGCAGCCATCACCACTACCGCCACGGTGACCGAACCCGTCACCCTCAGCCAAGAACGCCCTTCCGGGGTGGATCGCCATTGCGACATTCCTCTGCCCGTCCGCCCTGTTCGCCGTCCAGCCGTGCGTTGCAGATCAGTTGGGTCTTCCGAACGTGTTCCGGGGGAGGCGCGCGCTTTCGGGCGTTCACCCGCGGAGTGATACAGGCCACCCCTTCATCAGATCATCCGACCCGTACGACGCGAGCCCGACAGGCCAGCACAGTCGCGCAAGCGGACTATGCCGCACCCTTCCGGAAGGGAGGCTGCCTGGAGGCTCCGCCGCGTCACCACGGTTGCGAACCGCCGTCGGCGACGAAGTTGACGCAGCAGTGCAGGACGGCGGGGATGACGCGGGCCGCGCCGTCGGTCGGGGCGGTCACCGATCAAAACGTCGACAACGCCCGCCGGCACGTCGGGCTCAGCTTCCTGGCCGGCTGACGGCACCGTCCGCGACCGGTTACGACAGCAGCCGCGCCAGGTCGAAGTTCACCGGCTCCTGCAGTTGCGCGTATGTGCACTGCTCCGGCGTGCGGTCGGGCCGCCAGCGGCGGAACTGCGCGGTGTGCCGGAAGCGGTCGCCCTGCATGTGGTCGTACCGCACCTCGACCACCCGTTCCGGGCGCAGCGGCAGCCAGGACAGGTCCTTCTTGCCCGTCCACCGGCTGACGCCGCCCGGCAGCCGGCCGGCGGCCTGCGCCTCCTCGCTGGTCCAGGACTCCCACGGGTGGCCCGCCACCGATTCCATCCGCAGCGGCTCCAGCTCGGACATCAGGGCCTTGCGCCTGGCCATCGGGAAGGAGGCGCAGACGCCGACGTGCTGCAGCCGGCCGGCGTCGTCGTACAGGCCGAGGAGAAGCGAGCCGACGACCGGGCCGCTCTTGTGCAGCCGCAGGCCCGCCACCACGCAGTCCGCGGTGCGCTCGTGCTTGACCTTCACCATGACCCGCTCGCCCGGACGGTACGGCAGGTCGTGCGGCTTGGCGACCACCCCGTCCAGACCCGCGCCCTCGAACTGCTCGAACCAGGTGCGGGCCAGCTCCAGGTCGTCGGTGGCCGGCGCCGTGTACACCGGGGCCCCGGCGTCGCGCAGGGCTTCCACCAGCGCCTGCCTGCGGTCCCGCTGCGACACCGTCATCAGCGACCGGTCGCCGAGCGCCAGCAGGTCGAAGGCGACGAGGCTCGCCGGGGTGACCTCTGCCAGGTGGCGCACCCGGGACTCGGCCGGGTGGATCCGCTCCAGCAGCGCGTCGAAGTCCAGCCGTCCGTCCCGCACGATCACGATCTCGCCGTCCAGCACGCAGCGCGGCGGCAACTGCTCCCGCACCGCGGCCACCACCTCGGGGAAGTAGCGGGTCAGCGGCTTGCCCGAGCGGCTGCCCAGCTCGACCTCGTCGCCGTCGCGGAAGACGATGGCGCGAAAGCCGTCCCACTTCGCCTCGTACTGCATGCCCGGCGGGATGGCCGCGGCGGTCCTGGCCAGCATCGGCGGCACGGGAGGCATGACGGGCAGGTCCATGTTCCGATTGTGCGAGCGGCGCGCGGCGCGCGCACGGCCGCGGCGCGCCCCGGCGCGTGCGGGCCGGCGTGCGAGGAGCGCTCCGGCCCGCACCGGCCCCGGCCCGACGCGCGGCGCGCGCCCCGGCGGCCTAGCGTTGAGGGCATGGCAGAGAGGCTGGAGCTGACCGTCGGCGGGCGCACGGTCGCGGTGTCCAACCCCGGCAAGGTCTACTTCCCTCGGCGCGGCTTCACCAAGGGCGACGTGGCCCGCTACTACGCGAGCGTGGGCGAGGGGGCGCTGCGCGCGCTGCGCGACCGGCCGACCACCCTGCAGCGCTACCCCGAGGGCGTCGACGGCGAGTCCTTCTTCCAGAAGCGGGCCCCGAAGAACCTGCCCGACTGGATCCCGACCGGACGTATCGCCTTCCCCAGCGGCCGCTACGCCGACGAGATCTGCCCCACCGAGGCGGCAGCGGTGCTGTGGGCGGCCAATCTGGGCTGCCTGACCTTCCACCCGTGGCCGGTGCGCCGCGCGGACACCGACCACCCCGACGAACTGCGCATCGACCTCGACCCGCAGCCGGGCACGGACTACGCCGACGCGGTACGCGCGGCACTGCTGCTGCGCGAGGTGCTGGACGAGCTGGACCTCGCCGGGTGGCCCAAGACCTCCGGCGGCCGGGGCATCCACGTCTTCGTGCCCCTCGCCCCCGAGTGGACCTTCGTCCAGGTACGGCGGTCCGCGATCGCGGTGGCCCGCGAGCTGGAGCGGCGCGACCCCGAGCGGATCACCACCGCCTGGTGGAAGGAGGAGCGCGGCGCCAAGATCTTTGTAGATTACAACCAAACGGCGCGCGACCGCACGATCGCCAGCGCGTACTCGGTGCGGCCCTTCGCGCACGCGCCCGTCTCCGCGCCCCTGCGCTGGGAGGAGGTGCCGGACGCCGTGCCCGCGGACTTCGACCTGGCCACGATGCCGGCCCGGTTCGCCGACGTCGGGGACGTGCACGCGGACATGGACCGGCATGCCTTCCGGCTGGAGGCCGCCCTGGAACTGGCCGCCCGCGACGAACGCGAGCACGGCCTCGGCGACCTCCCGTACCCGCCCGAGCACCCCAAGATGAAGGGCGAGCCGAAGCGGGTGCAGCCCAGCCGCGCCAAGAAGGGGACGGGGCCGCCGGACGGGGAGTGACGTGGGGCGACCGGGACCGCGTGCGACGGCGCCCCGGCGCGATGTGGACCGGGCGCGATGCGGACCGGGCGCGATGCGGACCAGGTGCGTTGTGAACCGGGGGCAACCGGGCCGGCTCCGGCGTCACCGGGTCCCCCGGGACCGGGGCTTCGCCTGCTACGGGGGACGGCGCCCGGCCGCCGCGCCCGAGGCCCGGATCCGCCGCTCCCCGCTCCGCGCTCCCCGTTCCCCGGCCACCGGCCCCTGCCGCGCCGACGGGCGTGCCGCCGGCGCGGCGGACCGGCCGCGGTCAGCCGGCCATGGGCAGCGGCGCGCGCCGCGGAACCGGCGCGAGCACGTCGTGCGGGACCATCTCCTCCGTCTCGTCGTCGATGACGGACACCCGCACCGCCGGGTCCGGCGCGGTGTCGATGGTCGCCGCGCGATCGAGCGCGAACAGCACGCTGGCGGGATGCGCGCCGCGGGCGTCCTCGTAGACGCCCGCGAAGCGCAGGACCCGCCATCCCTCGTCGTCCCAGGAGTCCAGGAGGGCCGAGCGGACGATCGGGGAGGCCGCCTGCCAGGCCAGCGAGCGTTCCAGGAGTTCCACGGAGGCGGCCACCGGGACGCGCTCGGCGACGGCGGGGAGCGGGTTGCCGAACAGCCTGATCCGGGCCTTGCGCAGCGGCAGCAGCCACGGCCGGTCCAGGCCGGAGCCGAGGGCGGGCACCAGGGCCGCCGCCGCGGCGGCGAAGACCGCCGACGCGACCGGGCGCCGGGAGACCTCCGACCACCAGCCGGTGTCCGCCGTCGCGGCCGCCGCGCCGCCGAGGACCACGAGGGCGGCCCGGACGAAGGAGCGCACGCCGATCGGGCCCTCGTCGCGCGCGCTGCACCCGCACGACGACTCCGGGGCGGTCGCTCCGGCGTACCAGAGATAGCCGGTGAAGCCCAGACCGAGCGCGGCCGTCGCCACCCCGGGCACGACCGCGGTTGGCGCGGCCAGCAGAGCGGCGGCGAGGGCGAGTTCGGCGCCGCCGAGGGCCCGCAGCGCCGCCGTGGCCCGCCCGGCGTCGCCCAGCACCCGTACCAGTACGGTGTTCGCGGCCAGTTGCGCGGTCCGCGGGCCGAACAGCTTGCCCGCGCCTGTCACCGCGAACAGCACCCCGCAGACCAGGGGCGCGAGATTCGACACGACGGGGATCATCGCACCGCCTCCTCAGTGGCCGACGGTGACGCGGGCGATGTCGATCGTGTCGTCCTCCGGCCGCCAGGCGCCGAGGATCTGCGCCGCCTGGCCGATCCTGACGCGCGACAGGTCGGAGGTCAGGGCCCCGCCCAGGTACGAGGCGGTGGTGGTTTCGGCGACGACGTGGCCGACCACCTCGTGGCCGCCGTGCGCGAAGTGCAGCCGGTCCTTGGCGATGCCGCGGATGGTCACGTAGAGGTTGACGATGTTCACCCACACCGCGTCGGCGGCGATCGTCCCGTCGGGCATGTCGACGCCACGCGCGTAGAGGCCGTCACCGACCTTGACGGCCTCCGCGGTGGTCTCGCGGAGCTTCCAGATGCTGGTGGCGTTGGTGAGCTGGATGAGGTGCCGCTCGCCGTACGAGCCCGCGACCTCCAGCACGCTGCCCTTGATTTGGGTGATCCGCCCCTCGGCGAACGCCGCCTTGCCGATCGCCGGGTCGAGCGGGGGCATGGGCGCGGCGAAGGCGGCGTCCGCGTCCAGTCCGCCCAGCGCGGAGGCGCCGACGATGGTGGCGCCGCCGAGGGCGGCCGTGGTCAGGAAGCGCCTGCGGTCGAACCGCCGCTGCGGGTTCTGGCTCATCTGCGTGTCCCTCCCTTGCCTGGTCATTCGTAGATGTAGACGGGGAGCTTGCCGGAGCTGAGGTTCCCGATCGCGGAGAACGCGGCGGGGGTCAGGTCGATGACCCGGTTGGTGCGGCACGAGCCGTTGCAGCAGGTCTCCTCGCCGCAGAAGCTCTGGGTGCGCGGACCGCAGTCGGAGACGGTGACGCACACGGTGGCGCCCGAGCACTGGTGACGGACGTTCATCACCGAACCGCAGCCGCGCCGGACGATGGTCTCGCCGCACAGGTCGGGCCGGGTGATGCTGAAGCAGGCCGACGAGGTGTTGGGCCAGGCCGCCTGGTACTTGGCGGACTGGCAGGTGCCGCAGGCGCCGGTGCCGGCGCTCCCGCACGGTCCCCAGGAGCTCCCGCAGCAGAACCAGGTGGTTTCCCCCGCCCACAGGGCGGTCGATCCGCAAGCCATGTCGATTCCCTTCGCGCCGCACAGGAGAATGTCCTGTGCATGACAATTCGGACGGCGCAGGAGGTGTTGCCGCGAAGTGGGGGGCCGCGACGGTACCGGAGGAGCGAACTGCTGCGCCGTGTGCGTCGGACGAGTCGGCAGTGCAGATGGAGCACGGCCATGATGCATCGGTCTACGCGCGTCCGGAAGAGGGCGGGTGCGGGGACCGGGCGAACGGGAGCGGGCGGAAGGCGGCCGCAGGGTGGAAGCGGGCGGGTCCTGAAGGGCTATTCGCCCACCCGCTGACCGGGGACGCCGCCCGCGGCGTCCCGGACCGTCGCCCGGGGGTCCCGGGCCCGCCGCCCCACCGCGTCGACCAGCGGCAGCATCCGGTGCGGCACCCGTTCCCGCAGCGCGATCTCGGTACGGGTGCGGACCACGCCCGGCATCCGGGTCAGCCGCTGGATGATGTCCTCCAGGTGGGCGTTGTCGCGGGCCACCACGCGGGCGAGCAGGTCGCCGCCACCGGTGACCGAGAACACCTCGATGATCTCCGGTACGGCGGCGAGCGCCTCCCCGACGCCGTCCAACCGGCCCTGGGTGACCTCTATCCTGACGAATGCCAGCACCGGATGGCCGAGGGCGGCCGCGGAGACCCGCGGGCCCGCGGCGGTGATCACCCCGTCCCGTTCCATCCGGTCGAGCCGGGCCTGCAAGGTGCCGCGCGCCACGCCGAGGATCCGCGCGTACTCACGGACGCTGGTCCGCGGCTGGTCGAGCAGCAGCCGCAGGATCCGGGCGTCCAGGGCGTCGACTGCCATGGGTCCCTGGTCCCTTCGACGGTCCGTCATCTGGCATATGCACGCTACCAATGGCCTACCGGCGAGCGATCAAATCGAGCCATTCATGTCACGGACAGGGCGTACCGTGGCCAACCGGCCGTATCCGCGGCCATGACGGCGATTGCGGCCGCCGACCCCGCGGCACACCGGGCCCCGGACGCGACGCGCCGGGCCGCAGGTACTACTCTCAGCCGCCGTACGGACATCGGGCGGAAGAGGTACGGCAGTGGCCGGGCACGCATACATCGGGTCGTTCACGTCGGCGGGGGGCCGCGGCCTCACCACGGCGGCCGTCGACCCGCGGACGGGGGCGCTCACCACGCTCGGGGACACGGCCGTGGTGCCGAACCCCTCCTTCCTCGCCCTGTCGTCCGACGGGCGCACACTCTACGCGGTCAGCGAGAACGAGCCGGAAGGCGCGGTCGCCGCCTTCTCCCTCGCCGACCCGGCGGCGCCCGCGCCGCTCGGCGCGCCGGTGCCGGTGGGCGGCGGCGCCCCCACCCACCTGTGCGTCCACCGCGACCACCTCATCACCGCCAACTACGCGGCCCCGGGGAGCATCAGCGTCGTGTCGCTCGGGCCGGGCGGTGCGCCCGGCGCCCTCCGGTCCGTGCTGCGGCACGAGGGGGAGGGGCCCAACCGGGCCCGCCAGGAGGCCCCGCACGCCCACGCCGTCGTGCCCGACCCGAGCGGCCGTTGGCTGCTGACCGTGGACCTGGGCACCGATTCGGTACGCGTCTGCGAACTGCCGGCCGACGGCGGAGAACTGGAGATCGAGCGGGAACTCGGCCTGCGCTCCGGCGTCGGCCCCCGCCATCTGACCTTCCATCCGTCCGGCGGCCACGCCTACGTCGTCAACGAACTCGACTCCGTGGTGACCGTGTGCGGCTGGGACGCCGAGAAGGGGTCGCTGCGGCCGCTGTCCGAAACCCGTGTACTGCCCGAGGGCACCGAGGCCGAGAACTATCCGTCCGAGGTGGTCGTCTCGCCCGACGGCACCTTCGTGTGGGTCGCCAACCGCGGCCACGACAGCATCGCGGTGCTCGCCCTCGACGAGTCGGGCGAGCGGCTGGAACTGATCGCCACCGTCCCCTGCGGCGGACACTGGCCGCGCCACCTCACCCTCGACCCCACCGGCAAGCGCCTCTACGCGGCCAACGAGCGCTCGGGCGACGTCACCTGGTTCGACGTCGACCCGGCGGACGGCATTCCCCGCCTCGCCGGCTCGCTGCCGTTGCCCGCGGTGTCCTGCGTGCTGTTCGACTGAGCGCGCCGGGGACCGACGGGTACGGACGGGTACGGTACGGATGGGTACTGACGGGTACTGATGGGTGCCCAGGCCGACGGCTGCCGTACCCGGGCCGGCCGGAAACGTGTGCGGGGCGCGTAGCCGCGTGGACCGCGCGGCGAACACAAAGGCGGGCGGTCCCCCGGGAAGGGGGGCCGCCCGCTGCCGTGTCGTCTCGTGCCGTGCCCGTGCGCTCGCCGCTACTGCGCGGGCGCGCTCTGAGGCTGCTGCGGCGCGATGCCGAGCGCGGTCGCGTACCGCGTGATGACCAGCTTGCCGACCGCGGGGTACGGGCCGAGGGCGTCGGCGCCGCTGCAGCCGGCCTCGGCGGCGGCGGTGTGCAGCAACTGGGGGGCGACCTCCGGGCCGATCAGGCACGGCGCCAAGGCCAGCGTGCCGGACCCGGAGGCGCGCAACTGCTCGGCGGCCCGGGCGATGGCGCCGTCCTCGTCGAGCGCGGCTGCCAGCACGGGCACGGCCAGCCGGGCGGCCAGCAGCAGTCCGGTGACGCCCGCGGCCTGCGCGGCCTCCTCGCCGCCCACCGTGGCCAGGATGATGCCGTCGGCCGCAGTCGCGACCGTGAACAGCCGGGCGCGGTCGGCCCTGGCCAGACCGGCCTCCGACAGCCGGACGTGCAGCGCCTCGGCGAGCAGCGGGTGCGGGCCGAGCACCTCGGTCAGCTCGACCTGCGCCTTGCTGTCCGCGACGGCCTGCCTGATGCGCCGCAGCACGGAGGCCTCGGGACCGGCCAGCAGCGGTACGACGACCGCTGAGGTCTCCTCCCCGGGGCGTTCGGCGGCCACCTGGTCCAGCATCGCGCGCAGGCCCGGGAAGTCCCCCTCACCGTCGTCGCCGTCGACGAACGCGATCCGGGGGTCGAGCCCGGACAGCTCGGAACGCGCGATGCTCACGACCTCCTCGGCCAGGCTCAGCGCGGCGGCGGTCGGGGTGCCGGGGACCGCCAGCACCAGCACCGGAGCGCCTTCGGGCGCGGCCAGCGCCTCCGGTCGCCGGTGTCGCCCGGGCTGTCGCGGACGCGGCATTCGAACGGGGAGGCCGGAACCTGGGCCTGTGGCAGTGCTCATGGCGTCGCATGCTAACGCCTTGCGGCGCCCTCGTGTTCGCGTGGGTACGCGCCCGGCCGGACCTGTCCGCAACTGTCCGTTTCGCTCATCACCGCTGGTCACCACCCGAACCGGACCGGTGCGTGTCCGGCCCGGGGCCGTGGCGGTCGCCCGTCTTCGCGGGGCCCCGCGGGCGGCGCGGGGCCGGTGTGAAACCGGTGCGGAGCCGGTGCGAGCCCGCGGTGCGAGGCCTGCGGGCGGCCTGCGGGCGGCCCGAGGCCGGCGCGAGGCGCGAAGGCGGCGGCGCGGTGCTCACCGCCTGTGCGTACGGGGGCCGTCCCGGGAGAGATCCATGCGTGTACGGGCACGGGGGCGCGGGCGGGGCCGCCGGCCGCCGCCGCACCGCTCAGGCGCTGTCGGCCACGCTCAGCAGCACGCCGTCGGCCGGCAGGCTGAGGGTGCCGAGGTGGAGAGCGGTCGCGAGCGCCAGCGCGCCGTCGAGGGGATCGCCTTCGGCGGGCACGAGCGTGGCGTCGGGCAGCAGCCATGGCGCCTGGTCGCGCAGTGGTCCCAGCAGCGGCTCGCCGATACGGAACAGCCCGCCGGTGAGCGCCACCTCGATCTCACCGGGTCCGGGGCGGGCGGCGGCGGCCGACTCCAGGATGTGGGTGGCGGCCCGCCGCAGGATGTCCGAGGACACCGGGTCCCGCTCGGCGCAGTCGGCCACGTCGGGCGCGAAGGAGGCCAGGACGGCCGGCCGGTCGGGGCGGGGGTACAGCTGCCCGGGCAGTGTGTGGATCGGACCGAACCGCTTGCGCGCCAGGGCCAGCAGCGCGCGGGAGCCGCCCTCCCGGCCGTCGTGCGCGCGCAGTGCGGCGTCCAGCCCGGCCCGGCCGATCCAGGCCCCGCTGCCGGCGTCGCCCAGCAGATGGCCCCAGCCGTCCGCGCGCCGCCAGCCGGTGCCGTCCGCCGCGGTGCCCAGCGCGATCACGCCGGTGCCGGCGGCGACCACGACCCCGGCACGCACGCCGAGCGCGCCCGCGTAAGCCGCCACCGCGTCCCCGGCGAGCGCGAGCCTGCGCACTCCCAGCGCCTGGTGGAGCGCCGCCGGGAGCCGGGCCCGCAGGTCGTCGCCGAGCGAGGCCATGCCGGCCGCTCCCACACAGGCGGCCGCGGGCCCGGCTCCTTCGCCGCCCGGCGCCCCCTTTGCTCCCGCGACCTGCCGCAGCAGGTCACCGGCCAGCGGCAGTACCAGGGACAGCAGGTCGGCGGCATCGATGCCGTGCTCCCCGGTGACGACGGGCCGCGCGGCGGACACCGGCGCCGTACGGTCCGAGCCGTCGGCGCGGGCGAGCGCCACCCGCAGGCCGGAACCGCCCGAGTCCACGCCCAGTACCCATGCGTCGCCGCCGGGGGCCGCGCCGGAAGCGGGGCCGGAACCGGCCGCCGCGCGGGCGCCGTTCCCGGAGGATCCGGACGTGGGCGGCCCGGGGGGTTCGGGGCGGGCGGGGCGCGGCGGCACGGTCAGCCGAGCCCCCGCGAGTCCTGCTTCAGCGCGGTGTCCACCGTCAGCGCCGAGGCGACCACCATGCTCAGCAGCGGGTCGGCGAGCTGCCGGTGGATCTGCAGGACGTAGTTGTCGGCCGTGGTGAACATCGTCTTCGCCAGGCCCTCCCACGTCTTGGTGATCCGGGCGATCTCCGTCTCGGTGTGGTCGACGATGGCGAAGTTCCAGGCCCGCCAGTTCTCCGCCTTGATGGCGCCGATCTGCTGGCCGTTGTACATGAACCCGAACCGGATCTTGCCGATGGCGTTCTGCTGGACGATCTCGCCCAGCGGCTCGCCGTTCGGGCGCTGCACCAGCACTTTGGACTTGATGAACTTCGCCGGGCGGGTGAGCACCAGCTGCGGCCGGCCCTGCGCGTCCCTGACCTCCAGCTTGTGGGTGAGGAACTGGTCCACGCTGGAGACGAAGCGCAGCACCTTCTTCGCGGTGCTCTGCCCGACCTCGACCACCGACCCGATGGTGTTGCCGTGCTGGTCGAACACGCTGTACTCGTTGACCAGCTCGATCAGCTTGGCCTTCTGGTTGACCACCAGGACGGGCTCGCTGAACAGCGTGCCGCCGCCGTGAGCCGCCGGAGCTATGCCCGCCTGCTGCTGCACCTGCTTCTGGACCCCGGCCGGGTCCGGCGGCCTGCTGACGTTCAACTCCCAGGCGCTTCCGCCGGCCTGCTGTTGCTGCGGTACCTGACCCGCGTGGGTGTGCTCGGTCCACTGGGATCCGTCCCAGTACCTGAGCAGGTTGGGAGTGCCTTGCGGGTCGGCGTACCAGCCCGCCGGGGTGTTGGAATGCGTGGTCACCCGGGCAGGGTACCCCGGCGGTCGCCCGCGCGGACCGGTCCGCCGGTCACGGAAGGCGCCAGTCCACGGGCTGGGCCCCCTGCCGGACGAGCAGGTCGTTGGTCCGGCTGAACGGCCGCGAGCCGAAGAACCCCCGGTCCGCCGACATGGGGGACGGGTGCGCCGACTCGATGGCCGGCAGGTCGCCCAGCAGCGGACGCAGGTTGCGCGCGTCGCGGCCCCACAACACGGACACCAGCGGCCGGCCCCGGGCGGCCAGTGCCCGGATCGCCTGCTCGGTCACCTCTTCCCATCCCTTGCCGCGGTGCGCGGCCGGCCTGCGCGGGGCGGTGGTGAGGGCCCTGTTGAGCAGCAGGACGCCCTGCTGGGTCCAAGGAGTGAGGTCGCCGTTCGACGGCCGCGGCAGGCCCAGGTCGGCGGCCATCTCCCGGTAGATGTTCTCCAGGCTGCCCGGCAGCGGGCGCACCTCGGGCCCGACGGAGAAGCTCAGCCCCACCGCGTGCCCCGGGGTCGGATAAGGGTCCTGGCCGACGATCAGCACCCGTACGTCGTCGAAGGGCTGCTGGAAGGCCCGCAGCACGTTGGCGCCCGAGGGCAGGTACGTGCGGCCCGCGGCGATCTCCGCGCGGAGGAAGTCCCCCATCGCGGCGATCCGGTCCGCCACGGGTTCGAGCGCCTTCGCCCAGCCCGCCTCGACGATCTCGTGCAATGGTCGCGCTGTCACGGTCCGTCACTCTACTGGCTCAACAGCCGTGCCGGTGACGGGCGTCGGCGACCGCAGCGATGGCGACCGGTCCCGGGCGGCCGGTCCGGGGATGGCCGGCCGCGACCGGCCGTGCGGCTACACGACGGCCGCCCGGACGCAGAGCACGTCCGGCAGGTGAGCGATCGCCTGCTCCCACGAGTCGCCCTGGTCGGCGCTGGCGTACACGTCGCCGTTCCTGTTGCCGAAGTAGACGCCGCCGGGATCCCCGTCGTCGGTGCACATCGCGTCGCGCAGCACCACGCCGTACGAAGGGTCCTCGGGCAGTCCCCGCGACAGTGCCGTCCAGGTGGCGCCCGCGTCCTCGGTGCGGTACACCCGGCAGCGGTAGTCGGGCGGCATGCGGTAGGCGTCGGCACGCACCGGGAACACGTAGGCCACGTCGCCGCGGTGCTTGTGGCTGGTGATGGCGAAGCCGAAATCGGCGGGCAGCCCGGCGCCGATGTCCGTCCACGTCGCGCCGCCGTCGTCGCTGCGGTAGACCCCGCCGTGGTTCTGCAGGTACAGGCGGTCCGGGTCCACCGCGTCCTGGGCGATCTTGTGGACGCACTGCCCGAACTCCGGGAAACGCCGCTCCTCGGGCAGGAACGTGCACTGCACCCCGGTGTTGGACGGGACCCAGCTCGCGCCGCCATCCTTCGACCGGTACACCCCGCCGGTCGAGACCGCGACGGTGATCAGGTCGGGGTCGGAGGGATGGGTCACCACCGTGTGCACGGCCTGGCCGCCGAACCCGGCCTCCCACTGCGGGCGCTGCGGGTGCTCCCACAGGCTGCGTACGAACGTGAAGGTCTCGCCGCCGTCGTCCGAGCGGAACAGCGCGCCCGGCTGCGTCCCGGCGTAGACGACGTCGGGGGCCGCCGGACCGGCCGGGTGGAGCTGCCAGACCCGCTCCAGCGAGGTACCGGTGTCCTCGGGGAACTTCACGGCGGGCCGGGCCGGTTCGTGCCAGGACTCGCCCACGTCGTCCGAGCGGAAGACCGACGGCCCCCAGTGCGAGCTGTCCGCGCCGACGAGCAGGCGCGGCACAGTGCGGCGCGTGTCGATCGCCACCGAGTACACGGCCTGCATCGGGAAATGCGGCCCGGTGAAGTCCCAGCCGCCGCTGTGCCTGCGCCCGAGGAAAAGCCCCTTTTGCGTACCCACCGCCAGCAGCACGCCCGCCATGGCGTCTCACCTCCGGATGATCGTTGTGTCCGACATCACAGAGTCTGCACCCGGCCACCGACAACGCCCGGGTCCGGGTGATCGTCGCAGCTCAGGGGCGCGCCGCGGGGCGGGCCGGCCGGGCCCCGGCGTCCGGGACCCGGCGGACGGTCGGCGGGCGAACCGTCAGCGCGCGGACGGGTAGGCCCGGGCGTACTGCGCCGGCACCGGTGCCGCCTGCGGCACGCCCAGTTCGCGCGCGGCGTCAAGCGGCCAGGTGGGGTGGCGCAGCAGCTCACGGCCGAGCAGGACGGCGTCCGCCTGCCCGGTGGCCAGGACCGTTTCCGCCTGCCGCGGCTGGGTGATCTCGCCGACCGCCGCGACCGGCAGGTCGGTCTCCGCCTTCACCCGCGCGGCGAACGGGACCTGGTAGCCGGGACCGGTGGGGACGCGTGCCTGGGAGGCGTTGCCGCCCGTGGAGACGTCGAGCAGGTCCACGCCACGGGCCAGCAGCTCCTTGGCGAACCGCACGGTCTCGTCCGCCGTCCAGCCGCCCTCCTCCAGCCAGTCGGTGGCCGAGATGCGGAAGAAGAGCGGCAGCTCTGCGGGCCAGACCTCGCGCACGGCGTCCACCACCTCCAGCGCGAAGCGGATCCGGTTCTCGAACGGCCCGCCGTAGCCGTCGGCGCGGTGGTTGCTGTGCGGGGACAGGAACTGGCCGATGAGGTAGCCGTGCGCGCCGTGCACCTCGGCGACCTGGAAACCGGCGGCCAGGGCGCGCCGGGCCGCCGCGGCGAACTGCCCGACGACCTCCCGTATGTCCGCCTCGGACAGCTCCTCCGGCACCGGGTGGCCGTCGGAGAAGGGCAGCGCGCTCGGCGCGACGGTCTGCCAGGCCCCCTCGTCCGGGCCCAGCGCGCCACCACCCTCCGTCGGCCGGCGGGTCGACGCCTTGCGGCCGGCGTGCGCCAGTTGCACGCCGGCGACCGCGCCCTGCGCCTTGACGAAGCGGGTGAGCCGCTCGAACGCCTCCACCTGGCGGTCGTTCCAGATGCCGAGGTCGGCCGGGCTGATCCGGCCCTCCGGGGCGACCGCGGTGGCCTCGACGAGGACCAGACCGGCGCCGCCCGCCGCCCTGGAGCCGTAGTGCGCGAAGTGCCAGTCGTTCGGGGCGCCCAGGTCCGGGCCCTCCGCGGCCGCGGAGTACTGGCACATCGGCGCCATCCAGACCCGGTTGCGCATCGTCACGGATCGCAGGGTCAGGGGCTCGAACAAGGTGGTCACGGCACGCTCCTCTTCCGGGTCGGTCCTCCTACGATAGGCGTCGTAATACGTCACCTGTCAAACTACGAAGGCTGTCGTACTATGGGGCCCATGACTCCCCGGACCGTGCCCGCCGCAGCCACAGTCGCGCCCGCCGCCGGCGGTCCGCCTCCGAGTCGCGCACTGCCGCACCCGGACCCCGCGGACATCCGGCTGGCCGAGGTGCTGCACGCCCTGTCCGACCCGATGCGGCTGACCGTGGTGCGCCGACTGGCGCGGGCCGACACCGAGGTGGCGTGCTGCGACGTGCCGCTGCCGGTCACCAAGTCCACGACCACCCACCACTTCCGGGTGCTGCGCGAGGCGGGGGTGATCGCCCAGAACTACCGCGGCACCTCGAAGATGAACGCCTTGCGGCGGGCCGACCTCGACCGGCTCTTCCCCGGCCTGCTGGACAGCGTGCTGGCGGCGGCCGAGGCCCAGGCCGGGCGGATCGGGGAGGAATGACCCCGCCGCCGGCCCGGAGCGGAGCGGAGGCGGGCGCGGGTCAGCCCGCCCCGCCCCGTGCGGCGGCCAGCAGTCCCGACCAGTCCGGGATCTTCACGGTGCCGCGCCCCAGGGACGCGCCCAGGGCCGCCTCCGCCGCCTCGATGGCCAGCCACCCCGGCCAGGCCACCGGACGGGCGCCCGCGGCCCGCAGCGCGTCCAGGGGGTCGGCCGGCAGGGGGCGGGCCATCAGTGCCGAGGCGTGGGCCAGGAGCCCGGCCGCCGTCTCCTTGGCGCACGGCCGGTTGGTGCCGATGACGCCCGTCGGGCCGCGCTTGATCCAGCCCGCCACGTACTCGCCGGGCGCGACCACCCCGTCGCGCAGCACCCGGCCGGCGTCATTGGGGACCACGCCGCGTGCCGGGTCGAACGGAAGCCCGGGCACCGGGACGCCCCGGTAACCCACGGAACGCAGCACGAGCTGCGCGTCGATCTCCTCCGACGCCGCGGTGTCGACCACCCCACCGGTGCCGTCCGGGACGGTCCGCACGAAGCGCACCGCGCTCACCCGGCCGTCGGGGCCCGCCGTGAGCTCCTGCGGCCGCAGGAAGAAGCGCAGGTGGATACGGCGCGAGCGCCCGGCAGGCGGCCGCCCGGCCCATTGCCGCAGCACTTCCACGTTGCGGCGGGCCACCGCGGGCAGCGCGGACGGGTCGGCGTACGCCGGGTCCAGCGCCAGCTCGTCCTCGCGCACCAGGACGTCGGCGTCGGCGAGCGTCCCCAGCTCCCGCAGCTCCTTGGTGGTGAACTTCGCCTGCGAGGGGCCGCGCCTGCCCACCATGTGGACGTCCGTCACCTCGCCGGCGGCCAGCGCCCGCAGCGCCGCGTCCGGAACGTCGGTGTGCCGCAGCTCGTCCGCGCCCCGGGCCAGCACCCGTGCCACGTCAACGGCCACGTTGCCGACGCCGATCACCACCGCCGACTTGGCGTCGAGCGGGAAGCCGCCGGCCGCCTCGTCCGGGTGGGCGCTGTACCAGGACACGAACCGCGTCGCCGGGTAGCTGCCCGGCAGGTCCTCGCCCGGCACACCGAGCCTGCGGTCGGCGGCCGATCCCACGCAGTACACCACCGCGTGGTACATCTCCCGCAGCCGCTCCGGCGCGAGGCCCTCGCCCACCTCCACGTTGCCCAGGAAGCGGACCCTGGGGTCCTCCAGGACCCGGCGGAGGTTGTTCTGCAGCGACTTGATCTTCTCGTGGTCGGGCGCCACTCCGTAGCGGACCAGCCCGTACGGACACGGCAGGCGGTCCAGCACGTCCACCGCGATGTCCGGGAGCTGGTGCTGCCCCGTCAACGCCTCGGCCGTGTACACCCCGCTGGGACCTGAACCGATGACAGCGACTCGCAGCACGGTGGTGCTCCCTTCCGCAGCCTGGGATCAGCATGCGGCATGCGGACGCTTTTCGGGGCCGGTTGACCGTTTGGCGACGTCCCTGTGTCCTAAAACCGCCGCGGGGCCGGCCCGGCGGCCGGTGGGCGGACGGCCCGCCGCGGGCGGCTCACGTCGCCGCCGGTTCCTGCTCCGGTTCCTGCTCCGGGGGCCTGCCAAGCGACCACTTCAGTCCGTACCGCTGGAAGAGCTCGGCGCGCAGCCGTGCCAGCGGCATGGGCGCGCCGGGCAGCAGCAGCGCCACGGTCGAGCCCATCAGCAGCGCCCGCAGCAGGCGGTACTCCTCCTCGGCGTCCTCGGCCGCGCCCCAGGCCTCGACCGCGCCGCGCAGCAGTGCCGCCAGCCTCTGCTGCTCGGGGCACTGGATGAAGCCCTCCTGAAGGATCGACGCCATGTGCACCCGCATCAGCGTCGAATGACTGAGCGTCAGGCGCAGGATCGCGTCGATGGCCCGGGCCAGGAGCTCTTCGCCGTCCACGGTCCGCGGCTCGGCGTCCAGCGCCGCCGCCAGTTCCTGGTTCATCAACCGGTGCACGGCCGACTGCAGCAGCGCGCGTTTGCCGGAGAAGTAGTACGACACGAGACCGCGCGCCGAGCCGGCGCGTTTGGTGATGTCGGCCAAGGTCGTTGCCTCGTAGCCGCGTTCCTCCACCAGTTCCACAGTGGCCTGCAACAGCCGCTCCCGGGAACGTTGACGCATCGCTTCATTGACCGATGCGCTCCGAGGGGACATGATTTACTCCTGCGTTGACTGGCTGCGAGCCAATATACTCAGCGCGTCCCGCCGGACCACGGTCCGGTGGGGTCAGGGGACGGACGCCGGTCCCGGCGACGCGGGGGATCGCCGGGACCGGCGTTCGCCGCGTCCTGTCCCGCCCCGTGTCCGCTCCGGTACGGCGGGCCCGCACCGCACCGCACCGCACCGGCCGCGCCGTCGGGCGCGGTGCCCCGCGCCCGCCTCCGCCCGCGCACGGCCGTGGCCGCGTCCGCCGGTACAACCGACACCCCGCCTCAGCCGAGCAGGTCCAGGACGCCGCGCAGCGCGTCCGGCCGTTGCGCGACCGGTCGGGGATCCACCAGCAGGACCCGGCAGCCCAGCGCCGCGGCGCCCCCGTCGGCGGCGGCTTGGTCGCCGACCATGACGGTGTCCCGCGGGGGGACGCCCAGCGCGTCGCACGCGAGGGCGAAGATCCGCGGATCGGGCTTCTTCACGCCGTGCTCGTAGCTCAGGACGAAGGCGTCCACGTACCCGTCCAGCGCGTGGGCGCGGAAGACCGGCCGCAGGTCCCAGCCGATGTTGCTGACCACCGCGACCGGCACCCCGCGCTCCCGCAGCGCACGCAGCACCTCCTCGGCGTCCGGGTACGGCTGCCAGGCGGCGGCGTCGCGCTGGCGGGCGTAGAGCGTGTCGTGGACGTCCCACGGCAGCGCCACCGTCCGGGACAGGCCCGTGTACGCGGCCCGGTGCCACTCGGGACTCAGGTCGCGGTCCCGCCAGAGCCGCTCCAGGTGCGGCGGTATCTCTCCCGGCAGGTCGCCGCCGGGCTGCGCCCCGGCCCGCTCCAGCAGCCGCGCGTACCCGGCGACGTCGTCCTCGGCCGCGGTCAGGCCGTGCGCGTCGAGCGCGGCCCGCAGCCACGTCCGGGCGGGCTCGATGCGGAAGACGGTCCCGGAGAAGTCGAACATGCAGCCCTTGACCGTCATCTCCCCGTCCCCGTCCCCTCGTCCGTCCTCAGGTCAGCGCGCCGATCCCCGGTCCGAAGGCGATGAGCAGCGGGACCGCCGGGATCAGCAGGGAACACGCGGTCACCCGCAGCCGCCGGGCCGGCGACAACCGGGGCGCAGGCTCCAGCAGCCGGTGCACGCGCCCGGGCAGCGTCGCGGTCGCCGCCGCGCCCGGGCCGAACACGCCGCGCTCCTCGTTGAGCTCCACCAGGGCGAGCGCGGTGGTCAGCCGGCCGACCCGGCGGGAGGCGGTGTCGTCGGCCGCCAGCTCCACCAGATGGTGCACCTGGTCGCGGAAGGCCGCGAACACCGGCACCTGCGGGAAGGCCCCGGCCAGCGCGCCCGCGCTGTGCAGCAGCAGGTCGTGCCGGGCCCTGACGTGGCCCTGCTCGTGCTCCAGCACGGCGTCCAGTTGGCGGCCCTTGAGCCGGTTCAGCGCGGCGGTGGTGATGACCAGGCGCTGGTCCGCGCCCGAGAGCCACCAGGCGTCCGTACGGGTGTCCTCCAGGACCACCAGACGCTCGGTCGCCGGAACCGTCTCACCCGGCAACCGGGGCGCGCGCTCGCGCAGTTCGGCCCTGCGCCGCCGACGGCGCGCCCGGGTGGCCCGCACCTCGCGGGTGAGCATCGCCGCCGTCCACAGCCCGCCGAGCGCGAGCAGGATCGCCAGCGTGCCCGCCCAGCGGCCGTAGGAGGACGACAGCCCGTAGGCGTCCACGACGCCCGTCGGGGCGAAGGCGAACACGTGCCCGCGTACCTGCCACCAGGCCGCCGACGCCAGGAGCGCCATCGCCGAGACGCAGCACAGCAGCACGGCGGCGATCACGCACTGCCACACCCACAGTGCGAGCACGGGTTCGCGCTCCGGCCAGTCGGCACGGGAGAGCAGACGCGGCGCCGTTGCCGCCGCAAGTGCGCCGAGGATCAGCAGCACGAACGGGACCGTCATGCTGCTCACCCTAGGAGGCGGCGGTCACGGCCGGATACGGCCCGGGACCACATGTGACGCATTACTCACACGTAGTGTCCATCACGTACCGCGCCGCCGCGTCCGTCACAGCGTCAGGAGCATGGCGAGCATCGCCAGAGCCATCAATATACGGCAGGCCACGGCCACCTCCGGCGCGAAGCGCGGTGCCGCGTTCGCGCCCGCGGCGGCCGTGCCGTCCGCGGGTATCAGCGGCCCGTGGGCGGGGGCGGCGACCAGCAGCATGCCGGCGCGCAGCGCGTACCCCGCGAAATACAGGAGCAGCAGGCCGGTCAGCAGCGGAAGCCCGGCGGCCGTCGTGTGCGCCTCGTGGCCCGGGGGACCCGTGCGGCCCGCGTCGGCGCGGGCCATGCACACGGCCATGTAGACCATCGCCGCCGAGCACACCGCGTGGTGGACGTGGTGCCCGGTCCGGCGGCCGGACAGCAGCAGCGCGCGCACCGCCGTGAGCGTGAAGAGGACGGCGAGCAGCGGCGCCTCCCAGGACCAGGGGTCGACGACGGACATGGGGACGGCCATCAAGGCCATGCCCGTGCTCGTCACCGCCTCGTGGCCGGCCTGCCCGCGCACGAGGCAGATGACCGCCGCCGCGGCGCTGAGCACCACGAGCAGCCACGCCACCAGCGGCGGTCCGTGCATGGTCACTCCCCCCTCGCGCGCTCTCCCGTTCCCCCTGACGTGAACGGCGGTTCGTCAGGGATGTGCCCGGGGCTCAGGGCGCACACCCACGCGCGCGGGATCCCTGGAGGGGCGTGCGGCTTCTCACGCACGCCCCGGAGCGCGCCATCGAAGCGTGCGGTCCGAGCGCCGGACGTGCCGAAATGTGCCGGGCCGTGTCGGACGTGCCGGGCCGTGCCGGACGTGTCGGGCCGTGCCGGGCCGTGCCGGACGTGTCGGGCCGTGCCCGACGTGCCCGGCCGCGCCGAGTCGTGCCCGACCCGCCCCCGTCCGGTGGCCGCGACAGGCACGCCGCGCTGCCCGGGGGAGTCGGCCCCGCGGTTGTCCACAGGGGCGCGCCGGCCCCTCGGCGGGCCGGGATAGCCTTTCCCGCATGGACATCGCGACCCCCACCTTCCGCCCCGCGGCGGTCGACGACGTGCCCGCCCTCGTCCGGCTGATCGAGTCCGCCTACCGGGGCGACGCCAGCCGCGCCGGCTGGACCACCGAGGCGGACATCCTGGAAGGGCAGCGCACCGACTCCGAGGGCGTGCTGGAGGTCATGAGCAAGCCGGGCAGCCGGCTCGTGGCGGTGGAGGTCGGCGGCGAGCTCGTGGCCTGCTGCCAACTGGAGCACCGCGGCGAGCACGCCTACTTCGGCATGTTCGCGGTGCGGCCCGAGCTGCAGGGCGCCGGGCTGGGGAAGATCATCATCGCGGAGGCGGAGCGTTTCGCCCGCGACGAGTGGGGCGTCGTGGAGATGCACATGACCGTGATCTCCGTGCGTGAGGACCTCATGGCCTGGTACGCCCGCCGCGGCTACACGCGGACCGGCCGGATGAGCCCCTTCCCGTACGGTGACGAGCGGTTCGGCATCCCGACCCGCGACGATCTGCAGTTCGAGCTGCTGACCAAGAAGCTGGCCTGAGGCAGGCGCGGGCGCGGGCGCGGGAACAGGACCCGGACCGGCCGGGCGGACGGACTCGGGGCCGGCCGCCGCGAGCTGCCTCCGGGCCCTCCGGACGGCGGAATCGGACCCCGGGTTGCCGCCGGCGCCGCGGACGGGAGAGGGCGTGGGCGCGCGGCCCGCGCTCAGGCAGCGGCGGGTTCCGCCGGCAGGTCGGTGGCGGCCCCGTCGAGGCCGAACGCGCGGGCCAGCGCCCAGTCCTGGGCGGTGTTCACCGTCCAGGCCATGACGGCGATCCCCGCGGCCTGGCAGTGGCGCACGACGTCCAGGCTGAGCCGGGTCAGGTCCAGGCTGACCAGGCGGGCGCCCACGGCTTGCGCGCGGTCGACGATCTGCGGGCCGAGCCGGCTGGCGACCAGCACCGTGCGTGCCTCGGGCAGCAGCGCGCGGACCTCGGCGAGGGCCTCGTCGTGGAAGGACAGCACACTGACCCGCTCGGTCTCGCCGCGTTCGCGCAGCACCCGCGCGACCGCCCGGGCCGCGGCCACGTCCTTGATCTCGGCCTGGATCGGCCGCGTCACCGCGTCCAGGACCTCCTCGAAGACAGGAACGCGCTCGCCCAGCCCCGCGTCCAGGCCGCGGATCTCCTCCAGCGTCAGGTCGCGGATCTGGCCGCTGCCGTCCGTCGTGCGGTCGACGGTCGCGTCGTGCATCACGACCAGGGCGCCGTCCTTGCTCAGGTGCAGGTCCAGCTCGACCTGGTCGAGACCGGCCCGCTCGGCCCGGCGGAAGGACCGCAGGGTGTTCTCCGGCTCCACGCCCATGACCCCGCGGTGACCGACGGTGAGGAAGCTCATGGCGGCAACCCTAGCGAGCGCGGGCGTCTCGGGGCCGAACGCGCCATGACGAGTCGGGGTCGTGCGTCACCGCCGCCCACCGCGTCCGCCCCCCGGGCGTCGCCCTTTCGGCTCACCGTTCGCGGCGCAAATTCTGGTGACCCGTTCGGGATGAGGCAGGAAGAAGGCCGGTTGCGGGCCCCGTGTGCGGGACGATCTCCGCGGGCTCCCCTTGAAGGTATGTCGATACGACGGATACGGTGAGACGACAGCAGGTTCTTTTGTGAAGGAGGGGTCGTGGCAGAAGTTCTTTCGCCGATGGCGGCCGAGCGGGGCGGTATATCCGGCGACAGTGTGACGGGCCACCCTCAGTGGGCCGTGCTGAAGCAGGCCGTCGAAGCCATCAGGCCGTGGCAGCGGAAGGACGGCTCCATCGACTTCGACGCCGACGGCGCGCCCAGCCGCCAGGACGCCGCGCTCGTCCTGGACAGGGTGGTGGACGCGGTCGAGCAGCTCTCGCCGCTGCTGCCGCACGACGCCGCGTACCACCGCGCCCTGGTGGCGGACCTGCGCCGCTGGGCCGACGGCGGTTTCGGCGTTCCCGACTTCCTCGACTCGCTGCTGGCCTTCCAGCCCGCCGCCGACCGCCGCGACGGGCTGGCGCACCTGGTGGTCTTCCCGATGTACACGCAGAACGGCAACCCGGACCGCAACCTGGAGGCGGTCGTCCTGCGCGTGGTGTGGCCCGACTGGCTGGCCGAACTGGAGCGCAGTCGGTACGACAACCCGCTCTTCGTGCCCATCACCTTCGAGGACTTCACCCCGGGGTACGACACCAACTCCGCGGTCCTCTTCCCGGAGACCGTCGCCGTGCGCGAGGCGCCGGAGCGCTGGACCTGGGGCGCCATCTTCTGCGACCGCGAGGCCGCCCGCTTCCGCGCGGTCACCGCCGCCGCGGTCGGCACCCTGGGCCTGGAACTGCCCGAGGAGGCCGCCCGTCTCGTCGAGGACCAGGAGCTGGCCCAGCAGACCTTCGTCCTGTGGGACATGATCCACGACCGCACGCACAGCCACGGCGACCTGCCGTTCGACCCCTTCATGATCAAGCAGCGCGCGCCCTTCTGGATGTACGGCCTGGAGGAGCTGCGCTGCGACCTGACCTCTTTCAAGGAGGCGGTCGAGCTGCAGGCCGAGGGCCACCCGATGGGACTGGGCGTGCAGTACGCCATCCTCTTCGACCGGCTCTTCCGCTTCCCGGTCACCGGCGAGCGGGTCCGCAACTACGACGGGCTCGGCGGCCAGCTCCTGTTCGCCTACCTTCACAAGCACGACGCCGTACGCTGGACGGACAACACCCTGCACATCGACTGGGAGCGCGCGCCCCAGGTCACCAACCAGCTCTGCGCCGAGATCGAGAAGCTGTACCGGGACGGTATCGACCGGCCGAAACTCGTGCACTGGTTCGCCGCCTACGATCTGGTCGCCACCTACCTCTCCCCGCACCCCGGCTCGGTCTGGGCCAAGGGGCCCGAGGCCCTGGACCTGTCGCTCCCGCCTCGCAAGCTCGTCGACGACGTGCTGCCGGACGAGTTCCCGCTCAGCATGTTCTACGAGGCCCTTGCCAAGAAGCTCCGTACAGTGATCGCCTCTACCAAGGGGATCACCGGCGACAGTGTGCTGCGGGGCGCCGCGTGACCGGTCAGTCCGAGGAGGCGCAGATGACGACCGACACGTACAGAGGCGGACTCGACGGGGCGGTGATCGCCGTGGCGGGCGCCGGGGGACCGGCGGGCCGTGCGGTACTGCAGCGGCTCGCGCGCGCCGGCGGCCACGTGATCGCGGTGGACGCGGACCCCGAGCGGCTCGCGCAGGCGGTGGACGCCGCGCGGTACGACGCGGGTGGCGCGGACATCACCGGCGAGATCGTGGACCTGCTCGACCTGGAGGCCGCCCAGGACTGGGCGGCGCGCATCGAGAAGGACCACGGCCGGGTGGACGGCCTGGTGCACCTGGTCGGCGGCTGGCGCGGCTCGGCGTCGTTCCCGGAGACCGAACTGGCCGACTGGGACGTGCTGGAGAAGCTGCTCGTCCGGACCGTCCAGCACACCTCCCTCGCCTTCCACGACGGGCTGCTGCGCAGCCCCGGCGGCCGGTACGTGCTGATCAGCGCGTCCGGCGCGAGTCAGCCCACGGCGGGAAACGCGGCCTACGCCGCGGCGAAGGCCGCGGCCGAGGCGTGGACCCTGGCGATGGGCGACTCCTTCCGCAAGCTCGGCGGCGACGACGGCCCCAGGGCGGCGGCCACCATCTTGGTGATCAAGGCCCTGGTGCACGATGAACTGCGGGCCCAGCGCCCGAACGCCAAATTCGCCGGCTTCACGGACGTGCGCGACCTGGCCGAGGCCATCGCGGACGTCTGGAACCAGAGCCCAACGGAAGTGAACGGGACCCGACAGTGGCTGACGCCCCGACCGTGACAGACCGAACAGAGCCGCACAAGGAGCACGATCCGCACCATCAGGACCCCCGGCGCGAGCCGGGCCGCGCCACCGACGCCGTCCGCCGCCACGACCCGCAGGTGCGCGGGTTCGCCAGCGACAACTACGCGGGCGTGCACCCCGAGGTCATGGCGGCGCTCGCCCTCGCCAACGGCGGCCACCAGGTCGCCTACGGCGACGACGTGTACACCGCCCACCTCCAGGACGTCTTCCGCCGCCACTTCGGGCCGGCGGCGGAGGTCTTCCCGGTGTTCAACGGCACCGGGGCCAACGTCACCGCCCTCCAGGCCGTGACCGAACGCTGGGGCGCGGTGATCTGCGCCGACAGCGCCCACATCAACGTGGACGAGTGCGGCGCGCCCGAGCGCATGGGCGGGCTGAAGCTGCTGACCGTGCCCACCCCGGACGGCAAGCTCACCCCCGAGCTGATCGACCGGCAGGCGTACGGCTTCGACGACGAGCACCGCGCCCAGCCGCAGGTCGTCTCGATCACACAGACCACCGAACTGGGCACCTGCTACACACCCGCCGAGATCAAGGCGGTCTGCGACCACGCCCACGAGCGGGGCATGGCCGTCCACATGGACGGTTCCCGCATCGCCAACGCCGCCGCGAGCCTCGGCGTGCCCCTGGCCGCCTTCACCACCGACGCGGGGGTCGACCTCCTCTCGTTCGGCGGCACGAAGAACGGCCTGCTGCTGGGCGAGTGCGTGGTGGTCCTGAGTCCCGAGCGGGTACGGTCCGTGCGCTACCTGCGCAAGATGTCGATGCAGCTGGCGTCGAAGATGCGCTTCGTGTCGGTGCAGTTCGAGGCGCTGCTGGCGGGCGACCTGTGGCTGCGCAGCGCCGCCCACGCCAACGCCATGGCCCGTCGCCTGGAAGAGGCGGTACGGGAGGTCGACGGGGTGACGGTGCTGCGGCCGGTCCAGTCCAACGCCGTCTTCGCCCTGCTGCCCCGCGAGGTGAGCGAGCGGCTGCAGAAGCGTTTCCGCTTCTACTTCTGGGACGAAGCGACGGGCGAGGTCCGCTGGATGTGCGCCTTCGACACCACGGAGGCGGACGTGGACGCGTTCGCGGCGGCGCTCAGGGAGGAGATGGCCGCGTAACGGCGGTGGCGGCGGCGCCGGCTCAGTTCCGCCAGGAGTCGGCGCGGTCGCGTGCCGCCGCCTCCTCGGGAGTGGGAGCGGTGCCGCCCAGATGCGCGGGCAGCCACCAACCGTCCTCGGGACCCGCCGGCTTGTCCGGGTAGGCGAGCCGGCACTCCTCCAGCAGTTCCGCCATCCGCGACCTCAGCCGCCGGGTCAGGGCGCCCGCCCGCTCGCCCTCGTCCGGCAGCATCGGCTCGCCCACCCGCATCACCACGGGGAACCGGGTGCGGCCCAGGCGGCGCGGCCGGTCCTTGGTCCACAGCCGCTGGGTGCCCCACAGCGCCATCGGCAGCAGCGGCACCCCGGCCTCCATCGCCAGCCGCGCCGCACCGGACTTGAACGACTTCAGCGTGAACGACTGCGAGATGGTCGCCTCGGGGAACACCCCGACGATCTCGCCGCGGCGCAGCGCGTCCAGCGCGTGGGCGTAGGCCGGCATGCCCTCGGCGCGGTTGACCGGTATGTGCTTCATGCCGCGCATCAGCGGCCCCGACAGCCGGTGCCGGAACACCTGCTCCTTGGCCATGAACCGCACCAGCCGCCCGGCCGGACGCGCGGCCAGCCCGCAGAACATGAAGTCCAGGTAGCCGATGTGATTGCTCACCAGCAGCGCGCCGCCCTCGCGCGGCACGTGCTCGGTGCCGCGGATGTCGAACCGCAGGCCCTGCGCCTTGAACAGGGCGCGGACCACGCCGATCACGGGCGGGTACAGGAGGTCGGCCATCGGGGGGACCTGCTCTCTCCGGGCGGCGCACCCGGGCCGGTTGCGCGCCCGCGGGTGTGCCGGCGGCGCACCGATGGTCTCCCGCCGACCGGATCCCTGTCATCCCGCACGCCCCCCGTGGGGTCGAGATACTTCTCACCCTGCCCCTTCGCCGGGCCCGTCGTACACCGGTCCTCGCCGCCGCGGTCTTGTCGCGAGGACGGCGGTCCGCGGGAATGGCTGCGGCCGGGGGAACGCTTCCCATGGCACCGGCCGCGCCGGCTGTGGGGCGGGCACGGCATCGCGCGCGAGCGCGGGAAGGGAGGACGCGGGTGCGGGACGAGGACGGCGGCGAGCGCTTGACGGCGGCGGACCTGGGCGGTCGGCTGGGGGAGCGGGCCACCTTGGTGCAGTTCTCCAGCGCCTTCTGCGCGCCCTGCCGGGCCACCCGGCGGGTGCTGGAGGACGTGGCTGGCATGGTGGATGGCGTCCGCCACATCGAGGTCGACGCGGAGGCGCATCTCGATCTGGTACGGCGGCTGGACATCGTCAGGACCCCGACCGTGCTGGTGCTCGACGCCGATGGCGCGGTGGTCCGCCGCGCGGCCGGACAGCCCCGGCGGGTCGACGTCATAGCCGCGCTGGGCGCGGCGGTCCGAGCGCGGACGGGCGGGCCCGGCGCGGCGCAGCGGATGTGACGGGCGTTCCACCTGGCGGCCGGCCCTTGACGCGGCGGGTGTCGAATCGTCACTCTGACGTTATGTCGCGAGGCCCCCTTCTGTGCACGCGCGCCGACGTCGACTTCGGACGGCACCGCAGCGCGCGCTGTCCGAGCCGCTGAGCACCTTCCGCCCGCACAACCACCGCCACCGGCCCGCTCGCGCACGCTCCAGAAGGACGACCCTGTGACCGCAACGACCCACACCCGCGGCACGCCCGTGTCCGGATCCGTACCGCGCCCCGGCAGCCGGCCCGAGGCCGAGTCCGCGGACCGGAGCGGCGCTCGGCGCTCCGCCACCGGACCCGGTTCCGGAGCCGATCCCGCCCGCCCGGCGGCGTCCCGGCCCGCCCCCGGAACCGCCTCCCCGGCCGATGACGCCCCTGACGCTCCCGGCGGCCGCCTCGACGGCGGTCCCGACGAAGACGACGGCGCCTGCGGGGGATGCGGCGAGGGATCGGGCGACGGCTTCGCTCACGGTCCCGGTCACGATCCGGATCACGGCACCGGTCACCGTCCCGGCGTCGACCCGGCCGTCTTCCGCTCCGCCTTCCGCCGCCACGCCGCCGGGGTCGCGGTGATCACCGCCGCCGGCCGGCACGGCCCGGCCGGCTTCACGGCCACCTCGCTCACCTCGGTCGCCGCCGAGCCCCCGCTGCTGTCCTTCGGCATCAGCCTGGGCTCGTCCAGTTGGCCGGCCGTCGCCGAGGCGGAGTTCATCGGCGTCCACATACTCGGCGACCACCAGGAGGAACTGGCCTCGGTCTTCGCCCGGAGCGGCGCCGACCGGTTCGCGCCGCCCACCCGGTGGCGGCACGGGCCGCACGGGGTGCCGCTGCTCGACGGTGTCTCGGCGTGGCTGGTCGGCCGCGTGCTGGAGCGGGTGGCGGCCGGCGACCACCGGATCGTCGTCGCCCACGTTGTCGCCGCCGACCCGCACGGCCCCGGCGGCCCGCTGCTGTACCACCAGGGCGGCTTCCGCCGGCTGCCGCGCTGACGGGCACGAGCGCATGGGCGCGAGCGCCCGGAACCGGGCGTGAACCGGTCGGCGGCGTCAGGCAGGTCACAGTCCACGAGCCTTGCGGATACGGCACGACCTCGGTGTACTGGCGAGTAATATAACGGAAGGGGCAGTTGCCGTGCCCCGGCCGGGAGCCGCGACCGCAGGCGCCTATGCTGCGGTTCAGGGGCGCTTTCCCGGGCCGGCCCCGCGGCGCGCGCCGTACCGGGTCAGGACCGTACCCGTGGCGGCGCCCCCGCGCCGGGCAGCGGCACGCCGGGCGACTGGACGATGACGTGCAGGACGAAGCAGTAGGAGAGCAGGCGTGAGCTTGAGGATCGTAGTGGCTGTGAAGTACGTGCCCGATGCCACGGGTGACCGTCACTTCGCCGAGGACCTGACCACCGACCGCGAGGCGGTGGACGGCCTGCTGTCCGAGCTGGACGAGTACGCGGTCGAGCAGGCGCTGCAGATCGCCGAGGCGGCGGACGACGCCGAGGTGACCGTGGTGACCGTCGGTCCCGAGGACGCCAAGGACGCGCTGCGCAAGGCGCTGTCCATGGGTGCGGACAAGGCCGTGCACGTGGAGGACGAGGCGCTGCACGGCACCGACGTGATCGGCACCTCCCTGGTGCTGGCCAAGGCGATCGAGCACGTGGGCTACGACCTGGTGGTCACCGGTATGGCGTCGACCGACGGGACGATGGGCGTGCTGCCGGCCCTGCTGGCCGAGCGGCTGGGCGTCCCGCAGGTGACGCTGCTGTCCCAGGTCGCGGTCGAGGGCGGCACGGTGACCGGCCGCCGCGACGGGGACGCGGCGAGCGAGCAACTGGAGGCGTCGCTGCCGGCGCTGGTGTCGGTGACCGACCAGTCCGGCGAGGCCCGCTACCCGTCGTTCAAGGGGATCATGGCGGCGAAGAAGAAGCCGGTGGAGTCGCTGGAGCTGTCGGACCTGGGCATCGACGAGGCGGAGGTGGGCCTGGGCGGTTCCTGGAGCGCGGTGGACGGCGCCACGGCGCGGCCGCCGCGCACCGCGGGCACGATCGTGAAGGACGAGGGCGAGGGCGGCAAGCAGCTCGCGGAGTTCCTGGCGAGCCAGAAGTTCATCTGACGCCCGCGGTCCGCCGACCGCCCCACCACTCATCCCCGCAGGAGAGCGATTCCCATGGCTGAAGTCCTTGTCTATGTCGACCACGTGGACGGCGCCGTCCGCAAGCCGACCCTCGAACTGCTGACCCTGGCCCGCCGCCTGGGCGAGCCGGTGGCCGTGCACCTGGGCCCGGGCGCCGAGGAGGCCGCGAAGACGCTGGGTGAGCACGGCGCGACCCGCGTGCTGGCCGCCGACGCCCCGGAGTTCGCCGACTACCTCGTCGTCCCGAAGGTCGACGCGCTGGAAGCCGCGGCCAAGGCCGTGGAGCCGGCCGTCGTGCTCGTGCCCTCCTCGGGCGAGGGCAAGGAGATCGCCGCCCGGCTGGCCCTGCGCCTGGGCTCGGGCATCATCACCGACGCCGTCGACGTCGAGGCCGGTGACGAGGGTCCCGTGGCCACCCAGTCGGTGTTCGCCGCCGCGTTCACCACCAAGTCCCGTGTCACCAAGGGCGTCCCGGTCATCACGGTCAAGCCCAACTCCGCCCCGGTGGAGACCGCCCCCGCGGCCGGCGCGGTCGAGCCGCTCACGGTGGCCTTCTCGGACCTGGCCCGGGGCACCAAGGTGGTCTCGCGCACCCCGCGCGAGTCGACGGGGCGGCCGGAGCTGACCGAGGCCGCGATCGTGGTCTCCGGTGGCCGCGGCGTCAATGGCGCGGAGAACTTCCACGTCATCGAGGAACTGGCCGACTCCCTGGGCGCGGCCGTGGGCGCCTCGCGCGCCGCGGTGGACGCGGGCTGGTACCCGCACGCCAACCAGGTCGGCCAGACCGGCAAGCAGGTCTCGCCGCAGTTGTACATCGCCAACGGCATCTCCGGCGCCATCCAGCACCGGGCCGGCATGCAGACCAGCAAGACCATCGTCGCGGTCAACAAGGACCCCGAGGCCCCGATCTTCGACCTGGTCGACTTCGGCGTGGTCGGCGACCTGTTCCAGGTCGTCCCCCGGCTCACCGAGGAGATCAAGGCCCGCAAGGGCTGAGGGTCCGCCCGGCCGGTGCCCGCCGAGCCCCCGAACGTGCCCGTACGTCCCCGTACGCGCTCGCACGTACGGGGGCTCGGCCGTGCCCGCCGCGAATCCGCGACGGTGATCTGTCGACAAGGCGTCGAAGCGTCATGTCGACGCCGACGGAACGGACCCGCCGCCTTCCACGCCCCGTTGACCCTGGTGGAGGCCGCCGCTAGCGTCGCTTCAACGGTCTGTTGAAGGACGGGAGGGTCCCGCCATGCCGGACGCGACCACGCTGACCGACGCGGTGCGCCGGGAGATCGGCGCCTCGCTCGCCGCCACCGACGCGGAACTGGCCCGCCGCTACCCCGGCGACCCCGGCACCCGCCAGCCCGTGCACACCGTCTACGTCCCCGCCGACGTGTTCACCGAACGGACCGTCCGGGAATGGGGCGAGCGGGCCCTGGCCGCCCTGGACGCCCACGCGCCCGGCCCGAGGGATCTCGCGGCCGTACTCGGTCTGCCCCTCGCCCTGGCCGCCGACGTCCACGACCGGGTACGGGCCAAGCTGCGCCGCGAACCGGTCGAGGACCTGCGGATCGACTTCGAGGACGGCTACGGGCACCGGTCCGACGCGGAGGAGGACGCGGCCGCCGTCGCCGCCGCCCGTACCGTGTCCGCGGCGGTCGCCGCCGGGACCGCCCCGCCGTACGTCGGCATCCGCATGAAGTGCCTGGAGGCGGCGGTGCGCGAGCGCGGCATCCGCACCCTCGACCTGTTCCTGACCGGGCTGCTGGCCGGCGGGGGGCTGCCGGACGGGCTCGTGCTCACGCTGCCCAAGGTCACCTTTCCCGCGCAGGTCGCGGCCATGGCCCGGTTGTGCGGGGAGTTCGAGCGGGCAGCGGGGCTGCCGGACGGGCGGATCGGGTTCGAGATCCAGATCGAGACTCCCCAGGCCGTCCTCGGCCCGGACGGCGCCGCCGGCGTGCCGCGGCTGATCGAGGCCGCCGGGGGCCGCGCCACCGCGCTCCATTACGGCACCTTCGACTACAGCGCGGCCTGCGGCGTCAGCGCGGCCCACCAGTCCCTCGACCACCCCGCCGCCGACCACGCAAAGGCCGTGATGCAGGCCGCGGCGGCGGGCACCGGCGTGCGGCTCAGCGACGGCTCCACCAACGTGCTGCCGGTCGGCACCACCGAGCGCGTCCACTCGGCCTGGCGACTGCACTACGGGCTGGTCCGCCGCTCGCTGGCCCACGCGTACTACCAGGGCTGGGACATGCACCCGGCCCACCTGCCGACCCGCTACGCCGCCGTCTACGCCTTCTACCGCGAGGGATTCCCCGCGTCCGCCGCCCGGTTGACCGCCTATACGGCCAAAGCGGAGGCCGACGTCATGGACGAACCCGCGACGGCCCGCGCCCTGAGCGCCGACCTCCTGCGCGCGCTCGACTGCGGCGCCCTGTCCGCCGAGGAGGTCACCGAGGGCACCGGCCTGTCCCGGGCGGACCTCGACGCGCTGGCGGGCCGCGGAGGGCGCTGATCGAGGGGCTCGTCACTTCGTGCCGATGGCCTTACCGCGGCGGGCGTGGCGGCTCGCGGGCGCAGGGACGGCGGAACGCGCGGGCCGGCAGGGGGCAGGGCGACGGCAAGGGGGGCGGTCGGCGGTCGCGCGGGTGCGCGGGCCGGCCGGTGAGGGAGGGGCGGCAACGGAGCGGTCGGCGATCGGGCGGCGGCAAGGAGGACGGGGGGCGGCGGTCGAGCCGGGGGCGCGGCCCCTGCCCGTCACTCGGCCGGCGGAATCTCGCCGGAGCCGCGCGGGATGAGGCGGACCGGCAGTTCGACCCGGGACGGCTCGGCCGGGGCGAGGCCGTCGAGCCGCCGGAAGAGGAGCTGAGCCGCGCTGCGGCCCATCCCGGGGGCGTCCTGGGCCACGACCGTGACCGCGGGATCGAGCAGATCGGCGAGCTCGAAGTCGTCGAAGCCGACCAGGGCGATCGGGCGCGGCTGCCCGGACAGCACGCGAACGGCGGTGACGGTGACGCGGTTGTTGCCAGCGAACAGCGCGGTGACCGGCTCGGGACCGGTCAGCATCGCGGCGAGCGCGGCCCGTACGCGGTCGGGCGTCGTCGGGCCCATCGCGCACCACTCGGCGCGCACCGGAAGGCCCGCCCCGGCCATGGCCTCGCGGTAGCCGCGCAGCCGCTCGGCCGCGGTGTGGATGCCCGGCAGGTCGCCGATGAATCCGATCCTGCGGTGGCCGTGCGCGACCAGGTGGGCGATGCCCTCGCGTACCCCGCCCGCGTTGTCGGTCAGGACCACGTCGGCCTCCAGACGGCCGGCCGGGCGGTCCACGAAGACGGTCGCGACACCGGCTTCTATCTCCGGGCCGAGGTACAGGTGGTCGTCGCCGGCCGGCACCACCACCAGGCCGTCCACCCGGCGGGCGCAGAAGGCCAGCACCAGTTCCTGCTCGCGGCGCGGGTCCTCCGCGCTGGAACCGGTGAACAGCAGCGCGCCGTGCGCCCGGGCGACGTCCTCGACCGCGCGGCTGAGCGCGGCGTAGAACGGGTCCGCGAGATCCTCCAGGACCAGCCCGACGCTGGAGGTGCGCCGGGTGCGCAGCAGCCGCGCGCTGTCGTTGCGGCGAAAGCCCAGGGCCTCGATCGCCGCCTGGACGCGCGCCGCGGTGTCCGGGGTGACGCCCGGTTCCTCGTTCACCACCCGCGAGACCGTCTTGAGACCGACGCCCGCCCGGGCGGCGACGTCCTTCATGGTGGGGCGGGGCGTACGTCCAGGTGTTTGTGTCACGGTCGTAGTATTCCCTGCGGCCGGAGATGGACAACGTTGTCAGTCAGAGGGGAGACTACCTCCGGTACCGCTCGCGCGGTGCCCCGGCGCGACAACGACGCCGAATCGACGACAGGAGACCTCCGAGCGATGCAGGCCCCACACGGCGCGACCGGTCCACTCGTGGCCGCACTGGACATCGGCGGGACGAAGATCGCCGGGGCGCTCGTCGACACGAAGGGGGCGCTGGTGCGGCGCGCGCTGCGGCCCACGCCTCCGGACGGGGACGCGGAGACCGTGATGGCCGCGGTCGCCGAGGTGATCGCCGAACTGCGGGCGGCCGTGCGGTGGCCCGGCGCGGTCGCGGTCGGCATCGGCAGCGCGGGACCGGTGGACGCCGTGGGCGGTACGGTCAGCCCGGTCAACGTACCCGGCTGGCGCGACTACCCGCTCGTGGCCCGGGTGGCCGAGGCGGTCGGCGGCCTTCCGGTCGTCCTGGCCGGCGACGGGGTGGCCATGACCGCCGCCGAGCACTGGCAGGGCGCGGCCCGCGGCTACGACAACGCGCTGTGCATGGTGGTCTCCACCGGGGTCGGCGGCGGCCTGGTCCTCGGCGGCGCGCTCCTGCCCGGACCCACGGGCAACGCCGGCCACATCGGGCACATCAGTGTCGACTTCGACGGCGACCCCTGCCCCTGCGGCTCGCGCGGCTGCGTCGAACGCATCGCCAGCGGGCCCAACATCGCCCGCCGCGCCCTGGCCGCCGGATGGTGTCCGCCGGCCGGCGCCGCGCCCACGGCGGCGGCCGTGGCCGACTCCGCCCGAGCAGGCGACCCCCTCGCCCTCGCCTCCTTCGACCGCGCCGCCCAGGCGCTCGCGGCGGGCATCGCGGCGACCGCCACTCTCGTCGAGATCGACGTCGCGGTGATCGGCGGCGGGGTCGCCGGCGCGGGTCCCCTGCTGTTCGACCCGCTGCGCGAGCACCTGACCCGGTACGCCACGCTGTCCTTCGCCGCGGGGGTCGAGGTGGTGCCCGCCAAGCTCGGTACGGACGCGGGCCTGGTGGGAGCCGCGGCGGCCGCCGCCGTGGCCCTGCGGCTGGAGGCGTTCACGCCGCTGGGGTAGCGGGAACGCGGGCGGGCGCCGGCCCGGGGCCGGCGCGGCGGCGGCGATTTTTTACGGCGTGCGCGGGTCCGACTTCCCGGTCCACCGCGACGTCCCGCGACACGTGCTTTCCGCGAGGGCTCGCCGCCCTCACCGCGGCGGCGCCGCTGCGCAGGGAAGACGTACCAGCAGGCGCCGCCGCGGGACGACCGCGTCCTCACCGGCGCCGGTCTCGGCCTGCGGCAGCCGCCGCACGGCCTGATGACGTGAGGCTGCCGGCGCCTCGCGGAGGATGAACCGTCGCGCACCTTCCGCCACGCGTCCTGCGGGGCCCGGCCGGACCCGGCGGGCGGCTGTCCGGCGTGCGGGGCGGCGGCGGTCGAACCGTCCGTGGTCGGGACGCTGACGCTACCGGCCCGAGGTGGCGGGCCCCGCCGGGACGATGCGGTCTCGGCCGCGCTCGCCGCCCCGCCGCCTGCCGCTGCCGCCGCGGGCGGGCGGCGGCGCTCCCGTGGACACCGCGTTTGCCGGTGCCGATGATCCGGGCAATTCGTAGGGGTCTACGGAGAAGGGGGCACCGTGATCATCTGGGTGAACGGGCCGTTCGGCGCGGGCAAGAGCCGCGCCGCGCGCGAGATGCTGGACCTGATACCGGAGAGCACCCTGTA
The DNA here is from genome assembly GCF_020400825.1 of Streptomyces sp. HPF1205. Taxonomy (GTDB): domain Bacteria; phylum Actinomycetota; class Actinomycetes; order Streptomycetales; family Streptomycetaceae; genus Actinacidiphila. Next base: position 171,730 of record NZ_JAINVH010000008.1, read on the forward strand.
CGAGCCCGAGCCGCTGAGCCGATGCCTGCGCGAACTGCTGCCCGACAAGCGCCTGCGCGACATCGCGGACTGCCAGGAACTCCCCGTCTGGCGGCGACTGGTGGTGGACACGGCGGCCGCACTGCTCGCCGAGGTGGGCGGGGTGCTGGTGGTGCCCATGTCGCTGCTGCGCCAGGACTACCGGGACGAGATCTTCGGTGGGCTCGCCTCGCGGGGGATCGAGGTCCGGCATGTCCTCCTTGAGCCTGGAGAAACGATCCTGCGGCAGCGTATCGCCGCCCGCCGCGACCATCCGGACGACGCCGAGGCGGACAAGGCCGCCCGCCGCCGGGCCCAGGACCGGATCGCCGACTACACCGCGGCGCTGCCGTGGCTGGTCATGGACGCGCATGTGCTGCGCACCGCCGGGCTGACGCCCAGGCAGACCGCCGTGGCGGTGGCCGAGGCGGTCAGCCGCGGGGCGGGGGCCTGCGGCATCGTCCAGACCCCGGAACCGCGCGCCGAGACGGTGGCGGCCGGGGTCCTGCTGTTCGACGACGACGACCGCGTCCTGCTGGTCGACCCCACCTACAAACCGGGCTGGGAGTTCCCCGGCGGAATCGTGGAGCCCGGAGAGTCCCCCGCCCGCGCCGGGCACCGCGAGGTCGCCGAGGAACTCGGCCTCGAACTCAGCGGCGGCCTGGAACTCCTCGTCGTCGACTGGGAACCGCCGAGACCGCCCGGTCACGGCGGTCTGCGCCTCATCTTCGACGGCGGCCGGGTGACCAGCGCGGACATCAACAGGCTGCTGCTGCCGGACGCCGAACTGCGCGACTGGCGCTTCGTCACCGAGGAGGAGGCCGCGCGCCTGCTGCCTCCGGTGCGTCTGGACCGGCTGCGCTGGGCGCTGCGGGCCCGCGAACAGGGCCGCCCGCTCAACCTGGAAGCCGGCCGGCCGGCGCAGTGACCGCGTCCGGGCCGTCCCCGGCGCGCTCCGGGAGCCGCCCGGTCGCTCGGGGACCCCGGGGCGCCGGGGCCCGGAATCCGCGCCTGCGCGGCGCCGGACACCGGGCCCGCGTCACCGGGCCCGCTCAGACCCCCTGACCCGCCGACTGCGAGACCGCGTAGCGGGTCAGGAACAGCGCCTCCGTCAGCGACATCCGCTCGAACTCCTCCGGCGACAGGCTCTCGTTGACCGCGTGGATCTGCGCCTGCGGCTCGCTCAGCCCGATCAGCAGGATCTCCGCCCGCGGGTAGAGGGTCGCCAGGGTGTTGCACAGCGGGATGGAGCCGCCCTGGCCGGCCACCGCCATCTCCTGCCCGTACGCATCCCGCATCGCCTCCGCCATCGCGCCGTACGCCGGGCTGGCGGTGTCCGCGGCGAACGGCTGCCCGTCGCCCCTCAGCGTCGTCTCCACCCTCGCGCCCCAGGGCGCCGCGGTCCGCAGGTGGTCGCTGAGCGCCTCGGCGGCCGTGAGGGCGTCCACGCCCGGGGGCACCCGCAGGCTCACCAGGGCGCCCGCCGTGGCCTGTACGGAGGGCGTGGCGCCGACGACCGGGGGCGCGTCGATGCCCAGTACGGTGACCGCCGGGCGCGCCCACAACCGGTCGGACACGGTGCCGGTGCCGATGAGGCCCACCGAGTCGAGCACCTTGGCGTCCCGGCGGAAGTCGGCCTCCTCGTAGCCGAGTCCGTCCCACCGGCCGCTCGCGTCGAGGCCATTGACGGTCGTGTCACCCCTCTCGTCGCGCAGCGAGGCGAGGATGTGGATCAGCGCCGCCAGGGCGTCCGGCGCGGCGCCGCCGAACTGGCCGGAGTGGAGGTTGCCCTCCAGCGTGGCCACCCGGACCTCCATCAGCGCCATGCCGCGCAGCGAGGATGTCACCGTGGGCAGCCCGAGCCGGAAATTGCCCGCGTCCCCGATCACGATGGTGTCGGCAGCGAGCAGTTCCGGGTGCTGCTCGGCGTACCGCTCCAGGCCCCCGGTGCCCTGCTCCTCGGAACCCTCGACGATCACCTTGACGTTGAGCGGCACCCCGCCGTGCTCCTTCAGGGCCCGCAGGGCGGTCAGGTGCATCAGCACGCCGCCCTTGCAGTCGGCGCTCCCGCGCCCGTACCACCGGCCGTCCCGCTCGGTCAGCTCGAACGGCGGCGACAGCCAGGCCGACTCGTCCAGCGGCGGCTGCACGTCGTAGTGCGCGTACAGCAGCACTGTCGGCGCGTCCGCGGGGCCCGGCAGGAAGCCGTACACCGACTGGGTGCCGTCGGGCGTGTCCAGCAGGGCCACGTCCTGGAAGCCCTCCGCGGTCAGCGCGTCGGCGATCCACGCCGCCGCCTTCTCCGACTCGCTCCTGGGGAACTGCCGCCAGTCCGCGACCGAGGCGAAGGAGACCAGCTCCGCCAGTTCGGCGCGGGCCCGGGGGATCAGCGAGGCGACGGTCTCGGCAAGCGGGACGGTGGACATGAGGGCTCCTAGCAGGAATCCGGCAGCTGCTTCGGTCGTTGGCGCACCCAACGGCACGCTGCCGATGGTGCCACAGCCCGGCGAGCCTGTCGGGCGCAATAGGATGCGGCTGAACAGCGACGACAGCCGGTCGGGCCGAGCGGGAGCGAAAACAGACGTGAGCGGTGAGCAGGCGGGGCAGGACAGCGGTGCGGGGGACGGCCGGACGGCCCCCGTCTGGGACGTCGTGGTGGTCGGCGCGGGTCCCGCCGGAGCCTCGGCCGCCCACGCGGCGGCCGTGACGGGCCGCCGGGTGCTGCTGCTGGAGAAGGCCGAACTCCCCAGGTACAAGACGTGCGGCGGCGGCATCATCGGCCCCTCCCGGGACTCCCTGCCGCCGGGGTACGAACTCCCGCTGCGGGACCGGGTGCACGCCGTGACCTTCAGCCTCAACGGCCGGCTCACCCGAACCAAGCGGTCCCGGCAGATGCTCTTCGGCCTCATCAACCGGCCGGAGTTCGACGCCGGCCTGGTCGAGGCCGCCCGCGCGGCCGGCGCCGAAGTGCGCACCGGCGCGACCGTCTCCCGGGTGGAGCAGCACGGCCCCGGCGTACCGGACCGCCGCACGGTCGCCGTGATACTGAACGGCGGCGGCGCGGGCGGCAAGCGCGAGGAGGAGGTCGTCTACGCCCGGGCCGTGGTCGGCGCCGACGGCAGCGCCAGCCGGATAGGAGCTCACGTCGGGGTCAAACTCGACCAGGTCGACCTCGGTCTGGAGTCGGAGATCCCGGTACCCGCGGCGGTCGCCGAGGACTGGGCCGGCCGGGTGCACATCGACTGGGGGCCGCTGCCCGGCAGTTACGGCTGGGTCTTTCCCAAGGGCGACTCCCTCACTGTGGGCGTCATCTCCGCCCGCGGCGACGGCGGCGCCACCAAGCGCTACTTGGACGATTTCATCGCCCGCCTGGGCCTGGCCGGCTTCGAGCCCAGCGTCTCCTCCGGCCATCTGACCCGCTGCCGCGCCGATGACTCCCCGCTCTCCCGCGGGCGCGTGCTGGTGTGCGGGGACGCCGCGGGCCTGCTCGAACCGTGGACACGTGAAGGCATCTCCTACGCCCTGCGCTCGGGACGTCTCGCGGGGGAGTGGGCGGTGCGCATCGCCGAGGCCCACGACGCGGTGGACGCCCGTCGGCAGGCACTCAACTACGCCTTCGCCGTCAAGGCCGGGCTCGGTGTCGAGATGGGGGTCGGCCGGCGGATGCTGGCCCTGTTCGAGAAGCGTCCGGGCATCCTGCACGCGGCTCTCACCAGCTTCCCACCGGCCTGGCGCGCCTTCGCGGGCGTCACCCGCGGCAAGCGCTCGCTGGCCGAACTCGTCCGGACCCACCCGCTGGCCCGCCGCGCACTGGAGGCCGCCGACCGGTCGTGAGCCGGCGCGTGGGTGCCCGCGCGTCCGGACCGCGGCCTTTCGGCCCGGGGCGGGAGGCCGGTCCCACCGCCGGTTGCGCGGCGCCGCGCGGTCAGCGGGCCTGGATCCGGAAGACGGGGTGATCGGGCGCTATTTCCCGCAACTGCTCGTCCGTGGAGTCCGGGCCGACGCCGCGGAAGAACACTCCCACCTCGGCCTTCCACCGCTTCAGGTAGGACCGCAGGACAACCGGCTTCTCGTCGTCGGCGACCTCGGTGGCGGCGAACTCCTCGACGTGCTTGCCCAGTATCAGGCGGCCGCCGCCGGCCTCCCGCATGTTGTGCGTCCACTGGACGTGGCCGCGGGGGGCCACCAGGTACCGCTCTCCGTCCAGCGTCAGCACGTTGACCGGCGTCTGCCGCCACTGGCCGCTCTTCCGCCCGCGCACGGCCAGGACTCGGGACCCCCACACGCTCAGGCCGCGGCGGGTGAGCCAGGCCAACAGCCGGTTGAAGACGTTGCGCGTGAACCAGCCGGGCTTCTTGACGTGCAGGACCTGCTCGGACATGACGGCTCCAGTCGATCGGGAGAGCGGTGCTCTCGCTTGAGAACAGCGTGACAGAGCGGCCGCCGAAAAACAAGAGCACCGCTCTCATTCGTGGTCGATGCTCCGGCATGTGGCACACTTGATCGCATGAGTGTCATCCGAGGAGCACGGGAACGCGCCCGCGTGGAAATCACGGCGGCCATAAAGGAAGAAGCCAGACGGCAGGTCGCCGCCGCGGGGCCCACCGGCCTCTCGCTGCGCGCGGTCGCCCGGGAGCTCGGCATGGTCTCCTCCGCCCTCTACCGCTACTTCCCCAGCCGGGACGACCTGCTCACCGCGCTGATCATCGACGCCTACGACGCCATAGGAGCCGCGGCCGAGGCCGCCGCGGAAGCGGTCGGACCGGAAGCCGACCCGCTTGTCCGCTGGATCGCCGTGTGCCGGGCCGCCCGCGACTGGGCGGTGGCCCACCCGCACGAATACGCCCTGATCTACGGCTCGCCGGTGCCCGGCTACTCGGCCCCGCAGGACACCGTCGTGCCCGGCTCCCGGGTGGGTCTCGCCCTGGTCGCCGTGGCCCGTGACGCCCACCGGCGGGGCCTGCTCGGCCCCCCTCCCGGCAGACCGCTCGCCGGTCCCGTCCGGGTGGACGCCGCCCGGCTGGCGGCCGACCTCGCCCCCGAACTGCCCGTGCCCGTCATCGCCGCGCTCGTGGCCGCCTGGGCACAGGTCTTCGGCATCATCAGCTTCGAGGTGTTCGGCCAGTTCAACCAGGTCGTCGAGGCCCGCGCGGAGTTCTTCGACCGGGCCGCCGCCGCTGTGGCCGCACAGACCGGCCTGCGCGTCGCCGGGTTCGACGGGGCGGGCGCTCACCGGCCCGCCGACGAGGACCAGGGCATACCGGCGGACGGTGCGGAGCGTACGGAAGGCGCGGAAGGCAAGGAAGGCGCCGACGACACGGCGAGCGCCGACGACACGGCGAGCGCCGGCGACGCGGCGAGCGCGGGGGCCGGCGTACTCCCCGCGAAGTAGCGGCACGGCCCCCTGCCGACGGACGCCCGGGCCGCCGGCCCCGGTCTAGCGTGGGACGCATGACGTACGAGGAACCGTCTGGGCGGCGCCGCCGCTGGGGTCCAGGCGCGCGCCCCGCCTGGTTCCCCGCCCTGCTGCTGGCGTTCGTCCAGGTGGGCGGCTCCAGCGCGGCCGGGCGGCATCAGACCCAGCGGGTCACGCTCGACGCGCTGGGCTACCTCCTGCTGCTGGCCGGTCCCGCGCTGCTGCTCCTGCGCCGCCGCCGTCCGGTGGCCGTGGCGGCCGCCACGGGCGCGATCACCCTGCTCTACCTCGCCCTCGGATACCCCTGGGGGCCGGTCTTCGCCAGCTTCGTCGTGGCGTTCTTCAGCGCGGTGGCCGCCGGTCACCGCCGGGCCGTACTCATCATCGCCGCCGTGGCCTACGCCGGGCACGCGGTGGTCGGCCAGTGGCTCTACCGCTGGCTGCCGCCCGCTCACGACCACGGTGCCTCCTGGGCCGAGGAGTCGGGCGTCGCGGCCTGGCTGCTCGCCGTTCTCGCCGCGGCGGAGCTGTACCGGCTGCGCCGGGAGCAGATCGCCAGGGAGCGCAGGGAGCGGGAGGAGGCCGAGCGGCGCAGGGTGGACGGCGAGCGGATGCGGATCGCCCGCGAACTGCACGACGTCCTCGCCCACAGCATCTCGGTGATCAACGTGCAGGCCGGCGTGGCCCTCGCGCTCATGGACGAGCGGCCGGAGCAGGCGCGTACCGCGCTGACCACCATCAAGGCGGCGAGCAAGGAGGCGCTGGGGGAGGTCCGCCAGGTGCTCAGCACCCTGCGGGCCCCCGGCGAGGCGCCCCGATCGCCCGCTCCCGGCCTCGACCGGCTGCCCGAACTCGTCGAGCAGGCCACCGCCGCCGGGCTGACCGCCGACGTCGAGGTGCACGGGGACCGGGTCCCGCTGCCCCCGGGGGCCGACCTCGCCGCCTTCCGTATCGTCCAGGAGGCGCTGACCAACATCGTGCGGCACTCCGGCGCCAGGGCGGCCCGGGTCCGGCTGGCCTATCTGCCCGGTCTGCTCGACCTCTCGGTGGACGACGACGGCCCGGCGGTCGACGGCGGCGAGACCGGCGGCGGCAACGGCCTGGTCGGCATGCGCGAGCGGGCCGCCGCGCTCGGCGGCACCGTCGAGACCGGCCCCCGCCCCGACGGCGGCTTCCGCGTACATGCCCGGCTTCCGCTCGCCGCGCCCGATCCCCTGTCCGGCCGGTCCGCGGCCCGGTACCCCGACCGTCCGGCAGCCCCTGCGGCCGGCCGCGCCGACGCGGGCCGCACCGGCGCAGGGAGCACAGGTCCGGACGGCGCCGCCTCCGCCCGTACCGGTCGCCGCCCGGCCGACCGCAGGACCCCCGCCGAGGAGCGCCCATGATCCGCGTACTGCTGGCCGACGACCAAGTGCTGGTCAGGGCGGGCTTCCGAGCCCTGCTGGACGCTCAGGGCGACATCGAGGTGGTGGGGGAGGCGGCGGACGGTGAGCAGGCGCTGCGCCGGATACGCGAACTGACCCCGGACACCGTGCTGATGGACATCCGGATGCCGGCCATGGACGGACTCGCCGCCACACGCAGGATCACCGAGGACCCCGCCCTGGCCGGTGTGAAGGTCGTCATCCTCACGACCTTCGAGCTCGATGAATACGTCTTCGAGGCGATCCGCGCCGGAGCCTCCGGCTTCCTGGTCAAGGACACCGAACCCGAGGAACTGCTGCGGGCCGTGCGCACCGTGGCGGACGGTGACGCCCTGCTGTCGCCCGGCGTCACCCGCCGCCTCATCGCGGAGTTCGCCGCCCGTTCCAAGGCGCCCGCCGCGGCCGCCGCCCTCGACCAGTTGACCGACCGCGAGCGGGAGGTGATGGCACTGGTCGGCATCGGCCTGTCCAACGAGGAGATCGCCCGCCGCCTCGTGGTCAGCCCGCTCACCGCCAAGACGCACGTCAGCCGCGCGATGGTGAAGCTCGGTGCCCGCGACCGCGCCCAGCTGGTCGTCCTCGCCTACGAATCCGGTCTGGTCCGACCGGGCTGGCTCGGCTGACCGGCCGTTCCCGCAAGGCCCGACCCCCGCACCCCGGCAGGGCCCGCACCCCGGCAGGGCCCGCACCCCGGCAGGGCCCGCCCGGGCGATGCCCGCGAGGCCAGGACCCGCAAGGCCGCCGCCCGCCGCCGCCCCCGGCGAACCCCCGTAGCCGCCCCCCGCACGCCGACCGCCCCCGCACGCCGACCGGCCCCGCGCGTTCCCTCCTCGCGCGGGGCCGGTCCGACCGGGGGGCGGGGCCGGCGGGCGGCCCTGCCACCGGAATCAGTCGCGCACCGCGACCTGCTGCGACCGCTCGGCGACCGCGTCGGACGCCTCGACGGGCGGTTTCGCGTCCGAGGAGGAGGCGACCAGCGTGCCGTAGGAGGGACGCCGGGACCGCAGACCGGACAGAGTGAGCAGCAGGCCGACGGCGGCGATCCCGGTGACCGTCCACAGGCCGGGCCGGTAGCTGTCGAGGACGGCCTGCTTGCCGGCCGCGTGCCGGCCGGAACCGGAGGTGACGACCGCTGTCACCACCGCGAGGAAGATGGCACCGCCGACCTGGAAGGAGGTGTTGAGCAGGCCGGAGACCATGCCCTGCTCCTCGTTGCGGACGCCGTTGGTCGCCTGGATGTTCAGCGACGGGAAGCCGGTGGCGAAGGCGGCGCCCAGCAGCAGCATCGACGGCAGGATCACCGCCGGGTAGCTGGGGTGCAGATTGATCCGCAGGAAGAGGACGTAACCCACCACCAGGGCGGCGAAGCCGAAGGCGATCACCCGCAAGGTGCCGAAGCGGTCCACGATCGGGCCCATCCGCGTGGACAGGATCGCCACCAGGGCACCGGCCGGCAGGAAGGCCAGGGCGGTCTGCATCGCGCTGTAGCCGAGCACGTTCTGCAGGTACTGCGTGACGAGGAACTGGAACGCCACGTAGGAGCCGAAGAACGTGGCCGCGCCCAGGTTGGCCCGCACCTGGTTGGAGGTGCGCAGCACGGCGAGCCGGATCAGCGGGTGGGACGAGCGGTTCTCGATGGTGACGAAGGCGGCCAGCAGCGCGGCGACCCCGGCGAAGGAACCGAGCGTCCGGGTGGAGGCCCAGCCGGCCTGGCCCGCGGAGACAACGGTGAACACCAGCAGGAGCATCGCCCCGGTGCCGGTGATGGCGCCCGGCAGGTCGTACCCGCGGCCCTCGCGCTTCTCCCGCGGGGTCCTGGGGATCAGTTTCAGACCGGCGACCAGCGCCACCACGGCGACGGGCGCGGGCAGCAGCATCGTCCAGCGCCAGCCCGCCTCGGTGAGGAAGCCGGAGAGCACCAGGCCCATCGAGAAGCCGGTGGCGCCGCAGCTGGAGTAGATGGTCAGGGCGCGGTTGCGGACGGGCCCCTCGGCGAACGTGGTGGTGATGATGGACAGGCCCGCGGGCGCCGTGAACGCGGCGCTCAGGCCCTTGATGAAGCGGGTGGCGATCAGCAGCGAACCGGAGTCGACGAGTCCGCCCAGCAGGGAGGCCACGGCGAAGACGGCGAGTGCGGTCAGGAAGACCCGGCGCCTTCCGAGCAGGTCGGCCGCCCGGCCGCCGAGCAGCAGCAGACCGCCGTAACCGAGGATGTAACCGCTGACGACCCACTGCAGTGAGGAAGTCGAAAGATGCAGGTCGGCACCGATCGAGGGAAGCGCAACGCCGACCATCGACACGTCGAGGGCGTCGAGGAACAGCGCGCCGCAGAGCACGAAGAGCGTGCCCCACTGGCGGGCACTCCATCGGTCTTCGGTGCGGGGGACGGTAGTTGACGGAGAGGTCATGACGACAGACTTACATGCACGCGCATTCAATGCAAGCGCATTTAATGAACGTGCATTCTCGTCCGTTTTTTGCTACCCTCTGGTCATGACCGGCGATGTGAAGGACCGAGCGCTCATGGCGGAGTGGCGGGAGATCCTCGCCATCCACGCGCGTACGGCCTGTGAGATCGATCGCGAACTGCACCAGTTCGGGCTCGGCGCCAGTGACTTCGAGGTTCTCGACGTGCTCGCCGGTGGCGACCCGCAGGACGGCGGCTGCTCCTTCCGCGTCCAGGAACTCGCCGACCGCGTCCATCTCAGTCAGAGCGCCCTCTCCCGGCTGGTCGCCCGGCTGGAGAAGGAGGGCCTGGTGGACCGCGGCATCTGCGACGAGGACCGGCGCGGGGTGCGCGTCGCCATCACCGCCGCCGGCCGCGAGCGGTACGAACGGGCACGCCCCGGCCATCTGGCCGTACTCGAACGGATGCTGCCCAAGGACGCGAAGGCGCTGACGGAGTCGGAGCTGGGCTGAGCCGGGCGGTCCGGCGCGCCCGCCCGGGCGTTCGACCGCCTCGGCCACCGCGAGCCGCCGGGTAACCCGGCGGCTCGGTACCGGCTACCCGCGGGCCCGTTCGGGCGGCACTGTCGCGGCAGCGCGGCTCATGTGATGGCTCCCGTCCGCTGCCACAGTTCGAGCAGCGACCTGTCGCCCTCGACGGACAGGGTCTCGTACGGGCCGCGGTTCCACAGCGCCAGGTAGAGGTCGCCGGCCTCGCCGCTCACCGTGCAGTCGGCGCCGGCGCCGGCGCCCGCGGGCGAGCGCTCGGTCACGGGCGGCTCCGCGGACAGGCGCACCAACCAGTCGTGGCCGGTGTCGAGGGAGCGTACGAGCATGGTGCGCGGCTGCGCGGTGCGGACCTTGCTGCGGGCTCTGGCGTGGAAACCGGTGAGCAGTTCGTCGACACCGTCGGCCGCGAACGAGGCGTCCACCGCCGAGTGGCCGACGCCGAGCGCCGCCTCGGCGTCGATCCGGTGGACGGTGGTCTCGTGGGCCTGCCGGCGGGCCCAGCCCTCCAGCGGCGAGGGCGCGGGCAGGAAGTACCAGCAGGCGGTGTCGGCGGGGGCGGTGCCGAGCGCGTCGGCGAGCCTGCCGTGCACCTCGCGGTACCAGTCGACCAGTTTCGTGTCCACCGGCGCGGTCTCGTCCCATTCGGTCGGCTCGGTGCCGCAGCCGAGGACGTAGTCCGCCGCCCAGCGGTGCACCGCTCCGGTGTGCACCAGCAAGTCGCGGACCTTCCAGCCGGGACAGGGCGGCACACGGGCGTCCAGACCCGCGCCGTGCGCCGCGTCGGCCAGCAGCGGACCCTCCCGGCGCAGTACCTCGATGAAATCGGTGGTCTCCACAGGAGGATTGTGCAGGAGGACGGTGGCGCTTACACGGACCGGCGCCGTCCGGGCGCTCGGCGCGCCGGTACCCGGCGGCGGCGCACGCGGGCGGCCCAGCCGAGCAGCGTCGCGTTGACCAGGGCCGACACCACCGCCGCCAGCAGCGTCAGCGACCACCCCCACCAGCCGTACGCGGTCGTGTACTTGTCCATCCCACCCAGCGCGGCGAACACCGACCACAGCGGCGGGGTCCAGGGCAGGGTCAGCAGGAGCAGCAGCACCCCGGTCGGCGAGAGCCGGCGCTGCGAGAACAGCGCGGAATCGAGGAGGACCAGCACCAGCGCCGCACCGACGACGCACAGGTACACCCTCGAGACCCGCTCCTTGACCACGGGCCTGGCGGCGGCGGCCGCCCACGCCGGTATACGCATCACTCCTCCTGCGGGTGCCCGGCTCGGTACGGGGCGGCGCCCCGAGTGTACCGACAAGCATGCCGTGCGGGCGGCCGGCCGGCGCCTGTGATGTACGTCAAAGTCGGCCGGGCCCGCGGGGGACGCGACGCGGCCCGGCGCTCTCAGGCGGCGGAGCCCGGCCCCTCGCGCCGTACCGCCCACGCGATCCCCGCCGCGACGGCCGCCAGTGCCGCGACCGTGGTGAGGGCGGTCGGCAGTCCGAAGGAGTCGGCGAGGAAGCCGATCGAGGGCGGCCCGAGGAGCATGCCGCCGTAACCCAGGGTGGAGGCGGCGGCCACCCCGCTGGGGCGGTCAGTTCGCCCGCCAGGGCGATCGCGGTCGGGAAGAGGTTGGCCAGGCCCAGACCGGTCAGCGCGAAGCCCGCCATGACCAGCCACAGCGCCGGGGCCAGCGCGCCCAGGAGCATGCCGGCGCACGCCGTGAGGCCGCCGAGTACGAGCGCGCGGGTTCGGCCGAGCCGGATGATCAGGGTGGTGCCGGACAGCCGGCCCAGCGTCATGGCCATGGCCACGCAGGCGTACCCCGCCGCCGCGATGCCGGGACCGCCGTGCAGGTCCTGCTGGATGTGCAGCGGGCCCCACTCCGCGAGCGCGCCCTCGCCGTACGCCGTGCACGCCGCGATCAGGCCGAAGACGGCGACCAGCAGCGCGCCGCCCTCCCCCCGGCGCCGCCGGGCCCCGTCCTGACGCTCCTCCTCTCCTCGCGCCTCCGCCCGGCGCGCGCCGGCCTCGTGCGCGCGGGCCGGTGGACGACCGATCGGGTGAGCCAGCACGACCCGGCCGGCCGCCGCGACCACGACCAGACCCACCGGAGTGAGCAGCAGCAGATGGGTCGCGGGCGACAAGTGCGGCGCCAGCAGGCCGCCGAGGCCCGCGCCGATCAGGCCGCCGAGGCTGTAGGCGGCGTGGAAGCCGGACATCACCGGGCGGCGCAGGGCCGCCACCAGGTCGACGGCGGCGCTGTTCATGGCCACGTTGAGGCCGCCGTAGGAAGTGCCGAAGCAGAGCAGCACCAGGCCCAGGGCCAGGGCCGAGTGGGTACGCGGCGGCAGGGCGATGCTCAGCGACAGCATCACCCCGGTGACCACCGTGACCCGCTCGCTGCCGAAGGAGCGGCACATCCGGCCGGTGAGCACCATGGTGGCCACCGCGCCTGCGGACACGCCGAGCAGGGCCAGGCCCAGTTGCCCCGCGGAGGCGCCGACCTGTGCCTTGATGGCGGGGATACGGACCACCCAGCCGGCGAACAGGAAGCCGTCGACGGCGAAGAAGGCGGTGAGGGCGATGCGCAGGCGCCGCAGGACCGGGTCGGCGGCGGGGCGGTGGTGCGAGCGGGACAGCGCCGTCCCTATTTTGTTTAGCTTCGGCACAAAGTGAGAATAGAGGGGTGACGCAGATTCGGACAAGGCTTGAGCGGGGCCGGGGGGCTCTCGGCCCCGCGCTTTCGCTCGTGCACACCGGGCGGGCACCGACCCGCGCGCTGCTCACCGCCGGGCTCGGGGTCACCCGGGCGACGGCGGGGGCGGTCGCCGCCGAGCTGGAGGCGCTCGGGCTGATCCGGGTCGACACCCGGCCGTTGGGCCCGTCCGGCGCGCAGGGCCGCCCCTCGCACCGGCTCGACGTGGCCCCGGGCGGCCCCGTGGCCCTCGCCGCGCAGGTGCACGCCGACGGCTTCCGCGCCGCGCTCGTGGGGCTCGGCGGGGAGATCGTGGCCACCGCGCCCGGGAGCATGACTGTGCCGGCCGATCCCGCGCACGTCCTGGGCGCGGTGGTGGAGGCGGGAGCGGAGCTGCTGCGCGAGTCGGGCCGCGTCTGCGTCGGCGCCGGGCTCGCCGTGCCGTCCGCGGTCGCCGAACCCGAGGGCACCGCGCTCAATCCGCTCCACCTGGCCTGGCCCGCGGGCGCGCCGGTGCGCGAGATCTTCGCCGCTCAGCTCGCACGGCTGGGCGTACTCGGGCCGGACGGCGAGCAGGTGCCGTCGTTCGTGGGCAATGACGTCAACGTGGCGGCCCTCGCCGAGCACCGGCACGGCGCCGGCCGTGACGCCCAGCACCTCCTGGTGGTCGCCTCCGGCCACCGAGGGGTCGGCGGGGCGCTCGTGCTCGGGGGACGGCTGCACACCGGCAGCTCCGGCCTCGCCCTTGAGGTGGGGCACCTGACCGTGGTGCCGGACGGCCGGCCCTGCCACTGCGGCAGCCGCGGCTGCCTGGACGTCGAGGCGGACCCGCTCGCCTTCCTGGAGGCGGCGGGACGCGACCCCGGACCCGAGGTGTCGCTCTTCCAGCAGGCGCGCGACCTGCTCCGGGAGGAGTACGCCGACCCGTCGGTGCGGGCCGCCGCCCATGTGCTGATCGACCGGCTGGGGCGGGGGCTGGCCGGACTGGTCAACGTCCTCAACCCCGACCGGATCCTCCTCGGCGGGCTGCATCGGCACCTGCTCGACGCCGACCCGGAAGCCCTGCGTTCCGTGGTCGCCGACCGCAGCTTGTGGGGCCGCAGCGGCAGCGTGCCGCTGCTCGCGTGCGCGCTGGACCACAACAGCCTCGTGGGGGCAGCGGAGCTTGCCTGGCAGCCGGTGCTCGACGATCCGCTTTCGGTCCTCGGGTAGGCGCTGCGAGGGGTCGCGGGGCCGGTCCCTGCCCTCGGCGCGGCGAACGGCCGCCGACGTGGCGGAAGGCGCCCTCCCCAGCGCGGACGCAGGGCGGTAGGCGCAACCGGTGCGGTCGGCACGGGGTGCGGTACGCGGGCGCGAGTCGGCGGATCCGGCCGGGACCGCACGGCCGCCGTCCACGCGCGGTACGCGCGGGCGCGGGTCGGCGCCTTGGCCGCGCGTTGTCAGAACAGCGGCCGGGGCTCCGCCGACGCCGGGCGCACCGGGGCGGCCGGAACCGTGGTCGCCGTGGCGCTCGTAGCTATGAGTGTCAGGCCGGCGGTGAGGCGGGTGTCCACCAGCAGCAGGCCGCGCCCCGCCGTCCGCACGTACAAGTCGTGGCCGGCGACGGCCGTGACGGTGCCGGCGAGGACGCTGCCCGGCGGGAGCGCGGTGACCTCGGCGTCCGGGCCCGCTCCCACTCCGTCGAGCCCGAAGAGGGCGGCGTGGTCGACCGGTGCGAAGGGGCTCGGGCGCAGGGAGTCGGGCAGGCTTCCGCCAAGGCCCGTCACCTCCTCGTACGCCGCCCGGAGTTCGGCGGCGCGCCGCTCAACCGGCGGCAGGCGGAAGCGGGCGTCGCGCTTGGCCTCGCTCGCGACCCGGTCGGGGATGCGCAGAGCGGCGCCCAGGACCGCCTCGGTGCGGCGCGCCGTCATCAGCGGACCCTCACCGAGGAAGGTGAAGCACACCGCGGCCTGCTCCAGCAGGCGGGCGGCACCGCGCACGGTCGCGGTGATCCCGACCTTGCGCAGGCCCGGGCCGAAGTACGCCAGGTAGACGCTGTACGGGCGGGGGTCGTCGGCACGGGTGTCCGCCGCCACGGACGAGGAGCGGTCGAGCGCGGCGCACCGGGCGCACTGGTCGCCGCGCGCGCCCGGAGCCAGCTCGGCCGCGTACGGGCAGGCGGTCCACCTTCCGCCCCTGGCCACCCCGCCGCACAGCCTGAGGCCGTCCGCCGCCACGGCGAACCGCACGGCCCCGCCCACCGCCACCGGGCTCAGCCGTGTCCCGCCGCGCTCGTCGCGCCAGCCCCACGCGGGCCGCCCGTCGCGCCACCGAATCCCCGTACACCGCATGTCCAGGACTCTACGGGCACCCACTGACAATCCGCCCCGGCCGGGCGCTCCCCGCCCCCGGGGACAACCGCGTCCGGCCGCCGTCCGCTTGCCGCCGCCCTGCCGTGCGCCCGCGTGGCCCGCTCCTTCGGGCCCCCGTCCGGAGCAGTCGGGCGACCGCCGTCTACTCCCGCCGTAGCAGCGCCGCCGCCGCTGCCGGGACGACGACGCGGCCCCCGCCGAACGGGAGGCTCGAAGTGTCGGACGAAAGACAGGCGACAAGGAGGTGACGGGCGATGACGACACTCGCCTGGCATGGCGGAGGCCCCGGCCCCTGGGTGCTGCTGATGCCGCTGGTCTGGGCGGCCGTCGTGGCCACCGTGATCACGCTGGTACGGCGGACCGGATGGCGGCGCGGCGGGCCGTGGCAGCACCGCGTGGGCGGCCCCGGCGGCCCGGGCGGCGAGAACTCGCCGATGGCCGTGCTCGGCAGGCGGTTCGCCGCCGGGGAGATCGACGAAGAGGAGTACTGGCGGCGCATGTCGGTGCTGGAGGAGCACTTCGCCAGGGCGCCGCGCGACCGGAAGGGCGGCGCGGCGTGAGCGCCGGAACGACGGACCTGGACACGAAGACCGCGGCCCGCGTGGTCGACGCCGCCAAGGTGTACGGCTCGGGGGACGCGGCCGTCCGCGCCCTGGACGCGGTGACCGTGGGGTTCCCCGCGGGGCGGTTCACCGCGATCATGGGCCCCTCGGGCTCGGGCAAGTCGACGCTCATGCACTGCGCCGCGGGACTGGACACGCTGACGTCGGGAACCGCCTACATCGGCGGGACCGCGCTCGGCTCCCTGAGCGACCGGGAGTTGACGCTGCTGCGCCGCGAGCGCGTCGGCTTCGTCTT
The DNA here is from genome assembly GCF_020400825.1 of Streptomyces sp. HPF1205. Classification (GTDB taxonomy): domain Bacteria; phylum Actinomycetota; class Actinomycetes; order Streptomycetales; family Streptomycetaceae; genus Actinacidiphila. Next base: position 187,438 of record NZ_JAINVH010000008.1, read on the forward strand.
CCAGGCGTTCAACCTCGTGCCCACCCTCACGGTCGCCGAGAACATCACCCTGCCCCTGGACCTGGCCGGCCGCCGCACCGACGACGCCTGGGTGGACGCCCTGATCGACGTCGTCGGCCTCGGCGGCCGGCTGCGGCACCGGCCGAGCGAGCTGTCCGGCGGCCAGCAGCAGCGCGTCGCGGTCGCGCGTGCCCTGGCCGGCCGCCCCGAGGTGGTGTTCGCGGACGAACCCACCGGCAACCTCGACTCGCGCTCCGGCGGCGAGGTGCTGGACCTGCTCGGCCGGGCGGTGCGCGACATGGGCCGCACCGTGGTGATGGTCACGCACGACCCGGGCGCGGCCGCGCACGCCGACGAGGTGGTGTTCCTCGCCGACGGCCGCCTCGTGGACCGGATGGCCGCGCCGACCGCGGCCAGGGTGCTGGACCGGATGAAGGCGTTCGACGGGCGCGGCGGGGGAGTGTCCCGATGAGCGTCTCCACCGGCACCGCCCACCGTGGAAGTCCGGGCGGGAAGGCCGGGCCCGGCGCGCGCCGAAGTCCCGGCGGGAGCGCGGTCCGCGCCTCGGCGCGGATCGGACTCGCGGCCCTGCGCGCCCACAAGCGGCGGTTCGCGGGCACCTTCCTCGCCGTCTTCCTGGGCGTGGCGTTCCTGGCCGGCACCATGGTCATGGGGGACACCCTGCGGCACAGTTTCGGCAGGCTGTTCGCGGACGCCAACAACGGGACCGACACCGTCGTGCGCGGCGCCGACCAGATCAAGGCGGGTCCGGGCCCGGGCAGCCGTGAACCCGTGCCGACCGACCTGATCGGCACCATCCGCGAGGTGCCCGGTGTGGCGGCCGCCGTGCCCGACATAGAGGGCGCGGGGCAGCTCGTCGCCCGTGACGGCAAGTCGATGCGGAACAGGGGCCCGACCGTCGCCTCCAACTGGATCACCGACCCGCGGCTCAACCCGTACGAACTTGTCCAGGGGCACGCCCCCGCCCGCCCGGGTGACGCGGTGATCCTTCGCTCGACCGCCGACCGGGCCAAGCTGCGCATCGGCGACACGACGATCCTGCGCACCCCCGACCCGGTGAGGATCACCATCGTCGGCATCGCCACCTTCGGCGGCCAGGACCAGCAGGGCGGGTCCACGTACACCGCGCTGACGCTCGCGGACGCGCAGCGCCACCTGATGCCCGCGCCAGGTGAGGCCACCACCGTCAAGGTGCGCGCCGAGCCGGGGATCGGGCAGGAGGAGCTGACCCGGCGGGTGGCGCGGGTGCTGCCGGCGCACTACGAGGCCATCACCGGGCAGAAGGCGAGCGAGGAGACCGAATCGTCGACGGCTGGGGCCTTCCTCACCGTCTTCACGAGCCTGCTCCTGGTGTTCGCGGGGATCGCGCTGCTGGTGGCCACGTTCAGCATCCACAACACCTTCGCGATCGTCGTCGCCCAACGCACCCGGGAGAACGCGCTGCTGAGGGCGCTCGGCGCGACCCGCCGCCAGGTGCTCGGCGCGACCATTGCCGAGGCCACGGTCGTGGCGCTGCTGGCCTCGCTCGCCGGCCTGGCCGGGGGCATCGGCATCGCGGCGGGACTGCAGGCGCTGTTCCCGGCCGCCGGGTTTCCCTTCCCGCGCAGCGGCCTCGTCATCAAGGCGGCGGCGATGGCCGTACCACTGGCGGTCGGGGTGCTGGTGTGCGTGGGATCCGCCGTGCTGCCCGCCGTACGCGCCGGCCGTACCGCGCCGATCGCCGCGCTGCGCGAGACCGCCGTCGACGCCACCGGCGCCTCCCGGCGCAGGACCGTCACCGGCACGGTCACGGCGGCGGCGGGTGTCACGCTCACCGTGGTGGGAGTGGCGGGCACCAATGTGCCGGCCGCGGCTCTGGGCGCGGTGCTCACCCTCGCGGCCTTCGTGGCGCTCGGTCCGGTCGCCTCCTCCTTCGCGGTAAGGGCGCTGGGCGCGCCCGTCGCCAGGCTGCGAGGAGTTACGGGCGCGCTCGCCCGCCGCAACGCCCTGCGCAGTCCCGGGCGCACGGCCGCCACGGCGACCGCGCTGATGATCGGCGTGGCGGTCGTCTCCCTCTTCGCCGTGCTCGGCGCTTCGATGAAGGCCACCATGGACCGGACGGTGAACCGGTCCTTCGCGGGGGACGTGGCCATCAGCGAACCCGTGTACGGGGCCGGCGGCAGCGGCATCAGCCCCCGGCTGGCGCCGGCCGTCGCCCGGCTGCCGCAGGTGAAGGACGCGGTCGGGCTCGGCCAGGGGCTCGCGGAAGTCGATGGCGCCGGACGCCGGTTGACGGTCACCGACCCGGTGGCGCTGTCGCGGCTGCTGGACCTCGGCACCGTGCGCGGCTCGCTCGCCGGTCTGGGCACCCACGCCATCGCCGTGTCCCGGAACGAGGCCGACAAGCACGGCTGGACCACCGGCAGCCGCGTCACACTCGCCTTCACCGACGGCAGGCGGCTGCCCTTCACCGTGGGCGCGGTCTACGGTCAGGCGGACCTGGCGGGCGACTACCTGATGACGCGTGCCGCCTGGGCGCCGCACCGCGTGCAGGACAAGGACACGCTGGTGGCGATCGACTTCAGGCCGGGAGTGACCATCGAGGCCGGTAAGGCGGCCGTCGAGAAGGCGGTGGTGCCCTTCGGCAGTCCGGACGTGCGGACGAAGAGCGAGTACGCCGCGTCGTCGGCGGCCGGCATCAACACCTTCCTGACCCTGGTCTACGCGCTGCTGGCGCTCGCCGTGCTGATCGCCCTGCTCGGCATCGCCAACACGCTGACCCTCGCGGTGCACGAACGCACCCGCGAGCTGGGGCTGCTGCGTGCGGTCGGCCAGACCAGGGCCCAGACGCGGGCCATGGTGCGGTGGGAGTCCGTCGTCGTCGCCGCCTTCGGCACGGCCGGCGGCCTGGGCCTCGGGGTGTTCATCGGCTGGGCGCTGGTACGGGCCACCGACACCACGGGCACGGGCGCCTTCTCGGTCCCCCCGGTGTCCTTGGCCGTGGTCGTGCTGGTCGGAGTTCTGGCGGGGGCGCTGGCCGGATGGCGGCCGGCCAGGCGCGCGGCGCGGCTGGACGTGCTGCGGGCGATCGCTGCGGACTGAGGAACGACGCGGCACGCGCCCGCGGCAGGCAGGCCTGCGACACGGCGGACCGGCCGCCGCCTCCCTTGTGGGGAGACGGCGGCCGGTCCTGTGCTGCCGTGGGCGCTCGTCCGGCACCAGGGGCGGGGGCTTCGCCTTTGGGCCGCGGCGGGGGTCACGCGACAGAGGCGGCGACGGGGAGCCGTCCGGGCAGGGCCCGGCCGATCTCCTCGAACGGTTCGGTCCGTTCGAACGGCACGGCCGTCCGCAGCGGCACCAAGGTCGGTGCGGGCACCGGGGCCGGCGTGCGCAGGACGAACCAGACGACCTTGCCGCCGTCGTCGGGGAGCAGGTCCGTGCCCCACGCGTCGCTCACCGCCTCGACCATGGTCAGACCGCGCCCGCTGGTGGCGGTGGGCTCGACGGGCTGCAGATGCGGAAGGCGGCGGTCGTGGTCGGTGACGGCCACCGTCAGACGGCCGCCTCCCAGGGTCAGCCTCACCGCGCACTTCTTGTCGGGCCGGGCGTGGCGGTGGACGTTGGCGAGCAGCTCGCTGATGCCGGAGGACGCCGCGTCGATGAGCGGGTCGAGGCGCCAGTAGCGCAGTTGGGCGGACACGATGCGGCGGATCTGCTGGATCCGGTAGGGATGCGCCTCCAGTTCGAGCGCGCACTCCCGGACCGCCGGATCGGCTTGGTCGGCTTGCATGATCACGGCTGCGACTCCCTCCGCGGCGGGGCCGGGCCGCGCTGTCCGCGGCCCTGGCCGTACGCCGCTCCGATGGGAACACATGAGCGGAATTGCGTAGAGTGACTGCTGCAGTACTCCGTGATGCGTCTTCAGGGTGACCCGTACTCCACCCGGCCGCAACCGCTGGCGGCGGACCGCGCCGACCGCGTCACCCCTCCGGTACGTCGTCGGGTGCGCCGCGGGCCAGCGACGCCAAAGCGGTCAACGCCTGGCGCAGGACCGGCAGCGGGGGAGAGGCGAGGCCGAAACGGATGGCGTTCGGAGCGCGGTGGGGACCGACCACGAAGGAGGCGGCCGGCGTGACCGCGATGCCGCGGCGGCCCGCGGCCGCGACAAAGGTGTCGGGCCGCCATGGCTCCGGCAGGTCCCACCAGCAGAAATAGGCACGCGGGTCGGCGCGGAGGGTGAAGCCCGCCATGGTCTGCGCGGCGATGTGCTGCCGCCGTGCCGCGTCCTCGCGCTTGGCCGCCGCTATGGTCGCGGCCGAACCGTCGGTGAGCCATCCCGCGGCGGCTTCCAGGGCGTAGCCCGTGGTCGTCCACGCCCCTGACCGCAGGGCCGACGACAGCCGCTCGGCGTAGTCGGGCGGGGTGAGCGCGAAGCCCAGGGTGAGGCCGGGTGCCAGCCGCTTGGACAGGCTGTCGGCGAGGACCACCCGCTCCGGGGCGTACGCGGCCAGCGGCGGCGGGGCGTCGTCGCGCAGGAACGACCAGATCGAGTCCTCCACGGCCGTGAGCCCCGTCGCCCGCAGTACGGCGGCCAGTTCCGCCCTGCGGGGCTCCGGCATGGTCGTCCCCAGCGGATTGTGCAGCGTCGGCTGCACGTAGACGGCGGCCAGCGGCGCGTCCTGGTGGGCGGCGCGCAGCGCGCCGGGGTCCAGGCCGTCGCCGTCGCAGGCGATCGGGACCGGGACGATGCCCAGGCGGGCGGTGATCGCCTTGACCACGGGGTACGTGAACGCCTCGACGCCCAGGCGGCCGCCCGGCGGGACGAGGGCCGCGAGGGCGGCGGCGATGGCCTGACGGCCGTTTCCCGCGAACAGGACGGTGTCCGGGTCGGGGGTCCAGCCGGCGTGGGCCAGGAACGCGGCCACCGCCCGGCGGGCGTGGGCGGTCCCGGTCGCCGCGGCCGGGCGCAGAGCCGAGGCCAGGACGTCCGGCCGGGCCAGCCGGGCCAGGCCCGCCGCCAGCAGTTCGGTCTGGCCCGCGACGATGGGGTAGTTCAGCTCCAGATCCACCCGGGCGGGGGCCGGCTCCGCCAGCGCGGGACCCTCCTGGGGCGGCGCCGCCCGCACGAACGTCCCCCGTCCCACCTCACCCACCACCAGCCCCCGGCGGGTCAGTTCCGCGTACACCCTGCTCGCCGTGGACTGCGCGATCCCGTACCGCTTCGCGAACGCCCGCTGCGTGGGCAGCCGGTCCCCGGCCCGCCACCGGCCCCGCGCGATCTGCCCGGCCACGATGTCGGCGACCCGCCGGTAATCCCGCGCCACGCCCACGCCCACGCCCTCCGCCCGGTTCTCCGCCCGGTTCTCCGCGCCCACGGGAGGCCGACATCGCGGCCGCTCCTCGATTGCACCGAGATCAATATAGGGATTGCTCCGGGAAAAGGCCATCCATAGCATCGAGTTCACGGGCTGGCGCAGAAGGAGGGACGCGGTGGGCGGTCTCGCGGTCGCGGGGATCAGGGTGGAGTACGAGGAGGCGGGGGCGGGGGACCGGACCGCCGTGGTGTTCGTGCACGGCCACCCGTTCGATCGGACGATGTGGGCCCCGCAGATGGCCGCGGGCGCGGGCACAGGCCCGCGGCGCAAGGTCGCGCCGGACCTCAGGGGGTACGGGCGGACCACGGTGGTGCCGGGCACCACCGGATTCGGGACGTTCGCGCGGGACGTGGCCGCGGTGCTGGACGCGCTCGGGCTCGACCGGGTGGTCGTGTGCGGGCTGAGCATGGGCGGCCAGATCGCCCTGGAGTTCCGCCGGCTGTTCGCGGACCGGGTCGCGGGGCTGGTCCTCGCGGACACCTTCGCCCGGCCGGACACCCCGCGGGGCCGCGAGGAGCGGTACGCCAGGGCGGACCGGCTGGAGCGGGAGGGCATGGCGGGGTACGCGCACGAGGTGCTGGACTCGATGGTGAGCCCGGCGAACGTACGCGGCATGCCCGAGGTCGCCGCGCACGTGCGGCAGATGATGGTGCGCACGCCCCCGCTGGGCGCCGCGGCCGCGCTGCGCGGGCGGGCCGAACGGCCGGATTACACGGAGCTGCTCGGAGCGATCGACGTGCCCGTGCTCGTCGTGGTGGGCCGCGAGGACGTCTTCACCCCGGTCTCCGACGCCGAGTTCATGCACGAGCGCCTGCCCGACTCCCGGCTCGCGGTCATCGAAGGCGCCGGGCACATGCCCAACCTGGAGCGGCCCGAAGCCTTCAACCGGGAACTCGCGGCGCTGCTCGCCGAGGTCGACGCGCGTGAGGCCGCCCGCGGCGCGCACCCGCCGAGGATGTGACGAAACGCTGACGTTCCCCCGCCGCCCCTGGTCACCGGGCCCCGCGCGTGCTCGAATCGGTACATGGACGACAGCACGCCGTACCCCCTGAGCGGGGAGCCGGCCGGGGGGCTCGCGGAAGAAGGCCGGGGCACGCCCGTGGGGCGCCGCGTGGTGCTCGGCATGCTCGGACTCGGCGTCGCGGGGGTCGCGGTCGGCGGCGCGGTGCAGGACAGGCTGGACACCGTACTCGCCTCGATCAGCGCGAAGGACCCCACGGGGGTGACCGGACTGCTGCCGGGAGGCGGCGGGTTCCGGTTCTACTCGGTGTCCAACTCCATCCCGCACCGCGGTGAGACCGACTACCGGCTGACCGTCGACGGGCTGGTCGAGCGGCCGGCCACGTACCGTCTGTCCGACCTGCGCGCGCTGCCGCAGACCCGGCTGGTGCGCGACGTGCAGTGCGTCACCGGCTGGCGGGTGCCCGGGACGGCGTTCTCCGGGGTGCGCCTGTCGGACCTGCTGGACGCTGCGGGCGTCAAGCCCCAGGGCAAGGCGCTGCACTTCACCTGCTTCGACGGCGTCTACACCGAGAGCCTCACACTCGCCCAGGCCCGCCGCCCCGACATGCTGGTCGCGCTCACCATGAACGACAAACCGGTGACCGCCGCCCACGGCGGCCCCGTGCGGCTCTACGCGGCGCCCATGTACTTCTACAAGTCCGCGAAATGGCTGGGCCGCATCACGGTCACCGACGACGTCGAGACGGGGTACTGGGAGCGTTACGGCTATGACGTGGACGCCTGGGTCGGAAAGTCGAACGGCCGGAGCGATGACCCGACTTCATGAGGCGCTCGCCCGGGCCGAGCAGTCGCGGGCCGCCGCCGGGGTGCGCCGCTTCACCCGCGCCGAGACGTGGGTGCACCGTTCGCTCACCTGGCTGATGGGCGTGTGCGTGGCCACCGCCGCCTGCCTGTACGTCCCGCAGCTCGCCGAGATCGTCGGCCGCCGGCGACTGGTGGTCACCGTTCACGAGTGGTCGGGCATCCTGCTCCCGGTCCCCGTCGTCATGGGCCTGGTCTCGCGGGCCTTCCGCGCGGACGCCGGCCGGCTGGGCAGGTTCTTCCCGCACGACTGGCGCTGGCTGCGCACGGTGGCCCGCACCCGCCGGCGCGAGCCCGCCCTGGCAGGCAAGTTCAACGCCGGGCAGAAGCTCTACGCCGCCTTCACCGTCGGCGCCGTCCTGGTCATGACGGGGACCGGGCTGCTGATGTGGTTCCCCCGGCTCTCCCCGCTGGTGTGGCGTACCGGAGCGACCTTCGTGCACGACTGGCTGGCGCTGCTGATCGCCGTGGTGATCACCGGCCACGTCTGGCTGGCCGTGAAGGACCCCGATGCCCGCCGGGGCCTGCGCACCGGGTACGTGCCGCGGCGGTGGGTCCGCGAGGAGCACCCGCTGTGGCGGCCGGAACCGCCCCACCCCGAGGAACCCGCCGCCCGACGGGATCGACGCGGGAACGACGCGGGGATGACGCCCCGTCACTCCGCAGGCGGCTGATCCCGCTTCGCGGCGGTTCCGGTACAGCCAGGCAACCGCCGGGTCACCTGGAGGCCACCGGCACGTCGCGCACGCCGCCTAGCGTCACGGCATGACGACGCCTCAGGTCACGCGGCCGGTGACACAGGGTGAACGGTCCGCTCCTCAGGCCGCCCCGGCGGGCCGGCGGCCGGAGCCACGCCCGCGGTGGCGGCGGCCGCGCCGGCGACGGGGACCGGCCCAGCTCACCGTCCGCGCGGTGATGGCCGTGGTCCTGCTCGCGGCGCTGTGCGCGACGGCCGTCATCGGGTCGGTGTCGGTCCGCCACGACATCGGCCGGCTGCGGACCTCGGTCGCCGAACGCGCCGCCGTGGCCGACCAGTTGCGCTTCGCCCTGTCCGACCTGGACGCCCAGCGCGCCGACACCCTCGCTCCCGGGACCGTCGTCGTCGACGCCACCCACAGCGAGATCGTCGGCGACGAGATCAACGCCCTGATCACCGCGCGGCAGCGCCGTGCCCAGATCAGCGACCTGCTGCGGCGGCTGAGCGCCGACACCGCGCACGCCACCGACCTCCGGGCGATCTTCGACGCTCTGGGCCGCTACGACGACATCAGCGGCCAGGCCTCCTACGTCGACGACCAGGACCCCGTCCGGCCGCCGGGCAAGCCGCCTGCCGTCGCCGTGTCCATGAACGTGCAGGCCGGCGACGTGATGACGGACACCCTGCTCAAAGACGTGGACGCCCTGTCGGCGGGCTACCAGGCCCAGGCCGGGCAGTTGCGGGACGAGGCCCACGACGCCGCGCGGCGCTGGGCCCTGGCCGTCGGCGTGCTCGGCACGCTGACCCTGCTGCACCTGTTGCGGTGGCAGCGGGAACTGGCCCGCGACTACCGGCGGCTGCTCAACCCGGCACTGGTCGCCGCCACCGCCGCCGTCCTGGCCGTCGCCTTGGCGGGCGGCCTCGCCCTCGTCTCCGCGGCCGGGACGGTGAGCAGCGCGAGCCGCGAGGGCCTGCGCCCCTGGAACCGGCTCGCCGAGGCCAGGGCCGTCGCCGCCCAGGCGGCCGCCACCGAGAGCCGCTGGTTCGTGCACGGGAGCTTCGCCGCCCAGGACGAGGCCCGCTTCGACGCGATGACCAAGGAACTCGGCGTCCTGCTCTCGCCCGACGGGTACGCCGGGGCGGCCGAGCGCCCCGCCTACGAGGACGTCCTCACTCGTTTCGGCCACTTCCGCGCAGACGACAGGAAGCTGCGCGCCCAGCAGGCCGCCGGTGACACCGAAGGCGCCGCGCGGACCCTCACCGATGTGGCCCGCGGCGCCGTCGCCTTCGACTTCTGGGATTTCGCCACGACCCTCGACGGCCTGGCCGCGAGCCGGCTGGACGACTTCACCCGCCAGGTGGACGACGCCCGCGGCGCGCTCGACGGCTGGCCGGCCGTACCCGCCGGCGCACTGGGGGCGGCCGCGGCCCTGGTCGCCGTCGGACTGCGGCGCCGGTACGCCGAGTACCGCTGAGCCCGTGGAACGGGCGCCTGTGTGCCTGTCCGACGCATAGGCGCCGAGCCAGAGGCATAGGTGCCGGGTGGTGGCGCGGGCGCCGGGGCGGTGGCGCTCGGCGGGGGAGCGGAACTCGAACGAACTTGTGGGCGCGCCGGTCCGGAAGGTAATAGTGGGCCGCAACCGTGGATCCGCCCGTGGGGGGCACCGAGCGCATCACTCGCCTCCCCGGCCGTGCCCGGAAGACCCGGACGAGACGAGAAGCCGACCCGTGACCGCAGATGCAACGCCCGCTCCCGAGGAGGAGCCGTCCCTTCCGGACGACGTGTGGGAGCAGTTCGCGCGCGACACCGAGCGCGCGATACGGGCCAGCGCCCCCAAGGAACCCTCCGCCCGTGCCCGCATGGTCGCCCGCAGACTGCGTGAGGAGGACGAGCGGGCCGCCGCCGAGGCCAAGCGGCGCTGGTCGGGAAGGCGCGGCTCCACGGGCCCCACGGCCTGGCGCTCCGGCAGCACCGACGCCGCCGAGCGGCGGCTGCGCCGCCGCGGCAGGCTCCGCGCGGCGCTGGGCATCCTGCTGGTCGTCCTCCTGGTGCTCGTCGCCCTTGCGCCGGGCCGCGCCTGGTCGCTGGTGACCGGCAAGGGCTGGAGGCACGGCGGCTCGGCGGCCCCCGCCCCCACCACGCTGCCGCCGGAGACCGTCGCGCCGACCGCCGCGCCGCAGCCGGTGGACCCCGACGTGCCCACGCTGAAGCGGCCGTTCGCCGGCTCGCCCGCCGCGGACTGGCAGTCGGGGCCCGCGGCCATCGTGCTGCCCGAGGCCGCCGCCTACGGCACCACCGGCAAAGCGCGGGTCGCCGCCGCCTTGAAGGAGGCCAAGCAGTTCCTCGTCGCGGCGAACCTCGATCCCGCCGTGCTGGCCGGCGGGAGACCGGACGCCGCCCTCGCGCTCATCGACCCCGACGGAGGCACGCTGGCGAGGATCGAGCGGCAGCTCGCGCACCCGGCGAAGGACGCCACCTCCGACACTCTCTTCTCGCGGTTCGGGCCCGAAGTGCGGCTCGCCGGGGACACGGTGAAGGTGCGCGGCCGGATGACCGTACACAAGGGCAGCTACGGCGGCGTCGCCATCGATGCCGACTACACCTTCGTCTACCCGGTCCGCAGGACCCGGGACGACGGTCCGTCACCGGAGATCGCCCGCACCATCGTGCGCAGGGTCGTCACCTTCCAGGTCGTCGACCCGGCCCGCTACCGGCGCACTCCACCCGGCACGCTCACCGTCAGCCACTGGGACGCGGACATCGGCAACAGCGCCTGCGGGATCGACGACGGGAGGCTGCACCCGGAGTTCGCCTCGGGCCCGGCCACCGCCGTCCCCAGCGGGGCGCCGACCCCTTCCGGTCCCGCCCTCGACCCGTACGACCGCAGCAAGCCCATCGACGACGGCCGGCACGGCTGCGGGCGGCTCAGCCGCACCTGAATCGCGCCGTGGCCGCCGCGTACGGGCTACGCGCCCTGCCCGGTGCCCTCCGCGGGGGGCTCGCCCGCGACGATCAGGTCCGAGAGGTGCTCCGCGATCTCCTCGCGGAGCACCTCGGGAATGCCCGCGTCCGTCACCAGGGTGTCGACGTCCTCCAGGGACGCGAAGGAACTCAGGCCCACGGTCCCCCACTTGGTGTGGTCGGCGATCACCACGACGCGACGGGCGGAGCGTACGAACTGCCGGTTGGTCTCGGCCTCGGCCAGGTTCGGGGTGGACAGGCCGGCCTCCACCGAGATGCCGTGCACGCCCAGGAAGAGCAGGTCGAAGTGCAGTGACTGGATGGCCCGGTCCGCGACCGGGCCGACCAGCGTCTCCGACGGGGTGCGCACGCCGCCGGTGATCACCACGGTCGCCGCGTTGTCGCCGTGGTTCTGGCCCCGGCGCTGACCGGACTGGAAGACGTCGGCGACCCGCACCGAGTTGGTCACCACCGTCAGGTCGGGCACGTCCAGCAGGTGGTGGGCGAGCGCGAAGGCCGTGGTGCCGCCGGCCAGGGCGATGGCGCTGCCGGGCGGCACCAAGGCGGCGGCCGCCCGGCCGATGGCCTCCTTGGCGCCCAGCTCCAGGCCGGACTTGGCCTCGAAGCCCGGTTCGTGACTGCTCGCCTCGATCACCGGGACCGCGCCGCCGTGCACCTTCTCCACCACGCCCTGCCGGGCCAGCGCGTCCAGGTCGCGGCGCACGGTCATGTCGGAGACGTTCAGCCGCCGGGTCAGCTCGTTGACCCGCACGCCGCCGCGCCGCCGCACCTCGTCGAGGATCAGGGCTCGCCGCTGCTCCGCGAGGAGGTTGTGGTTGTCGCTCACCCGTGACCCCGTCCCGTCCGTGTCGTTGTCGGTCGTCATCCATGGTCCCCCATGGCGTCCCCCCGCCGACAGGCCGGGGCCGCCGTGCGCCGCCCGGCCGGGCGGCGGGCCCCGAACTGCTGCGGTCATCCATACCATGACACCGGGTGCCACGTGTACGGCGGGTGGCCGCCGGGCAGCGCTCACGACCGCCGGCGACCTGCGCTCGCGGCCGGTCCGGGCGCGCGGCCGCCCGCCGCCCGAGCGAGCGGGCCCGCCGCCCGTTCAGGGCAGGTTCGGCAGGTCCTCCGGATACAGGAGCTGCAGCTCCTCGTGCGTCGGCTCGGCGACGTGCGCCAGACGCACCGCGTGCCGTTCGACCATCGCCTCGAACGTCTGCCGCGCCGCGCGTCCGTTGCCGAAGGCGGGCCCCTTGGGCAGCGCGGTGAAGTACTTCAGCAGCGCTTCCGCGGTGTCCTCGCCGAGCTGGTACTGGTGCTCGCGGGCCTGCGACTCCACGATCCGCAGCAGCTCGTCGGAGTTGTAGTCGCCGAAAGTGATGGTGCGTGAGAAGCGCGAGGCGACACCGGGGTTGGCGGACAGGAACCGCTCCATCTCGGCGGTGTACCCGGCGACGATCACCACCACCGCCTCCCGGTGGTCCTCCATCAGCTTCACCAGCGTGTCGATGGCCTCGCGCCCGAAGTCCCGCCCGGCGTCCTCGGGTGCGAGCGCGTAGGCCTCGTCGATGAACAGCACCCCACCACGGGCCCGTTCGAACGCCTCCTGGGTGCGGATCGCGGTCGACCCGATGTGCTCGCCGACCAGGTCCACACGGGCCACCTCCACCAGGTGCCCGAGCTCCAGGACGCCCAGCGACGCGAGGATCTCCCCGTACAGCCGCGCGACCGTGGTCTTGCCCGTGCCGGGGGAGCCGGTGAAGACCAGGTGCCTGCGGGGCGAAGGGGCCTTCAGGCCGGCCTGTTCGCGGCGGCGGCCCACCGAGATCAGGTCGATGAGGGTGCGCACCTCGCGCTTGACGCTGTCCAGGCCCACCAGGGCGTCCAGGTCGGCCAGCACGTCCTCGCTGTCGCGGGCCGCCACCCGTACGTCCTGCCCGGCTCCCGTCGCCGCCGGCGGCCCCTGCGGTGCCCCGCCCAGCAGCCCGTACGACTGGCCGGCGGTCTGGCGCACCGGCTCCGGGACGGGCGTCGGCGCATCGTCGGTCGCGGCGCGGTCGCTGGTGCAGTCCTCGGTCACGGGACCCGGCTCCGCGAACTCGTAGCCGCCGCGCGCGCACCGCTCGGTACGGCACCGGGTCAGGGTGGAGCGGCAGCCGTCGATGATGTGGAAGCCGAAGCCGCGGCTGCCGGTCACCCGGCAGGAGGTGAAGGTGCCGCGGCCCTCGGCCGAGACGTACACCCCCGCTTCGGAAGGGTCGGTGACCGTGCAGCGCTCCAGCGTGGGGTCGGCGCCCTTGGTGACGATCACCCCGGTCGACGTGCCGTCGATGGTGACCTCGGCCAGGGTGCCGCCGCTCCCGTGGTCGCGGAACCAGGCGCCGGTGGCGGCCTCGCGGATGCGGCAGTCGTCGAGCTGTACGTTGGCACCGTCGCTGACCGACACGGCGGTGTTGCGGATCCGGTCGAAGTCGCTGTCCACCACGTCGGCGCGCGACCCGCGGTCGAGGACGAAGAGCGCGTCGGGCACGTCGTGCACGCGGCACGCGTCGAGTATCGCCACCGCGCCGTCGCTGACCCACACCGCCGGGTAGTCGCCCGTGCTGTCGTGGATCTCGCTCTGGTTGGCGTCGACGCGGGTGCCCGGGTCCCACACCGACAGGCCGTTGCGGCCGAACCGGCGCACCGTGCAGCGGGTGAGCGTCAGCACCGAGCGGGCCCGCAGGTCGACCGCGTTCTCCGGCACGTCGTGGATGTCGCAGTCGGCCAGTGCGAGGACGGCGTCGGTGTCCAGGCTTATGCCGTCGCCGGTGGTCCGGTGCACCCGGCAGTCGGTGAGCTGGGCGGTGGCGCGCGCGGAGAGCTGGACTCCGGTGCCGCGGATCTCGAACACCTCGCAGCCGACCGCCTCCAGCGAGGTGTTCTCGCCGGTCACCGACAGGCCCGAGCCCGAGGTGTGGTGCACCCGGCAGCGCTCAAGGCGCGGGGTGGCGCCCCCGCGTACGGCGATCCCGCTCTGGCCGGCCGCGACCACCTCGCACTCCTCGAACAGCCCGCCGCCGCCGTCCAGGACGCTGATGCCCACGCCGGCCGGGTTGTCCACCGAGCACAGCCGCACCGTCGGGCGGGCCCCGGCGCGTATCTCCAGGCCCACCGCGGAACGGGTGCTGATCCGCACGCCCGTCAGTTCCGGGGCGCCGCCCTCCACCAGCAGCGCGGCCGCCGAGGCGTCCTGGCCCTCGACCTGCAGGTCGTGCACGACGGCGGCCGACCGGATCGTGACCGCGACGCCCGCGGGCGGGGAGATCCGCACGGTGCCGGGACCGCCCGCGCACCGCAGGGTGACCGCCCGGTCCACCACCAGGTTCTCCCGGTAGGTTCCCTCGCCCACCGTCAGGACGTCGCCGTCGGTGGCCGCCTCCAGGGCGGCGGCGAGCGTGTCGTACTCACCAGTGCGGCGGCGCCACCGCGAACTGCTCGGGTTGGTGACCTGCACCACGCCATGTGCCATCGGGCTGCTCTGCCCCCACCTCTTGCGTCGGCCGACCAGGGGACCAACCGTAGCGCGAGAGCGGACGTGTTCGTGACACGCATGGGCGGTCGGGACCGGCCGGCGGCCCCCGTGCCCGGACGTGCCGTCAGCCGCCGGCGCCCGCGCGGCCCCAGTCCTGGCCCACCCGGGCCCACTCCCGCTCCCAGGAGTCCAGCCGGCGGCGCATCAGACGCCACATCACCAGCTTGCGGGCTATCAGCAGCAGACCCGCCGCCGAGGTGGCCGCAGCGGTGCCGGCGAGCACCGAGTGGGTGGCCGCGGTCGCCGAGTCCAGCGGCGGTGGCACCAGGGCGCCCTTGTGGTCCGTCCACAGCAGGATGCGGCCGGACTTCCACACCTCCAGGTCGACCGGCACGCCGGCCACGTGCGTCGAGTGGTCGGGGGCGGTCCAGCTCAGCCGCTGGATGTGCCGCGGGTCCGGGTCGGCGGCGGACGACCCGCCGCCCGTGCCGCCCGCGGGGGCGACCCGCGCGGGCACCAGGGTCCGCTCGGCGCGCTGGGTGCGCACCACACGCTGCAGGGCGCGGTCCGCCGAGTGGCCCGCCCACCACCCGAGCAGCGGCACCAGGCACAGCAAGGCCGCGGTGACCAGCCCGAGCCATGCCTCGACCACGTCGGTGGTCCGGCGCAGCGGATTGCGGCGCCAGCGCCACGCCGCCTTCCTGAGCCTCTTGCGACGACCGCGACCCTTCCGTCGACTCACCGGCGGCCACCCCCTTCACACCCGTTCGACTACCGCAGACGGCGCGACTCATGCGTGGGCCCGCCTCGTCCCGCGGGGGCGCGGGCGCGACGCATCGCCGCGCTACTCCACCCTGGTCAACGGATCGCCCACCCGAAGGGTTCCGGATCCTTCGGGAATCATGTTCTGGCCGAAAAGCAGCTTCGTGCCGAAGTTGCGGTGCTTGGCGAGGGTGCGCAGCGGCTCCTTGCCGCGCTCGGCGGTCTCCTGGTCGGTGGTGGTGACCACGCACCGCGCGCACGGCTTGGGCACACGGAAGGTGACCTCGCCGATCCGCACCCGCTGCCAGTCGTCCTCGGCCCACGCCTCGGTGCCCTCGACGACCACGTTGGGCCGGAAACGGCTCATCGGCAGCGGTCCCTCGGCGGCCCGGTCGCCCTCCGCTATCAGCGAGTTGAGGGAGGCCAGCGAGGCGGACGTGGTGAGCAGCAGCGGGAAGCCGTCGGCCAGGCTCACCGTGTCGCCGGGGAGCGCGAAGTCCGGGTCGACCGGCCGCCGCACCGCCGGGTCGTCAAGATGCACGAGCCGTACCGGGACGCCCAGGTACGCGCCGAACCAGTCGCCGGCCGCGTCGTCCGCCGCCACGGCGTCGACCTTGTCCGTGAAGATCCGCACGGTCTCCAGCGGCCCGCCCCGCGGCGGCGGAACCTCCAGCGGCGGCATGCCCGGCGCGGCCAGCCGCAGCCCGCCGCCCTCCAGGGGCAGCGCCGCGGCCAGTGCCAGGCGCGGCTCCTCCCGCTGCGTGACGACCTTCTGCGTCCGCGCGTCGACCAGCGCCCAGCGGCGGTCTCCCGCGAGCCCCCACGGCTCCAGGACCGCCTGGCGCGTGCTGATTCCGCGCAGCGACTTGACCGGATAGATGTGCAGCGCGCTCACTCGGGGCGAGGTCGTGGTCATGAGGCCATCCTCGCAGGCTCGCCGCGCGGGTCAGCCCTGGTAGTAGCCCCCCGGCTGCGCGGGCGGGACCCCCAGGCCCAGATTGCGCCGCTGGTACGGCTCCTCGGCGTGGCCGCCGGGCACCTGCCGGGGCGGCACGGGACGCGGCGGCACCGGGCGCGCGGCCTCGTACCCCGACGGCGAGGGCTGCGGCGCCTGGGGCGGGTAGCCGCCCCCGTAGCCGTTGTGGCCGCCCGCGCGGGGCGCCGCCTGCTGGGGGATGTACGGGGCCGGCTGCTGCTGGTAGCCGCCCGGCGCCGGATAGCCGTTCGAGGACGGCTGGGGGTGTGCGTACTGCGGCGGCTGCGCGGACGGACCGGACGGCAGCGCCGGAAGGGCGGGCAGCGCGGGCAGGTTGCCGCCGCCGTAGGAGTTGTAACCCCCGGAGTCGTACGAGGAGTAGGCGGCGGGGACGCGGATGGGCGCGATCTGCGGGGTGCCGCGTTCAGCCACCAGGCTGTCGTAGATCGGGGTGTCCGGGAAGGACGAGGAGGACGGGTAGTAGCCGCCGGAGCCGCCACCGTAAGAACCGCGGGGGGTGGTCATGGGCCATAAGGTAATCCCACGATGTGGTCGTTGGGGAGACCGATTAGAAGGTTGTTTTGGGTGCCGTCCGTGACCTCGGTCCCACAAGTGGGCGAATCCCCCGGAATCGGTCAATGCCCGGGGCTGTGATCAGGTAAAAGGCGCGCATGTGACAGCTGAAGCGAGCCCCTCACGACGCCGCCCGGCGCCCGGCGACCGTTCCGGTAGTCAGGCGCCGGTGTCCGGCCGCGCGTAGGTGCGGCCCTTCCACGCGGCGCCGCGGCCGCGGTAGTGCTGCACCGCGGAGTCCACGGTCATGCCCAGGTAGAGGGCCGCCGTGTACGGCAACAGCGGGGCCAGCCACCAGGGTTGGCCGTAGTACCGCAGCATCGGCAGGTAGGAGCCCGCCATCAGCGCCCAGGCGCCCAGGCCGAGGGCGCACAGGGGCCACGCCCCGGCCGCCGCGCCGCCGATCGCGGCCGCGGGGGGAACCAGGTAGACCAGCGCCAGGCCCAGTACGGTGCCGAGCAGCAGCGCCGGGTTGTGGCGGAGTTGGGCGTAGGCGCTGCGGGCGACCATCCGCCACAGCTCGCCGAGGCCGGGGTAGGGGCGGACGCTGTCCACCTGGTCGGCCAGTCCGAGCCAGATGGTGCCGCCCGAGCGCTTGACCGCCTTGGCCAGCGCCACGTCGTCGATGACGGACTGCCGGATGGTGTCCGGCACCCCGGCGGCCGTGACCGCGCAGGAGCGGATCAGGACGCAGCCGCCGGCCGCCGCGGCGGTGCGCGAGCGGGGGCGGTTGATCCAGCGGAACGGGTAGAGCTGGGCGAAGAAGTACACGAACGCGGGCACGATCAGGCGCTCCCAGCCCGTCTCGACCCGCAGGCGGGCCATCTGGGACACCATGTCCAGGCCGCCGCCGCAAGCGGCGGCGGTCAGGTCGCGCAGGCTCTGCGGGCGGTGCGCGATGTCCGCGTCGGTCAGCAGCAGGAACTCGGCGCCGGTCGACTCGCGCGCCAGGGTGATGCCGTGGCGTACGGCCCACAGCTTGCCGGTCCAGCCGGCGGGGGGCTCCCCGGGGGACGTCACGGTCAACGGGAGGCCACCGTGCCGCTCGGCGAGGGCCTTGGCGAGGTCTCCGGTGCCGTCCGTGCTGCCGTCGTCCACCAGGAAGACCTCCGCCCTGCCCGGATAGGACTGGGCGAGCAGGGAGGGCAGGCTCACCCCGAGCACCTCGGCCTCGTCCCGGGCGGGCACCACCACGGCGACGTCCGGCCAGTGTTCGGGCGCGCTCTTCCGCGGCAGCCGTACGTCGGTCCGCCAGAACATCCCCTGCCCGGCGACCAGCCACACCCAAGCGGCAAGGCAGGCGCAGGCGATTGCGATCATCACGTCCACGCGGGGCAGTCTGCCACCGGACGCCGTCCGGCCCGCCGGCCACGGCGAGTTCGCGCCGGTCCGAGGCCGCCGGGCGGCGCGCCGCCCCTGCGCGGGGCCCGCGGCCGCGCCCCGTATGGTAGGCGCGTGAAGATCGGTCTGGTGGATTCGGGGATCGGGCTGCTGCCCGCGGCGGCGGCCGTACGAAGGCTGCGCCCGGACGCGGACCTCGTGCTGGCGGCCGACCCGCAGAGCATGCCCTGGGGGCCGAGGAGCGCCGAGGACGTGGCCGACAAGGCGCTCGCCTGCGCGCGGCACGCGGCGGCCCACGGGCTGGACGCCCTCGTCGTGGCCTGCAACACGGCCTCCGTGCACGCCCTGCCGGCGCTGCGGGCGGCCTTCGAGCCGCTGCTGCCGGTCATCGGCACCGTGCCGGCCGTCAAACCTGCCGCCGCCGCGCACCGGGCCGTCGCGATCTGGGCCACCCCCGCGACGACCGGCAGCGACTACCAGCGCAGGCTGATCGCCGAGTTCGGCAACGGCGCGGAGGTCACCGAGGTGCCCTGCCCGGGCCTCGCCGACGCGGTGCAGAGCGCCGACACCGAGGCCGTGGCCGCCGCGGTCAAGGCCGCCGCGGTGCTGACCCCCCGTGGTGTGGGCGCCGTCGTCCTGGGGTGCACGCACTACGAGCTGGTCGCGGACCGGATCGGCGCCGCGGTGCCGGGCGCGGTGCTGTACGGGTCGGCGGACGCGGTGGCCGCCCAGGCGCTGCGCAGGATCGACGCGCTCGGCCCCGTCCCGGACGGCCGCACGGGCACCCTCGAGGTGATCCTCGGCGGGCGCCTGAGCGCGCTGCCGCCCGAGGCCCTGGAGTACTCCGAAGGTGCGGCTTTGGCGGCGACGTCCGTCACAGCGTGACCCGGGACCGGTGCCATCGGTCCGTCCGATGAGTACCCTTCGTGCCATGACGCACGCTCCCCGGCAAGAGGCCCGGGCGCCCCAGGAGTGGACGGGCCGGGCCCGCAACCGCATCCAGTGGCTGCTCGCCTGCGGGGGCGCGGCCTGCCTGGCGCTGGGCATCCTGCTGGCGGTGGACGGTCCGGAGACCTCGGGGCTCGCGCCGCTGGTGATGTCGGTGGTGGGGTGCCTGGCGGTGGGGCTGCTGGTGCTGTTCGGCACCGTCGCGTTCACCCATGTGCACGTGCGCGTCGACCGGGATGCCGTGCACGTGCGGTGCGGGCACATCGGTGTGCCGCGCCGCCGTATTCCGCTGGACCAGGTGAGCGACTGCCAGACCGTCCCTTTGATCAGCCCGCGCGCCTGGGGCGGCTGGGGATACCGCTGGCGTCCCGAGAAGGGCACCGCCGTGGTGGTCCGGCGCGGCCCGGGGTTCGTCATCCACCTGGGCGGCGGCCACAGCTTCACCGTCACCGTGGACGACGCCGAGGGCGCGGTCCAGGCGATCCGGGACCGGCTGCGGGTGCGCACCCGCGCCTCGGGCGACTCCTGAGCACTTGAGCCCTGACCGCTGAGCGCCTGACCGCCTGGCTGCCGCCGTAATGACCGCACACCCAAGGACGCGGTCCTTACACCGTCCCCGGCGGCACCGTCTCGGGCGCGGGTCGACCGGTGTCCTCCTCGGCCAGCGGGCGGGCCGTCGCCACTCCCGCGAGGTAACCGGCTCCCGACGTCACCACCGCGTAGCTCAGCACGTGGTCGACGCTCGCCAGCAGGGCGAGGCCGGTCAGCGCGGCCGCCGCGGTGAGGACGACCGGTGTGGGCCGGGGGGAGCGCCACAGGGCGCACAGCACCCAGCCGAAAGCGGTGCCGAGCAAGGCCGCGCCGGGCAGACCCTGTTCGGCGGCGAGCTGCAAGGGGGCGGACTGCGGGGAGGACGCGGCCGCGCCGTCGGGTGGCGGCACCTCGGCGCTCACGTCGGCGAACCGGTCGGGTCCCACACCGCGCAACGGGTGGTGCTCCGCCAGCGTGACGGCCTGATGCCACAGCTCGACCCGCGGCCGGGTCAGCTGGCCGGTCAGCGACGCCGACAGGCCCGACGGCAGCGCGTCCTCGGCCACCGCGCAGCTCCCGCCGACCACGACCACGGCGGCCAGCGCCAGCCCCGCCAGACCCAGCAGCCGGCCGCGCATCCTGGCGGCGGCCGAGGAGCACAGCACGACCGCGATCCCTGCGGCGAAGCCCGCCGCCGAGCCCAGTGTCAGCGCGGCGACGGCGGCGCCGAGGGCGGCCACCCGCAGTCCCGCCCGCCGTAACGCGCCCCGGGCCGCCCACGCCGCGCAGCACGCCGCGCCCGCGGCCAGCACCAGGAGGGCGGCGTCCGCGTTGTGGTAACCGAGCGGGGGAGCGTCGGGCCGGCCGGTCAGCCGGGACGGCGGGGCGAGGACGAGGGCGAGTACGGCCGCCGCGGCCGCCGCGGGCGCGAGAACCGGCAGCAGGGCGCCGAGGATCCGGCCGGCCGCGTACCCCGCGGTGACGGCGAGCAGGGCGAGCAGCGTGCCCTCGGGCCTGGCCTGCCGCCCGGCCGCGGTGACCAGCGTCCAGACCGCGCAGCACGTGAGCACCACCACGCCGGCCGCGTCCAGCGCGCCGCCGCCCGTGTTCGCGGGCGCCCGCTCGGGGCGGGGACCGCTCGCACGGGCCGCGCGTACCGTGTCCGGCGGTCCGCCCGCCGTCATGTCCATCCCCCGGGACCCCCTGCCGCACCCGGGCGCGACGGGATGCCGTCACGCCCGCGTTCCCCTCGTGGGCGCTGTCTCCGGGTCACCGTAACGGGTGAAGGACCAGGTGTGGACAGGTCGTGCGGGAAGTTCGACCAAGCTGTGAAACCTGATACCGGTGTGGCGTTCACCGCCGTTCTCGTAGGCTCTCGGCATGGCGATCCCCGAGTTCATCCAGGACATCCGCGCGAAGGCGGGGGACACCCTGCTGTTCCTGCCCGGTGTCGTGATGGTGGTCTTCGACAACCGCGGCCGGGTCCTGCTCAACCAGCGTGCCGACACCGGGAAGTGGGCACTGATCAGTGGCATCCCCGATCCCGGTGAGCAGCCGGCCGAGGCCGCGGTCCGCGAGATCGAGGAGGAGACCGGCGTGTCCGCGGTGGTGGAGCGGGTGCTGAGCGTCTTCACCAACGAGCCGGTGGTGTACCCCAACGGCGATCGCGCCCAGTACCTGGACATCGTGCTGCGCTGCCGCGCGGTGGGCGGCGCCGCGCGGGTGAACGACGACGAGTCCCTGGACGTGCGCTGGTTCGCCCTCGACGAGCTGCCGCCGCTCGGCCCCATCGCCCGCGGCAGGATCGAGCTGGCGCTGCGGGAGGACCCCACCTGGTTCGCGCCCGCGCCCGCCCCCGGTCTCGCCACCGGCTACCGGGCGCCCTGACGGACGAGCGCCTACCGGGCGCCCGGACGGACACCCCGCCCGCGTCCGCCCCCGTCGCGGCGGCCCGAACGCCCTGGTGCGCGCGCCCGCTCCCGTACCGGCGGGACGAGCGACCTCGCGGCCGTCACGCGGACGCGATCGCATCGTGCCACCGGGGTGACGCTCATCACGCCGCCGGGCGCCCGGGGCCCCCGGCGTGAGGCGCTGACCGTTCCTGACGGCCTGGCCGGCTCGCGGGCGCGGGCCCGCGGAGGATCACCCGCCTCCCCCAAGCGGGTTGACGGCCTCCGCTTGTATCTGTCACGCTCTTTGCGGCGACCTCGCCTGTTCGAAATCAGCCCCCCGCGGTACCGACCGCGATCAGGGGGCTTTTTTGCTGCCCCGCACGCGCCTCCCCGCGCGAAGGCGAGGTCCGAGGCGGCCGTGACCCGAACGCGGTCGCGGCCGCCTTCGCCGTCACCACCGCACCAGCGGTCCGCATCGCATCCCGTCAACCGAAGGTGGTACACCCATGTCCCAGGACAAGGTCGCTCTCGTCACCGGCAGCTCGCGCGGAATCGGCCGGGCCATCGCCGAACGGCTCGGCGCGGACGGCGTCTCGGTGGTCGTCACGTACCGCACCGACGCCGACGCCGCCGCCAAGGTGGTGGCCAAGATCGAGGCGAACGGCGGCCGGGCCGTGGCGGCCGCCGCCGACGTCACCGACCCGCAGGCCGTGCCCGGCCTCTTCGACGTGGCCCAGGAGAGCTTCGGCGGACTCGACATCCTGGTCAACAACGTCGGCGTCGGCAGGTTCGCGCCGCTGGCCATGGCCACCGACGAGGACTTCGACCTGCACTTCGCCACCAACACCCGGGCCACCTTCGTCGCCATGCGGGAGGCCGCCCGGCGGCTGCGGGAGGGCGGCCGGATCATCAACATCTCCTCCGGCATCGTCACCAGCAACCGGCCGACCGCCGGCCTCTACACCGCGAGCAAGGCCGCCATCGACTCCCTGACCAGGACCATGGCAAAGGAGATCGGCGCGCGCCACGTCACCGTCAACAGTGTGCTGCCCGGTGTCACCGCGGGCACCGAGGAAGGCGACAACGTGCCCGCCGAGCTCAAGCAGCAGCTGATGTTCCAGACCCCGCTGGGCCGGATGGGCGAACCCGAGGACATCGCCGACATCGTCGCCTTCCTCGCCTCCGACCAGGCCCGCTGGATCACCGGCCAGACCGTGCACGCCGGTGGCGGCATGTTCTGACCGACCGGGACGCGACTGTTCCGGCGGTGCCGGACGTGTCGGCGAAGCCGGCGGATCACCCGGTGCCGGCGCGCCGGGCCCGGGCATCACCCGGGCCCGGCGGCCCGGCCGCTTTTCGCGGAGCCGGAACGGACCCCGGACTGTGACACGTACTCGCGGGTCTGTGACGCAGAACTCACCGTCCGATCCCGATGTCACACCCCACGCCGCCCGGCACCTCTTGGGGGCATGGAGCTGAGCGTCGCACGGAAGCGCACCGGGCTCACAAGGAGGAATTGTGAACAAGTTGCGGGGTAACCCGTGGGCGATCCTGACGGTGCTGTCCATCGGGTTCTTCATGACACTTCTCGACCTGACGATCGTCAACATCGCCATTCCCGACATGGTCGACCACCTGAACGCGTCGCTGGACCAGATCCTGTGGATCACCAACGCGTACACCCTGGCGCTGGCCGTGCTGATGATCACCTCCGGTCGTCTCGGCGACCTGATCGGCAAGAAGAACCTCTTCGTCTACGGTGTGGCGCTGTTCACCCTGTCCAGCCTGGCGTGCGGCCTGTCCGGCAGCGCGTCGGTGCTGATCGCCTTCCGCGCCGTGCAGGGCGTGGGGGCCGCGATGCTGCTGCCGCAGACCCTGTCGATGATCGTCGACGTGTTCCCCGCGGAGAAGCGCGGCGTCGCGCTCGGTATCTGGGGCATCGTGGCCGGCGTCTCCGGCGCCGCGGGCCCGACGGTCGGCGGTGTGCTGGTGTCCGACCTCGACTGGCGGTGGATCTTCTTCGTCAACGTGCCGCTCGGCGTGCTCGCCGTGATCGGCGGCGTGATGTGGTTCCCCAAGCCCACCCGGCAGGTCAGGCACCGCTTCGACGTCCCCGGGGTGGTGCTGTCCTCGATCGCGCTGTTCCTGCTGTCCTTCGCGCTGATCGAGGGTCAGAAGTACGACTGGAACGGCGGTATCTGGGCCGTCATCGGCGCCGCCGTCGTGGTCGGCGTGATCTTCCTGGTCTACCAGCGCGGCCAGCAGGACAACGAGCCGCTCGTGCCGTTCTCGCTGTTCAGGGACCGCAACTTCACGCTGATGAACTTCGTGGGCATCGCGATCTCGTTCGGCATCGTCGGCCTGTTCCTGCCGATCACCGTCTACCTGCAGTCGGTGCTCGGCTACAGCGCGGTCAAGGCCGGTGTGGCGCTGCTGCCGCTGTCGATCGGCACCTTCGTGATGGCGGGCCCGGCGACGGTCCTGGCCGAGAAGGTCGGCGGCCGGTGGATCCTGATGACCGGTCTGACGCTCTTCGGCGGCGGCCTGGCCTGGATCATGGCGGTCGCGGACGTCGGCAAGAGCTGGACCGGCCTGGTCGCGCCGCTGTTCATCATGGGCGCGGGCGCCGGCTGCACCTTCTCGCCGATGGCCAGTGAGGTGATGCGCAACGTGCCGCCCAGGCTGACCGGCGCCGCCTCCGGCGTCAACAACGCGCTGCGGCAGGTCGGTTCGGTGCTGGCCGGCGCTGTCATCGGCGCCGTCCTGCAGGGGCAGCTGGCGTCCTCGCTGAAGGACCAGGCGGCCAAGCAGGCCGGCAGCGTGCCCGCCCCGTACCGCGAGGGCTTCCTGCGCGGCTTCGACAACGCCGGCAAGCACCTGGAGGTGGCGGGCAACACCTCCGGCATGAAGCTGCCCGGCAGCGTCCCGGCGGACGTCGCCCATCAGGTCCAGGCCGCCGGCACCTCGGTGTTCAGCCACGGCTTCATCGACGCGATGCGGCCCACGCTGCTGGTCGGCGTCGTCGTGATGGGCATCGGCGCCCTGTCGTGCCTGTTCGTCAAGAAGTTCGAGGGCGCCTCCGCCAACCCGCACGGCCTGCCGATGACGGAGGAGGAGATCGCGGCGGCCGAGGCCGGGACGGCCGTACAGGACGCGCCCGTCCACAGCTGACCCGCGGCCGCCGGCCGTCGACACGCACGATCCGACCGCGGCCGGGCGCCACCCGGCAGGGCCCCGGCACTCCGTCACCACGGGGTGCGGGGGCCCGCCGCCGCGCTTACCGTGGTGCCGTCCGCACGCCTTTGAGGGGACGTCCGACCGCCATGCCGGAAGCGCAGTACGACGACGCTGTCAACGAGGCCCTGGAGCGCCTCGAACACGCCGGATTCTTCTTCGGCCACGGAAACCAGCTCCGCGGATTCGCCATCCACGCCCCGATGGGCGCCGAGGCACTGGCCACCCTCGGCCACGGCGACCGGGTGCCCGCATGGGTCGACTGGTACGCCGGCCTGCGGGGCCTCGGCGAGCCGCCGGACCGCCTCGCCCCCCTCGACCCCGACGACGCCGCCTCGTGGCGTCCGGCCCTCGGCGAGACGCGGCGGCTGACCGACTGGGCCGTGCTCTTCCGCCGCCAGATCGACGAGCTCGGCTGGCACGAGACGCTGGTCAGGTGGTGGCCACGGCTCACCCCGGGCATGCTCGCCGGACTCACCCACGGCCTCATCCGCACCGCACACGCGGTGCGCGGCATCGCCACCGTCGACACCCCCAGCGAGCTCCAGTTGCACGAGCTCGCCAACGGACTGGCCTTCTGGGCGGGGATGTACCAGCCGCCGAGCAGCGCCATGGCGCGCGGCGCCAAGGTGGTGGGCACCGTCAAGACGCTGGGCCGCCGGCCCGCGTCCAAGCTGTTCGCCGCCGCCGACGCCAAGCTCGGCACCTCCGTGGACGCCGCGCTCGCCGAGCTCACCGCCATCGGCGCGGGCCACTACGTGACGATGCAGCCCGGCGGCAACCCCGTGCCGGCCGTCCACACGGTCACGGCGCCCGCCGCCTTGCGGATGGTGCTGCCGCACCTGCCCGCCGAGTTCGCCCGCCCCTCCTACGAGGCGGTGCGCGACGTCAGCGGAACGCTGCTGAACATCTTCACCGGCCGGGGCCGCCGGCCGGCCGAGCCGGCCGTCGACGGCGACGACCCCGATGTGCAGCGGCAGATCATCGAGCGGGCGGTGGAGATGCGCGACGAGCACGCCATCAAGATCTCGGAGGCGGCGCGGCGCGAGTACGCCGTGAACCCCGACCCGCGTTACTTCGCCGCCGCGCACCACGCGTACGTACTGCTGGGCGGGCGGCCGTTCGGAGTGTCCTGAACCCCGGCCGGGTGCGCGGCGCCCGGCCGCCCGCCGACGGCTCGTCAACCGGCGTGGACGACGCGTCAAACGGCGTCCGGCCAGCGGCCTTTGTCAGTGCTTGGCGGTAAAATCGAGAGTGTTCGAAAGGGTAGGCCGACGCTCTGGAGGATGCCGATGGCCGCTGCCGTACTGCCCCTGCCGATGCCCCACCCCACCCCGTCGTCCCACCTGACCGCGTTCCCGAAGAAGCCGCTGCCGGCCGGACGGCCGCGCGAGTGGTACATCGCCCACAACCGCCGGCTGAAGACCATGCGGCTGGTGATCGCCCTGCTCGACTCGGGCGTCTACGAGCCGGCCCAGGCGGGCAACCGGCTGATACGCGACACCGCCGAGCGCATCGGCGTACACCCCCCGTCCGACATCACCTGCCGGATGGTCCGCGCGCTGATGTCCTACGGCCGCTGACGTCCCGAGGGCCGCTCAAGCCCGTCCCGCCCGCGACCGCACCCCTTTGTGCCGGGTGCGGTCGCGGGCGGGAAGGCGGCGTCCTCACGTCTTGCGGTAGGTGTACGCCTCCTCCGCCGACGCGGCGACCGTGGCGAGGTCCGCCCCCGCCGACGCCGAGACGACGGCGGCCACCGCCCCTTCGAGGAAGGGCGCGTCCACCAGGCGGGAGTCCGGCGGCAGCTCGCCGTCCGCCAGCAGTGCCTTCACGGTCAGCACGGCGCTGCCGAGGTCGGCGAGGAAGGCGACACCCGCGCCGCGGTCGACCGAACGAGCGGCCTCCGCGATCAGGTCCGAGCTGGTACCCAGCCCGCCGTCGGGACCGCCGCCCGCGGGCGCCACGGGCACGTCCGCGGCCCCGCCGGTGAGGCCGACCGCCAGTTCCGCGACGGTCGCGGCGACCGAGGCGCTGTGCGAGACCAGGACGACACCGACCAGACGGCGCGCCGTCGTGGCCGCGTCCGGGGGTACGGGGGCGGCCGGATCCGGTGGATAGGTCATGGCCGGCCCTCCCGAGCGGTCTGCGCCAGCGCCGCTATCAGGAGCGCCGACGACGTGGCCCCCGGGTCCTGGTGGCCGATGCTGCGCTCGCCGAGATAACTGGCCCGGCCCTTGCGGGCGCGCATCGGAATCGTGGCCTTCGCGCCCTCGTCCGAGGCCTGCGCCGCCGCGTCCAGGGCGTCGGCCAGCGCCCCGCCCGCGTCCAGCGCGCCGCCGAACGCTTCCAGCGCGGGCAGCAGCGCGTCCAGCATCGTCTTGTCACCGGGCACGGCGCCGCCGAGCTGCGCCACCCCGTCGATCCCGGCCCGCAGCGCGTCGCGCAGTTGCGCCGCCGTCACCGACGCCTCCTCGCCGAGCGCCTTGCCCGCGCGCCGCAGCAGCGTCCCGTACAGCGGGCCGGACGCCCCGCCGACCGTACTGATGAGCTGCCGTCCCACCGCGACCAGCGCTCCGCCGGGGGTGTCCGGCGGTTCCTGTGCGATGGAGGTGCGGGCGGCCCGGAAGCCGCGCCGCATGTTGCCGCCGTGGTCGGCGTCGCCGATGGGGGAGTCGAGCTGGGTGAGATGGTCGGCCTCGCGTTCGACGGCCTCGGTCGCGATGTCGAGCCAGCGGCGCACGAAGGCCGCGTCGACGGCGGAACCGGTCGGGGCGTTCATACCGTGCCCTTTCAGCAGCAGGTTCGGACGGTCGGCTCAGCAGCCCCAGCGCAGCGCCGGGGTGGAGACCGGCGCGTCCCACAGTCGCAGCAGCTCCTCGTCGACCTGGCAGATCGTCACCGAGGCGCCCGCCATGTCCAGTGAGGTCACGTAGTTGCCGACGAGCGTACGGGCCACCGGGACCCGGCGTTCGTCCAGTACCCGGTGCACCTCCGCCGCGAAACCGTACAGCTCCAGCAGGGGAGTCGCGCCCATTCCGTTGACCAGCAGCAGCACCGGGGCGTCCGGCCGCAGGTCCTCCACCACCGCGTCCACCGCGAAGTCGGCGATCTCGCCCGAGGTCATCATCGCCCGCCGCTCCCGGCCGGGCTCCCCGTGGATGCCGATACCCAGCTCCAGCTCGCCGTCCGGCAGGTCGAAGGTGGGGCCGCCCTTGGCGGGTGTGGTGACCGCGCTCAGCGCCACGCCGAAGCTGCGCGACATCTCGTTGACCCGGTGCGCGATCGCGGCCACCCGGTCCAGCGGCGCGCCCTCCTCCGCCGCGGCCCCCGCGATCTTCTCCACGAACAGCGTCGCCCCTGTGCCGCGCCGCCCCGCCGTGTAGAGGCTGTCGGTGACCGCCACGTCGTCGTTGACCAGCACCTTCGCCACCTGTACGCCCTCGTCCTCGGCGAGCTCGGCGGCCATGTCGAAGTTGAGCACGTCCCCGGTGTAGTTCTTGACGACGAACAGCACGCCGGCCCCGCTGTCCACCGCGGCCGCCGCCCGTACCATCTGGTCCGGTACGGGGGAGGTGAAGACCTCGCCGGGACAGGCCGCGGTCAGCATTCCCAGGCCCACGAAACCGCCGTGCAGCGGCTCGTGGCCGGAGCCGCCGCCGGAGACCAGGCCCACCTTGCCCTCGTACGGCGCACCCTTGCGCATGATCACCCGGTGCTCGACGTCGACGGTCAGCTCGGGGTGCGCCACCGCGATCCCGCGCAGGGCGTCCGCGACCACGGTCTCGGGGACGTTGATCAGCATCCTCATCGCTACCTCCTGGTGCTACCGGCAGCCCGGCTCGGGTGGTGGTCCTTCCAGGTCACGGCGGATCCGCGGAGCCCGGCACCGGCCCGGCGCCGGCGGGGGCCCATCCGCTAGGACCCACGGTATGCCGTCGGGCCGGGTTCTTCTCCAGGACGGCGGCCCTCGGCGGGAGCGCGGCGGGCCGCGGCGGGCGCGGTCCGCCGCGACCGCGCCGGGCGCGAACGGGCGGGCACGCGGCGTCGTCGCGGCCCGCCGGGGGAGTCCCCGCTGCCGCGCGCGTCCCGCGCGCCCCCCACGGCAGGAGTGGGGCTACGGCAGGTTGCGGGCCATCACTATGCGCTGGACCTGGTTGGTCCCCTCGTAGATCTGGGTGATCTTCGCGTCGCGCATCATCCGCTCCAGCGGGTAGTCCCGGGTGTAGCCGTAGCCGCCGAGGAGCTGCACCGCGTCCGTCGTGATCTCCATCGCCACGTCGGAGGCGAAACACTTGGCCGCCGCGCCGAAGAAGGTCAGGTCGCCGTCGGAGCGCTCGGACCGGGCGGCCGCCGCGTACGTCAGCTGCCGGGCCGCCTCCAGCTTCATCGCCATGTCCGCGAGCATGAACTGGATGCCCTGGAACTCGGCGATGGCCTTCCCGAACTGCCGGCGCTCCTGGACGTACCCCTTGGCGTAGTCCAGGGCGCCCTGCGCGATGCCCAGCGCCTGGGCCGCGATCGTCACCCGGGTGTGGTCGAGGGTGCGCATGGCGGTCGCGAAGCCCGTGCCCTCCTCGCCGATCATCCGGTCCGCGGGGATGCGGACGTTGTCGAAGTACACCTCGCGGGTCGGCGAGCCCTTGATGCCCAGCTTCTTCTCCGGCGCGCCGAAGGACACGCCCTCGTCGTCCTTCTCCACCACGAACGCCGAGATGCCCTTCGAGCGCTTGCCGGGGTCGGTCACCGCCATGACCGTGTAGAACTGCGACACCCCCGCGTTGGTGATCCACCGCTTGACGCCGTTGAGCACGTAAGTGTCGCCGTCGCGGACCGCGCGGGTGGTCATGCCCGCCGCGTCGGAGCCCGCCTCGGGCTCGGACAGGCAGTAGGAGAACATGCCCTTCTTGCGGGCCAGGGCGCCCAGGTACCTGCTCTTGAGCTCCTCGGAGCCGGAGAGCTGCACCGGCAGCGAACCGAGCTTGTTGACCGCGGGGATGAGGGAGGAGGAGGCGCACACCCGGGCGACCTCCTCGATGACGATCACCGTGGACAGCGCGTCCGCGCCCGCGCCGTCGTACGCCTCGGGGACGTGCACCGCGTGCAGGTCGTTGGCCTCCAGTGCCTCGCGGGCCTCCTCGGGGAAGCGGCCCAGCTCGTCCACCTCCGCCGCGAACGGGGCGATCTTGGCCTCCGCCAGCGAGCGCACCGCGTCCCGGAGCATCTCGTGCTCCTCGGACGTCCGGAAAAAGTCGAACTCCGACGACGTTGACATGCCCGACTCCTTATGAGGGTACCCAGTACCCTCATTATGCACACCGGGTGCCACGTGATCCCGGGCTGCGGTGTAATGGGGCGATGAGCCAGACCAAGGACCCGGGTGCCGCGCCCCGGCCCGCCGGACACGGCGACGAGCGGCCGCCGATGCGCGACCTGCTGGTGGCCGCCGCCTTCGACCTGTTCACCGAGCGCGGCTACGAGCACACCACCGTCGACGACATCGTCAAGCTGGCCGGTGTCGGGCGGCGTTCCTTCTTCCGCTACTTCCCCAGCAAGGAGGACGTGGTCTTCCCCGACCACGAGCGCGCCCTGGCCGACATGGTGGCCTACCTGGACGCCGACCACCCCGGGCAGGACCCGGTGGACACCGCCTGCGGCGCCGCCCGGGTGGTCCTGCGGATGTACGCCGAGAACCCCGCCTTCTCGGTCCGCCGCTACGCCCTCACCCGGCGGGTGCCCGCGCTCAAGGCGGCCGAGATCTCCGTCGTGTGGCGCTACGAGCGCGCCCTGGCCTCCTTCCTCGAACGCCGCTTCGCCGGCCTGCCCGACGGCGGCGTCCGCGCCCACCTCGTTGCCGCCGCGGTGGTGGCCGCCCACAACCACGGCCTTCGCTCCTGGCTGCGCTCGGGCGGCCAGGGCGACGTCGCCGAGCGCGTCGAGGCCGCCCTGGACCTGGTCCGCCGCACCTGGCGCGGCCCCGAGGACACCGTCGTCCTGATCACCCGCTCGGGTACCCCCATGTGGCAGGTCGTCCAGCGTGTCGAGGCCGCCCTGCGCGACGGCGGGGACACCTGAGCGGAGCCGGCCCAGGGAACTGAGTGCCGTCCGGTTTCCCTCGTCGTCGCCCCCGCCCGCTGTCCGCCCACGGAGGAAGCGGCGGGAGCAACCGGACAATCCCGCGTAAAGCAGGACTGC
Source organism: Streptomyces sp. HPF1205 (assembly GCF_020400825.1). Classification (GTDB taxonomy): domain Bacteria; phylum Actinomycetota; class Actinomycetes; order Streptomycetales; family Streptomycetaceae; genus Actinacidiphila. Next base: position 218,265 of record NZ_JAINVH010000008.1, read on the forward strand.
ACCGAGTGGACGCCGTGCATACGATGGGACTGGCGTTGATCGTCCGATCAGCGCGGGACCGGTGCCGACGGCGGCGAGGAAGACCCGCGAGGAGCGGCGGCGGCGCACGACAGCGAGGCACTCCGGCGCGCTCGGCCGCGGCCGGCGAGGCGCCGGTGACGCCGGGCCCGCCCGGGCCCGGCCGTACGGATGGGGGCAGCATGCCGGGGACACAACCCGGCGGCGCGACACGAACCGTGATCGTGACCGTCGACGACGACCCAGCGGTGTCGCGGGCGGTCGCCCGCGACCTGCGGCGACGCTACGGCGAGTCGCACCGCATCGTCCGCGCCGACTCCGGGAGGTCGGCGCTGGAGGCGCTGCGGGACCTCAGGCTGCGCGGCGACTCGGTGGCGGTGATCCTCGCCGACTACCGGATGCCGGAGATGAACGGCATCGAATTCCTCGAACAGGCCATGGACGTCTACCCCGGCGCCCGTCGCGTGCTGCTGACCGCGTACGCCGACACCGGCGCCGCCATCGACGCCATCAACGTGGTCGACCTCGACCACTACCTGCTCAAGCCCTGGGACCCGCCGGAGGAGAAGCTCTACCCGGTGGTCGACGACCTGCTGGCCGCCTGGCGCCGCGAGGACCACCGGCCGGTGAAGGAGACCAAGGTCGTGGGGCACCGCTGGTCGGCCCGCTCCTCGGGGGTCCGCGAGTTCCTCGCCCGCAACCAGGTGCCCTACCGCTGGTACTCGTGGGACGAACCCGAGGGGCAGGCTCTGCTCGCGGCCGCCGAGGAGGACGGCGAACGGCTGCCGGTGGTGATCACCCCGGACGGCAAGGCCCTGGTGGAACCCTCCGACCAGGACCTGGCCAGCAGCGTCGGGCTCGCCACCAGCCCCAGCTCCCGCTTCTACGACCTCATCGTCATCGGCGGCGGCCCGGCGGGCCTGGGCGCGGCCGTCTACGGCGCCTCCGAGGGCCTGCGCACCGTACTGGTCGAAGCCACCGCCACCGGCGGCCAGGCGGGACAGAGCTCCCGGATCGAGAACTACCTGGGCTTCCCCGACGGCGTCTCCGGCGGCCAGCTCACCGACCGGGCGCACCGCCAGGCCGCCAGGTTCGGCGCCGAGATCCTCACCGCCTGCGAGGTCACCGGCCTGGAGATCAACGGCTCCTCCAGGACCGTCCGGCTGGCCGACGGCTCCAGCGTGGCCGCGCACACCGTCATTCTGGCCACCGGCGTCTCCTACCGGCAGCTCGGCGCCCCCGGACTGGACGTCCTCACCGGCCGCGGCGTCTACTACGGCTCCGCGCTCACCGAGGCACCGGCGTGCCGGGACCAGGACGTCTACATAGTCGGCGGCGCCAACTCCGCCGGACAGGCCGCGATGTACCTGGCCAGGGGCGCCCGCTCGGTGACCCTCCTGGTGCGCGGCGAGTCCCTGACCGCCTCCATGTCGCACTACCTGATCCAGCAGATCGAGAACACCCCGCGAATCCGGGTGCGCACCTGCACCGAGGTGGCCGGCGTCCACGGCACCGACCACCTGGAGGGGATCACCCTGCGCGACTCCAGGACGGGGCGGACGCAGGACGTGGACGCCCAGTTCCTGTTCGTGTTCATCGGCGCGGCGCCGAGGACGGACTGGCTCGACGGAGTCGTGCTGCGCGACCCGCGCGGCTTCGTTGTCGCCGGCCCCGACCTCGCGGCCGCCGGCGAGCGCCCCGAGGGCTGGCCGCTGGACCGGCCGCCGTACCACCTGGAGACCAGCGTGCCCGGCGTGTTCGTCGCCGGGGACGCACGGGCCGAGTCCGCCAAGCGGGTCGCGTCAGCGGTCGGCGAGGGCGCCATGGCCGTCATGCTCGTCCACCGCTACCTGGAGCGGCTATGACCGTCAGCCGGAACGTGTGCAGCGTCGACGAACTGCGCACGCTGTTCCTCTTCGAGAAGCTCGACCAGCGGCAGCTGGACTGGCTGTGCGACCAGGGCCGGGTGGAGACGGCGGAACCCGGCTTCCTCTACCGCGAGGGCGAACCCGCCACCTGCTTCTACGTCCTGCTGGAAGGCACGGTGGTCGTCTCCCGCCGGGTGGGCGCCGACGACATCGAGACCAGCAGGACCTCGCAGCGCGGGGTGTACGCGGGCGCGTTCCAGGCGTACCTCGGCGACCGCGTCCCGCAGGTCTACACCAACTCGATCCGGGTCACCGAGCCGTCCCGCTTCTACGTGCTGTCCGCCGACAACTTCGCCAAGCTCATGCACGAGTGGTTCCCGATGGCCGTGCACCTGCTGGAGGGGCTGTTCTTCGGCGGCCAGTCCACCAAGCAGGCCATCGGCCAGCGCGAGCGGCTGCTCGCCCTGGGCTCGCTGTCGGCCGGCCTCACCCACGAGCTGAACAACCCGGCGGCGGCCGCGCTGCGCGCCACCTCCACCCTGCGTGAGCGCGTCGCCGGCATGCGCCACAAGCTGAGCTTCATCGCCGGGGCCGACCAGGACTACGACCGGTCCACCATCGAGTCCCTCTTCAAACTCCAGGAGAAGGCGGTCGAGAAGGCCGGCCGGGTCGAGCCGCTGACCCCGCTGGAGGCCTCCGACCGCGAGGACGAGATCGCCGACTGGCTCGACGAGCACGGCGTACGCGGCGGCTGGGACCTCGCGTCGACCTTCGTCCAGGCCGGGCTGGACACCGCCTGGCTGGACCAGGTGGAGGGCACCGCCGGTTCCGCCACGCTGGAGAGCGCGGTGCGGTGGCTGAACTACACGGTCGAGACCGAGCTGCTGATGGACGAGATTGAGGACTCCGTCACCAGGATCGAGGCGCTGGTCGGCGCCGCCCGCCAGTACTCGCAGCTGGACCGGGCGCCGTACCAGGTGGTCGACGTCCACGAACTGCTGGAGAGCACCCTGCACATGCTCAGCGGCAAGATCGGCGAGGGGGTACGGGTCGTCAAGGAGTTCGACCGCGGCCTGCCGAGGATCCCCGCCTACCCGGGCGAGCTCAACCAGGTCTGGACGAACCTCATCGACAACGCCGTGGCCGCCATGGAGGGCAGCGGCACGCTCACCGTGCGCACCGCCCTGGACCACGACCAGCTCCTGGTCGAGTTCCGCGACACCGGCCCCGGCATCGCCCCCGAGATCCGCGAGCGGATCTTCGAACCGTTCTTCACCACCAAACCGGTCGGCCAGGGCACCGGCCTCGGCCTGGACATCTCCTGGCGGATCGTGGTCAACAAGCACCACGGCGACCTCCAGGCCGAGTCCGAACCGGGCGACACCCGCTTCCTGGTCCGCCTTCCGCTGACCACCCCGCAACCTGAGACATCCACCGAGGAGAAGTGATGACCACGAGCCCGGGCATCGACCCGACCGCCGTGCCCAGCGGCACCGGCTGTGCCGAATGCGACACCGCCGCCGGCTGGTGGCTGCACCTGCGCCGGTGCGCGACCTGCGGCCACATCGGCTGCTGCGACTCCTCGCCGGCCCAGCACGCCAGGGGGCACGCCGCGGCCACCGGGCACTCGGTCATCCAGAGCTTCGAGCCCGGCGAGGACTGGTTCTGGGACTACGAGGCCAGCACCTACGTCGAGGACGGTCCGGAGCTGGCCGCGCCGCACAGCCACCCCGCGGACCAGCCGGTGCCGGGACCGGGGGGACGAGTGCCCGCGGACTGGCGCAACCACCTCAACTGAGCCTCGACCGGGCCCCGACCGAGCCCCCACTGAGCCCCGACCGGGCCCCTCGGCCGGGGCAGGGGCCGGGCGTGCTTCCCGTCTGCTGTCCGCCGACAGGTGACAGGTGACGGGTGACCGGGGAGCGCGGCCGTCCGCACGCGGCCTTTTCGCACGCCCGCGCTTGCGCCGTGCCCCATCGCTCGCCCCGCCCCCCGTGGCTCCCGCTCCCGCAGCCCGCGCCCCGCGCGACCTCACTTCGCCGAGACCGGGACGCGGGGCGTCGCGGCGAACGCCTGCGTCGGGGTCATCGCCCGCCCGCCCACGGTCACGGTCCGCCCGGTGGCGACCTCGGCGCACGCCGTGCCCGACGCCGCGGTGATGCCGGGCGCGGCCGGGGCGGGCGCCGTGCTCCCCAGCGCCTCGTCCGAGGCTCGGGCGGTGCCCGCCCCGGTCGCGGCCCCGGTCGCGGCCCCTGTCGTGGTGGGGGTCGCGGCCGGTCGCGGGGCCGGCCCGCGCCGACCGCCGCCGGAGCCGGCCCCTGCGGCGATCCGCGGCGCCCGGTCGGCGGCCAGCGCGGCGAACAGGCCCCGGGCCGCCGGGGCGACCACCAGGCGGGCGGGGTCCGACGGATCGGGGGCACTCGGCATGGTGGTGAACGAGAACCGTTCGGCCGGCACCTTGCGCACGTCCGAGGCCAGCCCGGCCAGCCTGGACACCGCGGCCAGGCCCGGGTCCACGGTCAGCGACCTGGTCGCCGCGTCCGCCAGCGACAGCAGCCCGGCCGGGTCGGCCGGCGAACCGCTGCCGCGCATCCGGCGCAGCAGCGAGACCAGGTAGAGGTGCTGGGCGTCGGCGCGCCCCAGGTCGCTGCCGTCGCCGAAGGCGTGCCGCGAGCGGAGGAACTCCAGCGCCGCCTGCCCCGCGAGCGCGTGCCGGCCCCTGGCCAGCTTCAGCCGCGAGTACGGGTCGTACACGTCGCGGTCCACGCACACCGGCACCCCGCCCACCGCGTCCGACATGCGCACCACTCCCGCGAAGTCGACGAGGACGAAGTGGTCGATCGGGATCCCCGTCAGGGTGTGGACGGCGGCGACCGTGCAGCCGGGCCCGTACTGCAGCGAGGAGTTGACCGGGCCGCGCCTGGCCGGGGCGACGCCGCCCCGCGGCCTGCGGCAGGCCGGCAGGTCGGTGACGGTGTCGCGCGGGATGCTCAGCGCGGTGGCGTGCGAACGGTCGGCCGACAGGTGCAGCAGCATTTCGACGTCGGCGTTCCGGCCGGGTCCGCAGTCCCCGCCGAGCCGGCAGTCGGCCGGGTCGGCGCGCGTGTCGGATCCGATGACCAGGACGTTGAGCGGAGTACGGCCGAAGGCGTCCGGCCGCTCGGTGCCCGCGTCCCCGTACACACCGCCGAACAGCGGGAGCTGCCTGAGATTGCCGTTCAGCCGCAGGTACACGTACGCGCCGGCCCCCGCCGTCAGGAGCACGAGCGCGGCGAGCCCCACCGCCAGCGCGCGCACGATCCGGCGCCCGCCCGTGGGCCGCGCCGCGACACCGGGGCCGCGGGCGGACCGGCGCGGGATGACGAGGGCGGCGGCCCGCCACCGCGGCACCCGGACGGGGCCGGACCGCGCGGCGCGCCGCGGCGGCCCCGACACGGGCCGGTCCGGGGCCGCCCCGTCGCGGTGCTCCTGCTCCCGGCCGTCGGCCATACGTGTGTGCGCCCTCGCCTCCGTCCGCGGGCCGGTGGACCGGCCGCCCACCAGCGGAACCTGCAGTATCGCCCACGACCGCGCCGGATCCGGGCCACCCGGCGTGTCGCCCCCGTCGCGCCGCGTCACGCCCGTGCGCGGACCGACGGCCCCCCCGCCGGTCCGCCGGCGTCCGCCCCTGCCGGGACGCCCCCCGGCCGGCGGCGCCGCGGGACGTCCACCGGCCGGCCGCGGCGCGTCACCCGCTTCGCCGCCCCGCTCCGGACGGCGGGCCGCAGCGGCTACCGTGGGCGGGAGAAGGAGGCGCCATGCGCGACGCGGACCCCGGCCTGTTCGGACCCGATTCGGTGACCTGGCAACTGCACGGCGACCCGATCATGTGGATCGGCGGGGTACGCGCGCTGTACCTGCAGGCCCTGCACCCGAAAGCCGTCCGCGCGGTGGTGCAGAACTCCGACTTCCGCCAGGACGCCTGGGGACGTTTGCTGCGGACCGCGTCCTTCGTCGGGGGGATCACCTACGGCACCACGCTGGCCGCCGAGCGGGCCGGCGCCCGCGTGCGCGGCATACACCGCAGGCTCTCCGCGACCGACCCGGAGACGGGCGAGCGCTACGGGACGGACGAGCCCGAACTGCTGCTGTGGGTGCACTGCGCCGAGATCGACTCCTACCTCGACGTCGCACGCCGCTCCGGCTATCCGCTCACCGACGCGCACGCGGACGCCTACGTGGACGAGCAGCGCGAGGCGGCACGGCTGGTCGGTCTCGACCCCGCCCAGGTCCCCGCCGACACCGCGGAGCTGAGCCGCTACTTCGAGGAGGTCCGCCCCCGGCTCGCCGCCACCGCGGAGGCGCGGGAGGTGGCCCGCTTCCTGAAGGCGCCGCCCGTGCCGTGGCCGCTGCTCCCGGCGCGGCTGGCGCTGTGGCGGACCGTCGCGGAGACCGCCTTCGCGGCGCTGCCGCCGTACGCCCACGAACTGTACGGCCGGGTACCGCCGTCGGCCGCCGCCACGGACCGCAGGCTGCGCGCCGTCGGGCGGCTGCTGCGCGCGATCCCGTCCACCCTGCGCTGGCAGTTGCCGCCCGGCCACATCCTCAAGGCCGTCGGCCGGCTCGGTCCCGGCACGCACCCATCGCCCCGCCGCCTGCCCCCGGCGGCCTCGCCGCGCTCGGCCCGACGCCGACACCTTTGAGGGGACATGCCCTGATGCGCTGTGCCGTGCGCGGTTGGTCACGGCCATACTGTGTGCGGGGAAGCACCGAGGAGTACGGGGGCGGCGGCACGCGATGGCGGCTGGACAGCACGGCGGGCACCAGCGCCCGGGCGGCGGGACACCCGGGCGTACGGCGGGCGACGGCAGCGGCGGCACGCTCGTCCAGAACCGGTACCGGCTGCAGGAACTGATCGGCCGGGGCGGCATGGGCGAGGTGTGGCGCGCGCTGGACGAGTCGCTGGGCCGCCGCGTCGCGGTCAAGTGCCTCAAGCCCACCGGCGGACACAGCGGTGACGCCGGGTTCACCCGTGTCCTGCAGGAGCGCTTCCGCCGCGAGGCGCGGGTCGCCGCCTCTCTCCAGCACCACGGCATCACCGTCGTCCACGACTTCGGCGAGGACGACGGCGTGCTGTTCCTGGTCATGGAACTGCTCGACGGCCGCAACCTGCTCCAGGTGCTGGACGACGCCCGCCGCCACCCCCTGCCCGTCCCCGACATCAGCGACATCGCCGAGCAGGTGGCCGCGGCCCTGGCGTACACACACGACCAGGGCATCGTGCACCGGGACCTGAAACCGGCCAACATCATCCGGCTCACCGACGGCGCCGTGAAGATCTGCGACTTCGGCATCGCCCGGCTGGGCCACGACATCGGCTTCACCTCCCGGCTGACCGGCACCGGCGTGGCCATGGGCACGCCGCACTACATGTCGCCCGAGCAGATCGGCGACTCCGAGGTGGACCACCGCAGCGACCTGTACTCGCTGGGCTGCGTGCTGTACGAACTCGCCACCGGCGCGCCGCCGTTCGACCTCGGCGACGCCTGGGCGATCCTGGTCGGCCACCGCGACACCCCGCCGCGACCGCCGCGCGAGAAGCGCCCGGAACTGCCCACCGACCTCGAACGCCTGATCCTCGACCTGCTCGCGAAGGACCCCGAGGACCGGCCGCAGACCGCCGCCGACGTGTGCGGCCGGCTGAAGATGATGCGGGCCGGCACGGGAGCCGTGGCCACCGCCCGGGTCCCGCCGCCGGCTCCGGCGCCCGCTCCCGTGCCCGCCTGGGCCAGCGGCCTGACCACCGGCGCCGCCGCCCGCTCCACCCGCGCCCAGGTCACCGCGCCCCCGCACGACGAGCTGACCGGCGCCTGGTCCACCCGCTCCGGCGCCCCCTCCGCCGCACCGCCGGACCCGGCCGCGCTGGCCGCCCGCCACGCCGAGGCCGCCGAACTGGCCGGGACCGGCGACTGGCGGCAGGCGTACGAGCGGCACAGCGCGGTCGCCGCCGGCCGCGACCGCGCCCTCGGCGCCGAGCACCCCGACACGCTCACCAGCAGGTACGAGGCCGCGTACTGCCTCACCCGGCTCGGCAGGACCGAGGAGGCGCTGCCGCTGTACGAGTACGTCGCCGCCGTACGCGGCCGGGTCCTCGGCCCGGAGGACCCCGGCACGCTCGCCGCCCGGCACGAGGCCGCGTACGCCATGGAGCAGCTCGGCCGCCACCTGGAGGCCCACCAGGTCTACCGGGAGGTGCTCGCCGCCAGGGAGCGCACGGTCGGCCCGCACCACCCCGACACCCTGCACTGCAGGCACAACCTGGCCTTCAACCTCAAGGAACTGGGCCGTACGGACGAGGCGTACGCGATGGTCCTCGACGTCGCCGAGGCGCGCACCCAGGTGCTCGGCGCGGACCACCCCGACACGCTGGTCACCCGGTTCGAGGTGGCGCACGCGCTGGGCCGGGCCGGGCACTGGGCCGACGCGCTCGGGACCTACCAGGAGGTCGCGGCGGCGCGGGCCCGCCTTCTGGGCGCCGACCACCCCGACACCCTCGCCGCCCGCTACGAGACGGGGATCTGCCTCGGGCGGCTCGGCCGGACGGCGGAGGCCCTCGCGCTCTTCGAGGACCTCGCCGCCGCCCGTACCCGCACCGCCGGGTCCGCCGACCCGGAGACCCTGCGCGCCCGGCACGCCCTGGGCGTCAACCTCGGCCGGCTGGGCCACTGGGACCGGGCGCTCGCCGAGGCCCACGAGGTGGCCGCGCTCCGCGAGCGCGTCCTCGGCCCCGAACACCCCGACACCCTCGTCAGCAAACGCGAGGTCGCCGTGGCCCTCGGCTGGCTCGGCCGCTGGGACGCCGCGCTCGCCCGCTACGAGGAGGTCGCCGACGCCCGCGAGCGCGTCCTCGGCCCGGCGCACCCGGACACGCTCAGCAGCCGGGGCGACCAGGCGCGGTGCCTGGAGCAACTCGGGCGGACGGCCGAGGCGCAGGCGTTGTACCGCGGGCTCTGAGCCGGGTTCGCCGGGAGCGAGCACGCCCCCGCCCCGCCCCGCGGGACGACTACGCTCGGCGCATGGAAGAGGTGACCGTCCACCGGGTGAACGGCGTGTCGCTGGCGTGCGGGACGCGGGGGCCGGCCGGCGGGCCCCCGCTGCTTCTCCTGCACGCCCTCGGGGAGAGCCGCGCCTCCTGGCGGAAGGTCGCGGCAGGGCTGGCCGCGGACGGCTGGCTGACTCGCGCGCCCGACCTGCGCGGGCACGGGGACAGCGCGTGGCCCGGGACGTACGCCTACGAGGAGATGCGCGACGACGTGCTGGGGCTGCTCGACGCGCTCGGGTTGGACCGGGTGACGATCGTGGCCCACTCGATGGGCACGGTGGTGGCCTCACTGGTCGCCATGGACCGCCCGGCCGCCGTGGGCCGCATGGTGCTGGAGGAGGGGCCGCTGCCCTTCCCCGCGGACCCGCCGCGCCCGGTGCCCACGGCCGCCCCTGACACCCCGTACCCCTTCGACTGGCGCCTGCTGCCCGCCGTCGCACGCCAGCGCAACGCCCCCGCGCCCCGGCACTGGGAGGGCCTGGCCGACATCACGGCGCCCACCCTGGTCGTCGCGGGCGGCCCCGGCAGCCACCTGCGCCAGGACCAGCTCGCCCGGACCGCCGACCGCATACCGAACGGCCGCCTCGTCACGATCGAGGCCGGCCACATGATCCACGACGAACGGCCGGCCGAGTTCCTGGCCGTCGTCCGGGACTTCCTCGGCGCGCCGCCCGCCTGACCCGCGGCCGGTCGCCGCGGTCAGCCGCCGGGCTCAGCCGACGGCTCAGTCGCCGGGGTGCGCCGCCCAGCCGGACAGCAGGCCCACGGCGCCGCGTACGGCCTGGTCGAAAGGTTCCTGCGAGCCGGCCGCGCGGGCCAGCACGTATCCGCCCTGGACCACGGCGGCGAGGGTCGCCGCGGTGTCCACCGGGTCGAGACCGGGGCGCAGTTCGCCGGCGGCGACGCCCTCCGCGAGGATCCCGGCGAGCCGCTCCCGCAGCCAGGCGAAGGTCTCCCGCACGGGCTCGCGCAGATCGTCGTCGGCCACGACCTCCGGGTCCATCGTCATCCGGCCCACCCGGCAGCCGCGCACGGCGTCGCGCTCGCGCAGCAAGTACGCCTTCGCCCTGTCGAACGACGTCCCGTCGGCGGCGTCCATCTGGGCGTCGGCCTCGGCTCGCAGCTGCGCGGCGCTGCGGCGCATCGCGGTGAGCGCCAGGTCGGGCTTCCCCCGGAAGTGGTGGTACATACTGCCCTGGCCCGCGCCCGCCCGGTCCTGGATCGCCTTGGGGCTGGTGCCGACGTATCCGCGCTCCCACAGGAGCTCCTGCGCGCTCTCGATCAAGCGTTCCGCCGTGTCCATGGCCCCCAGCGTACATACCAGTAGGTACACGGCGCGAACGGAGAAGGGGCGCGAACGGGAGGGCGGCGGGCCCGTGCCCGCCGCCCTCCCGCGTCCCGTGGCTCAGCGGGCGAGCCGTACGTCCGCCGCCGCGACCACCGTGCCGAACCGCGGGAAGTCCAGGGCGACCGCGGCCTCGTGCTCGGCGGCGGTCAGGGCGGACATCGCGTCGTGCGCGAACACCAAGCGGTAGCCGAGGTCGGCGGCCGCGCGGGCGGTCGACTCCACGCCCATGTTGGTCGCGATGCCGGCCACGACGAGGGTGTCCACGCCGCGCTCGGCCAGCCGCTGATGCAGGTCGGTGTCGTGGAAGGCGCCGATGGTGTGCTTGACCACCACCACGTCGGCGGCCCGCGCCACTTCGGCCACCAGGTCGCTGCCGGGCGGCTGCTCCGGCACGCCGGGTCTGCGGACGCGTACCGCCACCACGGGCGCGCCCGCCGTCCGGAACGTGCCGGCCAGCCCGAGCGCGGCCGCGACCACGTCGGTGCCGGGGTGCGGGGCGAGCGGCAGCGCGACGATCCGGTCCATCAGGTCGACGAGCACGAGCGCGGTGCGGGCGGGATCGAGGCCGGGGCCGAGCGGGGACTCGCGTGCGGCGCCGGACCGTCCGTCGTGATCATGTGCGGTCATGATCGGGACCCTATCGGCCCGACAGCGTCCGCGCGTGGTGATCCAAGACGCCCGTGCGGAGCGGGACTTGACGGCACGGCCGGGCATTCGCATTACCCGAGGACGCGGCCTCGCGGGCGGGTTCGCGCAACTTGTCCCGCTCGTCGGCGTCGTCGTTAGGCTGATGCGGAATCAGTCGTGGGAGGAGCGCGGACGTGGCCGAGAGCACCGCAGGACAGCCGTTGGGCGACGGGAAGAAGCCGCAGATCGACCTGACCGGGGCCGAGTGGCTGTCCAGCAGCAAGGGTTCGTCGGATGTGCAGATCGCCTTCGTCGAGGGCTGCATCGCCATGCGCGACGGGCGTGATCCGGAGGGCCCGGCGCTCGTCTTCACCCCCGCCGAGTGGCGGGCGTTCGTCCTCGGCGCCCGGGACGGGGAGTTCGACCTCACCTGACGGCTCGGGCGCTCGCGGCCCCGTCCGCCGGTCCGGACCGGCCGCGGCCCTCGCCCGCGCGGCCATCGCCTTCCTCGCCGGCCCCGACCGCCCCACTCCTGCGCGCCTGCCCGGCCCCTCGCTGCGTGCGCTATTTCGTCAAGGAGCACCCGCGCCGGCAGTGGTGCAAGCCCTCCTGCGGCAACCGCGCGCGAGTGGCCCGCCATCACGCCCGCCACCGCCCCGCCTGACCGCCCCGCCTGACCGTCCCGGCTCCCCGGGCGGCACGGCACACGGGCGTGACGGGTGCGCGTCCCCGCGGGGGAGGGCGCGACCGGCCGGGCGTACGAGGCGGTGCGAGCGCCGCGGGGGGGCGCACGTGGGGCGCATGGGGGCTTTGGGGCAGGGCGATGGCAGGAGAGGGTGGCGGCCGGGACGGGCGCGGTGGAAGGGTCGGCGCGGGTCGGCCGATCGGTCTCCTGCCAGTGACCGATCGGCGCGGCCGTTCCCCCTCACACAGCGGAGCCGAGGGCGTACGCTGTGAGGCCACCGGACGGGTGACCGAACGGCCGGGCGTGCGCCGGGCGTACGCCGGGTGGATCAGGGGGGCCGATGCCGCCGCAGGACGCGCGCTCGCTGCTGGAGCGCGACGGCGAACTCGCCGCCGTGGACGCGGCGCTGGACGGCTTGACCGCGGGTCCGGGCCGCGCACGCGGCGGCCTGCTCGCGTTCGCCGGATCCGCCGGACTGGGCAAGACCACCCTGCTCGCGGAGGTCCGCAGGCGTGCCGCCGACCGCGGCTGCACCGTTCTGGCGGCGCGCGGCGGCGACCAGGAGCAGCAGGTCGCCTTCCATGTCGCCCGCCAGCTCCTCCAGCCCCGCCTGGCCGGTGCGTCCGACGCCGACGTCCGCGCCGAACTGGGCGGCTGGTACGGCATCGTCGGCCCCGCGCTGGGGCTCTGCACGGCCGACGGCCCGCCGCCCGACCCTCAGGGCCTGCGCGACGGCCTCGACTGGGTGCTCACCCGCGTCGCCGTCCACAGCGCGCCCGTCGTCCTCGTGCTGGACGACGCCCACTGGGCCGACCCGCAGTCCCTCAACTGGCTCGCCGCGTTCGCGCCGCGCGCCGACGAACTCGCCCTGCTCCTCGTGGTCGCCTACCGGCCCGACGAACTCCCCGCGGGCGCCGAGGCGTTCCGCGGCCTGCCCGGCCGGTCCGGGCACCGCCCGCTCGGCCTCGAACCGCTCACCGCGACCGCCGTCGGCCGCCTCGTGGGGGACGTCCTCGGCACGGAGGCGGACGAGGCGTTCCGCCAGGAGTGCTGGGCGGTCACCGGGGGCAATCCGTTCGAGGCCGTGGAGCTGACCGCGAAGGTGCGCGACCGCGGACTGAACCCCGACCAGCACAGCGCGCCCCTGCTGCGCGACCTGGCCGCGGCCGTCAAGGGGCGCGGACTCATCGCCCGCCTGGAGCGGCTCGGCCCCTCCACGACCCGCCTGGCCTGGGCCGCCGCCGTCCTCGGCACCGAGAGCCGGCTCTCCCTGGCCGCCGCCGTGGCCGGACTCGGCCCCGAACAGGCCGCCGACTGCGCCGACCGCCTCCGGGAGGCACGCGTCCTCGCGCCCGCCGGCCCCGGCCGGCCCGGCGGCTCGCAGGCCGCGCCCGGCGCCGCCGTCCTGGAGTTCGTCCACCCGCTCATCGCCACCGCCGTCTACCGGGCGATCCCGGACGCCGTACGCGTCGCGCTGCACGGGCAGGCCGCGTGGGCCGTGACCGACGCCGGGCTGGGGCCGACCGCCGCCGCCAGGCACCTGCTGGAGACGCACCCGGAGGACGATCCGTGGGTGGTGCAGCAGTTGCGGGCCGCCGCGCGGGAGACGCTGCGCGCCGGAGCGCCCGAGGCGGCGCGCACGTACCTCGCCCGGGCCCTGCGCGAACCGCCGCCGCCCGGGCAGCGGGCGGCCGTGCTGTACGAACTGGGCTGCTCCTCGCAGCTGCTGGAACCGGCGATCACCGTGAACCATCTGCGCGCCGCCCTGGAGGAGCCGATCGCCGACCCCGCGCTGCGCGACGGCATCGTGTTCCGCCTCTCCCAGTCGCTCGCGCACAGCGACCGGCTCAGCGAGGCCGCCGAGGTCGTCGGACAGGCCGCCAGGACCGCGACCAGCGCCCGCACCAGGCTGCGCATGCAGGCCGAGCAGTTCATGTGGGACGCCTTCCGGGCCGACGAGCCCGACTCGCCCGGCAGATCCCGGCGGCTGACCCGGCTGGCCGACCGGCTCACCGGGCGCGACCTCACCGAGCGCTACATCATCGGGCTGCGCGCCTGGGACGCGGTGCTGCGCGGCGAGCACACCTCGACCGTGCTGCGGCACGCCGGGCGCGCGCTGGCCGGGGGCCTGCCCTGGGCCGACGAGGAGCGCGGCTTCGAGGTGCCGGTGCTCGTCGCGCTGACGTACATGTACGCGGACCGGCCCGGGCGGGCCGAGGAGCTCTTCGCCACCGGCATCGCCGACTTCGAGCGGCAGGGCTGGCGCGGCGCCCACCTGTCCTTCGGCTACCTGCTGCTCGGCTACGTCCGCTACCGCGGCGGGCGGCTGGCCGAGGCCGAGGACCTCGCCCGCCAGGGCCTGCGGCTGGCCGACCGGGTCGGCCGCGGTACGCCCGTCCAGTGGTACTCGGTGGCCGTCCTCGTCCAGATCCTCCTGGCGCGCGGGCGCACCGGGGAGGCCGCCGCCCTCGCCGACGCGTACGACTTCCGGGAGCCGTTCCCCGCGGCCGTCACCTTCCCCGACGCCCAGGCCGTCCATGGCGAGCTGCTGCTGGCGCTGGGCCGGTACGACGAGGCCGCCGCAGAACTCGCCGCCGTCGGCGCCCGGCTGGACCCGCGCGGCATGCGCAACCCCGCGTGGTGCCCCTGGCAGCTCCACCTCGCCCTCGCGCAGTCGCGGCGCGACCGCGCGAGGGCGAGGCGGACCGCCCTGGACGCCGTGAGGCGCGCCCGCCGGTTCGGCGCCGCCTCGGCGATCGGCCACGCCCTGCGGGTCGCCGCGGAGGTCGTCGGCGGCCCCGAGGGCCTGACGCTCCTGGCGGAGGCCGTCACCCGGTTGGAGGCCTCACCCGCCCGCCACGAGCTGGCCAGGGCCCGGGTGGCCCACGGCCGCGCCCTGCGCGCGTCCGGCGCCCCCGAAGCCGCCGCCGACGTGCTCCGGCGCGGCCTGGAGGGCGCCCTGCTCTCCGGCGCCGACGGCCTGGCCGCCGAGGCCCGCACCGAGCTGTCGCGGCTTTCCGACGAAGGCGTGCCCGCCTGCGACCCGTCCGCCACCTCTGCCGCCGCCGGCGACCCGCACTCCGCGTCCAAGGCCGCCGCGACCGGAACGGCGTGACGTACCGGGCCCGCGAACGCCGGGCCGCGGGCACGGCCCGGGTCCGCGCCCCCCGCCCGCCGGTCCCCGGCTCCCCGTCGCGGGACCGGGCCCGTACGATGGCGGCATGTCCTTCCTCCGCCGGCGCAACGCGGCCACTCCCACCGGTCCGGACTTCGACGTCCTCGCCATGGACCCGGGGGACTGGCCCGGGGATCTGGGGGCCGGGCTGCTGCCCGGGCCCGACGGGACGTGCCAGGGCATCTACCTGCGGTACGACCTGTTCGGCGGGCGCGGACCCGCGATGCTGATCGGGAACCTGCCGGCCGGGTCGCCCGCCAGGGAACTGGACGAGGGACAGGTCCCGTTCGAGGTGGCGCAACTGCTGGCCGCGCTGGGCAACGACGAGCCCGCGGAGGTCACCGGGGTCGAGGACACCCCGGTGATGCACGGCGACAGCCTGCTGATCGTCCGCCGGATCAAGATCTCCGAGTCGCGGATCGCCTGCGCGCAGTTCGACCGCAGCGACGGTGTCCAGGTCACCATCGCCACCTGGGACCGGCCGATCACCGACGACCTGTACCAACTGCTCAAGCCGCTGCCCGCGCAGATGTTCCAGGCCGGCTGAGCCGCCGGCCCCGGTCGACGCGACGGGGGCGCCGCCGGACCTGTCCGGCGGCGCCCCCGCACGCGTAGGGCGGCCTCAGCGCGGCGCGCCCACCACCGAGGGCAGCACGTCCACGTCGTCGGCCTTGACCCACTCGACGCGGTGGCCGAGCTGGATCTCGTAGTAGAGCTGCTTGCCGCGCACCACCGTGTGGCTCGCGGTGTCGAAGGTCACCGAGTAGTAGTACTCGCCGCGCACCGCGTTGCCGACCACGTACCGCTGGCCCGCGAGCACCTGGTACGGCATCGCGTAGACGCCCTGGACGGGCACGCCGGCGGGGTAGGCGGACGCCTCGGGATAGGCGCGGCCGTAGACCGGGATGCTCGCCAGGCCCGCCTTCGGGGTGACGACGAGGGCCACGGAGTCGACGGCGGTCGGGTGCGCGGCCGGGTTGCGGAACCACGCCTTCTGGCCGAGGTACCAGATCGCGGTCCAGTCCCCCTGCCGGTCCGCGACCGCGAACTGCTGCCCGGTCGAGGCCCGCGCGCCCACGTCGTTGACCCCCGTGGTGCTCGCGCCCGTCGCGCCGTGCAGACCCACGTCCTTGACCAGCGGCGCGTCCGTGCTGGGCGCCGAGTACAGCCGGACCGCCTCCGAGCCGTGCGCCGGGCAGGTGTCACCGGCCTTGACGCAGCCGGTGTAGAGCGGCTGGTTGGTCGCGTAGTCCGGGTCGATGGTCACCACGCCGCCCCACGGCCCCGCGGTGGGGCGGATCGGGGCGCCGAGCAGCTCCATGTAGTGCGCCCAGTCCCAGTAGGGCCCCGGGTCGGTGTGCATGCCCGGGATGTACGAGGCGGTCGGCCCCGGCACGTTGTCGTGGCCCAGGATGTGCTGCCGGTCCAGCGGGATGCCGTACTTCGCGGCCAGGTACCGCACCAGACGGGCGGACGAGCGGTACATCGCCTCGGTGTACCAGGTGCCGGGATCGACCAGGAAGCCCTCGTGCTCGATGCCGATCGACTTGGTGTTGACGTACCAGTTGCCCGCGTGCCAGCCGACGTCCTTGGCCGGCAGGTGCTGGGCGACGTGCCCGTCGGAGGAGCGGATGGTGTAGTGCCAGGCCAGGTACGTGGGGTCCTGGACCAGCTGCATGGCCGTGTCCCAGTAGCCCTCGGTGTCGTGGATGACGATCGTGTCGATCTTCTGGTCGGTGGGCCGGTTCGCCAGGTCGTGGTTGCCGTAGTCGCCGCCGCCGGTCTCCTGGTACGGGGCCGGGACCCACTCGCAGCCCAGCCCCGGCGGGCACTGCGTGCCGGTGTCGTCGGCCCTGCGCAGGCCGATCCGGTCGGCCTGTCCGGCAGCCGGCTTCACGGAGGGCCGCGCGGCCAGCGACACCGTCTGGCCGGTGTCGGTGGTCCTGGTCTCCCCGGTGGCGAGGACGTCGAAGACGTCGTCGGCGAACGAGGCGGCCGTCGCGTGGTCGTCGGCGCCGGAGTAACGGGCGACCGCCGCGTACCAGTCGGCCGGGTCCCCGCCGAGCGGCTCCCCGAGCTGCCGCTGGGCGTCGGCCAGCAGGGCCGCGCCGCCCGCCACATTGGCCGCGGGATCCTCCCGCAGCGCCTCGGCCGGCAGCCCGGTCAGGGCGGCCGCCTTGTCCAGCGTGGTCAGGCCGGCCGGCAGCGCCGCGAGGTCGGGCGCCCTTACGGTCGCCGCGGTGACGAGCGGACGGGAGGCGTCGCCGCGCCCGTCGTCACCGCCGTCGCCCACCGCTTGCCGCGGGAAGTCCGCCAGCGCGGTGCGGGCGTCGGTCAGGTGCATCGGTCCGTAGCCGCCCGTGACGCTGGGCAGGCCCTGGTGGGTGTCCCAGCGGGACTCCGCGTAGGACACGCCGAGCAGCACGCTCTGCGGCACCCGGTACTCGGCGGCGGCGGCCGCGAACGCCCGCTGCAGGGGTCCGGCGCCCTGCCCTGCCTGGTCCGGGCCCGGCTCGGCCGCGTGCGCCGTGCCGAAGACCGGCAGCAGGGCGGCCGCCGCGGCGGCGGCCGTGAACGTACGCAGGGTGCGCCGGCCGCGGGGTCCGCCGGTCGGGGGAGCGGTTCCTTGCACAGCCACCTCCATGGGTGCCGGTTGCTTGGCTCCACAGAGGTATCGGCTGTCGGACGGCCCGTCAACCATCCTTGTACGGGGGTGTCTTCGCACGTCAGCGCGTATGCGTCGGCCATTCGGGGTACTTTCCCGCGGCCGGCGCGCGGACCTGCTTCGCGTCAGTGGTCTGGACCTGTGGGACGTGTGGGGCGGTGATCCCTGTCCCCGGTCGGTGATCCCTGTCCCCGGGCGGCGGTCCGTCCCGGGCGGCGGTCCTGTCCGCGGCCCGGCGCCGCGGCACGGCTGTCCGCGACGGAGGGCGGGCCGGCCCCCGTGCCGGCCGGGCCGCGCTCAGCGCGTGCCGACCGCCGCCCGGACCGCCCTGCGGGCCAGCCCGCAGTCGTCGTGCAGCCGGCGCAGCAGCAGCCGCTGCTCCTCGCCCGCCTCGACCGCTCCCGGCGGCACCGGGCCCGGCGCCTGCATGGTGCGCTGCACCGCCGTCTCGTACGTGCGGATCTCCCGGGTGAGCACCAGCATCAGGTTGACCAGGAAGGAGTCCCGTGCGTCCGGGCCCGCCGCCTGGGCCTGCTGGCTGATCTGCCGCCGGGCCGCCGGGTCGTCGCCCAGCACCGACCACAGCACGGCCAGGTCGTACCCGGGCAGGTACCAGCCCGCGTGCTCCCAGTCGACCAGCGAGGGGCCGGCGGGGGACAGCAGCACGTTGGACAGCAGGGCGTCGCCGTGGCAGAACTGCCCCTGCGTGTGCGCCAGTCCGTGCAGCAGCTTGTGCAGGTCGCCCAGGTCACGGTCGGTGAGCAGCCCCAGCTCGTGGTAACGGCCGATCCGCGCGGGGTAGTCGACGGGCGCGTCGAACGAACCCGACGGCGGCCGCCACATGTTCACCCTGGAGTACACCGACAGCGCGGCCCGCACGTCGCCCCTGGTCGGCGCCTGCGCCGGGTGGCGCTGCGGGCTGACCACCCGGCCGGGCATCCGCTCCAGCACCAGCACGCAGGAGTCCGGATCGGCGGCGATCAGCCGCGGCACCCGCACCGGCGGGCGGTGGCGCACGAAGGTGCGGTAGGCCGCTATTTCCTGGCGGAAACGTTCCACCCACGCGGGCGAGTGGTCGAGCAGGCACTTGGCGACCGCCGGGGCGCGCCCGGAGGTCCCGATCAGCAGCGCCGTACGGCCGCCGCGGCGCAGCAGTTGCACGGGCGTGAACTCGGGACAGATGCGCTGCACGGCGGCGACGGCGGTGCGGAGCTGGGGGCCTTGCGGGCCGGTCAAGTCGATTCTCCCGCTGAGCGGATGGGCGGCGCCCGCCGGCCCGCGCCGGACGGCGGCCGGCCGCGGGCGCGGCGCCTGGCCCACGGCGGCAGGGTGCGCGGGCCGGGGCGGAGCGGACACGGAGGTGGATGCCGAAATCATGGGAAGAAGCAGATCCCTTCGTGTGCCGACGAGTTCGGGGCGCCGCCCCGGCCCGCGCACCGCACCCTGGGGAATGCGGTGGCGAGCGGGGTGGCGCGTTCCTACCTGACACCCGGGCGCGGGTGGCAGACCATCTGGCGGACCCTGGCGAACCATGGCGAATACTCGCGGGGCGATTGTCGGCGGGATTACTGTCGACGGAGCCGAGGAACCTGGGGGCTTGAGTGGGCAGCGCAGCCAACACCCGACTCGCGGACCTGTTCGGCCTCACCGGCTGGTCCAAAGGAGAACTCGCGCGGCTGGTCAACCGGCAGGCGGCGGCCATGGGCCATCCGCAGTTGGCGACCGACACCTCGCGGGTCCGCCGCTGGATCGACACCGGTGAGACGCCGCGCGAACCCGTGCCGAAGGTGCTTGCCGCGCTGTTCACCGAGCGTCTCGGCCGTGTCGTGACCATCGAGGACCTCGGGTTCGACCGGCGCCGGCAGACGGGGAAGAGACAGGCCGGGGACGGCCTGCCGTGGCCACCGGAGCGAACCGCCGCGGTCCTCACCGAATTCACGGGAATGGACCTCATGCTCAACCGACGCGGTCTGGTGGGCGCGGGCGCCGCGCTCGCCTCCGGTTCCGTTATCAGTTCCGTCATGTACGACTGGCTGCACTCCGACCCGGCCCTCGCGGCCGACGCGCCGGTCCTCGACGATCCGCTGCACGCCGATCCCGCCGCCTACGACCGCTACGAGGCGGCCCCGATCGGCTCCCAGGAGATCGAGTCCCTGGAGCACTCGGTGGAGGTGTTCCGGGCCTGGGACGCCTCCCGCGGCGGGGGCCTGCAGCGCAAGGCGGTGGTCGGCCAGCTCAACGAAGTGGGCGGCATGCTCTCCTACCGGCATCCGGCCCACCTGCAGCGAAGGCTGTGGGGGGTGGCCGCCAACCTGGCGGTGCTGGCCGGATGGATGTCCCACGACGTGGGCCTGGAGCCCACCGCCCAGAAGTACTTCCTGATCGCCGCGCACGCCGCCCGCGAGGGCGGGGACCGGCCGCGGGCCGGCGAGGCGCTGTCCAGGGCGGCCCGTCAGATGGTCCACCTGGGCCGCCCCGACGAGGCCCTCGACCTGATGACGCTGGCCAAGTCCGGCTCGGGGGAGGCCACGCTGCCCCGCACCCGGGCCATGCTGCTCACCGTCGAGGCCTGGGCGCAGGCGTCGATGGGCCACGGCCAGGCGATGCGGCGGACCCTCGGCGAGGCCGAGGAGCTGTTCGTGTCCGACAAGGGCGACGTGGCGCCGCCCAGTTGGATGCAGAGCTTCGACGAGGCCGACCTGCACGGCATGCAGGCACTGGCGTACCGCACGCTCGCCGAGCACGACCCCTCGGCGGCTTCCCAGGCGCAGGTGCACGCCAAGCGGGCCATCACCCTGCGCACCGGGGGCCACGAGCGCTCGACGATCTTCGACTACCTGTCGCTGGCCTCGGCCTGCTTCATCGCCGACGACCCCGACCAGGCCGACCGCTACGCCCGGATGGCGCTGCTGACCATCGGCGAGACCTCCTCGCACCGCACCTGGGACCGGCTGCGGCAGATGTACCGGCTGACCGGCAGATTCTCCGACTACGGCACGGTGCGGGAGCTGCGGCAGGAGATCGACGCGGCGCTGCCCCGGCAGAAGCGGAAACCGGCCCGCGGGCGGATGAACGTGTGAAAGCCGCGGCCCCGGCCACCGTTCGTCCCGCGGCACCCGGAATCCGGCGGCACCCGGAGCCGGCAGGGCACCGGGCACGACCCGGACCGTAGCCGTACCGCACCGACCCGTCCGCCCTGCGGGTTCAGGCGATGCGGGCGACCAGCACGCAGGCGTCGTCCTCGCGCTCCGGGGAGCCGAACTCCTCGGCGAGCAGGCGCACGCAGTCCTGCGCGGAGCGGGCCCGGGCGAACCGCGGGGCCAGGGACAGCAGCCGGTCGGCGCCGCCGTCCGGCGTCCGGCGCGGCACCAGCCCGTCGGTGTGCAGCAGCAGCAGGTCCCCCGCGGCAAGCTGCTCGTCGGCCTGCCCGTACTGGGCGCCCGAGGTCGCGCCGAGCAGAACGCCTTCCGGCGGGTCCAGGACGCGCCCCGCTCCGCCGCGGAACAGCAGCGGGGCGGGGTGCCCGGCCTGGGACCAGTGCAGGGTGCGGGTCCGCGGCTCGTACCGGCAGCACAGGGCGCTGCCGAGGGCGGGCTGCGGGGAGGTGTCGAGCAGTTCGTTGAGCCGGCCCATCAGCGGGCCGGGCTGGAGGCCGGCGACGGCCATGCCGCGCAGCGCGCCGAGCAGCATGGCCATCCCGGAGGTGGCGGCCACGCCGTGTCCGGTCAGGTCGCCGACCGTCAGTAAGGAGGAGCCGTCGGTCAGCTGCAGCGCGTCGTACCAGTCCCCGCCGATCAGCGCGCTGGTGGACGACGGAAGGTAGTGGGCCGCCAGGTCCAAGGTCGTGGGGCCCCCGTCCTGCGGGAACCGCAGGCTGCCGCGCCACGGGGGAAGCACGGCCTCCTGCAGTTCGACCGCCAGCCGGTGCTCGGTCCGCGCGATCCGCCGCCGGCGCTCCAGGGAGTCACGGGTCTCCCGGAGCGTCCGCTGGCTGCGGCGCAGATCACTGACGTCGCGCAGCACGGCCCACATGGACTCCGTGCCGCCCTCGGCGCCCAGCACCGGCTCGCCCACCATGTGCACCGTGCGCACCGAGCCGTCCGCGCGCACGATGCGGAACTCACCGTCGATCGGCCGCCCGTCCACCAGGCAGCCGGTCACCATCTCGGTGAGCAGGTGCTGGTCCTCGGCGAACAGCCACGAGGGCAGCTCGTCCAGGGTCAGCGGACCGTCCGCGGGGTCCCGGCCGAAGATCCGGTAGAGCTCGTCGGACCAGGTGACCGCGTCGGTCAGCAGGTCCCACTCCGCGCTGCCCGCCCGGCCCGGCACGCTCACCGCGGCGGCGTCCGGCACCCGGGTCCGCGGCGGTGCGTCCGGCAGGAGGTCCTCCTCCGGGATGTCCGGGTCGAAGCCCTCCCTGAGCTGGCCCAGGTGGGCGCCCAGATCGTCCAGCTGGTGCACGGCCAGGTCGCACAGCGCCCGCTGCCAGCGCAACCGAGGGTCCTCGGCGACCGCGACACTGTCCCGGAGAACCGCGTCGACCCGGGTCCGAAGCTGCCGGGCCTGGGAGATCAGCGCATCCACGACACCGGGGTCCGGTGGCTGTGCCGCGGAGCGATCCGCGTGCGTTGGGGACGGCATGACGCACTCCGAACGGGTCTGCCGGCAGGCGCTGTGACCACCGAGGCGGACGGAAGGACCGGTAACGACTGTTGCACAGTGAGCGATGACCCGTAAGGGTTTCGGCGGGACCCGATCCGGTGGTGCTCGCGGCATATGCCAAATGCCTGACGGGAGCCCGGCCGGGCCCGCGCGCCCCGCCGGCCCGCCTCGGCCGTCCGGGTGAGCCGCGCGCGGCTCGCGCGCGGCTCACGTACCGGCCCGCGTACGGCTCGCGTACGACCCGTGCACGGCGCCCCGGAAGCGACATCCTGCCCCGGAATCGGTAGGCTTCGGCCGCCCGTCCCCACGTGCTCCGCGCTCCCGCCAGGTGTGAATCACCCGGCGGCCGGTAAGGATGCCGGGCACCGGCAGCGGAAATCCCGTTGCCATGGAACCCCCCGCACCGGATGCTGACCTCATGTTCGACCCAGACATAGCGCCCAGTGGCACCCTTCTCGGCCTCCTCCAGAGGGGGCGCGGGGACGGGCCGCTGCACGCCCTGGCGGCGCCGCGGACCGAGGCCCTCGCCGCCCTGGAGCAGTGCGTGCTGCGCGACCCGCGGCTCGACTGGCGGGTGGAGTCGCGCTCCTTGTACTACGCACGCCTGTACTCGGACCTGGAGGGCCCGCTCGACGGGATCGAACAGCACCTCTTCCATCCCGACGACCTGCTCGTCCCCGACGAGCACCGCTGCGGCCTCGCCCTCTCCGTCCTGGGCCACCTCGCCGGATACGGCCGCCGTGACGCGCTGCACCTGCTGCGGCGCTACGCCGCCACCGGCGGCTGCTGGGAATGGGCCCTGGACGAACTCGCGGTGCGCGACGACGAGGCCGGACTGCGCGCGCTCGGCCCCGCGGTCGTGGCCCGCTTCCCGGCCGGCCCCGAGGGCGAGGCAGCATTGGCCGCCGCCGTCCGGGAGGCATACGAACCGCGTCCCTGGCAGCTGTGGGCCGAGGACACCTCCCACCCCGCGACCGCCGAGCGTGTGCGCAAAGCCGTCGAGCGGGTCTCCTTCGACCGGTGGCAGCGTCAACTGCGGCCCGCGGGGCCGACCCCCGGCTGGAGCGTCCAGGCCGTGCTCGACTGGGCCCAGGACGGACTGGCCGGCTATCCGGCCACCGAGCGCGACCAGCCCGCCGCCCGCTGCCTGCACGCCGTGGCCGGTGCCGAGGACCGCCCCGCGCTGCTGGACGCCGCCCGCGGCGGGCCGTCCGCCGCGCGCGCCGCCGCGCTGCGCCACCTGATCGACCGCCGGGACCCCGACCGCTTCGACCTGATCGAGACCGCGGCCGTCGCCGACGACGCCCGGGTGGTCCGCGCGGCCCTGGAGTCCTTCGAACGCCTGCGGGACGACGAGGCGATGGCCCGCGCCCGCGCCTGGGCCGTGCGCACCGATCCGCTCGGCTCCGCCGCCGCCCGCATCCTCGCCAGACGCGGCGGCCCGCAGGACGCCGCCCCCGTACTGGCCGCGCTGCGGCGCACCGTGCAGAGCGGCGGCGCCGACGCCGAGGGCCTGGACGCCCTCGTGGAGGGCGTCGGACGGCTCGCCGAGTGCCGGGCCGCACCCGTGCTGCGCCACCTCTACCGCGAGACGGCGTCCTCGCAACTGCGCGGCATCGCGGCCAGAGCGCTGGCCGACGCCGATCCCGGGTTCGCGGCCGGGTTCGCCGTCGAGTGCCTGTGGGACTGCGAGGAGGCGACCAGGGAGCTGGCCGCCCACCGGGCCGCCTCCGGGGACGTGCGGGTCCTCACGCAGCTGCGCCGGCTGGCGGCGGATCCGGCGGAGGAGGCCGAGGTGCAGACCGCGGTGCGCGGGCGGCTCAGCTCAGGCGGCGCGGGACGGTGAGACAGGGGTTCGGCGCCCGCCGAACCCCAGGTGAGCCGCGTGTCCCCACGCTCATGGGGCGTTCCCCTCGGGGAGAGATCCACGTGGCCCCGGCAACGTCCGGCCCGGCGACAACCACGGTATGCGTGTCGTCATCGTCACCGGGGCCTCGCCGAACGCCCGGACCGTACGCGGGTGGTGGACGCGGCCTGGTGCTGCGCGCGTTCGCGGCACGTGGCCGGCACGCGACTGGAGGCCGTCCTGCGGCACCGGCCGCACCTGGCCTCCGTCGTGGCCGGCGGCCGCCTACGCCAGCCGGATGGGCCGTACGAGTACGAAGCGGACACGCGTGCCCGGCGGCGACTGGGCCGCGGCCGGCAGCGACCCCTCCGGGACCACGCCGATGACCGGATAGCCGCCGGTGGTCGGATGGTCGGCCAGGAACACCACCGGCCGTCCGTCCGGCGGCACCTGCACCGCGCCCAGCACCATGCCCTCGCTGGGCAGTTCGCCGTCCCGGGCCCGCTCCAGCGCTGGGCCGTCCGTCCGCAGCCCGATCCGGTTGGAGTCGGCGGAGACCGTGTAGGGGCTCGTCGTCAGTGTGCGCAGCGCGGCCGGGGTGAACCAGTCGTCGCGCGGTCCCGGCGCCAGGGGCAGCACCAGCTCCCGCGCGGGGCCGGGACACGCCACGGCGTCGGCCGGCCGGACCGGCCCGTGGCGGGGCCCCACCGGCAGCTCACGGCCCGGCGTGAGCGGCCCGGGGCCGAGCCCCGACAGCAGGTCCGTCGACCGGCTGCCCAGCACCTCGGGGACGGCCACGCCGCCCGCGACCGCCACATAGCTGCGCAACCCGTGCGTGGCCGCGCCCACGTCCAGCACCGCCCCCGCCGGGACCGTCACCGGCGCGCCCCAGGCCGCGGGCCGCCCGCCCACCCGTACCGCGCACGGGGCGCCCGTCACCGCGACGACCACCGGGCGGGAGGGCCGCAGCGCGCAGCCGTTCACCGTCGTCTCCAGCCCCGCCGCGCCCTCGGGGTTGCCGACCAGCCGGTTGGCCAGGCGCAGGGCCGGCGGGTCCAGGGCGCCCGAGCGCGGCACACCCAGGTGGGCGGCCCCCACCCGGCCCAGGTCCTGGACGGTCGTCAGCGCCCCCGGGCGCACCACCGTCAGCGCCGCGGTCACGCCACCACCGTGAACCGCACGTTGGTGCCGGGAGCCAGCAGAGCGGCCGGGTCGCGCGCCGGGTCCCACACGGCCGCTTCCGTCGTGCCGATGATCTGCCAGCCGCCGGGCGAGGGCCGCGGATACACCCCCGCGTACGGACCGGCCAGGGCGACGGCACCGGCCGGCACCCTGGTGCGCGGAGTGGCCCGGCGCGGCACCCGCAACCCCTGCGGAAGACCGGTCAGATAGCCGAAGCCCGGGGCGAATCCGCAGAAGGCCACCCGGAAGGCGGTGGAGGTGACGAGGTCCGCGACCTCCGCCACGCCCACCCCCCACGCGCCGGCCACCTCTGCCAGGTCGGGACCGTCGAACCGCACCGGCAGTTCCACCGCCGCGCCGCCCTCACGCGCCACGGGCGGCGGCCGCCACCGAGCCACCTCCGCGGCGAACGCCCGCGGATCGGCCAGCCCGCACACCAGGACGCTGCGGGCGGCCGGCACTATCTCGGTGACCTCGGCGTACCGCCCCTGCGCCCGCCACCGCAGCAGCAGCGCGTGCAGAGCCTCGGCGTACTCCCCGTCCGGCGTCTCGAGAAGCACGGAGTCGGTTCCGACCGGCAGCGGGCGCACATTCACGCGAACGCCTCCACGCGCAGGCCCGCGGCCTCCAGCGACTGCCGCACCCTGACCGCCAGCCGCGCCGCGCCGGGTGTGTCGCCGTGCACGCACAGGGAGCGGGCCTCGACAACCACCGACTCGCCGGTCAGCGCGGCGACCCTGCCGTCACGGGCGATCGCGACCGACCGCGCCACCACCGCGTCCCCCTCCTCGATCACCGCGCCCGGCTCGGCGCGCGGTACCAGCATGCCCTCCGGGGTGTACGCGCGGTCGGCGAACGCCTCCGTCACCGCGGGCAGCCCCGCCTCGCCCGCCGCCGCCAGCAGGCGCGAGCCCGGCAGCCCGAGCACCGGCAGGCCGCCCGCCAGCCGCACCCCCTCCACCACCGCCGCGGCCTGCCCGGCGTCCCGCACCGTCCTGTTGTACAGCGCGCCGTGCGGCTTCACGTACGCCACCACGCCGCCCGCCGCGCGGGCGAACACCTCCAACGCGCCGATCTGGTAGGCGACCTCGGCCGCCAGCTCGTCCGCCGGCACGTCCATCGCCCGGCGCCCGAACCCGGCCAGGTCCCGGTACGAGACCTGCGCGCCGATCCGCACCCCCCGCTCGGCGGCCAGTTCGCACACCCGGCGCATCGTCGCGGGATCGCCCGCGTGGAAGCCGCAGGCGACGTTGGCGCTCGTCACCACCGCGAGCAGCGCCTCGTCGTCGGTGAGCCGCCAACGGCCGAACCCCTCGCCCAGGTCCGCGTTGAGATCGATGACCGCGTCCGCCATGTGCCCCGCCCGCCTTGTCGTCCGTCCCGGCACTCGCCCAGATCATGGCATCCGCCGGCGGCACCCGGCCCGCCCGCGGTGGTCCGCGCCGTTTCGGCCGATGTCGGTGGCACCGCATAATGTGTGGGGCGTGACCACGACCGTCCCGTACACGCTGCCGGACGCCGCGCGCCCGGCACCGGGCCCGGCGGCCGACGAGGGCCTGGCCCGCAGGCTCAAGGCGCTGGCCTGCACCGCGCCGCTGCACGACCTCGACGCGCGCAAGGCCAACCTCGCCGGCGAGTACTCGGTCTACGCGATGGCCGAGATCGCGCTGGCCGCCATCGACCTGGTCACCCTCAACATGGACTTCGACACCGGCGCGGACCACGACCAGATAGTGACCCGCCTGCTGCCGCGCGTCGCCGCCCAGGCGCCCTCCAGGACACCCGCGGAGCACGAGCGGGTGGCCCGCTGGGTGCTGGAGAACCTCGTCAACGTCGGCAGCGCCGACCGCGGATTCCGCGCCGTGTACGGCACGTTCGGCCCCGACGGCGAGTACGTCCGCCGGGACTACGACTTCAAGCTGATCGAGGAGGTGCCGGGCCCCGGCGGCGGGGTGTACCTGCGCACCACCGACGAGGCGGTCAACGTCCTGGTCGGCGCGCTCGACACCGACGTCACCAGCGCTCAGATCGCGGCCGAGGTCAAGCTGGAGGTCCTGATCAGCCGGGGCCGGCTCGCCGACGCCCAACTCGCCGCGGAGCAGGCCCGCTACCGCACGGTCCAGTACGCCGAGACGCTGCGCCGCACCCTGGAGGCGACCCGGCGCAACGTACGGGCGGTGGACTGGCTGCGCCGGGTGCCCGACCTGATCGCCGAGGCACTCGACCACGTGGCCGACCGCTACCGGCACGAGAACGCGATCCTGACCAACATCCGCAAGGCGCGCGACGAAGCGGAGGAGCCCGAGCACAAGCGGCGTGCGGCGGAACTCGTGGACATCGTCAAGGACTGCATCCGGCGGCACACGCAGTTGCAGTCCAGGCTGCTGGAGGCCGGGCCGCTGTTCCGGGCCGAACAGGACCGGCAGGCGTTCGCCGCGCCCCCCGCCCGGGCGGGACTCGACCTGTACGGCCAACTCCTCGCGCCGCTGCTGCCGCTGCCGCTCGAACAGGCCTCCCGTGTCACCGACGCCTACTTCGCCTCGGGCGCCGGACTGCGCACCCCCGCGGCCGTCCGCGTCGCCGACCTGGTCGAGCTGCTGCTGACCCCGCCGGTCGAACGCGAGCACCTGGGCGCCGAGATGCCCGAGCCCGACCTCGTCGCCACTCCCGACGACTCCCGTTTCTCCGAGGAGCAACTGGAGGCCGCGCTCTCCTTGCTCGACCTCCCGCCCGACGCCCCGCGCCGCCTGTCCGGCCTGCTGGCCGAGGCCCGCCGCCTCGACCCCGACCTGCCCTACCTGGTGGCGCTCCTGTCCGTCCACGCCGCCTCCCCGCCGGTGGGCACCGCCCACCGCCAGGGCGAACCGCACCTGCTGTTCGCCGTCGACGACGGCACGGAACTGGACGACCCGGAATTCGGCGGGGCGGACCTGATCGTGGGCACGGCCCGGCTCCGGCAAGGGGCGGAGCAGTGACCGGCGGCGGCCTGCGGCCCGACGCAGCGAGTGAGGAAGAGCGCACGTGACCGACGTACGTGAAGACGCGGGCGCCGCGCCCGGCGGCAGGGACGGCGGGTCCCCGGTGACCGCGGCCGACGTGGCGGACGCCGCACGGCTGGTCGGGTTCGGGCTGCAGCCCAAGCTGCTGCCGGCCCGCGACGCGGAGTACGCCGAACTCATCCGGCGCCACCGGGAGGACCCCGCCTTCGCCCGGCTCGCCGACGCGGTGGCCGCCGGCCTGGGCGTCGTCGTCCTGGAGGTCTCGCCGCGCGCGGGCATGGCCCTGGCGGCGGCCGAGGACTCGGTGTTCGCGGTGCGGATGGGGGACTACGCCCGGCGCGCCGCCTCCGACACCGGCGACCGGTTCCTGCACGGCCTGGCGCACCTCGCCGTGGCCGCCCTGGCGTTCCCGCGCCCCGAGGACCTGGCCGACGACGGCTACATCGGGCGGATCACCGTGCACGGGGTGGACGCGTTCGTCCGCCAGGCGTGCCGCCGCCTGGAGGAGCGGGCCGAGGAGGCGGGGGAGAACCACGACCCGGCCAGCGACACGCCCGGCCTGGAGGCCGCCTGGCGGGTCTACGCCAGACGCAGCGCCACAGGGGCGACGAAGGACGCCCGCCGGCTGGCCAGTTCGACCACCGGCATCATCGGCAAGGCGGTGGCCTTCCTGGTGGACTCCGGCTTCCTGCAGCGCACCGGCGACGAATCCGGCGGCACCTACCGCACCACGGCCCGCTTCCAGTTGCAGGTCCGCGACCTCGCGGGCACCGCCGCCATGGGCGAACTGCTCGACCTCGGCATCGTGCCCACCAGCGACGGCACCGCCACCCTCGTCCCGGCGGCCGACGGCCAAGGCGCGGACGACGAACTCGTCGCGGACGCCGGCCTGCCGTTCCACAGCCGCCCGTGAGACCGCAGCCGCCTGTGGGACGACAGCCGCCCGTGGGACGACAGCCGCCTGTGGGACCGCAGCCGCCGTGAGGCCGTCCGCGCTCCCTTGGTGCCGCCCCCGGGCGAACTCCGCCCCCTGAGCCCCGCGCCCCGGGCGGCCGCCCGGGGCCCCGGCGGCCGCGCTCCCCGACTCCGCTCCCTGCCCCTGACCCCGACCCGGATCCCCGTCCCCCGACCGACCCACGAGAGCCCCGCATGTACGAGCTGTCCCGCCTCCGCCTCTACTCCATCGGGCCGGCCGGCGCGCGCTACGCCGACACCGTGCTCGACCTGCGCGGCGTCGGCGATCCCGTACCGCACCCGGCGCCCGCGCAGGGCGACTTCTTCGCCGACGAGCCCGCCGGGCCGCCGCGGCGACCCGCGCCCGCCGGCGTGCTCTTCCTGGAGAACGGCGGCGGCAAGTCGGTGCTGCTCAAGCTCATCTTCTCGGTGATGCTCCCGGGCCACCGCAACACCCTCGGCGGCGCCAGCTCCGGGGTGCTGCGCAAGTTCCTGCTCGCCGACGACTGCGGGCACGTGGCCCTGGAGTGGCAGCACACGCTCACCGGGGAACTCGTGGTCGTCGGCAAGGTCAGCGAGTGGCGGGGACGCCAGGTCTCCTCCGACCCGCGCAAGTTCGCGGAGGCGTGGTACTCCTTCCGGCCCGGTCCGGGGCTGAGCCTGGACTCGCTGCCGGTCGCCGAGTCGACCGCGGTGCGCCCGCCCGCCGAGGGCACCTCCGGCGCCCGGGGGCGGCGCCGCACCATGAAGGGCTTCAAGGACGCCCTCATGGAGGCGGGCAAGGCCTACCCCCACCTCGACGTGGTCTGGGAGGAGATCCACGACCGCTGGAACGAGCACCTGGGCGACCTCGGTCTTGACCCGGAACTCTTCCGCTACCAGCGGGAGATGAACGCCGACGAGGGCGAGGCGGCCGGACTGTTCGCGGTCAAGAAGGACTCCGACTTCACCGACCTGCTGCTGCGCGCGGTCACCGACACCCGCGACACCGACGGTCTCGCCGACCTGGTGCACGGCTTCGCGGGCAAGCTCGGCCGCCGCGCCGAACTCACCGCGGAACGCGACTTCACCGCCGGATCGCTCGACCTGCTGCACAAGATCACCGACGCGGCCGCCGCCCGGGACCGGGCCCGAGCGATCCACACCCAGTCCGAGCGCCGCGCCCGCGCGCTGGCCCGGCGGCTGTCCGCGCGGGCCCTGCAGGAACGGGGCCGTACCACCGAACTCGCCCAGCACATGGCGGCGGCCGCGCACCGCGTCACCGACGCCGAGCGGGCCCGGGCGGACAGCGCCCTGATCGCGGCCGAACTCGCCTACCGGCACGCCTCGCTGGCCCTGGCCGCCGCCGAGAAGGGCGCCGGCTCGCTGCGCCGCGAACTGACCGACGCCCGTACCCTTCACGCCGCCTGGCAGGCCGCCGAGACCGTACTGCGCCACCGCGCCGCCGGGGACCGCCTCGAACGCGTCACGGCCGCCATCCGCGAGGCGGAGCGCGACGCCGCTCCCGCCCTGGCCGCCCGCACCCGCGCCGCCGCCGATCTCGTACGGGCCCTGCAGGCGGCCGCGGCCCGCGCGGAGGAGCAGGCCGACGCCGAGGAGGAGCGGTCCGCGCGGCTGCAGGAGCTGTCCGAGGCCGCGCACCGCGACGCCACCGCCGCCGCCACCGACGCCGAACGCGCCCGCAGCGAGAGCGGCCACCTCGGCCAGCGGCTCGCCGAGGTCGAGCAGGAGACCGCCGACGCGGTACGCGCCGGGTGGCTCGACGACTCGGCGCCCGACGCCGACCCGGCGCGCGCGGCCCTGGCCGCCTCCGACGCCGAGAAGGCCGCCGAGGCACAGGCCCGCACCGCGGCCGAGGCCGCGGCGGCCGCCGCCGCCCGCGCCCGCGAGGCCGCCGCCGCCGACTCCCGCGCCGAACTCGCCGCCGCCCGCGCCGCCGACGCCCTCGCCACCGCGCAGGCCGCCCACACCGCCGCCTGCGCCGCGGCCGGCGCCCTCGTCACCGAGCCCCGCGTCGCCGCCCTGCTGAGCCTGCCGGCGCCCGGCGAGCAGCCCGCCGCCACGGTTCCGGCCGCCCGCGCGGGCGACGGCTCGCGCCGGCCGCAGGACGCCCGTACGGCCGCCACCACCGCGGCCGGCCGGGCCGCCGCGCGGCCGACCGACGGCGGCCCCCCGACCCCGGCCGAACTGGACGCCTTCGCGGAACCGCTGCGCGACCTGCTGGACGACTCGGTCGCCGCCGCCGAACGGCAGTTGTTCGAGCTGCGGACCGCCGCCGCCGACGACGCGCGGATCCTGGCGGCGCTCGGTGACGGGGGCCTGCTGCCGCCGGGACCCGACGTCCTTGCGACCGTGGAGTACCTGGGCGAGCACGGCATCCCCGCGCTGCCGGGCTGGCGCTACCTGGCGCAGGCCGTGGACCCCGCCGACCACGCCGGAGTCCTCGCGGCGCGCCCCGAGCTGGTGGACGGGGTGGTGGTCACCGACCCGGGCTCGTACGCGCGGGCCAGGCAGGTGCTGGCGCAGGCCGCCCTGCTGCCGCGCTCCGCCGTCGCCGTCGGGACGGCGGCCGCCCTGCTCGCCCCGCCGCCGGCCGGCGGCGCCGCGCCGGACGTCTTCCTCGTCCCGCCGAACCCCGCCATGCACGACGAAGGCGCGGCCGACGGCGAACGGCACGCGCTGCGGGCGCGGGCCGGCGCGCGCGAGGAGGAGATCAGGGCGCTGGCCGGGCGGCTGGCCCACGACAGGACCCTCGCGGCCCGGCTCGCCTCCTGGCGGGCGAGCTGCCCCAGCGGGAGGCTCGGCGAGCTGGCGGCCGAGGTGGAGGCGGCCGGGCAGGCGGCCGAGCGGGCCCGAGAGGCGCTGGCCGCGGCGCGCGAGGAGCGTGCCGAGGCGGAGGCGGCGGCGGCCGAGGCGGCCGCCGAGAGCGACACCCGGCGGGCGGCGGCAGAGCAGGCCCGCCGCCGCGCCGACGCCCTGGCGGGCCTGGCCCACCGGCTGCGCGAACGTGCCAACTGGCAGCGCCGGGCCCGGGAGCTGGCGGCCGACGCGGCGCAGGCGCAGGCACGCGCCGAGACCTGCCTCGCCCGCGCCCGCGCCGCCGACGAGGACCGCCGCGCCGCCCAGCGCGCCTCCGACGACGCCCGCCGCACCGCCCGCGTGCTGCGCGCGGAGCGCTCGGAGATCGCCGGCGCCCCCGAGGACGACCAGGACGGCGCCGAGCCGGTGGCGGCGGCCGCGCTGCCCGCGCTCCGGGAGGCCTACCGGGCGGCCTCGCAGGTGTACGAACAGGTGGGCGTCGGCGCGGACCTGCGCGCGGAACAGGCCCGGGCGGAAAGCACGGAACACGCCGCGCTGGCCGAACTCGAACGCCTCAGCAACAAGGTGCGCAGCCGCGCCGCCCGGCTGCTGGAGGGCCCCGACGGCGCCGACGGCCCGGCCCGGCAGGCCGCCGCGGCCCGCGCCGAACGGCTCGTGCAGACCCTGGAGTCGCGGCAGTCCGCCGCGAGCGAGCAACTGGGCCGGCTGCGCGGGGAGGCCGAGCGCCTCGCCCCGGCCGGCGCGGACACCCACACCGAGCTGCCGGAGGAGCTCGTGCCGCGCGACGCCGACCACGCCCAGGAACTGCTGCGCGCCGCCGACACCGAACTCGCCGCCCGCACCGAGGCGCTGGACCGGGCCAGGGCCGCGCACGCCGACGTGGTGCGCGCCCACCGAGCCGCCGAGGACGCCGCCGGAGGCTTCGACGAGATCGCCGCCCTGCTGCGCGACCTGCTGCGGGACACCGCCCAGCAGGCCGCGGAGGACGACGAACCCGAGCCCTGTACGGGTTCGCTCGACGAGGCCAGGCGGGCCGCCGCCGAGGCCCGACGCTCGCTGCGGGGGTGCGCCGCCGACCTGTCCGCCGCCGAGGCGCATCTGCGGGACGCGGCCGACGTCCTGGTCCGGCACGCCAACGCCGCGCGCTACGAGCAGGTGCGCACCCCCGCGCGCGGGCAGATCAGGGAACTGCCCGCGGCCGCGCTGCCCGACCACGCCGCCGCCTGGGCCGCCGCGTTCGCCCCGCGGCTGCGGGTGCTCACCGACGAGCTCGACCAGCTCGAACGCAACCGGGACAGCATCGTCGACCGGCTGCGCGGCCTCGTGGAGTCCTCACTGGCCACCCTGCGCTCCGCGCAGCGGCTGTCCCGGCTGCCGGAAGGCCTCGGCGAATGGTCGGGACAGGAGTTCCTGCGCATCCGGTTCGACGACCCGGACCAGGCCCTGCTGACCGAACGCCTCGGCGAGGTCATCGACGAGGCCACAAGGGCCGCCGTCCGCAAGAACTCCGACCTGCGGCGCGACGGCATGACCCTGCTGCTGCGGGCGGTGGCCGCGGCCCTCCAGCCCAGAGGCGTGGCCGTGGAGATCCTCAAGCCGGACGCGGTACTGCGCGCCGAGCGGGTGCCGGTGGGACAGATGGGCGACGTGTTCTCCGGCGGCCAACTGCTCACCGCCGCCATCGCCCTGTACTGCACGATGGCAGCGCTGCGCAGCAACGACCGGGGCCGGGACCGCCAGCGCCAGGCCGGCACCCTGTTCCTGGACAACCCCATCGGCCGCGCCAACGCCACGTATCTGCTGGAACTGCAGCGGGCCGTGGCCGACGCCCTCGGTGTCCAGCTCATCTACACCACCGGCCTGTTCGACACCACCGCCCTCGCCGAGTTCCCGCTGGTGGTACGGCTGCGCAACGACGCGGACCTGCGCGCGGGCCTGAAGTACATCAGCGTCGAGGAGCACCTGCGGCCGGGACTGCCGGTGCCCGACCCGCACGGCGAGCCGGTGCACGGCGAGATCACCGCGACCCGCATGTTCCGGCGACCGCCGGAGCCGGAACCGGAGCCGGAACCGGAGCCGGAACCGGAGCCGGAGCCGGCGCCGGCGCGGACCTGACCGCGCCCGGGCGGCTCAGACGCCGTGCGGCCACGGTATGTGCGGGCGCCGCCCGCGCCGGCCCCTGGCCGCCTGGCGCGCCGCCCTGCGCTCGCGGCGCCGCTCCCGGCGCAGGGTGCGTGCCGCGCTGCTCGGGCTGGACACCACCCCGGCCCGCTGGTTCCACACCTGCCGCGTCACCCACACATCGAGCACCGCCCAGGTGGCGATCACACAGGTGAGCACGGTGAACAGCAGCATTGGCGCGGCGAGCCACGAGCCCCCGGCGGCCAGCAGCACCTCGACGAGCGCCTCGACCAGCGCCACCGAGCCGATCAGCACGGCCCGCACGGCGGCCGCCCGAACCGGATCGGGCAGCCGCGGCCGCCCGACCGGTACTTCCTCCCAGACCGTCTGGCGTTCCGACTCCATGTCCGTTCCCTGCCCGGATTTTCCGCTCGCATTCAGCTACGTTTCGCCCAGACCATCCCAACCCCGCTGTCACGCTTTCGGGTTACGACAGAGGCAGTAGTAGGCTCACGCCGTTTGCACGCGACTGACGACCCCCACACGGGGGAGACGTGGGGAGGCCATGCGCTTTCGCGGTACGACGATCCGCCGGAAGATCGTGGCACTGCTGCTCATCCCACTGGTGTCACTCGTCGCCATCTGGGCCTTCGCCGCCACGCTGACCGCACGCGCCATCCTGGACCGTCCGGACATCCAGCGAATCGTCACCAACGTGGCCTACCCGGTCAACGACGCCGTCCGCAACCTTCAGATGGAGCGGCGGGCGGCACTGGTGTACGCGGCGGACCCCGGCGACTCCCAGGCCAGGATGAGCTACGACAAGCAGGCACGCGACACCGACCAGTCGGTGGCCGAACTGCGCACCCGGCTCACGTCCTCCACGATCCGCGGCGACCTCGACAGCCGCTCCCGCGGGCGCCTGGACGTCTTCCTCGGCACCGTGCGGACGCTTGCCTCGGTACGCCAGAAAGTCGACGCCCAGCACCTCACCCGCGAGGGCACCTACCTCGCGTACAACGCGCTGATCGACCCCGCCTACCGCCTCTTCGATGAGCTGATCCCGCTCGGCGACACCAAGCGCGACAGCCAGCGGCGCGCGGTGGTCGGCCTCAACGAGGCCCGCGAGGACCTCAGCCGGCAGGACGCGTTGCTGGCCGCCGCGATCACGAGCGGCCGCATGAGCAAGCAGGAGCTCATCGACTTCACCTTCGCGGTCGGCCAGGAGCGCAACACTTACGACGAGGAACTGCCCGTCGTCGACGCCGACGTACGCGCTCCCTACGACGCGTACTGGAGGGGCAGCGAGGGCAGGACGCTGCGCAAGGCCCAGGACTCCGTGATCGCCGCGGGCGCCGCGGGGGCGCCGGTGGCCGCCGCCCACCTGTCCTGGCCGACCGTCGAGGGCGACGCCTTCGACGACCTGACCGGGATGAACAACACCTCCACCGCGCAGTTCAGCAAGGAGGCCCGGCCGATTCCGCGCACCCTCCTCGTCGAGGCCGCGGTGATCGGCGGCCTGGGCCTGATCGCGGTGATCGCCTCCCTGATCGTCTCCGTGCGCATCGGCCGCGGCCTGATCCGCGACCTGACCGGGCTGCGCCGCGAGGCCCAGGAGGTCTCCGGTACCCGGCTGCCGCGGGTCATGCGGCGCCTGGCCGCGGGCGAACAGGTCGACGTGGAGACCGAGGTACCCCGGCTCAGCTACGCCGACGACGAGATAGGCCAGGTCGGCAAGGCGCTGAACACCTTGCAGCGGGCCGCCGTCGAGGCGGCCGTCCGGCAGGCGGACATGCGCAAGGGCGTCTCGGACGTCTTCGTCAACCTCGCCCGCCGCAGCCAGGTGCTGCTGCACCGCCAGCTGACCCTGCTGGACGCCATGGAGCGGCGCACCGAGGACGCCGAGGAACTCGCCGACCTCTTCCGCCTGGACCACATGACCACCCGCATGCGCCGCCACGCGGAGGGTCTGGTCATCCTCTCCGGCGCCGCGCCGTCCCGGCAGTGGCGCAAGCCCGTCCAGCTCATGGACGTGGTCCGGGCCGCCGTCGCCGAGGTCGAGGACTACGAGCGGATCGAGGTGCGCCGCCTGCCCCGGCTCGCGGTCGCCGGCGCCGCCGTCGCCGACCTCACCCACCTGCTGGCCGAACTCATCGAGAACGCCGCGGTGTTCTCCCCGCCGCACACCCAGGTCCGGCTGCACGGCGAACCGGTGGCCAACGGCTTCGTGCTGGAGATCGACGACCGCGGCCTCGGGCTCACTCCCGACGCGCTGCTCGAAGCCAACCTGCGGCTGGCCGAGACGCCCGAGTTCGAGCTGTCCGACACCGACCGGCTCGGCCTGTTCGTGGTCAGCCGGCTCGCCCGGCGGCACGGCGTACGGGTCTCGCTGCGCCAGTCCCCGTACGGCGGCACCACCGCGGTCGTCCTGGTCCCGGCCGTCCTGCTGACCGAGACCGGCGAGGACACCGGCGCCACCCGCATCGGCGAGACCGACCGGCCGGGTGGGGCGCCGATACCGGGCGACACCGAGCACACCTTCCGCAAGTGGGGCCTCGACGGGGTGGCGGGCGAGGCGCAGCGCGAGCACGCCGCGCACCCGGACGATCCGGCGGCGCCGTCGGTGACTTCCGTACCTTCCGTCGAGGAGGAGGGCTACGAGCCCGCGCTGCGGCTGCCGCGCCGCCGCAGGTCGCGTTCCGCGCCGGTCCTGGTCTCCGACCACGGCCGGGACGTCGGCCCCGCCGAGCCGGCCGCGCGGGACCAGGCGCACGCGCCCGCCCCCGCGGCGCCCGGGTCCGAGCCCGCCGCACCTTCCGCCGACGCGCCCTGGGCGCGGCACGCGGCACCGGCCGAGCCTGCCGACCCGGCTCCCCGGGCCGACGGCTCCCCGGCGCCGCCGGCCGAGGGCGGGTTGCCGCGCCGGGTCCGGCAGGCGAGCCTCGCGCCGCAACTGCGGACGGCGGCACCCCCCGAGCCGGAACCGGACGCCTCACGGCCCGGCCGCGAGCTGTCGGCCGACGAGGTGCGCGACCGGATGGCCGCCTTCCAGCGCGGCTGGCAGCGCGGCCGGGAAGCGGCCGACGACGGCACCGACACCGGCCAGGCCCCCGGCAGCGGGACGGGCGACGCCCCGTTACCTCCGCGGCGAACCGCGGCTCCCCAGCCGCCGGCACAGCCGACACCGCCGACGTCTTCGGCACCATCGACACCATCGACACCATCGACACCATCGGCATCAGTACCGCGAACGACATCTGAGGGGAACAGTCGATGACCGCACCGACGAGCCCGACCCGTGAGCTGAGCTGGCTCCTGGACGACCTGGTCAGCCGCGTCGCCAGTATCCGCAAGGCCCTGGTGCTCTCCGGGGACGGCCTGGCCATCGGCGCCTCGGAGGGACTCACCCGCGAGGACTCCGAGCACCTGGCCGCTGTCGCCTCCGGCTTCCACAGCCTGGCCAAGGGCGTCGGCCGCCACTTCGCGGCGGGCCGGGTCCGCCAGACGATGGTGGAGCTGGACGACGCCTTCCTGTTCGTGACCGCCGCCGGCGACGGGAGCTGCCTGGCCGTACTGACCGAGGCCGACTCCGACGTGGGCCAGGTCGCGTACGAGATGGCACTCCTGGTCAAGCGGGTAGGCGCGCACCTGGGCACCGCGCCGCGGCACGACGGCGGCACGGCGCTCAGCGGCTGACCCATGCGGTGACGACAGGGTGACGGGGAGAGATGACTGCTGAATCGTCCGGATCATCGGGATCCGGGGCGTCCGGGACGCCGGAGTCCGCTCGGTGGTACGACGACGCCGCCGGACCGGTGGTGCGACCGTACGCGATGACGCGGGGCCGGACCAGCCACGCGTCGGACGCGAAGCTCGACCTGATCGCCCTGGTGGTGACGGGGACCGACGAGGGCGAGGAGGACGATCCGACCCTGTCCCCCGAACACCTCGACATCATCGAGCGCTGCCGGGAGCAGGCCACGTCCATCGCGGAACTGGCCGCCGACCTCGACCTGCCGGTGGGCGTGGTGCGCGTCCTCGTCGGCGACCTGCTGGAGGCCGCGCACGTGCACATCCACCGGCCCATACCGCCGGCCGAACTGCCGGACGAGAGCATTCTGCGGGAGGTCATCAACGGTCTGCGCGCATTGTGAGCAGCCCGCCCCGCCACGAGTCCTCCGCCCGCCCACTACCCAAGCCTGCAGGGAAGTAGAGACACACCATGGCCTTCGTCCGCTCCGAACGCCGTCGCGACCAAGCCGCCCCGCCGGTGGAGCCCGTCGCGCTGAAGCTGCTGGTGGCGGGCGGCTTCGGGGTGGGCAAGACCACACTCGTGGGCGCGGTCAGCGAGATCCGGCCGCTGCGCACGGAGGAGTCGCTGAGCGAACTGGGCCGCCCGGTGGACGATCTCGCGGGTGTCGAGCAGAAGCGGACCACCACGGTCGCGATGGACTTCGGCCGGATCACCCTGCGCGAGGACCTGGTGCTCTACCTGTTCGGCACGCCCGGGCAGGATCGCTTCTGGTTCCTGTGGGACGAACTGGCCCAGGGCGCCCTGGGCGCGGTCGTGCTCGCCGACACCCGGCGCCTGGCCGACTGCTTCGCCGCCGTCGACTACTTCGAGCGCCGGGGCATCCCGTTCACCGTCGCCGTCAACTGCTTCGAGGGCGCCAAGGTGTACGACCCGGACAACGTCCGGGAGGCGCTGGACCTGGACCCCCAGGTGCCCGTGGTGCTGTGCGACGCGCGCAAGCGGGAGTCGGCCAAGGACGTCCTGATCACCGTGGTCGAGCACGCGGCCAAGGTGGCGGCGGACCGCAGGCGGCCCGCCGCCGACTGACCCCCGCGCCGGCGCCCCGCCCGGCCCCCGGGCAACCCGCGGGGGCCGTCCCGGCGTCTGTTCGAGCGGGGCCGGCGGCCCGGAACCTACGGGGGTGGTACCGACCGCCGGCCCGCCGCGCCCGAAACCGGATCGCGAGGGGCGCGGCGGCACGGCTCGGGACCGACCGTCCCGGGCGCGCGGCACACCCCGACGAAGTTGTGCGGGGTGATGTAGCGGATCTCCTGGATCACCGTCGGATCCACGTCACGCAGCGCGACGAACTGCGGCGGTGCCTTGGGCTCGGGCGCCGCTTTCGCCCGACCGCTCCCGGTGAGGGCGATCAGGACGGCGACCGGCAGCGCGAGGGCCCGGAGGGCCGGGATCAGTCGTGGCATGCCCCCATCACCTATCAGTTCCGGGGCGGGCCCGGAAGGAGGCCGCGTGCCGCCCGGCCGGATCCGATACAGTCCGGCGCGTGCTTCCCGCCGTGAAGAACTCCCACTGCTCCTCGTGCGGTACCTCCTTCCCCGGGGACGCCGGCTGGCCGCGCGACTGCCCCGGCTGCGGGACCGTCGCCTACCGCAACCCGCTGCCCGTGGCCGTGGCCCTGCTGCCGGTACGGGACGCGGGCCGCACCGGACTGGTCGTCATCAGACGCGGCATCAGGCCGAGCCTGGGCAGCCTCGCGCTGCCGGGCGGCTTCGTGGACTTCGGCGAGAGCTGGCAGCGGGCGGTGGTACGGGAGCTCGCCGAGGAGACCGGGATCGCCGCCCCGGACACCGACATCGTCCTCGCCGACGCGCTCACCGACGTCCCCGGCGGGTACCTGCTGCTGTTCGGCCTGCTGCCGCCGCGCCCGCTCGCCGCGCTCCCGCCCACGCGGCCGACCGACGAGACCGACGGGTACCAGCCGATCTGGCAGCCGGCCGAGCTGGGCTTCGAACTGCACACCCTGGCCGCCCGGCGGTGGTTCGACGGTGCCTACGACGCCTTGCCCCGTACCCGGAAGGCGTAACCGACCGGCTCGCCGTCGTCCCGCTCCAGGACGATCTCGCCGTCCGCCCACCGGGTGGTGAACCGTTCCATGCGGGGCGCGCCCCACCCCTCCGGGTCGCCGCCGAACACCACCCCGCCGCCGGTCCGCCCCTGCCGCGGCGCCCACACCTCCAGCTCCACCCCGCCGTCCGCCCCGGCCACCGGCAGTACCGCCCCGGCCCTGGCGAGCACCGGCACCCGGCCCAGCGGCGCGTCCAGCAGCACCTGCCCCGGCCCGCGGTGGGCCTCGCCGGTCGCCGTGTCGTACCACTGCCCGCGCGGCAGCCGTACCGTCCTGGTCACCGCACCGCGCTCCAGCACCGGCGCCACCAGCAGCGCGTCCCCGAGCAGGAAGGCGTCGCCGCACTCGCGCAGCGCACGGTCGGCGGGGGAGTTCCACCACAGCGGCCGTACATAGGGGGCGCCGGTGCCGCGCGCTATGTGCGAGAGCGTCTCCAGGTACGGCAGCAGCCGGGTCCGCTCGGCGAGCGCCGCCCGCGCGTGGCCGAGCACCTCGGGTCCGAACTGCCACGGCTCGCGCCGGCCGCCGTCCTTCGCGGAATGGGTGCGGAACAGCGGCAGGTACGACCCGAGCTGGAACCAGCGCAGGTACAGCTCCGGCTCGGGCATCCCGGTGAAGCCGCCGACGTCCGGCCCGGAGTACGGCACCCCGCACAGCCCCAGCCCCAGCACCAGGGCCAGCGACACCCGCAGTCCCTCCCAGCCCGTGGCCACGTCGCCCGACCAGGTACCCCCGTAGCGCTGCATGCCCGCCCAGCCCGAACGGGAGAACAGGAACGGCCGCTGCTGCGGCCGCAGCCGGCGCAGCCCCTCGTAGCCGGCCTGCGCCATCGTCAGGCCGTACACGTTGTGCGCCTCCCGGTGGTCGCCGCCGCGGCCCTCCAGGCCGTGCCGGGCCGAGCGCGGCAAGGTGGGGTCGCCGAAGGCCGCGAAGGACACCGGCTCGTTCATGTCGTGCCAGAACCCGGCGAAGCCCTTGGCCAGCCGCTCCCGGTACAGCCCGCCCCACCAGGCCCGCGCCGCCGGATCGGTGAAGTCGGGGAAGACCGTCTCGCCCGGCCACACCACTCCCCGCACCTCGCGGCCGCGCGCGTCGCGCACGAAGGCGTCGGCCGCGCGACCGCTGTCGTACGTCTCCAGCCCGGGCTCCGCCTTCACCGCCGGGTCCACGATCGACACCAGCCGCACCCCCTGGCCGGCCAACTCCCCCGCCAGAGCGGGCAGATCGGGGAAGCGCTCGGGGTCCGCGGTGAAGACCCGGTGGCCGTCGTAGTGGTCGATGTCCAGGTGGAGGGCCGACAGCGGCAGGCCGTGCTCACGGTACGCGGCCGCCACCCGGCGCACCTCG
Source organism: Streptomyces sp. HPF1205 (assembly GCF_020400825.1). Lineage (GTDB taxonomy): Bacteria > Actinomycetota > Actinomycetes > Streptomycetales > Streptomycetaceae > Actinacidiphila. The sequence goes on from NZ_JAINVH010000008.1 coordinate 259,542, forward strand.
TCCTGCGTGCCGAAGCCCCACCGCGAGTGGTGGTGGCCCAGCGCCCAGCGCGGCGGAAGCGCGGGCCGGCCGGTCAGCGCCGTCCAGCCGCCGAGCACCCGGGCCGGGGTGCCGGTGACGACCCAGTACCGCAGCGGTCCGCCCTCCATCCGCACCTCGCTGCCGCCTGGCCGGTCGTGCCCGGAACCCGCGCCCTCCACGCCGTCCCGGAGCGTGACCTGCCCGTCCCAGCTCGTGTCGTGGAAGACCAGGTGGCAGCCGGCGTCGGCGACCACGAACTGCACCGGCATCGTGATGTACAGCGGGTCGTCGTCCGGCCCGAAGGAACCGCCCGGATCGGTGTTCCACAGCCGGTACGTGCCCTCCGGCAGCCTCGGACCGGCCGCGCGCCCGCCGAGCCCGAACACCCGCGCGTCCGCCGGGGTCTGCGAGCCCTGCACCCAGCGCGGCGCCGCCCCTTCGCCCGCCGCGTCCCACCAGCGCGGCGGCAGCTCCCGGCGCAGCAGCAGCCCGCCGGGGGTGCGGAACTCCACCGCGCCGTGCCGCGACACCAGGACCGTCACCCGCTCCGACACCACCCGCCAGCCGTCCTTGTCGGGCTCCAGCACGGCCCGCGCGTCCACCTCGGGACCACCCCCGGCCAGGGCGTACGAGGGCAGCGGCGCGGCGCCGTCCCAGCCGCAGAACACCGCCCCGCCCATCGCGACCCACACCCGCAGCTCGGAGCGCGCGAAGCGGACGGTGCCGCCGCCCGGCGCGGGCTCCGCGCCCTGCGCGGGCCCCGGCACCCTGGCCCGCTCGGGACCGCGCCGCGGCAGGTCCCGCGCGTCGGCGCGCCGCCGGCGCCACGCCGCCCTCGTCTGACGCCGACCACTGGCGGAACCCGCCATCCGAACCGATCGCAGCAGGTCCCGAGCATTCATGGCCCCACCTTTTCACCGTCACCCCCTGGCGCGCCGCGCGTTCAACCAGCGTTCATCTGGAGCGGGCGGCGACGCCCCGGCGCGCCGGCCGGCGACGAACCCGCCGCCGCGCCCGAGAGGGCGGAGCCCCGGCGCGCCGGCACCCGCCCTGGCGCGCCGGGCGATCACATGGCTATGGTCCCTAGGACCGCCGTGGCAGGAGACCCCTGGCCGGGGGTCCGAGGACACGATCCAGCACACTTGCACGCGCGGGACCGCCGACCCGGCAGGCCCGCCGTACCCAGCAGACACGCGACGACGCGCGTACCGTCCGGGAGCCGCCATGACCACGCCCCAGCCCGCCACCGCACCGCAGCCGCTGTGGGCCCCCGGCCCCGAGCGGGTCGCCCACGCCCGGATCACCCGCTTCCAGGACTGGGCGGCCGGCCGGCACGGCGCCCCCGGCATCGTCCCCGGCGACCCCGCGGCGAGCTACCGCGCGCTGCACGACTGGTCGGTCCGCGCGCCCGAGGCTTTCTGGCGGGCCGTCGCCGAGTGGTTCGACGTGCGCTTCTCCAGCCCGTACGAGCGGGTCCTCGCCGACCCCGCGATGCCCGGCGCCCGCTGGTTCCCCGGCGCGGCCCTCAACTACGCCGAGCACGCGCTGCGGCCCGCCCTCGACCCGGCCCGCGCCGCCGAGCCCGCCCTGCTGCACCTCGACGAGAGCCACGAGATCGGCACGGTGAGCTGGGCGGAACTGCGCCGCCAGGTCGCCTCGCTCGCCGCGTCCCTGCGCCGGCTCGGCGTCGCCCCGGGCGACCGGGTCAGCGGCTACCTGCCCAACATCCCGCAGGCCGTGGTCGCGCTGCTGGCCACCGCCGCGGTCGGCGGCGTGTGGACGTCCTGCGCGCCCGACTTCGGCGCCCGCAGCGTGCTGGACCGCTTCCAGCAGGTCGAGCCCGTCGTACTGTTCACCGTCGACGGCTACGGTTACGGCGGCAAGCGCCACGACCGTACCGACGTGGTCCGCGAACTGCGCGGGAACCTGCCCTCGCTGCGTGCCACCGTCCACGTCCCGCTGCTGGGCAGCCCGGCCCCCGACGGCGCGCTCGCCTGGGACGACCTGATCGCCGGCGACACCGAGGCCGTGTTCGAGCAGGTCCCCTTCGACCATCCGCTGTGGGTGCTGTACTCCTCGGGCACCACCGGCCTGCCCAAGGCCATCGTCCAGTCCCAGGGCGGCATCCTGCTGGAGCACCTGAAGCAGACCGGCCTGCACCTCGACCTGGGGCCCGGCGACCGCTTCTTCTGGTACACCTCCACCGGCTGGATGATGTGGAACTTCCTGGTCTCGGGCCTGCTGGCCGGAGCCACCGTCGTGCTGTACGACGGCAGTCCTGCGTTCCCCGACACCGCCGCCCAGTGGCGGGTCGCCGAACGCACCGGCACGACCCTGCTGGGCACCTCGGCCGCCTATGTCATCGCCTGCCGCAAGGCCGGTGTCCACCCCGGCCGGGACCTCGACCTGTCGGCCGTCGCATGCGTGGCCACCACCGGCTCCCCGCTGCCGCCGGACGGCTTCCGCTGGCTGCACGACGAGGTCCGTGAGGACCTGTGGATCGCCTCGGTCAGCGGCGGCACGGACGTGTGCAGCTGCTTCGCCGGCGCGGTGCCCACGCTGCCGGTGTACGTCGGCGAGCTCCAGGCCCCCTGCCTGGGCACCGACCTGCGGGCGTGGGACCCCGCAGGCGAACCCGTCACCGACGAGGTGGGCGAACTCGTCGTCACCAACCCCATGCCCTCGATGCCGATCCGGTTCTGGAACGACCCCGGCGACGCGCGCTACCGCGAGAGCTACTTCGAGATGTTCCCGGGCGTCTGGCGGCACGGCGACTGGATCACGCTCACCTCGCGCGGCTCGGTGGTCATCCACGGCCGCTCGGACTCCACCTTGAACCGGCAGGGCGTGCGCATGGGCTCCGCCGACATCTACGAGGTGGTCGAACGCCTCCCGGAGATCCGCGAGTCCCTGGTCATCGGTCTCGAACAGTCCGACGGCGGCTACTGGATGCCGCTGTTCGTCCAGCTCGCCCCGGGCGCCGAGCTCGACGACGCCCTGCGGGACAAGGTCCGCGCCGCCATCCGCGCCCAGCTCTCGCCGCGCCACGTCCCCGACGACATCATCGCGGTGCCCGGCGTCCCCCACACCCTCACGGGCAAGCGCATCGAGGTGCCGGTCAAGCGGCTGCTGCAGGGCGCCCCGCTCGACCGGGCCGTCAACCCCGGCTCCGTGGACGACCTGGAGGTGCTTCGCTTCTACGAGCGGCTCGCCGCACAGCGCGCGGCCGCCCGCCCGTGACCGTCCGGTCCGGCCGGCGCCCGGCGCGCCCTGCGCGGGGCCCCTCCGGCAGTGCCCGGGCGTCGAGCGCGCCCGGGCACTGACGTCCCGTCACCCCCCGTAGGTGCTCAGCGTCTCCGCCCGTACCGCCGCGAAGTCGGCCGCGAGCCGGGCCGCCTCATCGGGCTCCAGGTCGGCGACGGTGATCCGCACGGCCGGCGGCGCCCCGATCCGGAACCGGGCCCCGGCGGCCACCCACCAGCCGCGCGAGCGCAGCCCGTTGACGACCGCGGCCTCGTCCCGGACCGGAACCCACACGTTGATGCCGCTCACCGCGCGGCCTTGCGTCCCGTGTTCGGCCAGTGCCCCGATCAGCGCCTCCCGGCGCCGGCGGTACGCCACCGCGGCCCGCCGTACCAGCGCCCCGGTGTCCGGATCGGTCATCAGCCGGACCACCGTCTCCTGGAGCACATGGCTGACCCAGCCCGAGGTGAGCAGCAGCCGCCCGTCGTGCCGGGCCAGCGTTGTCGCGTCGCAGGCCATCGCCGTCCAGCGCAGATCGGTCCCCATGTGCTTGGAGACGGTGCGGATCTGCGCCCAGCGCGCCGGGCCGTCGGCCCCGGCCGTGGTCAGCGAGTGCAGGGGACCGCCCGCGATGTCCGCGCTGTGGTCGTCCTCCACCACCAGCACCTCGGGCGCGGCGGCCAGCACCTCCAGCAGTTCCGCTCGGCGCGCAGCCGACACGCGCGCGCCGAGCGGATTCTGCGCCCTGGGGCACAGCACGACGGCCCGCGCCCCCGCCCGCAGCGCGGCCCGCAGCTCCTGCGGCCGCATCCCCTCGTCGTCGACCGGCACCGCGACGGTACGCAGGCCCAAGGCCGGCACCAGGTCCAGCAGATGGTGGAAGCCCGGATCCTCCACCGCCACCGCGTCGCCCGGCCGCAGCTCCACCGAGAGCAACCGCGAGACGCAGTCCAGCGCTCCGTGGGCGAAGGTCACGTGCGCGTCCGGCACCCCGTCCCGGCGGAACCACGCGCGTGACAGCTCCTCCAGTTCCGGTCTCCGCGGCGAGGCGCGGTGCGAGCGGGCGCCGGGAGAGAGCCGTCCCGGCGGCACCAGGCGGGGCAGGAAGGCGGGATCCGGGTGCCCGCCCGCGAGGTCGCGCAGCCCCTCGGGCACCGGCGGCGGCCGCCGCGAGGCGACGGCGGGTCCCGGTGCCACGACCGTGCCGCCGCGTCCCCTGGTCACCACGATCCCGCGCCGCCGCAGCTCCTTGTACGCCGTCGCCGCCGTCCCCGGGCTCACCCCGAGCAGATCGGCCAGACCCCGCACCGGCGGCAGCGCCTCGCCGGGGCGCAACCGGCCCTCGGCCACCGCGTGCTCGACCGACGCGGAGATCTCCCTGGCCGTCGCGCCGCTGATCCCATATTGTGTTGCCACAGAGTTGAGTATGTATCAATACAAAATGCGGCGCAAGTCGTCGACGGCCGGGAGACGAGGGGGAGGACCGGCATGCGGACACCGCAGGACACACCGCGGGACACGCCGGGGGGCACACCGGAGGGCCGTCCGCGGGGGACAGGGAAGGTCCGCGAGGGCCACGACGGACCCGGTGACGCGGGCCAGGAGGGCCGCGGGCCGAGGGCCGGCCGGGCGGCGGCCCTGGCCGCCCGCTTGGAGTCGATACCCGGCGGCCCCGACGGGCGCAGGATGCTCTGGATCAACCTCGCCGACAAGACCGGCTCCGGCCTGTGGTTCTCCGTCACCGCCCTGTACTTCGTGGTGGTCGCCGGACTCAGCACCGCGCAGACCGGCCTGCTGCTCGGCCTCGGCGGAGCCGCCGGTGTCGCCGGCGCACCCGTCGCCGGGCGGCTGGCCGACCGGCTGACGCTGACCCGGCTCCTGGTCGCCGTCCAGGCCGTCCGCGCCGCCTCCGGCCTGCTGCTCCTGCCCTTCCACGGCTTCTGGCCGCTGCTGCCGCTGGTCGCGCTCGGCAGCCTCGGCGAACGCGCCGCCGCCGTCCTCACCAAACTCTTCGCCGCTCGCGTCGCCGGGCCGCGGCGCGCCCACTACCAGGCCGTGCAGCGCACCGTCGTCAACCTCGGCTACACCCTCGGCGGGCTTGTCGCCTCCGCCGCCCTCGCCCTGGGGACCACGTCCGTGTACCGGCTGCTGCTGCTCGGCGACAGCCTCTCCTTCGTGGTGGTGGCGATCCTCGTGGCCCGCTGCGGCGAGCCGCCTTCCGCCTCGCGGACGGTCGTCGCCCGCGTGCCGGCGGGGGCGCCGACGGGCGCGCCCCCCACCGGATCCGCCGCCTCGCCGGCCGGCACCCGCGCCCGTACGTCCGCCCCGCCGCCCACCGCGGCCGGCAACCCCTGGAAGGATGGCGGGTACCTCGGCTACGTGGCCCTCGACGGCCTGATGTTCCTCCACGGCAGCGCCCTCACCGTCGGACTGCCGCTGTGGATCGTCACGAGGACGAACGCGCCCCACGGCCTGGCCGCCGCCGTGTTCGTCGTCAACACGGTCCTCGTCGTCGTCTTCCAGGTGCGCCTGTCCCGGCACGCCCGCACGCCCCTCGCCGCCGCGAACGCGCTGCGCCGCGTGGCCCTGTGGTGCCTGCTCGCCGGCGCCGCGGTGGCGGTCGCCGTACTGCACGCGCGCTGGGCCGCCGTCCTCGCCGTCGTCGCCGCCGCCCTCGCCTTCACCGTCGTGGAGATGATCCAGTCCGCGGTCTCCTGGGAGTTGTCCGTCGCTCTCGCCCCCGCGCACGCCCAAGGCGCCTACGTCGGCGTCCACGGCCTCGCCCAGGCCGCCTCCCGCTGCGTCGGTCCCCTCCTGATCACCTCCGCCGTCATCGCCGCGGGTCCTGCCGGGTGGCTGGCCCTCGGCGCCACCCTCGCCCTGGCCGCCGTGGCCCAGCGACGCATGGTGCTGCGGCGGCTGCGGCGCACACCCCCGGCCGGCGCGGGCGACCCGTTGTCAGTGCCCTCGGTTACGGTGAGTGAGCAATAGGGACCACAGGGAAACGCCCGGTCCCGCGATCGAGGGGGAAGCCATGTCCCACAACGGGAACGGCGACGCCGGCTACGAGGAGCCGCGGCACCAGGAAAGGACCGGACCGCGCGAGCGGACCGGACGAGATGACGGACGCCCCGGCAGGCGCCCGGGCGGGCGGACGGACAGGCGCGCGGACAGGGGGGCGGACGGACGGAGCGGGCGCACAGGCCGCGGGCGGAAAAAGGGCGGCGCGGCACCACCCGGTGCCGGCGGATACCGCAAGGCCCTGCGCAGGGAGTCGCCCACCCTCGTCGGCGTGATCCTCACCGACGAGGACTTCGCCGCCATGACGCGCTACGCGAGCTTCCCCTTCCGGGACTACGACCGCTATCTGCACCACGTCGACGGCATGCTGCGCACCCTGCACGCCCAGGGCAGGCACGTCGCCGTGACCCTCTTCGACCCCCAGGAGTACGCCGACTACTGCGCCACCACCCGCCGGCCGCCGGACACCGTCACCACCCGCACCAGATACATCACCGAGGTCACCGCGGGCCGCACCGCCGTCCCCTACGCCCGGCAGCCCATGCCGGCGCTGCGCGCGGAACTGGCCCACGCCGCCGACCGCCACGCCACCTGGGAATACGCCACCGATCTGCTGATGGACGCGGGCCCCTGCGAGGAGTGCGGCCAGGAACTCGTGCACTGCGCCTTCGACCGCGCCTCCCACACCCTGCTCCGGCTCGTCGAGGCGGTCGGACCCGGCACCCACCACGTGGTGTGCAGTCTGCCAACCGACGACGGACCGCCCCTGCTCGCCGCGGCCACCATCGACGCCGGCCCGGACGGCGGGATGGACCTCACCGAGACCGAGGCGCTCGTCCTGTGCACGGTCATGGCCGCGGGCAGGGCCACCACCGGAGCCGGCGGACTCGTGGTCCGCACCACGGACGCCGACGGCACCGACACCGTACGGGGCTGGGCACTGCGCCGCGGCGAACCCCACCCCCTCACCGAGGCCGAGGTCTTCGACGCCTACTGCACCGACGCCCTCACCGGCGAACCCGTCCCACCCGAGCACGGCGTCCGCTACAGGGCGGGGCTCCCGCTGTCCCCGCCACCGCCCCACGAGGGCCCGGCCTGGTGACGACCCCGCGCCAGGACGCAAGCCGCCCGCCGCCCGGGCGCCGTGTCGGGCACGCGCCCGGGCATCAGCCCACAGCGCCCGTGCGGCGACGCACGACGCCGACGAGGGGGCGGGCCGCCCAGGACGAAGCCTCCCGCTTACGGGAAAGGGGCCCCACCGGCAGGTGAAGCCCCGGCCCCCCGGCCGCGCGCGCCGGGTGACGCTACTCCCCGGACAGGACCGCCTGCGCCGCGCGCCTGGCCTCGTCCGCGCCGTCCGTCGCCCGCGCCGCGGCCGCCGCGCGCTCGCACTGGGCCAGCGTGTACTTCGCCAATGTCGCCCGCACATATGGAATCGACGCCGCACCCATGGAAAGGCTGGTGACCCCGAGACCGGTCAGCACACACGCGAGCAGCGGATCCGCCGCCGCCTCCCCGCACACCCCACAGCTCTTGCCCTCGGCCTTCGCGGCCTCCGCCGACAGGGCCACCAGGTCGAGCAACGCCGGCTGCCACGGGTCCTGGTACCGCGACACCGCCCCCACCTGGCGGTCGGCGGCGAAGGTGTACTGCGCCAGGTCGTTGGTGCCCAGCGAGAGGAACTCCACCTCCTGCAGCACCGACCGCGCCCGCAGCGCGGCCGAGGGGATCTCGACCATGGCTCCGAACTTCGCCGCCAGCCCCGCCTCCCGGCAGGCGTCCGCGAACGCCTTCGCGTCCCGGCGATCGGCCACCATGGGCGCCATGACCTCCAGGTAGACCGGCAGCCCCGCCGCCGCCTCGGCCAGCGCCTGCAACTGCGTGCGCAGCACCTCGGGGTGGTCGAGCAGGGTGCGCAGCCCCCGCACGCCCAGCGCCGGGTTCGGTTCGTCGCCGGGGGACAGGAAGGCGAGCGGCTTGTCGGCACCCGCGTCCAGCACCCGTACGACCACGCGGCCCTCGGGAAACGCCTCCAGCACCTGCCGGTACGCCTCGACCTGCTTCTCCTGGGACGGCGCCCGCGCCGAGTCGTCGAGGAACAGGAACTCGGTACGGAATAGCCCCACGCCCTCCGCGCCCGCCGACACGGCGGCGGCCACGTCGGCCGGGCCCCCGATGTTCGCCAGCAGCGGGACCTTGTGCCCGTCCGAGGTCGCACCCGGTCCCGAGGAAGCGGCCAGCGCCGCCTTCCGCTCGGCCGCCAGTTCCGTCAGCTCCGCCTGCTTGTCCCGACTCGGTTCCACGAACACCTCGCCCGTGCTGCCGTCGACCGCCACGACCGTGCCCTCGGCCAGTTCACCCGCACCCGGCAGCGCCACGACCGCCGGCACGCCCAGAGCCCTCGCCAGGATCGCGCTGTGGCTGGTCGGGCCCCCCTCCTCGGTCACGAAGCCGAGCACGAGCGCCGGGTCCAGCAGCGCCGTGTCGGCCGGGGCCAGATCCCGCGCGATCAGCACATACGGCTCGTCGCTGTCGGGCACCCCCGGCATCGGGACGCCGAGCAGCCTGGCCACGATCCGGTTCCGCACGTCGTCCAGGTCCGCGACGCGCCCGGCCAGATACTCGCCGGCCCCCGCGAGCAGCGCACGGTACGAGGCGAAGGCGTCGTACACCGCGCGCTCGGCCGTGCTGCCGACCGCGATCCGCCGATCGACATCCGCCAGCAGTTCCGGATCCTGCGCCATCAGCGCCTGGGCCTCCAGCACCGCCTGCGCCTCGCCGCCCGCGAGCTGGCCGCGTGCGTTGAGATCCGCTCCCACCGCTTCGGCGGCCTGCCGCGCCCTGGCCTGCTCCCGCGGCGCGTCCTGCGGCCGGATCTGCCTGGCCGGCGGCTCCAGCACCGCGGTGCCCATGTGCCGCACCTCGCCGATCGCCACACCGTGACTGACCCCGACGCCTCGCAGCGTTGTCTCCATGTCACTACTTCCAGGTGAAGAGAGTGTCCCCGGCCGCCACGACCCCGCTGTCGACGATGTCGGCGAGCGAGTCGGCGGTCGCCTCCAGCGCCACCACCGGGCACACCGCGGACTTCCCGGCCGCCTCCACCGCCACCGGGTCCCACCGCACGATGCCCTGCCCCCGCATGACCGTGTCCCCCTTGTGCACCAGCACTTCGAAGCCCTCGCCGCCCAGCTGCACGGTGTCGATCCCGAGGTGGGTGAGCACCCCGTGGCCCTCGTCGTCGACCACCACGAAGGCGTGCGGGTGCAGCGACACCAGCACACCGTTCACGGGTGCCACCGCCACACCCGGTTCCCGCACCGGGTCGACGGCCGTACCGGGGCCCACCATCGCCCCGGAGAACACCGGATCCGGCACTGCAGCGAGCCCGATGGCCCGCCCGGCCACGGGAGACGAAACGGTCGTCATCGGAACCCTCCTATTGCGCGGAGTCAGGAAGACGCCGTCACCTTCTGTCACCGGACGGCGAGCCGCCACAGCAGCCTAAGTCATGTCTCGTACGGATTCCGCCCCATGAGCCCCGTTCACCATGGCCTCCACCGGGTCGCCGCGGCCGGCCGACGTCCCGTCCCCAGGCCCGCCCCGACCACGGAACGCAACCGCGACCGGGCCCGCCCCACCCCGATTTGCGACCGCGCAGCCCCCTCCAGTACGTTGGCACGACCGCCTCGGCGGGGCCCGTGGAATCGCGAAGGCGAACGCGAGGTCCCCG
>NZ_JAINVH010000080.1 GCF_020400825.1 Streptomyces sp. HPF1205
CTACGGCGCGGCCACCATGTGGGACAGCAACTACCAGCCCAAGCCCGCCTACAACGCCGCCATCTCCGCCCTGAGCGCCGGCGGCACCACCACCGGCGGGACGACAACCGGTGGTACCACGACGGGTGGCACCACGACTGGTGGGACGACGACCGGTGGCACCACCGGCGGCACCGGCGGCGGGTCGTCGGGCGCGCTGCACGCGGTGGGCGCGGGCAAGTGCCTGGACGTGCCGAACTCGACCACCACACTGGGCACGCAGACGCAGATCTACGACTGCAACGGCCAGGCCAACCAGAACTGGACGCACACTTCGTCCAACCAGCTCACGGTCACCCTCGGCGGCACCCAGCTGTGCCTGGACGCCTACGGCAAGGGAACCACCAACGGCACCAAGGTGGACACCTACAGCTGCAACGGCCAGACCAACCAGCAGTGGACGCTGAACTCCAACGGCACCATCACCGGTGTGCAGTCCGGCCTGTGCCTGGACGTCACCGGAGCCTCCACCGCCAACGGCGCCCTGGCCGAACTGTGGACCTGCAACGGCCAGTCCAACCAGCAGTGGACCCTCGGCTGACCCGGTAAGGGACACCGCGGCGATCCGGACCGCCGGGACGGCACATACCGCCGTCCCGGCGGTCACCGCGACCGGAGACACACGTGACAGCGACCGGCCGCGGAACACCCCGTCCCCTTTCGAAAGGACAACACAGTGTCAGCAATCAGCCGGCTGTTCCGGCGGCTGCGAAGCTCGACGGCCGTGCTCACCGGCCTCGTCCTGGCAGCCGGCGGCCTCGTGGCCACGGTCGCCGAGCCGGCCCACGCGGCCACCTCCATCACGATCAACGGCTCGTCCAGCGGCCGTACCTTCGACGGCGTCGGCGCGATCAGCGGCGGAGGCGGCAACAGCAGACTCCTGATCGACTACCCCGAGCCCGAGCGCGGCCAGATCCTGGACTACCTGTTCAAGCCCGACTACGGGGCCTCCCTGCAGATCCTCAAGGCGGAGATCGGCGGCGACACCAACTCCACCTCCGGCGCCGAGCCGAGCCACGAGCACACCAGGGGCGACCTGAACTGCAACCGCGGCTACGAGTGGTGGCTGATGGAGCAGGCCAAGGCCCGCAACCCGAACATCAAGCTGTACGGGCTCGCCTGGGGCGCGCCCGGCTGGATCGGCAACGGCAACTTCTGGTCCACCGACATGATCAACTACCTGGTCTCCTGGCTGGGCTGCGCCAAGCAGCACAACCTGACCATCGACTACCTCGGCGGCTGGAACGAGCGCGGCTACAACGTCTCCTGGTACGAGCAGCTGCGCAGCGCGCTCAACAGCAACGGCTACAACAGCGTCAAGATCGTCGCGGCCGACTCCGACTGGACCGTCGCCAACGACGTGAACTCCAACTCGGCGTTCGCCAACTCCGTCGACATCATCGGCACCCACTACCCCTGCGGGTACCGGTCCTCCCAGTCGAGCTGCAGTGTGCCGTCGTCCGCCACGTCGACCGGCAAGCAGCTGTGGGCCAGCGAGAACGGCTCCGACGACTACAACGCGGGAGCCAACGCGATGGCCCGCGGCATCAACCGCGGCTACATCGACGGCAAGATGACCGCCTACATCAACTGGCCGGTGGTCGCCGCGATCACGCCCAACCTCCCGTACCCGACCATGGGCCTGGCGCTCACCCCACAGCCGTGGTCCGGCTACTACGCGATCGGCAAGAACGCCTGGGTGATGGCACACACCAGCCAGTTCACCCAGCCCGGCTGGAAGTACCTCGACTCCTCCAGCGGCTACATCGGCGGCAACCGCAACAACGGCAGCTACGTCTCGCTGAAGTCCACCAACAACTCGGACTGGTCCACGGTCATCGAGACCATGGACGCGGGCAGCGCCCAGACGCTGAACTTCAACGTCACGGGCGGGCTGTCGACCGGAGCCGTGCACGTCTGGGCGACCAACGTCAACTCCGGCAACCAGGCCGACTACTTCGTGCACTCCTCCGACATCACCCCGTCGAACGGCAGCTTCAGCCTGACCGCGCAGCCCGGCTACGTCTACACCATCACCACCACGACCGGCCAGGGCAAGGGCACGGCGGCGGGTCCGGCCCGCAGCACGATGAGCCTGCCGTACAGCGACTCCTTCGACGGTGACACCGCCGGCACCGAGGCGAAGTACCTGATGGACTGGCAGGGCGCCTTCGAGGTCGCGGCCTGCGGCGGCGGCCGCAGCGGCATGTGCGTGCGGCAGATGAGCGCCCAGGCCCCGATCACCTGGGACCCGCTGACCGACCCGCACACCCTGCTCGGCGACCTGAGCTGGGGCAACTACACCGTCTCCTCCGACGTGATGCTGGAGAAGTCCGGGTACGCCGACCTGCTCGGCCGCGCGAACTCGCAGAGCTACAGCGGGGCGGCCGGCCTGAACGCCTACCACCTGCGGGTGAGCGACACCGGCGCCTGGTCGATCCTCAGCTCCAACACCGGCGGCAACGTCACCACGCTGGCCCAGGGCACGACCACGGCGCTGGGCACCAACCGGTGGCACAGCCTGTCCCTCGCCTTCTCCGGCAGCACCATCACCGCGTCGATCGACGGCTCCAACGTGGGGTCGGCCAACAACAGCACCTACGGCGCCGGCCAGGTCGGCTACGCGACCAGCCAGGGCGAGACCGCCCAGTTCGACAACCTGGCCATCACCCCCGGCCAGGGCGGCACGGGCGGCGGCACGAGCGGCTCGATCGTCGGCGCCGGCTCCGGCCGGTGCGTGGACGTACCCAACCAGTCGCAGAACAACGGCACACAGGTGGAACTGTGGGACTGCAACGGCGGCAGCAACCAGCAGTGGACCAGCACCGCGGCCAATGAGCTGCGCGTCTACGGCAGTTCCTGCCTCGACGCCGCGAACAGCGGCACCAGCGCCGGCACCAAGGTGGACATCTACACCTGCAGCGGCGGCGCCAACCAGAAGTGGACCCTGAACGGCGACGGCACCATCACCAACAACCAGTCGGGACTGTGCCTGGACGCCACGGGCGCCGGTACCGGCAACGGCACCCTGCTGGAGCTGTGGACCTGCAACGGCGGCAGCAACCAGCAGTGGACCCGCGGCTGACCGGGGTCCGACGCTGAGAAGTCCCTCCGGGGGCGGAGCCGACCGGCACCGCCCCCGGAGGGCTCAGCGGCCGGCCGCCCAGTCGGCGACCACTGGCACTCAGGGACTCGACACAGAACTTCCCCGACGCCCCGAACCACGCGAACTTCCCGTCCTCGGTCCTGCGCCCGGGGCAGGTCTACGAGCACACCACGGTCTACGAGGTGTCCACGCGGGGTCTGTGACCTCGACGGCCCCGCACCGCGGCAAGGCCCGCGGGTTCCACGCCCGGCGCGCGGAACCCGCGGTTCCGGCTGTCCGGGCGGCAGTCCGCGCGGCCGCTTGTCCGTCACCGGTCCGCGAACCGGCTCCCGGCCGGACGCGCCGCGTCAGGCCGTGACCGGTTCGCGCTCAGGCTCTGCCGGCCGCCGCCAGTGCCTCCAGCACGCTCGCCAGCTGCCGCACCGGCTCCGGGCCGATCATCCGCAGCCCCACCGTCCCCGCGCCGGCCGCCACCAACTCGCCGATCCGCTCCGCGGCGTCCGCCGGCCGGCCCGACACGGTGAACACCTGCTCCGCCGGGCGCCCCAGCCACTCGGCGTGCCCCTCGACGCTCGGCCGCAGCACCCGCGCCACCTGCTCGGCGTCCTCACCGACGGAGCAGAAGGCGAACACGGTCAGGCTGTGGCCGGCCTCGGCGCCGCCCCTGCCGGTCAGCTCCCGGACGGCGTACAGGTCGCGCGGCCCGTGGCCCTCCGCGATCAGCGTGCCGTCGGCGACGCGGCCGGACAGCTCCAGTGAGCGGGGCCGGACCACGCCCGCGATCACCGGCGGCGGCTCGACCGGCGGGTGCACCAGGCGCAGGCCGTCCAGCCGCACCTCCCGCCCGTCCAGTTCGACGCGCTCACCGCGCAGCAGCGCCCGTACGGAGACGATCGTCTCCTCCAGCAGCGCGAGCGGCGACCGCGGCGCGACGCCGACCGACGCCATCCACTCCGGCACACCGTGCCCGATCCCGGCCACCAGCCGGCCGGGGAACACCCGGGCCAGCGTGGCCAGCTCCATGGCGAGCAGCGCCGGACTGCGCAGCGGCGCCGGTGCGATCCCGATGCCCACCCGCAGCCGCCGCGTCGCCGCCAGCGCCACGGCGGCGGCCGACACACCGGCGTTCCACCCGAGGTCCTCGACCACCCACACGTCGTCCACCCCGAGCGCCTCGACCTCGCGGGCGAAGGCGGGCAGCCCCTCCGGCGCCCAGTCCCGGTCGTACATCACTCCGATGCGTGCAGTCGTCATGCACCGCAACCTATGCCGGGCACGGACCGGTGATCAACCGTCGGCGCACGTGGGCGTGCCCCCGGCCCCATGCCCATGCGGCCCTCCGCCCCGGTGACGGCGGCCCGCGCGCCATGGGGCCGCCGGGGGAGGACGCAGCGCGGCTGCGCCTCCCTCCGGCGGCCCCTTACCCGGAATCACGGGCGGACCGCGCCATGCCCCCCACGGATCATGGACGGCGGCCCGCCTTCGTGACGAGCCGGGGCGTCGGCCGCCGGCCCGTGGTGTTCCGGGCTATCCGAGGGTCCACTGCTGGTTGCTGCCGCCGTTGCAGGTCCACAGTTCGGCGAGCGCCCCGTTGGCGGTGCTCGCTCCGGTCACGTCCAGGCAGAGCCCCGACAGCGCGCTGGTGACGGTGCCGTCGGCGTTGACGTTCCACTGCTGGTTGGTCTGGCCGTTGCAGGACCACACGATGACCTTGGTGCCCGCTGTGGTGCCCTGGCCGTTCGCGTCCAGGCACATCTGGCTGCTGCCGGAGTAGACGGTGAGCTGGTTCGCGGACGTGTGCGTGAAGACCTGGTTGGCACCGCCGGAGCAGTCCCAGATCTGCAGCTGCGTGCCCGCCGTGGTGGACGAGTTCGGCACCTCCAGGCACTTTCCGGCGCCCACCGCGTGCAGTTCGCCGCTGTTCCCGCCACTTGTCGAGCCGTCGCCCGGGGTCACGTAGACGGCGAAGGCGTCGTGGGTGGCCTGGAAGGTGAGCGGAACGGTGACCGAGCCGCCGGAGCTGGGCAGGTTCTGGCTGTAGACCACCTGCGGGGCGGTGAGGGGTGCTTGGTCGGGGATGCGTTGGATGGTGAC
>NZ_JAINVH010000081.1 GCF_020400825.1 Streptomyces sp. HPF1205
GGCGTCCATGGTGCCGGTGCGGGTGCCCTCGTATCCCTTCCAGCACCAGCACTACTGGCTCCAGCCCACCACCCCGGCACCGACCGGTGACGGCCGGATCGACCACCCGCTGCTGCGGGACGCCATGGAACTCCCCGACGACAACGGCGTGGTGCTCACGGGACAACTCGCCACCGGCGTGCAGCCGTGGCTCACCGAACACGTCGTCTCGGGCTCGCCTTTGCTGCCCGCCGCGGCGTTCGTGGACCTGGCGCTCCAGGCCGGTGAACACGTCGGGTGCCCGGCGGTCGAGGACCTGACGCTGGAGACACCGCTGGTGGTCACGGACGGCGTGCAGGTGTCCGTGACCGTCGGCCCCGACCGGGCCGGCCGGCGCAGCGTCTCGATGCACTCGCGCGCAGACGCCGAGTGGGTACGGCACGCCACCGGGACCCTGGGCGCGGTACCCGCCGCACCGAGCGAGCCCTGGGCACGGCAGTGGCCGCCGCACGCCGAAGCCGTCGAGCTCGACGCCTTCTACGACGACCTGGCCGGTGCCGGATTCGTCTACGGCCCGGCCTTCCAAGGTCTGCGAGCGGCCTGGCGCGACGGCGACACCCTCTACGCGGAGGTGGCCGCACCCCCCGGCGACACCCGGTTCGCACTGCACCCCGCCCTGCTCGACGCCGCGATCCAGACCGTGACCGTCGCCGACGACCGGGCGAAGATGCCGTTCTCCTTCGCCGGGGTCTCCTGGTGGCGCGGTGCCGAGCACGCCAGGGTCCGGCTGACCGTGACCGGCCAGGACACCTGCGCGATCGGCCTCGCCGACGAGTCGGGCGCGCCGGTCGCCGAGATCGCCTCGCTGACCCTGCGCCGGCCGGCCGGGGCCACCACGCAGGACGTGCCGTACCAGGTGGCGTGGCCGGTCCTGGACGTGGCGACCACCGAACCGGACATCCCGGTCCACCACGCCACATCGCCCGTCGAGACCCTGCGGGTGATCCAGGACTTCCTCGCCACGGACACCCCGCGCATGGTGGTCGCCACGCGCAACGCCGTGCCGGTCCGGCCGGGCGAGGACGTCGACCCGCAGGCCGCCGCCGTCTGGGGCCTGGTCCGGTCGGCCGCCACCGAGCACCCCGGCCGGTTCGTGCTGGTCGACCTGGTCGACGGCGTCGGCGGAGAAGGCGTCAGCGGAGAAGGCGTCAGCGGAGACGGGGCCGACGGCGACGAGGTCCGGCTGGCCGGCGACGAACCCCAGCTCGCGATCCGCGCCGGCGCCGTCCACGTCCCCCGCCTCGAACGGGCGCGGACCGACCCGCTGCCCTCGCCGCTCGGCCCCGAGAGCACGGTGCTCGTCACCGGCGGCACCGGCACCCTGGGCGGCACGATCGCCCGTCACCTCGTCGTACGGCATGGCGTGCGGCACCTGCTGCTGGTCAGCCGCAGCGGCCCCGACGCCCCCGGCGCGGCCGCGCTGACCGCGGACCTGGCCGCGCTGGGCGCGACCGCCGACATCGTGGCCTGCGACGTGTCCGACCGCGAGGCGGTGGCGCGGCTGCTCGCCGAACGCCCGGTCACCTCGGTGATCCACGCCGCGGGCGCGCTGGCCGACACCGTCGTGGAATCCCTCACCCCGCGGCAGTTCGCGCGAGTGTGGGAGCCGAAGGCCCTCGCCGCCCGGCACCTCCACGAACTGACCTCGGATCTGGAGGTGTTCGTGCTGTTCTCGTCGGCGGCCGGTGTGCTGGGCGGCGCGGGCCAGGCGAACTACGCCGCCGCCAACGCCTACCTCGACGGCCTCGCCGCACACCGGCACGCCCAGGGACAGCCGGCCGTCTCGCTCGCCTGGGGCTACTGGGCGCAGGCCAGCGGCATGACCGGAGGCCTGACCGCCACCGACCGGCAGCGCATGGCCAGGGCCGGCGTACGGCCGCTGCCGACGGCGGACGCGCTGGCCCTGTTCGACGCCGCGCTGACCGCCGGCGCCCCCACCCTCGTCCCCGTCAGGTTCGACCTGCCGGCGCTGCGCCGCGCCGGCGACCCGCCCGCCCTGCTGCGGGCGCTGGTACGGCCCCGGCGCAGGCAAGCCGCCGACCGCGCGTGGACGCAGGCCGACGTGCTGCGACTCGTCGTCGGCCGGGCCGCCCTCGTCCTGGGGCACTCCTCACCGGAGGCGGTCGACCCCGACCAGGCGTTCACCGACATCGGATTCGACTCGCTCACCGCCGTGGAACTGCGCAACCAACTCGACGCGGACACCGGCCTGCGTCTGCCCGCCACGCTCGTCTTCGACCACCCGACACCTGCCCGCCTCTCCGCCTTCGTGCACACAAGGCTGCACGGCACAGGCCCCGACCCCCTGCTCGCCGAACTCGACCAGCTCAAGACCACCCTGGACGCGGCAGCCGCCGACGCCGACTACGAGACCGTCGCGGCCCGCCTCGAAGCACTGCTGGCCGCCTGGACCGCCAAACGCACCGGCGGCTCCGCGGCCGGCGTCGACGAGGCCAGCGACGACGAACTGTTCAGCCTTCTGGACGACGCGCACCGCAGGACCGAGGTCATCCGCTCGGGTGAGTCCCGCAACGCTGAGGAGTAGCCATGTCCGACGAAGAGAAGCTCCGCACTTACCTCAAGCGCGCCACGGCCGACCTGGGAGTGCTCAGCAAGCGCCTCGCCGACATGGAGGAAGCGGCGCGCGAGCCGATCGCGATCATCGGCATGGGCTGCCGCTACCCGGGCGGAGTGGAGTCCCCGGACGGCCTGTGGCGGCTCGTCTCGGACGGTGCCGACGCGATCACCGAATTCCCGCCGGACCGTGGATGGGACGTCGTCCACGACCCCGACCCGGACCGGCCGGGCACGACCTACAGCCGATCGGGCGGCTTCCTGGCCGACGGCGCCGGCTTCGACGCCGGGTTCTTCGGGATCTCGCCGCGCGAGGCGCTGGCAATGGATCCGCAGCAGCGGGTGCTGCTGGAGACCGCCTGGGAGACCTTCGAGGACGCCGGGATCGACCCGACCACACTCGGCGGCAGCCGCACAGCCGTGTTCACCGGTCTGTGGTCCTCCGGCTACGGCAACCAGCCGCCGCCGGACCTCGAAGGTTTCCTCGCCACCGGAACAGCCACCAGCGCCACATCGGGCCGGGTGTCGTATCTGCTGGGGCTGGAGGGTCCGGCGGTGTCGGTGGACACGGCGTGCTCGTCGTCGCTGGTGGCGATCCACCTGGCGGCGCAGGCGCTGCGGGCGGGGGAGTGTTCGCTGGCGCTGGCCGGTGGTGTGACGGTGATGGCGACGCCTGCGGGGTTCGTGGAGTTCTCCCGCCAGCGCGGCCTGGCTGCCGATGGCCGGGTGAAGGCGTTTGCCGAGGCGGCTGATGGTACGGCGTGGGGTGAGGGTGCGGGTCTGGTGCTGCTGGAGCGGTTGTCGGATGCGCGGCGTCTCGGGCATCGGGTGCTGGCGGTGGTGCGGGGTTCGGCGGTGAACCAGGACGGCGCGTCCAACGGCCTCGCGGCGCCCAACGGCCCCTCGCAGGAACGTGTCATCCGTCAGGCGCTGGCCCATGCGGGACTGTCGGCGGCGGACGTGGACGTGGTGGAGGCGCACGGTACGGGGACGACGCTGGGTGACCCTATTGAGGCGCAGGCGCTGCTGGCGACGTACGGGCAGGGTCGGGGTGAGCCGTTGTGGTTGGGGTCGGTGAAGTCGAACATCGGTCACACGCAGGCCGCCGCGGGTGTGGCGGGTGTGATCAAGATGGTGATGGCGATGCGGCACGGGCAGTTGCCGCGGACCCTGCATGTCGACGCGCCGACCTCGCACGTCGACTGGTCGGCGGGCCAGGTCTCACTGCTCACCGAGGGTCGGCCGTGGCCCGAGACCGGCCGCCCCCGTCGCGCGGGCATCTCGGCGTTCGGCATCAGCGGTACGAACGCGCACGTGGTGATCGAGGCGGCTGCCGAGGAGCAGGCGGCGGTCTCGGCGGGGCCCGCGGCCGGGTTTGCGGGTGGAGTGGTGCCGTGGCCGCTGTCGGCTAAGTCGGATGTGGCGTTACGGGACCAGGCGCGCCGGCTGGGGAAGTTCCTGGCCGGGCAGCCGGGGGTCGACGCGGTGGCGGTGGGTCGGGCGTTGGCGGGGCGGTCGTCTTTCGATCACCGTGCGGTGGTCAGTGGTGTGGAGGCGTTGGAGGCGTTGGCGGAGGGCCGGTCGGTGCCGGGTCTGGTGACCGGGGTG
>NZ_JAINVH010000082.1 GCF_020400825.1 Streptomyces sp. HPF1205
AGGCGGTGCAACTGCCCCCGGTGCCGCCGGTCGTGCCGCCGGTCGTACCTCCGGTCGTGCCGCCCGTGGTGCCTCCGGTCGTACCGCCCGTCGTACCGCCGGTGGTGCCGCCCGTGGTGCCGCCGGAGGAACTGCCGAGCGTGATGTTGGAGTTGCCGCTGGACTGGTAGCCCTCGGTGGCGAGGATCTCGTAGTTGAAGTTGCCGAGGTTCATGCCGTGGCTGGCCCAGGCCTGGAAGTGGTTGCCGACGCTGATGGTGCCGCCGGTGCGCCGGGACTGCCGGACACTCCAGTACTGGTTGAACGTCGCGGTGCCGATGATCGAGGGCTCGTTGTAGCGGGTGGTCTCGTAGATGTCGTACGTGCCGCCGTCGCTGGTGACCGTGCCCTTGTACGTGCCGGTCGGCCGGTAGGAGCCGTAGTTGTCGACGATGTAGTACTCGACCAGCGGGTTGGTGGTCCAGCCGTACAGCGACAGGTAGGCGTTGCCCGACGGGTTGAAGGAGCCGGAGTACGTCACGGGGTTGCTCGACCCGGTGCTCCAGCCCTTGCCGGCCACGAAGTTGCCGACGTTGCTCCACGAGGTGCTGTAGTTGCCACCGGAGCCGAGGGTCATGGAGGAGTACCCGCCGCCGTCGGTCCAGAAGGAGTAGAAGTAGCCGTTGTTGTTACCGGTCTGGCTCGACGTGATGACCGTGTCGGCGTTGGCGGTGCCGGGCAGGATCAGCGCGGCCACGCCGACCAGGACAAGGGCGCAGGCACTGCTGACGAGCAGCCGGAACGACCGGAGGGACCTGAGCGGTCCGGCGGACCGGCGCGAGCCGCGCCGTCGGCTTTCAGGGTGTCGTGGGGCGTCGTTCATGTACGCGCATCCCTTTCATGAGGGCTGGTGGGGGGACCTGGCGGCATGGCGCGGCCCCGGTGGGGCCGGTGGTGGCCAGGAGGTGACGGCGACCGCGCGTCGGCGCCGTTCGACAAAGCCGGTTGCGGCCCGGCGCCGTGCGCGCGGCGACCGGGAGTACCGGGCCGGCGGGCGACCCGGGTCGGCAGCCTTTTCGGGTCTGTCGACGGCGAACAGTGTTGAGCGGGGCTGTCGCACTGTCAACAGTTTCGGCAAGGATCCCGAAAGCGTCGTTCGTGACGGTGAGTTGGCGTGCGCGAGAATCCCCTGCTCGCAGCCGCTTACCCGGTCAAGTGATGGGATGAATGCGCGATGTATTCACGACTTCAAGATCACGGAAGGGGGCTCCGATTCCGAAACATTCGGTACTCGTCCCGACTGTTCCGACGCGTGAGGGAGGGGCGGAGGAGGGGCCCGAGGGGGGCCGGCGCGGGAGGCTTCGGACCCCGGCTCGCAGGGCTTCGGGCGGGCGGCCCGGCGGCCCCGGCTCCGCGGTCCCGGCGGGACTGTGACGGCGGTGAAACGCTGTGGCGCCTGTGGTTGACGGGCTGTCAATTCTGGAACCCACATGCCGTGATACCGCGCCAAGGGTGCCCGAACCGGGCGTTACCCCACTGTACAGAGGCACTACAGTCGCGCCATACTCAACCGCCCGGCCAAGCAGGCCGTGGAACCCCACACTTTGGCGGCGAGGTCGCTCGCGGGCCAGCGGGCACCTTCGTACGCGCCTCGCGCGTGAGTGGCCGCCCCCACGCGTGCGCCGAGCGCCGCCCGGCGTTCAGGGAGCAGTTCTCAGTGCGACGTTCACTCACCAGACGAGCCATAGGCGCGATAGGCCTGGGCTCCCTTACGGCCGCCCTCTCGGTGGCCGGCATCGGCACAGCGCAGGCGCACGGCGGCCACGACCATGGATGCGGCGATCTGCGCATCAAGGTGTCGGTCGACGGCGGCCAGACCTGGATCGGCAGCGGCCGCATCGGCGACCCGGCGCCGGCCAAGATCACCGTCCGGCTGCAGGGCGAGGTGCGCAAGGGCTGCGACTACGCGGTCTCGCTCGCCTCGTACAGCGCGGAGGGCCCGACCTGGGAGACCTCGGGTACGCAGGCCTTCCTCGGCTGGGACACCACCGTCCTGAACAAGGACAACCCGGAGCACACGCTCGACGTCAGCGGCAGCCTGCCGCCCTGCTTCGGCCAGATCGACCTGTACGGCAACGGCAACAAGTACGACGGCAGCGACGCCGACCACGCCCTGCCGCACTACAACGACTCGCTGACCCCGTACAACCTCATCGCGTACTGGAACGGCGGCTCGGTCTGCACGTCCCCGTCGCCGACCCCGTCGGACACGACGACGCCGCCGGTGCTGCCCTCGGACACGCCGACGGACACGCCGTCCGCCACGCCGACGGACACGCCCACCGTGTCGCCGACCGGCAGCCCGACCGACACGCCGACCACCCCCGCGTCGCCCACCGACACGCCGACGGACACCACGAGTCCGTCCGCGACGCCGAGCGAGACGCCCAGCGAGACCACCTCGCCCACCACCTCGCCCACCCCCACGGCCTCCGCGACCACGACCGCTCCGGCGGGCGCCACCGCGTCGCCCTCGCCCTCGTCGAGCGGCACCGGCCGGCCGACCACCTCGGTGGTCAAGCCCGCCTCCGTCACCACGGGCAGCGGCAACCTGGCCGAGACCGGTGGCAACGGTTCGCAGGCCACGATCTTCGCGGTCGGCGGAGCGGTCCTTCTGGTGGCCGGCGGGGGAGCCGTCTACCTGACCCGGCGCCGCAAGAACGCGCACTGACGAGGCGGCCCGCCGTCACCCCGACGGCCGACCGCTGACCGCGTGACCCGCCGGCCGCCCGCGTGGCCGGCGGCCCGCGGCGGAGCCCCGCCCTCACCCGAGGGCGGGGCTCCGCGCTTTCCCGCCGGCCCGCCCACGTCCCGGCACGTCCGCTTTGACAACGCCGGACGGGCGATTTAGTACGAAAGGGAGGGTAGGCGATCCGTCGGCAGGCGCCCTGGACGCGCCCTCGGGACGGAGCGGAGGAGGCACGCTGACATGTCGCGCGCAGTCGGTATCGACCTCGGGACCACGAACTCCGTGGTCAGTGTTCTGGAGGGCGGTGAGCCCACCGTCATCACCAACACCGAGGGGGCCAGGACCACACCCTCCGTCGTCGCCTTCGCCAAGAACGGCGACGTGCTCGTCGGCGAGGTCGCCAAGCGCCAGGCCGTGACCAACGTCGAGCGCACGGCCCGCTCGGTCAAGCGGCACATGGGCGAGACGCAGTGGCGGTTCCCCGACAGCGGGGACATCGACGGCAAGCGCTACACCGCGCAGGAGATCTCCGCCCGGGTGCTGCAGAAGCTGAAGCGGGACGCGGAGGCGTACCTCGGCGAGGACGTCACCGACGCGGTGATCACCGTGCCCGCGTACTTCAACGACGCCCAGCGCACCGCCACCAAGGAGGCGGGCGAGATCGCCGGGCTGAAGGTGCTGCGGATCGTCAACGAGCCGACCGCGGCCGCCCTCGCGTACGGCCTGGACAAGGAGAAGGAGCAGACGATCCTGGTCTTCGACCTGGGCGGCGGCACCTTCGACGTCTCGCTGCTCGACATCGGCGAGGGCGTGGTCGAGGTCAAGGCCACCAACGGCGACACCCACCTCGGCGGCGACGACTGGGACCAGCGGATCGTGGACCACCTGGCCACCCAGTTCAAGAACCACCACGGGATCGACCTGACCAAGGACAAGATGGCCACCCAGCGGCTCCGGGAAGCCGCCGAGAAGGCCAAGATGGAGCTCTCCTCGGCCACCGAGACCACGATCAACCTGCCGTACATCACCGCGTCGGCCGAGGGCCCGCTGCACCTGGACGAGAAGCTGACCCGCGCCCAGTTCCAGCAGCTCACCGCCGACCTGCTGGAGCGCTGCAAGGAGCCGTTCCACAACGCGGTCAAGGACGCCGGCATCCAGGTCTCCGACATCGCCCAGGTGATCCTGGTCGGCGGCTCCACCCGCATGCCCGCGGTGACCGAGCTGGTACGGGAGCTGACCGGCGGCAAAGAGCCGC
>NZ_JAINVH010000083.1 GCF_020400825.1 Streptomyces sp. HPF1205
GACGCCGTCCAGGCCAACATCACCGCCGTCGGTTACAGCAACTCCGCCTCCACCGGCGGGTCGTCGGGTCCGCTGCACGCGGTGGGCGCGGGCAAGTGCCTGGACGTGCCGAACTCGTCCACCACGCTGGGTACGCAGACGCAGATCTACGACTGCAACGGCCAGGCCAACCAGAACTGGACGCACGACTCGTCCAACGAACTGACGGTCACTCTCGGCGGCAGCCAGCTGTGCCTGGACGCGTACGGCAACCAGACCTCTCCCGGCACAAAGGTGGAGACCTGGAGCTGCAACGGCGGGGCCAACCAGCAGTGGCAGTTGAACTCCGACGGCACCATCACCGGTGTGCAGTCCGGCCTGTGTCTGGACGTCACCGGCGCCTCGACCGCCAACGGCGCCCTGGCCGAACTGTGGACCTGCAACGGCCAGTCCAACCAGCAGTGGACCCTCGGCTGACCTGAGCGCGCGAGAAACTCGCACAACCGGGACGACCTGACGGCCGGTCCGATCGGTCGTCCGATCGCAACCCGCTCCGCGGCCGGTGCACGGCCGGCCGCGGAGCACGATCCGGTACGGCACCCGCCCGGCGCGACGCGGGGCCACCGCGGTTCGCCCCCACGAGCCGCGGTTCGTTCACCCCACCACTGTCCCCACCAGTGAGGAACGCTGATGAAGAAGCACTCGGCACCCTTGGTCGCGGCGCTGGCGGCCGCGCTCGCCGTTGGCGCGGCCCTGCCGGCGGCGGCCGCGACCACCGAGGCGCACACCTCCGCCTCCGCTGCTGCCGCCGCCACGCCCGCCACACTCCGGTTGATGCCGCTGGGCGACTCGATCACCTGGGGCTACGCCAGCCCGTCCGGGAACGGCTACCGGGGCTATCTGTACAACGACCTCGCGGGCGAGGGGCACTCGCTGGACTTCGTCGGTTCCCTGCGCAACGGCACCATGTCCGATCCGGACAACGAGGGCCACTCCGGCTGGCGCATCGACCAGATCGCCGGCATCGCCGACTCGGTCCTGGCCACCTACCAGCCCAACGTGGTCACGCTGGAGATCGGCACCAACGACCTGAACGGCAACTACCAGGTGTCGACCGCCACCGACCGGCTCAAGTCGCTCATCGACCAGATCACCAGGGACGTTCCGAACGCGACCGTCCTCGTCGGCACCCTGATCGTGTCCACCAGCGGCACCGAGGAGGCCAGCCGGCCCGGGTTCAACGCCAAGCTGCCGGGGATCGTGCAGGGCGAGCAGGCCGCGGGCAAGCACGTGAGCCTGGTCGACATGAGCGCGCTGACGACCGCCGACCTGGCCGACTCCCTGCACCCCAACGACAACGGCTACCGCAAGATGGCGGACGCCTTCAACTCCGCGGTCCAGGCCGCCGACGCGGCGGGCTGGATCACGTCGCCGGGAGGCGGCGGTGGCGGCACCAGCGGGCAGGTGCGGTCGGGGGTCGCGGGCAAGTGCCTGGACGTCAACGGCGGCAACAGCGCCAACGGGACCCCCGCGGACATCTGGACCTGCAACGGTTCCGCCGGGCAGACGTGGGCCGCGAAGTCCGACGGCACCCTGCGGGCGCTCGGGAAATGCCTCGACGCCACCGCCCGAGGGACCGCCAACGGCACGAAGATCGAGCTCTGGGACTGCAACGGCGGCACCAACCAGCAGTGGCAGGCGTACAACGGCGGCTACCGCAACCCGGCCTCCGGCCGCTGCCTTGACGACCCCAACGTCTCGACCACCGACGGCACGCAGCTGATCCTGTGGGACTGCAACGGCGGCACCAACCAGCAGTGGACCGCACTGCCGGTGAGCTGAGCGCCGGGCAGTGAGCCACACGACCAGGACACGGGATGTCCGTGCGCGCGAGTTCGGTTCCCTCGGACGGCCACGCACCCTTTGTTCCCTTCGCCCCCCACATTTCGAGGAACAGGACAATGCAGCCTTCATCCGTTTCGCCCCGGAGAGCGGCGGTGCCCAGACGCCGCTTCCCGGCTACCGCCGCCGCATGCGTGATGGCGCTGCTGGCCACCTTGCTCGCGACCGCGCTGACGTGGTCGGTACCCGCCTCGGCCGCCGCCGCGCCGCTGGTGGGCTCGGCATCCGGACGCTGCCTCGACGTCAAGGGCAATGTCGACACGGCGGGTACCGCCCTGGAGATCTGGGACTGCAACGGCCAGGCGAACCAGGCGTTCGAGTTCACCTCGGCCGGTGAGCTGAGGACCATGGGCGGCACCCGCTGCGTGGACGCCTCCAACGGCGGGACCAGCCCGGGAACCCAGGCGATCATCTGGACCTGCAACGGCGGCGCCAACCAGCAGTGGCGGCAGAACTCCGACGGGTCCGTCACCGGCGTCCAGTCCGGCCTGTGCCTGGACGTCAACGGAGCCGGCACGGCCAACGGCACCGCCGTCATCCTGTGGACCTGCAACGGCCAGAGCAACCAGAAGTGGAGCACGTCGACGACCACGACGCCTCCCCCGCCGCCTCCGCCGAGCGGCGGCTCGCACTCGTGCGACATCTACGCCGCGGGCGGTACTCCGTGCGTGGCCGCGCACAGCACCGTCCGCGCGCTCTACAGCGCGTACGCCGGCAACCTGTACCAGGTCAGGCGCTCCTCGGACAACACGACCAAGGACATCGGCGTGCTCGCGGCCGGCGGCTACGCCAACGCCGCCGCGCAGGACTCGTTCTGCGCGGGCACCTCGTGCGTGATCACCGTGGTCTACGATCAGTCGGGCCACGGCAACGACCTGTGGTACCAGGGGTCGGCGCAGGTCCCGGGATCGAGTTCGAGCAGCCCCGCGAAGGCGACCTCGGAGTCGCTGACGGCCGGGGGCACCAAGGCGTACTCGCTCTACATCAACCCCGGTAACAGCTACTGGCGGGACGGCCACCTGACCGGCGTGCCGACCGGGACCGCCCCCGAGGGCGCCTACATGGTGACCAGCGGCACCCACGTCAACGGCGGCTGCTGCTTCGACTACGGCAACAGCGAGACCGACCGGAAGGCCGACGCCGCCGGCGCCATGGACGCGATCAACTTCGGCACCGAGTGCTGGTTCGGCGGCTGCTCCGGAAGCGGCCCGTGGGTCCAGGCCGACCTCGAATGGGGCCTGTACTCCGGGGGCAGCCAGTCCTGGAACACCGGCCAGCGGGCATTCACAGCCAAGTTCGTCACCGCGATGCTGAAGAACAACGGGACGTCGCGATTCGCGCTCAAGGGCGCCAACGCGCAATCGGGCAGCCTGACGACACTGTGGGACGGCGGGCTTCCGAGCGGATACAGCCCCATGAAGAAGCAGGGAGCCATCGTCCTGGGCAGCGGCGGGGACTGCTGCAAGCCCGGCGGCGGCGCCAACCTGAGCGCCGGCACCTTCTACGAAGGGGCTGTCGTCGCCGGCTACCCGTCCGACGCGACCGACAGCGCGGTGCAGGCCGACATCGTCGCGGCCGGCTACCGCTGACCCGACCTCCGACCACCATGTGGGGAAGGGCGGCGGTCCTCCGGGCGTGGCCGGAGGACCGCCGCCGGGGGCGTCCCGTCCCCCCGCCCCTTCCCGGGGCGACCCCGCGCGACGGCCGGAGCCGTCGCCCCTCCGACTCATGACACCGACGCGGGCCGTCCACGCCCGCGCGGACGCGATCACCCGGCAGCACCAGCAGATGACGACATGGGAGGTACCCGATGCCCCCGGGCACACGCTCGACCAGATCACGACGCAGCCGATACGGCCTCCTCACCGCCGCCGTGGCCGCGGCCACGGTGACGGTCTTCGCCACACTCGCGGCCACGCCCGCCCAGGCCGCGACCACCTTGCGGTCGCTGGCGGAGGGGAAGGGCAGGTACTTCGGCACCGCGCTGACCGACGGCGACCTGAACG
>NZ_JAINVH010000084.1 GCF_020400825.1 Streptomyces sp. HPF1205
GTGGCCTCCCTTGCCGAGTCGGGAGCTCGGGCCGAGGTGGTCGCGTGTGACGTGGCCGATCGGGATGCCCTGGCCGCTGTGCTGCACGGTCGTGCGCTGACGGCTGTCGTGCATACGGCCGGTGTGCTGGACGACGGGTTGTTCGCGTCGATGACGCCTGAACGGCTGGGTGCTGTGTGGGAGTCCAAGGCCCGTGCTGCCTGGAATCTGCACGAGGTGACGCAAGGTCAGGATCTCGCGTCGTTCGTGCTGTTCTCGTCGGTCGCGGGTGTGCTGGGCAGTGCCGGCCAGGCCAACTACGCCGCCGCCAACGCCTATCTGGACGCTCTGGCCACCCATCGTCGCGGTCTCGGTCTGCCCGCGGTCTCGCTGGCCTGGGGGCCGTGGCACCAGGACGGCGGCATGACCGGCCACCTCACGGACGGCGACCTGGCTCGTATGGCACGCGGTGGGATGGTCCCGTTCGACGCGGCCGACGGTATGGCCGCCTTTGACGCCGGCCGCACTGGCGCCCGGGCGGTGACCGTGCCGGTCCGCCTCGACCTCACCGGCCTGCGTCCGGCCGACGCCGGCCACGAGGCGCCGCCACTGCTGCGCGGACTCGTCCGGCCGGCGCGGCGCCAGGCCGGGCGGGGAACGGCGGCGTCCGGCGGCGAGTCGTCGCTCGCACGGCGCCTGGCCGGGCTGTCCGGCGCCGACCGGGCCCGCGAACTGCTGGACCTCGTCCGCAACCAGGCCGTCGCCGTGCTCGGCCACGCCTCCGCGGCCGCCGTCGAACCCGGACGGGCGTTCAAGGACCTAGGCTTCGACTCGCTCACCTCCGTCGAGCTCCGCAACCGGGTCGGCGCCGCCACCGGTCTGCGCCTGCCCGCCACCCTCGTCTTCGACCACCCGACCGCGGCCTCGCTCGCCGCGTACCTCGAAGCCGAGCTGTACGGCGGGGCCGACGCGCCCGCCGCGGCCGGACCCGCCGCGGCGGCCGGGCTGGACGAGGACCCGGTGGTCGTCGTCGGCATGGCCTGCCGTTACCCGGGCGGCGTCGACTCGCCCGAGGCGCTGTGGGACCTGGTCGCCTCCGGCCGGGACGCCATCGACGCGTTTCCCGCGAACCGCGGCTGGGACCTGGACTCGCTCTACGACCCCGACCCCCAGCACCCCGGCACCACCTACGCCCGCACCGGCGGCTTCCTCTACGACGCCGACCTGTTCGACCCGGCCTTCTTCGGCATCGCCCCCCGTGAGGCGCTGGCCATGGACCCGCAGCAGAGGCTGCTGCTGGAGACCTCCTGGGAGGCGTTCGAACGCGCGGGGGTGAGCCCGGCCGCCGCCCGCGGCAGCCGTACCGGCGTCTTCGTCGGCGCCGCCTTCCAGGGCTACGGCCCGCGTCCCGGGCAGGTGCCCGACGAGATCGAGGGCCACCTGCTCACCGGCAACGCCGGCTCCGTCGTCTCCGGCCGCATCGCCTACACCTTCGGCCTCGAAGGCCCGGCGATGACCGTCGACACCGCCTGCTCGTCCTCGCTCGTCGCCCTGCACCTCGCCGTGCAGGCGCTGCGGGGCGGCGAGTGCTCGATGGCGCTGGTCGGCGGCGCCGCGATCATGGCCTCCCCGACGATGTTCGTGCAGTTCAGCCGGCAGCGGGGACTCGCGGCCGACGGCCGCTGCAAGTCCTTCGCCGACGCCGCCGACGGCACCGCCTGGTCCGAGGGCGTCGGCATGCTCCTGGTGGAACGGCTCTCCGAGGCCCGGCGCAACGGCCACACCGTACTGGCCGTCGTACGCGGCACCGCCGTCAACCAGGACGGCGCGAGCAACGGTCTGACCGCTCCCAACGGCCCCTCCCAGCAGCGCGTCATCCGTGACGCGCTCGGCACCGCCGGGCTGTCCGCCGCCGACATCGACGCGATCGAGGCCCACGGCACCGGCACCACCCTCGGCGACCCCATCGAGGCCCAGGCCCTGCTGGCCACGTACGGTCGCGACCGCGAACACCCGCTGCTGCTCGGCTCGTTGAAGTCCAACATCGGCCACACCCAGGCCGCCGCCGGTGTGGGTGGCCTCATCAAGATGGTCATGGCCATGCGGCACGGCGTCCTGCCGCGCACCCTCCACGTCGACCGCCCGACCGAGCAGGTCGACTGGTCCGCGGGCAGTATCGCCCTGCTCACCGAGCCGACCGAGTGGCCCGAGACCGGCCATCCGCGCCGCGCCGGCATCTCCTCCTTCGGCATCAGCGGCACCAACGCGCACGTCATCGTCGAGCAGCCGCCGAGCCCTTTGCCCAGCGCCGAGCCCCGTGCCGCACGTGTCGCACGTGTCGCCGACGGACGGCACCTGCCGTGGGTACTCTCCGGCAAGGACACGGCGGGCCTCACCGCCCAAGCCGCGCGTCTTGCCCGCCACGTGCGCGCCGACGCCACGGCCGACACCGCCGACATCACCGACATCGCCCACTCGCTGGCCACGCGCCGCCAGGCCCTTGAGTACCGGGCCGTCGCCGTCGGACGTGACCGCGGCGAACTCCTCGCCGCGCTGGACGCTCTCGCGAACGGCACGCAGGCCGCGGGACTCGTCACCGGCTCCACGGTGGAGGGTCGTACGGCGTTCCTGTTCTCGGGCCAGGGCAGTCAGCGGTCCGGCATGGGGCGTGAGCTGTACGGGGCCTTCCCGGTGTTCGCGGATGCGCTGGATGAGGTGTGCGGGCTGTTCGAGGGGGAGTTGGAGCGGCCGTTGCGGGAGGTGATGTTCGAGGCCGACTCCGCGGATCTGGACCGTACCGTTTACACGCAGGCCGCGCTGTTCGCGCTGGAGGTGGCGTTGTACCGGTTGGTGGAGTCGTGGGGTGTGCGGCCGGACTTCTTGGCGGGGCATTCGATCGGTGAGCTGGTGGCCGCGCATGTGGCGGGTGTGCTGTCGCTGGAGGACGCGGTCCGGCTGGTTGCTGCTCGGGGTCGGTTGATGCAGGCGTTGCCGGCTGGTGGGGCGATGTTGGCGGTGCGGGCGGAGGAGTCTGTTGTACGGGAGGCGTTGGCGGGCCGCGAGGATGTGGCGGTGGCGGCGGTCAACGGGCCTGAGGCCGTGGTGGTTTCGGGTGCGGGTGACACCGTCGCCGAGCTGGAGGCGGCCTGGCGTTCTGAGGGTCGTAAGGTCAAGCGGCTGACCGTTTCGCACGCGTTTCATTCGCCGTTGATGGACCCGATGCTGGCCGACTTCCGTGCGGTCGCGGAGTCGCTGACGTACAACGCCCCTCGTATTCCGGTGGTGTCGAACGTCACCGCTGACCTGGCCGGTGACCTCACCGACCCCGCGTACTGGGTGACGCATGTCCGCGAGGCGGTCCGCTTCGCCGACGGCGTGCGCACCCTGAGTGGTGAAGGCGTCCGCACCTACCTGGAGTTGGGTCCGGACGGCGTTCTGTCGGCGATGGTGCAGCCGGTGGTCGGGGATGGCGGCGAGGAGACCGCGGCGGTGGCGCTGCTGCGCGCCGGACGGCCCGAGGCGCGCGCGGCCATGACCGCGCTGGGCGCGCTGCACGTGCGCGGGACGGGCATCGACTGGGCCGCGTTCTTCGCGGGCACCGGTGCCGGCGGCACCGACCTGCCGACCTACGCCTTCCAGCGGCAGCGCTACTGGCTCTCCGCCGACGCCGCCGATGCCGCCGACGACGCGGGCCGCCTCGACGCGGCCGGCTCGGACCAGGAA
>NZ_JAINVH010000085.1 GCF_020400825.1 Streptomyces sp. HPF1205
AAACGGGGGGCGTGCTTCGTCAGTCATGGCGCTTCCTTCGGGTCTGTGCGGTATCGCCGCCGACGGGTGTGGGTTCCGCCGACGTGGGTGCACCGTGCGAGAACGTACGTTCTCGCCGGCAAGAACGACAGTACGGGAACGAAGGTTCTCGCGCAAGACCGACACCCACGACCTGGCAGCTCTCCCTCGGTCGGGCTATCGCGCGCCTCGGCTGGTGGAGCGGCACTTCCGAGGCAAGCCGCCGTGAACGGAGGGAGTCGACGGCCGGGCCCGCACTCGCAGCCGCCCTGTGCGGAAACCTGGCGCCGCTCGCCCGCGCGATGCCTATCGCACCTGACCCGCCGCCTTCAGGACCCCAATGTCGTTGTCATCCACCGGGGCGGCGCCTGTGTGACTGCCGCCGCCTTCGCATTCCGGCAGGCCTTGCTGGCGTGGCGACCCCCGCGCCGTAGTTCCGGGCCCGGCGCCGGATCCACGGCGCGGCCGTTCGTGCGTGAGGCTGTACCTGCGGCAGGGGTGGCCGCGCGCCTCGAGGGCTTTGGGCTCAGGATTCCCTCGCAGGCCTTGAAGACCCTCTCACCTGCGGTGAGCGCGGGCGTTGCTCCGGATTCTCGGAAGTTCGGCGCATCCCTCTTGCGCGGAGAACGACCGTTCTATAGGCTGGCCTCATTCAGCAGAACGACCGTTCTCGGCTGGAGGTTCACGACACTGTCATCGCTGGCCGGACGGATTGCCGGTTCGGTCGCCGCGAGTGCCGCAGGACCGCCGCCTGGGCCCTGACGCCGGCCCGCTCCAGGGCCGAGGGCAGAGAAGCTGCAGAACGCGAGCCTGTTGCCGGCTCGGAAAGTGCAGGTGGGTGATCCCATGACTCTCTCGCACACCGCAATGCACCCCCGCCGATGGCGCTGCCCTCGTCCGGCGAGCAGTCCCGGCCGGCCCCCGTGACCCCGGCGCTGGCGCATGCCCGTACGGGCATGCGCCAGCACGGCATGATCGCCCTTCCCGCCGAGGAGCGCTGGGTGCGCACCGCCCGCCTTTTCGCCGCATCCCTGCTCGCCCGATGGGACGTCGTCCCGGAGGATCGGGACTCCGTCCTGCTGATCGTCGGCGAACTCGCGGGGACGCGGCCCAGCACGGACGGGCCGACATGATCGTGAGCCTCGCGCTCGAAGGCCGCGCCGTGCATATCGAAGTTGCCGACTACGGCGTGGCGCCCTCGCCCCACCCTCGCTGCACCGGTGCCCCTGATGAGCACGGCCGCGGCATGGACATCGTCGAACTCCTGGCGGACTGGACCGAAACACTCGAGGAACGGGATCACCGGCGGGACCGCGTCGGCCTCCGCGTCGCCACCGCACCGGCTGAGCAGCCCCAGGCGGACCTTGTCCTCGCTTGAGCGGGCGGCGGGCAAGACGCCCGGCCCCGATCCGGGCAGGCGCATACGGCGGGCTGGTCGGCCCGCGCCCGGGAATATGCCGTGCGGCCTGGTGGCTGTACCGTAGGAGAACGACCGTTTTCGAGAATGGGTGAGCGAAGTGGAACCCGAGACGACCGAGCAGCGGATCCTTGACGCTGCCGAGGAACTGTTCTACGGCCGAGGCATTCAGTCGGTGGGAATGGATGCGATCCGCACCGCCTCCGGCGTGCCCCTCAAGCGCCTGTACCAGACCTTCCCTTCCAAGGACACCCTGGTCGAGGCGTACCTGAGGCGGCGGGACGCAAGGTGGCTCCGCGATCTTGCCCAGTACGTGGATACCTACGACTCACCCGAGCAACGGATTCTGGCGGTCTTCGACTGGCTGTTCCTCTGGTTCAGCGAGCAGGAGTTCCGCGGCTGCGGCTTCATCAACTCCTTCGGGGAGCTGGGGGCCACGTCCCAGACCGTGGCCGACATCGCGAAGGCCCACAAGGATGCCTTCCGGCGATATCTTGCCGATCTCGTGGCCGTCGCAGACGCGCCCGCGTGGCTGACCGACCAGCTCGTCCTCCTCGCCGAGGGCGCGATGACCACAGCGGCCATCTCCGGGACTCCAGAGCCCGCCCGTCACGCCAAGGACGCCGCCCGCACCCTGCTGCGGGCCGCTCACGCAGACGTGGTCACCGCTGCCTGAGCGCGCCGTCGCCTTCACTCACAGAGCCCCGCTTCCGTTCACTCCGGCGTGCCACCCAGTGAGCAGGGCGCACGTGCGGCTGGTCCTCGGAGGGGGCTTCTGGCCCTGCCCGCGCCGGTCGTCCACTGAGCAGGACCCGCAGCCACCGGCCGGCGCGCGGATGACCATGCGAGTGCGGGTCGCGGCCAAACGCCGCATACGCGACGCCGGGTTCCGCCGTCGTCCAGGCCGCCCGGGATCTGCACCTGTCCTGGCCGACCGTGATGCATGCCTTCCGCGGCCAGGCCCGCGAGGTCGTCGACGCATCGTTGCCCGAAGGCGACGCGGTGGGCATCGGTGAGGACCCGTCGGGGCAAGCCGCGCCTGGGAACAAGACCCCGACACCGGCAGACGGGCGGGGCACGCGATCGGTGGCACACCGGCTTCACCGACGCCCTCGGGGCGTGCGCGCTGCTGGGCCAGGTCGAGGACCGCAGCGTCGCCGACGTGCCGGCCTGGCTCGCCACCACCCCGCTGACTTGGAGAAAGAGCACCACACACGTCGCCATCGACGTGTCCGCTACCTACCGCGCCGCGATCCGCACCGGCGTGCCGCGCACCAGGGTCGCGGTCGACCACTTCCACGTGGCGCAGCTGGCGAACAAGATGCTCTCGGCGGCCCGGCGCCGCACCACCGCCGAGGTCCGCGGCCGACGCGGAAGAGCCACCGATCCGAAGTGGTCGGCCCGCTGGCGCCTGCTGCGCAGCCGTGAGGACCTCACCGACGAGCAGTCGCGACGACGTGGAACGCGTCGGCGAGGGGCAATCGGGCAGCAGACCCTGCTGACGACATGGATCGCCAAGGAGAACCTGCGCAGCCTCCTCGCTCTGGCCATGACCGGCGCCGACTGGAACCAAGTCGGCCGACCCCGCTGGAAGTTCCCCACATGGTGCGCGGATTCCGACATCCCCGAGGTGCGGCAGTTCACCGTCACCGTCGACCGCTGACGGCCCGAGACCGCCGCATTCATCGACACCTGACAGCACCGCCAGGAGCGAAGGCGTCAACCGTGTGATCAAGCTTGTCGCCCGCGCGGCTGTCGGCTTTCGCAATGCCGGCAAACAACGGCTACGGACACGCTGCGTCACCGCTCGCCGGGCCCGCGGGCACCTCCGCACCGCTCAACTCTGAAGACCCGGTACGGGATCCCTCGCAGCAGTCGCCGATCGTGCCCATCTAGGCACCAGGGCCGAGGCCCCGGGCCCGTTCAGTGAAGGCCCAGGAGGAGAACTGGGCTGGACACCGTGGCCGGGTCGGGTCATGCCGACATCAGGCAATTGAATTCAGCAGCTTGCGCGAGAACCAACGTTCTACTATCGTGGTTGCGCATGGAGAACGCTCGTTCTCTGCCTGGTCGGCCGACTGCCGCGATGCGGTTGCCGTCGAGGGTGCCCACCTCCTTGCGTGGGCCCGAGTACAACCGAAGGAAGCGCCATGACTGACGAAGCACGCCCCCCGTTC
>NZ_JAINVH010000086.1 GCF_020400825.1 Streptomyces sp. HPF1205
TGTTCAGGTCGCCGTCGGTCAGCGCGGTGCCGAAGTACTTGCCATGCCCCTCCGCCAGCGACCGCAAGGTGGTCGCGGCCTGGGCGGGCGTGGCCGACACGACGGCCAGGGCCGTCGCGGCGGCCACGGCCACCGTGGCGGTGAGCGCGCCCAAGCGGCGGCGCGGTGTGCGGAGCATACGTATGCCCGATGTCATCGGGGGACCTCCATGTCGTCGTTGCGGATCGTGCTCCGGGCACGGGTCCGCGCCCACGGGGGCGGGCACGGCGGTGCCGGAAGCGGTGTCACACGGGTGCCAATGGCGGAGGCGTGGCGGCTTCCGCCGCCGGTGCCGGCCGGCTGCGGGTCCGCTGCGGCCACGGCCAAGGCCACGTCGCCGTGCGCCGACTCGGCGCACGGGACGGGCGAGGACGGGCGAGGCAGGCGGCAGTGGGGGACAGGCTTCGCGTGGCGGTCCCTCCGGGGTCGCCGCAGGACCGCCGCCTTTCCCCGCGGACGTGGTCCCGGGTCAGCGGTAGCCGGTCGGCAGGACGCCTGGTCCCTGCTTCTTCGTCGGGCTGTGTCCGCTGGGCGGCGTGCCGTGGCAGGCCGGCGTCGCGGGCGGGCGCCCGCGGTGCGGCGAGCTCCCGGGCGGAAGGGATGAAGGCTGCATTGTTCTGTTCCTCGAAAATGTGGGGGGGACCAAGGTGACAGAGAGTGCATGGCCGTTCGAGGCTGACCGTCGGCTGGGAGGCACCGCGGTGCGGGGTGTGGGGTACCCCTTCGGTGGGCTCTGGCCGCGAATCATGACCCAGCGATCCTGGATGAATGTATAGAGGGAACCGGGGTGCAGTCCATACCAGGGGACACCGGCCGGTCGACGGGCGGCATGGACAGCGGACGCGGGCTTCCGCGAACGGCTGCCGCGAACTCGGGGAAGAGCGGGAAGCCGCTGCGCCCGCCGCCTCGGTACTGTGACGTCGCATGACCGGCACCGGGATCGAGATCACCGCGGACCTGGTCCGCGACCTGCTGCGGGAGCAGCATCCGGACCTCGCGGGGCTGGCCGTCCGCGAGGTGGCGGGCGGCTGGGGCAACCAGATGTGGCGTCTCGGGGACGAGTTGGCGGTACGCATGCAGCGCATGGACCGCACCCCGGAGCCCCAGCTCAAGGAGCGGCGGTGGCTGCCCGTGCTGGCCCCGCGCCTGCCGCTGCCCGTGCCGGTCCCGGTGCGGTCCGGCGAACCGTCCGAGCGCTTCCCCAAGCACTGGACCGTGATGACCTGGGTTCCCGGCGAGCCGCTGGACCTCGGTTCTATCAGCCGCGGCTACCACGCGGCCGACACACTGGCGGACTTCCTCCGCGCGCTCCATGTGGAGGCGCCCGCCGATGCGCCGGTCGCCACGGACCGCGGGGCCCATCCCCGGGACTGCACGGACGGCTTCGAGAACTTCTTCCAGGCCCTCGCCGCCGACATCCCCGCCGACGTCCCCGCCGACGCCGCCGCCGATGTCCGGGCCGTGTGGGACGACGCCGTCGCGGCCGGCGGGTGGGAGGGCCCGCCGGTGTGGGTGCACGGCGACCTCCACCCCGCCAACGTCGTCGTCTCGGACGGAACGCTCTCGGGCGTCGTCGACTTCGGTGACTTGTTCGCCGGCGATCCGGCGTGGGACCTGGCCGCCGCGTGGGTGCTGCTGCCCGCGGGCACGGCCGCACGGTTCTTCGAGAGGTACGCGCGCGCGGACGAGGCGGCGATCCGGCGGGCCCGCGGGCTGGCGGCGATGAAGAGCCTCTTCCTGATGCTCATGGGGCGGAACGGAGATCAGGGCCTTCCCGGCGGCAAGCCGCACTGGGGACCCGCGGGCCGCGCGGCACTCGACCGCGTACTGAGGGGAGTTTGACGCACACTTCTTCGAACTCGTTCCCGCACTCGCACGACGAGCGCGCCCTTGGTGATCCTGGTGACGGGCCCTTGGGGCGGGCTCCTGAAGTGCGGTCCGTACGCTCCGTCAGCGTACGGGCACATTCCGTGGACGGTACGACGCGTCGTGCGTCACGCTGAGTGCTGAGTGCCGTCGGCTGGGGGACGGCGAACAGCGCGGTACGGAACCGGAGGTGGCCGCGGATGAGCGGCGGCGGTGTGGTGGGCGATGGGGGCGTGGCGGGTGGCGAGGCGGACCGGGAGCCCGAACCCTCGGACAGCCTGCGGACGTTCGGGGCGGTCATGCAGGCACTGCGGGAGCACGCGGGGTACAGCAGAAGCGAGTTCGCGGCCCTGGTGAACTTCTCCAGGCACACGGTCGAGTCGGTCGAGCTGGGGCGGCGGATGCCCGACGTGGCGTTGGTGGAGCGTTCCGACGAGGCGCTGGGCAACACGGGAGCGCTGCGGAAGGGATCGAAGTACCTCAGCCGGGGGCGCGGGGACGTGGGGCTCGCGGCGTGGTTCCGGCAGTGGGCCCGCCTGGAGCGGGTGGCGGTGAGCCTGTGCACGTACGAGTGCCGGCTCGTGCCGGGGCTGCTGCAGTCGGAGGGGTACGCGCGGGCCCTGTTCGAGAACCGTATTCCGCTGCTGACCGACGAGCAGTTGGAGGCTCAGGTGGTGGCGAGGCTGGATCGGCAGAGGATGCTGCTGGAGCGGCCCACCGTACCCTTCCACTTCATCGTGGAGGAGGCCGTGTTCCGGCGCAGGCTGGGCGGGCACGATGTGCGGCGGGGCCAACTGGAACATGTGCTGGAGCTGACGGCCCCCCGCAATGTGACGTTGCAGATCGTGCCGACCGAAGCCGAGTTCCACGCTTGCATGGATGGGCCGGTACGCCTCCTGGAGACGCCTGAGAGCCGACGGCTGGCGTACTCCGAAGGGCAGGAGAACGGCCGGCTCATCTCTGACCCGAAAGAGGTGCGTCTCCTCTGCCAGCGCTATGACACACTGCGCTCGCAGGCTTTGACCCCTCAAGACTCACGGAGCCTGCTGGAGCGACTCCGAGGAGAGCGATGAGCACGAGCCGGGAACTGGCATGGTTCAAGTCCAGCTACAGCGGCAGCTCGGGTGACGACTGTGTCGAGGTCGCCGTCACCGAACAGGATGTCTGCGTACGGGACTCCAAGGACGTGACGCGCCCGCACATCGCCGTCGGTCGCGAGGAGTGGTCGCGGTTCGTGGGGTTCGTGGCGCAGGCGTGATCTTCCCTCACCGGTGGGCGGTGAATGAGTGGATCCTTGAGCGGACCGAGGCGAGCGGCACGTTCCCGCGTCTGACGGACGCGAGCACCTCCTTCACCGGCGCCACGGCCTACGGTACGAGAGGGACCCCGGCCATGGCGGCCGGGGTCCCTCGGGTGGTGCTGTGCGTACGGTCAGCGGATCCGGCGGCCCGCGGTCACCATGGAGCGGCGGTCACCGCGGGCCGGACGGGTCAGCGCTGCAGGGTGAGCAGGCCCGGGCGCCAGGGCAGGAGGTTGTAGCTGGTGTTCGCGCTCGGGTTCTTGCCCTGGTAGAGGAACTGG
>NZ_JAINVH010000087.1 GCF_020400825.1 Streptomyces sp. HPF1205
CTATTGGTACCGCAACCTCCGCGAACCCGTACTGTTCGACGAGACCACCCGTGCGCTGCTCGACCACGGCCACAGCGTCTTCGTCGAGGTC
Organism: Streptomyces sp. HPF1205; assembly: GCF_020400825.1. Classification (GTDB taxonomy): domain Bacteria; phylum Actinomycetota; class Actinomycetes; order Streptomycetales; family Streptomycetaceae; genus Actinacidiphila. Next base: position 92 of record NZ_JAINVH010000087.1, read on the forward strand.
AGCCCCCACCCGGTGCTGGTCTCCGCCGTCGAGGAGACCGGCCACCACCACGGCTCCGACCTCCTCGTCACCGGCACGCTCCACCGCGACCAGGACGACTTCCTCACCTCGCTCGGCCGCCTGCACGTCCACGGTGTCCCGGTCGACTGGCGGTTCCCGGACGACACCGAGCCCGTCAGGCTGCCGACGTACGCCTTCCAGCGCCGGCCGTACTGGCTGCGGCCCGTCCCGACGGCGTCGGGCGACCACCCCCTGCTCGGCACGTTCGTGGAACTGCCCGACGGCGCGGTGCTCAGCGGACGGATCTCGCTCGCCACCCACCCGTGGCTGGCCGACCACGCCGTGCGGGGCTCCGTCCTCCTGCCCGGAACCGCGTTCGCGGAGATGGCCGCCTACGCGGCCGGCCGGCTCGGCCGCGCGGTCGAGGAGCTGGTGCTCGAAACACCCCTCGTCCTCGACGACACCCAGGTACACCTCCAGCTCGTCGTGGGTCCCGAGGACGACGACGGCCGCCGCCCGCTCACGGCGTACTCGCGAGACGGCGACGAGTGGGTGCGGCACGCCACCGGGACACTGGGCGAGGAGCCGGTGCTGAGCGCCTGGGACTGGCCGCCGGCCGGTGAGCCACTCGACGTCGACGGGCTCTACGACTCGCTGTCCGCGCTCGGCTACGAGTACGGGCCGGCGTTCCAGGGCGTCACGGCGGCACGGCGGGTAGGCGACACCGTCTACGCCGAGGTGGAGCTGCCCGCCGAGGAACCGTTCGCCCTGCACCCCGCGCTGCTCGACGCCGCACTGCACCCCATGGCGTTTCTCACCGACCGCACCGGCCTGCCGTTCGCGTTCACCGGAGTGGCGATACGGCCGGCCGGCGGCAGGACGCTGCGCGTACGCCTGTCCGCCACCGGACCGGACACGTACACCGTGGCCGTGGCCGCCCCGGACGGCACCCCGGTCGCGGCCATCACGTCGCTGACCGTTCGGGACGCCGACACCGTCCCGGACAGCCTGTACGCGCTCGACTGGGTCCCCCTCGACGTCTCCCTGGAACCGGCGTCGACGGGCGGAGACCCCGCGGACCTGGTCGTCCACGAGGTGCCCGGGCCGGAGCCCGAGGCGGACACCGTCGAGGCGGCGTACGAGAGCGCGCGGAGCGTACTCGCCGTGATCCAGGACCACCTGGCGGGCGAGCGCACGCGGCTGGCGGTCGTCACCCGCAACGCCGTCGCCGCCGCGCCCGGTGATGCGGTGGGCCTCCACCACTCGATGGTCTGGGGCCTGGTCCGCGGCGCGCGCGCCGAGCACCCCGGCCGGTTCGTCCTGGTCGACGCCGACCCGACCTGGGACCCCGCGCTGATCGCCGGTACGGACGAGCCGGAACTGGCGGTACGCCAAGGGGCGCTGTACGTCCCCCGCCTGGTCCGCGTCGGCGCGAGCCTCACCCCGCCGGACGGTACCTGGCGGCTGGAGGACACCGGCACCGGCAGCATCGACGACCTGGCGCTGGTGCCCCGCCCCGAGCTCATGGAGCCGCTGGGCCCCGGGCAGGTCCGGATCGCCATGCGGGCGGCCGGGCTCAACTTCCGGGACGTGCTGATCGCCCTCGGCGTCTACCCCGGCGAGGCCCTGATGGGCGGCGAAGGCGCGGGGGTCGTCCTCGAAACCGGCCCGGACACACGCTTCCGGCCAGGCGACCGCGTCATGGGACTGGTCCCCGGCGCCTTCGGTCCGGTCACCGTCGCCGACCAGCGGCTGCTGGTCCGGATGCCCGACGACTGGTCGTTCGCCAGGGCCGCGTCCGTGCCCGTGGTGTTCCTGACCGCCTGGTACGGGCTGCGCGACCTGGGAAGGCTGAAGGCCGGTGACCGGGTCCTGATCCACGCAGGCACCGGCGGCGTCGGCATGGCGGCGATCCAACTGGCCCGGCGGCTCGGGGCGGAGGTGTTCGCCACCGCCGGCCCGGCCAAATGGCACACCCTGCTCGCCCTGGGACTGGACGAGGACCACATCGCGTCGTCGCGCACCCTGGAGTTCGAGCAGAAGTTCCCGCCCATGGACGTGGTCCTGGACTCGCTGTCCGGCGAATTCGTCGACGCCTCCCTGCGGCTGGTCAGGCCCGGCGGCCGGTTCGTCGAGATGGGCAAGACCGACATCCGCGAGGCCGCCGACCACCCCGACATCGTCTACCGGGCGTTCGACATCGCCGACGCGGGGCCGGAACGGCTCGGCGAGATCCTGGGCACCGTCGTACGGGCCTTCACCGACGGCGAGTTCGCGCCGCTGCCGATCGACGTACGCGGGCTCCGGGACGCGGTCGACGTGTTCCGGCACATGAGCCGGGCCGCCCACATCGGCAAGATCGTCCTCACCGTCCCTGCGGACCTCGACCCGGCCGGCACCGTGCTGGTCACCGGCGGCACCGGCGTACTCGGTGGCCTGGTCGCCCGGCATCTGGTGGCCGAGCGGGGCGTGCGGCACTTGTTGCTGGTCAGCCGCAGCGGTGGCGGGGCGGCGTTGAGCGAGGAACTGGCCGGGCTGGGCGCTGAGGTGACCGTGGCCGCCTGTGACGTGGCCGACCGGGACGCGCTCGCGGCCGTACTTGCCGCGATCCCGGCCGCCCACCCGCTGACCGCGGTCGTGCACGCGGCCGGCGTCCTCGACGACGCCGTGGTCACCGCCCTGACCCCCGAACGCCTCGCCGCGGTCTGGGAACCCAAGGCACGGGCCGCGTGGAACCTGCACGAACTCACGCACGACCTGCGGGCGTTCGTTCTCTTCTCCTCGGCGGCCGGGACCCTCGGCAGCCCCGGGCAGGCCAACTACGCCGCGGCCAACACCTTCCTCGACGCCCTCGCCCTGCACCGGCGCGCCCTCGGACTGCCGGCGACCTCGCTTGCCTGGGGCTACTGGGCCGAGCCGAGCGGCATGACCGGTCACCTGACCGATGCCGACCAGGACCGGCTGACGCGCTCCGGCGTCGTGCCGCTGGCCACCGACCACGCCCTGTCACTGTTCGACGCGGCTCTGGCCGCGGACCGGGCCGTGCTGGCGCCGGTACGCCTCGACCTGTCCGTACTGGCGGGCGCCCCGGAGGTCCCGGCGGCCCTCAAGGGCCTCGTCTCGCGGAAGGCCCGGCGCCCGGTGCGGCACGGCGCGATCGCCGACCGTCTGCGGTCCCTGCCGCAGGCCGAGCGCCTGCGAGCCGCGCTCGACCTGGTCACCGCACACACCGCCGCCGTGCTCGGTCACCGCGATCAGGAGGCCGTACGGGACCGGCTGCCGTTCAA
>NZ_JAINVH010000088.1 GCF_020400825.1 Streptomyces sp. HPF1205
GCCGCGACAGCGTGCCCGAGACAGGTCCCGGCGACGCCGGAGAACCGGAGTTCGTGCCGCTGCTGCGCAGGGACCGCGGCGAGAAGGACGCCGTGATGCAGGCGCTCGCGGTGCTGCACGTGCGGCACGCCGGACCGTCCTGGCCCGCCGTGTTCGGCGGACCGCCCGCGCGCCGGCTGGACCTGCCCACGTACCCCTTCCAGCACAACCGCTACTGGCCCGAACCTCCCGCACGCGCCGCGGACGTCGGCGCCGCGGGCCTGGGCACGAGCGACCACCCGCTGGTCGGCGCCACCGTCCACCGTGCCGACACCGACGAGGTCCTCCTCACCGGCCGTCTGTCGTTGCGCAGCCACCCCTGGCTCGCCGACCACGCCGTTCTCGGCCGGGTGCTGCTGCCCGGCACCGCCTTCGTCGAACTCGCCTTCCACGCGGGCCTGGAGGCCGGCACCCCCGCCCTGGAGGAGTTGACCCTCGAAGCCCCCTTGGTGCTGCCCGAGACGGGCGCCGTACGGTTCCAGGTCGCCGTCGGCGTGCCCGACGAGGCCGGTCGCCGCTCGGTCACCTTCCACTCCCGGCCCGACGCGGACGGCTTCGACGAACCCTGGACCCGGCACGCGGACGGCACGCTGCTGCCCGAGGCCGACGGCTTCACGGGCACGTCGTCGACCGCCTGGCCGCCGCCCGGCGCCACACCCCTGGACCTGACCGGGCGCTACGACGACCTCGCCGTCCAGGGTTTCGGCTACGGTCCGGCCTTCCGCGGCCTGCGGGCGGCGTGGCGCGCCGACGACGGCCTGCACGCCGAACTCCGGCTCCCCGACGCGCAGCGCGACAAGGCGGCGGACTTCGGTCTGCATCCCGCCCTGCTCGACGCGGCCCTGCACGCCACCGAACTCGGTGTGCTGCCCCCCGGTGACCGGCCCCGGCTGCCCTTCGTCTGGAGCGGCGTGCGCCTGCTGGCCTCCGGCGCCGCCGCGGCCCGCGTCCGCATCGCACCGGCCGGGCCCGACGCCATCACCCTCGAACTCGCCGACAGCACCGGCCGCCCTGTCGCCGTTGTCGAGTCCCTGGCCTTGCGCCCCCTGTCCGCCGACCAGGTGGAAGCCGCCACCGGGCGCCCGCACGACGCCCTCTTCCGCCTCGCCTGGGACTCCGCCCCCGAGGCCGCGGCCCCGCCCCCGGCCTGGGCCCTGCTCGGCGAGGACCTTCCCGCTCCCCCGGACGCCGAGCGGTATCCGGACCTCGCCGCCCTGACCGCTGCCCTTGCCGCGGGCGACCCCGCCCCCGGCGCCGTCGTGGCCGGCCTGCCCGCCGGCGCCTCCCCTCACGAGGCCGCCCGGCACGCCCTCGGCCTGTGCCAGGCGTGGCTGGCCGACGACCGCCTCACCGGATCACGGCTGGTCCTGGTCACCCGCGGTGCGGTCGCCACCGTCGCGGGCGAGGACGTCCCCGCCCTGGCCCACTCCACCGCCTGGGGCCTGCTGCGCTCGGCGCAGACGGAGAACCCCGATCGGCTGGTGCTGGTCGACCTCGACACCGCGGACCCGGCGGGCGTCGCCGACGGCATCGGGCGGGCCCTTGCCTGCAACGAGCCGCAGAGCGCGTTGCGCGGCGGCCGGCTGCTGGTGCCGAGACTGCGGCGCGCCGTGGTGCCCGCCGCGGAGGCACGCGGGTGGGACCCGGACGGCACCGTACTCGTCACGGGTGCCACCGGGGCGCTCGGCGGGATACTCGCGCGCCATCTGGTCCGGGAGCACGGTGTGAGGCACCTGCTGCTGGCCGGCCGCCGCGGGCCGGCGGCCGAGGGAGCCGAGGCGCTGCGGACCGAACTCACCGGCATGGGCGCCGAGGTGACCGTCGTGGCCTGCGACGCCGCGGTCCGCGAGGAGGTGGACAAGCTGCTGGCCGCGGTGCCCGCGGGGCACCCGTTGACCGCGGTCGTGCACGCGGCGGGCGTACTCGACGACGGGGTGCTCGGCGCGCTGACTCCCGAGCGCATCGACGGTGTGCTGCGGCCCAAGGCCGACGCCGCCTGGAACCTGCACGAGGCGACCCGGGACCTCGACCTGTCCGCCTTCGTGCTCTACTCCTCCGTCCAGGGTCTGGTCGGCGGCGCCGGGCAGGCCAACTACGCGGCGGCCAACGCCTTCCTCGACGCGCTCGCCCACCACCGCAGGGCCCACGGCATGCCGGCCACCTCACTCGCGTGGGGGCCGTGGGCCGAGGGTGGGATGGCCGCGGCGCTGACCGGGGCCGACCGGAACCGGTTCGCCAGGTCCGGAATGACCCCGATCACCCCCGCGCAGGGCATGGAGCTGTTCGACGCCGCGCTGCGGCTCGGCGAACCCCTCGCCGTACCCCTGCCGCTGGACACCGACGCGTTGCGCGCCCGGGGCGCGGCGGCGCCCGCGCTGCTCAGCGGTCTGGTACGCACCCGCGCCCGGCGGGCCGCGGCCGCCGGGCCGGCCGACGCCGTGGCCTCCTCCACAGGCCCCGCCCTCGCCGACCGGCTCGCCGGCCTGACCGCCGAGGAGCAGCAGCAACTCCTGCTGGACCTGGTGCGTGCCGAGGTGGCCGCCACCCTCGACTACACCGGCACGGCCGCCATCGACGCGAAGCGCGGCTTCAAGGAGCTCGGCCTGGACTCGCTGACCTCCGTCGAGCTCCGCAACCGTCTCGGCAAGGCCACCGGACTGCGGCTGCCCGCCACCCTCGTCTTCGACTACCCGACGCCCGTCGCCCTGGCGGCCCACCTGGTCTCCACCCTCGCGCCGGAACCCGCGCCCACAGCCGCGCCCGCGGCCGCACCCGCGTCCGGGGACGGCCCTGCCGCGGGGGACGACACCGACGAACTCATCGACGGCCTCGACCTCGACGCACTGGTGCGGCTGGCGCAGGCCGATCCCGGCCCCGGCACCTCCGTCTAGCCGTCCGCCCACGCCCGCGATCCACGCCTGCCCGGCCCCCGTTCACCGTCCGCCCAGCGCCCGCTCACAGTCCGCTCAGCGCCCGCTCAGCGCCCGCGATCCGCCACAGCGAACCCCGAAAGGCAGACAAGAGATGACCAACACCTCCCCGGAAGCGGTCGTGGAGGCGCTACGCGCCTCGCTGAAGGAGACCACCCGGTTGCGCCGCCACAACGAGGAGATGCTCGCCGCCGCACGCGAACCCGTGGCGGTCGTGGGGGTGGGGTGCCGGTATCCGGGTGGGGTGGGGTCGGCGGAGGACTTGTGGGAGCTGGTGGTGTCGGGGGTGGACGCGGTGTCCGGGTTCCCCGTTGACCGGGGTTGGGACGTGGAGGGACTGTTCGATCCCTCGGGCGAGCGAGCGGGCTCGTCG
>NZ_JAINVH010000089.1 GCF_020400825.1 Streptomyces sp. HPF1205
AGTGGACGCGAGCATCTTTGTGGCCAAGTTTTTAAGGGCGCACGGTGGATGCCTTGGCACCAGGAACCGATGAAGGACGTGGGAGGCCGCGATAGGCCCCGGGGAGTTGTCAACCGAGCTGTGATCCGGGGGTGTCCGAATGGGGAAACCCGGCAGTCGTCATGGGCTGTCACCCGCACCTGAATGTATAGGGTGTGTGGAGGGAACGCGGGGAAGTGAAACATCTCAGTACCCGCAGGAAGAGAAAACAACCGTGATTCCGGGAGTAGTGGCGAGCGAAACCGGATGAGGCCAAACCGTTTACGTGTGATACCCGGCAGGGGTTGCGTGGGCGGGGTTGTGGGAGTGGGCTTGATCGGTCTGCCGGCCGGTCGGCGAGTGATAAACCGTATGGGTAGGCGAAGGGCATGCGAATGGCCCGGCGTAGAGGGTAAGACCCCCGTAGCTGAAATCTGTACGGCTTGCTTGCTCATTTCCCAAGTAGCACAGGGCCCGAGAAATCCTGTGTGAATCTGGCGGGACCACCCGTTAAGCCTAAATATTCCCTGGTGACCGATAGCGGATAGTACCGTGAGGGAATGGTGAAAAGTACCGCGGGAGCGGAGTGAAATAGTACCTGAAACCGTGTGCCTACAAGCCGTGGGAGCGTCGGGCATCAGCTTGCTGGTGTCTCGTGACTGCGTGCCTTTTGAAGAATGAGCCTGCGAGTTTGCGGTGTGTTGCGAGGTTAACCCGTGTGGGGTAGCCGTAGCGAAAGCGAGTCCGAACAGGGCGTTTCAGTAGCATGCTCAAGACCCGAAGCGGAGTGATCTAGCCATGGGCAGGTTGAAGCGCGGGTAAGACCGTGTGGAGGACCGAACCCACCAGGGTTGAAAACCTGGGGGATGACCTGTGGTTAGGGGTGAAAGGCCAATCAAACTCCGTGATAGCTGGTTCTCCCCGAAATGCATTTAGGTGCAGCGTTGTGTGTTTCTTGCCGGAGGTAGAGCACTGGATAGGCGATGGGCCTTACCGGGTTACTGACCTTAGCCAAACTCCGAATGCCGGTAAGTGAGAGCACGGCAGTGAGACTGTGGGGGATAAGCTCCATGGTCGAGAGGGAAACAGCCCAGAGCATCGACTAAGGCCCCTAAGCGTGCGCTAAGTGGGAAAGGATGTGGAGTCGCAGAGACAACCAGGAGGTTGGCTTAGAAGCAGCCATCCTTGAAAGAGTGCGTAATAGCTCACTGGTCAAGTGATTCCGCGCCGACAATGTAGCGGGGCTCAAGCGTACCGCCGAAGTCGTGTCACTGCAGCATGAGGGCTAACGCCTGTTGTGGTGGGTAGGGGAGCGTCGTGTGCCGGGTGAAGCCGCGCTGTGAGGCAGTGGTGGATGGTTCACGAGTGAGAATGCAGGCATGAGTAGCGATACAGGAGTGGGAAACTCCTGCGCCGATTGACCAAGGGTTCCTGGGTCAAGCTGATCTGCCCAGGGTAAGTCGGGACCTAAGGCGAGGCCGACAGGCGTAGTCGATGGACAACCGGTTGATATTCCGGTACCCGCTTTGAAGCGCCCAGTATCGAATCCTCTGATGCTAAGGCCGTGAAGCCGCCTCTGATCTCTTCGGAGTGAGGGGGAGTGGTGGAGCCGCTGATCCGAGGGGGTAGTAGGTAAGTGATGGGGTGACGCAGGAAGGTAGTCCAGCCCGGGCGGTGGTTGTCCCGGGGTAAGGGTGTAGGGCGTTGCCCAGGTAAATCCGGGTGACATATGGCCTGAGACCTGATGCCGAGCCGATTGTGGTGAAGTGGATGATCCTATGCTGTCGAGAAAAGCCTCTAGCGAGTTTCATGGCGGCCCGTACCCTAAACCGACTCAGGTGGTCTGGTAGAGAATACCGAGGCGTTCGGGTGAACTGTGGTTAAGGAACTCGGCAAAATGCCCCCGTAACTTCGGGAGAAGGGGGGCCATTTCTGGTGATCACCCGTGCGGTGTGAGCTGGGGGTGGCCGCAGAGACCAGCGAGAAGCGACTGTTTACTAAAAACACAGGTCCGTGCGAAGCCGTAAGGCGATGTATACGGACTGACGCCTGCCCGGTGCTGGAACGTTAAGGGGACCGGTTAGTCCTGATTCGTCGGGGCGAAGCTGAGAACTTAAGCGCCAGTAAACGGCGGTGGTAACTATAACCATCCTAAGGTAGCGAAATTCCTTGTCGGGTAAGTTCCGACCTGCACGAATGGCGTAACGACTTCTCGACTGTCTCAACCACAGGCCCGGTGAAATTGCACTACGAGTAAAGATGCTCGTTTCGCGCAGCAGGACGGAAAGACCCCGGGACCTTTACTATAGCTTGATATTGGTGTTCGGTTCGGCTTGTGTAGGATAGGTGGGAGACTGTGATCACGTGGCGCCAGCCGTGTGGGAGTCGTCGTTGAAATACCACTCTGGTCGTGCTGGATGTCTAACCTCGGTCCGTGATCCGGATCAGGGACAGTGTCTGGTGGGTAGTTTAACTGGGGCGGTTGCCTCCTAAAGGGTAACGGAGGCGCCCAAAGGTTCCCTCAGCCTGGTTGGTAATCAGGTGGTGAGTGTAAGTGCACAAGGGAGCTTGACTGTGAGACTGACGGGTCGAGCAGGGACGAAAGTCGGGACTAGTGATCCGGCGGTGGCTTGTGGAAGCGCCGTCGCTCAACGGATAAAAGGTACCCCGGGGATAACAGGCTGATCTTCCCCAAGAGTCCATATCGACGGGATGGTTTGGCACCTCGATGTCGGCTCGTCGCATCCTGGGGCTGGAGTCGGTCCCAAGGGTTGGGCTGTTCGCCCATTAAAGCGGTACGCGAGCTGGGTTTAGAACGTCGTGAGACAGTTCGGTCCCTATCCGCTGTGCGCGTTGGAGTCTTGAGAAGGGCTGTCCCTAGTACGAGAGGACCGGGACGGACGGACCTCTGGTGTGCCAGTTGTTCTGCCAAGGGCATGGCTGGTTGGCTACGTTCGGGAGGGATAACCGCTGAAAGCATCTAAGCGGGAAGCCTGCTTCGAGATGAGGACTCCCACCCCCTTTGAGGGGTTAAGGCTCCCGGTGGACGACCGGGTTGATAGGCCGGATGTGGAAGCCTCGTGAGGGGTGGAGCTGACCGGTACTAATAGGCCGAGGGCTTGTCTACA
>NZ_JAINVH010000009.1 GCF_020400825.1 Streptomyces sp. HPF1205
GCGGTCACCGTTCCCCCTGCCGGGTTCGTCCTCTGATAGGCATGGCAGGTGTCCTCCATCGTCACGGTCGCCGATTGCGAACGGGTCCAGGCCAGTTGGTACCGGACGCGCACCGAGATCCTGGGTGGCAGCTTGTGGGACGACGGGCCGTTGACCTGGATGAGCGGGGCCGACGGCATGCACCTGATGTTCCCGAGCGAGTTGCCGCGGGCCGCGCTGGCACGAGGTGTCGAACGGGCCCGCGATCTCGGCGTCGACATCGGGGTCTGGCTCAACTCGGCGGTGGACGCGTTCTCGCTGGCGAATGCAGGGTTCGAACGCGGCTGGTCGCCGTGGTGGATGACCGCGCCGATCGCCGACATCGGGCCGGCCGGCGACCCCCGCATCGAGTTGCAGGACGACTCCGCCGACTACACCGGGGAACACGCCGACTACCGCGCCGAACTCGCCCTGGCACGCGCCCGGCCCCGGCACTCCTGGTATGCCGCCGCCTATACCCGCCCTGCCGGCCGGTTCGCCGGGCGAGCTTGGTCGCACCGGTCCGGCAACCTGGCCGGCGTGTTCGACATGGCGGTCTGGCCCCCGTTCCGTCGCCGTGGCCTGGGCACCGGACTGCTGCGTGCCGTGTGCGCCGCGGCCGGCGCGGCCGGGGCCACCCACGCGGTGCTCAACGCGACTCCCGAGGGACGACTGCTCTATCAGCGACACGGCTTCGTCCACATCGGCGAGGGCATCACCTGGTGGCTCCACCCCGAACCCTGAGCCCGGCCATCGGGCCCTTGGCCGCTTCCTGCCCGTAACCGACCCACGCTCCCCGGGGCACGGCCGACATCTGCCCTGGTGGGCGGGTACGGAGGATACGAGATTCGAACTCGTGAGGGGTTGCCCCCGACACGCTTTCCAACTGCTCGCCGCTGCGAACAGGGTGGGGCGAGGCGTTCTGACCTGGGGCGGAGTGGGTGGTGGTGGACGTCTCGGACAGGGCCGGACAGGGCCGGACAGGGCTGAACGAGACCAGAACCGAGACCACGGCGCCGGGTCATACCTTCTTGACGACGATGACGTCGGGGAGGAGTTTCTCCAGGTCGTCCACGTCCGAGGTGAAGACGGTGACCTGCCCCTTCTGCTGGCGTGCGATGACAGCGAGCGTGCCATCGATCGCGTACTCGTGGCCGTCCAGCTTGGCGTCAGCGAGGAGGCGCCGGGCTGCTGCCGCGCGCTCGTCCCCGGTGACCGGGCCGTGTTCCTCCTGCAGCCAGTCGACCAGCTCCAGCAGTCGGTCCCGGTCCCGCTTGAAACGTAGTGCTTCGGCTACATACGCCGAAAGTCCCCGCTCAGCCGCCTCGGCGCGGATCTCGTCCAGGAGATCCTCGGGGATCGTCACTGTCACTTTCTTGGTCGCCATATACAACACCATTCTTTTGGTGCAAGGGCCCGTACCGGCGGGCCGCCGGGCCGACGATTCGGTGGTCAGGCGGCGATGCCGGGGCGGGGGGTGCCGTGGAAGACCTGCGTGGTGTGCCAGGTGCGGTGGGCCGCGGCGACGGGGGCGGCACCCGGCTGGGGGCCGATGAGGGGGCGGCCGGCCAGCGCGACGACGTGCTCGCGGGCAGCGGCACTGTGGCCGACGAAGCGCTGCGACACCAGGACGCGGTCGCCGTCGCCTATGCCGAGGACGCCTTTGTCGAAGAGCTTGTGGTGCAGGGAGCACAGGCACAGGCCGTTGTCGACGTCGTCCGGGCCGCCGAAGGCCCACCAGCGCACGTGCGCGGCCTCAAGCCCGACCGGCACCGCGCCGATCCTGCCGTCGTACCCGCAGAAGGCGCACCGGTACTCGTAGGCGGTCAGGACCAGTTCCCGCATGTGCGGGTCCCGCGGCCTGCGGACGGGCGTGAACTGTCCGGTTTCGGCCGGCTCCAGCTCCAGGCCGACCGCTTCGCACAGTTCCCCGTGGAGCGAGGGCGCGAAGTGCTGGTCCAGCAGGACTCGCGCCATCCGGCCGAGCAGTTCGGGTTCGCGGCGCAGCGCCGCACGCAGTCCGGGAGCCAGCCGCCCCGCCGCGCCCGTGGCCCGCAGTTCCCGTACGCCGCTGCCCGGGCTGCCGGGGCCCCGGTCGGTGCTGACCTCCCAGACCCCGTCACTGACCAGGTGATGAAACGGATAGGCGGGCGTCGTCCTGCGGGGCGGACCGTACTCCGCCAGCAGCCGCTGCAGGTCCGCCTCGACGGCGCTGTACCGCAGTTCGGCCTCGGTGTCCCGCTGGAACCGGCCAAGGGCGTAGAGGAGCAGCAGCGGTTTGTGCGGAGCGCGCGTCCCGCTCCTGCTCCACTGCCGCAACGTCGCCGCCCGCTCCAGCCAGTCCATGGCCGACGAGCGTAACGCCCGGGTACCGGCTCGTACGCGGCGATCGCAGGAACAGCGGCCGGAGCAACCCCCGCTGCTCCGGCTTGGTGCCGCCATCCATCAGGGAACACACGACCGTCTTCAGCGCGGTGGAGCGTCCCCGTCAGGCTGGTCCGACGATGGTGCCTGGGCGTAGAGGGTGGCCAAATCGATCAACCGGATGGCGGGCCGGTTCCCGTATCCCCAAGGACGGCGCCGGCCACCGGAGGCGTTGCCGCCGGCAGAGTTGCGGGCCCCGGCTGCGCAGTGCCGCAGCCGCACGGCTCCGCCTCCGAAAGGCGGGCCGCCCCCTCCGCCGGACCCCGTCCGGCCTGCGACGCCGCGGGCCGCAACGGGGTCCGCGAGGCGTGGACGGATGCGTCCGTGGCCGTATCCGTCCAGCTGATCCCACTTCCGACTCATGTGACCGGTGGCGATGCTGCATGACGTCAGCAGACGCACCTATCAATGGAGTTGTCGATGCGGAAGTTCTCCGGAGTCCGCCGCGCGGTCACCGGCCTGGTGGCCGCCGGCGCCCTCGCGGCCGGCCTGTTCACCGCGAGTACCGGTACCGCCCAGGCGGACACCACCTGCAGCGGGAGCGTCTCCGTCTACGGCGTCCTGTCCGACGGACAGCTGACGTACTCGGCCATCGACCCGTCCAACGGGGACCGGCTCAAGACGCTCATCGGGCCCGCTCTCGGCTTCACACCGAAGGCGATGGCCACCCTGAACTTCAACACCGTTCTGGTCACCTCGACCTCGGGTGACCTCTACCGCGTCGACATCCAGACGAACGTCAACGCCCTCACCCTGGCGGGGGTGACGAAGATCTGGGACGGCGGCTGGACCTTCGACAAGCTCGCCTACGACGGCCGCGGCCACCTCTTCGGCACGGTCAACGGCACCCTGATGCAGTACCTCGTCTCCGAGGACAAGCCGGCCGGCGCCGCCCACATAGGCCAGCGGACCGTCATCGGCGACGGATTCGTCCTCAAGACCCTCACCACCACCGGGCAGGACCGGCTGCTGGCCACCAGCTCCGACGGACGCCTCCTCGACTACGCCGTCGACAGCACGTCCACCACCAAATGGGTGGCCCACACGCTCAAGTCCGACGGCTGGTCCGGCTTCAACCAGCTCCTGTCGCCCGGCGGTGGCCTGTACTACGGCCGGACCTCGGCCGGAGGCATGTACTGGTACAAGGACGCCAACCCGCTCGACGGCAGCGGCAGCGACATCGCCTACCACAACGACGACCCGGTGGACGCGTCCGGCTGGACGCAGACGCTCCTGTCCGCCATGCCCAACAGCTACTCCTGCACCAGCGTCCTCGACCGGGACAACATCACCGAGGTCAAGGCCGTCGGCCGTCAGATGATGAACGACTTCAAGTCGAGCTGGGCCACCACTTCTCAGTGGTCCTGCCTGGAAACCCTCTGGGACCACGAGAGCGGCTGGCGCTGGAACGCCGACAACCCGACCTCCTCCGCGTACGGAATCCCGCAGGCCCTGCCCGGTTCCAAGATGCAGTCCGCGGGAGCGGACTGGCTGACGAACCCCGTCACGCAGATCGCCTGGGGCCTCGACTACATCAACCAGGTCTACGGCTCCCCCTGCGCGGCGTGGAGCGCCTGGCAGAGCCGCGACCCCCACTGGTACTAGGCCGTGTCCGACGGCACGTCACAGCCGGGAAGGCTCCCGGCTGCCCAAAACAAGGAGTTCTTCATGAACCTCAATCGCGTCCGTAAGTCACTGACCGGCGCCCTGGCCGCCGCCGCCATGTCCGCGGGCTTCCTCACGGTCTCCGCCGGCGCGGCCCACGCCCTGGCGTCCTGCGGCGGCGACGTATCGGTGTACGGCGTGCTGTCCGACGGCAGACTCACGTACACGGCCATCGCCCCCGATACAGGCGACCGGGTACGGACCCTGATCGGACCGGCCCTCGGCTTCACGCCGAAGGCGATGGCCACCTTGAACTTCAACACCGTCCTCGTCACCTCCACCACGGGCGACCTGTACCGGGTGGACATCCAGACCAACGTCAGCGCCCTCACCCTGGCGGGGGTGACGAAGATCTGGGACGGCGGCTGGACCTTCGACAAGCTCACCTACGACGGCCACGGGCACCTGTACGGCACGGTCGACGGCCAACTGCACCAGTACGTCGTCTCCGAGGACAAGCCCTCGGGTCCCGCGCACATCGGCCAGCACGCGATCATCGGCACCGGGTTCGTCCTGAAGACGCTGGCGGCCGCGGGGGACGACCAGCTCATCGCCTCCACCAGCGACGGCCGTCTGCTCAGCTACAAGATCAACGGCGTGAACGACTGGGACCGCGGGGTCCTGGCGGCGAGCGGCTGGTCCGCGGTCGACTCCCTCACCTCCCCAGGCGGCGGCCTCTACTACGGCCGGACCAACGGCGGCATGTACTGGTACACCGACGCGGACCCGTTCGACAACGACGGCGGGGACCTGACGTACCACTCCAGCGACCCCGTCGACACCTCCGGCTGGACGCAGACGATTCTCTCGGCGTCGGGCGGCAACTGCGCTTACGTACCCGATACCCCGCCCACCTCGACGCTGGGCGGCTCCATCGCCCGCAGCGAGGTCCTCACCCGGGCCAAGGACTGGTACGACCGGGACGTGCCGTATGACAAGTACTCCTACGCTTGGGACCTGATCCATTCCAGGGAGTACCGGGAGGACTGCTCCGGGTTCGTCTCCATGGCCTGGCACCTCACCGATTCCTACTCGACCTCGACCCTTTACCAGGTCAGCTCCACGATCTCCAAGGGCTCCCTGCGTCCCGGCGACGCCCTGAACTACGCGGGCACGCACACCGTCCTGTTCATCGGGTGGAAGGACCAGGACGCCGGGACCTTCTACTACTACTCCGAGTCCAACCCGTCCGCGGACATGGAGTACGGCACGGCGAACGTCTACAGCGGCAACATCGCCGGCTGGCCCGCGACGTCCTACGCGGCCATCCGGTACGACAAGATCGCCTGACCCCGCGGCAGGCGCACCCCCGGTACGACCTCGGCCCCACCGCCCGCCGCGGGCGATGGGGCCGAGGCGTCGCTCCCGTACGGCGCCCGCTCCCGTACACCGCGGGTGGGCCCCGGGACGTGACCGGCCGTCAGCCGGCCGGCAGCCAGCCCTGCTGCGCGGCGCGGACTCCGGCCTGGAAGCGGCTGCGGGCGCCGAGGCGTTCGATCAGGTCGGTGGTGACGCGGCGGGCCGTACGCGGCGAGACACCGAGGCGGCGGGCGATCGCCTCGTCGGTGTGTCCTTCGGCGAGCAGCGACAGCGCCGCCTGCTCCTGGGGGGTGAGCCCGTGGGCATCGCGCACGGGCGCCTCGCCCAGCGGCCGGCCGGCCGCCCAGGTGCTTTCGAACAGGGCGCACAGCGCGGTCACCGTGCCCTGACCGGTCAGAATGACGGCGCCGGCCGCGGTGTCGTCACTGCGGACCGGGATGACGGCGCTCGCCTGGTCGAGGATGATCATCCGGGTCGGCAGGGTGGGCACGGTACGGACCTGCCCGCCGTGCTCGGCCAGCCATTCGGCATGGGCGACGGTGGGTGCGTTGTTGCGGATGCTGTCGAGGTAGAGCGTGCGGATGCGGACACCGCGCTCCAGTAGCTGCAGGTCCAGCGGGCGGGCGGCGGCCATGCCCTCCTCTGTCTGTGCGCTGCTGGGGTTGAAGCCCATGACCTCCGTCTTGACCTGCCGGGTCAACGTGGCCAGGCGGTCGCGTATCCGGTCCAGGCCCGTGAGCTGCTCGACCCCTGGGCTCGGCGCCCCGGACCGCAGCTCGGCGTATTCCGCGATGAGCTGGGCGGCGCTGGCCCGGGACGCCTCCAGGTGCTGCTGCCGGCGGGCCAGTTCGTGCTGCTGACGGGCCAGCAGCAGTTCCAGGCCCAGGTCGGGTGAGACGGCGCGCAGCGAGCCCTCGCGTTCGTAGGAAGGACGGACCAGCGCCAGACCGCTCAACGTGTCCAGCGCGGCGCGGACCTGGTCCTCGCCCAGGCCCAGGGCCTCGCCGATGGCCGTGACTCCGTCCCGCGGCCGGGCGAGCATCGCCCGGTAGACCGCCTCGGCGTCGGCGTCGAGCCCAAGTGTGGTGAGCATGAGTGGTTTCCCCCCGCGTGAAGACCTTCTGCTGACCTCCTTGCTGTGCGCAGATACTCTCAGGATCGGGGTCCGGATGTGACGACTTCGCACTGCCCGGGCTCTGGCCTGTTCCGTCCACGGCCGGAAATTGCCCGGGGACTGCATTGGCCGCCCGGCGGCGGGATTGCGACGGTGATCGCATGTACCTCGTGCACCTGCACCTGCGCCCCACCGACGATTCCCCGTTCAGCGCCCTGCCCGACCGGATCTGCACCGGGCTCCGTGCGGCGGCAAGAGCGGAGGACGGCGTGGAACACGTGGTCCTCCACGGTGATGCCCGTCCGTACCCGGTACTGGGCGTGTATGTGGTCGCGGACCGCCTTGAGGACGCGGAGGCCAACGCCGCCCGCGCATGGGAACGCGCGCTGACGGCATACCCCGAACTCGGTGGGTGGGACATGGTGGAGGCCCGCACACCGCTCATCGCGTCCTTCTACGAGGAGGGTTCCACGAGGGGTTGTCCGGCGCCCCCGCGGAGCCGGGCCGAAAACGGCCAGGACCGGTTCCGGCCACCGGAGCTTCCTTTCCAGCCGGACGATCGGCAGGGATGGTGAACCTGCCGGAAAGGACCCGGAAAGGACACCGCTCCGACAGCGACCAGAGCAGGGAGCCGCATCGGCGACGATCCGGAGCAGACCGGCCACCCTCCCTCAGATCCCTGCATCCCCTCAGGTTCCCTCAGATCCGCGCAGAACAGGACCCGCCATGCTTCGCATCCGACTCGCTTCGACCGCCGCCCTGCTCCTCGCCCTCTCGGCCGGCACCGGTCTCGCCCTCCAGTCCGCGGTGGCTTCCTCCTCCACCTCGGACACGGTCGCCCAGAGCGCCCAGCCCCGGACCACCAAGACGCCGCCGCCCTCCGGCGGCGACATGTACTGGGACCCGATCCACCCCTGACCCGACGCGAGAACGGTGGCCCCCGCACGTGACCGACCCCACGCCCGAGGAGGCCGCCCGGAAGATCGAAAGGGCGATCCGGGGAGGCCCCGCGACCACCCCTGTGGACAAAGACCAGGACAACGCGGTCTGCGATAGCAAGGAAGGGGCTCCGCTGGTGACCAGCGGAGCCCCTTCGTCGCGCCTGTTCAGGCGGGCTGCGGAGGATACGAGATTCGAACTCGTGAGGGGTTGCCCCCAACACGCTTTCCAAGCGTGCGCCCTAGGCCTCTAGGCGAATCCTCCGCCGCAAAGAGTACAGGTTGTGGAGGGGTGGGTGCGAACTCGATCGGGGGTGGGTGGTGGGGTAGGGTTGGCCGCAGCCCCTCACGTGGCGCTATCTCGCTGAACCCCCCCAGGGCCGGAAGGCAGCAAGGGTAGGTGAGCTCTGGCGGGTGCGTGAGGGGTCTTTGCCGTTCGGGGGGAGTGGCGGCGGCGGGCGGGGCGCGGTGTCGGTGGGCGCGGATAGGCTCGTAGGCGTGTCCCTCGCTCTGTATCGCCGCTACCGGCCCGAGACCTTCGCAGAGGTCATCGGGCAGGAGCACGTCACCGACCCGCTGCAGCAGGCGCTGCGGAACAACCGGGTCAATCACGCGTACCTGTTCAGCGGGCCGCGGGGGTGCGGGAAGACGACCAGCGCCCGGATTCTGGCCCGGTGCTTGAACTGCGAGCAGGGGCCGACCCCGACGCCGTGCGGGGAGTGCCGCTCGTGCCGGGACCTGGCCAGGAACGGACCGGGGTCGATCGACGTCATCGAGATCGACGCGGCCTCGCACGGCGGTGTGGACGATGCCCGTGACCTGCGGGAGAAGGCGTTCTTCGGGCCCGCGGGCAGCCGCTACAAGATCTACATCATCGACGAGGCCCACATGGTCACCTCGGCCGGGTTCAACGCCCTGCTGAAGGTGGTCGAGGAGCCGCCGGAGCATCTGAAGTTCATCTTCGCGACCACCGAGCCCGAGAAGGTCATCGGCACGATCCGGTCGCGCACGCACCACTACCCGTTCCGGCTGGTGCCCCCCGGCACCCTGCGCGAGTACCTGTCCGAGGTGTGCGAGCGCGAGGGGATCCAGGTCGAGGACGGGGTGTACCCGCTGGTGGTGCGGGCCGGCGCCGGCTCGGTGCGCGACTCGATGTCGGTCATGGACCAGCTGCTCGCCGGCGCCGGGGCGGACGGAGTGACGTACGCCATGGCCACCGCCCTGCTCGGCTACACCGACGCGGCGCTGCTCGACGACGTGGTGGACGGCTTCGCCGCCGGAGACGGCGCGGCGGTCTACGAGATCGTCGACCGCGTGATCGAGGGCGGCCACGACCCGCGCCGCTTCGTCGCCGACCTGCTGGAGCGCCTGCGCGACCTGGTGATCCTCGCCGCGGTGCCCGACGCGGTCGACAAGGGGCTCCTCGACGCGCCGCGCGACGTGGTCGAGCGGATGCAGGCCCAGGCGTCGGTATTCGGGGCGGCCGAGCTGAGCCGCGCCGCCGATCTCGTCAATACGGGGCTGACGGAGATGCGCGGCGCGACCTCGCCCCGGTTGCAGCTCGAACTGATCTGTGCCCGCGTGCTGCTGCCCGCCGCGTACGCCGACGAGCGGTCCGTACAGGCCCGGCTCGAACGGCTGGAGCGCGGAGCCGCCTTCCAAGGCGGTCCGGTGCAGGGCGGGTACGCCGGCGCGGGGGCGCCCGGTCCCGCCGGTCCCGCCGCCGCGCGCGCCGCCCTGGGACGTACGGGCCCGGACGCGCCCTCCCCGGACGCCCCGGCACCCGCGCCGGCACCTGTGTCCGCCCCCTCCGCGGCCCCGGCGCAGGAACCGGCGCCCGCCCCTTCCCAGGCCGCCCAACCGTCCGCGGACACTCCCGCACGGCCGTCCCCGCCTCCGTCGCCCGGCGACGGGGGGCCGGCGCGTCCGGGGGCCTGGCCGGTTGCGCAAGGGGGCGCGGGCGGTGCGGGCGCGCCGGGCGGCGGTACGTACGGGGGTGCGCCCGCGGGTGCGCCCGCGGGCGGTGGCGGGGGCGGAGGTGCCGCGCAGGCGCCGCGCCCGGGTGCCTGGCCGACGGCCGCGGTGCCCGGGGCCCCCGGGACCCCCGGGACCGTGAGCCCGCCCGTACCGCCCGCGCAGGGTCGTCCCCAGGCCCCGGCGGCCCCGGCACCGCAGCAGTCCGCCGGGCCGGCGGGCGCGGGGGCCGGTGGCGGCGGATCCATCGGAGACCCCTCGCGGGTGCGGCAGATGTGGCCGCAGATCCTGGAGGCGGTCAAGAGCCGCCGCCGGCTGACCTGGATGCTGCTGTTCAACAACGCGCAGGTCAGCGGCTTCGACGGCGAGACGCTGCAGATCGGGTTCGACAACCCCGGGGCCCGCAACAGCTTCGTCAACAACGGCAGCGAGGACATCCTCAAGCAGGCGATCAGCGACGCGCTGGGCGCCCAGTGGCGCATCGAGGCGATCGTCGATCCGTCCGGTGGCGGCGGCGGGTCGGCCGGCGGCCAAGCGGGCGGCCCCGGCGGCTTCGGCGGCCCCGGCACGGGCTTCGGTCCCGGGCCCGGTACGGGTTCGGGTTCGGGTTCCGGTCCGGGCTCCGGCGGTTTCGGTTACGGCGGGGCCGGCGGCGGCGGATCCCGGCCCCCCGGCTCCCCGCAGTCACCCGCGGGCCCGTCCTCGTACGGGCAGCAGGCGCAGGGCGTGGCGTACGGGCAGGCGGGCGGGCCGGGGCCCGCCGGCGGGCAGGGGCTCGGACAGGGCGTCGTCGCAGGTCAGGAGCGTTCGCTGGCCGGTGCGGCCCAGGCGGCCGTCCGGCAGGGGGATCGCGCGGCCGGCGGCAGCGGCGGCGCGCGTGCCGCCCACCTGACGGCGTCCGCACCTCCCGTCAACGACTATCCGCCGCCGCCGGAAGAGGACATTCCGGAGGACGACGACCCCGACCTGGTCGACTCCGCCCTCAGCGGCCACGATCTGTTCATAAGGGAGCTGGGCGCCACGGTGATCGAGGAGATCAAGCACGACTGACAGGGGCGCGCGGCCCCGGGCGGCGCGTCGCGGACGCGGCCGCGCGCCATCGTCCCTCTCGTACGCGCACGCCTCCTGAGCTGCGTAAACGCCGGGAGGAGGCCCATGGGCTACTCCCGGCGGAGTGCGCGGCGCGCCGATCCTCCGTACGGCGTAGGGCGCTGCGCCGTACGAGCACGTAGGCTCGCCCTGTCAGGCGAAAAAAGTGCGGCAGAGGCAGGAGCGATTCCGTGATCCCCGGTGGTCAGCCGAACATGCAGGCACTGCTCCAGCAGGCTCAGAAGATGCAGCAGGACCTGGCCGCGGCGCAGGAGGAACTCGCCGCGACCGAGGTGGAGGGCACCGCGGGCGGCGGGCTGGTCAAGGCGACGGTGACCGGCGCGGGCGAACTGCGTGCGCTGCAGATCGACCCGAAGGCCGTCGACCCGGACGACACCGAGACGCTGGCCGACCTGATCGTCGCCGCCGTCCACAACGCGAACGAGTCGGCGCAGGCGCTGCAGCAGGCCAAACTCGGCCCGCTTGCCCAGGGGCTGGGTGGAATGCCTGGTATGCCGTTCTAGCGGGTTCTTCTTGTCGCGGTGAGTGGCCGGAACCGTCCGTTCACACCCATGTGGGAGGAAAAACGATTCGGACCGGTCGTCACCCGGCGGCCCCGACGGCCCTGACGGACCCGACGGGCCCGGAAGACGCGGCAGATGCGGAAGACGCGGCAGACCAGCAAGTGAAGGCAGCAGACGAAGGAAGGCGTCCGGCGTGTACGAAGGCGTGGTTCAGGACCTGATCGACGAACTGGGCAGGCTGCCCGGCGTGGGTCCCAAGAGCGCGCAGCGGATCGCCTTCCACATCCTGCAGGCCGATCCGGCGGATGTGCGCAGGCTCGCTCACGCGCTGTCCGAGGTGAAGGCGAAGGTACGTTTCTGCGCGGTCTGCGGCAACGTCGCGCAGGACGAGCAGTGCCGGGTGTGCCGCGACCCGCGCCGCGACCCCTCGGTCATCTGCGTGGTCGAGG
This sequence comes from Streptomyces sp. HPF1205, assembly GCF_020400825.1. Classification (GTDB taxonomy): domain Bacteria; phylum Actinomycetota; class Actinomycetes; order Streptomycetales; family Streptomycetaceae; genus Actinacidiphila. Next base: position 11,516 of record NZ_JAINVH010000009.1, read on the forward strand.
AGCCCAAGGACGTGGTGGCGATCGAGCGTACCCGCGAGTTCCGGGGGAAGTACCACGTACTGGGCGGGGCCATCAGCCCCATCGAAGGCGTGGGTCCTGACGATCTGCGGATCCGGGAGCTGCTGACGCGGCTCGCGGACGGGACGGTCACCGAGCTGATCCTGGCGACGGACCCCAACCTGGAGGGAGAGGCCACGGCCACGTACCTGGCCCGGATGGTGAAAGCCATGGGGCTTCGGGTGACGCGGCTGGCCAGCGGGCTCCCCGTGGGTGGCGACTTGGAGTACGCGGACGAGGTCACGCTGGGGCGGGCCTTCGAAGGGAGGCGGTTGCTGGATGTCTGAGACCGAGACGGTGACGAACAGGCCGGGGGGCGGCCGCTGGGGCGGCGGTCCCGGTAACGGTCCCGCTTCCGGTTCGGGTTCGGGTTCGGGTTCGGGTTCCGGTTCCGGGCGGGTCGTGGAGGCGTTGGCAGGGGTGGCGCCCGCGATGGCCGAGGTGGCAGCGGGGGCCGAGCCGGACGAGTTCGCGGTGCAGATCGCCGACCAGATCGAGAGCTTCATCCTCTCGATGCGCGAGATCGCCAAGGGCGACGACCCGGACAGCGCGGTGCCGTACCTGCTGCTCGAGGTATCGCAGTTGCTGCTGGCCGGCGGGCGGCTGGGCGCGCACGAGGACATCGTTCCCGACGAGCGGTACGAGCCGGACGTCGGCCCGGAGCCCGACGAGGACGACCTCCGGCAGCGGCTCGCGGCCCTGCTGGAGCCGATCGACGTCTACTCGGAGGTCTTCGACCCGTATGTGCCGAGGTCCACGCCTGTGGCGTGCCGGATCTCGGACGACATGGCCGACGTGGTGGCCGACCTCACCCATGGGCTCGCGCACTTCAAGGCGGGGCGGGTGTCCGAGGCGCTGTGGTGGTGGCAGTTCTCGTACCTGTCCAACTGGGGTCCGACCGTGAGCGCCTCGCTCCGGGCGCTGCAGTCGCTGGTCGCGCACGTACGGCTGGACAGCCCGCTGGACGAGCTCGACGGGCTCGACACCGGGGCCGACGGGGACGACGACGAGCAGCTCGCCAAGGAGGCGGGGCGCGTGATGGAGGCCGAGCTGGGGACGATCGGGCTGCGGCGGCGCGGGCGGTAGGCGCGTCAGGGGGCCGGGCGGGCGCCGCGGGCGGGGCGGCTGCCCTGGACGAGCCGTAGCCACGGGGGGCCGGGGCCACGGACGAGCCGGGGCCGTGCCGGACGGGGGCGTACGCTGGCGCGTACCGCATGATCACGTGGTGAACCGTACGTCTCAGCATGCGATACGACCGGGGCGGATCGGTCCTGCTCGTTAAACTGGGGTGACCGCACTAACCCTGAGCGAGGAGCGCACGTGGGTCTTGTCGTGCAGAAGTACGGCGGCTCCTCCGTCGCGGATGCCGAGGGCATCAAGCGCGTCGCCCGACGGATCGTGGACACCAAGAAGGCCGGCCACCGGGTGGTCGTCGTGGTGTCGGCGATGGGCGATACGACGGACGAGCTGATCGATCTCGCGGAGCAGGTGTCGCCGATCCCGTCCGGCCGAGAGTTCGACATGCTCTTGACCGCCGGAGAGCGCATTTCCATGGCGTTGCTGGCCATGGCGATCAAAAACCTGGGGCACGAGGCGCAGTCGTTCACGGGCAGCCAGGCCGGGGTGATCACCGACTCGGTGCACAACAAGGCGCGCATCATCGACGTGACGCCGGGCCGGATCCGTACCGCGCTGGACGAGGGCAACATCGCGATCGTGGCCGGGTTCCAGGGGGTGTCGCAGGACAAGAAGGACATCACCACGCTGGGACGGGGCGGTTCCGACACCACGGCGGTGGCGCTCGCCGCGGCGCTGGACGCCGAGGTGTGCGAGATCTACACGGACGTCGACGGTGTGTTCACCGCCGACCCGCGGGTCGTGAAGAAGGCCCGCAAGATGGACTGGATCGCGTTCGAGGACATGCTGGAGCTGGCCAGCTCGGGGTCGAAGGTGCTGCTGCACCGCTGCGTGGAGTACGCGCGCCGGTACAACATCCCGATCCACGTACGGTCCTCGTTCTCCGGACTTCCGGGCACCTGGGTCAGCAACGAACCACCAGAGGGAGACAGGCCGATGGAGCAGGCGATCATCTCCGGCGTGTCGCACGACACGTCCGAGGCGAAGATCACGGTCGTCGGGGTGCCGGACAAGCCGGGCGAGGCGGCCACGATCTTCCGCACCATCGCCGACGCCGAGATCAACATCGACATGGTGGTGCAGAACGTGTCGGCCGCCGCCACCGCCCTCACCGACATTTCCTTCACGCTGCCCAAGTCCGAGGGGCACAAGGCCATGGAGGCGCTGACCAAGGCGCAGCCGGTCATCGGCTTCGACTCGCTGCGCTACGACGACCAGATCGGCAAGATCTCGCTGGTCGGGGCCGGGATGAAGACCAACCCCGGGGTCACGGCGACCTTCTTCGAGGCCCTGTCCAACGCCGGCGTCAACATCGAGCTCATCTCGACGTCCGAGATCCGCATCTCGGTGGTGACCCGGATCGACGACGTGAAGCCGGCCGTGCAGGCGGTCCACTCGGCGTTCGGCCTCGACAGCGACACGGACGAGGCGGTCGTGTACGGGGGGACCGGGCGCTGAGGCATTTCCGCTGAGGCGCTTGTGCTGAGGCGCTTGCGCCGCCGGTGCAGGGACTTCCCGGGACGCCCGCACATCCGGTGCGGGCGTCCCGCAGGTCCGTCGGTGTGTGTGCGTGCGCGTACGTCCGCCGTTCGCTTTGCCTAACGTCCGCCGTGTGTGCCTGCGGGTGCCCGCATGTTGCCTACGGGTGCCGCGCATGTGCCCGCGGGTGCCCGCGTGTGTCTGCGCGTGTGCGCTGCGGCTCGGTGCCGGTGGGTGCGGGAGGCGTCATCAGCCTTGCCCGCGCCGGGAATTCATAGAACTGGTGGTATGGACCACTTGAACCAGCCCGCCCACGCGGTGGACAATCTTCCTTTCCCTCGGCTGCAACCGACGCTTGTGGGGGAGCGTCTTTGTGTCAGCGCACTGCCCTAGGGTGCTCAGGGTGCTGCCGCTCGGCGGCACGTTCCGGGGGAAGCATCGGGCGCAAAAGGGGCGTTGAGGAAGAGCTGGTACGCATGGGGATATCTGACGCTCCGTCGGGCGGTGTGTCATGCGCGTACAACCCTGGCGGGGGGATGCGTGTCCAATTGGCGTGGCGGAGGCACTGGGCATCGAGACATCATTCGGGCGGTCGGGCAGTGTCGTCGTGCCGCCGCGCATCCCGCGCCCTCGCCCGGCGCGCGGTGCCGCGGGCGGTATCCCGGTGATCGCGCCCTGGCCGGTACGCGTGGCCAACGGCCCGGGAAGCCCCGCCGGTCCCGGCGGACCCGGCGGATCGAGCGGCTCCGGCGGCGCCGAGGTTCTGGACGGCTCCGCCCGGCCCGGCGGTCCGGGCGGCTCCACGGACGCCGTCGCCGGGGGCGCTGACTCCGCGATGGCCGTCGGCACCACGGTCGACCACCTCACCGAGACCTACCGCGCGCACTACCGCTCCCTGCTCGGCCTGGCCGCGCTCCTGCTGGACGACACCGCCTCGTGCGAGGACGTGGTCCAGGAGGCCTTCATACGGGTGCACTCGGCCCGCAGCCGGGTCCGGGACCCGGAGAAGACCCTCGCTTACCTCCGCCAGACCGTCGTCAACCTCTCCCGTTCGGCGCTTCGTCGGCGCATCCTCGGCCTCAAGCTGCTGTCCAAGCCCATGCCGGACATGGCCAGCGCCGAAGAGGGCGCGTACGAGCTCTTGGAACGCGATCAGCTCAAGGCCGCCATGCGCTCCCTGCAACGCAGGCAACGCGAGGTGCTCGTGCTGCGCTACTTCGCCGACATGACCGAGGCGCAGGTCGCCGAGACCCTGGGGATATCCCTGGGCTCGGTGAAGGCTTACGGTTCGCGAGGCATCGCGGCGCTGCGCGTCGCGATGGAGGCAACGGCATGACCAGCCCCAACGCTCCCGATGACGCTCACGCCATGGATCAGCCCAACTCACCCGATTCTCCCTTCCGGAGCTTCAAGAGCTACCGCAGCTCCCAGCGCGACGGGTCGCGGCCCGGCCAACCGCACGCACAGCCCTCCCCCGACCCGGACGCGGAACTGGGCCCGGACTCGGGCTCGGGCTCGGACCTGGGGGCGAGCCCGGAGGCGGAACCGCGCCTGGGCCTTGAGCACGGCACCCTTTCCCCCGGACCGGACGGGGAACCCCGCCGGTCGGCCCCGGACGACCGGGGCACGGCGGACGGCCCGGCTGTGGCGGACCGGGGGGAGCCGGACGGGCCGGGTGAGTGGAGCGGGGCCGCGGCGAGCGCGGGCCCGCTGGAGGAGCCGCAGAGTTCGGACGGCCGTGGCGAGCCGGCGGTCGGTGGGCTCGGCGAGACCTCCGACGAGGAACTCCTGCGCATGTGGATGCGCAACGCCGTCCAGGGCATGGAGGGGTCCCCCCATGCGCTGGACCACCTGCGACGCGCCATTCCGGCACGCCGCAGGCACCGGCGCCAGGCCCTGGCGGGCAGCGTCGCCGCCATCCTCCTGGCGGGCATGGCCATCCCCGCGCTGCTGCGGGCCACCGACACCACCCATAGTGACGACGCCGCTTCTCAGAACGTCGCCAGCTCCCACGCGGCCGCCCCCGGCGAGGACGGGCACACCAGCACCTGGCCCGGCTCCGACGGCCCGTCGGGACGAACCAGTACCGTGCCCGGCGCCGAACCGAGCAAGCAGCAGCCGAACGTCGGCCCCGGCGTGCCCTCCGCCCTGGTCAGCACCCCCTCCCAGTCCGAGACCCCGGTGGTTCCGGACTGCTCCAGCGCCCAGCTCGGCCAGGGGACCGGCCAGGCCGGAGCCCCGGACGCCGACGGCCGCGTCTACGGCTGGTTCCGCGTCGCCAACGTCTCCACCACCGCCTGCACCGTGCCGGGCCCGGGCCTGGTGCACGCCGCTGCCGTGGGCGCCGCCGACGCGGAGCGCATCCAGGTCGTGAACCACAGCGCGGGCGATCCGGCCGCGGGCCTCCCGGCCACCACCACAGCCGGCCCCTTCGTCCTCGATCCGGGCGAGGACTACGAGGTCGACTTCGCCTGGGTGCCCGCCTCCGACGGCCCGGGCGGCTGTGCCGCTCCCAGCACGCCGTCCGCCTCACCCACGCCGACGCCCACCCCGACCGACTCCAGCAGCCCGGCCGCCGCCGCTCCCGACGCGGCCTCCGACGGCAACAGCCCGCAGTCCGGCGCCGACGCTTCACCCTCACCGGCGCCGGGAAGCGTCGCCCTCAGCCACACCCCCGCCGCCGGCGCCCCCGTCGTCACCGGCCCGGTCATCCAGAACGCCTGCGCCGGCACCGTCTACACGACCCCCGCGACGCCCGCGCCGACCAGCACGCCCTCGCCGGGCTCCTGAGCCGGAGCTTTGAGCCGGGCTTTTGCGCCAGGGTCCCGAGCCGGGCTCCTGAGCCGGAGCCTTGAGCCGGAGTCCCGGTCCGGGGCACCTGGACCGGCGTCCGGTGTCCTGGGCCGCTCCTGAGCCGGAGTCCTCGCCCGGATCATGGGAGGGCGTCTGGACCGCGGCCTTGAGCGAACAGCGGGGACTCGGCCTCCCGGCAACCGGCTCCCCGAGCACGCGCACCCGCGGGGCCGGGTGCGGGGGCCGGGTGCCGAGCCCGTACCGTTGAAGGCGTGTACCGGTTCCTGTTCAGTCCGCGCTGGCTGGCGGTCAGTGTTCTCGCGCTGCTCGCCGTGCCGTTCTGCGTGTTCATGGGCAGCTGGCAGCTGAGCCGGTTCGAGGTGCGGGTCGATCAGCACAAGTCGGCCAAGCACGACCGCGGCCGACTCGCCGCCGAGGCACCGGTACCGCTGGCGAGCGTACTGGCCAACCCCCGCGCCGCGGTCTCCGGCGACGACTCCGGCCGGGTGGTGAGCGCCACCGGCCGGTATGACACCGGTCACCAATTCCTCGTCCCCGACCGCACACTCGACGGTCACGACGGTTTCTACGTTCTCACCCCTCTCCGGGTCGGCGGCGGCGCCGCGCTCCCCGTCGTCCGTGGCTGGCTGCCCGGCGACGCTTCCGCCGCCGAGCGCTCCCGTTCCGTTCCCGCCGCGCCGACCGGACAGGTCACTGTCACCGGGGCCCTGCAGTACCCCGAGAGCGCCGACAGCAGCGGGGTCTCCGCGGGTGAGGCGCTGCCTTCCGGTCAGCTCGGCTTCATCAATGCGGCTTCCTTGGTCAATGTCCTCCCTTATTCCGTGTACAGCGGCTGGATCACCGCCACCCGTCCGCCCGCCCCGCTGAAGGCGGTGCCCCCGGCGGCACCGCCCAACAGCGGGCTGGACCTGAAGGCGTTCCAGAACCTCGGCTACACCGGGCAGTGGTTCGTCTTCGCCGGCTTCGTGATCTTCATGTGGTTCCGGCTCGTCCGGCGGGAGGCCGAGGCACGGGCGGATGTCGCGCTCGGCCTCGTACCGGACGGGGACGAGGACGGGGACGACCGGGCTGGCCGGACGGCGGACGAGGGCTCAGCCGCCCACGTGGCGTAGGGCGAAGGCCAGCTCCAGCCGGACCTGCTTGATCCGTTCCTCCACGACGAGGGAGCCGTGGCCCGCGTCGTACCGGTACACCTCGTGCGGCTTGTCCAGGACGCGCAGCCGCTCGACGTAGTTGTCGATCTGGCGTATCGGGCAGCGCGGGTCGTTCATGCCCGCGCTGATGTAGACGGGGGCGGCGACCTGGTCGACGTAGGTGAGCGGGGACGACGCCCGGTACCGCTCCGGGACCTCCTGCGGGGAGCCGCCGAAGAAGGTGCGGTCCAGTGACTTCAGCGCCTCCATCTCGTCCTCGTACGCCGTGACGTAGTCCGCGACCGGGACCGCGGCTATGCCCACCGTCCAGGACTCCGGCTGGGTTCCCAGGCCCAGGAGGGTCAGATAGCCGCCCCATGATCCGCCGGTGAGGACGAGTCGGGACGGGTCGGCCAGTCCCGAGGACACGGCCCACTCGCGCACCGCCGCGATGTCCTCGAGCTCTATCAGGCCGACCCGGTGCTTGAGGGCGTCGGTCCACTCCCGGCCGTATCCGGTCGACCCGCGGTAGTTGACCCGTATCACCGCGAAGCCGTGGTCGAGCCAGGCGGCGGGGCCGGCGGCGAAGGAGTCCGAGTCGTGCCAGGTCGGACCGCCGTGGATCTCGAAGACCGTCGGGAAGGGGCCGTTGCCGCCTGCCGGGGGGCGCTGGACGAGCGCGTGGATCCCCCCGCCGGGACCGTCCACCCACACGTCCTCCACCGGCACCGATTCCGGTGCCCGCAATCCCGGGGCCTCCAGGACCACGGTGCCGTCGGTGGACCGGACGGACGGCGGGCACTCGGCCGACGACCACAGGTACTCCACCGTGCCGTCGGGCCGGGCCGTCGCACCGCTGACCGAGCCGGGCGGGGATTCGAGAGGCGCCAGGGAGCCGGTCGCCAGGTCGTACCGGAACATCTGGCTGCGGGCGTGGAAGTCGTGCACCACCAGCAGTGCGGAGCCGTCCGGGTACCACTCGGCGTGGACGTCGCCGGGCAGGTCAATGGCCAGGGGGGTCTCCTCGCCGGTGGCGATGTCCCAAATCATGGGCATCCAGCGGTCGGTGCGCTGGTGGCCGACCAGGAGGCGGGTGTCCCCGGCGACCGGCGCGAAGCCCAGACAGTCAAGGCCGAGCGCGTGACGCCCGCCGTCGGTGTCGTCCAGTTCGGCCACCTTCGATCCGTCCGCGACCCGGACGACCCGAAGGGCGCTGTGCATGGCGTCACCGTGCTCGGTGTGCTCTATGACGACGAGTGTGCCGTCCTCGGACAGGTCGCCGACGCCCGCCGACTCCGCATGCCGGTAGATCTCACGAGGTTCGGCGTCGGGAAGCACCACGTGGACGGAGGTGCCCTCGTCGTCCGTCGAACGGCCGATCACGGCGAGTCCGCCCACGCCCAGCGCGAGGCCGGCCGGGTACGAGGGGGCGAGGCCGGGGGCCGCGGGGATGTCCTCGCCGCCGCCGAACGGCTGCTTCATCCACACGCCGAACTCGTCGCCGTCGGTGTCCGAGAACCACCACACCCACGCGCCGTCGCGGCTCAGTGAGCCGTCCGTCGTGCCGTTCGGCCGGTCGGTGACCTGTCGCCGCCCGCCCGTTGTCCGGTCCCAGGCGTACAACTCGTACGTACCCGTCACGTTGGACACGAACAGGCTGCGGTGCGGGGCGTCCTCCGCCCACTCGGGGAGTCCGACGCGCGGCGCGCGAAACCGCTTCTCCCACTCCGGCATGGAGCCGGCAGTCGGCTTGGACCCGATGGCGGATCCGGTGATCTCGTTCATGCACCCATCATGCTCCGCCGCGACCGGCTCCCGGCAGACGGCCTTCCACGGCCTGTGGAAAACTCCACCGCACTCACAGCCTGTGGATAACTTTTTCGCGAGTCGAGCCGGGCCTGCCATGATCGATCCATGGATTCGACGGATTCGGTTGGGATGGAAGAAATGCTCGAAAAGTTCGGCGAGTGCGGAAAGTGTGACAGATATGAGAAGTATGGAAAGTCGGGAGCGAGTCGGAACCATCAGTCACGCGGGATCGAGCCGTGGACCGGCGGCGAGCGATACGCGCGAGGAGACACAAGGAAAGGAGGAGATGTAGGGACAGGGGGAATGGAAGGGCGAATGGAGAGACCCGAGGATTCAGGCGGCTGGTCCCGCCTGGCCGCGCACCACGACGACCGGGCAGGGGGCGTGCACGGTCACCGAGTGGCTGACGGAGCCGAGCAGGGTCGAGCGGAAAGTGCCGAGGCCGCGAGCGCCCACCACGACGAGGTCGGCACCCTCCGCCCGGTCGAGGACGGCCTGGGCCGCGTTGCCCATCACCACGGTACGGGTGACGCCCCTGGCCTGGTCGGGCGGGAGCGCCGAGTCCACCGCTTCGTCCAGCGCGCGGGTGGCGGGTCCTTCGAAGTCGTAATCGTCCGGGACGGGAAGGCCGGCCCAGCCGTAGGCGCCGGGCAGTTCCCAAGCGATCACGGCTTCGAGGTTCGCCCCGGTCAAGGAAGCCTGGTGAGCCGCCCAGCGCAGTGCCTTGAGCGAGGGTTGGGATCCGTCGACGCCGACGACGATCCTGCCGTGTCCAACGGCGGATTCGCTGGTCGGAGCGGCCGCCGGTTCGCCGGCCGTGTCCACTTGGGGGCCGCCCGCGGGTTCCGGCGTCGGCTCGCCAATCGGTTCGACCATGACCGTCTCCTTACGTGTCGCGTCCCAGGTGCGCGATGAGTAGGGGGTCGGGATGCCCGCCGAGACGCATCGCAAAGCCAAGGCAAGCGGGGGAAAGCGTACTTTTCCCGGCGGCGCGCCGAGGGGTTCCGGCGAACGAGGACCGTCGTTCGCGGGCCCGCCCGGATGCGGTCGGGGACGCTCGGGGCGCTCGGGCCGGACCCCTGCGCCGCACCGTGAGGGGATCCATGCCCCGGTCGCCCTCAAAGCGCTCGGCAATGGCCCGCGGCGGACCGTCGACATGGCGGTGGAGTTCGTGGCATGGATCGGTGCGGTTGCCGGCCTGGTCGGGGTGCTGCTGGGCAGGGTCCTGCACCGCGTCGTCCCCCTGCCGGTCATGCGCCGCGCCGCGGACACCCGGATCCCAGCCGCGGGTATGTCTGCCCTTTGCCTGCCGCGGATGCTCTCCCTGATCGTCGACGGGCTGGTCATCCCCTCGGCCGGGACGCCGCTCCCGGCCAGTTGGGCGGCGCGGATACGGGCGGCGCGGATAGGCGCGGGGTGGATAGGCGCGGATACGGACGGGGTGGATACGGACGGCGGCGGCGCTGCGTACGGAATAGGGTGCGGGGGAGTTCGGGGCGGCGCGGCCCACGGGACGCGCGGGCAGGCGGGTTGACGGCGCGTCGGGTCCGGAAGGCGATGCCGGAGCGCGTGTGCGCGGCATCCGTCCCCGCGCCCGAACGGACATACAAGTCGAACGAGCAGGGGAAGGGAGCGCGGAATGGGCGTGCCCATACGCAGGGCGGGCGAGGCCGACAGGGAGGCGTTGGTCGGGGTGCTGGACGCGGGGTTCTTCCACGACCCCGTGAGCAGTTGGATCTTCCCGCAGGAGGAGTACCGGCGGCGTACGCACAAGGTACTCATGGGCGCCTTCCTCGACATGGCGCTCGGCGAGGGATACGTGGACATGACGGAAGACGCGTCGGCGGTCGCGCTGTGGATGCCCGTGGACGGCCACGATGCCGGCGAGGCGGCGCCGGCCGAGGCCGCGGCGTCCGGAAGCGACGACGCGGCCGCCATGCGGGAGGCGATCGACCCGGCCAACGAACGCATCGAGCAGATCGCCCGTATCACCGGCGCGGCCCATCCCGTGCACGCCCCGCACGACTACCTCATGCTCATCGCGGTCATGCCCGCCCATACCGGCCGCGGCTTGGGCACCGCCCTGCTCACCACCGCCCTCGACCGCCTCGACCGGGCCTCCCGCCCCGCCTATCTCGAAGCCAGTTCCACCCGCAGCCGGGCCCTGTACGAACGCCTCGGCTTCCAACCCATCGGCAGCACCATCCAGCTCCCCGCCGGGCCCCCGATGCACCCCCTTTGGCGGCCCCCGCAGCCGGCCTGACACCGCTGAGGGGAAGCGTCCCTCGGCTCCGGGGCCGACCGTCGCGGCCCCGGGACACGTCACCCGAATCAGGGCCGCGCCGCTCGAATCGGGCGCCGTTACTCCTGGGTGTCCAGATGGCTGTCCTGCTGGCCCGTGTCCTGCTGGCTCGTGTCCTGCTCGTCCGTGTCCTGTCCGTCCGTGCCAGGCGGGGAGGAGTGCCAGCGGAGGGTGACGTCGAGGTGGGTGCCGGCGGTGGTGCTGGCGAGGACACCGCCGAGTTTGGCGTCCAGGACGACGCCGAAGGTGACTTCGATCTCGTCGGGGCGGTGGGCGAGGGCGCGGAAGCCGTCGATCACCTCGGAGGCCGCGGAGGTGACGGGGGACAACGCCTCGCGCAGCGTCTGCTGGGCGGACTCCAGCCGGCCGCCGAGGCCGACCGGCCCGACGCCCGAACGGGCGGGCGGCGCCACGAGGACAGCGGTTCCGTCGGAGAGGGTGAACTGGACGGCATCCGACATGAGGTCCTCCGGGGCGGTGGCGGCAGGGTTCCGTACGTGCGGATCGGGGCGGCCGTCATCCCGGCGAGGCGCACAGGTTGCCGGGCGGCACCGGGGGGCCCTGGCGCTGCGCGTGCTGCACGGCGTCGAGGCCTTTGAGCAGGGCCCCCACCTGGGCGCCGGTGGCGTAGTCGAGGACGGCGCGGTAGAAGGCGGCGGAGACGTCGGGTTGCATCGCGTCGGCGGCACTGAAGCACAGGGTGCGGCCCGAGTGCGGCCGGAGCATCGCCGCGATCTGGCTCTGGGCTGGGGTGCGGTAGTCGGCGGCCGAGACGCGGCTGTCCGCCGAGATGGCGAAGCTCCTGGCCGCGCCCACCCAGGCGCGCTGGCCGTCGGCGCTCGACAGCCAGGCGATGAGCTTGGTGGCGGCCGGGTTGTCCGTGAAGCGCCCGACGAAGTCCGCGGAGACCTCCAGCGGCCGGCCGCGGTCCGGAGCCACGAAGTCGTACGGCTTCTTCGGGTCCGCGGTGGGCGGGAATCCTATGGCGCCCAGGGCGCCATGCGCGAGGGAGCAGGTCGCGGGCGACGTGAACATGCCGGCGGCCGCGCCGGTGAAGTCCTGTTCGGCCGCCGAACGCAGACTGCCCGCCATGAGCGACTGCCATGTCGTCCACGCCTTGCGGATCCGCGGCGACTGCCAGCCCCCCGGCAAGGCCCCGGCGACCCAGTTCGTGTAGTCCGTGCTGTCCTGTTCCAGCAGGATGTCGGCGATCCAGTCGGCCCCCGGCCAGCCGGAGGTCGGACCGGACGCCAGCCCGAGGCACCACGTGCGGGACGACGGACCGGACAGGGCCGCGAGGTCGGTCAGTGTGTCCCGCGGCCTGGAGGTGGTGACCGCGGGGTCGTACCAGAGCAGGCTCTTGACGTCGGCCTTGACGGGGACGGCGTAGACCTTGCCGCCGACGGTGCCGAGGCCGCGGAAGGGCTGTGCGTAGTCCTTCGTCATGGCGGGGTCGAGCGGCCGCAGCCGGGTCTCGGGGGAACCGGTGTTGGCGTAACGGTCGATGGCCCCCACGCTCGGCAGCATCGCCAGGTCCGGCGGGGCGCCGGCGGCGACGGCCGCGTCGAGTTGCTGCGTCTGCGCGCGGGTGATCTCGACGTCGACTGTGATCCCCGTGTCGCCCTCGAACCGCTTGACGGCCGCGTAGAACGCCTGGAACTCGTCGCCGGACCAGGGGACCATGACGGTCACCTCGTCGTGCCCGCCCGACCCGCCGCCGCACGCCCCCACCGCGAGGAGCACACCGAGCGCGACCGCGCACCGGATCAGGCGGCTTACGCGGGCCGTGCGGACCGCCCAGGCCGCCCGGACCGTCCGGGCCGCCCGGGTCAGGCGGGCCACCCGGGCCACCCGGACCGTCCGGGTCAGGCGGACCGTCCGGTCCCACAGCGCCGATCGGGCCCGGCGTGTGCCCGGCCCGGTCGCCGCCGCCGCGGCCGCCCTCCGCGTCGCGCCCCCCGCCGCCCTCATGAGGCCGCCCCCGGCCGGGGGAACCGGTACTCGGCAAGACGCGGGCGGTATGCCAGGTACGCCAGCACCGCGGCGGCGGCGAGCAGCGCCGGCGCGACGGTCAAGGTCACCGGGTGCACCGCACGCGGATGCGCGGCCAGATCGTGGGCGTCGAAACCGACGAGGACAGCCGTGACGACGCCGACACCCGTGCTCACCAGCAGCGCGGACAGCAACCGCCGGCTCGCGGGTCGCCGGAAGTGCCGGGCCAGTACGGAGCCGGTGGCCAGGACGAGCAGCAGCATGACGGCCGACGGCCCGACGAGCAGCGGCCACACGACCGCGGGATCCAGCCACGCCGAGTGGCGCTGCCGGGCCAGCGCATCCTGTTCCAGGGCGTTGAGGTCGGCGAGGGTCTGGATGAGGCCGCCGGTGCGGGCGACCGCTTGGCCGCGGTACGTCTCCTCCGGATGGTTCAGGGCGTCGAGCGTGTCCTTGACGATCTGCCCGCCGAGGTCGGCGGTGGTGGCAGTGCCCGTGCCCGCACGCGTACCCGCATCCGCACCCGTGCCGGTCGGGGCGCTCGTGCCGGTGGACTGCGGCGCGATACGGGAGTAGTCGCGGACCGCGGATTCGGCCAGTTGCAGGCAGGTGGTCAACTGGCCTTGGACGAACTGGAACAGGGTCAGGCCCTGCCGCCCGGCCGCGTTGCCCTCCACGGCCGACGTCAGCTCGGTGTTGATACGGGCGGTGTCGTTGGCGAACTCCGTTCCCGTGCCGATCAGCGCGACCTGGCCGGTGGTGAAGACGGGCTTGAGCGTGGTGTTCGCGGCACGGGCCGCGTCCTGGGCGTTGACGATGTCGTCGATCGCGCGGTCGGTGTGCCGGGCCGCGGCTATCCGGTGGCCGGCCTGCGTCGAGACGACGAGGTACAGCAGCGCCGTGGTCGCCACCATGGCCAGGACGCCCGCCCGCAGCCAGCGCAGCACCCTGGTCGGGTGGGCCTGCCTCACGTCGGCCCACCGGGTGGCGAGCGCGGCGCGCAGGGACCGCCCGACCCCCGAGAAGCCCCTCACGAAGCGTCCACCGGCCCACCGTCACCGGCCCGATCGGAACCCGGAGTCCGGCCGGATCCCTGGGCCCGCCCGGATCCCCCCGCCCGGCTCAACCCCTCGGACTCGCCGGGCCCTTCCGGCGCGGAACCCTCCGCCCCGGCCCCTTGAGCCCCGGCCCCTTGCCCCCCGGCCCCCCCGGCCCCGTCGGCGAACGCGTACCCGCACTCCTCGCAGTGCCGCGGCCTCGCCGCCGTCGTCACGGCATGGCAGCGCGGGCACTCGCGCCGCACCGGGCCGCCGCCCTCCGGCGGGAGCTGGGTCTTGTCGACGGGGTCGGAGTCGGGGGCCCCGGTCCTGGCCGACTCCAGTCCGATGAGCTGGATGTAGCCGCGCGACATGCCCTGGCGTACGCGCGGTCTGCCGTCGGGGCCGATGCTGGACACTTTGCGCAGCAGCGCCAGCCGCTCGGTGTCGCCCAGGATCGCGGCCAGTTCGAGGGCGAGGGCCAGCTCCCGGTCGGCCTCCGGCCACCGCTCGTTCTGGGCGGCGTCGGCGCACGCCCGCATCGCCATGCCCAGTTCGCGAAGGCTCTCGGCCTGGGTGAGGCTCGGCGGCGGGTTGAACCTGAAGTCCGGCGTGGCGCGCCTGCGTACGATCAGTGCCTGCGTGTCGGCGCACGGCTCGCGGCTCGCGTCGGCACGTTCCGCGCGCAGCGTGACGCGGGCGGCGCGCACCTCCTCCTCGACGGGCAGGGCGTCGGGATCGAAACGCAGCGACACGTGGTACTGCCGGTCCTCCGGCGGCCACGCGCCCAGCGGGATGTGGATCTCGCCGTCCCGCTCCTGCCGCTGTCCGGTCAGATCGGCCTCGACGGGCCGGGTCTGGCGGACGAAACCCAGCCGGAACAGGGAGCTCAGGCCCAGCCCCAGGTAGACCCGGGGCACGAGGATACGGCGGGCCTGCTGCATGAGCCGGGTGAAGTCCCCGGTGAGGTCGGAGATCTCCACGACGGCTCGGGCGGTGCCGTGCAACGCCCCTGTGATCCGCAGCAGTTCGTCGTACTGCCAGTCGTCGCCGAGCCCCCGGACGTCGCACACGAACCGGTCGGCGCACGCGGCGAGCGCCTCGTCGAGCTGCTCGGAGGTCTCGTGCTCGTTCTTGCCGTCGGTGTAGAGCACGGCGTGGCGTACGGTGCCGCTCGCGGGCACCGGCGCGGTCGCGAACAGTGCGTCGGCGCGGGTCAGCCACTTCCCGATCGCGGTGCCGCCCCCGGGGAGCTGGACCAGGACGCGGTTCCTGGCCGCCTCCCTGACGGCGGCGTCGACCCGGGCGAGGCCGCCGTCCGGCGGGTAGATCACCTCGGCCTCGTGGTTTCCGGCGACGATCCCCAGGTAGGTGCCGTCCCGCAGGGCGTCGACCGCCGCGCACATCGCGCGTTTCGCCTCGTTCAGCTTGCCGCTGCCCGCCATGGACAGCGACTTGTCCATGATCAGGACCTCGGCGGCCGCCGTTTCGGCCGGCGGGTCCGACGTGGGGCGGGCCCTGATGGTGAGGAGCGCGTCCGCCCGGCTCTCGTCGAACGCCAGGTCCGACGACGCGTCCAACTCGACGGAGAATTCCAGCGGTAATGGTGTCCTGGCCCCCACCTGCACCACCTGACTGTCTTGTCGCACACTCTCTTGCGGCATGCCCCCCTTGCACTTCAGGAGACTAGCGTCCCAGATGTTCCACCGGAACGGGATTGCCCGGTACGGATTGACCGGTAGTGGATTGATCGGTATGGGATCGACCGGTACTGGATCGACCGGTACCGGATTGCCCCGCGGGGGACGGCGACGTACGGGATCCGGCGACCGGCGGACGGCCGGATCCGCCCCGGCGCGCGCCCCAGCGCCGCTTCAGCGGCGGACGCAGCCGGTTGGCCAGGTCGATGAGGGCGACGTAGTCGTGCTCGGTGCGTACGTGGGGGCCGAGCCGGCGAACCGTCTCGGACAGCGCCAGCCGCTCCCGGCCGAGCAGGTGCCCGGGCAGATACCGCGCGTACTGGAGCTCGGCCCGCAGCCCGGCGGCCGAGGCGGGGTCGACGGCCAGCCCGGCCAGCAACTGCTCGGCCCGCGCCAGGTCGTCCGGGGAGGGCGCGGGCGAGCCGGCGGCGACGGTCACCAGCAGGCGTACGGCCGCCACGCGCGCCTCCCGCTCGTACCGGAATTCCTGCGCGAGACGTTCCGCGGTGGCCACCGCCTCCGCGCGGCGGCCGGCCAGCAGGTGGACGCGGGCGAGGCCGAAGCCCGCGGCGCCGAGGGCCGGCGTCGTGCCGAAGACGGTCGCGTAATGCGCCTGGGCGACTTCGAGGTCGCCGGCGAGTTCGGCGCACAGGCCGAGCGCGAGCTGGGGGATCAGCTCGCCCGGCAGGGCGCGGCGCACCTCGGTGAACCTCGCGGTGGCCGTGGCCACGGCGGCGCGCGCCTTCTCACCCGGGTCCGCGCCCCCTGCCCCACTCACGCCCGGGTCCGCGCCCCCTGCCCCACTCACGCCCGCGCCCGGGTCCGCCTCTCCCTCCGCCTCTCCCCCCGTTTCCATGCCGGCCAGCGCGATCAGCCCCGCGTACCACGAACGCAGCCAGTGCCATGTCGGCAACCTGGCGTGGGAGAGGGCGCGTTCGGCCAGCTCAGGGTCCATCCTGCGCAGGGCGAGCCGGCTTTCGGCCAGCGCGCTCTCGGCGGCGTCGCCCAGGTCCGGCTCGTCGGGGTCGCCGAGCGGTGTCGGGAGCGCCACCGCGATGGTCCCTGGTGCCGGTGGGACGAAGGCCGGGGGCAGTACCAGGGCCTCGTCCTCGGTCTGGGTCGCTTCCAGCCAGTGGGACAGGGGGCGCGCGGCCCCCAGCCCGCCGTGCAGCGGCTCCGCCATCGAGCCGAACAGCGCCGACAGCCGGGTCACCTGGCGCAGCGTCGGCGGCGCCGCCACCACCTGCCGTATCACCCCGCTGAGCTGCTCACCGAACTGGCGCGCCGAGGAGAACCTGCGGCTGGGCACCGCCGTGTCGGTGGCGCGCTTGATCAGCAGGTGCAGCGAGTCGATGCCGGGCGCGGTGCGCTCGCGCAGATGCGAGCGGCACACCTCCTCCAGCGTCGTGCCGAGGCAGAACAGGTCGAAGCCGGGCGTGGGGTCGAGGTGCTCCCTGTCCTCGGGCGGAGGCGCGTACAGGGGGGTGTAGGCGGTGACCGGTCCCTTGTCCTTCGTCAGCGACCGCACCGAGCCGAAGTCGATCAGCCGCACCCGGTCGCGGGCACCGGCGGAGTTCTCCTCCTTGAAGCGGATGATGTTCACCGGCTTGACGTCGCAGTGCAGCAGCCCCCTGGAATGCAGGTAGTCCAGCGCCTGGAGGATGCGGAGGCCGTGCGCGAGGAGGTGTTCGAGCCGGTCACCCGGGCGCGCGGCGAGCGGCACTCCGGGGATGTACTCCAGCACCAAGTGCGGGCCCTCCGCCTCGTAACCAAGGATGCGGACGATGCTGTCGTGCCGCAGGCCCACCAGGACGTTCCGCTCGTACAGGGCGGTCCTGGCCACGGAGGTGTTGCCCAGCTTCTTCAGCACCACGTCCGTGGCGAGGTTGCGGTCGTGGGCGAGGTACGCGGCGCCGTACGCGCCGGCGCCGAGGTAGCGCTCGACCTCGTACCGCTCGGCGATGACCAGGCCGAGGAGCTGGGTGAAGTCGAACGGGGTTCCGCAGGTGGGGCAGAAGCCGGAGGTACGGCCGGGCACCCCGTCGTGGCCGCGCCCGACCGGCGCCCCGCAGGCCGGGTTGCCGCAGAAGCGGTGCTCCTCGGCGACCGGGCCTGACTGCTGCGCGGGGGTCTCGGCGCCGGGCGGCCCGGCCGGTCCGGGCGGTTCCGGCGGCCCGGGCGTGTCGGCGAGGTCGAGCCCGTACCACGGGTCGGGGCGTACGTTGGCCACGCCGATGCTGACGTCGTGCCGGCCGGTGGGCGACCCCGTGCCGGAGCCTGTGCCGCGGCCCGTCCTTCGCGTGCCGCCGAGGCCGGGCCCGTTCCCCGGACCGCTCACCGCCCGTCCGTATGTCGAGCCGCTCGCCGAGCCGCTCGTCGAGCCGCTCCCCCTGCCGTTCCCCGCCCCGTTCCCCTTGCCGGGGACCGCCCCGCTCCCCGCGCCGCCACCGGCCCCCTCCCGCGGGCCCGGCACCTGCCGCAGCGGCTTGCGGCCGCACGCGCTGCAGAAACCCCCGTCGATCACACCCCGCCCGCAGTCCGGGCGGTCACACCTGTCGGCGGCCTCAGACGTCGGCATCGGCCTCCCCCTCCTCACCCTCGATGCGGCGGTTGACCGCGTCGCTGAAGCGCCTGATCCGGCGGCGCGCGGCCCGCAGGTCTATCGGCGGGGTCTGCGACTCGCGCGCGGCGGCCGTGTAGAGCTCCCCGAGCTCCGCGTCCTCGTCGCCGAAGTGCCGCGCGGCCCGCACCCGCTGCAGCTCCAGGGTCTTGCGCAGGTCCTCCAGCGCCGTGATCATCTGCCGCAGGTCCTCCTGGAAGGCGGTCGCACGGGCGAGGGCCGAGTCCGCGCGGGAACGGATCGCGGCGAGTTCGTGCTCCTGCCCGGTGCCCCGGGACACGGCCAGGCGCAGGCGTAACCGGGGCGCGACGGCGGTCGGCGCCCGTGGCGCGGTCAGGAACGTCAGGCCGTACTCGGCCTGCAGCAAGGCGGCGGCCTCCTCCTCGGCGGCCAGGTCGCGTACGGCGGCCTCGGCCGCGTCCAGGGTGACGCCGCCTTTCCCGGCGTCCGCCGGAAGCTGCTCGGGATCCAGCGCCACCTCGTACGACAGCCCCGCCGGCGGCCGGCCCTCGAAGCCCAGGACGAGCCGCAGACCGCGCGACCTGGCGCCGCGGGCCAGCCGCGCGAGCATCCTCCGTACGAGCGCGTCCGGGTCCTCGGCCAGGTCGACGCCGCCGACCACCAGGCACGCGGGCGGACGGCGGCGCAGCATCTGGTTGACGACGTCGGTGTCCGTGCCGCCGGCCAGCCCGAACCTGCCGACGAGGTACGAACGCAGGTCCTCGACGCCTTTGCCGCGGGCGTCGTACGCCGCGTCGATCGCGCCCAGGCCGAGGACGGTGTCGCGCGGCTGGGCGGTGAGCTCGGCGTCGGACAGGCCGACCCTGGCCGCGGGGTCGGCGGTCCCCACCAGGCGTACCAGCCACGAACTGCCCGCGCCCGTCGCGCCCCCGGTGCCGACCACCACCGTGCCCGCCCACTTGCCGCCGAGCAGGCGGGTGAGCTCCTGGGTGAGCGCCAGCCGCAGCGAGTCGCCGAGCACGTCCTCGCCGCCGTCGCCGCCCTCGCCCTCACGCGGCGGGCCGCCGCCCGATCCCAGGTCGTTGCCGGGACTGCCGTCGGTGACCCGTTCGATCTCCGGCAGGTAGCGCTCGATGGTCTCGGCCGACAGCATCCAGGCGGCGCGGGCACCCCCGTCCACGAAGTCGGCGACCACGATGCCGATCACGCGGCCCTTGAACTCGCCTTCCGTGAGCGTCACCCCGGCCCCCGAGTAGCCCGGCTCGATCCAGGGGCCGCCCGGCCGCACCTGGTTGAGCAGCACCCACTCCCCTTCGCGGCCCCCGGCCGGCCCCAGCTCCGCCTCCGCCCCCATGCCGATGTCCCGGGAGGCGTACGGAAAGCCGTACGCGCTCACCCGCCCGCCGGACACGGGTGCCCGCCGCAGTGTCGTGCGGGTACCGCAGTCGGCCGGGTCGTCGAGCCGCAGCAGCGCCACGTCACCGCGCTGCGTGCCCATCTCGTGCACCCAGGAGTCGGGCGAGACCCGCGCCGTGCGCGTCCACTCCGGCCTGCACGCGACGCTGGTGATCCGCAGGTGCGGCGCCCGCCCCCCGGGCTCGGCCCCCGCGTCCCGCACCACGTGCGCACACGTCAGGACATGCCGGTCGTCCAGCAGGACGCCCGCCCCGCACACGGTCCCGTCCGCGTCGTCCACCCTGACCCGCCAGGGGTCCTCCGTGTGGTGATGCCCCATCCCGCCACCGTATTACGGTATGCGGCCAACCTCTCCCGGCCTGTGGAAAACCCGCCCTGCGGGTTGCCCGGGGCGATCTACAGTTGATGTCAGTACTCGTCACCTGGTGACCCGAGAAGGAGCAGAGGACTCAACGGAAATGGCGACCGAGACGTTCGAGTTCCAGGTGGAAGCCCGTCAGCTTCTGCAGATGATGATTCACTCGATCTACTCCAACAAGGACGTGTTCCTTCGCGAGCTGATCTCCAACGCCTCCGACGCGCTGGACAAGCTGCGGCTGGAGGCACTGCGGGACGATGCGCCGGGCGCGGACGTGTCCGACCTCCACATCGCCCTGGAGGCGGACCCGCGGGCCCGTACGCTCACGGTCCGCGACAACGGGATCGGCATGTCCCGCGACGAGGTGGTCGAACTCATCGGCACCATCGCCAACTCCGGTACGGCGGCCTTCCTGCGGGAGCTGAAGGAGGCCGGGGACGGCGCGGCCGCGGAGGGGCTGATCGGGCAGTTCGGTGTCGGCTTCTACTCCAGCTTCATGGTCGCCGAGGAGGTCACGCTGCTGACCCGGCGCGCGGGCGAGAAGCAGGGCACCCGCTGGACGTCCAGCGGCGAGGGCACGTACACGGTGGAGACCGTCGACGACGCGCCGCAGGGCACCTCGATCCTGCTGCGCCTGAAGCCCGAGGACGCCGAGGACCAGCTCCACGACTACACCTCGCCGTGGAAGCTGCGGGAGATCGTCAAGCGGTACTCGGACTTCATCACCTGGCCGATCCGGATGGTGCCGCGGCCGGCGGACAGCGCCGGCGCGGGGGAGACCGGGGAAGCCGCGGACGACGCGGAGACCGCGGAGGACGGGGAGAGCGGTGCCGCGCCCGCCGAACCCGAGACCCTCAACTCGATGAAGGCCCTGTGGGCCCGCTCGCGCGACGAGGTCACCGACGACGAGTACCACGAGCTGTACAAGCACATCAGCCACGACTGGAGCGACCCGCTGGAGACCATCCGCCTGCAGGCGGAAGGCACCTTCGAGTACCAGGCGCTGCTGTTCATCCCTTCCCACGCGCCCCAGGACCTGTTCCTGCAGGGCTACAAGCGCGGTGTCCAGCTCTATGTGAAGCGCGTCTTCATCATGGACGACTGCGAAGCACTGATGCCGCCCTACCTGCGGTTCGTCAAGGGTGTCGTGGACGCGGCGGACCTGTCGCTCAACGTGTCCCGCGAGATCCTGCAGCAGGACCGTCAGATCCAGCTGATGCACCGCCGGCTGGCGAAGAAGGTGCTCTCGACGGTGAAGGACATGATGTCCGCGCACCCCGAGCGGTACGCCACCTTCTGGCACGAGTTCGGCCGTGTCGTGAAGGAGGGACTGCTGAGCGACGCGGAGAACCGCGACGCCATCCTGGGCGTGTCCTCCTTCGCCACGACCCACGATGCCGAGCAGCCGACCACGCTCGCGCAGTACGTGGAGCGCATGAAGGAGGGCCAGGAGCACATCTACTACCTGACGGGCGAGTCCCGGCAGGCCATCGAGAACTCGCCGCACATGGAGGCGTTCCGGGACCGCGGCGTCGAGGTGCTGCTGCTGACCGACCCGGTCGACGAGGTGTGGGTCGACACGGCCCCCGCGTTCGACGGCAAGGAGTTCCGTTCCGTCGCCAAGGGCGACGTCGACCTCGGCACCAAGGAGGAGAAGGAGGCGGCGGACACCGAGCGGGAGAAGCAGCGCGAGGAGTTCGCGGGCGTGCTGGCCTGGATGACCGAGCGGCTGAGCGACCACGTCAAGGAGGTCAGGCTCTCCTCGCGCCTCACCGTCTCGCCCGCGTGCGTCGTCTCGGACACGTACGACGCGACCCCGGCGCTGGAGAACCTCTACCGGGCCATGGGCCAGGAGATCCCCCGCGCCAAGCGGATCCTCGAACTGAACCCGAAGCACCCCCTGGTGACCGCCCTCAACCGCACTCACGGCGAGCGCCCGGACGACCCCGCCCTGGCCGAGACGGCCGAACTCGTCCACAATCTCGCCCTCCTCGCGGAAGGCAGCGAGCCGACCGACCCGGCCCGCTTCGTCAAGCTGATGTCCGACCGCCTCGAACGCACCCTGTGACCCGCCCCCCGCGGGCGCCGGCCATCCCCGGCCCGGCGCCCGCGGGGCTCAGGCCTCTCGGCCGCGGGCCGTCACGCGCATGCGCAGTCCGTAGGGAGCCAGCATCGTCTTCACGACCGGACGCAGCGGCTGGTCGTCGGCCGGGCGCAGGGTCCAGCGGGAAGCGATCGCCGCCAGGGTGAGGACGGCCGTCGCGGTGCCGAAGCGGTTGCCGATGCACTTGCGGGCGCCCGCGCCGAAGGGGAAGTACGCCTCTTTGTCGGTCCGGGAGCCGAGCCACCGGTCCGGGTCGAAGCGGTCGGGGTCGTCGTAGAGGTCGGGGCGGCGGTGGATGAGGTAGGGGCTCCAGCCGATCATGGTCTTGGCGGGGAGTTCGTACCCGCCCAGGTCGGTGTCGGCGGTGACGATGCGGCTGCCGAGCCACGTGGGGGTGTAGAGCCGCAGCGCCTCGGAGATCACGCGATCGGCCAGCTTCAGCTCCGGCAGGTGCGCGAAGGTGAGCGGGCCGCCGGCCAGGACCTCGTCGACCTCGGCGTGCAGGCGCTCCTCGATCTCCGGGTGCGTGGCGATCAGGTACAGCGCCCAGGCCAGTGCCGGGCCGGCGGCGTCGGATCCGGCGAAGATGTTGACGACCTGTTCGGCCACCTCCTCGTCGCTCAACGCCCGTTCCTCGGGATCGCTCTCGGGATCCTGCGCGTCCAGCAGCGAGGCGAGCAGGTCGGCGTGGTCGCCGCCGTCGAGGCGGCGCGCGGCGATGATGTCGCGGACCGTGTCCCACATTCCGTCGCGGGCCTGCCGGAAGCGGCGGTTCGCGGGGAGCGGCAGCCGGCCCAGGACCGGGGGCATGACCATCAGCCAGAACGCGGGTTGCGCCACGGCCCTGAAGTCCTGTGCGAGGTCTCGTGAGACCCGGGGGAGTGAGGTGCCGAACATGGTCTGTGCGACGACTCGCATGACCAGCGTCGACATCGCGCCGGTCACGTCGATCACCTGGCCGTCGTGCCAGGAGTCGGCCACCGCGGTGCAGGAGGCCGCCATCGGCTCCCCGTAGACGGGCATGCGGTCGCGGTGGAAGGCCGGCTGGCACAGCCGGCGCTGGCGCCTGTGCTTGCTGCGCGGGCAGGTGCCGAGCCCCTCGCCGACGAGCTTGCGGGCCCGGTCCATGACCGGTCCGCCCATGTCGAAGGTGCGGTCGTCCAGCAGCACCTGGCGGGTGAGCCCGGGGTCGCACACCATGACGACCGGCAGCGGGCCCAGGCGCAGCTTCACCAGGCTGCCGTACGCGGGCAGCGACGACAGGAACCCCAGGGGGTCGCGCAGAAGCGGTACCGCGTGTCCCAGAAAGGGCACGGAGTTCCCCGCGACCGGAATCGTCGCGGGCGTCTTTGTCGCAGTACCCATTCCGCTTCCTTTCGGGTGCCGTGCGGTGGGCCGTCGTGACCCGGCCCCGGCGGGTGGCCTTTTGACGAGTGTGGCGCTTGGCCGGGCCCGCCGTATCACGCGACGAACCGCGCGAACGGCACTGGTTTTCGGGGCGGTTTCCGCCCCCGTTCGCCCCCGTTCCCACCGGGCGGCGCGTTCGATCCCGCGTGAACGCGTAGTATTCGACAGCGGGCCGCGGTCCGCAGAATTCGAATTCTTCCGCGGTGACGAGTGCGAGTTTGAACGCCGCGGACCGTGCGCAGCATGGCGGGTATGAATGGAATCGACTGCACCAGGAATTCGCGTGGGACGGCGTCGATGCCCGCCGATACCACCGGCGTCGGGCCCGAAAGCCCCTGCGCCCCGCCATTGATCGCGCCATTGATCGCGCCGCTGCTCCCGCCGCCGTCCGTGCCGCCGGTCCAGCCGCCGTCCGCGCCCCGCTCCGTGCTCCGCGGCCGGCGCCAGGACACGGGCCGCCGGTCATGAGCGCCGACGCCGTGGCGGTGCTGGGCACCGGACGCATGGGCGGCGCGATCGCCGGGGCGCTGCTGGCGGCGGGCCACCGGACCACCGTGTGGAACCGCTCACGCGACAGGACGGGACCGCCGGCCGAAGCGGGGGCGACCGTGGCCGACACCCCGGCCACGGCAGCGGCCGCCGCGCCTCTGGTGATCCTCTGCGTGAAGGACGACCGGGCCGCCCGGGAAGTCATGGCGGGCGTGGGATCCGCCATCGCGGGCCGCACCCTGGTCAACATGACCACCAGCACTCCCGAAGCGGCCCACGCGGCCGCCGCCTGGGCCGCGGGGCACGGCGCGGAGTACCTGGGTGGTGCCGCGATGACCGACTACCGCCTGATCGGCGGGCCGCAGACGCATCTCCTGTACTCGGGCCCGTCCGAGGTGTTCGACCGGCACAAGGCGACCCTGCTCACGCTGGGCGGGGGTGCCCGCTACGTGGGGGCCGATCCGGCCGTGGCGGCGCTGTTCGACATGGCGATGAACAGCTTGTACTTCGAATTCTGGATCGGCTACCTGCACACGTTGGCCATGGTGCGCCGCGAGGGGGTCGCCGCATCGCAATTCGCTCCGGTGGTGGCGCGCACGATCGGTGAGATCCCGCCCCTGATGCCGATGATCGCCGAACAGGCCGACCACGGCGACTACGATCCGGCGACCCAGGGAACCGTGGCCGAACTCGCCGCGCTGACGCGAACGGTGATCGAGGTGCGCGGATCGCGCGCCGTCGACACCGAACGGCTGGAGCACCTCGCCTCGCTGCTCGACCGCCGCATCCGCGACGGCCACGGCGAGCAGGGGCCGACGAGCCTCATCGAAACGATCGAGGAGATCACGGCGGGTGGCGGCGCCGCGCGGCAGGAGGTCCACGGATGAGCACACCGGGTTCCACCACCGCCGGCGTCCCCCCGCAGGGCCCCGCCCCCGCCCCGGAGTCGATCGGGGCCCTGTTCGACGACGTGGCGGCTCCCTACCACCGGATCGCCGAGTGGATGAGCCGGGCCCCCGGGCTCCACGAGTGGCTCGGCTCCGCACTCGCTCCCGGCGGCCGCCGGGCGATCGACGTCGGATGCGGCACCGGACGCTTCTGCCCGCTGCTGGCCGAGCACTACGAGGAGGTGCTCGGCGTCGACGTGGCCGACGTCATGCTCGACATCGGCCGGCGCGACCACTCCCGCCCCAACGTCCGCTACGAGAAGCGCGGCGCCCATGACGTCACCGCCGAGCGGGACGGGCGGTTCGACCTCGTCTTCTCCTACAGCGCCGTCTTCCACATGCGGCCGTACGACCGGATTCTTCCGCATCTGCGGTCGCTGCTGGCTCCCGGCGGGCGGCTGATCGTCTTCGAGCCCGAGCGGAACGCGGGGCACGAGCGCAAGGGCGAGGACGCGGACTGGCTGACCGACGTGGCGTTCCGGAACGCCCGGACGGCGTACACGATGACCGGCAGCGTCGAGGCGGCGACCGACGTGCTGAACCTGTTCTTCCACCCGAGCTGGCAGGAGTTGTGCCGGCACAGCTCGGTGCCGAGCCGCGAGGAGTTCCGCGAGGCGTTCTCCTCCTGGTTTCCCGGGGTCGAGTTCGTCGACGGGGTCGTTCCCGCGATGGTGGTGGCACGCTGGCAGGCCCCGCGGACCCCGGCCCCGCCGCACACGCCGACCCCGGGTCCGACCCCGGCTCCGGCTTCGACGCCGCCATCGCCTCCGCCCCCGACCTCCTGACAGTCGCCGACACGGCCGCGGGCGGCTTCGACGCCGCCCGCGGCCGTGGTCCGTGTCAGCGCCCCGAACCGGGTGTCCACCGGGAGAACTGCCGCAGCCCGTACAGCAGTGGCACGTCGGCGCGGCAGTCGGCGCTGGTCACCGTCCCGAGGACGAGGGTGTGGCTGCCGAACGGGGACATGGCGGTGACGCGGCACTCGGCCACCGCGAAGGCGTCCCGCACGAGCCAGGGCAGTCCGGCCGGGCCCAGCGGCTCCCAGCGGACCCGGGCGAACCGGTCCTCGACCGGAGCGGAGAAGGTCCGCGCGGCGCGCCGGGCGCGGGAGTGCAGCAGGTTCACCGCGAAACGGCCGCCGGTGCGTATCGCCGCCAGGGTGCCGCTGCCGGTCGTCAGGCATACCAGCAGCGTGGGCGGAGTGAGCGTCACGCTGCACAGGGACGAGCAGGTGGCACCGCGCGGCTGCCCGAGCCGGTCCACGGCGGTCACCACGGCGACGCCCGTCGGGAAGGCGCTCATCAGCGCCCTGTAGTCGTCCACGGGCACCGAGCCGGCGTCCCCGGCGTCGCCGTAACCGGCGTCCACAGCACCGGGTTCCGCGGAGTCCGCGGAGTCCGCGGAACCCGCCTCAGCGGAGCCGGAACCCGCCTCAGGGGAGCCGGAACCCGCCGACGCCGTGGACGCCGAACCGATGCCCGCCAGAGGTGTTCCGGGCGTCATGTGCGGTGGAGGAGCCGCAGGGACTCGTAGGCGGAGGGGAGGGCGCCGGGCAGTTCCCGCTGCTCCCGCTTCACCCGCTCGAACAGGTGCCGGGCGCTCTCGGCCGCGTCGTCGCGGTGCATCAGGACCGGCAGCGGGTGGTCCGGTTCCAGGCCGAGGCCGGCGAAGATGGAGTAGTAGCTCCCGTTGTTCCAGAAGTTGCGGAACTCGACCTCGAAGCTCCCGTAGTACTGGCTCGCCGTACTGAACGGGGGGTTGACCGGCAGGCCCGCGCGGTACATCGCGATCTTCTCGCTGATCCGGTCGCCGAGGCGCAGCTCCTTGTTGGCCCGCCAGAACGCGGTGTCCTCACGCGGCGCCAGCGCGAAGTGCGCCTGGATGAAGTCGCGTGTGTCGTCGAACATCGTCTCGATCTCCGCGTTGAAGCGGTCGGCCAGAATGCTGTCGAACCGCTTGTCCGGGAAGTGTTTGACCAGTTGGTACAGCGCGGCGTAGACGAAGTAGATCCCGGTCGACTCCAGGGGTTCGAGGAAGCAGGACGAAAGGCCGATGCCGACCACGTTCTTGACCCACGCCCGGCGGTTGCGGCCGACGCGGAAGCGGACGTGGTTGAGGTGCCCGGACACTTCCTCGGGGTCGATTCCCCAGAGCCGGCAGAAGTCCACGGTGGCCTCGTCCTGGGTGGCGAACCGGTCGGAGTAGACGTATCCCGTGCCGAAGCGGCCGAGCATCGGGATCTTCCAGGTCCAGCCCGCCTTCATCGCGATGGCGGAGGTGTACGGCTCGACGCCGTTCTTCTCGTCGTCATGGGGCAGGGCGTAGGCCACCGCGCTGTTGCACAGCAGGTGGTCGTTCATGTCGATGAAGGGCTCCGCGAGGGCTTTGTTGATGAGCAGTCCGCGAAAGCCCGAGCAGTCGATGAACAGGTCGGCGTCGAGGCAGGCGCCGCTCCTGGTGGCGAGCGAGGTGACGAACCCCCGCTCGTCCCGGTGCGCCGCCACCATCTCGTCCTGGACGTGGCGGACCCCCAGCGCGCGGGTCGCGTGGCGGCGCAGGAAGTCCGCGACCAGGTGCGCGTCGAAGTGCCAGGCGTAGTTGGTGACGGGCCGGCCGTCGTGGTCCCGCGGGGCCTTGTGCCCGTCCATCAGAGCGATGACGGGGAAGCACGCGTAGTCGAAGGGTTCGTCGGTGAGGCCGCGGTGGCGGTCGCGGACCCAGTAGTGCGACAGCGGCAGGCCCTCGTGCTCCGGCAGGATGCCGAAGGGGTGGTGAAAGTGGTCGGGGCGGCCGTTCAGGTCGCGGGCGTGCGGCTCTCCGGGACCGGGGGTGCGCCAGTTGATGAACTTCACGGCCATCTTGTACGACGCGTTGCATTCGGGCATCCATTCCTCCTCGGAGAGCCCGAGGAAGTCGAAGAACACCTTTTGCAGGTTGGGGATCGTGGCCTCTCCGACTCCGATTCTGGGAATGGACGGCGCTTCCAGTACGGTGACGGTGACGGTGTCGCCCAACGCCTTCGCCAGATAGGCGGCGGACATCCAGCCCGCGGTCCCGCCCCCGAGGATGACGATTTTTTTGATCCGCTGGTCCATGACGGAAACCCCCTGAGGTCCTCTGATTCTCGGATCCCGGCCAACGGTAGAACCCGGCCGCGGTTCCCGGCGGAGAAAGCCGGCGCAATCTACGCGATCGCGCGGGATGCGCTCGGCGGCGGATACGGGAACGCGGCCAAAAACCCTCCCGTCACCCGTTCACCCGCTCCCGACCGGGGGATGTGGTGGCCCCTGGCGGCAGCGCACAGTCGTTTCCATGCGGGAATCGACGAAAGCCGAAAGCGGCGCGGCGGTGCAGGCGGTCGAGGCTGTGCGGGGGGCGGGAGCGGTGGACATGGTGGACGCGGCGGACGCGGTGGACGCGGCGGACGCGGTCGAGGCGGTCCCCGGCGACCGCGGCGCGGGCATCGCGATCCTGGGCGCCGGAACAGCCGGTCTGGTGGCGGCGTGGGAACTGGAGTCGCTGGGCCACCGGGTGGTCGTCCTGGAGGGCAGCGAGCGGATCGGGGGCCGGGTCTACACCCACCGCTTCGGCACCGGCGAGGGCGCCCCCCACGCGGAACTCGGCGCCATGCGCATCCCCTCCGGCCACGAGCTGACCATGCGGTACATCGACAGGCTCGGCCTGCGCCCGGCGCTGCGCCCGTTCCGCACGATCCTCAGCGACGAGAACAACTACCTGACCACCGAGAGCGGTTACGTCCGCGTCAAGGACGCCTCCGGTCCCCTCCTGGCGGATCTGCGGCGCCGGCTGCCGACGGCGTCGTACGCGCCCGCCACCATGCTGCTCGGCGCCTGGCTGGGCGCGGTGGTGCGGGCGATGGGCCCGGCCGAGCTGCGCGACAACCTGACCGCGGACCTGGCCTCGCTGCTGCCGCCGGCCGACCGCGTCGACCTGACTCCTTACGTCCACGGTCCCGCGGCGGACCGGATCGATCTCGGGGCCGTCTTCCGGGCACACCCCGAACTGCGGATGGGATGCGGCCCGCGCCTCTACAGCTTCCTCGACGACCTCCTGCTGGAGACCGGCACCGGCCTGATGTGCCTCAGCGGTGGCATGAGCCGGCTCACCGAGCGCCTCGCCGACCGCGTCCGCGGGCCGATCCTGCGCCGCCGGGAGGTGGTCGCGCTGCACACCCGCGACGGCGGCGTCGGCCTCACGCTGCGGCACAGCGGGCGCCGCCTGTCCGCGCGGTACCCGGCCGCGCTGTGCACGCTGCCGTTCTCGGTGCTGCGCCACATGGCGATGACCGGCGTCGACGACGACAAGCGCGAGGTGATCAGCAGCGTGGAGTACGGGGCCGCGACGAAGGTGGCGCTGCACTGCCGGGAGGCGTTCTGGGAACGTGACGGCATCACCGGGGGAGGGTCGGCGACCGGCGGCCGCACCCGGCAGACGTACTACCCGCCGCGCGAGGGCGACCCGGCCCTGGGCGCGGTCCTGCTCGGCTCGTACGCGATCGCCGAGGACGCCGACCTGCTCGGCCGCATTCCCGCGCAGGCCAGGCACGAGGCCGTCATCGGCGAACTCGCCCGGCTGTACCCGGAGCTCGGCGAGCCGGGCACCGTCCTGGGCGCGGCCAGCATGGCCTGGGCCGGCCACCGGTGGAGCAACGGGTGCACCTCGCGGCGCTGGCGCCACGGCAAGGACGCCGAGGGCCGCGCCGAGGAGATGCGGCGCGCCGCCCGTCCCCAAGGGCGGCTGTTCTTCGCCGGCGAGCACTGCTCCTCCACCCCGGCGTGGATCAACGGCGCCATCGAGTCGGCGCTGGCCGCCGTGACGGCCGTCGACGCGGCGCTCAGGGGGTCCGGGTGAGCGTCTTCGACACCCCGCGCCTGCACTTCGCCGGGACCGCGGTCACCCGCCTCCCCACGGGTCCGCGCTGCGGTCTTTACGACCTCGCCCGCAACAAGGCGCTGACCGCCGACGGCCTTCCCTTCCCGGCGGACCGCCCGGCCCGGGAGTACCACGAGCACCTCGGCGGTCTCGGCGAGCGCTTCGACGCGGCCGGCAAGGCGACCGCGGACGGCCCGTTCAGCACGGTCAAGGGCTGGAACTTCGGGGGCAACGGCCACTTCTGGATCGACGCGGCGATCACCGGCTGGGAACGGACCCCGGGCGAGGCCGCCACGGGTGACCCGGTGGTCGGCCGCCGCGTCGACATGTGGGGCCACTACAACGACTACCTGGGGACCACCGCCAACCGCGCCCGCGTGTTCGACGTCGACCCGGCGTCCGAGTGGACCACCACCGTGATGGTCGGCCACTTCTGCTTCGGCAGGCAGGGCCGCTCGCACGACGTCGGCTACATGGCGTCGGGCACCGTCACCGGACTCCAGCCGCCGCGCTGGCAGAACTCGCGGTACGTCCTCGACGCCGGCGACCACCCGCTGGCGGCCCGCTTCTCCCGCTCCGTGGTCCACCAGTTCGCGGTGGAGGCCGATCAGGGACTGGAGTGGTTCGGCGGGACGGAGGTGTCCGAGGCCGCGCGGCTGCTGCGCGCGCGGCTCGCGGGGGACGGCTTCGGTGGCCTCGTCGTCCGCTTCGCCTTCGGCAACATGGCCACGCCGCAGGCCAACGACGCCCCCGACGTCTGGCAGGTCCGCGGCACGATCGCACCGTGGCGCCGCGACGAGGAGCGGACCTGCCCGGCCGGGCGGCTGCTCAGCGCCCGCGGGCCGCGCAGCCTCGGCCTGGACACCGCGTTCCACAACGCGGCGGTGGCCGTGACCGCCGGACACACCACCTTCGACCTGATCACCGCCGTGCCTGTCCTCCACCGGAGCGCCGAGCCCGGTCCCGGGCCGCTGCACCGGCTCGGCCCGCGCCTGGACGCCGGGGAACTCCAGTTGCGCACCCGCGACTCGGGGCGCGTGGTCGCCCGGGTCCCCCGGGAGGCGTACCTCGGGGACACCGATGCGACCGGCGGGCTCGTCACCGTCGCCACGTGCCCCGGCTTCACCGGGCCCGCGGACCACGCGGAGCCGCTGGTGCTCGTGGGAGCCGTACCGGGCCGCCCGCCCCAAGTGCTGCTGACCGAGGAGGAGACGGTGGTGCGCGTCGACGGGAGCGCGCTGTTCCTGGAGGACTCCACCGCCCGCACCGGCGAGAACAGCACCGCGGAAGTGGCGGTGCGCAGCTACCGCCTCGGCCGCCCCGCCCCGGTGTCGGGCCTTCGCGTCCTGCAGTTCTTCAACCCCCGGGCGCTGCCCGGCGACCCGCGGCTTACTGGCGGCGGCGCGCGGTGCGGCGACGTCCGGATCGTGGACGTCCGCCCCGGCGGCGCGGGGGAGGCGGACGGCGGCTGGGCGCCGTCCTGCGCCCTCACGACCGACGCGGACGGGCGGGGCCGGCTGGCCGTCCGCTGCGCCGCCGCGGGCACCACCCGGCTGCTGTTCCTACCGGAAGGCGACCGGCCGCCGTGCGACCCGGCCGAGACGGGCTCGGCCGCCCGCGCGTACGACAACGACGACCGCCTCGGGTACTGGCCCGCCATGGCCACCGTGGACGTGCGGGCCCTGCCCGACACCGGCCACCTCGACGACATCCCCCGCGACCAAGTGGACTTCGAGGTCCTCTACCAGGAGGTGTTCGCCCCGTACGAACTGCTCTACTCGTTCATGCGCGAGGGCGTCTTCAGCCTGGCCGACCGGTCCCTGGTGGCCACGTACGGGCGGCTGACCTGGCAGATGTGCGATCCCCGCAACAGGGACAGGACGTACGCCATGCCGCCCTCCCGCGACCTGACCGCGCCGCAGGCGAGACTGCTGCTGGCCTACGTACGGCAGGCCGAGGCGGGTCGCCGCCCCCCGCCCCTGACCGTCCGCCGCCGCCCGCGCGAGGGCGCCATCACCACCCGCTCCCAGCTCTACGAGGGCCTGCGCGAGGCCGCGGGCGTGGAACTCGCCGGCATGATGCAGTACTTGTACGCCGCCTGGTCGATCCCGCCGCACGCGGCGGGCCGGGAGCTGGTCGGGCGCGGCGAGTGGACCGGTGAGCAGCTGCGCCTCGCGTGCGGCGAGGGCGCGCACGGACGCGACGACGGAATGCGCGGGGCCCTGCTGGGCGTGGCCCGGGAGGAGATGATGCACTTCCTGGTGATCAACAACATCATCACCGCCATGGGGCTCCCCTTCCACCTGCCGCGGATCGACTTCGGCACCGTCAACCAGCGGCTGCGCGTACCGGTGGACCTGTGCCTGGAAGGGTTCGGCCTGGGCAGCGTGCAGCGGTTCATCGCCCTGGAGCGCCCCCGGTCGCACACCCCGGATCTCGCCGACGACCCCGCGCCCGGTCCGCCCGGCGGCGGCCCGTACCGCTACCAGTCGCTGAGCGACCTCTACGCGGCGATCCGCGACGGCATCCGCACGGTGCCCGACCTGTTCCTGGTCGAGCGGGGACGAGGCGGCGGCGAGCACCACCTGTTCATGCGCGAGTCGGTCAACCGGGTGCACCCGGACTACGAGTTGGAGGTGGACGACGTCTCCAGCGCCCTGTTCGCGATCGACTTCGTCACCGAACACGGCGAAGGGGGCGTGCTGAGGACCGTGGAGCACGACGAGCCCTCGCACTACGACACCTTCCTGCGGATGTCGGACCTGCTGATGGCCGAGCACCTGAAGCGGCCGGGCCGGCGGCGGCCCGGCTGGACACCCGCCTACCCGGTGCTGCGCAACCCCTCCCTGCACTCGGGGAACCCCGCCCGCGAGGAGGTGACGGATCCGCGGGCGCGAGCGGCCCTGGTGGTGTTCAACCGCTCCTACTTCGTCATGAACCAGCTCCTGATCCAGCACTTCGGCGGCGCGGCCGACACCAGCCTGCGCCGCTCCCCCCTGATGAACACGGCGATCGACCTCATGACCGGCGTCATGCGGCCCGTCGCCGAGCACCTGGTGACCCTTCCGTCCGGACAACCGGGGCGAACGGCGGGGCCGTCGTTCGAACTCGAGGAGGTGCCCGGCTTCATCGCCCGCCCGGACGTCGCGACCCGCTCCATCGGCATGCGCTTCGCGCACCTGGCCGTCCAGGCCGCCGACCTGCCCGGCCTCCCCCCGCACGTACCGGAACTCCTGCGCCTGTACGCCGACCGCTTCCGCGCGGGCGGGCCGAGCGGCGGGTGACACCGTTTCGGCCCAAGTGCCGCATAAACAGCTTATTGACAGTGAACATCCCGCTACCCGACGATTGGGGCGACTGGTCGGCACTGTGAGTAGCGAGGGGTCACAGTATGTCATCGTCGCGTCGAGTGCCCGCCGCGGCAGCGGCAGTTCACCCGCCGTGGGGCCGGGAACGGCAGTGGGCACAGGTGCTCGCCCTCCTGGCGGCTGCCGCGTCCGGGTCGCGGCAAGGAGGCGTCCTCCTCGTCGAAGGCCCTCCCGGCGCGGGCCGCAGCAGGCTGCTGACCGACGCGACGGCCCACGCGGCGCGGTCAGGTTTCTGGGCGGTGTACGCGGCGGCCGACGAGGTACGCCGGGCAGTTCCCCTGGCGCCGCTCTCGGCGGCCCTGGGCGGCGGCAGCGCCCACGCCCCACCGGCCGGCGAAGGCGGCACGGCGGGCCCCGCCGGGCCGATCGACGCCAGGCCGATGGACGCCGGGCCGATCGGCACCGGGCCGATCGACACCGGGCCGATCGACCGGTTCCGCGTCCGGCTGGACAGACGGCTGCGGTCCGGCCCGGTGGCCGTCGTACTGGACGACCTGCACTGGGCCGACCCGCTCACCCTGGCGGCCCTGCACAGCCTGGTGACCAGGTTCGCCGCCCGGCCGGTGGTGTGGATCCTCGCCCGGTGCCAGGACAGGGGCGGGCCAACGGTCGACCGGCTCTTCGCGGTGCTGCGCGAGGGCGCGGGCGCCGAGTACGCGCTCCTGGAGCCGCTTCCCGGAGCCGCGGTGGCGCGGCTGGCCGCCGAGCGGCTGGGCGCCCACCCCTCCCACGAACTGCTCGGCTGCCTGGAAGCGGCCGACGGCAACCCGGCGGCGCTCGTCGCACTGCTCGACGGCCTCGCCGAGGAGGACCGGTTGCGCACCGCCGACGGCCAGGCGCGGTTGACCGTACCCGCCGGGCGGGCCGGCACCGGGGAGCCGGCCGTATCCGCCGGGCGGGCCGAGACAGGGGAGTCGGCCGTACCCGCCGACCGGGCCGAGACAGGGGAAGGGGCCGGTGACGCGCCCGCCCCGCCACGCCGGTTCAGCACGCTGGTGCGTCACCGCACGAAGACGTTCTCGCCCGCCGCGCGGCTGCTGCTCGACGTGGCCGCCGTGCTGGGGCGGCAGTTCCGGCCCGACGACGTGTCGCACATACTGGGCGAGACGGCCGCCGCCACGCTCCCCGCACTCCAGGAGGCGCTGGAGTCGCGGATCGTGGTCGCCACGCACGACACCATCGCCTTCCGGCACGAGCTCGTCAGGCAGGCGCTGCTCGCGACACTTCCCCGCCCCCTGCGCGGCGCCCTGCACCGCCAGGCGGCGGAGATGCTCCTCGGCCGGGACGGCGACGTGCTGCGGGCCGCGGCGCACCTCGCGCGCGGCGCGCGCCCCGGCGACAGCCAGGCGGCCGAGGTCCTGCACGCCGCGGCCGGCGCCGTCCGCGCGGCCGACCCGCGCGCCGCGGCCGAACTGGCCCTGCGCGCACTGGAGATCAGCGGCCCGGGCGCAGCCGCGCGGCCCCGGCTGCTGCGCACCGTGGTGGACACGCTCACCCGCGTCGGCCCCCTGCCGCGCGCGGTGGCGCTGGCCCGCGAGGCGCTGAACACCCCCTTGCCCCCGGACCAGGCCGCGGACTTGAAGTGCGGGCTCTCCTCCGCCCTGCTGCTGTCGGGGCGCGCCGCGGAAGCGGCCGCGGCCTGCGACGACGCCGAGAGCGACGGGAGGGCCCGGGAGGAGGCCGCCCGCAACAGGCTCTACGCCCTCACCGCGCTCGACGTGCCGGCCGCCCTGCACGAGGCGCGGCGGGCGACCGGGCCCCCGCACGGCGTCCGCGCGGGCGAGCCCGCCGTCCTCGCCCTGGCCCTGTGGCGCTCGGGCCGGCTCGGTGACGCGCTGCGCGTCGCCCGTACGGCGGTCGACAGCCCCCAGGACGGCTCGGCCGGCCCCCGGCACATCCCACCGCGCCTGATCCTGGCCGCCATGCTCACACGTATGCGGCGCACCGGTGAGGCAGCGGCCGCCGTCCGGCTGCTCGCCGCCGACATCGAAGCCGACGGCCAGGCGGTTCTGCGCGCGGCCCCCGTCATCCTCGGCGCCTCCATCGCCCTGGCACAGGGCGCCCTCGACGCGGCGACGGCGAAGGCCACCGCCGGACTGGCCGAGGCGCGGCAGGCCGGGATGCCGCTGTTCTCCCCGCTCGGCCACCACGTCCTGGCCGAGGTGGGGCTGCGCCGCGGCGACCTCACCATGGCGGAGGACCACGTCGGGCGACTGGCGGAATCGGCGG
This sequence comes from Streptomyces sp. HPF1205, assembly GCF_020400825.1. Classification (GTDB taxonomy): domain Bacteria; phylum Actinomycetota; class Actinomycetes; order Streptomycetales; family Streptomycetaceae; genus Actinacidiphila. The sequence continues at coordinate 46,768 of NZ_JAINVH010000009.1, forward strand.
AGCGGACGTACGCGCAGGGCGACGAGGCCCGCGCGCTCGCGGCGTTCGGCGCTTGGACGGCCGCACAGCTCGCCGCCGCACGTGGCGACCGCGCGGCCCTGGACGACGCGCTGCGCACGGTCCACCGGGACCCGCGCGCCCTGCGCCGCCTTCTCGCCGGCGAACCGGCCGCCGCCGCCTGGCTGGTGCGCGTGGCGATCGCCGCCGGCGAACCGGAGCGGGCCGCGCCGGCCGTACGGCTGGCGGTGCGCCTCGCCGCCGACAACGCCGACGTGCCGACACTGGTGGCGGCCGCGGCGCACGCCCGCGGCCTGTTCGAGCGCGACCCGGCCGCGCTGCGGCACGCGGTGGAGCAACACCAGGACGCGTGGGCCCTCGCCTCCGCCGCCGAAGATCTCGGGAGCGTCCTGGCGGCCGACCGGGACGCCGCCGTTGAGGCGTTCGACCGGGCGATGGCGGGCTACGCCCGGCTGGGCGCCGAACGGGACGAGGCCCGCGTGCGGCGCAGGCTGCGGCGCCTCGGAGTGCGGCGGCGCCACTGGACGCACGCGGACCGGCCCCCGTTCGGCTGGGCGAGCCTGACCGACACCGAACGCAGAGTCGCGGAACTGGTGGCCCAGGGACTGACCAACCGCCAGGTGGCCGCGCGGATGTTCCTGTCACCGCACACCGTCGGCTTCCACCTGCGGCAGATCTTCCGCAAACTGCGGATCAACTCCCGCGTCGGCCTGGCCCGGGCCCACCACGAGAACGACACCTCCCTCCGGCCCGACGCCGCCCCCCGCCCCGCACGCCCCGCCCCGCCCGCCGTATGACGCTCGGGCCCCGCACGGCCCGCCCCGCTCACCGCGGGACGCGATGTGCCGACGAAGGGCCCCGAGATCCCGCCCTGCATGCCGCCGCAGGGGCGTCGAGGGGACGCGCTCGGCGAGGTCGTCGTACCCGTCCTGGGGGCCGTGGCCGACCGTCACACACAGGTGCAGCGCCTCGCTGGGTTTCCGGGCCGCGGAATCCGTGCCCTGACCCGCGGCCGACGCGCCTTCGTGTCGTTCGTCGGCCTTCGGCGGCTCAGCTCGTCGGGGTCTCGCGCTCCTCCACGCGCGAGAGGACAGCCTCGGCCAAGAGGCGGAACTCCCGGAAGCAGGTCTGGACGTATTTCTGCGTACTTCCCAAGGCTCCGTCCGCCGGCCTGAGATCGAACATGGGCTTCCGGGCATCGTGGGCCAGCGGCATGAGGCTCCGGTAGTTCCGCAACGTCGCGATCTCGTACGTGCGGTCGCTGGACGAAGCCGTCTCCTGGCCCAGTACGGCCGTACCGAAGACCCACGGAATGCGCTCCAGCCAGCGGGCATAGGCCTTCACGGGGCGATCGAGGCGCATCTCCGGCTGCATGATCACGTAGCCGAGAGGTCGCATCACGGCTCTGGGCGCGGGGATGTTGCCCGGCACGCGCGGCAGGATGAGCTGCTGCCAGTCCCGACGCCAGTTCCGAAGTGTCGGGCCGAGGTTGCGCAGCCCCTTGAGGGAGAAGAGGTCGGCGGCCAGCGGCATGAGCACGGCGTCCGCGGCGAGCAACGACGCGCGGTTGATCGCCCCGAGGTTGGGTCCGATGTCGATGAGGACGATGTCCGCGTCCACCTCCCCGGCGGCGCCCTGGATGACGCGGTGGAAGGCGGTTGTCGTACGGATGGCCGCGAGGTCTCCGGCGTAGGTCTTGAACCACTCGTTGGAGAGTTTGTCCTCGAACCGGCTGAGTTCGAGGCTGCCCGGGAGCAGCCAGAGACCGGGCGCCACGGCGGCGGGGTGGACGGGCCGGATGTCTCCGGTGCCCTCCAGGATCGGGCGGACGGCGTCGGCGATGGTCTGGCCCGGGCCGACTCGTCCGGTGGCAGGCAGCGCGCGGTGTGCGACCCCCTGCTCGATGAGTTCGGAGGAGTCCTCCCACAGTTCTTCGAGTTCGGTTTCGTCGAGACACATGGCCGTGAGATTCGACTGGGGGTCGAGGTCCACTGCCAGCACTCGAAGGCCGAGCCGCTGGAACATGTGAGCGAGGTGGTACGCCAGGGTGGTCTTCCCGACCCCGCCCTTGTTGTTGAAGAGAGCGATGGATGTCATGTCGCCGCCCGCAGGGTGACGGACCACGAGGATTCGTCGACCTGGAACTCGGGTGGGGGGTTTCCGTTGCGTTTGAGCGCGGCCCGGACCCGGCCGATACCCCGGCCGAACCGGTTGACGTAGCCGAGTGACTTCATGGCGGCGGCCAGGGACGGGTTCCGGTAGTCGTTGACCCGGTCGAAGTTGTCGCTTCGCACCTGCCCGTACGGCCCGCCCGGGTTGGTGACCTCGATCCTGTCGTCGAACCAGGCGATGCGGGTCGGCGCGTAGGAGGTTTCGTAATTGCGGTGCATCAGTGCGTTCATGCACACCTCCCGCAGCGCTTCGAAGGGATATTCGGGATGCTGTTCCTCACGGAACCCCTTCTCGACCAGCCGGGTCCGCAGATGCCCGCGGAGGACGGGTTCGAGGCGCGCTGCCGTGTCGACGATGTTCTGCCGCAGCTCCTGATCGTCGGCGACCGGTGCGTCCAGGTCGGCGCCCTGATAGCGAACGAACTGCACGTACGCCCCCGGGACGAATGCGCTGGGGTCGAAACCCGCGACCAGGAGACCGAGAACGGTCGGAACGGGGTGGTCCATGGAACGTGTCAGGTGAAGCGAGGCCAATTGCTGGGACAGCGGCCGCCCGTTCTCCTCGATGACGTCCGGGTCGACCACGGACGGCAGGTAGGTGCTGCGGAAGACCTCCAGGTCCAGGTCCTCAAGGGTGCTCGCAGGCACCAGCCGGGTGTCGTAGGGGCCGTCCGCCGCGCGCCTGCGTTCGGTCAGTACCCGTTCGTCGTCGCGCGTCGCCCGTCGCGTCGTGGGGCCTGGACGCACCCAGACCACGCCCTCGAATCGCACAGGTGGCGTTCCCGATGCCTCCACGCGGATGTGCACCACCGGTTTGCCCTGGTAAACGGCCGCTTGGACGGTAAACGAGGGGCGGTCGAGGATCCGGCCGTCGTCCCGGAGGTCGGTCAGTGCGAGGAGCGCCTGGTCGCTGGTGTCGGCACCTTCGACAGGCTCGCCCTTGTCGTCGACCCCGACGAGGATGTCACCGCCCCCACGTCCCGCGAGGTCGTTGGCCATGGCGCACACCGCGTTGCCGATCGCGTCACCGCGCTTGCCGGCGCGCTTCGCCGTGCTCTTGAACTCGAGCCACGGCGTCTCGCGGGTCCCCAGGGATTGGGCCAGGTCTTGGGTGCTCACGGTGCTCATTCTTCATCATGGCTCGTCGTCGGCACCGACATCCTTCTTGTGCGACGCGGTCGCCGCAGACCTTGCGCATGCCGGTGGCCCGGCGTTCGGCGTTCCCGCTCGCGCCGGCGCTCGACGGCCCGGGCGACGTAGCGGCTGAAGCTCCGCCCCTTCGGAGGAGATCGAGCGCAGCGTAACCGGACCGGGTGACGGCCGCTGCTCCGGTCACCGTGCGTGCGCGCCATTGGCTAGCCTTGGTGCGCCGAAAGGGGTACGGGGACGGCCCCGAAGGTGCAGCGCGAGCGACTTCCGGGAGTGGGTGCGATGGCGAGGGCGTTTGCGTCGGCGGAGGTGGACGAGAACACCTCCGCCGGGGCCGCGGCCGGTCGACCGCCCGCGCCCGGGCCGGGCTCCCTGGACCGGAACCGGCTGCTCGCCCTGCTGCCGGAGGTGGCATCCGGCGAGGCGGTGTTCCTGCCGGCGGATCCGCCCCGGCTGGGGCGGATCGCCTTCTGGAGGCCCGGCGGCGGGCCCCCGGATCTCGGCGTGGGAACGGAAGAGGTGACGGTGGTCCGCCCGCACGGGTCGACCGTGCGCAGGGCCAGAGTGCCGGCCGCGGTGCTGCCGGTGGAGCAGGCACTGCCGCTGCTGACCCGCTGCCGTGCGCTGGGCGCCGACGGCAGCGGGCGGGCGTCGGCCGCGACGGCGTTCTGGGGTGCGGCAGCCACACTGGCGCTGAGCCTGCTGGCCCGCGGCCAGGTGCTGCCCGGGGTGTCGGCCGATGGCTTCGACGCCTGGCGGATCGGGCCCTACGACGCCCAGGACCTCGAACGGCTGCGCGCGCTCGCGGCCGCCATGCCGCCGCAAGCTCGCGCCGTTCCGATTCCCGGTGTCTCCCCGCTCACGCTTCCACCGGCCGAGCCGCTGCTGCGGGCGTTCCTGGACGCGGTCGCCGACTCGCTGACCCGTACGCCCGCCTCTCGCCACCTGACCGGCGGGCCCGCCTTCGCGGACCGTGCGCCGCAGGCGGTGCCCGAGCAGCGGGCCTGGGCGGCCGAGGTCGCCGCCGGCCGTGACGCGGGGCTCCAGGTGTCGTTGCGGCTGGAGATGCCGATGCCGATGCCGGGCACGGACGAGGCCGGCGGACCGTGGGCCGCCGAGGAGGCCGGAGCGGCCGAAGAGGCCCGCCACGGCTCCTTCCGGGCCGTCGTCCAGCTGCGCAGCCTGGCCGATCCGACGGTGCTCGCCGACGCCGCGGACCTGTGGGCCGGATCGGCCGCCGCGCCCGAGGTGTTCGGCCCGCGGGCCCGCGTGGACACGTTGCTGACCCTGCGCCGCGCCGCACGGGTGTGGCCGCCCGCGGCGCGACTGCTGGAGGCGGCTGTTCCGGCCGGCCTGGACCTGTCGGACGACGAGGCCCTGGCGCTGCTGGGCGATGCGGCGGAGGCTCTCGCCGGTGCAGGGGTGGCCGTGCACTGGCCGAAGGAGCTGGTACGCGGGCTGACCGCGTCCGGCGTCCTGGAACCGGCCCGCAGGAGCACGACGTCCTCGGCCGCGTCCTTCCTGTCATCGGGCGGCTTGCTGGACTTCCGCTGGCGCGTCGCGCTCGGGGACCAGGAACTGACCGACGAGGAGCTGGAGCGTCTGGTCCGGGCCCACCAGCCGGTGGTGCGGTTGCGCGACCAGTGGGTGGTCGTCGACCCGGAGCTGGTGCGCCGCCTGCGGCGGTCGGCCTCGTCCCAGGCGCCCTCGCTGACCGCGATGGACGCCCTGGGGGCCGCGCTGACCGGCAGCGTCGAGGTGGACGGCGAACGTGTCGCGGTCACCGCGAGCGGTGTGCTGGAGGAGCTGCGTGCCCGGATCGCGGACCCCGAGGCCCGCGCCGCACGCGAACCGCGGGAACAGCCGAAGGCACTCGCGGCGACCCTGCGCGACTACCAGCTGCGCGGCCTGAACTGGCTGCACCGGATGACGTCGCTCGGTCTGGGCGGCTGCCTCGCGGACGACATGGGCCTGGGCAAGACCGTGACGCTGATCGCCCTCCACCTGCGCCGGCAGGAGCGGAAGGCCACCGCCGGCCCGACACTGGTGGTCTGCCCGGCATCCCTGCTCGGCAACTGGGAGCGCGAGATCCGCCGTTTCGCACCGGCCACGCCCGTCCATCGCTTCCACGGCCCCGGCCGTGACCTCTCGGCGGCGGCGTGCGACGGCTTCGTGCTGACCACCTACGGGACGATGCGCCGCGACGCCGTACGCCTGGGGGCGCAGCCTTGGGGGCTGCTCGTCGCCGACGAGGCCCAGCACGTGAAGAACCCGCATGCGCACACCGCGAAGGCGCTGCGCACGATCCCCTCGCGCGGTCGCGTCGCGCTGACCGGCACCCCGGTGGAGAACAACCTCTCCGAGCTGTGGGCGCTGCTCGACTGGACCACCCCCGGGCTCCTGGGCACGCTGTCCGGCTTCCGGGACCGCTACGCCAAGGCCGTCGAGGGCGACCGCGACGAGCAGGCGGCCCGCCACCTCGCCGCACTGGTCCGCCCGTTCCTGCTCAGGCGGCGCAAGTCCGACCCGGGCATCGCCCCCGAACTGCCGCCCAAGACCGAGACCGACCGGCCGGTGTCGCTGACGAAGGAGCAGGTCTCCCTCTACGAGGCGCTGGTCCGCGAGCTCATGGCGGAGATCGAGGGCTCCGAGGGCATGGCGCGGCGCGGGCTGGTGATGAAGCTCCTGACCGGTCTGAAACAGGTGTGCAACCACCCCGCGCAGTACCTGAAGGAGCCGGACGGTGCGAAGCTGCCGGGACGGTCGGGGAAGCTGGAGCTGCTGGACGAACTCCTGGACACCGTCCTCGCCGAGGAGGGGGCCGCGCTGGTCTTCACCCAGTACGTCTCGATGGGCCGGCTGATCGAGCGCCACCTGGCGGACTGCGGGGTGGAAACCCTGTTCCTGCACGGCGGGACCACGGTGGGACGCCGGGAGGAGATGGTCGACGCCTTCCAGGCCGGGGAGAAGAGAGTCTTCCTGCTGTCCTTGAAGGCGGCCGGGACCGGCCTGAACCTCACCCGCGCCGGACACGTCGTGCACTACGACCGCTGGTGGAACCCGGCTGTGGAGGACCAGGCCACCGACCGCGCCTACCGCATCGGGCAGACGCAGCCCGTCCAGGTGCACAAGCTGATCGCCGAGGGGACGGTGGAGGAGAAGGTCGCCGAGATGCTCCGCCGGAAGCGGGAGCTGGCCGATGCCGTACTCGGTTCGGGCGAGGCGGCGTTCAGCGAGCTGAGCGACGCCGAACTCGCCGAACTGGTCGCTCTGCGCGGGAGGCGGCGATGACGGAGCCGACCGGGCGACGTGTCCCCGCTCGGCAGAAGGCGGCCCGCACCTTCGACGCGCTCCCTCCCGCCAAGGGCAGTCGCGCCCCGTTCGCGCAGTCCTGGTGGGGCCGGGCGTGGCTGGCCGCACTGGAGGAGTCGTCGCTGGACGCCGGCCGCCTGGGACGGGGCCGCACCTATGCGCGGCGCGGCGCGGTCGGACGGGTCACCGTCGACGCGGGATCGGCGACCGCCGTGGTGCGGGGCAGCCGCCCGTCCCCGTACCGCTCCCGGGTCCGGGTGCGGCAGCTCACCGATCGGCAGTGGGACCATCTCCTCGACGTGATCGCCGAACGGGCCGCGCACATCGCCGCGCTCCTTGACGGCGAGATGCCGCCCGGGCTCGCGGACGACGCCGAGGCCGCGGGCGTGACCCTGCTGCCCGGGCCGCGGGACCTCGACCCGGCGTGCGACTGCCCCGACTGGGGCGTCCCCTGCAAGCACGCGGCGGCTCTCTGCTACCAGGTCGCCCGGCTGCTGGACCGGGATCCTTTCGTCCTGCTGCTCCTGCGGGGCCGCGGTGAGCACGAGCTGACGGACGAACTCGCCCGCCGGAACCTCTCCCGCGCCGCGGCCGAGTCCGCCGCGTCACCCGTGAGGGGCCCGCGCGTACCTCCGGCCCGCCCCGGCGAGCCCGCGGCGGCGGCGTTCACCGCCGGGGCCGAACTGCCGCCGCTGCCTGCCGCCCCGCCGGTGCCGGGACGGGCCTCGCGCGGCCCCGCGCTGGCGGGCTCCGGCGCGCCCGGGCCCGGCGTGGACCCGGCCGGGCTCGAACTGCTCGCCGCCGACGCCGCGGTGCGCGCCCACCACCTGCTCGCGGCAGCCATGGACGTTCACCGGCACGCCGCCACCGTGCCGCCCGCCCCGCTCACCGAGTGGCAGGACGCCGTCCGCCTCGCCGCGACCCACCCCACGATGGAGGTCTTCACCCGTATCGCGGCGAACTGCGGCCGTGCCCCCACCGAACTCGCCGCCGCCACCCGTGCCTGGCGCCACGGCGGAGTCGCGGCCCTCGACGTGCTGGAGACCGACTGGGTCCCGCCCGCCGGCCACATGGAACGCGCCCGCGAGGCCCTGCGCGCGGACTGGTCCGACGGCACACCGCCCCGGCTGCGCGCCTGGCGCAACCGCTGGACCGTCAAGGGCCGCGGCGCCCAACTCCGGCTCGGCCGGGACGGGCTGTGGTACCCGTACGTCAAGGAGCGGGGCGCGTGGTGGCCGGCCGGCCCACCGGACACCGACCCCGCCATTGTCCTGGCCGCGCTTCTTCAGAGGTGACACGCGCGTCACCCCTCACCGCTCCCGCACGGGCACGAAGTCCCCGCACGACAGGATGTCGCCGCCCACTCCGGCGGCAGCCGGGCCCGTCATCGGCGGTCAGCGACAGCACCGGCGCGATGGCCGTGAGCTGCGGGGCGGACAGCGCCCCGTCGACACCCGGTTCGGCTCGCAGCGCCTCCCGCGTGTCGGCTCGTCGAGCCGGCCCCGACAAGAGTTGCGGAATGGATAGTATCGTTTTCGATACTATCTTCCGTGCCAGGGAATGAAGCACTCCAGCTGGCGGGGACGTGCCGTCGAACCACTGGTCCGGGAGTCCCTCGCCCGGATCCTGCCGGACGGCGGACTGCCCGCCGCCCCCGCGGTCGGCGGCTACTGGACGCGCAGCAACGACGTCGAGATCGACCTGGTGGGTGCGGACCGGCAGCCCGTGGCGAAGCAGCTGCTGTTCCTGGGCTCGGTCAAGTGGCTTGAGAAAGCCCCGTTCGACGCCCACGATCTGGCTGCCCTGCACAAGCACAGGGCGTCACTCACCGATGAACCGATCCCTCTTGTCGCCGTCTCCCGCAGCGGCGTCACCTGCTCGGGCCTTCAGGCGGCTTTCGGGCCGGAGGAACTCCTCAGAGCGTGGCGCGCCCGATGATCCGACGGCCGTGCCGGGTGGTCCACCCGCGCGGTCGGTCAGCCGTCCGTCCCTTGCGAGGTGCTCTCAGCGCAGGTCGTCCACCAGCAGGTCGAGCGCGGCCTCTTCGTGCAGGGCGATGCCCAGGGCGGCCATGGCCGGTGCGAGGGCGGAATCCCAATCGGCCTCGGCGGGCCGGCCCGACAGCGGAAGCTGCGGGGTGCCCCGGGCCTGGGCACGGGCGGCGAGCCGTTCGTAATCCTCGGCGTGGAAGCGCCAGGGCGCGGCGTCGTAGCGGCGCATGACGCGGTTGGCCAGGGTGGTGCCGGGCCGGTCGAAGCCGACCCCGGCACGCTCGACAAACTCGGCTTGCACCGCAGGGGCCTCTTGTGGCGGTTCCTCCGGACTGACGAGGCTGGGCACCACCACTGGCACGGGTGGCCGCTTCGAACGAAATCTTGTCGCTTCCTGGGCGGTGCGACTGCGGCAGACAGGCCCCCGTCACAGGTGGGGAATCGGCCGGCACATTGACGCGCAGGCGACACTCCACCCGGTCGGACCGAGGCCGTCACCAGCAGCGTGCCGGCGCTGCGCGGTCCGTCGGCACGTCGTAGGCGCCGGGCGCGGTGCGCAGGTGGTCGAGCTCCCGCAGGACCGCCGCCACGTCGTCCCGCCATCCGCGCAGTTCGGCGGGGGTCGGAGGAAGGACCGAACCGTGGTAGTGGCATACCAGGCTGAGGCGGTGCCAGGTGGCGGCGTAGCGTCCCGCCAGGGCGGACCCGGCGTGCTGGGCCAGCCATGCGGTCTTGGTGCGGGCGCTGCAGCGTACAAGCGCCGGGCGGCGGGCTCGCAGGTAGGCGTCCAGCCGGTCGTCCAGCGCACGCCGCAGGAGGAAGGCGGCGGCGCGGGTGTGCACCGTGCGGGCGGGCGCGGCCGCCCCGGCAACCGCGGACGTATCGGCGGGACCGGACGCCCTGCCGCCACCGCCACCGGCGCCCGGACCCGCACCGCCCCCCGCACCGCGCCCCGCACCGGCCGCACCGCCACCCCCACCGGCGCCCAGGAGTGCGTCGACCGTCGAGAGCCGCTCCGCGGGGGTCACAGCCGCCTCAACCCCTTCGCCACCCGCGCGGTCCGGTCGATCCGGGCCGACGGGTCGCTGACGTCGACCGCCGCATGGGAGCCCCGGTTGCACCAGCCGATGACCTGGGACGTCTCCGCCCCGAGCCGCCGGGTGAGTTCGGCGTGGACCACGCCGTCGGCGCGCCGCTCGCCGAACAGCGCCAGCGAGGCGAGCTGCACGAGCTTCCCGCCCCTGCCGCGCAGCTCCTCGATCTCCGCCGCCTTCCACGACGGCGTACCCGGGTCGAACACCCGCCGCATGACGACCTCATGGAGCGCGGCCTCCAGCGCGATACGGCACAGCCCGGGCAGGACCTCGGCAAGGACTTCCGGCGTACCGGCGAGGTCCTTGGCGACCTCGCGTGCCTCGGCCAGTGCGAGCTTGACCGGATCGTCCGCGGTCCGCACGGACACCTGCGAGTGGTCCTGCCGGCTGATCTCCAGGACCGTCGCCGGGATGCGGTGGTAGCGCAGGGCGTCGGGAAGCCTGGTGTCGTGGGAGAAGACCACGACCTGCCGGGTCTCCGCCACGAGTGCCAGCACCCGGGCGAGTCCTTCGACCTTGCGCGGGTCCATCGACTGCACGGGGTCGTCGATGACGACGAACCCGAACGGGCTTTCCGGTGCCGTCGCGCGAGGCAGGAACAGCGCCAGCGCCAGCGAGAACAGCTCACCCTGGCTGACCACGCTCAGGGCGGGAGCGCCGGCGTCGTCGACGGTGACGTCGAGTTCGAGGCTGCGCCCGTTGTAGCCCTCGGAGCCCTTCAGCTCGATGCTGCTGAGCGACACGCTGCTCTCGGGGCACAGGTGCCGCCAGACCATCGTCGCGGTCTCCGCGACGCCCCGCATCCGCGCTTCCCGCAGTTCCGCCTGCACGCCCTTCAGCCACTCGCGCGCCTTCTTCACCGCCGCGACGAGCGGCTTGGCCGCGGCGGCCTCGTCGTGGTCCCGCAGCCAGCCGGCGAGTCGCGGCACGACACGCAGCCACTGCTCGTCGTGCGCGGCCAGCTCCCGCTCCGCCTGCTCGCGCACCTGATGGCAGGCGTCCGCAAGGGCTGCGGCGGTCTTCTCCGCGGACGAGGCGAGAACGTCGTCCTCGATGATCTCCCGGCACGCCGTCCACGCGTCCCAGACCGGGCGCATCGCGTCCGGGAGCCAGGAGGGCGGACCCGCGATCAGCGCGAGCAAGTGCTGCCGGGCGGAACGCAGTTCGCGCACGGCCGTCTCGGCCTCCGCGGCATCCGCCCGCAGGAGGTCGATCTGCTCGGCGGCCCGGACCGCCCAAGCGTCGTCGAGGCGGGCCTCGCCGCAGACGGGGCAGGCGGGATCGCCGCGGTGCCGCTGGTGGTGCCGGAGCGCCCTGTCCAGCAGGTCGGCGCGGGCGCGCGCGTCACCGGCGTCGGTGAGGCGGGCGTCCGCGGCGTCGGCCGCCGCGATCCGCAGCCGCTCCGCCGCGCGGGCGACATCGTCGACGCGGGGTCCTTCCAGCCCGGCCAGGCGCCGCAGCCGGATCGGCTCCGCCGCGTCGGCGGACCCGGCGCCCGCGAGCAGGGCCCGTACCCGCTCGGGGTCGACGGGCCTGGCCAGCGCGGCGAGTGCCGTCCGCGCCCGCGGGTCGTCGGTCTCCGCCAGGGCCGCGAGGAGACTGTCCAGTCCGGCCTTGGCCCGCTTCTCGGGCTCGGCGAGCTCCTTCTCCCGGTCGGCGAGGCGCTGCCGGGCGTCGGAGAGCTGCCCGAGGCCGAGGATCGTGGCGAGGGCGTCGTACATCCGGACCGGCTTGGCGGTCAGCATCTGGCCGAGTTCGCTGTACGACAGGATCGGGCGGTACGTACGCAGCGCCTCGTCCCAGCCGAGAGCCGACGCCGGTACGGGACCGGGGCCGGGCCCGGGGCCGAGGCCCTCGGCGACGGCCTGCGAGTCGGTGAACGCGTCCCCCGTCCACGTCCTGGTGATCGTGACCGGAGAGCTCCGGCCGGGCACCAGCACGTCCAGGTCGATCCGCGGGTCCCGCGGGTGGTGCAGGTTGCGCCAGCCGCGCTGCTGGAGGGGGTGCGCGGGCTTGCCGTCGTCGCCGAGCCAGCGGCGGTTGGCACCGGTGAGGGCCACCTCGATGGCCTCGGCGAAGCTGGACTTGCCGCTGCCGTTGCGTCCGGTGATGACGGTCAGGCCCGGCCCGGGCGGGAGTTCGACGGTGCGGGACGGGCCGATGCCGCGGAAGCCCCGCACGGTGACGGAGCCCAGCACGGCCCCCTTCCCGAGGGAGGCGGCGGGCGAGCCCGTGCCGGTGCCCGGGGCGGCCAGCGAGTCGGCGACCAGGGACCGCACGGTGTCGTTCAGCCCCGAAGCGTCCAGTCGCCGGGTGACCTCCACGAGGAGGCCGCCGGCGGCGCCGTCCTCGTCCGTACGGGTCTGCTCGGCGGCGCCGTCCTCGGCCGTACGGGCCTGCTCCGCGGCTCCGGCGCCGGCCGCGTTCTGTGCCGGGTCGGCCATGGTCAGGCCACCTTCTTCCAGGTCTGGCAGCCCTGGGTCTTGAAGACCTCGCCCATGCGGACGGTGACGCGGCCGCTGCCGCTGAGGTTGTCGTTGGCGATGATCGAGTCGAACTCGCCGCTGGAGTCCTTGTCCCGCTCCCAGTAGCAGCCGAAGTCCGCGGGCCCGGCGGTCCTGTAGGTGCCGGCGGCGATGTCCTCGCCGACCAGGTACTCGCCGTCCCCGTCGAAGGACGTGGGCGGGCCGGGCTTCGCGGTCGGCTTCGGCTTTACGGCCGGCTTCGTGGTCGCCGGCTTCGGGGCCTCGGTCGTCGGAGCCTGGGTCGTCGGGGTTTCGGTCGTCGGGGTTCCGGTGCTGGGGGCGGCCGTGGGCGCCGGCGACGGCGCGGTGGCGGCGGGAGCCGTGGCCGCGGGACTGGTCGTGGTGGAGGCCGCGGCCTTCTTCCCGTCGTCCGCCGAGCCTCCGCTCTGGCCGATGCCGACGCCGATGACGAGCGCCACGAGGGCGACGGCGCCGTGCGTCAGCACGGGACGCCGCTTCTTCGGGGCGATGGGGGAGGGGACCCCCGGACCCTGCGGGCGCGGGGCGGCCGGCGGGCCGGAGGGCGTCGCCCAGGTCGGGCCGGAACGGGGAGCGGGGGGCGGGGTCGGGCCGTCGGTCATCGTGCCGGCTCCTTCGCGAGCGGTGATCGGTGGTCAGTGGTCGGCGGTGGTGGCGCTCACCGAGGAGCGCGGGAGATCCGGGCAGGCGCGAACGCCGCGTGCGGCGAGTCGATTCGAGAAACCTGCCGGGCGGGGCAATCGGACCCTGGGGTCGACTGCAAGCGGGACCAGGTAAGCATGACAGTGAAAGCACTGTCAATCACTATCGGGGCTAGCGGTGATGGTGTACGGTGTGACCACAGCACGTGACCCCGAACGTCAGGAAGGCCCATGCCGAAGCCCTCCGCGCAGGTGACCGCCGCCGAGATCTCCCGGCTGGCCGGGGTGACGCGCGCCACCGTGAGCAACTGGCGTCGCAGGCACCCCGACTTCCCGGCCCCGAGCGGCGGTACGGACGCCAGCCCGCTGTACGACCTGCGGACCGTCCGCACCTGGCTGGCGGCGCGCGGCCACGGGGCCGCCGCCTCGCCGGCCGAGGAGTTGCGGTCCGCCCTGCGCCTGGCGCCGGGCGGCAGCGCGACCCGCCTCCTCCCCTTCGTCCTCGCCGCCGCCCGCGGCGGGAAGGACGACCTCACCGACCTCGCCGCGCTTTCGGACGCCGACCTCGCCGCCCGCGCCCGCGGGTCCGTCGCCGCGCTGGGCGACTCCGTCCCCGCCTCGGACGGCATCGCCTACAAGGCCGCCGACGCCGGTCTGCTGCGCGGCGTCGTGCACTGCGTACGCGACGAAGGCGGCCAGAGCGCCCTCGATGTCCTCGCCGAACGCGAACTGGAGGACAGCGCCGCGACCGGGGCCTACCGGACCCCCCTGCCCCTGGCCGACCTCATGGCCCGCCTTGCCGCGCCGGCCGCGAAGCCGTACCCGGCGCGGGTGCTCGACCCCGCCTGCGGCAGCGGCTCGCTGCTCGCGGCTGCCGCCCGCCTCGGAGCTCGGCACCTCTACGGCCAGGACGTCCTCCCGGTCCAGGCCCAGCGCAGCGCCGTGCGGCTGCTGCTGACGGCGCCGGACGCCGAGGTGGTCATGCGGAGCGGCGACAGCCTGCGGGCCGACGCGTTCCCGGACGTGGCGGTGGACGCCGTGCTGTGCAATCCGCCCTATGCCGACCGCGACTGGGGCCACGACACTCTCGCCTACGACCCCCGCTGGGCGTACGGTGTGCCGCCCCGGGGCGAGTCCGAACTCGCCTGGAACCAGCACGTCCTGTCCCACCTCGGCTCCGGCGGCCTCGCGGTCATGCTGCTGCCCCCCGCCACCGCGGCCCGCCCCGCGGGCCGGCGCGTCCGCGCCGAACTCCTGCGCGCCGGCGCCCTGCGCGCCGTGATCGCGCTGCCGCCCGGCGCCTCGGCCCCGCTGCACATCGGGCTGCACCTGTGGGTCCTGCAGCGCCCGGAGCCGGGCGGCCCCGACCACGCCCGGGTGCTGTTCGTCGACACCGCGGACAGCGCGGCAACCGAGCAGCGCGGGCGGGACGACCGGGAGGGCGGGACCGTCGCGCAAGCCCCCCGGCCGTCCCTCGACTGGGACGCGCTGACCTCGAACGTCCTGCGGCACTGGCAGGCGTTCGACGCCGACCCCGAACGGTTCGACGGTGAACCCGGCACAGCGCGGGCGGTGCCGGTCCTCGAACTGCTCGACGACCTCACCGACATCACCCCGGCCCGCCATGTACGGACCACTCCGGGAGCCGTCGACCCGGACGAGGTCGCGCACCAAGCCGACGACCTTCACGAACAGTTGACGGACAGCGTCACGGCACTCGGCGCAGGGACGGCCGCCGTCAGCACATGGCGGTCCGCGGGAGCGGCCTCCCGTTCCTGGCGCACGGCCACCGTCGCCGACCTCGCCCGCGGCGGTGCGCTCACCGTGCACCGGACGGCACGTGCCGCCGGGCAGGACGCGGAGGTCCCGGCGGACCACGCCGGGCGTGCCGTCCTCACCGCACGCGATGTCGCCGCCGGCACCCGCGCCTCGGGAGCGGCCGACGGCCTCGCCCTCGCGCACGCGGTCGTCATCGAGGAGGGCGACGTCCTCCTGCCCGCCGTCGGCAGACGGCCCGTGACGGCCCGTGTCGCCGACGCGCAGGACGAGGGCGCGCTCCTCGGCCCCAACGTCCACCTCTTCCGGCCCGACGCGGAACGCCTCGACCCCTGGTTCCTCGCCGGTTTCCTGGCCGCGAAGGACAACGTCAGCAGCGCCACCGTCGGCAGCACCGCCGTCCAGATCCAGGCCCAGCGGCTACGGCTCCCCCTCCTGCCACTGGCCGACCAGCGGCGGTACGGCGAGGCGTTCCGCCGCCTGCACCAGCTCGGCGCCGCCACCCGGCGGGCCGCCGACCTCGCGGGCCGGACCACCGACCTGCTCACCACGGGCCTCACCAGCGGGGCCCTGCTGCCCGCCGACAGCGATTGACACCGCCTGACACCGCCTGACACCGCCGATACCGCCCGGAACCGGCCGGGAGCAGAACTGCTCCCGGACCGACGCGAATCCCGCACGATTCCGCGGATTGCGCGCCGGCGCCCGCCCGATGTCGGCGACATCGACCACACTGGCTCATCCGCCCCTTTCGGACGGAGAAGTGAAGGGAACCCGAGCCCGTTGAACAGCAGCAAGCACACGGAGCTGGCGAACCACGCCTGGTCCGTCGCCGACCTCCTGCGCGGCGACTACAAGCAGTCCGACTACGGCAAGGTCATCCTGCCGTTCACCGTGCTGCGCCGCCTGGAGTGCGTCCTGGCGCCCACCAAGGACAAGGTCCTCCAGGTCGCCGAACAGTACAAAGGCTCGGAGATGAACCCGGACCGCTTCCTGCGCAAGGCGTCCGGGCACAGCTTCTACAACACCAGCCCGTACACGCTGAAGGCCATCGCCGGCGACCCCTCGCAGGTCGCGAAGAACCTCCAGGCGTACTGCGCCGCCTTCTCGCCCAACGCGCAGGAGGTGCTGGAGCGCTACGAGTTCGCCCAGCAGATCAGGAGGCTGGACGCGGCGAACCTGCTCTACCAGGTCGTCGGGCGCTTCGCCGACCTCGACCTGCGACCGGTGCGGACCGACGCCGAGGGCGTGCCCGTGCTCGGTGAGGACGGCCGGCCGGTCGAGGTCGTCTCCAACCACCAGATGGGCTATGTCTTCGAGGAGCTGATCCGGCGCTTCGCCGAGCAGTCCAACGAGACGGCCGGTGAGCACTTCACGCCGCGCGAGGTCATCCGCCTGATGGTCAACCTGCTGGTCGCGCCCGACAGCGACGTGCTGGCCCTGCCGGGTACGGTCCGCACGGTCATGGACCCGGCCTGCGGCACCGGCGGGATGCTCAGCGCGGCGGAGGAGCAGATCAAGAGCTTCAACCCCGACGCCACGGTCGGCGTCTACGGCCAGGAGCTCAACCCGGAGTCGTGGGCCATCTGCCGTTCCGACATGATGATCAAGGGGCAGAACCCGGAGAACATCAAGTTCGGCAACTCCTTCAGCGACGACGGCCACAACGGCGCCCACTTCGACTACCTGCTGGCCAACCCGCCGTTCGGCGTGGAGTGGAAGAAGGTCAAGGACGAGGTCGAGAGCGAGCACGAACGCCTCGGCGAGAGCGGGCGGTTCGGCGCCGGCCTGCCGCGCATCAACGACGGCTCGCTGCTGTTCCTCCAGCACATGATCTCCAAGATGAAGCCGGTGGACGCGAATGGCGCCGGCGGCAGCCGGATCGCGATCGTCTTCAACGGCTCGCCGCTGTTCACGGGCGCGGCCGAGTCGGGGGAGTCCCGCATCCGGCAGTGGATCCTGGAGAACGACTGGCTGGAGGGCATCGTCGCCCTGCCTGACCAGCTCTTCTACAACACCGGCATCTCCACGTACTTCTGGGTCCTCAGCAACCGCAAGGCCGTCGACCGGCGCGGCAAGGTCGTCCTGCTCGACGCGCGCGACTACTGGCAGAAGATGCGGAAGTCGCTCGGCGACAAGCGCAAGGAACTGGGCGAGCAGCACATTGCCGAGATCACCCGCCTCTACACGGAGGCGCTGGCCGTGGTGGACGCGGCCGAGCGCGGCGACGGCCACGACCTGATCGAGAAGGCCGGGAAGATCAAGGTCTTCAGGAACGAGGACTTCGGCTACCGCCGGATCACGGTCGAGCGGCCGTTGAAGCTCCGCTTCGAGGTGACGGACGAGACGCTGGCGTCGGTCGCGGCCTCGAAGCCGATCGCGCGGGCCACGGACGTCGAGGCGTTCGTGGCGGCCCTGCGGCCGCTGGTCGGCAAGTCCTGGCCGACGAAGTCCGACGCGTGGATCGACCTGAAGGACGCGGTGGTGGCGGCGGGCCGCCTGTGGCCGACGGGAGCGCCGTTCGCCAAGGCCCTGCGGGAGGTGGTCGGCGTCCGCGACCCCGAGGGCGAGGTGCAGATGGTCAAGGGCGAGCCGGAGCCGGACCCGGAGTTGCGGGACTACGAGAACGTCCCGCTGGACGAGGACGTGGACGAGTACCTGCGGCGGGAGGTGCTGCCCCATGTGCCGGACGCGTGGATCGACCACACGAAGACGAAGGTGGGCTACGAGATCCCGTTCACACGGCACTTCTACGTGTACAAGCCGCCACGGCCACTGGCGGAGATCGACGCGGAGCTGAAGTCGCTGGAGGCCGAGATCCAGGCGTTGCTGGGGGAGGTGACGGCGTGAGCAATCCCGCCCATCGCAGTTATTCGCAGTTCCCACTTCGGCGTTTCGTCCACGAGATGACCGATGGCCCCTTCGGGAGCTCACTAACCAGCAGTCACTACTCTGACGAGGGTGCTCGCGTCATTCGACTCGGCAACATCGGATCAGCGCGCTTCAAGAACTCCGATGAAGTATTTATTTCCCTGGACTACTTCAATGAATTGAAGCGTCATGAAGTCAAATCCGGAGATCTGCTTATCGCAGGACTCGGCGACGAACGGCACCCCGTAGGGCGTGCCTGTATTGCGCCGGACGACCTTGGTCCTGCCATCGTAAAAGCGGATTGTTATCGAGTTCGATTGGACGAGAAGAGGCTCACGCACCGATTCGCCGCTTGGGCTCTCTGCTCGTCATACGTCGCGGATCAAGTCTCGGCATCGAGTCGCGGATCCACGCGCTCGCGGATCAACCTTGAAGTGGCGCGCGAGATCGTCCTGCCTGTGCCGCATGTAGAGGAGCAGCGCCGTATTGCCGACTTCCTCGACGCCGAAACCGCCCGCATCGATCGCCTATCCAGCTTGCAGCAACAGGTCGTGCATCTCCTGGACGAGCGCGAATCGGCCCAACTGGACCTTGCCATTGACGAACTCGTGGGGCGGCATAGCGATGTGCCGCTTCGGCGCTTTCTGTGGGGAGTCGACCAAGGAACCAGCCCTCAGTGTGAAGCGGTCCCCGCCGGGGAGAATGAGTGGGGCGTTCTCAAGGTCAGCAGCCTGCGCCCGGGGCTCTTCCTGCCTCATGAAAACAAGCGCCTTCCCGAAGGTGTGGAGCCCGATCGTACAAGCGAGGTCCACGACGGCGATCTGCTGATCACGCGGGCGAATACGCCTCAGTTGGTCGGTTCAACGGCGGTGGTTCGGGGCGCCCGGAGCAAGCTGCTGCTCTCCGACAAGATTTTCCGGGTCCGCTTGACCCGTGAGATGTCTCCGGACTTCGTTGCCGCCGTGGCACGCGGAAGTCGGATCCGAGCGCTGTGTGCGGCTGGCTCTAATGGCGCTTCACAGTCGATGGCCAACATCAGGTTCGATGAGGTGAAAGCATGGCCTCTCCCGGCAGTTGGTCCGGATCTGCAACGCGACTTGGTGCATAGATCTTCTAGAGCCCGAGCGCAATTGGATGCCCTGCGAAAAAAGGTCAATCGTCAGCTCCACCTCCTCGCCGAGCGGCGCCAAGCGCTGATCACCGCCGCCGTCACCGGTCAGATCGACGTGTCCACTGCCAGTGGCAGAGATATCGAGGACTGAATGTTCGCAGTTTATAGACAGGTCACTTGGATCCAACGCGCAAACAACCAGAAATGATCTGGTCAAAGTCAATGATATTTGGATATGTTGACCGTGGTGTCATCGAGTCCAATTCAGTGCGAAGGTGGGGGGATTGTGGCTACAGCAAGGGATGCAGAACGCTTCGCACGCCAGGTGGCAGTTGCGCTGGAACGGGATTACGTTCAGCACCTTGACATCAGTGACATTGCGTCGCTCAGTGAGGAAGCGCGAAGTCCGCGTGTGCTATCCCGAGCGATGGCCGCCCTCGCCGTGCGCAAGGTGACTGGCTTCTCTCCCGAGAACGCAGCAGCGTGGGTCATCGACGGTGTGAACGACCAGGGTTTGGATGCCATTGCCATCACAACCAATCCCGAGCATGTCTATCTTGTCCAGGCGAAGTGGAGTAAGAAGGGCACAGCTACGCTGGACCGAGCGGCCGCACGAGAGATGATCGGCGGTCTCGACCTCATCGACCAGGAGAGGTTCGACCGGTTCAACGCCCGTGGTGAACGGCTCGCTGAAGAGGCCAGCCAATTGATGATTGACGCCATGGCGCCCGCCACCCTGGTTATCGCTCTGATGGGAATTCATGAACCAGGGCCCGGTGCCACGCAATTGTTCGAGGATGTGCGGGCCAGGTACGACAATGTCGGCCGTCCACTTCTCAATGTGCGCTATCTCTACGCGGAAGACCTCGTCGCGCAGATCCGCGATGATCTCGCGCCAGCGCCGCTGGACCTCGACATCGAGATGGAACGATGGCACAAGCACGACGGTGTGCACGAGTCTTTCGAAGGCGTCGTGCGTGTTGAGGATGTCGCTCAGTGGTACGAGGAACACGGGAGTCAACTGTTCAGACTCAACATCCGCAACCCGCTCGGCACCACGCTCACCAATCGCGGCATTGTGGAGACACTAGAAAAATCTCCCGCGCATTTCTGGTATTTCAACAACGGCATCACGCTGCTGTGCGACACCATTCAGGCACGTTACAGGTCACGATCCGCTCCGCAGGGCGCACCCGTCTCTCTCACCGCAGGGAACGCGAGTATCGTCAACGGTGCTCAGACGGTCCGGGCCATTGCACAGGCGATGGAGTCCAGCCCGGCCACAGCAGCCAACGCGCATGTCACTGTGCGTGTTATCGCCACGCATGGCGTCGCTGAGTTCGCGAACGACGTTACGGAGGCCACGAACCAGCAGAACAAGGTGGAACCGCGGGACTTCGTTTCGCTCGATTTGGCTCAGAGTGTCATCCGGGATGATCTCGCGGCAGAGTTGGAGAAGGAGTACACGATCAAGCGTGGCGCCCCGGATCCGGCGCCAGAGTCCGGCTGTTCTATCACGGAAGCGGCGTTCTCACTGGCGTGTTTCCACCCTGATGCCAAGTATTGTTGTCTAGCGTCTACCTCTCCTGAGCTTCTGTGGGAACGCGGAAATCGCGGTATCTACGACGTGCTGTTCGGCGCGCGCCCCACGGCCTATCAGGTATGGCGGTCGGTGCTCACCGTGCGAGCCGTCCGTGCGGCTCTGCATGTGTCGCGCGCCACACGGGAAGGTCGCGCGGACACTTTGGCCCAGAAGGGCGCCTACATCATCGCGCATCTTGTCATGCAGGTGCTTGGCAGGGATGACATCGCCGAACCTGGGTTTGACTGGGATGACGAAGTCCTTCGAAAAGTACCGACGGTCACGGACACGGTGCTGGCGTGGCTCATACATCATATCGACGCAGAGTGTGGAACGGACGTCCATATCGGCCGTATCATCACGGATTCGGAGCAGGTATCCACGCTCGCCGAACTGGTACTCAGCGACGTGATGGCTGGCGCCATCGTTCCGACCCTCCAGGCCGCCTACATCAAGGAGAGGAAACCCCGTAAGCGCCGACGTCCCAACACCGTGCCCTACCTCGTCAAGGCGCGGGCTGTGGCTGAGGGGGCGGCTCTCGTCTATGTCCCGTTGAGCAGTACGGAGCGGGAGGCCGAGGAACTGGTGGCATGGCTTTCCGCCGACCCCCGCCGTCGCCGGGCGATCTGGACGAACGACAGCAGGCGTCCTCTCCTGTGGGAGGCGGACCGGAAACAGTACGCACCGTCGGCGCTCGTTCAGGAGATGTGGCGACTCGCCGGCTGGAAGAAGCAGCCGGTAGCTAACCAGGGCACAGCACGGTGGCGTGTTGAGGGGGGCGAGACGTTGTGGGAGTTGGCGTTGCGGCTACAAGCAGAAGAGGCTCCGGACAGCGACTAGAAAACCGGTCCTCGCCACAGCCATAGCCCTCAGCTTTCGGCGTCTGAACCGTTCACTAAATGAGAACATGGATACGCATTATGGCCGTACACCACGAATCCGCCTTCGGTAACGCCATCGTCGCCGCCATGCTGGAACGCGGCTGGCGCGAGGCCGTCGCACAGGACTACAGCCCGGACCTCGGCCTCGACACCGGACAGCTCTTCGCGTTCATCGGCGCCACCCAGGCCGACGAGTTCGAAGAGCTCAAAGCCCTCTACGGCGGCGACCCCGACGCCGCCCAGGCCGGGTTCGCCAAGCGGGTGGACAAGGCCATCGCGGAGGACGGCGTGCTGGACGTACTCCGGCAAGGCGTCAAGGACCACGGCGTACGGATCAAACTGGCCTACTTCAAGCCGAACCTCGTCGCCTCCGACGCCATCCTGGACGACTACCGGGCGAACCGGCTCACCGTCGTCCGGGAGCTGGAGTACGCCACCAAGCAGGCGGACAAGGGCAACCGCCTCGACCTGACCCTCTTTCTCAACGGCATCCCGCTCGCCACCGCCGAGTTGAAGAACCCGCTGACCAAGCAGGGCGTGGAGCAGGCCAAGGCGCAGTACCGCCTCGAACGCGACCCCACCGAGCTGATCTTCACGCGCCGCGTGATCGCGAACTTCGCCGTGGACCCGGACCTCGTCTTCGTCGCCCCCGAGCTGAGGGGCAAGCCCACCCGTTTCCTGCCGTTCAACACCGGCTCCGAGGGCCCGGGCAGGCCCGGCGGCGCGGGCAACCCGGCGCCCACCATCCCCGGGACGTACGCGACCTCGTACCTCTGGGAGCAGATCTGGCAGCCGGACACATGGCTGGACCTGATCGAGCGGTTCGTGCACCGGAGCAAGGAGAAGGGCCCGGACGGCAAATCCCACAAGCGGCTGATCTTCCCGCGCTACCACCAGTGGGACATCGTCACGAAGCTCGCCGCGCACGCGGCCCGGCACGGGGCGGGCCACAACTACCTCGGGATGGCGTCGGCCGGCTCCGGCAAGTCGAACACCATCGCCTGGCTGGCGCACCGCCTGTCGTCCCTGCACACGCCCACCGACCCGGCCGCGCTCGACCCCGACGCGCTGGCCGCCGGCCTCAAGCCGGGCGTGCCCGTCTTCGACAAGGTCGTCATCATCACCGACCGCCGCAACCTGGACGCCCAGCTCCGGGAGACCGTCGGCAGCTTCGAGAAGACCGCCGGACTGGTCGTGAAGATCGACGAGAAGCACGGCGCGAAGTCCGACCAGCTCGCGAAGGCACTGTCCCGCGAGACCGGGAAGATCATCACGGTCACGCTGCACACCTTCCCCGCGCTCATCGACTACCTGCGCCGCAACCCCACCGAGATCCAGGGCCACACCTTCGCGATCGTCGTGGACGAGGCGCACTCCTCGCAGTCCGGCGACGCGGCCACCGCCGTCCGCGCGGCCCTGCGCGAACTCGGCCTGGACTCGGACTCCGACGACGCCGGCGCGACCGAAGAGGCGGCGGAAGGCGCCGCGGCGACCACCGACGCCAAGCTCGTCAAGAAGGCCGTCCAGCGCAGCCAGGCCAAGAACCTGTCCTACTTCGCGTTCACGGCCACGCCCAAGGCGAAGACGCTCGAACTCTTCGGCACCCTGGACACCGTCGACGGCAAGCCGGCGTACGTGCCCTTCCACACGTACTCGATGCGCCAGGCCATCGAGGAGGGCTTCATCCTCGACCCCCTGCGCAACTACGTCACGTACAGCACCTACTGGAAGCTGGTGAACAACAACCCGGACGAGCGCGAGGTGGACCCGTCGAAGGCGAGCAGCCTGCTCGCCCGGTTCGCGTACACCCACGAGTCCACGGTGAGTCAGCATGCCGAGGTGATCGTGGAGCACTTCCGGGCGCACACCGCGGGCCGGCTCGGCGGGCGCGCCAAGGCCATGGTGGTCACGGGCGGCCGGGACAGTGCCGTGCGGATGTCCCGCGCGATCAAGCGGTACATCGGCGACCGGGCGTACGCCGACCCCGGCGTACTCGTCGCGTTCTCCGGCAGCCTGACGTACGACGGCGAGGAGACGACCGAGCCGAAGGAGAACGGCGGCCTGGCGGAATCCGCGCTGCCGAAGGCGTTCGCGTACACGCGCAAGGACGACAAGGCCGTGCGCACGGGCGCGAAGGCGACGCAGCGCGAGTACCGCATCCTGGTCGTCGCCGAGAAGTACCAGACCGGCTTCGACCAGCCGCTGCTCACCACGATGTACGTGAACAAGAAGCTCGCGGGCATCAACGCCGTCCAGACCCTCTCGCGCCTGAACCGCACCGCCGACCGCAAGTCCCAAGCCGACCTGGCGGTCCTGGACTTCGTCAACGACGCCGAGGACATAAAGGCGTCCTTCGTCCCGTACTTCGAGGAGGCGAACACCCTCCCCTCCGACCCCAACCTCCTCTACACCGCGCAGAGCCGGGTCATGCGGCCCGACATCCTCGTCGACGCGGAGATGCGGGACTTCGCCGAGGCGTACCTGGCGGCCGAGGAGAAGGCGGCGGGCTCGGCGGCGCGCTGGGAGAAGCTGCACGCGGAGCTCTACCGGCTCCTCGCGCCGGCCGTTTCCCGCTTCACCGGCCTGCTGGACGCCAAGGACGAGGCCGGCGAACTGGACGAGGAGGCCCGGGAAGTGGCCGAGGAGTTCCGCGGCGACCTCAACGACTACGTACGCAAGTACGGCTTCCTCGCGCAGATCGTCCCGTACCGCGACGCCGACCTCGAACGCCTCTACCTCTACGGCCGCCACCTCCTCAACCGGCTGCCGAGGCGCGGTGACGGCGGCGTGGACATAGGTGACGTCGACCTCAGCCACCTGCGGGTGCGGAAGACCGGTGAGCACGACCTCGCGCTGACCGCCGAGGGCGCGGCGGAACTGCCCGGATTCGGCGACGGCCCGGGCGGGGCGAAGGAGCCGGAGAAGTCGCCGCTGTCGGAGCTGATCGAGAAGTTCAACGAGAAGTTCGGCACCGACTTCACCGAGCAGGACGTCATCACGCCCTTCACGGAGGCGAAGGCCGACCCGAAGGTCCGCGCCGCCGCCGTCAACGACGAGGAGAACTTCGGGCTGGTCTTCGACGAGGTCTTCGAGGACAAGATGGCCGACCACATCGACACCATCGCCGACATGGGCCGCAAGTACTTCAGCAACGACGACAGCTTCAAGCGGACGCTCAACCGCAGCGCCCGCCGGGCCGCGTACCAGATGATCCGCCGCGAGGAGAACATCGACGGCGACGCCGCCTGACCTTCATTTTGGCCGGCCGCCCCGGTGGAGCGGGAGACCGGCGACCACGGAGGTGCCGCGAACCGGGCGGGGGACGACGGCCCAGGCCGCCGCGAGCGCGTCGACGAGGAGCAGGCCGCGGCCGGCCTCGGCATCCGCGCCCGGGTGCCGCGGCTTGAGGGTGCCGTCGGCGCATCCCGTTCCCGGGTCCGAGACGGCCAGCCAGTAGTGGCCGTCAGCGGGCCAGAGGACGAGTTCGACGAGAGCGTCGTCCTCCGGCCGCGCGCCGTACCGGATGGCGTTGGTGACCAGTTCCGATGTCAACAGGCCGAGGTCGTCGCCCAGATGGGGCCGCAGGCGGCGCGGGAGCGCTTCGGCGACCGCCCGCCGGGCTCGCGACACGGACGCGGGGTGCGCCGGGAAGCGCCAGAGGGAGGGGACGGAGGGGATGTCGGGCATGGCGAACTCCGTTGTGGTGCTGAGGGTTTGGGGCCGCCGGTGGCCTACCGCCCTGGTCGCGGACACCCCCGCCCCAGGGCAGGCGGGCATGTTCGCGCGGTGCGCTTCCGGCATTGCGGTGTGTTGCTTGCGCGCTACTTACAGTAGGACATGAGGGAGTACATGTGCTACCTAGACTGGGATGTCCGTTTGGACCCCGCTCAGTACCGCGAGGCAGACTGAGCCGCACGCAACGAGAGGGAGGCCATGCCGCCGAGAAGCCATCCGACTGCCCGCCAGCAGCGTCTGGGCACGGAGCTTCGCCGACTCCGGGAAGCCGCTGGGCTGTCGACCGAGCAGGCCGCGGCCCTGCTGGACACGAAGCGGACGGTCATCACCAGCACCGAAGCGGGACGCCACGGGGTCAGCGCGGAGCGTGTGCGGCGCATCGCGTTCGAGTACGAATGCACCGACCAGACTCTGGTGGACGCGCTGGTCAACATGTGTGGTGACCGCACGCGCGGCTGGTGGGAGGAGTACCGCGACATCCTGCCGGCGACGTTCCTGGACATCGCGGAGCTGGAGTGGCGTGCGGAGGGCTTGCGCGTGAGCACGATGACGCACATGCCGGGGCAGTTCCAGACCGAGGCTTATGCGCGGGCTCTGTTCGAAGCCGCCATCCCGCCTTTGCCCGCGGCCGAGTTCGAGGCAAGGGTGGCTCATCGCGTCCAGCGGCATCAGGCGGTCGACCGTCCCGAGGCTCCACCGTACGTACTGATCATCCACGAAGCCGCGCTGCGCATCGAGGTTGGCGGGAGGGGTGTGCTCCGAGACCAACTTGCTCACCTTATGGAAGCCGCTGATCGCGACAACGTCACCATCCAGGCCATCCCCTTCTCAGCCGGTGCGTTTCCGGGCTCGGGTCAGGCCATCCTGTACGCCCAAGGCGAGGTGCCGCGACTGGACACCGTCCAACTGGATCGCACCTCGGCTGGGGAATTCCTGTATGCCGAAGCGCACTTGGACAAGTACCGGCTGCAGCTCGACGAGATGCAGCGGATCGCGCTTGCGCCCAACGAGACCCTCGACCTCATCCACTCCATTACGCAGCAGCTCTAGGAGAGCCCGCCATGCCTGACATCACCTGGGAAGCCCCCTTCTGCCAGGACGCCAGCAACTGCTTCCGCATCGGCACCGACGCCGAGGGCAACGGCTACATAGCCGTCGCCGGGCAGGAGGACCGCCCCCTCACCGACTCCGTCGACGCCCTGCGCACCCTGATCGTGGACATCAAGGCGGGCAAGGCGGACCACCTGCTCTGAGCTTGGCGTTCAACCTCGGCGGTGACCCGAGCTGCTGCTATTGGTCCCTGTACACCCGCGGCGATGCGCTCTTCGAGCTGACCGGCGCGGTGCTGTGTGCGGACGGTCCGGTCAAGTCGCTGGTGGAGCTGAGGCCGGCGGCCGAGCACCGGCGCGGGGCGATGTACGACGCGGTCGATCACGGCCGGCTGGAGCCGGGCCGGCCGCGCGGGCTGCCGGTCTCCATGAGGTCGTCACATCCAGCGGATTCCTTGTGGCCGGGACGGCCGGACCGTATGTTGATCGGCGCCAACAGTCCACAAAAGTAGGGGAGTTCAGGAGTATGAGTATGCGTCGAAGCGTCACGGCGTTGGCCGTTGCCGTGGCAGGGACGACAGCCATCGCCCTCGCGCCTGGTACCGCCTACGCCTCGACGGGCGGCGGCTGCATGACCAATGGACCGCTGAGAGCCTGCATCAGCGCCAGCGGCAGTAACGTCGAACCCGACTTCTACATCATCGCCCCCACTCCGGGATGCACGCACCTCAAGGCGGAGGTCGATGACATGACGACAAATACGGAAAAAGGAGAATGGAACGAGTGGGCCCCGTGCGGGCCCATAGGGCACTTCGGCCCTTGGCCGTTCGCGGGTCAAAACGGACACTCTTACCAAATTTCCCTCACGGAGAGCGGCGGCGGTGAGTACATAGTTTGGAGTCCATATTTCGTGTTCTCGAATTGATGGGACTGCGGGACGACATGAACCGCCTGGGCCCGGTTCGTGACGCGGAGGAAGCCGCCGAACTTTCGCCAAGAGCCTCGTCCTGGACAGGCTGAGGTCCGCGCGCTGATCGCCCCCCGGGGGCCTTCTGGAGCTGGTCGGCCGGGTTCGCAGCCCCGGGCTGCCACGAGGCCCTGCCCCGATGCCCCGACCACCGCCACGTCACCCGAACAGGACTCCTGTTCGGCTCAACCGCACCGCCGAACGGTGAGCGGACGGTTTCCGAGGCGTGACTCCCGCCGGTCAGAGCTCCGCGGACCGGTCCTTGGCCCACCACAGGAACGCGGAGGCGTGCTCCTGGTCGGCGAAGCCCTCGCCGGCCAGGGTGCGCAGTACGTCGTTGCTCCACAGGATGAGCCGTCCAAGGGTCCAGTTCACCGACTCGGGCGCCGGCAGCTCCAGCCCGTAGACCTTGTGGGCGATCTCGCGCTTGCCGCCCGCCTCCGTCGTGTACTTGAGGATCGGCAGGAACGCGTCGGGCTGCACCACGCACAGGACCTTGGTGAGGAGGGCCTCCTTGAAGCCCTTCATGGCGAAGGGCTTGGCGCCGGCCAGCAGGTGCTCCAGCCGGTCTTCGAGAGGGACGGAGTCAGGCCCGTACAGGAGGTACTCGATCGTCCTGCGGGTGGACTCCGCCGCCGCTGCCTCACCCATCTCGTTCCACGCGGAGTTGAACACGGACTGGTTGCCGGGGTGCGCCCCCACAATGGTGTTGGCGAAGTCCTTCAGCAGCCGCGGCTCGCACGTCCACAGCCCGCCGGGGGAGAAGACCTCCTGGTACTTCGCCCAGTAGGCCGTCACCTTCGGGTCGGTGCCCGGCCTGGTGGTGGCGAGGTACCGCGCCTTGAGCCGGTTCACCCGCTCCATCCGCTCCGGGTCGACGTCCTCGGGCTTCGGGAAGCGGGCCTTGAGATCGTTGAACAGGTAGGACGGCTTCTTCCCTTGAGCGAGGGGCTCTCCGTCCGCCCACTCCAGGCCGCACCGGTGTCTCATCAGCCGGCGCCCGTCGTCGAGGACGCGGACCGGCTCGATGTCCTCGTCGTCGCAGCACACCGGGCACATGGCCAGCCCCATGGTCCACCCCACGTTCCCGCACGCCGTCGCCCCACCGCGAACCGGCGCACTTCACCGGCCGGCCGCGCTCCCACCCTAGGCCACGGCGGCGACCGCCGGGGCGGTTCCGCGCGCGAGAGGCCGACTTCGCACGCGGCAGGCGCCCGCTCGGCCATCATGGTCGGTGCCGCGCGAAAGGCATCGCGCCGACGGGTCGTCCGCCCGCCGGACCGGCCCGGCGGGCGGCGGCGGAAGAACGGGAAACGGGAGAGCGGGACGAGGGGACGGCGGGCACACGGCGTGGCGCAGGCACCGAGGATCGGGGACCAGGGCCGCTACGAGCTGATCGAGGAGATCGACTCCGGCGGCATGGGGATCGTCTGGCGCGGCTACGACACCGTCCTCGACCGCGAGATCGCGGTCAAGATCATCCGCCCGGACGCGATCGGGTCCCCCGCGCACGCCCGGGAGTTCGCGCTCCGCTTCCGGCGCGAGGCGCGCGTCACCGCCCGGATCGGCCACCACGGGGTGCCGCAGGTCTTCGACGCGCTGCTCGACCAGTCCTCGTACGACCGCCTGTACCTGGTGATGGAGTACGTACGCGGAACGTCCCTGCGCACGGTCCTCGCGGGCGCGGGCGCGGGCGCGGGCGCGGACGGTTCCGGGACGTCGCTGCTCCCGGTGAGCTGGGCCGCCTCGATCGCCGCGCAGATCTGCACGGTCCTGTCGTACGCCCACGCGATCCCCGTCGTGCACCGCGACCTGAAGCCGGACAACGTCCTCATCGCCGCCGACGGCACCGTAAAGGTCCTGGACTTCGGCATCGCCAAGATCCTGCGCTCGGACGTCACCCGGCTGACCGCCACGGGCAACCCGATCGGCACGAGCCGCTACATGTCGCCCGAGCAGATCAACTGCGGGCGGATCACCCCGCTCAGCGACCTCTACGCCCTGGGCTGCGTGCTGCACGAACTCCTCTCCGGGCAACCGGTGTTCAGCGGTGACAGCGACTTCGAGCTGATGCGCCGGCACGTGGACATGCCGCCGGAGAGGCTGCGCACCCTGCGCCCCGAGGTGCCGGAGGGGCTGGAGGCACTGACGCTGGAGCTCCTGGCCAAGGCGCCCGAACAGCGGCCGGCCGACGCCTACGCGGTGTACGAGCGGCTGGTCCCGCACCTGCCGCTTCCGGGGACGGACGACGGGCTTTCGGCGCTCCCCGGCATGGACGGCCGCGCACCGGCCGGGGTCGCCGACCCGACCGTCGTCTACCGGCAGCCGAACGCGCCCCTGCGGCGTACCGCGGTCCCGTCACCCGCCGCCGAGCCGGCGCCCCCGGTACCCCCGGCACCGGCCCCCGTACCCGCCGACACGGTCCTGCGGGACGCGATCCGGGACGCGTACGCCCGCTCCGCGGACCTCGCCGACGACGGCCGGTTCACGCAGGCCGCGGACGTCCTCAAGGCGGTCATCGGGCCCGCGGCCACCGCGCTCGGCGTGCAGAACCGGCGGGTGCTCGGCCTGCGGCGCCAGCGTGCGGCCGTTCTCATGGCGGGAGAGGACTACCGGCGCGCGCTCCCGGAGTTCGAGGCGCTGGCCGCCGTCTACGCCCGTACGGCGGGGCCTTCGAGCCGCGAGACCCTGGAGTGCCGCCGGTCGGCCGCCGGCTGCCGGGCGAACCTCGGTGAGACGGCGGCCGCCCTGCGCGAGTTCCAGGAGGTCCTGGAACTCGTCATCAGCGCCGAGGGAGACGCCTCCGTGACGGCCATCGACCTGCGCCGCAACATCGGCATCCTGCTGTACACCGAGGGCGACCGGGTCACAGCCGAAGGCGTCCTCGACGCCCTCCATGAGGACATGTGCGTGGTCCTCGGCGAGGACGACGAGGAGACCCGCGAAATCGCCGACCTCCTCCTCCGGCTGCGCCGGCCCGAGGGCTGAGCCCGCGCGACGAGACGCTTTTCCCCTTCTCCCTGATCACGCTCGCGCAGACCGCCAAAGCGCTGGAGCCGCCGAACGTCACCGTCGAGGTCGTCGGTATCCCCGAGGCATTGCCCGCTTCGAGTGGGCGACAGCAGTCGCCCGCCGCCGCGTAGCCGACGGTGAACCCCGGGCTCGGTAGCAGTGTCGCTCGCTGCGGCCCCAGTCCAAGAGGGCGGCGGCGATCAGATCACCTTCGCGGAGCGGATCGAACGCGCCTGCCCTCCCGCGAGGAGGTCTGGTGCGTCAGCGGTGCCCGACCCGTTCGTGATCACGACCAGTCGGCCGACGGCTTCGAGGGGGCCGTGCAGGTGACACCGCACCCGGTCAGGCCGAGGCCGTCACCAGCAGGGTGCCGGCGCTGCGTGGTCCGTCGGCGGAGGCCGGCAGAACGTCGGTGCCGACGTCGGAGAAGCCCGCCTCGTACAGGAGCTTGGTCCATACGTGCTCCTGGAGTACCCAGCGGCGCATCGTGGTCGTCCCGCCGTCGGGCGTTCTGGCGGGGATGTCGGCGTGCGTGACGTCGGTCCTGGCGGGGGCGCCCCCCAAGCCGTGGGCGAGGGTGGAGAACACCAGGCGGCCGCCGGGCCGCAGCGCGCCGGCGGCCGCCGGCAGCAGAGTGCGCGGCTCGGTGAAGTCCACGGCACCGAAGACGGAGTACAGCACGTCGTAGGCGCCGGCCGCGGTCCGCAGGTGGTCGACCACGTCGGACCGCACGATGCGCAGGCGCGGTGCGAGATCACCGAACAGGTCCGTGGCCATGGCGTGCTGCGCCGTTGAGGCGTCGACCGCGTCGACTCGGCCGGGCCGCCCCGGCGCCGAGGTCGCCGACACCCCGCCGTCCCAGGACGCCGGACCGCTGGACGTTCGCCTGGCGACCGCCCGCGGCCTCTACGACTGCGGCGCGCACGGCAGACTCCTGGCCGCTCTGCCCGGTCTCATCGCCGACGCCCATTCCGCCGCCGCGACCCGCAGGAGCCCGGACCAGGCACGGCTGTCAACTGTGTACAGCCTCACCACCGCCGTCCTGGTCAAGATCGGCTCCCACGACCGCGCACGTCTCACCGCCGACCGCGCCCGCACCTGGGCCGAGATCTCCGGCTCCCCACTGGCCGCGGCAGCCGCCGCCCGCGAACTCGCGATCGTGCTCCGCCACCAGGACCGGAATGCCGCTGCCCAGCGCATCATGACGAGAGCCGCCGCCGACCTCGAATCCACGGGCCTGCGCACCGACGCCTCGACGTCCGCGTACGCACAGATGCTCTGCACCCTCGCCTACACCGCCGCCCGCGGCGGCAGGCGCTCCGAAGCACTGACGCTGACCGAAGAAGCCCGCCGAGCCGCCCGCCGGCTTCCGACAACCGCCCCCGCCGGCCGCCTGTTCCCCCTCACCCCCGCAGCCGTCGACCTCTACGCCGTCAGCGTCCATTGGGCCCTCGGCGACGCGGGCGCCGCACTGGAAGCCGGAAGGAACCTCCGAGCGGAGCAGTTCCCCACAGCCGAACGCAAGGCCCGCATGGGCACCGACATGGCCAGAGCGTGGTGGGCCTGGAACCGGCCCGAGCAAACCGCCCGCGCGCTGCTGGACGCCTACCGCGCCAGCCCCGGCGAGGTCCGCGACCGGCCCGCGATCCGCGCCATCGTCCACGAGTTGGCGGACCGCCACCCCCACACCAGCGGCGCCGCGAACTGCGCGCCGCCGTGGCGCGGGCCGTCTGAATTTCCACCTGATCACCCGGGCGTGGCAGCGCCTGGCGCTGCGCTCGCGGGGCGGCCATATTGTGCCGGAACATCGTCTTCCGCCCGTGTCGGCGGATCAGAATGGTGGGCATGGTCGCGATCATCAGGTGTACAGAGGCCGAGACGAAACATCTCGAATTCAAGGAGAGGCTCTACCCGCCCGCCGGACGCCATGAGTGGGTCTGGACGACCACACGGCCCAAAGAGTTCTGGACCAAGGGGCGTCACATCACCCTGGTCGCTACTCCGGACAGGTACGGCCGACCGATGGTGAGCCGACTCGGGCACACCAAGCGGTTGCACCAAGCGGCCGATCTGGAACAGAAGCTGGAGATTTCGCAAATCACAGTGCTCACCCATGCGGTGCCGCTGGACGATGTCCTGGGGATGCTGAGCGGGCGCCACAGCGCCCATCTGGTCGCGGAAGGCCAGCAGACGGAGGCCACGGGCGAGGCGGTGCTCGCCGCCCTGGCCGAACTGCGGCCCGAGGCCGGCGATGTGATCAGTGGCCTCAGAGCAGTGATCGACGGCTATCGCGTGCGGCCCGGTTCCAAGGCCGACGAGGCACTGGCGACCCAGCGGGACGCCGTCCTGGGGCTCGGGCGCATGGCCGGTATGACCATCCCGCAACTCGCCCGCTGGGATCCGCCGGCGGAAGCGCTGTACGACGACACCCCACCGCCCGCGTACATCGATCTTCTGAGCCGGACGGGACGGGACGCTCACCCGGACGCCAGTGCTTCGCAAAGAACGGCGGCCCCTGAGCACGACATCGCGATCGAGGACCATCACATCGGCCGGGACTTCGAGACCTTCATGGGCTGGATCGGCGAGAACACCGGCCACGTGGCCTGGCGGCGGTTCCACCAGAACGGCCAGTCGCTGCTGATCGCCAACGTCAACCGCACGAGCGCAGAGGCCATCTCCGGCGCGGACCTGCTCTACTACCACGAGACACGCGGCAGTCTGATCCTCGTCCAGTACAAGAAACTGGACCGGCACGTCGGCGGCTACTACTACCCCGACAGCGACCGCAATCTGGCAAAAGAGCTGAAGCGGATGCACGACGTGGACACGTACGCGGCCGTGCTCAGGAAGCCGACGGACGACCACCGGCTCAACGCCGATCCGAGCTGGATCAAACTGTGCCCGCCCGAAGGGGTCATCCCGCAGGCGAACGTCATGGTGCCGGGCATGTACTTCTCCCGGCAGCACTTCGAGCGCCTTCGTGACGATCCCCGCCTGCGGGACGGCCGCACGGGCGGGCCTCGCTTCGGGTACGCCAACGTGCCCAGCTACCTCGACAACACCATGTTCACCAGGCTGGTTGAGACCGGAATGATCGGCACGACGGGAGCGAGCACGGAGCTGGTGCGGCAGCAGGCCACCCGGAGCGTGAACGAAGGCCGCATGCTCATCGCGGGCCTGGTCATGGGCGAGGACCAGCCGCAGTCGGCACGCAACACCGCTCGCCGGCAGGGCCGTTGATCGTTCCTGAACCGGCATGTGCCCGTCGAACTCGGCGGCTCAGTGGAGGTCGGGGCCGCCTGCCTCGGTGAGCTCGCCGAGGACGCTGACCTCTTCGCCGGCGTCGTCCTGGACGTCGTCCGTGCCGGCATTCGAAAACGGTCCGGACGCTTCCGTGTCGGCGAGGTGTGGGTACTTCTCCAGGAGGAACCGCCGCCGGAACGCCATGTCGGCGAGGTCGACGGTCGACTCCAGCGTGGTCCAGTTGAGGGCGCTTCCCACGATGATCCCGACTGCCGGTACGGCCTTGCCGAGGCCCTGCTTGGTCAGGCGGAACTCGAAGGCCTTCGCGAACTGCACGTAGACCTTGGCGACGACCGCGTCGTTCAGGACCTCCCACGTCTTGCCGCGGACGAGCGCCTGGGTGAGCCGTGAGATGTCGCGCATGGCAGCGGTCTTCGCGGTGGCCGTCACGGCCGTCCCGGCGTTGACTACCGACATAACGAAGAGCTTTTCGGCGGGCTCCTCGGGGTCGTAGCCGTAGCGCAGCGCGATCTGGCCGACGGAGCGGGAGACGAGCCCGAGGACGGCCGCGGCATCGGCAGCGAGAGCACCGACGATCGCGCCCCCCGAAGGCGCGGCCGCGGCACCGGCGGAGACCGTGATGACGAGCTCTCCTCCCGAGATCACCAGCGCCGCCGTCGCTCCTGAGAGCGCCGCGGCGGCCGGGTAGTACCAGCTCGCTGCCCGTCCGCGCACAGCGTCTATCTGCTCCAGGTCCAGGCGGCGCAGGTCGTGCAGCGAGGCGACCTCATGCCCGCGCTTCTGGTGGAGCGTCACCACCCTTTTCGGGGACAGCCCGGCTCGCGAGACCCGCCCTACCGTCTTCCGCAGGGACTGGAGAGCGGTGTCGCTCCATTCCGGGAGGGCGTCGGCGGCTCCGCGCGCCCCGGCGCTGACCTTCTGAGCACCCTTGGCGACGAACTCCTGCCCACGCGAGACCGCCGACTGCGCCCGCGGGTGGTTCTCCAGGCGCTTGGCGGCACGCCTGCCGAGTTCTGCGGCGCCATGGGCCATGCGCTCGCCGGCGATTTTCTGAACTCGCGACAGCGGACGACCCTTGAACCGCTGAATGTCACGCCATGCGTCGAGCTCGTAGTCCGAAGGAATCGCCATACCGCGATGGTAGGGGCCGGGGCCTTCGCGTAAGGCCGTAATGGTGCACAACGGTGCACTCGCACCGGGGGGTTGCCGAATCGCGGGCCGGGTGGACGCGTCCGTGTCCTGTCTTCGCCGTCCACCGCGCGGCACCACCCGCACGGACGTGGCCTGCTCCAGCCGGCCCGGAGCGCGCCGGCCAACAGCTGGTCCTCTGTCGTGGGCAGCCCGACGGGGTCCTGGCCGTGCGTTCGAGGCTCAACGCGGGGCGAACTCGCACCAGACGACCTTGCCGGGCACCCGCTCGCCGACGTCCCACTTGTCCGCGAGCACGTTGACCAGGAGCAGGCCGCGGCCGGACTCCCGTTCCTCCGGGGCTGCGGGGCGGGTCTCCTCCGGCGGGATGGGCAGGTGGGGGTGGCCGTCGCCGCTGTCGTGGACCTCGACCCGCACGACGCCGCCTACGTGTCGGCTGAGGCGGAGCAGGATGCCTCCCCCGTACGCCGGGCCTTCCGGGCGGCGCTCAGCAAGGCGGAGGGGACCGATGCTGCCGAGTGGACGCCTCGGGAGCTCCGGCACAGCTTCGTGTCGCTGCTCTCGGACAACGGGGTCCCGCTGGAGGAGATCTCTCGGCTGGTCGGGCACTCCAGCACGGCCGTCACGGAGGAGGTCTACCGGAAGCAGATCAGACCCGTGATCCAGACGGGAGCGGTCGCCATGGACAAGCTTCAAGCGTGATCCAAAACCGTAGACACTCACTTTGACACTCAACGCAGGTCAGGCCCGGTTCCTCTTTCGAGAAACCGGGCCTGACCTGCGTTTTCACCAGTCGGGGTGGCGGGATTTGAACCCACGGCCTCTTCGTCCCGAAATATGGATGCTGCGTAAAAAGTCGAGAGCCGCAGCACTCTGACCTGCGGCCTGACACCACATAGTGGCAGGTCAGAGGCGTGCGTTCAAGGTTTCCGCCCGGCTGTCGTACCTATCTGCGACTCCTCGGATACTTCTCGCGTACGTCTCGATCCTTCAAGATCACACCCGGTTCACACCCAGAATCGGCAGAGGTACCCCAGAAGTAAGCCCAGGTCAGCGAGCCTGCAACGCGGGCGCCCACCCCGGGACCGCACCCCGAATCTGGGTGCCACACCCGGAACGCGAAGGCGCGGCCGCCCCCGTGGGAAAGTGGTGGCCGCGCCGGTCTTGCCCTACGAGCCCATACACGCCGGCCAGGCTCGCGGCGACACGGCCGCGCAGCGTCTCGTCCTCGATGTTGCCGACCGGTCACCAGGTATACCCGCTGACCTCCTCCTTCCGGAGCCGCACGTCCGCGCTCCGGTCCAGCCGGAACCCGAACCGGAAGTCGGCGTGGAAGTGCACCGGCTCCCCCTTCGCGTCGCTCGCCGGGATCGGGTGCACGTCGAGTTGTAGCGGTGTCCGAGGGGAAAAAGGAACAAGTCTATTACGCGGACTACCAGCTCAGTACGTTGGAGGCGCTGACGCGCATGCTGGCGGAACGCGCCCAGGAGGCCCAGGACGGCCACACCCCAACCGCGGCGGTGCACGGCATGTGACCAGCTCGTAATATCGGCCGCGCAGGCCCGCCTGGCCACTCAGACCGCGACGGCGCGCAGGCGGCTCCCAGCGGATCTCCTTTGGATCCGCAGGAGCATCCGGGGTTACGCGATTGTCCCCCAGAGCTTGGCGACGGCCGAGTTCAACCGGCCCCGACCAGGGGCATATGACCTTCGTAGGTCAGGTAGCAATAGGCCCCCCAGACGCTGCACCAAACAGTGCAGGCGATGGCTTGATGGCGAGCACGGGTCGCGGACGGGGTGGAGGCGATCAACCACGTGCCGACCGCCACGCCAACGAGCGGCGAAACCCACCACAGGTACTGCTCCACGGATAGGTACTTCCACGCGCGCTGGCGAAGCATGATCACGTAGACGCAGTAACTGATGGGAGCTGTGGCGTAGCCGAAGCCCAACAGGTTGCGCTGCCAGCGGCGGAGTCCCGGTTGTCTTGGCGGCCCGGATGGCCGGGGCGGTGCTGCCGGAGGCCGGGGCGGCGGCGTGCTCCGAGAGGGCGTTGCCGGGTGCTGGGAGACGGGAGGTGTTATGGCTGCCGTGGTGGCCTCGTGGCCGCCCGCCGCTGGGAGGAAGGTGAAGGCATCGTGGATGTCGGTGACCGCACGCAGCTGCTGCGGGTTGCCTCGCTTCTGGTACGCCTGGTGAAGTAAGGACACCCGTTCTTGGGTGATCTGTCTGAAAGCGTCCAGGGTGAGCGCGCCCTGGTGGGAGGCGACGACGTCCGAGACCGCGCGGGAGAAGAGGCTGAATGACTCGCCGGGGACCGTGCCGTACGTGACACCGTCGACCATGGCTTCGTGATCGCGTACGTAGAGGGAGAACTGGGCGGGGGAACAGCCGTAGACGTACCCCACCTTCCGCCGTAAAGCGGCGGCCGTCTTCTGCCGCCCCCATTCCGTCACGCCTGCCACGCTCATTGAGGCAGTTGCTTCGATGCCTTCCCGGCAGGCATCGATGAGGAAGACCACATGGTCGGCGAGTGTCTCGTCCAGCTGTGGCCGCCAGTCGATGGGCACGCAGCCGGACTCGAAGGGATGTGTGTCCTCGTCAATGTCCTCGGGGACGAGGTAGTCCCTGCCGGCAGCGTGAACACCATGCCCGCTGAGGAAGATCACCAGGGTGTCGCCTCTGCCTGCGCGGCGCAGGAATCCGGCGACGCGGGCATTGATGAAGTTGGCCGAGATCTGTTTGCCGCCCTCCCGTTGGGAGAGTATCTGCACATCGTGGAAGCCTCTGCGCCGGAAGGCCGAGCCGAGGCGCGCAAGGTCGGCGGGGATGAAGGGGAGTGAGTGGATTCCCCGCATGTCGTAGTTGCTAGCCCCGATCAGCAGGGCGCGGTGCTGTGGCATGACTGACTCGCCGGCGCTTACGGGCGCTTGAAGGTCAGGGTGAGGCCGCGCGTACCCTGCACCTGGCCGGTGCCTATGAATTGAACACCGCCGGTCGCAGTGACTTGGAAGGACAGCTGTGCCTCGGCCAGCGGCAGGGTGCCCCCGCGGTTCGCCACATCAGCAAAGACCTGTTGCAAGGCGTCAACCGCCTCGGCGAGATTTTGACGCAGCGGGCCAAGCGGGACGGGTCGGAGCACCGCGTCCCCATTGCGGTTGAACAGACCCATTGAGTCGTGGTCGGCGTGTTCGTCCTCGTCGGTGACCTCGACCCAGAAGGGAAGGGTGCGCTCGTCGAGTTGCGTGAGCCGATCCGCGCCTTCCATGTCATACCCCCCAGTAGGTGTGGCGGCGAAGCGGAAACATATTACCGATCAGGACTTCCAGTTGGGCCCCCAATCGTCCGCTTACAGGCGTTCCTCCTGCGCACCCAGAAGAGCGGCCAGGCCCTCATCCGAGATCAGCCGTTGATGTTGATTGGACACACCCATCCCCTGCGCCATGATCCACTCCGTGGACTGGGCGGTGTGCTCGTGCATCTTCGGCAGCCCGATCTCGCCGGCCGCCGCCCGAGGCCGCCGGTGCGCGCGACGGTCACCCCCAGAGCGCGCAGCTCCATCTCGATCCGGCGCAGCAACAAGGTCTTGCCGGTGGAGTGCGCACCGGTCACGCCGATACGCACAGGCGTCTTCACCACAGCGTTGGATCCTCTTCTGATTGGGGGGCACCGGGCAGGCCGGCAGGCACGCCCGCGGCAGCGAGCTGCTCCCACGTCGGGAAGTGCTCGGCCAGGGCCACCAGCAGCAGCGCGGTGGCGTAGGCGTCATAGCGCGCCCGGTGCCGCTGGTCCGGTACGTGGCTGAGGTCGGGCTTGAAGTGGCCGATCAGGGCATCAAGGCGGTACGAGGCAAGGCCCGGCCACGCGACCCGGGCCAGGCGCAGGGTGTCCAGGACGCCGGCAGGCTGCCAGCCGGGCAGGTGCGCGGACAGCACCCGGTAGTCCACGTGCGCGTTGTGAGCGGCGATCCACGCGCCGCCGAGCTTTCCGCGCACCTGCCCGGCGATCTCCTGCCAGGAGGGGCAGGAGGCCAGCACCTGGTTCGTCAGACCGTGCACCTGGACCGCGAAGGGCGTGACCGGCCGGGGCGGGCGGATCAGCCAGGCCCCTGCCGTACTCACGTCCGGCGCGCCCCCGACGACGGGCAGCACGGCGACCTCCACCAGATCAGGCGGGTTGGCCCCGTTGCCTTCGACATCGACGACGAGCAGGGGCGGCCAGGTGCTGAAGTTCATGACGCGGTAGGTCCGTTCTCCGCCTCCCAGCCGATGGGCGCCCGGCCGTGCTGGCGGTAGTGGTGGGGCTTGCTGCGGTCATGGCACTGGAACCCGTAGCCGTGCTGGAGGTAGTAGCGCGGCGGCTCGTCCAGGCCCTCCACGATGATGGCCCGCTCATCGACCTCGACCCGGCCGGTCGCGCCGAGCTCGCGCGCCGCCGCGGTCACTTCCTCAAGGTCCGGCCGCACCCACGCGCCCCGGCAGCGCTCCACCTGCGCAGGTGGGCAGATGTCGCACAGCTCCTGGATGCCGAAGTGGCCGTTGTAGTCGGCCTCCGCGTGCGCGTAGGCCACCGCGCAGCTCGTCTTGCGGAACAGGGCACCCCACGGGGCCTCGGCATGTTGCGGCCGGTGGAAGTAGTACAGGATGCGCCGCTCTGCGACCTCCGGCATGATCTTGCGGCGCGCGGTGTCCTCGTACGGCACCGGCAGCCCGTGCGCGGCGTAGTAGTCGGCGATTTCCTGCCGGAAGAACAGGCCCGTGAACACCGTGGCGTGCGCGTGCGCGGACAGCTCCCGAGCGCGCTGCAGGTGGGCCTGCGAATCGTTCAGACCCGGCACGATCGGCCGCCAGTACAGCACCGTGCGGTACCGCTCGGCGTGCTCGTACAGCGTGCGCAGGCTGCCCGCGGCAATCTCGGAGTCCACCGGCTCGATCGCAGGGTGGTCGATGCCGGAGTGCGTGACCAGGACCGTCAACCGCAGGTTGCGGAAGGAGTTGAGGACGGCGCAGTCCTCGGCGTCCACGCGCCACCGGGTGATGATCAGCACGTGATTGGTCAGGCCCTGGTCGTCCAGGGCGCGCAGCACCGCGAACAGGTGCGGCTTGACGACCGGCAGCATCGGGTCCGTGGCCCTGTTCAGGAGCTGGATCGGCGTCTTGTGCGGCCGGAAGTACCGGTGGCCGGTCAGCGCGGTGACAGCGTCCTCGTCGCTCATCAGCCGCCGCGGCACCTTCATCTCGAAGTTGTCGAACAGGTGCCGGACGCAGTATCCGCAGTCCAACGGGCAGCCGACGATCCAGTTCAGCGACAGCCCGGACTTGCGGTACTCGATCACGTCCGCGAGGGACGGCCGCAACCCGGCGATCTGCTCACCGGTCAGCAGCGGGAGCGGTCGCCGGGCGTGCGGGGCAGGTGTGTACATGGCACCTCCAAGGCAGGGGGGATGGTCAGGTCGTGGCTGCGCGCTGGTGCGGGATGAGCAGGGCGCGGCGGCCGGCCCCGAACCAGATGCCGAAGTCCCGGCACGCCGCGGCCGGGTGGTCGGAGGTGTGGACGAGGTTGCGGACAAGCCGCTGCTCGGCAATGGCGCGCGTAAGCGAGTCCTCGCCGAGATCGCCGCGGATTGTGCCGGCCGCGGCCACCGTGGGGTCGAAGTGGCCCAGTTGGTCGCGCATCCAGCTGTGGACACCGCGGCGGCCGTACGCGAGCGCCACCACCACCGTGCGGCCGGCGTACTCCGCGTCCAGGCACGCCGGGATGTCCCGGCCGGGGAACCAGTCGCGGTCCACGAGCAGGTCCCAGTAGTGCACGTGGATCTGCCACGGCTGCACCTTCACCGTCATCCGGGCGATGATCTCCACGCTTGGCGCGGCCAGCCGGCCGAGGACGTCGTCGACCAGGCCGCGGTCCACGGCGTCGGGCTTGCACAAGATCACCGACCAGCGTTCCCAGTCCACGCCGTCCACGACCGCGCCGCTCTGGCGCGGCTTGCCATTCACCGGACGCCCTCGGGCCCGGCGCACGCCGCCCAGCGGTGCCCCACCAGCCAGCGCAGCCCCGGCTCCAAAGCGGCCAGCACACCGGCGTCGACGAGGCCGACCTGGTCGTGCGTGATCTGCCGATGCACCTCGAACAGCAGCAGTACTTGCTGCCAGTACGGGTCCAGGTCGAGCGAGGCGATGTCATCGACGCTGTAGGCGGCCTGATTCGTCCGAAGAGCCAGCTCGTGCTCCAGGACCTGGGCAATGGTGTCCGGCCCCGTTGTCGCCGGCATCGGCGGGAACGGGAAGGCGGAGGGAGCCGGCCGTGCGGCCACTTCGGCCATGATCCGTCCGACATCGTCGGCGTTGACGTCGTTGACGTGCGCCGACCCCATGTAGTGGGTGTACGTGCCCAGCTCCAAGCCGAGCTGCACCGCCGCGTACTCCTGGATCACCGTGAACGAGAAGACGTCGCTGACCAGCCCGCGGTACAGGTCATTCGCGCGCATCGAGCAGACCATGTGCAGCCGCCCGTCGCGTGGCAGGAAATGCAGCCCCGCCAGGCACGGCATGTCCGGGTTGGCCTCGATTCCGGCCAGGTCCCCCGGGTGGAACACTGGGACGAAGGCTCGTTTGCTGTCCGGCTCGCGCCGCAGCAGCTCCAGGACACGGTCGAACGCCGCCGTCTCCTCACCAGGGGCCGGGGCGAAGATGCGGTGGCCGTAGGCCGAGCCGTCGATGGTGAGGCCGTCTCGCGAACTGGTCGCCAGCCGCGGCGCGTAGTGTCCGATCATTGCGAGATCCGTGCGGCCGGCCAGGTACCACAGGGCCTCGGCCCATTGGAACACCGGGTTGGCCTTCCGCTCCGCCAGGTAGAGGAGCCTCTGCCGCGGGTCCGTCAGTCGGAAGGCCACGCCGATCACCTCGTTCGCGGCATTTCCGCGCGGCGAGACGCGGAACTGGTGCGCGTCGGTGGCCAACCGCAGTAACTCCACGTAGGCCGCCTCAAAGCTCGCGAAGCTGACAGGCGCCAGCGCCTGAGCTTGCCCGGGCCGGTTCGGAAGCGGTTCCATACAACCTCCTGGAGGGGACGAGATAGCAGGCCCTGCCTGTCGGGGCGGCCCGATGGGCATAGGAGTGGCCGAAGCGGATAACGGCGCGGTCGCCGTGCGCACCGGTCACGGGGCCGGCATCACGGAGAACACCAGCAGCGTGTCGGTTGCGGAGACGTAGACCGGCGGGTGCCCGGTCAGCTCCACCAGGCGGGCGCCCACGCCGACCTGGCGGAGGTTGACGATCCGGTAGGCCTGACCGTCCAGGCACACCCACTGCCGCAGATGGAGAGCCGTGGGGCCCCGTGGCTCGGGGTTGACCAGGTACGAGCCGTCGGACAGGGCCCAGCCTCTTGGCTGCTGGCCGGTCTGCACGTGCTGATTTCCTTCCTGACGGAACGTGGGGGACCGTGTCCGGCACGCGTCGCCGGCGCGGTCGGCGCCCTTCCCCGGTGCGGCCGGCCCTTCCCCCGGCCGCCGGGCGCTGGTGGCGGCGTGGGGAGACAGGGCGGGGGTCAGGCGGGCAGGGCGATGTCCATGAAGTGCGGCAGGTGGTCGGACAGGGTGAAGCCGGTGCTGAACGGGTGGGTGAAGACCTGCCGCACGTCCAGCCCGGCGACCAGGGCGTAGTCCAGGGCCCAGGGCACCCGTTCGGTCGGGAAGAAGTGCCCCACGGTGGGCTGACGGGGCAGGCCGAGGAGGTCGTGCGGGTCGCGCCAGCCGCTGTTCAGCAGAGCTCGTACGGCGCGCCGGTCGACGGCGCCGAACGAACCGTCGTTCAACACCAGTCGGTAGCGGCTGTGGAGGTTCGT
The DNA here is from genome assembly GCF_020400825.1 of Streptomyces sp. HPF1205. Classification (GTDB taxonomy): domain Bacteria; phylum Actinomycetota; class Actinomycetes; order Streptomycetales; family Streptomycetaceae; genus Actinacidiphila. The sequence goes on from NZ_JAINVH010000009.1 coordinate 88,892, forward strand.
CGGTACGGCGGTCCACGACACCGGTTCACGGTCGGGGGTGTTCAGGTCGCCGAGGAGGACCGCCCGTGGCGGGAACTTGGGGGACTGGCCGGCGTAGTCGGTCATCCACCGGGCCTCGCCGAGCCTGGCGCCCGGATCGAACGGGTTGAGGTGGGTGGCCAGCACCACGAAGTCACCGCCTTCGTCGGCCACGCCCGCAGGCCGGAACACCGCGCGGATCAGGGCGTGGTGGAAGGCTTCTTCGGCGCGCCGCACCGGCTCACCCACAAGGCGCACCTTCTCGGAGTTGAACATCAGCGCTGTGGCGTTCACGCCCTGCCCGGTGGCGGAGCGGGCCAGCATCGCTGTCTTCAGCCCGGTGGCGTCCTCGGCCAGGTGCAGCAGCCGATCGTCCTGTTCGTGCCAGCGCGCGGCCTCCGGCAGGCACAGCACGTCTGGCGCGTACGCGCTGATCAGCGTGAGCTGATCCAGCAGGCGGTCGCTGTTACCGTCGTCGAGGCCGCCGAGCAGCAGGTTCCACGTCATGCAGCGCACCGTGTTCTCCGACGGCGCGGGAACAGTCATGTTGATCCAGGTCACGGATGGTTCCCCTTTCACGGGGTTCGGGTGGTGGCCGGGGTGAGGACTTCACGCAGAATGGTCAGGTCGAATCGGCCCAGGACCAGGGCGCGTGATCGGAGACGGCCTTCACGTCCTCGTCGTCGACGACCTCCAGCGGCGCCAGCGCGTCGGCCACATGCGCCGTCGCGTAAGGGTGGTCGATACGGATGCGGCGGCCCTGGCCGGTGCGCCACCGGGGATTCGATCTCGACCATGAGCTGTTCGCTGATGCCGCTCTGGCGGGCGGGTGCGGGACTCGGTCATTGCTCGTGTGCTGCGGGGTCCCAGGGATCGTCCACCTGCCACGTGTGGCCGCCACCGTGGGACTCGTACTCGGAACAAGCCGCGTTCTGCTCGGGGTCGGTGGCGGGGCAGTCAGGCAGGACGAGGACGATCTCGGGGCCGGCGTTCTCATTCCATCGGGTCCACGCGCTGGTCGCCTCGGCGGTGTCCACGATGAACCCGTAGTGGTCGCCAGTCGGATGTGCCTGGAGGGTGCAGCGCACGTTCCGAATCTCGGTCGGATCGATTACCGGGCGGCTGGCGTACCGCACTGCGGTCATGGCGACGCTGGTGGGTATGGTGACCAGCTCTCCGCAGATGGGCGGCCGGCCGGCGTCGGGATCGGTGGGCTGCTTGTCGGCCGAGCTGCGAATTTCCTCGGTGGTGATACTTGCCATCGCGGTGAATCGGTCCCTCGAATCGGTATTCCGGTGGAGCCCGGCCTCGGCTGATGGAACGTCAGCCAGGTGGGGCCGGGAGTCATTCAGCGCTGCCCGGCCGCCGGAGCGCGTCGGCGGCCGGGCGCGAACCGGTCCCCGGGGACCGGTTGGGCCCACCCCGGCCCTGCCACGGGGGGAGGCAAGTGGCCGGGGTGGGGGTCTCATCTGACGGTGACGTCGAGCGCCAGGGCGATCACCATGCAGACCGCGGCCACCATGCAGACCATGTGCTCGGTGCGCTCGTTCACAGCGGCCCTGCCTTGACGACGTGCAGGTGGCGGCCGTCCTCGCCGTGCAGCGTGGCCAGCCAGCACCGGCGGCAGGCGTGCGACTGGTAGCCGGCGCCGCTGGCCGCGGCGAACTCCTCCACGACCACCGCGTCGCGGGTCGGCGTACCGCAGTACCGGCACACCGTGAGCGGGCCGAGCCGGGCGGCGTCCTCCAGCGGCCCCGCAACGAACTCGATCGCCGCGCGCAGCAGGTCAGGATCGGTGAACAGCCGGCCGGGGATCGGTGGCCGCAGCCACCGGGTGCCGTCGTGATAGCCGCCCAGGCCGGGCATCACGAGAAGAGCGCCAGGCCCGTGCCAGGTGATGGCCGCAGCACCAGCGTCGGGCCAGGACGCGCCGCCACCGGGCGGCAGCGGCCACGTCAGCAGCCGCAGCGCGGGATCCTCCATGACCGGCCCGCCCTGCTCGCCCAGGACGTCCACGACGAGTCCGCCCCACACCGACGGCACGGACACCGCGGTCCACGACCGATCGACCTTCATCTGTGCGAGCGGGACACCACCCGGCGGCAGATACGGGGCCGTCATGACGCAGCCTCCAGCACGGACCACACCCGCTTGCCGCCCGGCAGCATGTCCACGCCCCACGCGAACGACATCGCCTCGACCAGCAGCAGCCCCCGCCCGGACACCCCGTCCGGTGTCGGCGGCTGGACCTGCGGCCGGGTGGGATCCCGGTCCAGGACAGCAAGGTGGACCCGCCCAGTGGGCAGCCGGTGCACGGTGATCCGCATACCCTCACCGGTCGCATGCCTGACCGCGTTGGACACCAGCTCACTGACCACCAGCGTCGCCGGATCGGCCAGCTGCGACAGCTCCCAGGCATCCAGAGCAGTGCTGACCAGGCGACGGGCAGCGGTCGCGGCGCCCGGGACGCGCTCGAAGTTCTCGGCGTACACAGCCGGCACACTCGGCGGGGCCAGATGAGATGCCAACCGGACCCTACGCACGGCTGTCCCCCTCCAGGGCGGTCCACCTGGCCAGCAGCGAAGCCAGAAGCGCCGGAGTGCACAGCGTGCCGGCGCCATCAGGAGGCACCACCCACCACGGGCCGTCCTCGGCCAGCTCGCACCTGTCCGGAGCCGGCACCAACACCAAAGCGACCTGCGGCACCACCACCGTGCCGCGCACCCGCCACACCCGCGAAGCGCTCGTGGGCAGCAGCACCGTGTACCCGGCCTCGGGCCCGAACTCGTTGAGCCGGTAGAACACCGGCCCGTCCAGGACAGCCGCCAGAGCGGGCGCTGACTGCCCCGGGTCGGGCTTGCAGACTGCACCGTGGATCAGGTCGGCCCTGACGATGACCGCGGTGAACAGCGTGCTCGGCCGGAGCCAAGCCGCCCCCGAGGTGGCCCACTGTGCGCGGGTCTGCGAGCTGGACGGCGTGGCTGATGTCAGCCACTCAGCGACGTCGTGGCGTCGCGCCTGCGGTGTTCGCTCTGCCCCGGGGGCATGAGCCGATCGCACGGACGGTCGGGCTCTGTCCTTCATGGGAAGCTCCAGTGACACGGTCGATCACGCTTAGACCGTGACGCTACGAGCAGCAGAACAGCCCCAACAGGCACGCCCCGTAGCCATTTGCGTTGCCCAACAGCCATAGGGGCTACGGAACATGCACCTTCATGGTGTGTCGAAGAAAGCCGCTAGAGCACGATGCCGGTTCGTCACTCGGCCGCTCATATGCTGGATCTGCTGAAAGATGGATGTAGCCATCTGCTGATGCCTCAACCAAGCCGGCGTCTCGGCGCGCAGCCGCTCCAGGATGCCCGTTGCCTCGTCCCTGTGCTTGAGCATCACGTGGGCCTGGGCCACGTCCAGGAGGTGCCGTCGCATGAACACCGTATCCCCGGCGCCCTCGACCCGTTCTGCCAGGCGCAGCACCCGCTCCGGGCGCTCGGCGACGAGCTGGTTCTCGATGTGCTGGAAAACCACCGTGCGCCAGTCGAAGCGCCCCCAGCTCGACGGCGCGACGGCGGTCTTCCCGGCGAGCGCGGCACTGGCCGTGCGGCCCAAGGTCAGCATCTCGCGAGCCTCCCGCACCCGATTGTTCCTCGATGCCGCTGCGCTCGCGTGAACCAGGAGCTTCCCCCACGCGCCGAGGTCCTTCCGAGACGCCCGGGAGATCCGCGGCTCGACGGCTTCGGCTGTGCTGATGCTGACCGCCTCCGCCTCGTCGAGGCGCCCCTGACGCATCAGCAGCCAGCCCTGCTGGTAGACGGCGCTCGCAACCGCATCAAAGGCGCCAGCGGTCAGGGCGTCATTGGTGGCGTCCCGCAGCGCCACGTGCGCCAGATCGTAAGCACGGACCTGTGTCAGGTAGCGGCCGGCCATTTGCAGGACGTCGGAGCGGATCCGAAGGGCCTGCGTGTGGTCGGAGCCCGCACTGAAGTGCGCGACGGCGACGTGGGCGGACGACACGAGTGGCGGCAGCAGCTCGGCAACCTGGGCGTAATCATCGGTGTGATACGCCAGCGCGACCGTGCCTGCGGTCTCGCCCAGGCGCACGAGATCCGGCTCCGGGTCGAGGCTGGACTGCGCCGCGACGGGGCCAAGCGCTCCGACCGGCGGGGTGATGACCTGCCGGAACGACAGCAAGTCGATCTTGTCGGCGTCGCTGCGCCGGACCTGGTGCGGGCCGGCCGACTCCAGCAGAGCAGATGTGCGCACGTTCAGGGCGCGCGCCAACGCATGGTAGGTCTCCAACCGGCCTGTGCCTCCACGCTCGAGTTTCTTGATCACACCAACGCTGAGACCGGCTCGTTCGGCAAGGGCTTCTTGGGTGAATCCGCGGCGCACGCGGGTCGCCCGAAGGCGCTCCCCGGGGACCGAGCCCACCTCGTACATGGGGTATGGCATGCTGGCTCCGTTCTGACCTCGACACTCAGAACGCTACTCCGGACTGTGCCTCCGTGGCTCCCGAGCTCACGGAGGCACGTCCTGAGGGCCTGCCGGTGCCGCACCCTACGGTGCGAGCTGTGCCCTGTTCGCTCCGGACTCGCGCCCGTCGCGCCCCACCGCATCCACCGAGGTGAACGACCGGATCCGCCGTCTCATGGACCGGCCCAACGGCGACGAGCGTGCCCAGGAACACCCAGCTTCTCGCGCTGCAAGCGGAAGCTACCGCTGCGCGCACTGACTGGGACACGCGGCCTGACTCCCCTCGGCATCCCCAGCGTCCGTGCCCGGCGCGGCCTAGGAACACCGCTGAAACAAGGCCGTTCCAGCTTCAGGATTCGAGAGAGCCATCCATCTACGCAGTGCCGGCTTCCTGCTGCGGTTCGTCCGGGCCCGGCTCCGGGTCGTGATCCGCCGGGCATGGCGGCTCGTCGTCGCCAGCCATCGACGCCGTCCGGCAGTCCACGCGGTGGATCGCGTCCCGCAGGCTCGCGCCGCCGTTCGGCCGGACCTCGTGCGCGACGACGCCCATCATGCGCTCGATGGTGTCCAGCCGCTCCATCACTCCCGGCCGCGCCTCGACTCCGGGCCGGCCGGGGACGCCCAGCCAGTCGTCGATGAACTCGTCCACGCGGTGCGCAATCTGCCGCAGCCGCCGAAGCCGCCGCCACCGGTTGGCGACCACGCCGAGCACCGTCACGATCGCGGTCGCCCACATCGCGGCGGCATCCAGCGCCCCCACCCCGGTGCTCTGGGCGTCGCCCAGGGGCCACATGGCGGTCAGCTCGCGGGGGCGGCGGCCATCGCCAGCACCGTGGAGATGGGGAACGCGCCCGGGTCACCGTGGTCGTTCTCCGGCACATGACAGTGCCCGGCGACACCCTGGAAGGCAGTCCAGGCCGCTAGGGACATGCGCGCCGAGGTGGCTCCATAAGCGGCGGGCACGACTCCGGACCGACGAGAATCCGGGCCATAGGCCAACCACAAGGCCGGGGCCACCAGCGGTACACCGTGGTTCGCGTGCAGCCAGCGCAGGAAGTCCGCGACGCCCTGCAGCGCCCAGTGCGGGGCATGCGGCCAGTACACGTAGTCGAGGCCGGCGTGCTTGGTCCCCCACAGGGCACGGTGGGCGTAGTCGCAGGTGCCGCCGAGTTCGAGCTGGGCGACGTTCAGCGTGTTCGTCTGCACTCCGCCGGGCTTGTTGGCCAGGGCGCGGGCGGACACGTCGATGTCGAAGTGCTGCCACCAGATGAGCCGCTGGGCCTTCATGTCCGGCATTGCTGTCAGCGTCGGCGCTACGGCGCCTTGCTCGTAGTCCGGAAGACCCATGGTCTCGGTGGTGTGCAGGACCAGCGTGTTGACCGTCATGTGGTCGCCGGGCCAATCGGCCTGCCACCAGTAGTCCGTGCGGGCCCCCGGGTACCGCTGCGGGCGCGTCATGGCCGCTCACCTCCGTTGACGGGCAGGCACACCGGCCCGCCCCAGCCCTGGTCGTCCTGATAGGCCGACAGGCACCTTGCGGTCGGCGGCGCGACCCCGCCAGCCGCGATCGGCGCCCGGTCCTCCTGCTTCGCGGACTGGCCCACCGCTTTGACCGGCGCCAAGCACGACCCGTCGCCCGACAGGCCGCAGCGGACGTTGACCATGGCGGCTCCAGCCGGCGCGAACAGCCCACCGTCTGACCGCAGTATCACGTTTCCAGTTGGCCCAGGCACGGCCGCGCCGGCTTGGTCGTAGGCGCCCGCAGTCGTGCCGTGCAGGCAGGACCGCACCTGCGTGCAGTCGGTCTGCCCGTTGATGACGTACGGAGTCGCCGTGGACCCCGTGCCGCTGACGGCCGCGTTGTCGCTGGCGAGGTTCGAGTACCCGCACTGATTGTCGCCGCATTCGCATCCGGCCAAGACGACCACCTCTCGGTGTCTCGGCCCGGCCCACAACCAGCAGCTCACCGCAAGTGTAAGCCCCTAGGCGGGGGCTGGTCCGGCTTCAGCCGTACAGCTCCACGATCACCAGGCCCGCGCCGCCGTCCGCCCCGTTCACCGGGTGCCCGAACGACAGGGCGCCGCCCGCACCGCCACCGCGCCCGCGGGGCGCTGTGCCGCCGCCCTCACTGGCCCGCGGTGTTCCGCCCAGGCCGAGTTGGCTGTCGCCGCCGGCTCCGGCCAGGGCTTGCGTACCGGACATCCGGATGGCGCCCCCGGAGTTACCGCCGCCGCTGGTCATCTGGCCCGTACCGCCCGTCGGGCCGACAACACCCGACGTTGCCTCCATGGACGTGCCGGTGCCCATGACGGCCGTGCCTCCCGCACCTCCGGGGGCGAGGAGGAAGCCGCCGAAGCTGCTGTTGCCGCCCTCGCCGCCGGTCTGGTTGCCGACCCCGCCAGTGCCCGGTGCGCCCACCACGATCGTTTCCACCGCGCCGAGCGCGGAGACCTCGATCACGGACATGGACCAGCCTCCGCCGGTGGCGCCGGGGCGGACGATGCATTGGCCGGCGGCGGCGTCCGCGCCCGCCGAACCGCCGCCTGCGCCCTGCACCTGGACGCGGATGCGCGCCAGCCACGGGTAGTCCGCTTTCTTGAACTGGAAGGTGCCGACGTTGTCGTAGACAAGCATCTGCCGAAGTCCCATCGAGCCCGGTCTCAGGCACAGCTCTCCGGCGTCGTCGACCACGAAGTAGTGGGGGCACACACAAACCTTGGACACCAGGGCACCTCACAGCAGTACGCGAGAGCCCGGCCCACAACCAGCGGCTGGCCGCGATTTTAGGCCGGGGTCGCCTGGACGGCCCGCAGATGCACCGTCACCCCTGGTCCGGCCGGCAGGCCCGGGGCCGCCCATACCCGCACTGTGGCCGCCTCGGCGGTGACCTCCTCCACCACGGCCAGGTACGGCCCGTCCGCGACAGGCAGCGCCGAGAGGACAGGCACGTCGGGGAAGGCGACGCGGAACGCCCATACGATGCGGCCGAGGCTGTCGGTTGCCAGCACCGCGGCCGCCGCGGCCGGCTGCCTCGCCCACACCGGCTCCTGCTGCTGCGGCCCCCGTGGGTTCTCGGCCGCGACTCCAGCCGCCGGGCCGGCGCGCCGACGGGTCGTCGACCTCGTACGCCGGTCAACGTCCCGCAAGATGCCGCCCAGCGGGTTGCCGACGATCCGCCGCGCCGCACTGCCACGCAACCCCATCAGCCTGCCTCCGCGCCCGTGACCGCCACCTGTACCTGCACGCTCTCCCCGCCCGGGTCGCCGTCGGTCCCGCCGTCCTCAGTGACCTTCAGGCCGACGATCTTCAACCGCTGGGCGATGTTCCGGCACGTCAGCGTCGTCGTCACGTCCAGGCACCAGCCGGGCACCAGGTCCGGGACGCGGATGGCGGCTTGCGGGTCAATCGTTACCTCCTGGGTGTCGATGAACACCGGCACCGGCATGCTCGTGCTCACCTTGGAGCGCGCGGCCTGGATAGCCGAGTCGTCGGTGAGGATCGACGTCTGCTCCTCGTACCGCTCCAACAGCCCGTAGTACGGGTCGGTGCCTCCGGAGGACCCGAGCACGTCGCCCTTGTCGTCTCCGGCGATGACCCAGCGGGTGGCGAGGCTCGTACCGTCCTCGGCCACGACCAGGCCGTCCGGCATGTCGGCATCGGTCAGCCGGCCCACGCTGACCGTGTGATTCTCCGGCAGGAGGATGATCGTGGACCCGACGGCGGTGTAGTCCAACCCGGTCTCGGCCAGGTCCCGCAGGTGGTCGCCTGTCTGCCCCGCGTCTTGCGTGTAGGCCCGGCCGCCGGTCACCCCGGCCGGGCCGACGACCTGCACCGTGTGCCCGGGGTCGTCCGGCGCGAAGCCGTCCTCGATCAGCCACTGCGCGATCGTCGTCAAGTCCTCGCCGTCGAAGCTGATCGACTGGTGCGGCACCCGGCGGTCCAGCCACCCCAAGACGTCGTGTGCGTTGATCTCCACCTTGCCCAGCGACCACTCGACCTGGGTGATCGGCCCATCCCACACGGGCTTGCCGTCACGCCAGATCAGCAGCCGGTGCCGCCAGGAGCGGACATCGGACAGGCCGCGGCAGCAGCCCACGTCAGGATTGATCACCACCCGGGCCGTACTGACCTCGTCCAGGACGCGGGTCCACTCCACATGAGTCAGTACGTCGGCTGCCGACACGGTCGCACCTGACCGGTCGATGATTGCGGCCGCGTGCCTGCCGCAGCCTGAAACAGACATGAGCCGGGGCTCCTCCCTCTGCTAGAGGTGTTGGCCCGGCCCACAACCAGCGGCAGGCTCAGGTTAAGGGCTGTCCCGTAACTGCTGGTCGCAGTGAGCCGGTACCGACCGCGTGAGCTAGCCGAAGATGAGGTCGACGTCCTTCTCGATGCAGAGTTGCAGGACGACCACCAACTGGCGGGCGTCGTCTATGTGCCGTTGGAGAAGTGGGGCGGTGCTTGCGTCTTGGGGCTGGCCAGCGATCTCCTGCAAGCGGGGCAGGATCGCGGCGCACTGGGTCGGTGTGAGGTCGGGGCCGTCGTCATCGGGATGGTTGAGGAGTGGTTCCAGGGTGGTGAAGACGTCGTTCCAAGGGCGCTGTCCGCCGAAGCCGTGCATCTCCTCCAGCGTGAATCCCTCGGTCTGTGCCAGCCACCGTCGGAACACCCCAAAGCCGGTGTAGGACCAGGAGACGTCCGGGCTGGTGATGTCATCGTCTCCTGGGAACAGATTGAGTCCCACCAGCCCCTCCTCGTTGACCGAGTACACAGGATCGGCCGCAGGAAAGGTCGACGGCAACTGGAATGATCTCGCCGTGGCTGGTGTTATCACGGCGTCGCAATCGTCTTGGGAAGCCCCGTTCACCGGGTTGAGCCCTCAGCAGTTCGGCAAGCCGGAGCCAAGGCAGTCGTGGGCAATACCCTCACGATCGCCGACGGCGGCTATCCGGGCACCGGACTGCTCATCCCACACCGCCGGCAGCGTGACCAGACGGAAAGCAGCCAGAAGATCAGCGTGGTGATTCGATCTCCTGGCAAGCGGAGAGTGAGGAATGCGCTTACGGTAATTGGTGTAGCTCAATTTGCGCACACCCGGCTCGAACAATGTCAGTATCCGCGTCCCGAGACTCCGACCGTGATCACCGCGTCGGCCGCCGGGGGGTTGGCGACATCCGATTCGATGCACAGGCAGTACTGCTCGCAGTCCAGCACGGCGAAGCTGGGCGGGGCGCCGTCGTGACCGTACACGTCCGGGCTGGACTCGCAGGTGCCGGCGCACTCGACGGTGGCCCGGCCGACCTGCCCGTCCAGGGTCACCGCCCCGCCGGCCGGTACGTACTTCACGACGTACACCGAGTGCGGGTCGCACCGGTTCGTGCTGGCGATCTCCTCGCACGATAGTGCCGCCTGCTTGTCCTCGTGCTCGTAGAAGGTGAGCACGAGGTTGCGCAGGTCGCTGCTACCGGCCCGGATCGTGATGATTGGCGCGTCGGAGGACCACAGCGGTCGGTGCGTCAGGTCGATCGCGTGACAGTCCCGTTCGACGGCCAGCGGCAAGCAGAAGCATGTGTCGAGGGTCTGCACGGTGGGCGGCGTCGGAGGGCGGCACGAGGGGTCGGCGCAGGCCGTTGCGGGGTCCGGGCAGTCCGCCAGTCGGCACCCGCCCACACACCCCGGGTCTGTGTCGTGCAGGCACCACGTCACGCAGGTATCCGAGGAATCCGCCGGTGGCGGGACCTCGAGGACCGGCATCGTGTCGGTGTAGAGCCACGGCACGGCCGCGGTGATGACGAACTCCACGGTCAGGATGTCGGCACCGATCTGGCAGGCGCCGGCAGAGCAGCCGTCGCCGGTGCGGGCGGTGACGCTCGGCCCGAATGCGAGCGCCGCCCGGCGCAGGGTGCGCCGGTGCGCGGCGTTGAAGTCGGCGGCCGTCATGGTTTGGCCGGGGCAGCAGTTGTACAGCGTCAGGCAGCTGCCGTCGCGGTTGCCCTGCGTACGGCCGGCCAGGGCCTCGCTCAGCCAGTGCAGCCCGTAGTCGACCGCGCAGCATGTCGCGCCGAGCAGGATGCCGGTGACGGTGATGGTGCGCGGCTGCACCCGAGCCGGGCCGATGGATGCGCCGCCGCTGACTGCCGCGGTGGTCGACCGCCGCACCGGGTAGTCGTTCAGGCCGTCGACGCTGAGGACCATCAGCCCGGCGAAGTCCGCGGACTCCGGGACGTCCGGGTCGTACCAGGGGGCCGGGTCGGACACCGGGTCGTCGTACGGCGGGTCCCCGACCAGGTCGGCGGTGAACGTCGGGCAGTCGCACGCCGAGGACGACGTGAGCGGTGAGCCGACTGACTCCAGGTACGCCTCCAGGCGGGCGTGGTTGGCGATCTCCACGCCGTTCATCGACAAGTACCAGTTCAAGGCCATCTACCTATAGCCACCCTCCTGCCGTGGCGAGTCGCGAGACGACGCGGTGCGCGGTCACGTGGCCGTCGCCGACCTCGTGGATCGTGAAGTGGTTGACGATCTGCGGCCCCACGGCCCGCTGCCCGCCGTTGCGACCAGGCATCGTGTTCAGCAGCGCCGTCAACCCGGACTGCTCGGCGAGCTGGACGGCGCGCTGAGGTCGCGTCAGCGGGATGATCACCTCGGGGCCCGCCTCACCCGCCAGGAGCTGGGTGGGGCCGAACACCATGCCGCCGTTGGCGAAGCCGGGCAGCAGATTACGGACGGCGGACGGCAGCCCGGACCTGATCTTGCTGGCGATCTGGCTGCCGATGTCGCCGATCGCGCGGGCGACCACCCCGGGCAGGCCGGAGAAGACGCGGGCAATCGCGGAGATGAGGCGAGCCGCAGCGCGGCTCGCGGCCCCTGTCGCCGAGGAGATCGCGCTGCTGATCCGGGAGCCTAGCCCGGAAAGGGCCGACCCAACGCTACGGGGCAGGCCAGACAGATACGACACGACCTGGGCGGTCAGTGTCGACGCTGCCTCGAGCGCCGCCGACCCGGCCGACCGGAAAACGCTGGCGATCCGGCCGGGCAGGACAGCGATCGCCCCGGCGATCCGGCCCGGCAGCGCGGCGAAGAACTCCGCGGCCTGGCCGATGAACCGGGTCGTCGCCGTGAGCGCCGCGGTGAACCCGCGGGAGAACGCCAACGCGATGATCGAGCCGAGCGACACCAGGGCGTTCGTGATGTCCCCGGGCAGTCGGAAGAACAGGAACACCAAGCCGGCCAAGGCGGCCAGGACACCGATCACCGCGAACGCGATCGCCGAGGTGAAGGCACTCAGCAGCAGGCCGGGCAGCGCGACCAGGCCGGCGACGATCCGGCCCGGCAGCGCCACGAAGAAATCCACGACGACCTGCAGACCGACACTCACCGCGGTGGCCGCCGCGGACATCGCCGCGGTGAAGGCACCGGCGATCGCGGAGCCGAGCGCGGTCAGCCCGGTCACCACCAGCCCGGGCAAGGCTTGGATGCCGTACAGAACCGCGGTCAGCCCGGTGGCCAGACCGGCCAGCACCGACACCAGCCCGGACACCAGTGGGACGACGGTGCTGATCCCCAGCCAGGCCGCGAACGCGGCCGCGATCTGGAGGATCGGCGCCTCGATCCGCAGCAGCAACGACACCAGCGGCACCATGGCCGCGACCAGATCAGCGAAGGGCGGCAGGAGCGGCACGAGCGACATCACGAGCGCGTTGAAGAGGTCGACCAGCGGCGGCAGCACCGGCAGCAGGCTGGCCAGGATCAGCCCGACGAACGGAGCCAGCGCCGCGACGACGTCCGACAGCGCCCCGCCGACGCCGTGCAGCAGCGGCACCAGGGACTGCGTCGCCGAGGCCAGACCGTCCCCCAGGGCCGCCGCTACCTGAGTGAGGACCGGTACCAGCGGCAGCAGCCCATCTGCCAGGTCGGCCGCGAACTCCACCAGCGGAGTCAGCAGCGGAACCAGGGTCCGCATCGCCCCGCCGAGGAAGACGGCCAGGAGTCGGCCGACCTGCGTGATCACCGGGGCCAGTACCACCCCGAGAAGCTGCACCAGTGGGGCGACCGCCGTGACCACCTGGGAGAACGCGGGCAGCAGCGAGCCGGTCAGCACCGGCACGAGCTGAAGCAGAGGCGGCAGCAGCGCGGCGAGCGCGTCGGCGATGCTCTGCCCGAGCTGGGCCGCGATCGGGGCGAGCGCGGACGCGAACGCCCCCAGACCCGTCATGAGCTGCGGCAGCAGCGGTACGAGCGTCTCGGTCAGCGCGTCGACCACCGGACCGATAGCCGCCGCCAGGACCTTCAGCGCGCCGCCCAGGGCGATGTTGGCGAGTGCCGACAGCTCGGTCAGCAGCGGCAGCAGCGGCTGCAGTGCCGTACGGATCGAGCTGAGGACCGCGGCCAGTCCCGCGAGCTGCCCGCCGCCAGACGCCTGGAGGGCATTGAAAACGTCGGTGGCGATCCCGCCAACCTGAGACAGGACGGCGGAGAGCCGCTGGAAGACCGACAGCGCGCCGGAGACCCACGAGACGGCCTGGCCCCCGATGGCGATCTGCTGGAGGAACGAGCCCACCCGGGTACCGATCGTGGCGATCAGCGACCCGAGCTGCCCGCCGAAGGTCTGGGCGATGATCCCGCCGAGCTGGAGGAACCCGGAGACGACCGGCGTGATCGCCGTGGCCAGGCCCCGGGTGGCGTCCTGCGTGCCGGCGAGGACCTGCCGGATCGACGTGATCACCGTCGCCGACCTCAGCACACCCGCGATGGACAGGCCGACCGCCGCGAACTGGCCGGCGATGCCGGTCAGGCCACTGCGCAGAGTCCCGTTCAGGGCGTCCGCGACGGCCGTGATCTGCCCCGCGAGAGGGGCGAACAGGGCGTCCTGGACGCTGTTGCGCAGGGAGTCGAAGGCGGGCTTGAGCGCCCGGACTTCCTTGGCGGCGGCCTGGGCCTTGGGCGACAGGTCGGCCAGGGCCTTGGTGAAAGCCTTCGGGTCGTCCCCGAGGGCCGCCGTGAATGCGTCCGAGACGCCGAGCAGCCCCAGCCGCAATGCGCCAAGTGCGGCCTGCGTGCCGAGGATCGCCGCGGGCAGGGCGGCGAGGATGCCGGCGGCCGGGGCCAGCGCCGTCGCCAGCGACGCGATGTTGCTGGCCGCCGACAGCGCCCCCGCGCCGATCGCGCCCAACTTCAGGACCTTGCCGAGAGCCCCGCCGACGCCGCCCGCGAAGGACAGCAGAGTGCGCAGCGAGCGGGTAAAGGCGTTGGTGTCGGCGGTGACCGACACCGACAGCGTCGGCAGGTGGTGCGCCCGCAGCCGCGCGTCGAATCCCGTGAGATCGGGGGCGACCGGGATGCTGATGCTGCCGATTCCGCGCAGCCCCGCCAGAAGCTGGGCGTCAAAGCGGGCCAGGTCCGGCGAGACCGGGAGGTTGATGCTGCCCAGGCGGGACAGACCCGCCAGCAGCTCGGCCTCGAACCGCCGCAGGTCCGGGGAGACCTGGACCCGGATGCGGACGGTGCGCAGCTGCCGTTCGATGCTGCGGCCGAGGCCGTCGATCTGGCCGTTGATCGCCGCGGCGATCCGGTCGCCGAGCGCGCGGGCCTCGGCGGGAATGCCGGAGTCGTCGAGCTCGATCCGGATCCGTGCCGAACCGTCGACGTCGTCGGCCACCGGGCATCTCCACGTGTGACGTGGTGGATGCCCGGCCCACAACCAGCGGCAGCCCGGCCTTCACGGCCGGGCGGTATGCCCAGGTTAGCGGCCCGTCTGGCGCATGGCAGCAAGCTCGGCGTCCTCCGCGGCGACCTGGGCGAGCAGCGCGGAGGCAGGCAGGCCGCCCAAGGGCGGACGACGGACGGCAGCCCTGTGGCCAGCGGGCGGGGCGTAGAGCTGGGCGCGGATACGGGCGCGCTCCGCGTCGTCCTCAGCCGCCTGGTACATCGCCACCTCGGCCGCGTTGAGCAGGCGCCTCAGCGTCCACGTACGGGGGTCGATGCCCTCGAGCGCGAGGACCCCGTCCCAGGTGTCCCAGCCCGCGGCGATGTGGTCGCAGAGGCGGGCGACGACGTAGGAGGGCGCTGGCCGTCATTACCCCCGTAGATCTCCATCGCCCACTCCAGCAGCTGCATGACGATCCGGTTCGGCAGCGGCGTGCTCTCGAACCGGGCCACGGAGCCCGGCAGCATCAGCGAGCCGAGGAAGGCGCGCACGGCGCCGATGGCCTCACGCAGATCACTGGTCTCGATCGAGCCCAGGTCCCCGCCGGCGAGCTGCAGGCCGCTGTAGCGCTCCTTCAGCGCATCGTAGGCGTCCAAGAACTCGTCGCCGTCGACTTCGGGGCGGAACTCGAAGGCCAGTTCGTCGCCGATCTCGGCGACGTGCGGCTCGGTGTGCAGGGAGAAGCGTTTCGTGGCCATGCGGCATCTCCACGTATGGCGTGGTGGATGCTCGGCCCACAACCAGCAGCACGGCAAGAGTATCGCCATCAGGTCAGGTGATCCGGCACGAGTTTGTGGTCATTTCCGATAGCTTTCTGACATGTATGTGCAGATAGATCCGGGGCGGGCTTGGGACAGGCTGAGGGGCAGCCGAGCCAACCCGCCAGGGCGGGCAACCCGCGGAGCCCGAGCCAAGACTTACTCCACCTCGTTGGAGCAGGCCCAGCAAATGTTCCACGCTGCTGAGGGAGCGGGACCTCAGACCCGGGCTCTGCTGATCTTCTACGGGTTGAGCCAGGCTGGGCGGGCGATCGCCGCAGCGGCCGTCGACCTCAAGGACCAGGCGTCGTGGAACCTGAACGGACACGGCATCCACGCCTCCGGATTCGGCAAGACATTCGCGGAGATCGAACTGCGGACGGAAACCTCTGGCAACGCCGGGAGCTTCGTGCGGCTCAGCGAGTTGCTGCAATCTCCCATCTGGCCCAAGAGCACCGTGATCCGGCTCGGAGACGTGTGGGACACCCTCCCGCTTGACATGCCGTACCCACTGACGAAGGGCGACCGTACGCCGCCCCTGCACGCCAGCCCCAGCGTCAGCGAAGCCGCTCACCCGCTGCTCACCGCGTACGTGGAGGGGTTCCCGGACCACGTCGTAAAGGCAGGCACGCGGATCGCGCTCGACGAGTTCCTGACGGCGTACCTCGGAACAGTCGGGTACGACAGCTACGTCAGAAGCGGGATGGGCAGCGAACCCCCTGATTTCGAACGCCTCGGCCCAGATAGCAGCGCACTGTTCATGAACTGGAGCATGGGCTGCGCAGACGGGTTGGGCGCGCTTGGCTCGGAGAGGATGCAGCGGCTCCACTCCATGACCCGTGGCTACGCCGGGTACAGGTTCTTCTTCCCCACGATTAAAGGACTCGTGCGCGACCTCCACCCGCTCATGGCTTGGTGGGCCGTGCTCTACACGCTGTCCATGCTGACCCGCTACCAGCCCGCGCAGTGGGCCGGCCACATCAACATCGACGCCGCGGCGGAGGCTATCCTCATCGAGAAGCTCCTCGCCTTGGCCATGGAACAACTGCCGGCCCTGATTGTGGACACGATCGACGAGGTCGCGGCCTGGCCGAAGGATGACGCGGCCCAAGACGATCGATAGCCGAGATTGCCTGGCGCCAGCCCCGGCCGCAGTCGGCGCCACACCTGGAACTGGGGAGATTCGCCCGGAAGGACGTACACGTCGTTCGAGGCCCGCCACCTGCCGCTCGGCCGATCGGCATGCCCGCTGAACTGCGTTGGGACGGGTTGCGTCAGAATGGCCCCGCGTCTCGTTCGCCGCACGTCTTCCACCGGCGTTGCGGTCTCAGCAGAGGGAGTGGAATGTCCGCAGCACCGCAGAGCAGCCTCGAAAAGCTGCTGGCACGGCTCATCGACCGCAAGCCCATGCGATCCGAGGCCACGCTGCAGGCGGACGTCAGGCAACTACTACTTGAGGGCGACCTGAATCTTGACGAGAATGACCTCAGCGTCGACCTGGAGGCCCAGGTTGGTGACGGTCGGCGGATAGACATCGAGATTGGCTTCACGGCCATCGAGACGAAGAAGGACCTCCGCAGCGCCAAGATCCTCAAGGACGCGGAGAAGCAGCTCGAAGGGTACGTGCGCACCCGTACCGACCAGGTCGGCCAGCGGTACGTCGGTATCCTCACTGACGGTGCTGACTGGCGTGCCTACAGCCTCACTGGCGACAAGCTGGTCTTGGTCAGCCGTTTCGAGGCCAAACAGCGCACAGCGCCGACCGACCTGCTGATCTGGCTTGAGGGCGTTCTTGCGACTTCGGAAGGCATCAAGCCGACCCCTGAGGTCATCGAGGGCCGCTTGGGCGCTGGAAGCGTGTCTCACCGGCTCGACTACGCCACGTTGGGGGCGCTGTACGAGGAACACAAAGATCGCCCCACGGTGAAGCTCAAGCGTGATCTGTGGGCGCGTCTGCTGCGTAGCGCGCTGGGCGCCCAGTTCGAGGACTCCGACGAGCTGTTCATCGAGCACACGCTGCTGGTCAACACCGCGGGGATCATCGCCCATTCGGTCTTGGGCTATGAGGTCCGGAACATCCCTCCAGCTACCCTCGTCCTCGGCCAGCTCTTCGAGCAGTCTCAGATCTACGGAGTGGTCGAGTCCGACTTCTTCGGCTGGCTGATAGAGGTCCCAGGCGGTGACGACTTCGTCCGTCTGGCGGCCCGCCGACTGTCCCGCTTCGACTGGTCAAGCGTCGAGCACGACGTGCTCAAGGTGCTTTACGAGTCGGTGATCGCGCCGGAGACGCGGAAGAAGCAGGGCGAGTACTACACGCCGGACTGGCTGGCCGAGAAGATGGTGTCTGATGTTGTGACCGATCCGCTGAACCAGCGGGTTCTCGACCCGTCTTGCGGCTCCGGTACGTTTCTCTTCCACGCCGTACGCCGCTTTTTAGACGCCGCCGAGGCAGACGGTCGACCGCTGGGGCAAGCTCTTGATGAGGTGAGCGACCACGTTGCCGGGATTGACCTTCATCCGGTGGCGGTGTCTCTGGCTCGAGTCACCTATCTACTTGCCGTCGGCAATGAGCGTCTGCTGTCCCCAGAGCGCCGTCAGATAAGAGTCCCGGTCTACCTCGGCGACAGCGTCCAGTGGCAGCAGCGGACCGACTTGTTCGACCACGGTCACCTGGTGATCCGTACGGGCACCGGCGACACGCTCTACGAGCGCGAGTTGCGATTCTCCGAGCACCTGCTGAAGGACGCCTGGCGTTTCGACCGCTTGGTCAACGATCTCGCTGACCGTGCCGCGAATCCCAGTCGCCAGGCGGGGAGCAAGCCATCGTTGTCGAGTCTGTTCAACGTGCTCGCCATCGAGAAGGACGATCAGGAACAGATCACCGCGGCCTTCGCACTCCTATGCGACCTCGTCGATGAGGGGCGCAATCACATCTGGTCGTACTACGTCCGCAACCTCGCCCGCCCCATGTGGCTGTCTATGACAGAGCATCGTGTAGATATCCTGATCGGCAACCCGCCGTGGCTTTCGTACCGGCATATGCCCACTGACATGCAGGACCTCTTCAAGGAGATGAGCCAGTCCCGGAACCTGTGGCGGGGCGACGAGGTAGCAACTCACCAAGACCTTTCAGGTCTTTTTATCGCACGAGCCGTGCAGCAGTACCTCAGAGTGGGCGGCGGCTTCGCATTCGTCGTGCCGAACCCGGTCCTGGACCGACCGTACTGGAAGGGTTTCCGGGCTGGCGAGTATCCGGACCCTAACGAGCCTGTGCGGGTCCACTTCACTGGCTCATGGGATCTGCGACGGCTAAGGCCACACTTTTTCCCGCGTGGCAGCGCGGTGATCTTCGGGCAGAGGATCTCGGCGGCGGTCGGCGACTCTGCCCTCGACAATGTCGCGGTTCCCCTCCCTAAGGCTACCCAGCGGTGGACCGGGAAGATCTCGCCGACGGCTCACGACTGGGCGCAGGTCCAGGAGTGGGTGACGCGGGGGACCGCCGAGCTGCGGTATGTGGGCGAGGATTTGATCTCGTCGCCGTACAGGACACGATTCTGGCAGGGCGCGACCATTGTGCCGCGTGTGCTTTTCTTCGTTGAGCAACAGGAAGCCGGGCCGTTGGGACTCGGCGGGGGGCGTGTCCGCGTCCGATCCCAGCGCAGCAGCACCGAGAAGCCTCCGTGGAAGGATCTTCCGGCTCTGGAAGGTGTGGTGGAGGCGCAGTTCGTCCGACCAGTTCTGCTCGGTGAGAGCGTACTGCCTTATCGGCTCCTTGCCCCACGCAAGGCGGTCCTGCCCATCGAGGGCAGCACGACACTTCTCCACGGCGAGCACGAGCACATCGACCGCTATCCGGATCTCGCGAGGTGGTGGCGCGGAGCGGAAGAGCTCTGGATAGCGCATCGGAGCAGTGAGCGGCTGACGCTCCTTGACCAGCTTGAGTTCCGCCGGAAGATGTCCATGCAGCTTCCTGGAACTTCATTGCGTGTCGTGTACGGTAAGGCCGGGATGCATGTTTCGGCTGCGCTGGTGGACGATTCGAGCGCTGTCATCGACCACAAGCTATATTGGGGAACGGTGTCGAGTCGCCAAGAGGGCATGTACCTTTGTGCCATCCTCAACGCCCCGGCGCTGACCGAAATCGTGCGCCCATTGATGTCGTATGGCAAGGACGAAAGGGACATTGATAAGGCTGTATGGCAGCTTCCCATTCCTCAGTTCGACGTAGCCAATGTCAATCATCAACGTCTCGCCGAAATCGGCGCGGCGGAGTCTCAGCGCATTGCGGCCTTGGAGCTGGACGAGACTAAGAACTTCGTCAAATTGCGGCAAATAATCCGCTCGGTCATCATGGATTCGCCGGACGCTGAAGAAATCGACCAGTTGGTCCGTCTGCTGCTGGAATAATAGCCCGGTTGGGGCTGGCAAGTTCAGGATGAGTGTCACCAACGCCGGACCAGGGCTTCGCGCAAGGCCCTGCCTAGGAAGTCGTTGGGCCGTGTACCTGGGTGCCGTACATACGCCGCGTACACCACCCGTCCGCCCACCTCGAATCGCAGGGCCCGGGTGCGGCGGGGGCGGATGATGTGCGGCCGGGTGCCGTGGATGACGTACTGGCTGGCCGGGTGTTCGGAGACCACATAGGCGGCAAGACCCCGGGCGGTGCCCTCCATGTGGGTGGTGATGTGGTCTTTCATCGTGCCGGGTGCGAGTTCGCGGGCCCGCTGAGCGACCCGCTCGGCTCGGCGCAGCAGCAGGCGCTCGCCGATGCCGCCAGGCCGGCGCAGGGCCTGCTCGATCAGGGTGGGGTCGATGGTGACGGTCACGCTCACGGCGGCTCCTGGCTGGTGCAGGTGTAGCAGCCGGCCAGGGCGACGGTGACGCGCTGCTCCACGCCGACGCAGCCGCCGTCCGGGCCGAGGACGCGGGATGGGCCGAGGACGAAACGGCGGCCGCGCGGCGTCGTCCCGGGCAGGCAGCAGGTGAGGGTGTTGGCAACGGTCGCCATGTCTGTGTAGAGGATGCGCGCGGAGGAATCCAGGGCCTCGCACGGCGGCGGGCACCCGTTTTCGTCGAGGGTGGGGGTGCACCGCAGCAAGATAACGACGATCTCCGCAGCGGTCGTCGTCGGCTGGGTGAAGCCGCGCAGGCCCAGCACCGTCTGGTCGACGGCGGGGAAGTTCGTGGACGGGTAGATGCGAGCCACATTGACCGTGAGCTGCCCGCACGAGCCGAGCCCGTCACAGGCCCCGTCGCAGCCGTCCCACGCCGGCGGACCCGGCACGACGCAGGACCGTTGAGGGCAGCCGGGCTGCCCTGGGACCACGCCTGCGGCGGCGTCGAGTTCGGCGCACACGGAGCCGAGGACGACCTCCGCCAGGTCGTAGATGGCGGTCGGGTTCAGGGCCATTGCCGCATCCTGGGCCGCCGCATGTCGGGCGAGTAGGCGCGGGAGGCGTACGGCTGCCCGTACGGGTTCACCGAGGCGATCCACAGGTCCACGGCCGGAAGTCCGGTACGGCCCTCGGCGAACACCGCGGTCGGATCGAAGCCCTCCACGGTCACGCCCTGCCGGTACGCCAGCACCGACCCCTGCCGGGCGAGCCTGGTCGTGTTCCCGGGCAGCTTGCACTGCTGCCCGGGAAGGCACGCCTTCACCAGCTCGCACGTCAGCTCGCTGACGGCGGCGATCGCGGCCTCGTCCAGGCGCAGGCCGGTTCGGTAGGTCACGCACACCGTGCCGGGAGATCCGCAGGGCTCCGCCATCTCCTGGCGCGCTGGCCAGCGCTCACCGTCCGTACGCACCAGCAGGTTCGGCACGTCCACCCGGTACGCCTCCGGCACCAGCGCCTCGCCGTCGACCAGGACCTCGACCACGTCGTACACCGGCCCGTCCAGGCGCATCTCGGACACCTGGGAACGGGAGCAGTGCGTGCGGAAGCCGCACACCCCCGCGTTGAACCGCTGCCCGCCGACGCCGAGGTACGGCACTAAGCCGCCGGCCTGCACCCCGGCCGTCGTCCACGTCCACGGTCCGTCACCGCGGGCCCGGCCGCACAGCCGCACCGTCACCGGGCACGACGGGCCCCAGCGGCGGCCCGACAACCGCCACAGCGTGATCGAGGCGATGCGTTGCCACCGCTCGGTCAGTTCGGGGTCGGTGCCGTCCGGCAGGTCGCAGCAGCGGGGGTCGAGCGGCCACGGGTCGCACACGTCGGGGTTCATCAGGACCGCCCTGCCTCGTAGGGGCCCGGCGCCGCGAACTGCCGGCGGATGAACTGGCCGACGGAGCCGGCGGCGAACGTGTCGGGCGCCGTGGACAGGAACGGCGCGTTGTGCGGGAAGCGCGGCGAGCGGGTGAGGACCTTCGGGTCGAAGATCTGACGGCCCCCGACCTGATGCAGGTTGCCGTACAAGGTCCGCTTGTGCAGCAGCTGAAGGCGCTGCCCGGCCTCCAGCGTCTCCCGTGCGCGGGTCTTGCTCATCGGCATGGGAACGTGCAGCTCGTACGACAGGGGCCGTTTGTGCCCCAGGTCGGCCAGCAGGGCGCGGGTCTCCCGCAGCCCCTGCGCGTAAGAGCCGGTCGCTCGGTGGGCGCAGCGTCGCTCCACCTGCTCCAGTGGCCCGCGGTGCAGCACCGGCATGGCCTCGACCGGCTGCATGACGAAGAAGTCGTCGTTGAAGTACAAGAATTCCTCGGCGATGTCCGGGTGCTCCACGGCCGCGCGCAGGTTGGCCGTGGAGCTCAGGTACTTCGTGGGTTGCGGCGGCACCGGGATGTGGCCAACTCCGCGCACCCACGGCGGCATGTGCCCGGCGATCCACACCCGGCCGTGCGGCAGGTTCGCCAGGCTGCGCAGGGAGTAGCGCAGTTCGTGGTTGTCGTCGCCCGGCCGTACCGGGTAGACGATGTCAGGTGGGGTCATGGTCGTCAGGAGGCGGAGTCGCAGAGAACGGGCAGGTAGTCGGCGGACGGCTGCGGTGGGGCGACGGTGGTGATGAGGATGCGCCGGTGGCAGTCCGGCCCGAGCGGGGCCGGCATGGGGCCTACGGCGCCGGTGGCGTCCTTGGCCACTACGTCGTATGGGCCCACTCCCCACCGGCCGCCCGCCCTGGTGGCGCCGGTCAGCGACAGGTTCACCGCGGAGTCGTTCAACGTGAGGTCGCCGATCTGCCCGTTGGTGACCCACGGCACCAGCAGGTAGATCCACGCGCCGTCGCCGGTGGATTCCTCCGGGCACACGTCCTCGCCGAGAACGTCCGCCCACACCTCCAGCGCGAAGCCCGACCGGCACGGGATCGAACAGGAGTCGAAGCCGATCGGCTTGCCGTCGAAGCCGAACACGACCGGCGCACCGGTCATGATCTCGATCATCTCCGGTGACGCCTGAAAGAAGGTGTACGTGATGTCGAAGCCGTTGAAGGTCGGGCAGCCCTTCTTGTACCCGCAGGTGCGGCCGTTGGCTGCCGTGAACTTCACGTCGGCGCCGTCGTCCACGTTGGCCTTGTACTCCACCGAGGCGAAGCAGTCGGTCACGTACGAGTTCTCCGGCCCGCACACCGGCCGGCCGCAGCCGTCCACGCGGGTGATCCGCACCGTGGCTGCATTGGAGATCAGGGGTCCCGACATAGGGGGCCTCCACCATGTGACGAGGTTGAGGCCCGGCCCAGAACCAGCGGCAGCCCGGCGGTTGACTGCCGGACGATACTCCCAGTTTATCGGGACAGCCCGAGCCCACGTGCGGCCGCATGCCGGGATCGCAGGCTGAGACAGGCGGCTTCGAACTCGGCGAGGTTGC
Source organism: Streptomyces sp. HPF1205 (assembly GCF_020400825.1). Taxonomy (GTDB): domain Bacteria; phylum Actinomycetota; class Actinomycetes; order Streptomycetales; family Streptomycetaceae; genus Actinacidiphila. The sequence continues at coordinate 111,643 of NZ_JAINVH010000009.1, forward strand.
CGGGGTAGTCGAGGACGGCGACGTGCGCCTTGGCGCGGGCCGAGGCGGTGGCGTAGGCGCGCGGTGCCGACAGGCGGCGGATCTCGCGCACCCACCCGTCGATATCCTCGGGCGACACGTACACAGCGGCCTCACCGAACGCCTCGCACATGCCCGCCAGGGGAGAGGCGATGACCGGAATTCCCGACAGCATGGCCTCGACACCGACGCGACCGTACGACTCCGTCGCCGAGGGCATCAGCAGAAGACGCGTCCGGGCGTAGAGCTCCCGCGGCGGCAGGCGGTCGATGACGCTGACGTTCGGCGGGAACGGTCCAGCTGGGTGGCCGGCGGACCGGACGACGAGGAACGGCAACTCCGGGATGCGCTCCGCGATGGCGGAGAGCACGTGCGCCCCCTTGGCACGCGTGGACCCGTTGAGGGCAATCATCTGTCCAGGGGTGGTCCGGTAGCGGTCCGGATTGATCGCCGGCGGCAGGACGAGGGACGGCCCCCGGTAGGCGTAGTGATCGCGGCAGGCCTGCGAGGGGAACCAGGCCAGGCGGGGCCGGCGAAGGTTTCGGTCACGGGCCATTCCGTGGACCATCAGCAACTGCGGGACGGTACCCAGCTGAGGGACGAGCTTCGCGGCGCGGCGGTCGCCGTGGTGGGTGATGACCAGCTCGGGCTTCAGCTCCTGTGCGGTCTGCCACCAGTACGGAAGCGGCCACACGGATACCCCCTCGTCGGTACGGGGTTGGCCGGGCTCGGCGAGGCTGGTCACCACGTGGACGAGGTGGCCGCCGGCTGCCAGGGCTTGGAGGTACTCGCGGGTGGTGACGAAGGCGCCCGTCGGGTCTGCCGGTCCGTATACCGGCAGGAAAGCCAGGACGCGCATCGGGGCGGGCGCCGTCATTTACGCCTCCGGGTGGGCTTGGCGGCGGGCAGCGGACCGGCCTCGATCTGTGCCGAATCTGCGCGAGCACATCCCGCACCGGTCGTTCCGGGAACGCTGCCGGTGGCGGCCCGGCCCTCGCTCTCAAGGGGGTCTGCGGGAGGCGCGACATCTGTGCCGCCCATCGGTGCCGGGCTGGGTCTCGGGCCCAGCGGCTTCGGCTCTGCGGCCCCGGGCTCAGAGGCCCCGGGCGGGGCCGCGCCGTGGACGGTGTCGTCGGTTGGGCTGACGTAGCGGTGGCCGTCGACCATCGAGCCGGTCAGCAACTCCTCGGGCACGATGGACAACAGTCCGGCGGGAACAGCGAAGGCATGTGCGCTGATCGTCCGGACCTTCGGCCTCTGCGCGGTTGCCCAGCGGGCGAAGTCGCGGCGGCGAGCCGGGACGGGGTGGACTTCGACCACGGGTTTCACGGGCGGGTCACCACGTGGACCGCGGAAACTGTGCAGGTTGTGGCCACCACGTAGGTGCGTTCGACGAGGACCCGCCTGTCATTGATGCCGGTGTTCACGGACGGCCCGGGCTGGTCGGGCAGTGTCTCGGCCGGGCCGCGGCGGATCACCAGCGGTCCGGTGGCGTACAGCCATGTCGTGCCAGGCGGGGCTGGCAGGTTGCCGGGGCCGGTGTTCATGGCCGAGTAGCCGGCACCGACGACGACGCCGTTCCCGGCAAGGGTGCGCAAAGTGCCGGTTGCCTGGTCCTGGTGGACGAGGTTGTAGCAGCTCAGGAGGGCGGCGCCGCCTGTTGGAACGTGCAGCACGCCCTGGCCTCCGTACGTCTCGGCCAGGAAGGCTTCCAGCCTCGCCACGCCTTCCGCGATGTGGACCGGTCCCTCGCGGGGGGTGAGGTCGGCTGCGGCCATGGCCAGCGTGTTCGTCCAGAACCCGGCCTCGACAGCTCCCTGCTCACCGAGGAGGAGAGAGGCTTGAGCATGGGCGCGGGCCTCGGCGTAGGTCGAGCCCAGGGCGCTGCACTCGGCCCCCGCGTACACGGTGATCGGCTCGGCGTGCTCGGCCCGCGGCCGGCAGAACTCCTTGCGAGCGGGCTCCCCGGGAGACTCGTCCCCCGGGGACTCCTCATCGTCCAGGCAGGGATCGTGCCAGACGTTGACCGGGCAGCAGCCGAGCGCCAGCCACTCCACGCCCAGTAGCTCGTGGACATCGGTGACGTCGCGGATGTCGGCGCAGCCGCCGAGGATGCCGTGGGGCAGGGGCTTACCCGGGATGGCCTCGACCGCTTTGAGCATGCTCGCCACTGGCCACCTCCTCTCAACTCGGGGGCCGGCCCGTACACCCGTGCGGGCCGGCGGGACAGGGGGATACATCAGGCAGCGGGGCAGGACACCGGGGTCTGGGCGCCGGTCTCGCCGCTCGGACAGACGGGTACGGTCACCAGGCGGGTATCCACCGACCTGTCCACGAGCGCGATGCACTCCTCCGCGAAGAGAGCGGTGTAGTCGTTGGTGCTGAACTTGGCCGAGTCGTGGATGACGCCGAGATTGACCTCCTCGCCGCGGCCGATGACCAGGCCGCCGGCCGGGTAGATCAGGAACTGCACCTGCGACGGCCAGACCGTGGCAGGTGTCGTGCCGCCGATGCCGGTCGGCGTCGCGGGGGACAGGCCCCGCGCCCACTGGATACGCACGCCGAGTGGGGTGAACAGGTCCTGGACTTGCGCACTGGTGACGTCGTCGACCGAGACGCCGTTGCGGCGCGCGAGATCGGTGAGGAAGAGGTTCTGCGACCACCAGGGGAAGACGACCTCGAGGGCGGTCGTCTCACACAGGGAGTGCCGCTCGATGACGTCGGCGGCCTGAAGAGCGACCGCGGCGTACACCGCGGACAGTGCGCCCATGGTCTGGGTGAGGGTGACCGGGGTGGCGGTGGTGAGGGCCTGCTGGAAGAGGACCTGCCGGACGCGGATCTCCTGGGCGACCATGGCGTTGCGCAGGTACCAGTTGATCAGCTCGGGGAAATGGCGGGCGGTGAGGATGCCGGATTCCAGGCACACGCCGACCGCGTCACAGCGGACCTCGACCGGCGAGGGGCAGGGGATGCGGAAGCACGGCTTGGTGTTGCCGGCGATGTCGTCGGCCTCGGTGTGCACCCACGTCATGCTGGCTACGTCCAGGCTCAGCGGCTTGTAGTAGCGCAGGCCGCCGCGGGCGAGCTGGATCTCGGGGGCGTCCCACAGCATGTCCGGGCACGAGGTGTCGGTCAGCTCGTACAGCGTCTCCGAAGGGGCGCACCAGCCGCCGGACGCGACCAGGTCGCCCTTCGGCAGCCGCTTCTGGCTCGACGCGGCGAGCGCCACGGTGGTGCCCTCCGGCGCCGAACTGGAGTCGGTGACGATCAGCTCCTGCGGGTACGGGTGCCGGTAGGAGATGACCTGGCCGACGCCGCCTCCGGCGGTCTTGAGGGCGGTCGCACGGGAGTTGATGCCGCGCACCACGTCGTCCATGTCCAGGCCCGCGCCGGGCGTGTAGCCGGGCACGTCGACTGCGGCGGTGATGACCGTGCCTGGCGCCGGGGGCTCGGGCAGGACGCGCGGCTGGCGGCGCCGTACCCCGGACAGGTCCAGGGCCGGGCGCTGGATTACTGCGGCGGCCACGACAGGGGCGGGGTCGGGCTCGGCGACCGGCTTGGGCTCGGCCGCCGCGGTGGCCTCGTCTTCGTCGGCCCCGCCGCCCTCGCGGTCGCCTCCGCCGCCGGCCGGTTCGGCGTCACCGCCGCGGACCTGCGCGGCCAGCGCGTCGATCTCGGCGGCTGCGGCCTCCGCGGCCTCGTGACGGGCGGCTTGCTCGCCGCGGATCGACTCGATGCCCTTCGCGAGCGAGCGGAGCGCTTCGAGGTCCTTCGGGGTGATGCTGGTGGACTGGCTCTTCGCGTCGAACGCCTCGACCGCGCCAGCGAGAGCGGTACTCAGCTCCTCGTCGTTGAGGGCGGTGATGTCCTCGGGAAACTCGAACTCGGCCATGGCCGGGCACTCCGTAGATCTCGTGGAAGTGCCCGGCCCAGAACCAGCAGCAGAAGGGGGCGGTCGGCTCTGTGACCTGCGACGCCCCGCGGGGCTCAGTGTAGTCCTGAGGCGCCGTCGGCCAACGCTTCGCGAGCGCAGCGTGATGCAGCCCAACGTCCACTGGCCTGCACGACGGGTCAGTCACCGTAGAAACCGGAGGGCCGAAGGTACGGCAGTAGCTTAGGAACGTCCTCTGCCAGACGGTCGGCCAGGCGCTGTGAATCCTGGTCCGTCCACCGATAGCAAGAGTCGATCATCAGGGACTCAGAAGCAGCTCGAACACGGTCATATAGTTCAGTACGGTAGGAGAAACTGGGCCGGGCGAGGGTGACACACCAGGTCAGCTGGGTCGGACGTGGCAAGATCAGTACCGGATGACGGGGATCGAGGCCCGTCCTCGGTTCTAGGGGAGGCGCCCCCCAATCCACCTGATCGGCCCAAGTCCACAACTGGTTATTGAATTCACACCCGAGGTGGTCTCTGAGCAAGTACAAGAGGCTGCCGTCGACTGCGACACCGGCGTTGATCTCTATCCAGTCAGCGGCACTCTCGAAGTCCGGGCCCATACGCAGGTCCCAGGTGCCAGCTTGAAGCCCTTCCTCACTGCCCCAGTACGTCACTCGCGGCGCGGCGCTGTCCATGCGCAGAGGGGCCAGGACCCTCTCCAGAGGGTCGAGTAAGTCGGTGTACGCCGCACGCAGGGCTTGCCCCGCGGAAAGCCTCAGGGTGTCCCCTACATGAGGCGCGACGAGCCACGGCTGTTCTGAGGGGACTGCACAGCGCAGGTATTGCCAAATCTGTTCGATAACCGGCGGGTGGCTGGCCGGGCCACGCCGCTCGTGTTCGGACCTGGGCAGGAGCACTCGCCATTCGTACGAAGCGTCGGAGTCAATCTCGTCGCTCTGGTACAGGAGTTCGCAACCCAACGAGGTGACGAGCTCCTCCAGCTCCGGCGACTCTGCCGCTATCTCCCAGGAACCGAGGAGCGGTTGCCGTGCCGTGAACTCCCACACGACCGGATCACAACCGGCCAGAGCATCTAAGTCAGAGTGCATGCCTTCCATGCTTCCCCGTGACCGCACTTCTTGGGCCTTGTTGGTAAAAATCTCGGCCGCCACGGCACGCAAGCTGTCGCCGACGATGTGATGTCGTCGCGAGCTGGCGACGGGCGGCCGATCAAAACGACCGAGAACCGGAGACAAGCGATCAGCTGGCGGGCCCGTTAGCAGGGGCCTGCTGGGATGGCTCCGTTCCCTTCTTGCGTACGACGCTGTTGGTATAGCGCTTGGACACGGCTTGCGCGGTGGCCTCGGTGCCGGTGAACAGCACCTTGCCGGTGCCACCGTCGGCGACGACCTCCCACTGCGCGCGCTTTCCTCCGCATGAGCAGCCCATCAGCTGGTCCCTTCCTGGGTGATGGTGCGGCCCGCGACGAGGTCCGCGCGGGCCGGGGCGACGATCGAGGTGGCCAGCGCGGCGGCCTCGTCGCGGGCGGCCTGCTGCCGTTGCTCCTGGCGCCGGTCCAGGGCGGCCAGAAGCTCGTCCAGGAACCGGCCGTCCGCCAGCAGGCCCGCGGGGTCCTGGCCGGGCCGGACAGGGGTGTCCGGGTTGTCCGGACGGTGTCCTCCCAAGCCGCTGGGGATGCGCCCGTTGGCGTCAGCCCCGGCGTCCGCCCTGTCCGCAGACGTGTCCGGGCTGTGTCCGGACAGGTCCGGGACGGTGAGGGCGCCGGCGGTGGACGCCGCGAGCGCGAGGTTGGACCGTTCGGCGACGGCCACAGCGGTGGCGAGCAGCGGCGAGGAGTGCCCCGGGACGGGGACGGACAGCACCGCGCGGAGCTGCCACCTGCCGTCCCGGCCCTGCTTCATGTGGTAGCTGGGCTGGCACGCGGCGAACACCTGCCGATCCCATTCCGACAGCCACGGGGCGGCAGCGCCGGAGAACCACAGCCCCTTGTCGGACATGCCCACGGTGACGATCCCGGCGACGGTGCGGGTGTCATCGAACTGGCAGGCGGCGGATTCGCACTCGGCCCCGTCGCGGTGGTGTGGGGCGTTCATCGTGAACGCCCCAGCGCGAACCTCCGAGCCGTCGTCCAGTCGGAACCGGGCCCGCAGGAAGTGCGTCAAGTCCAGGTCTCCGAGTGACTCGATGGTGAGGTTGCGACCGGTGTACCCCGCGTGCGGCTCCCCGGCTTGCGCCACCCACCCGTACACGCGGCCGTCTGCGTAGTGCACCCCGCCCGACCCGGGCGGTAGTTCGTCCTCGGTGGGCTCGCGGAACCAGGCGGCGGGCATCGGGTCGGCAGCCTTCATCGCCGACCACGCCGACGCTTCCAGATCCTCCAGTTCCGTCCCGCTGGTGGCCGACAGGTCCGCGTCGGGGCCTTCGGTGACCGGCCCCACGTACAGGCCCATGGCGATCCGCACGATCCGCCCGGCCTTCGCCGCCCGCGCCAGGTGCCCGCGGGCGGTCTCCATCCGCATGCCCAGGCCCTTGGCTACGTCGCGGGCACCGACCGGCACGGGGGAGCTCTTCACGTAGCGGACGACTTCCCTGTGGGCGTCGCTCGGCCCGGATGCCGCTGCGATGGCCTGGGCGCCGGGTTCGGCAGCGTCGTCCAGAACGATCCGGGCCTGGGCGTAAGCGGGCATCGCCACCAGGGTCGCGCCGCGCAGCCGGGCCCGGGTGATGCGCACGATGAAGTCGCCGGACTCCTCCGAGTGCACCAACACACCGTCTGGGCTGTCGGGATCGCCGGCCGCCGCGGTGAGCCGGCTGCCGAATGCGGCTTCCAGCGCCTCGCGGGTGACGGTGCCGCCGGGGCCGGTGATGAGCTGCATCCCGGTCGAGGTGCGCGACAAGGTGGCGCCGGACGCGGTCCACTCGGCAGTGGCGGTCGCGGTGATGGCCCAGGAGCCGTCTTCCAGGCGCAGCAGCGATCCGCACGGCAGTGACGCCAGGAGCACCAGGTCGCCGTTCTCGTCGGTGCCCAGCGTGCGGTCCACGAACTCCATGCTTACGTCGTCCAGGTCCACGGAGACACCGAGCGGGGCGCCCTCTTCGAGGAGCATGAGGGCGTCGGCGCCGGCCGGGCGGCCCGGGTAAAGGACGCCGGTTGCGGTGATGCGGTCGCCGTCGCGGGCGAGGGCCTGGATGGATCCGGCGAGTTCGGCTCCCTGGTGGCCCATCAGCATCTCTTCGGCGTGCTGCAACGGCCACGGGCCGGGCCCTTCCCAGTACAGGGCGCCGGGTGCGAAGACGCGGCCGTCGCCGGTCTCCTGGTTCTCGAACGCGATAGCCGTGTCGCCGGGTGTGGACCAGACGCGGGGCCCGGCGTCCGGCGGGGCAGTCACGTGCTCGCTGGGCTGATCGGCCACGGCTGTCTCCTGGGGCCCGAGGGGAATATCTGTGGTATCGCCGGCGAACGCGACCCGCAGCCGGTCGAAGCGGATCGGGCCGAGGCGCTGGTTCATCGCGGTCAGCAGGGATGGGGAGCGGGTGTATGCCGCACACACATGGGGCTGCCACGGCGTCTGCTGCGCCGGCAGTTCGGGCTGGCGATGCATGTCCTCCAGGGCGTAGGTCGCTGCCCACCGGGCCGTCTCGAGTGTCGGGGCGTCCTGTGGGCGGTCGCGGTCGTCGCCGACGGACCACACCCAGCACGGTTCGTCGCCGTCGGCGTTCCACTGGTTCGCGCCGAAGGCCCGCGCAGCGACCGCCTCGCCGACGTCGGGGGCGCGGGCACGTAGCCGGTCGATGAGGTCGGCGCGATGCTCGTCATCCCAGTCGGCACCCTCGCCGAGGTAGAACAGCGTCAGGTGCAGCTCGTCGGCCGGCTCGGAGCCGGTGGCGTTGAGGGCGAGGCGCTCGGCGTCCTCCGCGGTGGGCATCAGGGCGATCATCGCGCCGGTGTGGCCGCCTGCTGCTGCGGTCACCGACCGGGAGACTTCCACACTGCCCTCATTGGCCCGCTTGTCGATCACGACATCTCCGTCCTGCCAGGTGACCCGCTCTTGGAAGCCGGGATCTCCCGCTGCAGCGCTGACATCTGTCCTCGGTGCCCGTGGGCTACCGAGGGTGGAGGTCACGGCGTTGATGACCTCGACCTCGTACCGGCGGGGCTGGGTCGGGTCGTTATCGCCGACTTTCCGCACCCGGAACTTCGTGCCGGGCGGGAGAATCACCTCGGCTTCGTCGTCGTCCTCACCGACCGAGGCCACGTCCAGCATCTGCGCCCCCGCGGGCACCGTGATGGTGAAGAGGCTGTAGTTCGGGTCGTCGGCGTCCATCCCGGCGATGCCGCCGATGTCACTTCGGGACGACGTGGACAGGAACCCCCGGTCGTGGAACTCGTCACCCTCGTTCAGCTCCAGGCGATGGTTCTCCATGCGCCGATACAGCGTCGTTTCGGACCTGCTCGGGTCCTGAATGTTGATCAGGTCGTTGAGGGCAGCCACCCGCTGCTCGACGAGCTGCTGGGACTGCTCGTTGTCAGATGGGGTCCGCGTGCGAAGCCAGCTGTTCATGCGGCCGTACCAGCTGCGCGTGTACCGGTAGACGGCCTGCTGATGCTCCTCCTCCGTGAAGCGGCTGCTGCCGAGCCATCCGCCGTTCTCGTGCAGGGTCTTGCGGCTGGCCCGGGCACCGCCCTTCCCACCAGGGTGGTACTTACGGTAGCTGGGGCGTCCTTGGGTGCCGTGAAAGGACATTGCTGATTCCCTAGGTCCCGCCGCAGAGCGCACCTCCAATCCGTAGGCGCATGCGCGCTGCTGGGGTGCCACTGCAAGGCGACAGCGGCAGTGGATGACGAGGGAGGCGGGCGCGGCCGGGTCGCCAGGGTGCTGCATCGGCACCCCGCCCACCATGAACGCCTCATTGAGGAGGCGGAGCTGACCGTCGGCGTCGCTGTGCGCGGTGCGCACCTTTCTGTCGTGCCGGGTGATCCACTGCTTGACGACCGGCCGGCCCGGGCCGGCGGCGGCCTGCGCGGCCGCCAGCGTCGCCGCGTTCCACACCCTGCTTGCCTCGGTGCGGGCGATGCGGGCCTCCCGGCCGGCCCCGAGCTGCGCCCCCTCCCGGTCGAACGCCGCCCGCAGGCGGTTGTGCAACTGGGCGATGTCCTCCCCGGCGTCCAGGCCGGTCGCCAGCTCCCGCCGCGCGGCCTGCGCCAGGCGGTCACCGACCGCCCGCAGCAGGTGCTCGGTGACGGTCACGTACTGGGCCATGCCGTCCGGCAGCGGCCGCCCCTGGCCGTACCGGCCGGGCAGGTCGTCCCACCCGGCGGGCAGCTCGCCGTGGACATCCTCGGCGGCGGCTCCGGCGGCGGTCTGCGCTGTCCCCAGCAAGCGCCGCACCAAGCCGTGCACTCGGCCGGTCCACATGCTGGCGATGCGGCCAACCGAGAAGCGGGCCGCGACCAGCTCGCTCGCCTCCCGTACGGCGTCGGCGAACTCGTCGGCGGTCGCGGCCAGAGCCTGCGCCACGGCCTGCGCGAAGTCCTCCTCGGCTCGTGCGAGGTCGTGTTCGCGGTCAGCCATGGGCGGCCTCCAGTGTCGGATGCGGAGTGGCGCCGCAGGCTTGGCGCACCGCCCACCCGCCCGCGGCCCGCGAGGTGCCGTCGCTCGTGAAGGGGAGCATCGTGAGCCCGTTCAGCTTGTTCCGCCCGCAGGTTGGGCATGGCTGGTCGTCCTCGGCGCCGGCGGTCAGGTCGGTCACGCCGCTTCCCACATGTAGCGGGTGATGTTCTCCGTGCCGGTGGGTTGCCGGGGCCGTGACGGGGTGTTCCAGCCCGGCCGGGGGCGTCGCTCGGCGACCAGGGCCCAGCCCGCTGCGCGCAGGCTCGCCCCGGTCTCGCCTTGCTGGGTGTACGTGATCAGCCGGGTGTATCCGAGAGCGAGGGACGCCCGCCTGGCCGCCCCGTACAGCATCGAGTTGCCGTTGAACACTCCGTCCGTGGCGACGCGGGTGACCTCCAGGGTGCGGCCGTTGTCGTAGTGCCGGGCGACGGGCCGGCCAGCGACGAGGACGCCCCGCAGGGCCTCTTCGTCGTCGACGACGCCCACGGAGAAGATCAGGCCGCGCGGCGGGCCGTGGTGCCGGTGGTGCTCGGCGACGAACGCCACCGCCTGCCGGAACCGCACAGGAACCAGGTGCAGACCGCCCGTCATGCCGCCGGCCCGATGCAGGAGGTCAGGACGGCCGGCACGAGCCGGTATTCGTGCTCGACCCCCGCCGCGATCAGCTCCCGGGCGTAGTCGTCCAGGGACGCTGCCAGGCACTCCGGATCCAGGCCGTAGCGGGCGGCGATCTCCGGCACGCGCGTCCACGCCCCGTCCAGGAGCCGCCACTGCTCGACCTGGCCCGCATCCACAGTCAGGAGCGTGTGGAGGCGGGCGGCGTCGACATCGCGAGCCCGTGTCCGTTCCGAGCGCGGGCAGGCCGGGGTGCGGCGCAGCTTCTCCCCGGCAGTGGTCAGCGCACCCCAGATCAGGCCGTCCGCGGCGGCCACCAGGCCGACACCGGGCCGCGTTGGACCCGCGGCGGCGGGAAGGGTGTCGGGGTCGTTCTGCGTCTCGTCGACCGGCAGGTCGGGTGTGGTGGCGGGCGGGTTCGGCTGGCTGCTGCTGTTCTGCTTCTGCCGTTCGGCGACCTCGGCCGGCGTGGGCTTGTCGGCGTCATCGAATCCGGTCTCACGGCGCAGCGCCTCGGCGGAGATGACGCCCCGGTCGTACGCCTGCAGGGCGGTCTCGGAGCGGTTGGTGCGCACCCGCAGCGGGGCGGTGTCGTACCAGACCAGCCACCGGTGCCAGTCCTCGACTCTCTCGGCCTCCAGGATCGGGCGGAGCCACTGCTGCGTGAGCGCGTACGAGACGGTGGCCAGCTTGGGTTCGATCCCGAGGCGGATGGCCTCGGAGGTGAGCGCCCACTGCCCCCAGTGGTTGACGTCGCCCATGCCGAGCAGGATCTCGGCGGGGATCTCCAGGCCGGTCGCGAAGCGCTTCACGGCCTCCTCACGCAGCTTGATCGCCAGGTCGTCGAAGTCCGACTCGAACGTGATCAGCTTCCAGTTGGCGATCGTCTCGGCCGGGACCTCCAGGATGATCGGCACCGTGGCGGCGGCGCTCTCCGGGTCGCGGATCGCCGTCTCGGCGATCTGCATGAACACTTCGATCAGGTCGTCTTCGGCGTCCCCGGCCCCGCCGGGTCTGGTCGGGAAGCGGGTGCCCTTGGGGATGAGGAGGACACCGCGGCCGGTGATCCGGGACCGGGCGATGGCCTTCACCGCGGCGTTGAGGAGCAGCAGCTCTTCCAGTAGCTCCAGGCTGGCCCGCACCGGTGAGTCCGCTTCGATGGCCCGCTCCGGGTCCGGCTCCCACACACGGATAGCCACCGGAGCGTTGGGGTCCATGCTGTCGGGGTCGCCCTCGGGAACGGCGACTTCCTCACCGTCGATTTCGGCTGTGAGTTTGCCCGCGGAGGCGTGGACCTCTCGGACGGACAGAACTCGCCAGTCGTGACCGTCCTCGGTGGCGTACGGACTGAGCACGTCGGCGTTGGGGCGGACGATGATCCACCCCTCACCGGGCACGGTCAGGTGCTTGCCGAAGGAGCCGAGAAGCTTGGACTGCCCGTCGGGGCCGCCGGCGATCTGGGACACGATCTCGGCGGCGCGGTGGTTGTCGGGCGCGGCCTCGATTGTGCCGTCGTCGGCGCGGCGCCCGGCGAACAGGCGGGCACCGGACATGGCGTTACTGATCCATGAAGCGGCGAACCTGACCTCGGGCACCAGGTGGTACATGTCGTAGGCGCGCTGCTGCCACGACTGGTCACCGAGCCCGCGCCCGCGGATCTTGCGGGAGGTGTAGCGGGACGCGGCCGCGGTCAGCTCGGCCCGGGGCATCAGCCGTTGTCCTTGCGGGAGTCGTCCCAACGGTTCAGCAGCGCAGCGGCGCCCGCGACGGCCAGCCACTCCACGCCGTGGACGACGAGGGGGGCGTTGTCGAACTGGCCAGCGGCGAGCAGCCAGGTCGCCAGGAGCGCCCCGGACACCCACCAGCCGGTGCAGTAGACGCAGGAGATCAGCGTCACCACCGCCTCGCGGGCCGCCGAGTCGGGCCGGTGTTGCTGCCAGACGTCCACGCGCTCGCGGGCTCTATCGAGGATCGCGTCGTGGACGAAGAGTTGCGTGCCGCGGTACCCGGCGAGCGCCAGGGTGGCGAGTTCTGCGGAACTGATCATGTGCGTCCCCTGTATGGAGATCATCCGGCCGATGCCAGCGGTGCATGATAGGCCAACTCGAATGATCAGTTCCGGCGGGAACGTCGCAGTTCAAGCCCAGTTTTTCAGATCACAAACCGTGGGCTTGGGCGATTCTGGCGGAAGCAGCTCCGACGCCCTTTCCCGCTCCTGTGCACCCCCCGCACCGAGGTAAGAGGGGCGCCCGCAAGCTCTCATACGGCCCACCCACGGCGCTGGCGTTCGGCCCCCCGCCAGGACAGTCAGACCCGGACAGTGAAATCCGGCCTCATCCGTCCAGCGGTCCGTTTCCCTGTGCGCAGCTGGTCATGCTTGCTTGGCCATTTGCGTGAGGTCCCCCAACGTACGGACGCATTCGCCAGGATGCGGCTTCTTGAAGCGCCTGGCGATCGTGGCCGCGGTCATCGGGCTCGTGCCTGCCCGTTCCCCGAGACGCGGCCCCGGAGGCCGGAGCGTCGCAGGTGAACAAGTACGTTGGCCCACACAGGTCTTCGGGTTCGCAACCGGAGGAGATTGGCTACTGAGTCGACACTTCGCTCACCGGCGGTTCCCCGGGCTCGGATTCGAGTAGCCAGAGGGAACGTCCGTCGCCGCACACGACCTGAGGCCCGTCGCCGGGTTCGAGGCTGGTGCGGATGATGTGCAGCCATTCACCGTCACTGGTCCGCGCGAGCGGGTGGAGGGCGGATCGCATGTAGCGGTGGGTTCGGACTTGATTGTGGATGTCGCGTGCGCTGTGCGACCAGTTGATGACGGAGAAGGCGTCCTCCATGAATCCCGCGTAGGTAGCTGCGTCGTCATCCTGCGGCTCGCCGGCGCAGCCGTCGGCGGCCAGATCGAGGCATTTCCTCAGCAGGTTGTAGATGACGGGCATCGCGACGTCGCAATAGTTCTTCCAGGTGATGTCGTCGGCGAGGGGAATGCCGTCCTGCTGAGCGAGGATGTTCCCTGTGTCGAAGTCTTCGTCCATCCAGTGCACGGTTACCCCGCCTGTCGCATCACCGTTACGGATCGCCCACAGCAGCGGAGCGGGCCCGCGGTATTTCGGCAGCATGGATACGTGGACGTTCATCACGCCGAGCCGCGGAATCGTCAGGACAGCCCGCGGAAGCTTCCAGCCGAAGCCGAAGACGATCACCAGGTCAAGGTGATAGCTCTCCAGGGCGAGAGCGAGTCCGTCCATGCTCCCTGGGAGCAAGAGGTCCATCCCTGGCGGCACGGCGTCGAGGATCTCCGCGGTCGTCTCGGCGGCATCGCTCAGATTCGGCCCCCCGGAGCGAAGGGACCGGCCGTAGAAGTAGGCGACCGGAAGGTGCCCGGCGTCGGCGCACGCGGCATGGATCGTAGCGAACTCGGTAGGACCGGAGGAGATCACGCCGATCCTCAGGGGCTGTGGCAAGCTCTCTCCTCAGCTTGAGTGGGTCTGAACTCACGACGGGATGTGCACCCCGTCTGCTCAGGTCAGCTTGTACTCGCTGTGGGGGATCCCTAGCTTCCAGACGCTTTCGAACGCGTCTGCGCAGAGCCTCGCCACCTCGGGGTCTGTGGTCAGTTCGTTGCCGACCCAGCCTCCGTCTCCGCTGAAGTGGTTGAACAGCACTGTCCTGCTGTCGAAGACCCAGCAGTCGTTGCCGGGCAGGGCAAGCGCGGAGGCTCGGGTACGAGGCAGCCAGCGCACGTCTTCTCCCGCTGCGATGTTCTGCGGCGTCCCTTCGTACTCGAAGCGGATGTACTCCGATACCGGCTCGGAAACGATGCGCGCTCTGCGCAGCCTCACGCCCCGGGCTGCGGTGGCCCTCATCAGGTCGAGCCAGCCTGCCTTGCTCTCTGCGTCCTGCTCAGGTCCCCACTCGCCGGCGCGCCACTTCTCGATGTCGGACTGCTCTTCCTGCACCGCATAGCTGTCGCGCATCTCGAGGTGGCTTGCGGACCGGCGGCAGGCGCTGAACAACCGGGCCCAGCCGTCCGCGTCAAGAGACTCCACGTGCACCGTCCTTCGGCAGGTAGGCGAACAAGGATGCGGGGACGCGCACGACGGTTTCGCCGGCGGGGATCTTCATCTGGTCCAGGTCGGACGGATCATCGATGACGTAGCCCTGCACGATGAAGTCGCCGCTCTCCTCGTCCCGGTACAGCCGCGGAGAGCCGCCCTGACCTGTGGAACCACCGACAAACTCAATCTTCATGATCGATCCTCATGTCTCAGCACGGATCCGGGCGGGCATGGCGCAGGACGCCTGACGTCGCTGCGACGGCGCACTTGACGCATCGATCAGCACACCCACCCACCGCACGCTGCGGCCTGATCCGGTATTGCAGAGACGGAGAGTGTGTGTTGCTATCACCAAGAGCGATGTTAGCCAGTCACCGGATCCGGCAAACGCCGTTCACGAGGATGTCCGGGGTATTTGCCTCAAACTCGTACCTCGGGGGAGGGGTCACTTGACGGGGGAACCGAATGGTCCCAGCAGTGCGCCAGCGCCCATAGAACATCATGGGACACGATCCGAGATGTCAGGTTCTGCGGGCAACCTTGTCCAGGGCCGGGACATCAGCGGGGGCGTCCACTTCCACTCCTCTCCCGTCACAGCCGGACCCCGCCCGGCGCAGCTTCCCGGAGAGGCAAGAGGATTCGTCAACCGTATCCGGGAGCTGGAGAGCCTTGACGCCGCTGTTGCGAGTGCCGCAGCCCGGGGAGGAACAGCGCTGCGTCTTGCCTTGATCGTCGGCACCGCAGGAGTAGGCAAGACGTCCCTCGCGGTTCGCTGGGCCCACCAGGTCAGAGACCTTTTTCCCGATGGTCAGTTGTATGTCAATCTGCATGGATACGACCCAGGACCGCCTGTCGCTGCGACGGATGTACTCGTACGGTTCCTGCGCGCCCTGGACATCCCGGTGGAACGCATTCCCACCGGAGAGGAACCGCGGGCGGAGCTCTTTCGCTCCTCCATGGCCGAACGCCGTATCCTGATTGTCCTGGACAACGCCGCCACGGCAGGACAGATCCGTCCGCTGCTGCCCGGGGCCCCGAACTGCCTGGTGGTCATTACCAGTCGCACCCGCATGTCGGGACTGGTGGCACGGGAAGGGGCATATCGCGTGAGTTTGGAGACTCTCTCGCAGAGCGCCTCGGTTCAGTTGCTCCGCACCGTCCTCGCGGCATACCGCACCAGCGACAATGACGAGGAACTCGCTGAGCTGGCCCGTCTGTGCGCCCGGCTGCCACTGGCGCTGCGTATCGTGGCGGAGCGCGCCGCCGCCCGGCCACGGATGCCGCTGCGCGACCTCATCGCGGACCTGCGTGATGAGTCCGGCCTGTGGGACGCACTGTCGGCTGAGGATGAGCAGAACCCGGAACAAACGGATGCGGTGCGTACGGTCTTCGCGTGGTCCTACCGTTCGCTCACGCCCCAAGCGGCACGTATGTTCCGGCTCCTGGGACTGCATCCCGGACCAGACTTCAGCCTCGAAGCCGCAGCGGCCCTCAGCGCTGTCCCTCCCGTCACGGCGCGTCGACAGCTCGACACTCTGGCAGGCGCGCATCTCCTGGAGGAGAGCGGACACCACCGATATGAGTTCCACGACCTTCTCCGCGCGTACGCTCTCGACCAGGCCCAGTCCGAGGAGACCGAAGAAGGTCGGCAGGCTGCCTCGGAACGCGTCCTCGGCTGGTACCTGCACAGCGCGGCCGCAGCCGCCCAGGCCGGAGCAAACACCTACACACTGCCTGTCGCTCTGCACCCCCTGCCCGAGAACGTCACTGCGGCGAACTTCCAAGACGACAAGGCGGCCATCGCCTGGTACGAGACCGAACGAGCGAACTTGATTGCCGCAGTCCAGGTCGCGAGCGCAGGGGGCATGGACCGGATCGCCTGGCAGATTCCCGCCGTCCTTACGATGATCATCGCGGATCGGGAGCCCGCCGACACGTGGCTCCCCACCCAGCAGATGGCGCTCGAAGCGGCTCGCCGGGCAGAGGACCGATACGGGGAAGCGATCACACTCGACAACCTGGGCATCGCCTATCGCCATCTGTTCCAGCTCCCGCAGGCGGAAGAGCACTTCAGCAGGACGCTGACGGTATTCCGCGCTCTCGGTGACACGCTCGGCCAGGCACGGGCCGCGAACGGCCTCGGCGTGACCCACATGCTCGCGCACGACATCGACCAGGCCGCTGTCCGTTTCGAAGAGGCCCTGCGCCTGGTGCGCGAACTCGGCAACCCGCTCTACACCGGCGCTTTCACCCGTAACCTCGGATGGGCCCTCCTCGAACGCGGCGACCTCCACCGGGCGGAAACGGCGCTGCGCCAGGCAGCTGACGTACTGTCCGCAGCGGGGGAGTCCTTGGAACAGGCAGAGACACTCACCCTCCTCGCCGCCGTGTACAGGCGCTCGCACAGGTTCGACGAGGCCGACGGCGCCGCGGAGCAGGCGCTGGCCATCGCCGGCGATTCCGACGCCACTCTCTTCGAGGCACTCGCCCTGCTCGAACTGGGCCGCAACGCCATCGCACGGGAAGAAGCCACCGAGGCGTTAGGCCATCTCCAGCAGGCGGCAGCTCTCTTCCAACGGGCGGGCCGTCCCGATCTGCAAGCTGCCGCGTGGGACGCGACCGGCGAGGCATACTGCCTGCTCCAGCGCACCGAGGACGCTGCCGGCTTCCACCGCCAGGCCGCCACCGCACACCGAAGCCGGGGAGATCAGTGGTCTCTCGCAGCAGCCCTCGCCCACCTTGCAGCCACGCTGGTCCAGGACAGAAATTTCCTTGAAGCGCAGGAGCACTGCCGCGAGGCACTCCAACTCCTTGCGAACTTCTCCGGACCCGAGGCCGAGGCGAAGCGCAGCCATCTGGAAGCGCTGCTTCACTCGGGATAGACCACTTTTTCGCGTGAGGTCGAGGTCGCAGATCGTGGGGCGAGTACCCGAGTGAGGACCACGGGCGTCTGCATTCACTGGGATCGCCTCCGCCGCGCCTGCCGGCGACTCGCCGAGTTGTAGCACCGGGAGTGTTCTGACCGGCTTGCGGCGCCCAGCGGTCATCGACCGATGCGTCGCCCGTACGGGCCGGGTCCCGGGCCGGGATGGCGACCCAGGGGGTTCGGGGCCTGCGGCTTTGGCGCGTGGATGATCGCGCCCTGGTTGGCCTCGGGGATCAGGCCGTAGACCAGGACGCAGGAGGCGTCGATGCGGCCCGGCGAGTCGGCGTCGGTCGGCATCCACGTGGCCCACTCGTTTTCCAGGTCGGTCATCATGCCGCGCAGCCGGACCCGGTCCTCGACCATCTGCTGCGCGATGGGCTCCGCGCGCAGTAGTTTGCCCTGCTTGGCGTGCACGGGGTCGATCAGCGGCATGAGACTGGCCTTGGGGATGCGGCCCTCGTTCTGCAGGGCCTCCCACGCGGTGGAGATCGCCAGCACGCACATGTCGCGGCCGAAGTTCCACTCGACGTAGATCACGGCGGCGTTCGTCTCGTGGGCCAGCAGCGCCGCTGTGCGCGACCACTCCACCGACGACATGGCCGCCGACCGGTCGTGCGTGATCCACACCCGGTTGTCGGCGCCGAGGAAACCGCCGATGATGCCCGCGGTGTCCCGGCCGCCGCCGGACGGGTCGATGGAGACGGCGACCTTCTGCGGCTCGACCTTCGTCACCCCGTCGCGGATCGAGCGCAGCAGCGCCCTTGTGACGAGGGCGCCTTCGGCGGGTTGCGGGTCGCCCTGCGACAGGGCGTGCCAGTCCCGCACGTTGGATGTGTTCTTCACGTCCCGCCACCATGCGAGCAGCGCGCCCCGGTTACGGGTGGGGACCTTCGGGTGCGGCAGCGGATCCCCGTCTCGCCGCCCCAGCGGGTCGGGCCCGAACTTGGTCGGGTTGGCGATCGCCGGCAGGTGGATGACCTTCCACCGGCCGCCGTCCTCGAGGCGGCCGTCTTCCTCCAGACGCCGCCCGGCGAAGTCGTCGGGGTGCCAGCGGGTCATGATGCACGCCACGGCGTTGCGGTCCGGCTGCAGGCGCTTCAGCGCGGCCGACGACCACCAGTCGTGGACGCGCTCGCGCATCTTCGGCGATTCGGCCTCAGCCCGGTCCTTGTGCGGGTCGTCCAGGACCAGGAAGTTGATCGGGAAGCCGGTCAGGGAGCCGCCGAGCGGCACGGACCGGACGCCGCCGCCCTTGTTCGTGTCGTAGTCCTGGGCGGCCTCCGACCCGGTCAGCAGCGACAGGTCGTACTCGCCGCCGTACTCCTGGATGTACCGGCGGATGGCCTTGCCGCGGCGCAGCGCCAGGTCATCGGAGTACGAGGTGACCGCCACCCGGTCCTCGCCATGCAGGCACAGCCACCAGAACGGCGCCCACTCCGCGACCGTCGTGCTCTTCCCCACCTGGGCGGGAGTGAGGACCAGGAGCCGGTCGTAGTCGCCGCGCTCCAGCCCGACGAGGGCCTTGCTGATAACGGCCAGGTGCGGGCGCATCCGATAGCCGGGGTCCAGGCCGCGGGCGAGCGTGGCCGGGTCCCGCAGCAGGTCCCTGGCGGCGGCCCTCTTGGCGGCCTGGAGCCGCCGGAACACCTCGGCGTCATCGAGGTGATCCAGTTCGCCGGCTGCCAGCGGCGTGCTCACGTGCAGGTGCCGCCGGCGTCCCCGCCCGCGGCGCCGTCCTGCCCGCCGTCGTCCCGGTCGTCGCCGCCGGCGGGCCCGTCCTGCCCGAACCAGTCGTCGTCTTCCTCCTCCTCGCGGCCCGCGTCGAGCCAGCCGTCGCCGTCCTCATCGTCAACGCCGTCCAGGGCCTGCACCCGCCGCGTCACCGATGCCGCCAGCTCCGCCAGGCGCACCCGCCGCTGCGCCGCTGGCATCTGCTGGAACTCCGCCAGCTGCACCGTCAGCGGGTCCCCGCCCGCGCCGGTGACGGCGATCGTGTCGGTCGGATCACCGAACAGGTTGCGCCGCAGCCGCATCGTGGTCTCCACGAACCGCGTGAACTCGATGACGGTCATCTCCGTGGCGCGCTGCTGCACGAACGGCAGGGCCTGTCCGACCATGCCCGTCATGATGCGCAGGATTTTCGCGTCGTCGCGGGCCGCTCGCCGCCGCTCCTCTTCCATCTCGGCGGTGTACTGCCGCTGCTGGTGGGTGTCCCAGGCTGCGGCACGGTCCTGCCACCTGTACTCGGCGGCCAGGGCCCGTACGTGGCTGTACGAAAGTGCAAGCTGTTCTGCTGCTTTTGCAAGGGTGCGGGTGAGGCCGAGGTCGCGGAACGCGAGGAAGCGGGCATGGCGTTTCGGGGTCTCGCGGGGCTGGCGTTCCCAGGGGTCGAGCGTGGGGTCCAGGGGGATGCGGTCGTTCATGGGCGCTCACGGTGCGGTGCGGGCGCGGCGGGGGCGCGCAAGGTACGGGGACGCTGAGTGCAGCCTGCGGTGCCGGGGCGCGGGCTGCTGTCCGGGTCAGGTGGCGGGCTGGTCGTCCGGCTGCTGGGCGGCTTCGTGTTCGGCTTGTTCGACTTCGCGGCGGGCGAGATCGGTGAGGAGCGCGATCATGGTGGTGAAGTTGCGGACATCCTTGCAGCGGCCGAAGGCATATACCGCGGAGGCGAACTCCTCGAACTGCTCGACGGGGGCGACGCCGACCAGGTCGGTGCCGTTCGCGATGGCGGTGACGGCCGCCTTGAAGTCGTCCATCTGGTGCGGCAGGAACATCAGCGTGGCGGCGCGCCAGTCGAACTCGCCGTGCGGGATGGCCAGCTTGGTGTCGTCCGGCTCGACGGTGGGCAGCTGGGTTTCGTCCAGGCCGGTGGCGATCAGGTCGTCCACGTTGTCGATCATTGCGACGAGCTGGGCGAGGACGTCCTTGTCGGGGTTGCCGTGTAGTTCGTTGTGGGCGATCTGCTTGGCGATGACCTCGGAGCGGCGCATCGTGCGGGTGTCGATGATGGCGGGAATGCGCTGGAGGCCAGCGGCGCGGGCCGCGCGCGAGCGGTGGTGGCCGGAGATGACCTCGATCGGGCCGGTGCCGCCCGGCTGGTGGCAGTAGGGCAGCGATTCGACCATGCCGCGCCGGCGGATGTTGCCGGTCAGCCGCTCGAAGTGGCGGGGCTGCATCACCTGGGCGTTGATGTCCTGCTCTCGCAGTGAGGTGACGTCGACCCAGCGGATGAACAGGTCATCGCCGATCTGCATGACGTCGGCCGGGGGACTGGTGGTCGACCAGTCGGCAGCGGTGCCGCCGGGGTCAGCCGCACCGGCCGGCTCGGCTGGCAGGTCCTGCTCCGGGGCGGTCACTTCTTGGTCTTGCTGCGGCTTGCGCGCCATGCCTGCTCCTTGGCGAGGAAGGTGGTGAGGGTGATCGGGAGGTCGTGGCTGGACCAGTCGGCGCGGTACGACAGCTTGTAACCGTCCGGGTGCTTCGCCCTGGACTCCAGCTTCATCAAGCCGCGCAGGCCCTTTGCTTCGGGGTGCCGGGTGTACTCGACGGTGACCAGGCCGTTCGACGCGGCCAGCAGGATCTCCGAGGCGCCGGTGAACACGAGCTTGGCGGTGTCACGGCGCAGGGCGAGCATCGTCGCCAGGCGGGTCAGCCGCAGCTCGTGGTGCGGGGCGCCGAACGCGAACCGCATCAGCAGGTGCGTGGTGTACTTCGTCGCGCCCGGGTACGGGCGGGTCATGGTCTCCGCGCCGTAGCCGATGACGCCGGCCACGAAGCCGTCGACGACGACGAGCATGTTGTACGAGCCGGGCGCGGCGGCCAGGCGGTGCATCCACAGGTCCCGGTAGTAGTCCACCTCCGCGCCCTTGGCGGGGATGACCTCTACACGGGACCGGTCGGTGACCTGGTAGTCCGGCGGGATGATCGGTAGGGAGGTAGGGGCGGTGGACCGGGACATGCCCAGGGCGACCTTGGGCCCGCCGGTGAGGGCGAAGATCTCGTCCGGGCGGTTGGAGATGACGAAGGCGCGGGCGACGTCGCCGAGCGGGTGGGCGAACACCGGGCGCGGGTGGGCGGCGATGCCGGAACGCTCCTCCTGGAGGAACATCAGCAGCGCGGCCTTGCCCTCCATGCGGTCGGCCAGCCGCTTCATGTCGACCTCCGGGTCGAACACGGAGTAGCTGGGCTCGTTCCATTCGATACGGCCGCCGGTGTCGAAGAACTTCTCGAAGCCGGCCTTGTACGTCGGGGGCGCGGCGATGATGATCGCGTGCGGGTCGTCCTCGGCCTCCGCGATGTGGTCCCACATGCACTTCGGCTCGAACCGGATGCCGGGGAGGCGTTCGGCGATCTGCGTCAGCGACCCGACCAGGCGCGCCTTATGGTCGGCCTCGTGCTCGATCATGTCGGTGACGAGGTTGGTCCAGTAGTCCACCTCCGGTTTGGCCTGCATGCGGGCGAGCCAGTGCACGTACAGCAGATGCGCGGCCTGCTCGGCGGGCGGCGCGTCGGGCAGTTCGACGGGTTCGCCGTCCAAGGTCATGCCCAGGGCGGCCAGGTCGCCGCCGGAGACGTACGTGCCGACGATGCCGGTGTAGAGGGTGACGTCCGAGGTCTCCATGGAGGCCGGGGGGATGCCGGCGTTGGCGGCGACCAGGGCGGCGGCGAAGGAGCCGACGCCGACCTCGACGTAGCGGGTGTACCTGTCGCGGGGGAGCTTGTTGAAGACCTGCCGGTAGAAGGCGCGGTCGGGGGCGGAGGAGTTCCCGGCGAACAGGACGCCAGGGGCGGCGAACCCAGCGGGCATGGGCGTTCCAAAGGGGGGATGCGGTTCGCTCGGCCCACAACCAGCAGCGTTCGGGGGCACAGGGTAGCTGCTGGGCTGATCAGTACAACGGCGCCGGCCCCCGCCCTGGCGCTGGGGTGAGGGCCGGTCATGTCGTGATCAGGTCGCTGAGGTGCTATCGGGTGGTGCTGGGTCGGACTCCTGTCCGTCCCCGTCGGTGTTCGCTGAGGGGCGGGCAGATGGGACGTCTCCTTGAGGTGATTCAGGGGCGGGCGGCAACTCGTACCAACCGCGCTGGACGCGAAGGTACTCGGCTTCTGCCCGCCGCATCTCTGCCTGCGCGCGGATGACGGCCGCTTGGCCTTCCAACTGGGCCCGGAGCACTGCGGCCTGTCCTTCCTGCTCGGAGGCTTGGCGCGCACCCATGTCCCTGGCTTTGGCACCCATGGCGCGGATGATGCGGGGGACCGCTGCAATCACTGCAACGATAAGCGCGGGAAGGCCGACTGCAGCGCTGACGATGGCTGGCGCGTCCGAGGGCCCGAGACGTCCATGGGTGTCGAGAGAAGCGAGTACAGCCTTGAGGCCCCACAGGCCCAACGCCAGGAAGGTGATGAGCCAATACGCCTCGATGGTGGGGAGCCGTCCAGGTAGGAGCGTGTGCCGCCACCGCCCCGACTGCCGACCATGTTCCTCCGGGGGGCGCTGTACGTCTGCCTCGTAGGTCGAGCGAGGGTATAGGCGGCGGTAGCTGGCAACGAGCCCTATGAGGATCCACAGACTGAGAAGAACCGAGCCAATGACTCGGGGCAGCACCCCGATGTAGACCAACTGACCGAGCGCCACCGCGAAGCTAATTGCCATCAGTTCAGCTACGTCGAACGGCGACGGGTCAGAATTTGGGTTCTGCACGAGCACCAAGGGTGCCCTATGGGCGCGGTTGTCGGCAGGCGGTGACGGGAACCGGCGGCAAAGTTGTCACCTGCTCCAGTCATCGCTCCTGCGGAAGGCTTGTGGACCGCGAGGGAGGACTCGAACCTCCAACCTCCGGCTACGAGGGCCGGTGCTCCATCCAGTCGAGCTGCTCGCGGGGGTGGCTGCTGCCGGAATGGTAGCAGTTAGTCCGGTCTGGCCTGGGTTGTTCCGCGGCAGGGCCGAGGGCCGGGGTGCTGGTGGCTCCCCGACCCTCGGCCCCGCCGCCGTGGCAGCCGGTCAGAACAGTGTGGTGTCCGCGGTTTTGGCGGGCTCGGTGCCCAGTTCCGGCACGGTCCAGCCGTACTCCTCCTCGAACCACTTGGCCGCCCAGCGCCGGTGGCACGCCTCGCCCTTGTTGACGTCCTCGAAGCACAGCAGAACGCCGGTCTGGTCGGGGTGGGCCTGGGCAATCGCGGTCAGATCGGCCAGGATCTCCTCGCGGTGGGTGACCAGCCGCTCCCGGTACACCTGGCGCTCCACCGGGATGTCGTCGATGTCCTTGTAGGGGGGCTTGAACAGTTCGTGCGGGGCCAGCGAGCTGACCCGCAGGAACTCGTAGCGGACAAAGCGGGGCCGGCCCACGGTGATGCCGATGGGGATGCCGTGCTCGGGCCGCCAGTTCTGGTAGCGGCT
The DNA here is from genome assembly GCF_020400825.1 of Streptomyces sp. HPF1205. Taxonomy (GTDB): domain Bacteria; phylum Actinomycetota; class Actinomycetes; order Streptomycetales; family Streptomycetaceae; genus Actinacidiphila. The sequence goes on from NZ_JAINVH010000009.1 coordinate 135,164, forward strand.
GGTGGCCAGCGGCATCGGCTGAGCGGGCTTGCTGTCGGTCATGTGAACTGCCCTTTCTGGTGGGAGTTGTCCTGCAATCATCATTCACCGGTCTATCTGGTTTATCCTTTTTGCCCCAGTCAAATTGGATACGGGGTGGAGCCCGGGCCGGCTGGGGTCGTTGCCGCCTGCGGTCAGGCGGCCGTCTCGGTGCTGTCGGCGGCTTCGACGGCTTGGGCGTCCGGGGCGACCCGCAGCGCCCCGGCCCTCACCTGGGCGACGGCCGCGGCCTGCCGGATGTTGGTGGACGCCTTGGCCGCGACCGTCTTGAGGTGGTCGACCTTGAGCCGGTTGCCGGGGATGCCGCCGTGTGCGCCGGACAGGAGCAATGCCAGCTCGGCCGGGTCCATGGCGGCGATCTCGGTCAGAATCTCCCCGGCCACGCTCAGCCGGTCGATCTTGCGGACGAGCTTGGCCCGCTCGGTGGCGACGCGTTCGCGCTCGTCGACCGGCACCTCCAGTTCGCCGAACATGCCCTCCTGCATGTCCGTGCTGGTGTGGGCGGCCTCCTCGGCCAGGACCAGCAGGACGCCCTGGCTGGCTGCGGCCTGCTCCTCGCTGCGGACCTTCTGGCAGAACGCCTCCGCGTCGCGGGGGCCGGAGAAGAGGCCGCGGGTCCAGCGGGCCAGGAAGGCGTTCTGGTTGGGCTGGCTGACCTGCGCCACGTACCAGGCAAGGCCCACCGGGATGTGGCCCTTGAGGAGCGCTTCCTGCACGGCGGGCACGAGCTTGAGGAGGGACAGCCGCAGGTCCACGTGGTTCCAGCTCTTGCCGCAGACGCTGGCGACCTTCTCGATGCTGTAGCCGAAGTCGATGAGCCTCTGGAAGCCGCGGGCCTCCTCCAGCGGGGTCATGTCGGCCCGGCCGACGTTCTCGGCCAGAGAGCGGGCGAAGGTGTCGGCGGTCTCGGAGCCGCCTTCCAGACCGTGGACGATGACCGCCTGCATCTCGGTGAGGCCGGCGAGCCGGGCCGCCCGCCACCGGCGCTCGCCCATGATGAGCGTGTACCGCTTGGTCGCCGGGATGTAGCGGACGCTGATCGGCTGGAGCTGGCCGAGTTCCTTAATGCTGTCGGCCAGTTCCTTCAGCTTGTCCGGGTCGAAGACCTCGCGGGGCTGCTGGGGGTCGCGGTCGATGCGGTCGGTGGGGATGGTCCGCAGGGACGTCCTGACCTGCTCGGTCGCTTCGGGTCGCTTGTCGTTCTTCGCGGGTGGGGCCGTCTTCTTCGCCGGCGCCTTCGCGCCCGCCTTGCCCGGGGGCTTGGCCTTGCCGGTCTTCTTGGGGTCCGCGGGGGTGGTGGCGGTCATCGTGCCCTCCGTGGTGGCTGGTGGTTTGTGATCTGTCGTCATCATTCCGCAATAACAACCGGATTAGCCTCATTGACCAAATAAATTTGGTCAAAGGTCTCGTCGAGTAAACCGCAGGTCAGGCATGGTTTCATCGGCGAACAGCGCTTGCTGCTCTGCGGGTTCCGTGACCGGCTGCGCCACTTGCGGGGCGCGGTGGTCCAGGTGCCTGGCCACGGTCCAGCCGGCCCAGTCCGGGAGCCTGCGGCGGCCGCGCCCGTCGCGCGGGATGCCCAGAGCCGAGACGTCGAGGATGAGCAGGCTGGGCCGCACCCGGTGCACCGTGCTGTCGAGGTACACCCACACCTCGCACCGGTCCGTGCCCGGAGCGGTCAGCATCGCCAAGTGGTGGATGTCGCCCCAGCCGGGATGCAGTCCACCCGGGCGGACCCAGCACCAGGTGCCCGGAGCGACGTCGCCGGGCCCGCCGGGGGTGTGCCGGTAGGGCGGCTTCTGGCGGCGCCGGCGGGCGGGCTTGGGCGGGTAGTAGTGACTTGGCGGGTAGTGGGGGTGGGCCTGGTGGTACTCGTGGGCCTCCTTGGCGGCTTGGGCGAGGAGGTCGGTGGAGGTGTAACAGCGCGGCCCCACGTGCCAGCGGCGCGGCCCGTGCTTCTCCCAGTAGCTGACGGAGCCGCACGAGCACCGGCCTGGCGACAGGTGCTCGGTGGCGGTCTCGCACGGCCAGCTGGTGCCGCACGTCCGGCATGTCGGCTCGTGGTCGAGGCTGCGGGGCAGGTGGGCGTCGGGCAGGCGCAGCGGGCGCGGGAACCAGGCGGATGCCATCGGGACCTCCTTCGGGCGGTGGGGGTGATGTGCGTGAGGTGGGGGAGTGCTGCCTGCCTTCCGGTGCCGCGGCCGCTCACACCGCGGGGGCGGTCCGGTTGAGGACGTCGATCGCGTGCCGCAGGTCGCGCACGCCCTGCACGGTGACCGCGACGGGCACCTCCAGCCGGGCCGCGTCCTCCTCGGCCACGACGATTTCGGTGACACCGCAGTCCAGGGCGGTGCGCACGCTGCCGGTGAGGCCGCGCACGGGCCGGACCGCGCCGTCCAGGCCGAGTTCGCCGAGCAGCGCGGCCTCCTCGAGGACGGCCGGGTTCAGCTGCCCGGCAGCCGCCAGCACGGTGCACGCCAGCGTCAGGTCCGCGCCGGGGCCGGTCGGGGCGTTGTCGTGGGCGGCGAGCATGATGCGGCCGGCGGGCCAGACAAGACCGGAGTTGAGGACCGCGGCACGGATCCTGTCGCGGGTCTCCCTGGAGTGGCGGACGTTCGCGCCGTCGAAGGTGAAGGCGCCCTCGCCGGGGGTGAAGCAGGCGGTCACCGTGGTCATGCCGTCGGGGGCCGGGTAGTGGCCGCGGGCGGTGTGCTGCGGGCCGGCCGCCGTGTCGGGCAGCGTCTTGTACAGGTACGGCCGCCCCTTGGCCGACAGCGACCAGGCGGCCTCGCAAGTTCCGCGCCGACCGAAGCCGAGGGCGTCGTGCAGCATGACGTCCACGGCCGCCACGATCGGGTCGGGCAGGCCGCGGCCGGCGCTGGCAGGCGCGTACCAGAGGGTGGAGCCGGTGGCGTCCGCCACCTCGTGCAGCTCGCCCTCGTCGGCGTCGATGACGATGACGGCCGCGTCGGGCAGCGACGAGCGGATGAGGCGGGCGGCGCAGTGGAGAGTCGTCTTCCACAGGTCCCGGCGGGCCTGGCGGGCGCGGGCCAAAGCTGCGTCGCAGGCGGCGTTCAGGGCGTTCAGGTCGGCCACGGTGGCGGGCAGGTCGGTCATGGGGGCGGTCCTCTCATGGTGGTGGCGGTCCTGGATGGCGATCCCTGGGTGGGCAGCACGCCGGGTAGCCGTCGTGCTGCCCGCTCACGGGCGGCCGGGTGTCAGTGCCGGGCGGACGCTTGGATGCCGAGCCGGTGGTCGAACCCGGCCGCGCCCGTGCCGCTCTGGAAGTCGTGCCACCAGGCCGTTAGCTCCTCCTCCATCCGGTGGTTCTGGCGGAACCGCTCGTGGGCCAGTTCGTGCGGGGTGGCTCCGCAGGCGCCGCATCCGTAGCTGCCGCCGCCCCAGGTGAGGCGCTGCGTCTCGGGGTGCGTGCAGCGCTGTCCGTCCCGTCCGGTCATTTCGGGTGCCTCCTAGTGATTGGTGGTGTGTTGTCCTGCATTCATCATTGACCAAGTCCCCCGGTTTAGCCTCATTTATCCAAATAAGTTTGGTCAACGAGGGGCAAGAGTGGCGGTCAGGCGGCCGTGGCGAAGTCGGCGCGGGCGGGGTCGGCGTAGCGGCTGATGTCCTCGCCGGTGATGCACTCGGCGAGCGCGCAGATCAGGATTTCCGCGGCGGGCGGGGTGACGGCGTTGCCGAGCTGGCGGACCTGCTCCCGCTTGGTGCCGAGAATCTCGTAGTCGGCCGCGAACGCCATCGCCGCCTGGATCTCGTGCGGCTGCAGCATCCGGAAGAGCACGTCCTCGATGCGGACCCGGCCGGTCACCAGGGCGTACCGGTCACGGGTGCTGAGCGCGCCGACCGGTTCGCTCACGGGGCGGGCGGTGCCGGTGCCGTAGTAGGGGACGAGGAGGTCCAGCATGTCCTGGCCATCGGGGGTGACCAGGCCGTGGTGGTTGCCGGAGGCGCACACGGTGGCCAGCGGGTCGGCGGTGGAACGGGCGTCGCTGCCGCCGCCCCGGATTTCGGTGATGAACGGCAGCCACGCCAGCCCGGCCTCCGCGCGGGTGGTCTGGGTGGCCAGCGGCTCGTAGGCGGTGCGGGCGTTCTTGCCGTCGCGTCCGTCGCAGGGCACCAGCAGCGGCGGGACCACCAGCGCGTCGTTCCCCCTCGTCGTCCTGGTCGGCATCGGTTCGAAGATGCTGGTGGCCGCCTCGCGCCAAGTGCCGCCCGTGGGGACGAGGAGCGGGCGGGCGAAGCGGTCCAGACCGGCCTGGATACGGCGCAGCGTCTTGTCGGCCAGCGGTGTCTTGCGGTCGCTGATCCGCGTGCCCTTGATGCTCCAGTCGATCGCGGCCAGCGCGGGCAGCACCTCGGGCTCCACGATCTGCCGCCCGCACGCCGTGTTCGGGCAGCGGTAGTCGTACTGCTGCTTGTACCGGCCCATGTCGATGCCGGGCCGCCGCCACGTCTGGACCGCCTGCACCCAGGTGCCGCAGCCGCTGCACCAGGCCCGCGGGTTCAGCCACTTCGCCCAGGTCGGGGAGCGGCCCAGACCCTTGTGCCAGTACGCCAGGTACAGGCGGTCGCGGGACTGCGGGGCCCGGCGCACGCTGCGCGGGTCGGCGTGCATGCTGTTCAGGGCGATCAGCCGGGTGCGGTAGCCCATCGTGTGGAACTCGGCCAGCCAGCGGTCCCACTCGAACCACGACCGGACGTCGACCACGTTTTCCACCACGCCCGCTTTGACCATCCGGCCGCGGTCCATGCAGCCGCGCAGGTAGAGCGGGATCTCCTCCATCAGTGCCCGCGAGGCCTCTTCCTCCTGCGTCGGGCCGCTGTCCTGCTCGCCGGCCTGGAACTTCTCCTCCTCCAGTTCGGCATACAGGTCGAGGAGGTCGCCCTGCACGGCCTTGGCGAACGACCGCTTCTTGCCCTGGGCGATGCTCCACTTGGTGCACTCCGGGGAGCCCCAGTGGATGTCGGTGACGGGCCAGGACCACACCGGGGCTTTGCGGATGTCACCGATGTAGTGGGCGACGTCGCCGAAGTTGCGCTGGTGGGTCTCCATGGCGCGCCGCCAGTGGTTGGCGGCCCTGGTGACCTTCACACCCGGGACGGCGTCCGCGCCCTGCGTGCTGCCGCCCGCGCCGGCGAACCAGTCCATGACGGTCAGCTCGGTGCCGTCGTGCTTGTACGCCTTGGCCCGGCCGGCGTGGCGCTTGGGCCGCCGGGCGGGGCTGGAGGCGGTCGCGCAGGCGGTGGAGGGGGAAGGCATTCGATCTGCTCCGTTCCTGGTGGGTAGTGGTGTCGTCCTCATTCATTGACCCGGCACATTTGGATACCTTGTTATCCAAATTGATTTGGTCAAAGAATCGACAAGAAAGCCGCAGGTCAGGCGATGGCGAACAGGTCGAGCTGCCGCGGCTGCCGCTGGAGCCAGCCATGGGTGGGCAGCGGCCCGCCCGGCTCGCCGTCCAGGATCACCAGCACCGTCCGCATCTGGGTGCCGGAGACCTTGAACGAGTTGTCGGGCAGCGGCTTGATCTCCCCGTCCGCGCGGGCGATCAGCTCACGGAACTCGCGCGTCGCCCGGTCGGTGTGCCAGGTGATGTACTCCGGCATCACCGCGACCAGCGTCCCGTCATCGGCCATGAAGCCGAGGGCGTGCATGACGTGCTCGATGGCCGTGGCGAACGGCGGGTTCATCACCACCAGCCGGTAGCCGGTCTCCACCGCCAGCGGGTCGAGGTCAAGGAAGTCGCCCTCGGTGACGCTGCGCGCCGCCCCCTGCTTGCGCAGGGCCTGCACCCGCCGGGTGTCGATCTCGACGCAGTCCACGATGCCGCCCCGGCCAGTGGCCGGACCGGCGATCGAGCCGGTGCCGGCGGACGGCTCCAGCACCGTCGTGCCGGGCTGGATTCCGGCGTGCTCCAGCACCTCATGCACCACCGGCGGAGGGCTCGGGTACCAGGCGCGGTCATACGTCGACGGCCACTCGCCCGCGGCCAGGCAGGCCGTCAGGAAGCTCTCCACGTGGAAGGGGAAGACGTGGGCGCGTACGGCCTTGCGTCCGTCCCACCGGCCGCCGACGTCCACGAGCATCCGGTTCACCCGCATGTAGAGCAGGTCATCGAGGTGGAACGGGATCTGTACGCGGTCGCCACTGATGATCGTGCGGTCGTCGGTGAGAACGGCCAGAACGTCGCCGGGGATCTGCATGGGTTCCTCCGTGGGTGGGTTGTGGGCGCTGCCCGCCCGGGGCGGCCGGGCGGCGCCGTCGGAATGCCGGGTGAGGGTGATTCAGGACGCGGCGGCCAGGTCGCGGGCGGCGGCCTCGGCAGCGAGGAGACTGGAGAAGTGGCCGCCGAGCCAGCGGTCGAGCAACGCGGTCTGGGCGCCGGGGGTGAGTTCGGCGATGCGCTCGGCCAGTTCGACGGGCAGCTTTTCGTCGCGGAGGGCCTGTTCGGCGGCGGGGCAGAGGGTGAGGAGGCGGAGACGGTTCTCGACGTGCTCGGCGCTGACCCCGCACTTGGTGGCGACGTCGGACACGTCGTGCCAGGCCGCGAGCCGGAAGAACAACTGCGTCTCTTCCAGCGGGCTGCACCGGCCGCGGGCCATCCGTTCGGCGACGGCCGCGGCGAGGACGCCGGGGACGTTGTACGCGGAGTCGTTGAGGACCAGGACCTTCACGACGCCGTCGCCGCGCCGCCGGGCTTCGCGCAGGGCGGTCTCGCCCATGACGAGGACGTAGCCGCAGCGGCTGGGTACGTATCGGACGACGATGCGGTCACCGGCGACCGCGTCGACCAGGTCGTCGAAGTCGACGGCGTCCAGGCGCTGGCCGAGTGGCGCGGTGTCGGTGTGGATGTTGCAGGTGGCGATCAGGTAAGTGCTGGCGGGCACCGGCGTCTCCTTCGTGCGTGCGGGCATGGCTGAAAGCGCCCGCCCGCCGAGGAGGGCGGGGCGCTGTGGGTGGGTCGGGGTCAGTGGGTGGGCGCCTGCTGGGCGTCGAGCAGGGCGCGGGCGGCAAGGCGGGCTTCGGCCCAGGCGTGGATGAGGGCGACGCCGGCGTCGGCGGCGGCCTCGCCGGGGGCCTTGCCGCTGTCGAGCCCGTCCGCGTACCGGGTCGCGAGTGCCGTCAGGGCGCTGTCGCTGGTGAAGGTGGCGACCAGTTCCTCAAGGTCCAGGTGCGGCCACTGCTCATGGAGGGTGCGCGCGGCGAACGCGGCGATCTTGCCGACGGCTTCGCCGAGAACAATGGCTGAGAGGGCGGGCCGGTTGTCCATCGCTACTCCCTGGTGGTTGGGGATGGTCACACCTTCATCCTTGTTCCCGCCTCTCTGTTTAACCTCCATTGTCCAAATTGATTTGGATATCGCGAGGATGGTTTAGTGCTGCTCGCTGAAGAGGCCCGACTGCCCGCCGGGCTCGGGAGCGGGAGGGTCCTGCGGGGCGGGCTGGATCGGGCAGGTGATGCCGCGGCCCGGCGATCCGGTCCAGCCGCTTCGGAAGGCATGGCCGCGCGCGGCCAGCAGCTCGGTCACCGCGGTCAGCAGGGCCTCCGACCACACCGACTCGGTGAACTTCCGGCCATCCGGCGCGGTGACCGTCTCCGGCTCGTAGCCTGGGTGCGGCCGGCCGCATCCGTCGAGCCAGATCACCACCGCCTCGGTGGCGTCCCACTGGCATTCGACGCGGACCCGCTTGGGCGTCTTCGGGTCCGAGTGGCGCTTCGTCTTCGGAACCGCGGCCAGGGCCTGGCGAATCGACTCGGCCGGTGCCGCCTCGGCCGCCTGCCGGGCCGCCTTCGCCCCCGGGACCTTCCCTTCGGCGAGGAAGGCCCGCATCGCCTCGCCCGGGCAGCGACCGCCGACCTGGGTGTAGTCCGCGGTGTGCGTGCCGACCCGGCCGCCCTGAGTGGCGTCCTCCAGCGTGACGACCGGGGAGGAGCGCCGCAGGTTCCACGCCACCGAAAGCGACTTGGGGTTGACGCGCCGCACCTCCAGCCAGGACCCGATGTACAGGACGAAGTCGCCGGGCACGAAGTCCTGCGGCCCCCACAGCTTCACCCCCTCTGCCTTGGCCTTGGCCACGAGGTCTTGCCAGTGGGCGATCTCGTCGCACAGGTCGAGATGGTCGAAGTCCAGGCGGGCGAGCCGGTCGACCAGTGCCTCCGGCGGCACCGGCTCGCCTCGCTCGGCCGCACGGACCGCGGCGTCGACTGTCCGCTCCAACTGGCGCTCGACGTCCCGTCGCCGGGCGCCGAGGCGTTCCAGCCGGCGCAGCGTGACCCGCGGGTCTTTGCGGTGTTTCTCGTAAGCCGCGGGGGCCTCCGCGCGACGCTGGAAGTAGTCGGCTGTCTTCTGCTCGGCGATGGCCTGGCCGTCGAGCCGGTGCATGCGCTCCAGGTCGCGGCGGTGCCGCCCCTCCGAGTGGTGCCCGATCTTGATGGGCTCGCCCTGCAGAACGTGGCCGATGCGGCGGCCGGTCTCCCACTTGGCGTCCGACGACGCCTGCTTGCGGCCTGCCGCATCGTTGTACCATTCGGCGCGCCGGTCCGCCCGCTCGTAGCGTTCGGCTTCGGCCTCGGCGAAGGAGCGGCGGGTGGTCTCGTCAATGTCGAGGGTCACCGCGTGCCCGGCGGCCTCCAGGGCGGCCTGTGCGCGGCCGATGCGCCAGGTGTCGGCCCGCTTGTCGCGGGAGTGCCGCAGGTAGATGCCAATCGACCGGGAGTACCGGAAGCCGTGCGGGGCGACCAGCTGGTAGACGCCGTCGCCCTTGCTGGAGCCGTCGAGCAGCGTGCCTTCGGCCCGGGTGTGGGTGATGGTGATGTCGGCCATGGCCGTGCCTCCTTGATGGGTGTCAGCGCCGGTCCTGGACGGCGTCGGTGTGGATGCCGAGGAAGTCGGCGAGCGCGGCGGGGCCGGTGAAGGTGTGCTCGCACGCCAGCAGCAGGTCGTCGTCCGGGCCGCCGATCTCCACCTGGGTGTCGTAGAGGGTGATGGAGATGTGGCTGAGGCTGATGGCGGCCCGGGCGGCCAGGGCAAGGAGCTGGTCCGCGGTCGGGTGGATCGTGTCGTCGTCGGGCTGGTCGGTCATGGTCGTCGTTCCTTCCGGTGATGGTGGGCTGGCCCGGCGGGCGCCGGGCCAGCGGGGGTCAGTCCGTGTACATGTCGGTCGCGGCCAGGAAGTCGCGGTAGCCGGCGAAGCGCTGCCGCTCGATCTCGTTGGTCATCGCGCACGAGGTCTGGGCGTCGCCGGTGGAGAGGAGCTGCCGGGTGAGGCGCTTGCGAAGCCGGTTGAACGCGGTGGCGAAGTCCTCGCCCTCGGCGTCTTCCAGGAGCATCCGGTAGGGGAGGGCCTGCCCTGCGGCCCTGGCCGCGTGGCGGTAGTCGCTGCCGTCGACCAGCCTGCTCGTGTCGGTCAGGCGGGCGGCCAGGTCTTCGCGGGCCTTCTTCTCGCGGGCGATGGCCTTGTTGGCGAGGTCGGTGAGGATGGTGATGGTGCTGGCGTCCATTTCGGGCCCCCTTGGAGGGTTGTTGGTGGTTGTTGTGACACCTTCATCATTGACCAAGTGCCTCAGGTTACCCGCGATAGCCAAATTGATTTGGTCAAAGAATCGGCAAGCTAGCCGGCCAGGCCGCTGTTTGTGTCGGCCGTTGCGAACAGGTCGAGCTGTTCCGCGTCGGGTTCGGCCGCCGGGGGCGGCGGCAGCTCCTGCGGCCTGCGGGAGGAGCGCGGCAGTTCCGGTTTCGGCTGCGGGTGGGCGGCATCGGCCCGCAGGTCTGCCACCACTGCCGGGTGCAGGCGGTGTTCCCCGATCTCCTGCGCGGTGGGTACCCGGCCGGCCTGGCGCCGCTGGAAGCGCAAGCGGACGCCGTTGACGGCCGCCCACGCCGCCCGCATCCGCTCCTCGCGGTCCTTCCAGGCGTGCAGCCGGTCCACCGCCTCGTAGAACGCCTCCCGGTCCGCGCGCCGTTGCTGCTCGTCCTCGCGGGCGCGTTCGGCCAGCCGAGCCTCCTGCTCGCCGCCGAGCAGGGGTCGCAGCCGCTCCCGCCATTCCTCCTCGCGGGCCTTGGCGGCCGGTGCTGGCCGCCACCGCTTCCACACCGCGACCGCCTGACGGCCGTCCCCGGTCACGCGCACCGGCCGGCGGCCGAGCGCGTCCGGTTCGCCGAGGGCGAGGAAACCGGCTTCAGTCAGCCGCGGTAGCCGGTGACTGCTGACGGCGCGGCCGGGCTGTACCGGGGCGGACAACTTGCGCAGTGTGCCGTCCGGGTAGTGGTACAGGCATCCGGCCGCGGCCGACGCCATGACGGTGGCCTGTCCAGCCGACCAGCCGAGCGTGCGCGCCTGGGCGCGCTGCAACCGCAGCTCTTTCGGGTCCGCGGCCGGTGCGGGTGGCGCCGGTTCCTCGAGGGCGGCCGGCCGCCGCGCGGCGGAGGGAACTGGCGTACCCGCGTGCCGCTGTTGGCGACGACCGCGTGCGGGCGGGGCTTGTCCTCGTAGTACACCGAGACGTGGAACGGGAACGGGCCCGCGGCCAGGCGCGCTTCGATGTCGTCGGCGCGGGCGGCGATAGTCTCGTCCGCGTGCCGGGTGAGTGTGACAACCCAGGTGCCGGTGCGCTCGCCGTGGCGGTACTCGCCTTCAACGCGAAGCCCTTGCCACGGCCCTGGGTGAGGCCGAGGTCGCGCACGACGCAGGCGACCGCGACGGACGGGGTGCGCCGTGCGGGGACGGGGACCATGGGAACTCCCTTCGGGACGGGTCGGGACCCAGCCCCCGTGGTGGGGGGAAGGGCCGGCAGGTCACAGGAGGCGCGTGGCGGACATGGCGGCTTCCACGATGGGCATGGTCTGCAGCCAGGTCGCCACGACGCAGGCGGACATCTCGCAGCCGTCGCCGAGGACGCCTGGGATGCACGCCCGGCCGCTGTCCGGGGGGAGCTGGACTGTCCACTCCGAGCCGGCGTAGCGGACCTTGGTGCTCAGGCCGAGGTCCGTGCGCTGCCAGTCGGTGGCGCCGGCGGCCGCGGTGAAGATGGCGTTGATCCCGTTCTGGTCCATAGCTGTCCCTTTTTTGCTGGTTGGTGGCGACATCTTCATCATTGACCTCCCACTTCCGGGTAACCTCCGTTCTCCAAATTGTTTTGGATAGTGCGGGAATGGTTATGCGCGGCCGTCGCGGATCACGGCCAGGAACTGCCGCTGGTAGCCGATGCCCAGACCCAGCGGGGGCGCGTCCGCCAGCGGCCACACCGCGCGGCACGCCTGGACGTAGGAGCGGCCGGCGAGCACGGTGGCGTCGGCCCGCGCGAAACCCAGACGCCGCGCCTGCTCGCGCAGCTCGCCCGCGGTGATGCTGCCCGGGCCGCCCAGGCGCACGTCGTACGGGGCCAGGATGCGGGCCAGGGGCACGAAGCCGTGCAGGCCGGAGAGGATGAGGAGGAACCCGCCGCGGGCGGTGAGCTATTCGGCCGCCACACGGCAGGAACGGTGGTACTGGCCGGCGTACAGCTCGGCGGTCGGTGCGGGGTGGCCGAGCTGGGAACTGAACTTGGACTCCCTGGTGTCGGTCGGCTCTTGGTGGCGGTGTGAGGGTCGGAGATCACCGAGTCTTGCTGGCTCGGGTTCAGGACGGTGGCTGCAGCCAGCGCCGCGCCAGAGCGAGATTCACCTCGGCGTTATCGCTCCAAGAGCAGACCTCCAGCCACAGGAGGCCCGGGACAGGGCCGGACCCCGGTTTGTCGTCAGGACTCCGAAGGGCGTGGAGCAACCTGGTCGACCCATTCCTGAGGAATGAGCTTCTCGCCGTGGCGCCAGTTGTGCACCACGGACTCCTGGAACCAGTCCTCGGCGAGATTGGCGTGGTCGCAGATGATCACCTGCAGATGTGGGGCAAGCTCGTGCACGACGTCGTAGATGAGCCGGAACAGTCGGCTTACCGCTTCGCGGTCGGTGTCGCTGCGCGGTTCGCCAGAGCGCTGGTCGACCTCGGAGCGGTACCAGACCTGGGTGGGCTGGTCGAGCATCAAGATACGGGGAACGGGTCGATGCTGGCGGACGAAGTAGCGGTGAAGGGCGAGGTGGGCGACGAGGTGGTAGCCGACCCAGTTCTCGCCGCTGCCGATGCGGAAGAGCGGAGCGGGACCCTGTTCAGTGTCGGCGACGACGGTCAGGCGGCTTAGGTCCAGGCGCACGCTGCTTCCGCCGTGCTCGAGTTCGAGGTGGTTCGCCCAGGCGGTCATGTCCTGGCTGACGGCCACCAGCCGGGAGGTCACCTGCTCGCGCTCCTCCGCCGGGTCGAGTTCCGCCTCCAAGACGGACACTCGTTGTTGTGCGAACTCCAAGAGCTGCCGCAGTCGTTGAAGCTCTGCGTCGGAGGCGGCCGGCAGGGATGCGAGCGTGGCGTGGATACGCCCGCGGGTGAAGTTGCGGGCCGCGTCCTGGGGCATCTGGTCGGCTGCGGAGGTCGCCGCAGTGATCTGCCGCAGGGCCGCCTCGACGGTGCGCAGCTGGGCGCGGAGCTCGTCGGCTCGCTCGTCCAGGGCGGTCAGTGCTGTGCGGCGGGCAGGGCGGGCCGACTCGATGCCGGTCAGCTGCTCGCTCAGCCGACGTAAGTGCCGGTCCAGGTCGGCGACCGAAGGATCGGGGTTGTCCATCGTGTTGCCGCACAGTGCGCAGGCCGTGAGCGGGCTGGTGCCGTCGGGATCGAGGCCCAGCAGGTGCAGGCTGGTTAGCCTGGCTCTCTGGGTGTGCACGGCGCCTTCGAAGCCGACCTCGGTCGATTCCTGCTGGAGCAGGATCTCCCGCTCGGCCGCGACGCTGCGCAGCTGATTGCGCAGGTTGTCGCGGGTCTGCAGCAGCTGTTCCGTGCGCGATGCGCTCTCCCGGTCGGTGGTGGGGGCAAGGTCGGAGGCCGCCGGCGCGACGGCGGCCTGCAGAGCGGCGACGGCGGTGCCCCGTTCGGGCTCTTCGAGCGTTGCCACCATGCCGAGGGCGTACGCCTCCTGCCACAGTGCCGACAGAGTCGCTCCGGCAAGCTGGGCGGCCTCCTGCGCCCTGCGGAAGGCAGTCTCGGCGGTCTTCAAATCGCGTCTCGCTGCCGAGAGTTGGGCGCGTCGGAGGGCCTGGTCACGCGGGACGGCGCCGAGGAAGTAGGGGATGGTGTCCTTAAGGGTCTGGGCCATGCCGGGCTCACCCTGCCGGTGGAACAGCAGGGTCTGGTTGGCGATCTCGCTCTGTCGCTGCAGGCACAGCAACGCGGCGTGACCCAGGTGGGCCTCGACACTGTTGCGGGCGGATCCGGGCGGCGGCTCGTGGAGATTCTCCTCGATGCCGATCCTGCGCCCCAGTTGCTCGCGGACCGCGTTGGAGTCCACGTCGGCTTCCAGCTCCGCAGCCTCCAAAGGCTGCAGGTCCTGGCCGAACCGCAGCATGGCGCGCTGTGTCGAGCTCTTGCCCGGCAATGGGGCGGGGCGGGCCACGAAGGCCCGGCCGGCGCCGAGATCGAGCAGCGCCGCGTACCAGGTGACGGTCTGGGTGATCGGTCCGATCGGCATCTGGAGGCTGTCGCGCCCCAGGCAGTACTCCAGGATGTCCAGCAGTGCGCTCTTTCCGGTTTTGGACTCGCCGGTGACGACGTTCAGCGCGCCGGGCTTGAACTCCAGGATCCGCCGGTCACCGGAGTTGTTGTAAAGGGCGATAGCGAGCAGTTGCACCGGATCAGGGTGCCACGCCGAGCAGTGCAAGCACAGTTGCCGGACTGTCGGTCTTTGCCAGCCATCGGCCGACAAGGTTGGCTTTCCGCAGGATCTCGTTGAGTTGGGCGGGTGGGCGCATTCCGCGGGGCCGCTTGCGGGCGACGGCGAAGAGGCGGTCCTGCTCGATGCTGAGCACTTCGTGGGCCAATCCAAAGCGAAGGCCTGCCCGGACTGGTTCGACGAGGCCAACCGCGCGCTGCGGAAGTCCGGCGCGCGGCACCGGGTTGCGAGATACCCACGTGGCCAGGTGTGTCGCTGTGGAGGCTGGCAGGGCTTCGCGGGTGCCGCGGTGCAGCACCATAGGGGCGACAACGAACGACAGCACAAAGGGAACACCCTGGCCGGTCTCCTTGGAGTGTCCCTCGGCGGCAGTGGCCAGTAGCGCGGCGATCAGTGCCGGATTGAGCATCGCTGCGACCACGGAAGGCTGCTCGCTCCATCCCGTCATTTCCGCCTCCCCCCGGTCCCTCGCACACCCGGCTCAGGCGTGCACGTGCAGCAGTTGATTGATGCGGTCCTCGAAGTCAGCATGCCAGCCGACCCTGCCGGAGTCAGCCAGTGCATGGCGGTGACCGCGGGCGAAGAAGGGATCGTTGTAGCGGGAGCGGACGGTGATGCCCGTCTGCCCCAGCAAGGTGCGTAGCAGGCTCCGACCGGCTGCCTGCTTGGCCTTTTCATCGGCGCCCTCGTCGAGCCCTTCCGTCATCCACTCGAACTCACGCTCCCACTCGTCGACCAGCTCGGCCTCGAATCGCTCGAGTTCCGCGATACCGATGAGATCCTCATCCACCCACTGCACGGCCTGGGCGTAGGCCCGGTAGTAGTCGACAATCGCCTTCTGCAGGTTTCTGGGCGGGTAGGCCACCCACTCCATCTGCTGCACGAACGGACGGGTGCGGTGCTGCTCGCTGATCTCGGCCTCGTCCACATCCGCCAGGTGCACCAGGGTGGGCAGGTTCTCGCTGGTGAACTGGTCTCGGATCTCGGCGATGGCGGCCTGGGCCGAGCCAACGTCCAAACTGGCCAGGCGACCCTGCAGCAGAGCCAGCGCCTGCCCGTCCCACCACTTCCACACCATGGCCATGAACAGTTCCTCGTGGCCGGGGGGCAGCGTCCACTGCAGCGCCGTCCGGGCTGCCGCGTGTACATCCTCGGCGTGCGGGGAGCCGTCAGCTACGCGCATACGATGCACGAAGGTGCGCCGTGCCGAAGCCTCGAGCGCGAGGAACTGCTGCCGTGTCTTACGCGTGTCGTCCGCGCCCTCTTCAGCGGCCACAGACTCGAGAATCGCGAGGGCGGACGCCTCGTTCCGGTCGTCGGCGCGCAGGAGGGCCATGGCGCTTCCCGGCGCCGCGGTCTGTGTGGTGACCAGGACCAAGGACGGCCCGCTGATGTCAGTTGGTGAAGAGTGATCCATCCACACCTGGATGGTTTTCCACACGTCCATCGCCCGGTCGGTCAGGCGCCGAGTGTTTCCCTGGTGGTGCTTGATCTGCAGCAGCTCGGTGGGCGTTCCTGAGGCATCCCAGGCGATGTCGTCGTACATCTCTAGGGTGAGGGACGAGTCCGGACGCTCAGGGCCCGAGCGAAGCAGTTCCACCAGCGCCCACCACGTTTGGTGCTGGTAGCCGACCGCGCTGTGAGCGGCGTCATGCGATCCCTGGGCCATGCTCCTGAGTGTCCAACAGCACAAAGCACGGAGTCCAGACGACAAACTGGATATCCAGGTAGTGTTCGACCTGTTCGAGCTGGAAAGTTGATCATTGCGACGGTGGGGGCCCAGCGGCTCGGCGAAGCGGCAGCACATAAGACTGGGTCGGCCCTCGAAGAATTCTTCTCAGGCGACACGGCAGGGCGGCTTCTGCCGAACCGAGGCATCGCCCTCCTGCAACTGCGCCGTCGGGGCTACACGCTCAGCGCGGTAGCTTGGCAGCGCGCCCGGGGTGGGCGGTCCGGGTGCCGTCCGGCCAGGCCGGGCGGGCCGGCCCGGATGAGCCGTGCGGCCAAGGGGACACTGTCCGGACAGGTCAGGCGACGGGGCAGGCCTGGTCGGTGTGCTCGCCGCCGTGCTCCTGGATGAGCGCCCGCACGTCGGCTGTGGGTACCTCGTAGAACGGGCGGCCCTCCTCCTGGCCGCTGTCGCCGGAGGTCAGCCAAAGCTCCACGTGGTCCTCGATCTGCCAGCCGTCGCCGTCGGGGCGTCCAGACCGGGCCACAAATACACCTCGTCGACGCCATGCGGGCAGCCGGCCCGGGTGGGGTCCATGGAGGGTGGTCTCTTCGCGAAGTCGTGGGCTGGGTTTCAGCGGGCGGCGGCGACGGCTGTGGTGTAGGCGGTGCCGAGCTGGTTGACGAACGCGGCCGCGGCTTCCTGGCGGTGGCGGTGGATGCGGGCCTGGTCGATTCCGGGGGCGTGGACGGTGAAGCCGCAGGCGCACTGCCCGTCGGGGCCGGCGGTGTGCGCTTGGGCGAGCAAACCGAGCCGGGCGGTGAGGGTTAGCCGGACCGGCGCGGCGTCGTCGGCGGTGACCAGGGCGCGGGCCCGCAGGCGGGCGGTGTCCAGCGCCGGGATTTCGTACAGACCGACCGCGATGATGCGGCGCTTGTCGCGCAGTTCGTAGTGGGCGCTGGCGCGGGAGTTGATGACGCCGAGGTGCCGGACGGTGTCCTCGGTGAGGATGCCGACCGGAATGTGGGGGGTGAGGGTGATCGAGCGCAGGACAGTCCGGCCGCCCATGCCGGCGCGGGTCCAGGTGATGACCGCGCCGCCTGCCTCGGTGGCCTCGATGGCGTAGCCCTGGCGGGCGGCCCGGCGCAGGAGGAACAGTGCGTGCGCTTCGCTGGCGGTGCCGGTGCTCTCTCCGCTGGCGTGGGTGACGGTCTCTCGGAACATGCCGTGGTCCTTCCGGTGGGGCCCGGCCGGAGTTCCGGGCCGGTGATTGTGCGGGGTTGGTGGTGTGCCCCTGACCAAAGTCAGCCGTTTTACCTTTCTTAGCCAAATTAATTTGGCTAAACAGTTCCGGCTCAGGCGGTCAGTGTGACGATGTGGGCCGCGATGCGGTGCTTGCAGTCGTAGGCGGCCCGCAGGCCGGCCGGGCAGGTGCAGGCGGCTGGGGCCGTCTTGTAGGTGGTGGTGCCGTCGCTGCTGACGGCGAGGAAGACGCTGTTCTTGCTGCTCTTGCGCAAGGGGATCAGGCCGCCCTGCTCCAGCAGTTCGATCGCCTTCTCCACCAAGTGTGGCTTGTACTGGCCGATCTCGGGTCGTCGCCCGGCGCGCCGGACCTTGGCCCGGCACTTCGGTCCGTACCCGTCGGGGCTGGGCTTGCGGAGCCGCCGCCTGCACTTGGTGCACCGGGTCTCGGGGGTGGTGGCCATGGCAACTCCCTTGTTTTTGAGTGGTTTGTCATATTTCAGTCATTGACCAAATGATGTTGGATTACTCATCTGCACTTGTGAACTTGGCTAAAGTGATCGTCAAATTGCCCGGTAGGAACACCGTGCCCCGCCCGGACCGGAGGGCGGGGGCGCGGGGAGCTATGGGGCCTGCTCCGGGCGCGGTCAGGCGGGCAGGCAGGGGATGCGGCGCTCAACGGTCACCGTGTCCCACAAGGCCGGCCCGAGTGCGAGGCTGATCGTCCACGGCTCGCGGTAGGTGCACCGCCGGTCAGCGTCGGTCACGCCGAGTACGTCGGCCCACCAGGTGGCCTCGTCCCGGTCCGTGCGCACCCCGGTGTCGCGCACGTGCAGGCGGACGCCGAAGGCGTGCAGGAAGTCCCCGGGGGTGACGAGGGCCCGCGGGATCTCCATCGCCAGAACCCGGCTTGGGCCGCTCATGATCTCCTCGACCGTGTCTGGGTCGGCCTTGACCAGGTACCTCAAAGCCTCGCTGAGGCCGATAACCGCCTCGGTCCACGCCGCATTGTCCGGGTCCGGGCGGGTGCAGATGCGGGTGGCCGCCCGCCGTACGGCCGTTCGTGCTTCGGCGATGCGGGAGGCGTCGACCTTCCCGCAGTGGTCCAGGCGCCACGCTGTGCCGTCCGTCATGAACGCCCAGGCGAAGCCGTCGGGGTCGCCGGCGCACACCGGGTGGCCGGTGAGGGCCTGCTTGATGCAGGCGACGGTGCGCACGCGGTCATCGCCGCACACGGCCCGGTCGCCGCCGGTCAGGGGCGCGGCAGCAGCGCGGGCGAGTGGCTCCGGGTGTGCGGTCGTGGTGTCCGTCATGGCCAGCTCCGTTGCTTGGATGGTGAATTGTCCTACATCATGCATCCCCGTCCAGCCACTGGCCAATCACCATTGGATAAGAAATATGCAGGTCAATGGCAGTGTGAGATGATCTGAACTGCGTCGGCCTCGTTTCCCCAAAGCTTGTTGTGGAACACTCGGAGGTATGGCCGACAACAACACCCCCCGCGTCTACAAGCCCAGCGAGAACCTGCTCAGCCATCGGGCCGCCTGGCGTGCCCGGCTTGCCGAGGCGGACAAAGCGCGCGAGGCGTTGGAGAGGGCCGTCGCGGACGAGTTGACCGGCGACCTGGAGCTGACCAACCGCGAGGTCGCCCCGCACCTGGGGTGGAGCGAGGAGCAGATCCGGCTCATCGCCCGCAAGTACGGGGTCCCGCGGCGCCGCAAGCGCCCCGAAGACCACAAGATCATCGAGAAGAACGGGCAACCTGCCCAGGTCGTGGTGCCGTACGACTGGTACAAGGAGCACGGCGGCGAGGGGGCCTGAGCCGCTGCTCAGCGGGCCTGTTTCCGTCCGGCCTCCGCCTGGACACGGGCGATGTCCACGCGCGCCATGGCGATGACGGTGACGCCGGCCCAGCGCAACTGGACGCTCCTGCCCGGCCGCCGCGGCGGCGCCTGAACCACCAGATGGCGAACGTCAGGGCGGTCAGTACTGCGAGCGTCACGAGGCGTTCCTCTTCTTCGGGTTCTGGACGCGGGCGCGTGTCCGGCGCACCGTCTCGGCCAGGTTGTTGTGGTGGCCGTGGACGGCGGCGACGCGCTCGGTCAGCTCGGCGTTGGAGATGCCGGGGTCCTGCTGCAGGACGTCGCGGACCGTTGCCGCGATCGGCAGGGATGTCGGTGCCGCCTCCCCGGCGCCGTGCCCGGAGGTGCCCGGGCCGTCCGGGACAGCTCGATGGTTCGCGTTCGGGGCAAGCACGGACACCGGCGGGACGACCGGGGGCGTGGGGACGCGGACCGGCCCGGACACCGTCCGGACAGGCTCCGGGTCGGCTGTGTCCGCACCGTCCGCGCCGGGAAGGCCGCGCTGCTGCGCGGCACCGTCGAGGATCGCGGTCACGGCCTCGAGTTCCTGGCCCCCGACCGCACGCTGGTAGGCCGCGCGTCGATTGAGGCGCAGCAGCCTGCGACCCAGCAGTTCCCGCCCGGCCAGCTCCTGCTCCCGCTCGGTGACCCAGTGGGCGACACCGGCGTCCAGCGGCACCGCGTGGTAACCGACTAGCAGGGCCCACAAGCCCTTCGACAGCAGGTCAATGCACGCGCCGACACCGCCAGCGACGGGCTGGCCGAGGGTGTAGCCGTAGGCGGCGATGGCGGCCATGCTCAGCGCGAGCGCGACCCAGCCGCTGACCTGGGCCGGCCGCGCCCGCTTCGGGCTGACCCGGTTCAGCCACTCGATACCGAGGCAGGCCATCCACGCGGACGTGAAGACCGCGCCCATGGCGTAGGCGACCGGGGCGGGGACCATACGGGAGAGCAACCCGCCGACGCTGGCGGTGGTGCCTGCTACGGCGATGACCGTCACGGTGATCGCGAGCGCGGTGACGCCGCGCAGGATCAGCTCGTCCCACTCCCGGGGTGGCACCGGCTCACACCTCTCATACGGCACGCTCCGCGTAGAGGGCTTCCCGTCGATAACGGTGGTCACCTCACGGGTGCGGATCACCCTGCGATACCGCACGCCCGGGATGCGGGTCTCCTGCGTGCCCTGATCCATGGTCGTTGCCCTTTCTGTGATGGCGATGCAGGTGGAGGCCGGGCCCGCTCCCCTGGAGCAGCGGGCCCGGCCGGTGTGCCGCCGGCTGCCTCAGGAGCGCCTGGGGCCGCGGATGTCCCGGACCACATCGTCGGGGCGTTCCCACGCCTGGCCTGCGGTGGCGGCCTTGGGGATGCCGTGGGCGCGGTGGCGTTCACGCCGCCTGCGGGCCGCTTCGGCGCTCGCGGACTCACGGCCCGCGTACGCGATGGCGGCGAGCTTGCGGTCGTTGCCGGGAAGCAGCCAGTCGAAGGCGCCCACGTCAGCACTCCCGCTTCTCGCCTCGGGCGGCTTCGAGAGCCTTCTGGGCCCGGTAGTCCGTCTGTGCGCGCTCGTGCAGCTCCTCGACGGTGGCGTTCGCGTCGTCCGCGACCGGTGTCGGCTCAGCCACGGTGGCGGCTTCGGCCTGGACGGCTGCGCCGCCGTGCTGTCGCGCGGTGGCGTCCGCCGCGCGCGTGGCCTGCGGGTCTCGCTGGGGGGCGGAGGCCGCGTAGTCCTTGCGGGCCTGTTCGTGGAGGTCGGCGGCACTCATCCCCCCTCACCGCCGTTGTCGACCCAGGCACCGCACTCGCCGCAGACGAACTGCTGCCCTTCGCGGCGCATCGGCCGCCCGCAGCACGACGGGGCGCCCTGCTGTGGCGGGTCCTGCTGCTGCGGCGCTTGCCGGGGCCCCGGGATGATCGGGATGACCGGCTGGTTGTCGTCGTCAGTCCAGTCGTGTCCGGACGCGGTGAACTGGCGCCGCAGCCGGAGCGCATACTCGCCGCGGGTCATCTCCTCGGTCATCTCGGGCGCGGCGGCGTGCGCGGCAAGGGCCAGCGAGGTGGACCGGCCGTCGATGCTGCGCCCGCAGGCGTCGTAGGTCTCGGCGCTGATGACGACGACCAGGCTTTCGGTGTCCAGGGCCTCGGTGGGCCGGACCTCGGCGAAGTGGTCGGCGACGGCGAGAAGAATGCGGACGACGTCGTCTTCGGCGTCCGGGCAGGTGTGATCAGTAGAGTTGGGCACTGCGTCAGCTCCTGTAGTGGCAGGTCTGGCGTGGCCCCCGGTCGGCGTTTCTCAGGCCCCGACCGGGGGCCGACTTACGAGGCCAGTGGAGGTGACCTCACGACACAAACCCTAGGGCTTGTTCACGTATGAATACAAGCCCTAGGGTTTGTGTCGCGCGGTCATGCTCTCGCATCAAGGAGGGAGCGGGCATGGCGAGCGAAGCGGAGGGGGTCCCGGAGGAGGTGAGGAACCTGCGAGAAGCCATCAGGGCATTCGCTGCCATGGAGGACGATGCCGAGTGCACCGCCGCAGTCTCCGAAGCGCTGCGGCAGTGGCCTGACTGGCACGCGGAGTTGCGGGAGCTGCGGCAGTCGCGCGTGCAGGTGCTGCGGGAGAGAGACAGGAGAACGTGGCCGGAGATCGCCGCCATCATCGGCGGCGTGACTCCAGAGCGTGCCCAGCAGATCGGGAAGGGACTCCGAGGCGCGAAGCGGCCAGAGCCGGTGAACCCGCGCAAGAAACGATCGGCGGACCCGCCGCCTGCCGAGGGACCCACCAGCGGGTGACAGTTCGGTCGTTGACGCCTTTCCGTGGCCACCCGGTCACTACCGTGATCTGGTTCGCAGTGCCAGTGGCCGGAAGGGGTCCGATGAGCGTTCGTCTGTCAGGCGGTTTAGGGCCACTACGGGTGTCGATTCCGCTGTTGCCGCGCTGGCCCCGCCGGCGTGGATCGAGCGGCGGCGGTAGGGCGCTTGTGGCCCTGGTCAAGGGCATCGGGCTGCTGTACTGGTGGATGATCGTGTACTGCCTGTACTGGCCGTTGCGTCTGCTGTACTGGGAGCTGCCGCGGTGGGTGTGGCGAGAGGTGCGGCGGCGGCGTGGCGCGGCTGCACCAAGAGGTCAGGGCTCGTCCGTCTCCAATTGGCGGGCGTAGTCGGCGCGCAGGCGGTCGAGTGCCCCGGGCGGCGGTTCGACGGGATCGCGAACCAGCCGCGCGCGGTCGAGGAGCTGCACCAGCTTTCGACGGCTGACGCGCCGCCACCACCATTCGCTCACGCGGTAGGCGGCGCCGCTGACCCGGTCGCGGAGTGTCCGGGGCGGCGGGTTCAGGATGCGGGCAACGTTGCGGGCGCGGTTCTCCTCCGGGGTCGGCACGTGCTGGCGGAGGGGCATGGCGGCCCTGCTTCCTCGCCCGGGGCGGGCCGGGGGCCGCAGTATGAGGGCTGCGGCGCCCTGGCGGTCAGGCGTTCTCGATCAGCTTGTTGAGGAAGTCGGCGTTGGCGTTGACGTCGTGCCCGAGCACGACGGAGTGGTGGGGGAGTGTGGCGAGCCGTTCGGCGACGGCCTGGCGGGCCTCGGCGGTGCCTCCCCCGTCGACGCGGGCCAGCTCGAACACGTCCGGGTACCGGTCCTCCGTTGCCCCGCTCATGAAGTCGTCCGCACAGAGGGTGCGCTTGCCGTCGGCCGATGCCGGTTCGGCGCCCGACTCGATGCAGGGGAACAGCAGAGTGGCGGCCTGTCCGCCGGCGGCCATTCCCAGGTTGAACCACTTGGGGAACTGGTCGGGCCAGATCTGCGCCTTGAGTTCCCGCTTGCCCTCCCACAGCGGGGCGCGCTGCCCGCTGAGTAGGGCGTCGGTGACGCGCTGTTTCTGTGTGGGGTGCAGGACCTCGCCCGCTTCCAGCCTGGCCTTGACGGTGTCGTACCAGCCGAGCGCGTCGAGCAGGCCCAGGCCGAGCGCGGCGGCGGAAGGCCAGGGCAGGACGCACACGCCGCTGGCCAGGCTGGGGCGGACGAACACGCGGTCGTTGGCGAGGAGCTGCCAGCCGTGGCGGGCGGCCAGGGTGACGGCGGTGGTGGTCTTGCCCGCGCCCTTGGAGCCGAAGGTGAGCGCGACGCGGTCCTTTTTGACGACGGCGGAGGCGTGCAGGACGGTCCAGCCGGCGCGCAGCAGCACGCCGCGCATCGCCTCGCGGGCCAAGCGGGCGGCGGCGGTCGCCACCTGCTCGGGGTCGCAGCCGTAGATCGTCAGGCGGCCGGAGGCGGGTTCGGAGCGGTAGGCCAGCTGTTCCTCGCGGGAGACGCCCGAGATGGCGTAGTCGTCGCTGTCGCGGGCCAGGAGCATGGGTGCGCGGGCGTATTCAATCGTCGTGTGCGGGGCCGAGCTGACGGCGGCGGCCAGGTCGGCCCACTTGGTGGGGTTGACCTCGGCGACGACCAGCGGCTCGTTGCAGATCTGATCGGCAGGGAGATCCGTTGCTTCCCACCAAGGCCGGACGTAGCGGGCGCACCAGTCGGTGACGGCCCGGTCGTTGGAAGTGACGGCTACTGCCGCGTCGGCGGCAGTCAGTCGGGTGGCGTGCATGGTCAGGGGGTCCTTACGGTCGAGTGCGGGTCGGGCTGGTCGCCGCGCAGAACCTGGTAGGCGGCGCGGAGTTTGATGTACGCGGTGTCGAGCTGCCGGGCCTCGTCATCGTCCAGGTGAGGAATGCACGGCACGGGCCGTCCGGCGGTGAACCGCAATGGAATTCCGAGCCAGCCGTCCTGATACGGGGCGGACAATTCGACGGTGCCGTCTTCGACACCGAGTGCCAGGCGCAGCGCGGAAAGGACGGCACCGGCCGGGCCGGTACGGGTGCGGCCGACGCCCGCGCTGATCCGCCGGGGCCGGTTCGCGAGTTCGTCGCGTACTTGCTTTACGGGGACGTCGAGGGGGCTGCCGTGGACGGTGGTGCTGGAGGTGCACACCACGGCGGCGTCGCCGTGCTCGCCGATGACGCGGCCTTCGACAGCGTGCAGCGGCACGTCCAGCATCCGCGCCAGGGTGAGGCGGTAGCGGGCGGTGTCGAGGCTGCAGCCGATCCCGAATACCCGGGTGCAGCCGGACGTTTCGGCCACCAGTTGGCTCATGAGGTCGACCGGGTTGGTGACCATCAGCAGGGTGCCGGTGTGGCCGCGTAGCGCGGCGCCGATACCGCGTATGGCGGGCGCGTTGGCACGCGCACCGCCCATGCGCACGTCCTGGCTGAGATTGTTGGTGAAGGAGACGCGGGCGGCGACGACAACGGCCTGGCAGCCGAGCATGTCGACAGACCGTGCGGGCCGTGGGTGCACGGGCGAGCCGGTGGCGGCGCACATGTCGGCGAGGTCGGCGGCCAGGGCCGCGGCCTGCTCGCTGGTGCGCGAGGCGATGAGCAGGTCGCGACACAAGCCGGTGACGACGAGCGCGCCGGTGACGGCTTGGCCGACCGCTCCGGCGCCGATCACGCCGATGGAGTGCACGGCGGGTGAGGAGGTCATGAACCAGCAACCTCGATCCGCTCCAGAGCGCGGTCCCACACCGCGGCCGGATCAGCGTTGACGGCCAGGTCACCGCTGATGGCGTCGACCAGGGCGCACACCGTCTCGGCCCGCCCGATCAGCGCCATGGCCTGCGCGGGCAGCGGCAGCGTGGACGGTGCGGACAGGTAGGTGGTGAGGATGTTGATGGTGTCCATCAGCCACAGCGTCAGGACCTCCCGCAGCCACGTCCGCCGCGTGGACCGCTCTGTATGGCGCTCGGCGACGTCGGCGAGCCCCTGGGCGATCGAGCCGGCGATGGCGGAGCTGGGGCGGCGCGCGGCCAGGAGAAGCACGGTTCGGCTGGCCAGCTTGGCGTAGTCCGTTGCCGGGCGGGCGCGCAGCAGACCCGGGTCGAGCAGCACCGGCCGCTGGCCGGGCCCGTCGGGGAACAGCACGTGCTCCGGCTTCAAGTCGCCGTAGACGAGCGCCGGGCGGCCGGGGGTCAGCTCGGTGCCGAGGCGTTGCAGCCGCGCCACGGTGGCCCGCAGCAGATCCACCACGTCGTCCCGCTGGGCGGGCGCACACCGGTCGATGCCGAGGCGGTTGAGGTAAACGCTGCCGGTCACGCCGGTGAACTTCCGCAGGAACGTGCCGGTGATGCTCCGCTCGGAGATAGGCGCGAACGGCCGCAGTCGGTGAACGACCGAGGGGTGGCGCAAGGCGCGCAGCTCGTCCAGCGGCACCTGCAGGAGGACGGCGGCGTCGCCGGGTTGCAGCAGGAGGAGTTCGCCCAGGGACGAGCCGGCTACGGGCTCCGTGAATAGTACGCCCCGGGCGACGCCGGCCGGGGTGCACACGCGGGGGTAGCGGGCGGCGGCCAGGGCGTGCAGCTGTGCCGCTTCCCGCTCCAGCAGACCGTCGCCGCTGTCCTGGTAGACCGACTGGGCGGCCTGGACGGCGGGCCAGGTGCCGCACGCGCCGCGCAACAGCGACACCAGCGAGACGCCCAGCAGCGACACCTTCGCGTACAGGGGCCGGTCGCCGACCCGCAGCCGCTGCACGTAGCTGGTGGGGCTCGGCACCTGCTCCACCAGGTGCACAGGCTGGTGCGGCCACAGGTCGGCGGCGGCTCGATGGATGGTATCGGCGGCCTGCGCGAACACAGCATGGACGGTGGGAAGTTGTAGCGGCTCGGGTAAGGATGGAGCGGGGGCTGTGTCGGTCACTGACGCTCCTTCGAGGGTGGGCGTCCAGTTCAACAGCGCCCCGTGCTCGGCGGGCAGGGCCGGAAAAGGGTGCATTCTGCGACCGGGGGGCCGGCAGGGGGGCCAGGATGAATCCTCCGAGGAAGCGCACGAGTGGGGACAGGCGCATGATGAGTCCGGACGGCATCGGCCACCTGCTGCGGGCCTTGCGGGACGGGACCGGGCGCACCAGGCACGAGCAAGCGCGCCACTTGGAGCAGGTCAGCGGCCGGTTCGTCGACCCGGAGAACCTCAAGCGGTGGGAGACCGAGAAGCGGCTGCCGGTGCCGTTCTGGCATGAGGTGATCGCCCGCGGCTACGGGCTGACCGTGGACGAGGTACGGCGGGCCGTCGCTGCCAGCCGGCGGCACCGCACCCTCGTGTCAACATCGGTACCACTGGATGACCCAGAGGAGGTATCTCCCGTGGAGCGACGTGGATTCCTCGGTGCCTCGATCGTGGCGGCCGGAATGGCCGCCGAACCATGGGGGCGCCTCGCTGCCGCGGTCGCCGGCCTGCACGTCGACAGTGCGCTCGCCGACCAACTGGTGGACGCCACAGCGGAGTTGTTTGTCAGCGAGCACCACGTGCCCGCCCGGGTGCTGGCGCAGCGGCTCGGCACGCACCTGGAGACGCTGACCGCGCTGCTGCCCCGCTCCGGTCCGCACCGGAGGGCTCTGACGGTGGCTGCGGGTGAGACAGCCGCGCTGGCGGGGTGGGCCGCGTACGACGTCGGCGACCTGGAGACCGCCCGCAACTACTACAAGACCGCGGTGCTGGCGGGGCGAGAGGCCGGGCGCCCGCCGGTCGTCGCCCTGTCCTTGGGGTATGCCTCGTATGCGCTGCCCTCGAATTCCGCGCGCGACATGCTGGCCTCGGCGCAGCAGCATGTGCGCGGCCCCGGCTACGCGACGGCCCGCTCGTGGCTGGCCGCCCGAGAGGCCGAGGAATCCGCCGCAGTGGACGACCGCGAGGGCGCGGTGCGGGCCCTGGACCGGGCCACGACGGCGTTCGACTACGCGAACCCGAACGTCGAGCAGGCGTGGATGCGGTTCTACCAGCGCCCGCGCCTGGACTCGCTGATGGTCTCGACGTACGCGCGGCTCAGGCACCGTGACCTGGCTGCGACCGCGCAGGCCGCACTCGACCACCTCGGCGACGACGACTCGAAGGTTCGCATCGCGGTCCTCGCGGACGTGGCGACCGGCTACCTGGTGTCCGGTGACGTCGACCAGGCCGTCGACGTCGGCCGCCGGTTCGTACAGGCCGCCACGGCGACACCGACGACGATGGGCCACGAACGGCTGGCGGCCCTGGCCGGGATGCTGCCCGCCCAGCACTCGGCCGCCCGGGATCTGGCGGCCAGCGTGCAGGCGGCGCTGACCGCCTGATCAGCCCTCAGCGGCCCCGGTGGTCTGGGCGTTTACCCACGACAGGTAGTCGGCGCTGCCGTGGGTGACCGGCGTGGCGATGATCTCTGGGGTGTCGTAGTCGTGCTCGGCCTTGATGTGCGCCTCCAGAGCCGGGTACCGGTCGGAGGTGGTCTTGAACAGGATCCGCCACTCCTGCTCGGTCTGCACCGCCCCTTCCCACCGGTAGACGCTGGTGACGGGGCCGTCGATCTGCGCGCACGCGGCAACCTTCGCCTCCACCGCGCTGCGGGCGAGCGTATCCGCCTTCTCGGGGGCGTCGGTCGTGGTCAGGACGGTCAGGTACTCGGCCACTGGCGGTCTCCCTCGTTTGCGCGCTGTGCTGCGACAGTACCCATATCGCCGGCGGGTGAGCAGTCGGAGGGCCCGTGTGATCCCATCTTGGATGCTCTTGTGCGATCTAGGAGCGCGCTCAGGCATGGGTCAACTACGCTGCGCGCACACGTTGTTCAAGGGGGGCGCATGGCGACACCAGCACATCGAGGTTCGTTCACAGGGCGAATTGTCGCCGCATCCATTGCTGGCATTATCGGCCTCGTCATCCTTGTCAACCTGCTTGCCAATAGTCCGCTCGTAGGCGTCGTGGTGCTTATGCTGGTGGGCGCAGGGGCCGGCGGACTCATAGTCCGGGGCACCCGCCGTGCTGAACAACGGCGCTTGTGGGAACGTCACCAGGCGCAGGTCCGAGCGGCCCAGTCGATGGAGATTGCTCGCTATCACGCCATGGACCCGCGCCAGTTCGAGGACGCGATTGCCTATCTCTGTCGGCGTGATGGTTGCCTCGACGCCCGCCGAGTCGGAGGCGCTGGCGATCTGGGTGCCGACGTGTTGGCGACCGCACCGGACGGGAGGCGAATCGTTATCCAGTGCAAGAGGTACGGGCCCACGACGAAGGTCGGGTCGCAGGATGCGCAACGGTTCGGTGGGACCTGCTACACGGTGCACGGCGCACAGGTGGCGGTCATCGTAACCACGAGTCTGTTCACTCGACCAGCATTGGACTACGCGGTGCGGCAGGGGATTCGCTGCTTCGACGAGCGGGCTCTGGCGGGGTGGGCGAGTCGCACTGGTCCCGCCCCGTGGATGTGAGGCCCTACTGAAGAAGCGCCCCCACACGATCCTCCGGGGCTGGATGATGGCGTTCCTCCGGCGGTTCCTTGCAGTGTGATCAAGAACGCCCGATCGCCATGCGTGATCCTCGCCTGGCGGCGCCCCTGGCGCTGACCTGCTGCTACTCACCCTGGCCCCCACTACGCAGGGTGAGAGCCAAGCTCATCCACGCCGGATCCAACGCGTCTGCCGGAGGTTGCTGTCGATCCGGGGCAGAGACGGCGGAGCCTGGATGGAACCGGAGATCGATGCGGTGGGGAGCTGAGGCGCTGTACGTGCGAGCAAATCACGCCGTGTTGTTCCGGGCGCGGCCAGGACAGGCGGGCGCGTGCTGCTCGCCGAGGCTGGTCCACCAGGTGTCGCAGGTGCAGCCGGGTGGCAGCGCGGTTGCGTAGTCGATCGCGTCGCGCAGCGGCCCGGACATCTGGCCGTGCCGGTAGACGGCGACGGTGCGGAGCAGCCGTGCCGAGTGGCGGAGTTCGCGGTGAGCGGCCAACAACAGCACGATGGACGCGGTCAGAAATACCGCGGCGTATCCGCTGTGCCCGTGCGCGGCTGCGTTGGCGCTGGCCAGCGTCGCGGTGAGGTAACTGATGCCGAACAGGCAGACCATCAGCGAACTGGCCCGGGTCACCGCGATCCTCCCTGCCGAGTGCGGGCGGGTTCCGGGCCGGGAGGGATGTCGGTGATCCGGGCGCGGGACGCAGGCGACCAGTTCTTTTCGGAGCAGGTCAGACACGGCCACGGACCGCCGGCCGGGTGGCTCCACACGGCAAGGGCAGTGTCCGTGGTGGCGGTTGCGTCGCAGTCGGGGCCGCTGCAGGTGAACGTGGCGCCGCGCGGGTTGGCTGGTGTGAGCAGGCCGAGGTGGTGCAGGCGCTGGGCCATGGCCCGGTACTGGTCGGCGGGGCGGCGGCCGACTCCGGACCAGTTCAGGGCGATCTCGACCAGGGCGACCAGTTCCTCGGCGGCCGTGACGTCGGCGTGCATGGCCACCAGGTGTGGGGCGTGCTCGGCGAGGTGGCCAAGGAGCCAGTCCGGCATGACCATGGTGAGTTCGGTTGGGGTGCGCCGATGCCGGTCGGGACCGGGGGCGAGGCACATGCGCAGGAATCCACGCATTTCGTCGGGAGTGCTGAGCGTCACTTCGCTCCTTCGGTGTCGTCGTGCGGCCCGGCCGGTTCGCCGGGCCGCGGGGTCGAGGAGGGGCGGTGGGCGGCGACCAGGGCGCGGGTGACGGCCTGCGCTCCGTAGCGGCGGGCGGCGGCGTCCTGCCCGTGGGCCTGGAGGAACCGCAGGACCTCGCCGGACGCGATGCCCTGTGGCAGCGGCCGGGCCGGCCGCCGTTCTTGCGTGCCGCACAGCAGGCAGCCGTTCGGTGCGGTCGGGTCGACCGGCCCGCCCGGGTGGCGGGGGCAGGCGTTGGCCCGGTGGGCGCCGCGAGCCTGCGCGACGAGCTGCCGGGCCCGGTCGACCTCGCCGGCGATCTCCGCCAGCGTCTGGTCGTTCACCTCGTGCCTGGCTGCGTACTCGCCCAGGGCGCGTAGCGACCGCTGCAAGGCGGGCAGGAAGTCGGGGTTCATCCGCCGCTCACCGCCGGGTCGAAGTGCTGCTGCCGTGCGGCGGGCGCACAGTCTGGGCAGGCGTCGGAGCCGGGAAGGCGGAATGCGCGTCTGCAGACGCAGACCCGGGCTTGTGCCGCAGGGTCCTCGCACGGCCATTGGGCGTGTCCAGAAGGCTTTGAAGGATCTTGACGGGCTCCTCCGATCAGGGGCAGCAGGAGAGTGCCTTGCACAGGTTTCTGGGCTGTTTGCCGGAGGCATCCGGCGCACTGGTCCCGGTCCGGTCTCAGCAGCCGCTGGCCGCACGCGCAGAATCGCCGGGTGTCGGCCGGGTCAGCGCCGCCGTGCCGCGCAGCGGTCCCGGCTGCCTCGTCGTACTCAGAGGAATCGTCTTCGGCCCGCGCGCCCGCGCGGTCCCGTGGCTGAGGTACTACCTCAGCCACCTCTTGGGTTAGTTCCTGGTTGCTTCCTGGGTTATTCGGGCCACGGCGGCCCGAACCAATCAGGCCGCCGTGGCCCGAACCCATACGGGCCGCTGTGGCCCGAACTTCGTCCGCGTCAGTTCGGGCCGCTGTGGCCCGAACCCAGCCCTCTCCGGTTCGGGCCGCCGTGGCCCGGACCTCCACCTGGAAGTTCGGGCCGCTGTGGCCCGAACGCTCGTCGGGCTTGGGAGCCTTGCGGAGCCGCGCGGTCGCCCGCAGATGAGCGGCCGCTGCCTCCCAGTCCTGCACCGGCCCGAGCACCAGCGCGTACAGAGTCGGCTTGCCGCGGCGCCGCTCGCCGATGACCACGACAACACCGGCGAGAACCGCAGCCTCCAGGTAACGGCGGGCGTCCTTCTCCCGGCAGCCGGCGGCCTTGGCGATGTCCTGGATGCGGATCGGCCTGCCGTCGCCGGAGAACCGCAGCTCACCGGACGCGGCGGCCATCGCCCGCATCGCGTACAGCAGCGTCAGGAATCCGCCTTTGAGCGTCGGCGGCATCTCCCGCGTCCACTTCCAGGCCAGAGCGTTGCCGAACTCATGCGGCGGGCAACCCGTCAACCGCCCTGGCGGCTGCTCCTGGTCGTTGCTCACGGCATCTCTTCTCGGTCGCTGTCGAGTAGGGGGCCGGTCGCCGGCCTCGGGCCTTGCGTCGGTAGGCGGTGAAGTCCGCAACTCCGAGCGGCAGCACCGGCGGTGTTGCAAGCGCCTTGCCGGCTGTGGGACGTACATCCGCTCCCACGGCGCGACCGGCGGCTCCTCGGTCGGGCGGCGCGATCGGTAGGTATCGGTGCCGTCCCGGAACACCGCGGCGTTGCCCTCCTGCGAGGGCTCCGGGTCCACTGCCGCCTGGCGGCCTCGGTCACCATCCACAGCACTTCGCCCTGGCAGTGCCAGCAGTGTGTGTCCCCCCAGCCGTGCCTGCCTGACGGTGGCCGGGCAGGCACGACTGAGGCAATGGGCGTCGCTCACTCCGGCCCGGAGGGCTTGCCCGTGCGCAGCTCGACGCCCGCCTCCAGCAGCAGCACGCGCGTCAGCCCGAAGCTGAGGTCGTGCTCGGCGGCGAGGGCACGGATCGACGCAGGCCGTGCGTAGCCCTCCTTGAGCTGGTGGCGCAGCAGCTCCCGCTCCTCGCCCCTGCGCCTCGGGCGCCGCTTCTGATGCCGCGTACGGTCGGTCAGATCACTGGCCATGGTGGTGCTGTCCTTCGCGCTCGTTGGTGTCTTGGGCAGGCCGGGTGGCCGGGGCGGGGCTACGCCACAGCTCCGGGCGCTCGCTCGCGCTCCCTGGCACGGCGGCGCTGCCGCTCTGCTGCCAGGCGGGTCTGGCGGATGAGGTCGGCCCGCTCGTTCTCGTCCAGGCCGCCCCACACGCCGTAGTCCTCGCGGTGCGCCAGGGCGTGCGACAGGCAGGTGGCGCGCACCGGGCAGGCGGCGCAGAACGTCT
The DNA here is from genome assembly GCF_020400825.1 of Streptomyces sp. HPF1205. Taxonomy (GTDB): domain Bacteria; phylum Actinomycetota; class Actinomycetes; order Streptomycetales; family Streptomycetaceae; genus Actinacidiphila. The sequence goes on from NZ_JAINVH010000009.1 coordinate 166,521, forward strand.
TGGCGTACTGGGCTTCGGACTCGACCGAGGCGCTGTTCCTCCCGGCCGGGAAGAACACGGAGGTGTCGACCCCGCGGCAGGCGGCGTCGTCCTTCCACGTTCGGGGGCGGGGAAGGGTGTCGGGGGCATAGCGGCTTGGTCGCGGCATGATCAGCTCCTTGCTTCCTGCTGTCCGGACACGTCCGGACCGGGCCCTTCGGACACCTCCTGGTAGGTGTCCGTGCTGGTCAAAGCCCCCAGATGTCGGCCTGGCCCGCGGGCGCGGGCGGAGGCCCGGCGTCTTGTCCCGGACGTGTCCAGGCAGGCCCGGACACGTCCGGGCACTTCGCGGGCCGGACTCGCCGACTGATCACCCCGCGCCACGCCGCGGCCGTCACCGCCCCCAGCAGCAGCACGGGCAGCCACAGCCAGATCCACGTCAGGGCTGCGTCGACCGCTGCTGCGGCCAGGTGGCCGGTCTGCTGCCGTGTCGAGGGCTGCCGCGATCTCCTCGCCCGTCACGGCCCGTCACCGCCCGGCGGGGCGCTCGCCGCCCGGTACAGCCGGATCACGGCGCCTTGCAGCGCCAGCACATCCGGCACCCGGCCGTGGTCGGTGGTGTACCGCTTCTCCAGCCGCCGGTAGCCGACGAGCAGCGCGTCGTCGCGGTAGGCGCCAGCCACCGCCAGCGCATCCTCCGTACTGCGCGCCAGCTTGATGAGGTCCGGCGTGACGTCCGGCCGGGGCGGTGCCGAGGCTCGCAGCAGGCCCGCGTCCCAGCCCGTCCCGAAGTGCTCGCGCGGCCGGGTGAAAGAGAACACCATGCTGGCTTCGAGCAGGCCGGTCAGCGCGCTCCAGCCACGCTTGCGGGTGATCGCCTGACGAGTCGCCCGCACCACAACCTCCGGCCATGGCTTCACGGCCGCTGCTGACTCGACCACGCGGTCCCCGACCCTGGGGGACTTGCTTCCTTGTGGCGCCGGAAGCCCGAGTACGGTCACCGCCAGCACCGCGTCGTCGTCCGGCGCCAGCTCGGGCCCGGACCGCTGCCCTGGAAGCATCACTCGTCTTCATCACCGCCCACGCCGATCGCCTCGGTGAGCGGCAGCGCGGACTCCCGGAATCCGGTCAGGATCAGGGCATCGGCGGAACGTGCTCGACAGTTGGCGTCGGCCGCCAGCCAGCGGCCCGTCAGCTCGTCGGCAGGCACGCCTGTGTCGGCCACGACCTGGTCGAGCAGCACGGTCACCGGCTCGTTGGGCCTCCACGCCGAGACTTCCACCAGAACGGTCCGCGTGCTCGTGTCCACGCACGCCACCCGCACCGCGGTGGCGGCCCGTACTTCATCGCGGGCGGCCAGGTACGTACGGCCCAGCTCGGTGATCTCCGGCCGCCGGGAATGCCCAGCCCGGGCCAGCCCCCGCACCCGCAGCTGCGGTAGGAGCCCACCTGGATCCATCACGGACTCGGCCAGCACGTCGCCCCACAGGGAGCGAAGCAGCATCTCCGCCTCGGCCGTCAGCGGCCGTTCCCGCGCGAGCCGGGTTACGCGGACTTGCGCCGCCCGCCAGGCCGCGGTGTGCCTGGTCGTCTCCGCTGAACACGGGCACCCCGAGACGGTGTCACGAAAGCGGTCGGGCGTCAGGCCCGCGCACTGCACGATCCGGTTTCGGCCCCGCTGGCACAGATCCTCGGTACAGCAGCCGCAGTGCGGGCAGTCTCTCTGCTTCGGCCGGACGTATTCCGGTCCGAACACCTCATCCATGAGCCCACTCCTCGGGTGTCGTGCTCGTCTTGCAGGACGGACAGCGGCGTCCCTGCAACACGCCGGGGTCGTCCTCCGCGGCAGCAGCGTCTGCCTCATGGCCGATCGGGGTGTGTAGCGGCATCAGCTGCCACCCCTTCCTTGACGCTGGCCGACGCGGCTCTGCCGCGGGATGGCGGAGAGTGCCCGGCGGGCTGTGAGCTGCGACGGGTGGCGCATCGCGCTGCACACTCGGCAGGTGCGCGGGCGGTGCTCGGGTCTACAGTTCTGGTTCACGGTGCCTCAGTTCGCCTAGTGGTTGAGGTTCCGGGGCGCCGGGGGCGGCGATCAAGGCCGGGCTAGGGCCCGCCGTCCACCGGTGTCTTCGTAGATGCGGTCGCTTATGCGCTGCGCGCCTGGACGGTCTCCGCCAACGGGCGCACGGCCGTCATCTCGCTGATCTCGCAGACGTTCCGGCCGGTGAAGGTCACCCGGGCGCCACCGCCGTTGAACGGGATCTCCCTGGCGTACGCCTTGCGTTTGAGCTGGAGAGCCGACCAAGGGAGGAACAAGGCCGCCTCCTCGGGGGTGTAGTGGAAGAACGCGCCCTCCGGTGTGCCCGGATACGGCACGGCGCGACTGCCGGTCTTCGTCGCCGCCGGCGTGGGCCGCCTCTTCCTCGCACCCTGTTGAGGTCGCGTGTCCTCGTTGGCCTCCGCCAACTGCGTCTCATTCGTGGCCACAACTTCTCCTCGGGTGATGTCGACCACCGGGACGGCCAGTGCCTCGGCCAGCCGGAGGGCCAGGTCATCTCCGGCACCGGCGCGCCCCCGCTCGATGCGCGAGAGCTGGCTCGGTGATGTCTGCGCGAGGCGGGCCAGGCGCCGCAGACTCAGACGCTGACGTTGCCGCAACGCCCGAATCGCCGTTCCGTTCAGTGTCATGCTCAGTAACTGTATGTCTACTATGCGCAACAAGAGAGGATTTTGGGTACTTCTGCGTTCAGTTTCTGAGCATTCACTCGGGTGGTCGCATCTGACCGCTCGACGCACCTCTGGCACCCTCCCTGCAACAAATGCGCCCGTCCGCGCTGTTCGTGCGCCCCTGCTGTTGCACGGGCGTGGGGCATGATGAGTCCCATGGACAGGAACTGGGCCCGCCTCGGCGAGACGCTGAAGGCGGCACGGTCTGAGCGCGGCATGGAACAGCAGGACGTCGCGGGACGGATCGGCGTGAAGCGCGGTGCCCTCCGCAACATCGAGCGGGGCGCGATCGTCAAGGTCACGCCCACCGTCCTTGCCTACGCCCGGCTGGTCGGATGGGCAGAGGACTCCGTCGAGCGCGTCCTCGGCGGTGGCGCCCCCGTCCTCCGCGAAGACTCCGGCCCGAATCAGGCAGTCGTGCCCGAACCGGCAGCGGAGGCATCGGACCTGTCCATCCGCGTACGGCAGGCGCTCAAGGAAGGCCCGCTGATCGATTCGCGTGTAACCGAGGTGACCACGCCGTCGGGGCGCGTGAAGGCGACGATTGTTGTCCGAGGTGAGGAAGGCACCCCAGCAGACCAACTACTGGCCGTTCTCAGGTCGTTGAAGATCGACGTGACCATGGAAGGTTCGTAGTAGGAGTCAGTGGGTGGGGAGTGCAGAGCAGGTCTTGATCACCTGTTCATCCCCCCGCTGGGCCCTCAAAGACAGGCCTTGATGGCGGCGGCGAGGTTGGCGAAGCGGGTGTCCGTGGTGACGCCGTGGCTCAGGCGGTTCATGACGTATCCGACAGTGATTCCGGTGGGCGGGTGGGCGCAGCCGACGGACCCCCCGCGACCGCCGTGGCCGAAGGAGCCGGGACCGAGCAGGGGGAAGGCCTGCGACGGCAGTGCGTAGCCGAGAGCGAAACGCGTGGGGAATCCCAGCGTGAGGTCTGGCCCCTCGGACTGGGGGCGAAGGGCTGTGGCGAGGGTGGCACGGCTGAGGACGCGCATGGTGTCGACCTCGCCGATGAGAGCGGCGTACAACCGGGCGATGGCGTGAGCGGTGCCGATGCCGTTGGAGGAGGGGATCTCTGCGGCGTGGACCTTGGGGTCGTTGGGGTCGATGGGAGGAGTGGTGACGGCGCTGGCCCGGCGCAGGGTGGGGGCGTCGTCGGGGTCTGTGGCGGGCGGGGGGAGGATGAGCCGGCCGACGCGGGGTTCATGGCTGGCGGGTAGGCCGATATGGAAGTCGAGCCCCAGGGGTTCGGCGATCTCGGCGGCGAGGAAGGCGCCGACAGTGCGGCCGGTGATACGGCGGACTACTTCCCCGACAAGCCAGCCGAAGGTTTGGGCGTGATAGCCATGAGCGGTGCCGGGTGTCCAAGCGGGCCGCTGGGCGGCCAGGGCAGTGATCATGGGATGCCAGTCCAGGGCCGCGGCGAGGGGGACGGGGGTGTCCAGAGCGGTCAACCCGGCGCGGTGTGAGAGCAGTGAGCGTACGGGGATCTCGGCTTTCGACTCAGCGGCGAATTCCGCCCAGTACCGCGCGACAGGGGCGTCCAGGTCGAGCAGACCACGCTGGACGAGCAGGTGCGCGCACGTGGCCGTAATGCCTTTGGTGGTGGAGAAGACGTACGTCAGGGTGTCGCTTTGCCAGTGCGCGCCGGAGTCGAGGTCCGCAATGCCGCCCCACAAGTCGACCACTGGGCGACCATGCTGATAGACACACAGGGCGGCGCCGACTTCGCGCTGATGGGCGAAATTAGCGGCGAAGGCATCGCGTACCGGTTCGAAACGCGGTGCTACTTGGCCGTGGACAGGGGTCACGCTGCCTCCTTGAGGTGGAATTCCGCCGTCAGCGCCGTGCCGTGGAACCGGGCTACCCGCATCAGGAAGTCGACGTCCTCCCGAAAGCCGGACCCGTCAGGCCAGGGGGAGGTGCAGACTGTGTCGCAAGGGGCCGATCTGGCGAGCTTGGCTCGCCGGGCGACCTCCAGCCAGCAGGCGCTGGCCGCCGCCTCGAGGTTTCCTGCGGTGACACCCCGGATGGCGGCGAAACGGCGTGCCGCGCTCACCATGGCGGGCGTGGTGTAGGCGTGAAGTGCCAGAACCGCGTCCTGGATCTCGATGATCAGCCGGTAGTGCTGCCACCGCACTGCGGTAGTGCACGTCCAACGGGAGGTCTGACCCGGCAACGCGACGGTGGGAACTGCCTCGGTGAGTGCCTGCCACAGCGGCCACAGGCGCCAGAGGACCCACCGTTGTTCCAGGTGCTGTAGGGCGCTCGCGAGGCCTGGCAAGAGCACGCTGCCGGCTTGCAGGAGCAACTCCATCCCGGTGAGGGGCGGGACGTAGGCCAGCAGGGTGGCGTCATGGGTGAACAGGTACGCCGTGAAAAGGCACCACAGCACGCAGCCGAGAGACTGGCTCATCCCGAAGACGCGCAAGCTCCAGCGCAGCATGCCCCGATCGGCTTCGTCGCTGTGCCGCCAGCACACCGCAGCCGAGATCCCGCCCGCAAGGAGGTAGAAGCCGAACGGTAGAAGCCAGTAGAGCAGCGGAAGTTCCGGGGTGGAGATCGTGCTACGGGCGTGCGGGGGCGCAGCGCGGTACAGCCACACGGTTGATGCCATCACCAGCGTGACGACGCAGACCAGCACGGTGGAGTGACGCCGGCGACCCGTAGCGACCAGCACGAAATAGAGCATCACTCCAGCGGAGGCGGTGTGCGTGAGGCTTCGCGTCAGGTCGATCAGGTTGAGATCGCCGATCAGCGCCCCCAACGAAGAGACCACTGCGTCTTGGTAGAGGGTGCTGGTGGCGGCGATGAGGCAGACACCGAGCCACAGCGGACGGTGCCGGGGATTGCGGACCGCACTCGGTGCGCGAGTGAGCGCTGCTCCCCACAGACTGATCAGCCCGGCGGTCTCTGACCAGGAGTACATGAGCTAACGGAACCCCCATGCCGACTCCAGGCTGCCGAGCACGCCTGATGCGGCCGGCATCGTAGACGTAACGTTGACCAAGTTGGCCGCGAGGAGGCTGCCGGTGATCTCAGCCTCCTCCTCCTGGGCATCCGAATAGCTCGTGCGGTGCAGGAGTTCGCGGACGAGGCCCGGTGCCAGGTCCGGGAACAACAGGCTCACGCTGCGGTCGTCGGGCTGGACGACGCCGTGGTGGCAGCAGACCATGTGCCCGAGCTCGTGGGCGATGATGTGCTCTTGGTGATGACGGCTGGTGTTGGCCTGGTATCCGATGACGTCCACCTCGGCGGTGGCGATCCACAGACCGGAGGGATCGCAGGCCCGCACCGCGATGGGCATCAGGATGATGGGCCGACCGCGTCGACCGCTGAGATGTTCGACAAGCTTGGCGATATCGACTTCGACCGGCAGGTCGAGTTCCTCGAGCCGCTTTCTGCAGGCACGCCGCAAGCCGGCCGACCTCTTTCGTTGACGGCGCCGCTCGCTTCGGGAAGCTCCTACCATGACTCAGTTCATTCCCCCGGGCGTACCCTGCTGCCGCTGCTCCGGGCCGGTGGGCTCGTCGGACCGAGCGGCGTACACCTGCATGACTTCTTGAACGATCCGGACAATCGACTGCCGACTGGTGTCGTCCATGCGCATCATCCGCAGTGCCACGTCGCGCACCCCGGCGTCACGGAGTGCGGTGGCCAACGCCAGTTGGGAGTCGACTCGGGTCGCCACGTCTTCGTCGAAGAAGTAGGCGGGCGGGACGCCGAAGAAGGTGGCGAGTGCCTCCAGGTGCCGTTTGGTGGGATTCTCCCGCTGGCCGGTGCGCAACTGCCAGACGTACGTCTTCGAAAAGGTGCCCTGGCCGGCTTCCGTGCAGCCGCGAGCAACCTCCTCGTACGTGAACTCCCGTCGGAGAGGCTGCACCGTTCTGAACAAAGTGTCCAGCTGCTCTGCCAGCGTCCGGCGTCCGCCCTGTCCGTCCATATCCCACCTGCCGTCCGCTGACGTTAGCTGGACCATCACCGTCGGTACGGTATCAGTTGACAGAGAGTGACTGTGATGCAAGACTTTCCAGGAACTTATGTGAACAAGTTCGTAGATCGGCATCCACCACAGCAAACAACGTGGAGTACGCATGGCTGGTGAGCCTTGCGGTCGTTCGCAGCGCGTTGCAGGAGTCCCGAGGGAAGTCGTTGCCTGGATGGACCACGAGCGGTACCCCAACCTCCTCTTGATCAACGCTGACTGCTTCACGGCGCAAGAAGAAGCGGCGGTGACAGCAGCTCTGACAAGGCGGCAGTACAGCGCCCATCAGCTCATGAATGCCTTGGCCAAAGCAAAGGGGTGAGCGCGCGTGGCATACGCGGAGAAGCGAACTGCCAGGGGCAGGACGTACTTCCGAGCGTGCTACCAGCGGCCGGACCGCAAGGCACAGGACTACGTGAAGGACGCGGACGGCCGGGCCGTCCGCTACCCGACCAAGACCACTGCGCAGAAGGCCGCTGAGAAAGCCGAGGCCGACGCGTTCGAGGCGGCGAAGAAGGGCCGGTACGTCCCACCCGAGAAGGAGGCCGTCGCCGCGCGAATCACCTTCGGTCAGTTCGCCCAGGAGCAGATGCAGGACCTGAGCCTCGCCGACTCCACCATGCAGAACTACCCGCGATCCCTGGCGCACTTGCTGCCGGCCTTCGGGGACAAGTCGATCCGGGAGATCACCGAGGGCATGGTGAGCGCCTGGGAGAGGGACCAACTCAAGCAGTTCGCAGCGAGCAGTGTGCGCACGTACCGCTCCCTGCTCCACCGCCTCCTGGCGGACGCCGTCGATGCCGGCCACGCACCCAAGAACGTCGCCGAGCGCCGCCGCGGCCGAGGGCGCCGGCACGGGCGCGGCGGACATCGCGGTCCGGAGAAGGCAATCACCACCATGCTCGGTGCTCTGCTCATCGCCGAGCGCGCCTCCCTGCTGTCCGGCCGGGACGACGAGTTCGTGGCGCAGATCCACAAGACCTACACCGGCATGCGCTGGGGCGAACTCGTCGGGCTGGAGACGCAGTACGCGCGGCAGGAGTCCCGGGCCTTCCGGATCGAGTGGCAGCTCTACGAGCTGGACACCGGCGAGCTGTCGCGGTGCCCGCCGAAGGACGATAGCTACCGCACCATCGACTCACCGCCGTTCCTGTCCCGGCTCGTCGGCGACCACATCACGCGGAGCAAGCCACAGCCCTGCCCGTGCCACGGGCTGACGTACGTCTACAGCGGCCGCGGCGTGGGCGGCACCCGGCGGCCGGGGCCGACGCTGCGCCAGGTCGCCGAACTCGCCGGTGTCTCCACCGGCACGGTCTCCAACGTCCTCAACCGGCCCGAGATGGTGGCCGAGAAGACGCGCGTCCGCGTGGAGAAGGCCATCGCCGAAGTCGGATTCGTCCGCCAGGTCGGCCCGTCGCGGGCGGCTGCGCACTGGCGGCGCTCCGGCCACGCCGCGTGGATCTTCACCCCGGCCGCGACCGGCTGGTACCCGAAGAAGGCCCCCAACGACGCCCACCCCGTACCGGTGACGGGCGGCCCCTTCCCCGGCGTTCCCGTACGGGGCCGAGGGGCGGCCAGTCGCGCGGAAGCGTGCTGGCTGCCGATCAAGGACCGGCTGACCCGGCACGGACTGCGGCACGGGCACCGCACGCTGATGGAGGAGCTGGGGACACCCAAGGTCCTCATGGACGAGCGGATGGGACACGAGGACGGTTCGGTCAGCGCCCGCTACGCCCACGTGACGGACTCGATGCGGGCCGCGCTGGTCGAGGCCCTGACCGAGGTGTGGGAGGAGTCCCTGGACGCCCGCCTGGCACTGTGCCCGCGTTCCCCAGTGCCGGTACTGGACCGGCTGTTGCAGGACCGCACCGCGGCGGGCATGAAACGGCGGACCAAGATCACACCCAGTTGACACCCTGCACCCCGCGACAACGCGATCAGGGCCGGTTCCCCGCGAGGGGAAACCGGCCCTGACCTGCTGCTTTCCGAGTCGGGGTGGCGGGATTTGAACCCACGGCCTCTTCGTCCCGAACAGACTTCAGTGGCTTGAGGTCTCTGCCGGAGGCGGGGGATGCTCCTACACGACTGCCGCTCTCCGTACATGGCCGTCCGCACAGGTCCGTGAGGTGACACCTTGGGTGGCTCCCTCCGTGGCTCCCCCTTTCTGGCGGGCGCAGGACCGCGATCGCCCATGCACAGCATCGCACTGGCCGTACTCATCCGTTCTGTCACTTCTGTGCGTCGACGGTGCTAACATCCAACAATGGCGCTGGAATCCGAACTTGCTACGTATCGTCAGCGGATTACGACCGACTCTTACCCGATGTCTATCAGTGAAATAGCTAATCTCTACCGAGATGGCGAAATGGATATCCATCCTGAATTTCAGAGAATTTTTAGGTGGAGGGCGGATCAGCGAACTAAACTGATCGAAAGCATTCTGTTGGGCATTCCGCTGCCAAGCATTTTTGTTGCCCAGAATGAGGACGGGATCTGGGACGTCGTTGACGGGGTTCAGCGACTCTCCACTATTTTCCAGTTCATGGGAATCTTGCAGAGCGAGCAAGGCTCGCCTTTGCCGCCTTTTATTTGCGAGGCCGCGCCTTTTCTTAAGAGTCTCGAAGGTGTCTCTTATGAGCCGACACCCGGGGCCAGATCCAGCCTCACCCGCGCGCAGCAGCTCGATTTCAAGAGGGCGCGCCTCGACGTTAAGATCATCAAGCGAGAGAGCGACAATAGGGCCAAGTATGATGTTTTCCAACGGCTCAACTCGCTAGGTTCGTTGGCCACGCCTCAAGAGCTGCGGAACTGTCTTCTTGTCAGCCTTAGCAGAAAGCACTTCGAGTGGCTGCAGGAAATTTCTAGTTTTTCGCCTTACCTAGATGCAGTGAATCTACCTGGGCGGTTGCTGGAAGAGCAGTATCATCTAGAGCTGGCGCTTCGGTTTGTCTTTTTGCGAAATCTTCCGGAAGAACAAATCTCTGGAATCGGTAACATCGGTGAGTTTTTGTCTGCGCAGATCCTCACTCTGGTCGAGATGGATGACGCTACTCTCGCCGCCGAGAAGGCTGCCTTCGAGGAGTCATTTGCACTTTTGGACGCCGCCTTTGCTAGTGACGTCATGCGGAAGTGGAATCCAACGACAGGACGCAGCGAGGGGGCTTTTTCATCGACTGCGTTTGAAGCTCTAGCCCTAGGGCTAGGCCGCCTAATGCCGAACGAACATCTTTCTGTCGAGGACGTGAAAGCGGCGCGGACCGCACTCTGGAGGCATCCGGACTTCGCGCCGGGACACGCCACAGGAGTTCGTGCTGACCAGCGAATGAAAAAGACGATCCCCTTCGGTCGGCAGCTTTTTAAGGCGTGATTCGGGGCGACATGGATGCGGCGCAGTTCGTCGACAAGCTTGATCGACAATTGGCGAGACGAAAAGTTGAACTCTCCAATCTCCTTCTCATGGTTAAAGATGAGAACCCAGATCCTGGCCGTCTGAGCTCGGGGGCCCGCTCTGCGGTAGTTCTCGCCTACGCACACTGGGAAGGTTTTGTAAAGCAAGGAAGTAGTTCCTATGTGAAATTCATAAATGCGGCGCAGCTCAGAGTTTCCGATCTAAAATTTCCTCTGCAGGCTGCTTATGTTTCCTCTGCTTTCAAAAGGGCGTCGGAAAGCTCTAAAAGCCGATATCTCGGCGAGTTGCTAGAGGAGATTGATCGACGGAGAAATGATATCTTCTCGGTCGCCCCGGAAAAGTGTATAGATACAGAGAGCAACCTTTCGTCCACTGTCTTCAAGGACGTGGTGAAGGGAGTCGGACTAGATGTACTCCCACTGTATGAGACCCGCAGTATTTTCATTGATCAAAGGATTGTCTTAGCTCGCAATCAAGTCGCTCACGGGGAACTTGTGAGCTTCGATGCCGTAGACGTCCAAGATCGAATCAGCGGTGTGCGGTTATTGATTGACTCTTATGCGACACAGCTCAAAGACGCTGTCGCTTTGGGTATGTACAAGAAAACTTAAACCGAGCGGCTGATTCGGGTAGGGCGCTGAAACAAGGCCCCTGATCCACGGTGTGGAAGGTCCACGACCCTTACCAAGCTGAAACCGTGGTCCGCGTAGTAGCTGTGAAGTTTTACGTTGTCCTTCCATGCATCCAGGCGTAGCCACGACTTGCCCGCTGCCGCTGCCCGCTCCGAAGCCCAGTCCAGGAGTGTGCTACCGATCCCCGTGCCAGCGAACTCGCGCGTGACGGCCATGCGGTGCACGTAAAGGGCGTCTCCTGGCTCGTCTTCCTGCGTCCAGAACTCAAGGTCAGCGTGATCGTCCACTTGTAGCGTGGCCACGGGCTGATCACCTACCGTCGCTAGGAAGACCTCACCACGCTGTAGGGCCCGGCGTATGCGGTCGCTGTGAGGTGGGAACTGCCATTGGTCGATGCCGCGGGAGGCGAGCCAAGCGGATGCCTCCCGCAGCAGGTCTTCGACGATGGGCTGTTCGTCCGGGCGGGCTGGCCGTATGTGCAGGTCGGTCATGCTTCCTCGTTCGGCATCTCTAGCCGGCGCTCGTACGAGATGACGTGGCGGTCTCCCGGGAGCACGGTGGTCGCGACCCGGACGGGCCTGCCTTCCTCCGTGAAGCCGGTTGTGATGTGGTAGCCGACCGGTGTGCCCGGGGGGAGTTCCAGCCGCTTGACCTCTTCCGGCTGGGGCATGCGGACGTACAGCTCATCCAGGGCCCGCACCTGGCGGTAGCCCAGTTCTGCCAGCACTTCGTTGCCGCCTCGCTTTATGTCCTCCGGGCGCATGATCTCGGAGTCGCGGACGATGTCGAGCGGGAAGTAGCTGTCATTGATGTTGAACGGCTCGCCGTCGAGGTACCGGACGCGCTTGCGTACCGCGACCAGGTCGCCAGCCTTGAGCTGTAGACGCTTGGCCACCCCTGCCGGCGGCTCGATGATGCCCACCTCGATGACCTGCCGCGGCTCGCGTCCCTCGGCTGAGTGCTCGGTGGCGAACGCATCCATCTCCGGCGTGTAAGGACGCTTCCGGAACTCTGCCTGCGGCCGGAAGATCATCGGTTGTCGACGCCGTACGAAGTGGCCTTGCGGCCGGGCCGAGACGACAAGCCCTTCGTTGACGAGCAGGTTCAGCGCCTTGCGGACGGTCTCCCGGGACACGTCGTAGTCGCTGCGCATCTCCGCTTCGGTGGGCAGCTTGGCGCCCGGCTCCAGGTCACCGGCCACGATCTGCCTGCGGATCTCGTCCGCAATCTGCTGGTACATCGGGTCTCGCGCGAGTCTGTTCACGGCCACGCCTCCATCAAAGCCGCAGGCTGTCGCCATTGTCCAGTCAATGCGGGCAATGTCCTTGACGACCCTGCCGCAGTCTGCCAACATCCTGACTGTAGCCATTGTACGGACAATGGCTACAACGTTCGTGCCTCAGTCATGCCCGCACCACCCGGGCGGAGACACCGAGGAAGGCGGCACCGCCGCGCGCCCCGGTCTTCGCACGGTCTGACCTTTGACAACTCCATACCGGGCCACCGCCTCCCCGAGTCGAAAAGGCGGTCAGCACGGCTCCGGCCGTGCTTCTGCTCCATCCATCCCCGACCACGGGGCGGCGGGCCTCCCGGCCAAGGACAGCACCGCCGTCCCGTTCCCTCCCGTCCCGTCTGGAGACACGACGTGAAGAACTACGTGGGGCGTCACCACGCCCTGACCCCGAACGACTTCCTCGAACTCGCCCTCGGCACCCCGGTTGACCTCTGGTTGGGGGAGGACGGCGAGACGCCCGAAGAGCAGGCGGCGCGTGAGGCCTCGGCTCGCGACATCCTCGCCGACGACCCGGAACTGTTCGACCGCACCACCGCGCTGGCCGTCGAGACGATCGGCCGCACCATGCCGGAACTGCTCGCCCTGGCCCCGGTCTCCCGACCGGACGCGGCGGTCCGCCGCCGGCGCTCCCGGAAGGGGATCGCCGCGTGAGCACCGACCGGGCCTTGATGCCCTACCGCGGTGGTCGCTGGCTGCTGTTCGTGGTCCTGCTGGGCGTTCCGCTCTCGCAGTACCCGGAGCACCAGTGGCCCGAGGGAACGCCGATTCCCACGCCCGCGCAGCGTCGTGAGGCACTGGCCGCCCTCGGCTACCAGGCCGCGCCCGGCGCGGAATGGGAGTGGGCCGAGATGTCCTCTGACCCCGACACCCGCGACGCCGGACCGGTGGAGCTGTTCGCCGCCATCGACGTGCAGCCGATCGGGGGCGAGCAGCCGTGAACCCGGACTTCAACCCGCGCGGCGCGTTACTGCTGGCCGTCCGCCGTATCCGGCTGCTGGCCGTGCTCGGCGGTCTGGCGTGGGTGCTGGGGGTCACCCCGCCCGCCCCGGTCCGCATCCTGCTCGTTCTCGTCGTCGGCGTCGCCCTGGCCCTGGACTCCCTCGCCGACGCCGGCCTCAGGCCCGCCCGCATCCGCTTGACCGGCTGGGGCCGCCCCGGAGGTGACGAGTGATGACACCCAAGTCGGCACGGGAGTTCCTGACGATCGCCGCGTCCGGCGTCATCGTCGCCCTGACTGCCGCAGCGTTCTGGCTGTCGTACGCGCACCTGCGTTCGGTGGCCGCCACGTACGGCCTTTCCGCTTCCCCTGCTCGCGCGTGGGCGTGGCCGGCGACGCTGGACTTGTTCATCGTTGCCGGGGAACTGCTGCTGCTGCGCGCGTCCCTGACAGGGCGTACGGACTGGTGGGCCATCGGCCTGACGGTCACCGGCTCCGGCGGCAGTATCGCGCTGAACATCTCCGGTGTGGGTGCGCACGCGCACACCCTCGATTACGTCGTCGCTGCCGTACCGCCAACCGCCGCGCTGCTCGCGTTCGGTGCGCTCATGCGGCAAGTGCATGACGCGCTGGCCGCACCCGACGTGCGCACCACGACCGAGACGACCGCCCCGGATACACCGGCCGCGACTGCGGCGGACCCCGTTGCCGTCACCGCGCGGGATGACGCTCCCGCCCCTGGTCAGCCCGCGACCGCTCCGCCCGCCGCAACGGCCACGCCGCCGCGTCCGGCGGCGCGTACGACGCAGGCCCCGTCCCGTGTGCGGCAGGCGCCGGGTGCGGGCAAGACATCGCGTCCGGTGCGCACCGATGACGAGTTGCTTGCGCACCTGCGGGAGCTGCGCACGGGCGCGTCCGCGCCGCTGTCACAGCGGCAGGTGCTGGCAGCGCTCGGCATCGGCGTACCGCGTCTGCGCGCACTGCTGGACGCGCACGGCCTGACCCTCGACCCGCTTCCCGCCCCCGCACGTCCGCTCGCCCTGGTCACCACAGACGACCAGCAGCAGGCGGACGACTCGGCCGCGGCCCTGTGACCACGACAGGAGAACTCTCCATGTCCCACTTGCCCGTACCCCACCAGCACTCGGCCGAGTGCGGTTGCTACCGCACCGACTTGGCGCCGTACCAGCCCAGCCCGTTCGTGTCCCCGCAGGCGGCACAGCCTCAGATCGTCCACATCCACCAGGCTCCGCCGGACCGCACCGTTCAGCGCATGGCTCTGGGCTCCGGTGTCGGCGCCGGCGCGGTAGCGGCCGGCGTCTACTTCGGCCCGCTGCTGGTGGCCGCCATGACCTCGATCGCCATCGACTTGGCCGTCGTCGCGTTCGTCGTCGCCGTGTCCGGTTGGGCCGTGGTCACCGTGGTGCGCTCCATCGGCGGACCCGAGGGCCGCAACGCCGCCAAGACGATCCAGTCGGCCCGCCGCGGTCGCCGTCGCTGAGGGGGCACCGATGGACAACAGCCGTGCCGTGACCTTCACGGCCGTATACGCCGTGCTCACCGCCTCGCACGAGGTGGCCGACCACTGGGTGCAGATCGACACGCAGGCAGGCGCGAAGGGTAAGCCCGGCCGCGCCGGCATCCGTGCCTGCTCGGCCCACGTCGCCACCTACGCCGCCACGCAGGCCGCAGCCCTGTGGGCCGCCAACCGCGTGCTGCGTCTCGGCGTCAGCCCGCGTGCCGCGGCGGCCGGGCTCGCGGCGTCCGCCCTCACGCACTACGTGGCCGATCGGCAGGGCGGGCACTGGCGCGACGAACGCCCGCGCGGCGTCGTCCGCCTCGCCGCCATCACCGGTCACGCGGGCTGGCTGGCGCGTGACCCCGGTGCCGGATACCTGCTCGACCAGTCCTGGCACAAGGGCTGGATAGCCGTTGCCGCCGCCGTCACCGCGGCGAGGAAGGGAGCCGCGCTGTGATCCGGCTGCACCCCGACGACCCGCCGCTGACGGCGGGGGAGGCCGCACGTGTCGCCCTGCTGCTCGGCCGTATGGCCAAGCGCAACATCGCGGGCGAGGAGGTCGACCTGCGCGACTTGCAGCGCAAGGTCGACCGCATCCTCGCTGCCGCTCGCAAGCGCGCCGAGAAGGCCGCTGCCAAGTAGCTCCGCCCCGGAACGGCCGTCATCCGCCAAGACAGCCGGCCGTTCCGGGCTCCGCCCCCTGTGAGGAGAGCAGGAAGCCCCAGCATGACCGAGATCATCAACCTTGACGACCATCGACCCCGACCGATAACCGACCCGTTCGCCAAGCAGGACGCGCGCCCGGCGCCCCCGCTCGAAGGGGTTATGCTGCCCAGCGACAGCACGCCGGACGGCGAGGCAGTCGACCGCCCGGACAACCCGCTGGCGGACTGGCTGACGGTGCCTGACGAACCGGTGTTGCCGCCCTGGCTCGCCACCCCGGCGGCGCTGCGGGCGAACGCCGGCGCGCTGGTCCGCCTCGGTGGCTACCACGCCCGCTACCACGGCGTAAGGCTGCCGAAGTACGGCGTGAAGACCGCCGGGCTTGCCTGCCGCGGCGCGTGGCGGTGCACCGCCCGTCTGTGGCCGGTGCTGACTGCCGCGGACCACACCCGTACGGTCAAGGCACTGGCCGCGTCCCTGGACGCGCGGACCGCTGACCCGGACCTGGCCATCCGGCACCAGGTCGCACACCGCGCCCGGACCGAGGCCCGGCGGTGGCGGTTCGGCTCCGCCGTCGCGGTGGCGACCGGTTGCGGCATGGCGCTGTCCATGGCCACCACGCCGGTTCTGATCGCCACGGCGACGATCCTGCTCGCGATCCTCGCCGTGGTCGGCCGCAAGGGCAGCGAAGTGCCGTTCCTGGACCAGGCCACGCCACCGATCCGCATCGACATGAACGCCCAGCAGCTCAACGACGCGCTGCGCGCGGCCGGCCTGCTCAAGGCCGGCAAGGGCGACGAGGAAGGGCCGAAGGTCTCGTGTGTCATGGGCCCGGTCCGCGACGGCAAGGGGTGGGCCGTGGTGTTCGACCTGCCCCGCGGCGGCGGAAAGACCGCCGCCGACGTGCTCGCCAAGCGCGACGCTCTCGCCGCCGAGCTGGGCGTCGACGAGATCCAGGTCATCATGTCCCGTGTGCGCGCGGCCGGCGGCGGTCACGCGGGCAGGGTGAGCATGTGGGTTGCCGACGATGACCCGTACCTGGGCGACCCGAACCCGTCGCCGCTGCTCAAGGCCCAGACGTTCACCGTGTGGGACCCGATCCCGTTCGGGCAGGACGCCCGCGGCAACCGCGTCTCGGTGCCGGTCATGTGGCAGTCGCTGTTCTTCGGTGGCCTGCCGCGGCGCGGAAAGACGTTCACGCAGCGCCTGATGACGGCGGCCGGGCTGCTCGACCCGTACGTGCGGCACTACGTCGCGGACGGCAAGGGCGGCGCGGACTGGATGCCGATGCGACACGTCGCGCACCGGCTTGTCATGGGCGCCGAGGACGACGCCGTTGAAGCGCTCAAGGCCATGCTCAAGGAACTGCTCGCCGAGATGGAGCGGCGGTTCGCGCTGCTGCGCGGGCTGCCGGTGTCCATCTGCCCCGAGGGCAAGCTGACTCCAGCCATCGTGCAGAAGTACAACCTGCCGGTCATCTTCGTGACGATCGACGAGCTGCAGGAGTACTTCACCGCGATGGAGCGGGAGGACCGCGAGCAGGTGGTCGACGACCTGTGCCGCATCGCGCGGCGCGGTCCGGCCGCCGGGTTCATCTGCAACTTCGCGTCCCAGCGTCCCGACGCCGAGTCGGTGCCGCCGAAGCTGCGGGAGATCATCACCCTGCGGTACTGCACGCAAGTTGTCGACCGCACAAGCTCTGACATGGTGCTGGGCAAGGGCAAGGCAGCACAGGGCGCGGACGCCTCGGTCCTGTCCGAGGAGCACAAGGGGACCGGCGTCCTGGTCACCGGCCCCGCGTCGTTCGTCACCGTGCGGGCCGACTACCTCGACGGCGCCGGCTTCACCGAGATGTGCCAGCGCGGCCGGGCCCTGCGGCAGGCCGCCGGACAGCTGACCGGGGACGCCGCCGGCGACGTGGCCGCCGCCGCGGACCAGGCCGGCGTCACCATCGCGCCCGTCCTGTCCGACTGCCTCGACGTGATGCGCCACGTCGACCGCATGCACACCGTCGACCTGCTCGCCCGGCTCGACAACCTCGACACCGACCGGTACGGCGACTGGGACGCCGAACGGCTCGCCCGCGAGCTGGAGGCCGCCGGCGTCGAGCGGACCGGCAAGCAAGTCAAGATCGGGAACGTCAACCGCGCCGGGTACCGGCGGGCAGACCTTGAAGCCGCCGTGCCGCCGGAACTGCTGCTCGCCGCGCGGTCGACGGGCCCGGTAGACCCGCCCCCCGCTACCTCCCCCACTACCTGACCGGGCTCCGCGCCCCCCGCTACCGGCACCCGCCGAGTAGCGGGGGCGCGCTACCCCGGTAGGGCCCCCGGTAGAGGGGGTCTGACCTGCGAGGTAGTGGCCTGTAGAGGGGGTACGGGCCACCCCGCCCCCACCCCTCAAAACGCTGCTCTACAGGCATGTGCCTGTGCCGTGGGCGAGGGTCTCCCGGCCAAGGACAGCCCATCGCCCACGGTCCTCCCTCCATCCCGAACAGACGGGAGCACCGAGCGTGAACAACCACGCATCCACATCCTCCGCCGAGCTGAGGACGTTCAGCTTCGGCGGGGGCTGGCAGTCCATGACCGCACTGGTGCTCGCTGCCCGCGGCGAACTGGACTACCGCACGTTCATCATGGCCAACGTCGGCGACGACTCCGAGAACCCCGGCACCATCACCTACCTGCACCGGTACGCGATGCCGTTCGCGGAAGCGCATGGGCTGGAACTGGCCGTGGTCGACCGGGTCATGAAGCGCACCAAGGAAGTGCGGACCCTGTACCAGGACCTCACTCGTGAGGGCTCGCGGTCGTTGAAGATCCCCGTGCGGATGTCGAACGGGGCCCCGGGCACCCGCTCGTGCACCGCCAGCTTCAAGATCAAGGTCATCGCCGACGAACTCAAGCGGCGTGGCGCGACGGCGGACAACCCCGCGACCGTAGGTATCGGGATCAGCCTGGACGAGATCGACCGGGCCAACAAGCGTCGCTGTGAGCCGCACGAGCGGATTGAGTATCCACTGTTGGAACGCGGCATCCGCCGTATCGACTGTATCCGGGTCATTCGATCGGCGGGCCTGCCCATCCCGCCGAAGTCGTCCTGCTGGTTCTGCCCGTTCCACCGGCCCGAGGCCTGGCACGAGATGCGCCGTACGGACCCAGCGCTCTTCGAGCGGGCCTGCCAGCTCGAAGAGCTGCTCAACCGCAGGCGCGACGAACTGGGCAAGGACCACGTCTACCTGACCCGGTTCGGCATGCCTCTCAGGCGGGCGATCCCGGATGGGGTCGACACCCTCTTCGATGAGTACGACTCCGGCTGTGACTCGGGCTGGTGCATGACCTGACCAACCCGTGGGCGGCGGTCTCCCGGCCAAGGACAGCCCGCCGCCCACGGTCCTCCCTATCCCGAAGGACAGGAGATCCCCAAGCATGACCCATACGTCGGTTGTCCGGCGACGGCCGTTCAGGCCGTTACTGCTGGACCTGTACTGCTGCGCCGGCGGCGCCGGTACCGGCTACCACCGCGCCGGATTCGAGGTTCACGGCGTGGACATCGCCGACCGGCCCAACTACCCGTTCACCTTCACCCGGGCCGACGCGCTGACCTACCTCGCCGACCTGATCGCGTCCGGCGGGATCCGCCAATACACGATGGTGCACGCCTCCCCGCCCTGCCAGGACAAGTGCACGCTGACCGTGGGCACCAACCGTTCCCGCGGCTGGGGCGGCACCCACACCGACCTGGTGGCGCCCACCCGGGAACTGCTGGACGCCACCGGCCTGCCCTACGTGATCGAGCAGCCCAACGGGCGCGCGAAGATCCGAAAAGACATCAGCCTGTGCGGAGAGATGTTCCGCCTCGGGGTACTGCGTCACCGCAACTTCGAGTTGGGCGGCTGGACCACCGCCCGGCCGAAGCATCCCAAGCACCGCGGCTACGTCCGCGGGATGCGCCACGGTGTCAAGCGGGACGGCCCGTACATCGCCGCCTACGGCAACGGCGGCGGCAAGGGCACCGTCCCCGAGATCCAACAGGCCATGGGCATCACATGGACCGACGTGCGCGAGGAACTGACCGAGGCCATCCCACCCGCCTACAGCGAATGGATCGGCCGCGCCCACCTCGCCACCATGGCGGGAACGGCGGTGGCCGCATGACCGACCGCCTGCTCACCGCCGCACTCGATGCCGCCGAACACGGCTGGCCCGTCATCCCGTTGCGCCCGGGCCGCAAGTACCCCGCCCTGCACGGCGAGGACGCCTGCCCCGGTACCGGCGACTGCGCCGACGGGCACCGGAAGTTCGAGCAGCGCGCCACTATCGACCCGGACCGCATTCGGCGGTGCTGGGCGGCCGGACCGTACAACGTCGGTATCGCGACGGGCCCGGCCGGGCTGCTGGTGGTCGATCTCGACACGCTCAAACCGAGAGACGAGAAGGGCACGCCTGACGGCGTGGCGTCCTTCTTGGCGCTCTGCGAGCGCGCCGGACAGGCCGCCCCTACCACCCGTACGATCCGGACTCCCAGCGGTGGACGGCACCTGTACTTCGCTGCCCCACCTGGCATCCGGCTGGGCAGCAGCGCGGGGACCCTGGCCAAGAAGATCGACACCCGGGCATGGGGTGGGCAAGTCGTCGCCCCGGGCAGCGAGACGCCACAAGGCCCGTACACGGTCCTGGACGACTCGCCGGTTGCAAACCTACCCGAATGGCTACAAAAAGCTGTGAGGGCCCCACAGAAGGCCACGGCGACCCCGTTTCGGCCCATGCTCATCCGGGATGCCCCTCGGCTGGCCGCAGTCGTCCTGGAACGGGAAACCGCAACTGTCGCGGCCACCGCTGTAGGCAGCCGTCAAGCCGAACTGCTGCGCGCCGTGCGGGCCGTGGGCCGGTTTGTGGCCTGGGGAGATCTCGACCGCAGCGCCGTGGAAGCGGCTTTTACCTGCGCGGGCGAGTCTGCGGGACTCCCGTCGGCCGAGTGTCGCGCCACGATCCGCAAGGCCCTGAACTACTCCATTCGCACTGCTTGGCCTCGGGAGACGGCATGACCACCCCGGACCCTCGCCCCGCAGGTAAAAGCCCAACGCACACCCCCGAGCAAATCAGCCCCGCCGAACCGGCCGCGCCTGACACGGCGAGTAGCGCGCCGAAGGACGCCGCCCGTCAGGGCGTCCTTTCAGCTCTTCGTCCTGACTCGCACCAGAGCGACGGACGCCGGCCCACCGCGTGGCTTCACGTCGTGGCTCCGCCGGACTGGCGCGCGATTCCCCGCGGCGAATCGCACTGCGCGTGCGGCCGGCACGTCGAAGCGTTCGGCCGCGCCGAAGTGCTCGCCCTGGTCCACGCACACAACGACCACCGCACCACATGCCCGCTCCGCGCCCCCGCACCCGAAAGGAGGCAGGCAGCGTGACCACCGAGAACGGCGCCTCCCTGCTCGACGAGGTGGAAGCCTTCCACCGCCGCTTCAACGCCTTTCCCACGGAAGCGGCGTACGTCGCCGTAGTCCTGTGGGACGCACACACGCACCTGCTCGACTGCTTCGACTCCACACCCCGGCTCGCGTTCCTCAGCCCGGAACCGGGATCGGGAAAGACGCGCGGGCTGGAGATCTGCGGAACGCTGGTCCCCAACCCAATGGCCGCCGTGAACGCCTCCCCGGCCGCGCTGTTCCGCGCGGTCTCCGGGATGGACGCGGGCCGTCCCACGATCCTCTTCGACGAGATCGACACCGTTTTCGGGCCGAAAGCCGGAGACAACGAGGAACTGCGCGGACTGATCAACGCCGGTCACCGCCGTATCGGGGTGTCCTACCGGTGCGTGGGCGACGGCGGGCAGCAGACCGTACAGGAATTCCCGGTCTACGCCGCCGTGGCCGTCGCGGGACTTGGCTGGCTGCCTGACACGATCCTGCACCGGTCGGTCATCATCCGGATGCGGCGGCGGGCCCCCAACGAGCACGTGGAACCCTTCCGGAGCCGTATCCACGAACCCGAGGGACACGCGCTGCGCGACCGACTCGCCAACTGGGCCGACTCCGTACGCGACCACGTGACCGGTGCCTTTCCCGAGATGCCGGAAGGAGTGACCGACCGGCCAGCGGACGTGTGGGAACCTCTGCTCGCGGTTGCCGACGCCGCCGGGGGCGACTGGCCGCAGCGGGCCCGGGAGGCGTGCGCCGCCCTGGTCGCTGCGGCTGCCGCGGGCGACAAAGCATCTCTGGGAATCCGGCTGCTCACCGACCTGCGAGACACGGTCTTCAGTGGCGCGGACCGGATGCCTACGGCGCAGATCCTCGCCGCGCTCAACGCCCTGGACGAGGCTCCGTGGGCGGACATGGGCGGTAAGCCGCTGGACTCCCGCCAGTTGGCCAAGCGGCTGGGGGAGTACGTCACCGCCGACAACCAGCCCATCAAGGCTCGCAACATGCGCGTGGGCGAGGGAGTGTCCAAGGGCTACTACGCGGCCGATCTTGTCGACGCATGGGCCCGGTACTGCCCCCCTGTGCGGAAGTCCGCTACGTCCGCCACAACCGACGTTCCCGGAGCGTTGACCAGCGGCGACGGCGTAGCGGACGTGGCGGCCGGTAGCCGCTACGACGCCGCTACGGACGACGCTCCCGCTACACCCACGCTGCCGCTGTAGCGCATCCGTCCGCTACGCCCAGCCCCGCCGCTACGCCGAAAGGGTCGTCTGACCTGCGGCGTAGCAGCGGTAGCGGCTGTAGCGGACTTCGGGAGGGGGAGGGCCCCTCCTCCTCCCCAGACCACCGACACCAGCGCGAAGGAGAACCAGTGACCACCGCCGTCACCGACGCTGCTCCGATCACCGTTGCGCGTCGTCTGCACTGCGTGGAAGCGGCTGCCGAACTCATCGGCGTGGGCCGTTCCACCGCTTACGAGGAGATCCGGTTGGGACGGTTGCGAACGGTCCGCGTGGGCCGTCGCCGCCTGATTCCGACCGAGTACATCGAGGAGTACATCGACCTGCTCAAGGCGGAAGCCACCAACGCCGCCTGATTCGCTTCCCACTTCTCCGACGAAGGGCCGCGCTCGCACAGAGCGCGGCCCTTCTGTTTGAAAGGCTCGACGCTGCATGACAACCGAACCGAAGACATCCCGCAAGGCGGGAAACGGCGCGGACTCGATCTACTGGGACGCTTCCAAGAACAGGTACGTAGGCGCGGCCTCCCTCGGCTTCACCCCGTCCGGCAAGCGCCGGCGAGTGAAGGTCCGCGGGAAGACGAAGACGGAAGTACGCGCCAAGCTCCGTGACCTCAAGAAGGAAGTGGAAACGGGCGTCAAGACGCCCGCCAACTACACCGTTACCGACGCTGTGATCGACTGGATCGGCCGGGGCCTCAAGGGGCGCGACGAGAAGACCGTCGACAAGTGCCGGAGTCTTGCCGACAACCACGTCATCCCGTTCCTGGGCAAGGCAAAGCTCAAGGATCTGACGGCGGACGATGTGGACGACTGGTTGGACGACCGGGCCGACGTGCTCGCCACGCGATCCCTGCGAGAGGTCTACTCTGTGCTCCGGCGCTCCATCACGCACGCACAGCGGCGAGACAAGGTGCTGCGCAACGTTGCCGACCTGGTCACCGTCCCGGAGGGACGGCCGGGCCGACCTAGCAAGGCCCTGACGTTGGACCAGGCGAAAGCCGTGCTTGCCGCGGCACAGGGGACCAGGCTGTACGCCTACGTCGTGCTGTCCCTGCTCATCGGCATCCGCACCGAGGAGGCCCGGCCGCTCACCTGGGACCACGTCCACCTGTCGCCCCCGGACGGCACGGTGCCGCACGTGGAGGTCTGGCGGTCCGTGCGCCGGCACGGCGACACCAAGACCCGGAAGAGCCGCCGCACGTTGGCTCTGCCGCAGCAGGTGGTGAAGGTACTGGAGCAGCACCGGACGTGGCAGCAGCAGGAACGCGCGTGGGCAGGGCTGGAGTGGACGACGTCGGGCCTGGTCTTCGCCTCCAGGACGGCGAACGCGCTCGACGCCTCCCACGTCCGGCGCGACTTCAAGGCGATCGTCGTCAAGGCGGGACTCGCACCCGAATGGACGCCTCGGGAGCTCCGGCACAGCTTCGTGTCCCTGCTCTCCGACCACGGCATCCCGCTGGAGGTGATCGCCCGTGTCGTGGGTCACAGCAGCACGGCCACGACGGAAGCGGTCTACCGAAAGCAGCTCCGACCGGTGATCACCGAGGGCGCCGGCGCCATGGATGAGATCTTCGCCGTGGTTGGGGGCGGGGGAGAGGAGGACGGCGAAACCGGCTGATCAGCGGCCGGTGGCTCCCCTTCTGGCTCCCCTGCGCACAAAAAGAAGGTCGGCGGAGCACCTACCAAGTTGGTAGGTGCTCCGCCGACCTGCTGCTTACCGAGTCGGGGTGGCGGGATTTGAACCCACGGCCTCTTCGTCCCGAACGAAGCGCGCTACCAAGCTGCGCCACACCCCGGTGCAACGACGTTTACTTTAGCGGACGGCGGGCCGGAGGCGAAATCCGGTTTCGGGTGGGGGTGGGGCTTGCGGTGCGGCTACGGGGGGTGGCGGGGGTGGGACGTCAGGTGAGGGTGAGGAGGGTGGCCTCCGGGGGGCAGGCGAAGCGGACCGGGGTGTAGCGGTTGGCGCCGCAGCCGGCGGACACGTGGAGGTAGGAGGTGAACCCCGTGGCGGTGTGGGTGGACAGGCCCTTGACCCGGCCGGTGTCCAGGTCGCAGTTCGTGACCAGCGCGCCGTAGAAGGGGACGCAGACCTGGCCGCCGTGGGTGTGGCCGGCCAGGATCAGGGGGTAGCGGTCGGCCGTGAAAGCGTCCAGGACGCGCAGGTACGGGGCGTGGACCAGGGCCAGGTTGAAGTCGGTGTCCGGGTCGGGGCCGCCCGCCACGGCCTGGTAGCGGTCGCGCTTGATGTGCGGGTCGTCGAGGCCGGTCAGGCCCAGGACCGGGCCGTGGTCGAGCTTGACCTTGCCGCGGGAGTTGCTCAGGCCCACCCAGCCGGCCGCGTCGAAGGCGTCGCGCAGGTCGCCCCAGGGGTTGCGGATGACGCCGTGCCCGCCGTGGCTCTTGCCGTTCAGACCGTGCTGGCCGCGGGCCTTCTCGACCAGGTAGCGGCCGGGGTTGCGGAACTTCGGGCCGTAGTAGTCGTTCGAGCCGAACACGTACGTGCCCGGGAACTGCAGCAACGGCCCCAGCGCGTCGAGCACTTCGGGCACGGCGGTGGGGTCCGACAGGTTGTCCCCGGTGTTCACCACCAGGTCCGGGCGCAGCCCTGCCAGCGACTGCAGCCATCGTCGCTTCTTCGTCTGGCCGCTGACCATGTGGATGTCGGAGACCTGGAGGATCCGGATCGGGCGCATACCGTCCGGCAGTACCGGGATCTCCACGCGCCGCAGGCGGAACGATCGGGCTTCAAAACCCGCCGCGTACGCCACGCAGGCCACGCCGGCCGCCGTCACACCCAAGGGGATTCCGTATCGCGAGCGCATGTCCCCATCGTGTCAGAGTCCGGACCGCGCCCGCGCGACAGCCGCCGACAGCCGCCGACCGGGGCGGCGGCGGGGTGGTCCCGTAGGCGGACCGGGGCCGCCCGCGCTTAATGCGCGGCATCCTCAGGGCCGGGGTGCGAAAATCGACGCATGACCACCACGCTCAAGCAGCGCCTGCAGGACGACCTCACCGCGGCCATCAAGGGCCGTGACGAACTGCGTTCCGCCACGCTCCGGCTCACCCTCAGCGCGATCACCAAGGAGGAGGTCGCCGGTGACACCGCTCGCAAGCTCTCCGACGACGAGGTGCTGAAGGTGATCGCCCGGGAGGCGAAGAAGCGGCGCGAGGCGGCGGAGGCGTTCGCGCAGGGCGGCCGGCCGGAGTCCGCCGAGCGCGAGCGGGCCGAGGGCGAGGTCCTCGCGGAGTACCTGCCGAAGCAGCTCTCCGACGAGGAGCTGGCGGAGATCGTCCGGGCCGCCGTCGCGGAGTCCGGGGCGGCCGGGCCCAAGGCCATGGGCGCCGTCATGAAGGTGGTCAATCCCAAGATCGCCGGGCGCGCCGAGGGCGGCCGTGTCGCCGCCGAGGTCAAGCGCCAGCTCGCCGGCTGACCCGCCCGGACCGCCGGTCGCGAGTACCCCCGGTTGCGGCTACCGGTCGCGACCGGTAGCCGCAACCGGCGGTCGCGAGTATCCGGTCGCGAGTACGGCCCGAGGGTACGGAAACGGTCCGGGGTACGGACACGGCCAAGCAGCGGCCCCCGGGCTCACGGCATTCGCCCGGCCCCACGATCACGCCCCGTGCCGCAGCCCCGGGCCCCACGATTAGCGCCCCGGGTCACGGCCTCGGGCCCACGGCCACCACTCGGTTCCACGGCCCGCGCCCGCGGACCCGGGCCCATCGCCACCGCCCGGGCCCATCGCCACCGCCCCCGGCCCACGGCCTCGCCCCGGGCCCACCTGCCCGGGCCCACGTCGGGCGCAGGCCCACGTCAGGCCCAATCCCAGGCCCGGCCGCAGCCCCTACGGCGTTCCTCCCGCGCCCCCGCGGCTGTTGCCGCCGTTCGAGGAGCCGCCGGAGGGCAGGAAGACGGTCGGCAAGGGGTTCGCGCCGGTGGTGCCGCCGGCCGTGCCCAGGGTGGTCGTGCCGGTGGTGCCGCCCGTTATCGGGCCGGCCGTGGTGCCCATCACCGTGACCCCGCCCGGGCCGCCGCCGTGCTTGCCGCCGTGCTTGTTGTTGGTCGGGTTGCCGCCGGGCTTGGCGGTGTCGCCCGGCTTCGGCTTCTTGGCCTTGTCCGGGATGTTCAGCGGCACGGTGACGAAGTCCAGCGCGGGCTGGCCGTCCAGTGCGCCGGAGACGGCGTCCCGCCAGATCGGGGCCGGGCCGTCGGCGCCGTACACCTTCGGGTAGTGGTGGCCGCCGATGGTGATGTCGATCATCCTGGTCTTGTGCCGCGGGTCGCCCATCCACACCGCCGCGGCCATGTTCGGCGTGTAGCCGGCGAACCAGGCCGCGTACCGCTGGTCGGTGGTACCGGTCTTGCCCGCCGTGGGCCGGCCGGTGAGGCCGGCCTGCGTACCCGTACCGTCCTCGACGACGCCCTTCAGCATGGTGTTGATGGTGTCGGCGGTCTTCTGCGACATGGCCTGGTTGCAGATGGACTTGGGCACGGGAAGGCTCTTGCCAGCCGAGGTGGTCACGGACTCGATGGCGATCGGCGTGCAGTACAGGCCGCGGTCGGCGAAGGCGGCGTACGCGGCGGCCACGGTCAGCGGCGCGACCTCGTTGGTGCCCAGGGTCATCGACTGGATCTGCTGCAGCGGCTTGCCGTCGGCGCGCACGATGCCGAGCTTGTCGGCCATCTTCGCGACCGGGCACACACCCACGGCCGCTTCGAGGGACACGAAGTAGGTGTTGATCGACTTCTGCAGCGCCTCGGGCATCGCGTACGGCCCGACCTCGTCCTTCCCCTCGTTCGGGATGTTGCCGCCGGCCGGGATCGTCCTGCCGTCGCAGGTGGTGACGGACGGGTAGGGCATCTCGTTCGGCGACGGGTACGACTGGGCGGGCTGGTAGCCGGCCTCCAGGGCGGCCGCGGCGGTGATCGGCTTGAACGTCGAGCCGTTCTGGAAGCCGCCGCCCCCGCCCATGTCCTGGTCGACCGAGTAGTTGATCTGGGTCTCGTGGGCGCCGAAGCCGTACGGCCGGCTCTGGGCCATGGCGACGATCTTGCCGGTGCCGGGCTGGACCATGGTCACCGCGGCGGCGATCGGGTCGCTCTTGTAGACGTGCTTCTGGATGCCGTCGATGGCCGAGGCCTGGGCCTTGGGGTCGAGCGTGGTCTTGATGGTCAGGCCGCCGGTGTACCAGGTCTTGGCGCGGTCCTCCTTGGTCTTGCCGAAGGCCGCGTTCTGCAGGAAGGTCTCGCGCACGTAGTCGCAGAAGAAGCCCGCGCCGTTGACCGCCGTGATGCAGCCGTTCTTCGGCGAGCTCACCTTGAGGCCGAGCGGGGACTTCTCCGCGGCCTGCGCCTGGGCCCGGGTGATGTCGCCGAGTTCGGCCATCCGGGCCAGGACCGTGTTGCGCCGCTTGACGGCTTCCTGCGGGTCGCTGATCGGGTCGTACCGGGTGGGGGACTGGACCAGGCCGGCCAGCATCGCGGCCTCGGTGAGGCTCAGGTTCTTGGCGTGCTTGCTGAAGTACCGCTCCGAGGCGGCCTCGATGCCGTACGCCTGCTCGCCGAAGAAGGTGATGTTGAGGTAGTTCTCCAGGATCCGTTGCTTGCCCAGCTCCTTCTCGACCTGGATCGCGTACTTCATCTCCTTGATCTTGCGGCCGACCGTCTGCTGGACGGCCTGGGCGACCTTGTTGGGGTCGTCGCCGGCCTCCTCCACGAAGACGTTCTTCACGTACTGCTGGGTCAGCGTCGAGGCGCCCTGGGTGCTGCCGCCGCCGCCGTTGTTGCTCAGCGCGCGCAGGATGCCCTTGAGGTCGATCGCCCCGTGTTTGTAGTAGCGCGCGTCCTCGATGTCGACGATCGCCTTGAGGATGTTGGGGCTCATGTCCGCGATGGGGACGACCGTGCGGTCCCGGGAGTACACGGTCGCGATCAGGCCCCCGTTGGCGTCCAGGATCTTGGACGCCTGGCTCAGCGGGGGCTGGCGCAGCTCACCGGGCAGGTCGTTGAAACCCTTGACCGTGCCCTTCGCGGACAGGCCGAGCGCGCCCGCGGCGGGCAGGGCGATGCCCGCCGCCACGACACCGGCCAGCACGCTGACACCGAGGAACTTGGCGGCTTGCTGGACTGTGGTCAGCCCCCCGCCGGAACGCTTGTGAGCCATGAGGGCAGCCTAAACCGTCCACCTGTGCCATCCGGCGGCCGCCGGCGGATCTGTGGACAACCAGTACGGGACCGTGACATCCGGCCATCCCGCCGGGGCGAGCCGCGCGCCACCGTCCGGGGCTACGTTGCGATTTCCCGGACGGGCGGGCATCTGTTCGCCTACCCTGTAACAGGCGGGGCGCGATCGTCGGGCGCGTACCTGTCGTACTCCTTCACTCTTGTGAGTGATGAGAGGTGTCCGAATTTCCGCATATGCCGGAGGTCTTGGGTAGAGCTGTGGCCGAAATGCCACTGAATGTCCCATAGATCCGATTGTCCAGCCGCTCACTCCGTTGGGTGATCTGCCGCGTACGCATAGTCCTTTCGGGCCATGCAAGATTGGGCCTGAAAGGGCTGTTGCGTCGCGCCTACCTTCCGTAACGTCCTCAACTGGCAACGGCGAATATGCCGGGTGCCGCCGTGGGGGAGCCTCGATTCGGGAGAGGACGGCGCCAGCATGAGTAGCTGGGTAACCGACTGGAGCACGCAGGCGGCGTGCAGGACGACTGATCCGGACGAGCTGTTCGTCCAGGGCGCGGCCCAGAACCGGGCCAAGGCGGTGTGCACCGGCTGCCCGGTGCGGACCGAGTGCCTGGCGGACGCGCTCGACAACCGCGTGGAGTTCGGCGTGTGGGGCGGAATGACCGAGCGCGAGCGCCGGGCACTGCTGCGCCGCCGTCCTACCGTCACCTCCTGGCGAAGACTGCTGGAGACAGCCCGCACCGAGTACGAGCGCAGCACGGGCCTGCTGCCGCTCGGCGACGAGAGCGACTTCGCCGCGGCCGGCTGACCGGTCCCGCGTCCACGTGCCCTACGCGGCCGCTTCCGCCACCCCGGCCAGTCTCAGTCCGATCTCCCGCAGGCCCGCGATGTCATGGACGTCGCCGGGCAGCGCGGTGACATCGACCATGGGTACTTCGGGGTGGACGGAGACGAAGCGGTCGCGGGTACGCCGCTCCCGCGCGACCACCTGCATGCGCTCGGCGTGCAGCCGCAGCAGGCCGGCCGCCAGTCGTTCCGTGGGTGCCTGGCGGTCTCCTTCCGTACGGTCGGTGGGGCCGTCGGAGCCACCGCGGTCAGCTTTCCCATGGCGGTGATCCACAATGCCGCCGCCGTCAAGATTTTCCGCGGCCCCGTCGGGGGCGTTCGCGGCACTCCGGGCGCTCGCGGCGCGCGCCTTCGCCGGGGCGTCCGCCGTGCGCGCCTCCTCCTGCGCCTCCTGCGCGTCCGCCGCCAGGTCCTCCAGCGTCTCCGCAGCGGCCAGCGCACGCTCGGCGGTGAGCTGCGCGGCCCCGCTGCCGTGCACCCGGTTGAGTACGAGACCGGCCAGCGGCATGTCCTCGGCGGCCAGCCGCTCCACGAAGTACGAGGCCTCGCGCAGCGCGTCCCGCTCGGGCGCGGCGACCACCAGGAAGGCCGTCCCCGGCGCCTGCAGCAGCCGGTAGGTGGCGTCCGCCCTGGTCCGGAAGCCGCCGAACATCGTGTCCATGGCCGCCACGAACGTCTGCACGTCGCGCAGCAGGCCCGCCCCCATCACCTTGCTCAGGGTGCCGGTCATCATCGACATCCCCATGTTGAGGAACTTCACCCCGGCCCGGCCGCCGACCTTCGCCGGCGCCATCAGCAGCTTGATGAAGCGGCCGTCCAGGAAGGAGCCCAGCCGCTTGGGCGCGTCCAGGAAGTCCAGCGCGCTGCGGCTCGGCGGGGTGTCGACGATGATCAGGTCCCACGCGTCCTGGGCACGCAACTGCCCCAGCTTCTCCATCGCCATGTACTCCTGCGTGCCCGCGAACCCGGCCGACAGGGACTGGTAGAAGGGGTTCTCCAGGATGGCCCTGGCCCGCTCGGCGTCGGAGTGCTGGACCACGACCTCGTCGAAGGTCCGCTTCATGTCGAGCATCATCGCGTGCAGGGAACCGCCCGCCGACCGATCGATTCCGGCCACTTCGCGCGGGGTGTTGTCGAGCTCGGTCAGCCCCATGGACTGGGCCAGGCGGCGGGCCGGGTCGATGGTCAGGACGACCGCCGTACGGCCGCGCTCGGCGGCTCGAACCCCGAGTGCCGCCGCGGTGGTGGTCTTGCCGACGCCGCCGGAACCGCAGCACACGATGATGCGGGTCCGCGGGTCGTCCAGCAGCGGGTCGATATCCAGCACGGGGCTCTCCAGGCTCACGGTCGGACCTCGCTCGTCTCGCTCATCTCAGCCGTCCTCCCCGGCGCCCGCGCCCGCGCCGGGGGCGGATACCGTCCCGGCCACCGCCTGCTTGCGCAGGCTCTCCGCGAGCCGGTAGAGCCCGCCCAGGTCGACCCCGTCGCCGAGCAGCTCCAACTCGCGTACCGGCAGACCCAGTCCCGCGATCTCGGCGCGCTGCTCGCGCTCCAGCACCACCCGCTGGGCGTGTTCGTGGGCCTGGGCCAGCAGGGGGTCCACCAGGCGCTCGGCGACCCCGCCGCGGCGGGCGCCGCCCAGGCCGGCCTGGGAGAGCGCCTTGGCGACGGCCGCCCGGCGCTTGCCGTTGGCCGCCGCGGGGGGCGTGCCCGTACCGTCGGGGCCCGGGTCGGGGACCACGACCTCGGCCAGCTCGGCGTCCGCCAGCAGGACCGGCCGGACCATGTTGACGATGACCGCGCCCACCGGAAGACCGGCGGCCCGCAGTTCGGCCACGCCGTCCATCGTCTCCTGGACCGGCATCTCCTCCAGCAGGGTGACCAGGTGGATCGCGGTCTGCGGGGACTTCAGCACGCCCATCACGGCCTGGGCCTGGTTGAATATCGGACCCATTCTGGCCAGGCCCGCGACCTCGTCGTTGACGTTGAGGAAGCGGGTGATGCGGCCGGTGGGCGGCGCGTCGAGCACCACCGCGTCGTAGACCGGCCAGCCCGCCTTGTCCTTGCGCCGGACCGCCTCGCAGACCTTGCCGGTCAGCAGCACGTCGCGCAGACCAGGGGCGATGGTGGTGGCGAAGTCGATCGCCCCCATCTTCTTCAGCGCCCGGCCGGCCCGGCCGAGCTTGTAGAACATGTCGAGGTAGTCCAGCATCGCCAGCTCGGCGTCGATGGCCAGGGCGTGCACTTCGCCGCCGCCTGGCGCCGAGGCGATCTTCCGCTCCTCGTACGGCAGTGCCTCCGTCTCGAAGAGCTGGGCGATGCCCTGGCGTTCCTCCACCTCGGCGAGCAGGACGCGCCGGCCCTCGGCCGCGAGGGCGAGCGCCAGCGCGGCGGCGGCCGTGGTCTTTCCCGTGCCGCCCTTGCCGGTCACGACATGGAGCCGGACGGCGGATGACTGTTGAGGGCTCACTCTTGCGAGCCTAACCACAACCCGGCCCGGGTACTCCGGTGGCCGCCGTTGTCGGAGTACGGGAGGGGGGACGAGAGGCCCCGGGGGAGGCGGCACGGGAAGCGGATGGGAGGCGCCGGGGGCAGCCGCACGGGAGGCGGCTCGGCAAGCGGTACGGGAGGGCGCGCGGACGGTACGGGGACGGGTCCGGTGCGCCGCCCGGGGTGGCGGTAAGGTCGCGGCATGGCGAAGAAGTGGGAATACGCGACCGTGCCGCTGCTGGTGCACGCGACGAAGCAGATCCTCGACACCTGGGGTGAGGACGGCTGGGAACTGGTGCAGGTCGTGCCGGGGCCGAACAACCCGGAGCAGCTTGTGGCGTACCTCAAGCGGGAGAAGCAGGCGTGAGCGTGGCCGAGCGGCTGGCCGCGCTCGGGCTGACGCTGCCGGAGGTGGTCCCGCCGCTCGCCTCCTACCAGCCGGCCGTGCGCTCCGGCGCCTATGTGTTCACCTCGGGCCAGCTCCCCATGGTCGACGGCAAGCTCGCGGCCACCGGCAAGGTGGGCGCCGAGGTCTCTCCCGAGCAGGCCCGCGACCTGGCCCGGATCTGCGCGCTCAACGCCTTGGCGGCGGTCCGCTCCGTGGCCGGTGACCTGGACGGGATCGCCCGGGTGGTCAAGGTGGTCGGCTTCGTCGCCTCCGCCCCCGACTTCACCGGTCAGCCCGCCGTCGTCAACGGCGCGAGCGACCTGCTCGGCGAGCTGCTGGGCGACAAGGGCGTGCACGCCCGCAGCGCCGTGGGCGTCGCCGTCCTCCCCCTGGACGCGCCGGTCGAGGTCGAACTGCAGGTCGAACTCCAGGCCGAGTCGGCGCAATAGCGTCGAAGGCGCCGGGGAGCCTTCGGGCGACCCCGCGATCCCCTGGTTCTTCCCGGCCGACCCCCTCTCGAACAATCCCCCGGAGGGACGTAGGCTCCGCCGCATGACCTGGATGAACGGTTCGGCGGTGCCCGCGTCCTGGCCCGAGCGGGTGCGCGCGCTGAGCCGGGGGGAGCTGACCCCGGTGGTCCCGAGGGCCGCCGCCACGGTGCTGCTGCTCAAGGACACCGCGGCGGGGCCCGCCGTCCACATGCTGCGCCGGCGCGCCTCCATGGCGTTCGCCGGGGGCATGTACGCCTATCCGGGTGGCGGCGTGGACCCGCGCGACGAGCGGCCGGTCGGATGGGCGGGGCCCGCCCTGGAGAGCTGGTCGGCGGCGCTCGGGGTGCCGCCGGAGCGCGCCCAGGCGGTGGTGTGCGCGGCGGTGCGCGAGACGTTCGAGGAGTCCGGTGTGCTGCTCGCCGGCCCGGACGCGCACACGGTCGTGGCGGACGTCACAGCGCCCGGCTGGGAGGCGGAGCGGGCCGCGCTGGTCGCCCGCGACCTGGCCTTCGCCGACTTCCTCGCCCGCCGGGACCTCGTCCTGCGGTCCGACCTCCTCGCGCCCTGGGCGCGGTGGATCACCCCGGAGTTCGAGGAGCGCCGCTACGACACGTGGTTCTTCCTCGCCCGCCTCCCGGACGGCCAGCGCACCCGTGACGTCTCCGGCGAGGCCGACAGGACCGTCTGGCTGCGGCCGGCGCAGGCCGTCGAGGGCTACGACCGCGGTGAGCTGACCATGCTCCCGCCGACCATCACCACACTGCGCGCCCTGCTGCCGTACGAGTCCGCCGGCGCGGCACTGGCGGCGGCGCCCGGCCGCGACCTGGCCCCCGTACTCGCCCGGGCCGCGCTCGACGCCCACGGCGGGGTGGTGCTGCGCTGGCCGGGGCACGAGGAGTTCACGCTGGTCTTCCCCGCGGCCGAAGCCGCGCCCGCGCAGGACGCACCCGAACCCGCGCCGGACGCACCCCCACCCGCGCCGGACGCGCCCGGACCACCCGCACCCATAGCGCCCGGACCCGACGCGGCAGCGCGGCCCCCCGCGCGGGAGGCACGATGACCGCCGCCACACTGCCCGGGGAGCCCAGGGAGGGCATCGGAGGGTGGGCGACGGCCCGCGCGCTGTGCGTCCTGGCGCCGAACCCCTCGCCGATGACCCTGGACGGCACCAACACCTGGATCGTCGCCGAGCCGGACTCGCCGCTCGCCGTGGTGATCGACCCGGGGCCGCTGGACGAGCGGCACCTGAAGGCGGTCGTGGCCGCGGCCGAGCAGGCGGGCAAGCGCGTCGCGCTCACGCTGCTGACGCACGGCCACCCGGACCACGCGGAGGGCGCGGCGCGGTTCGCCGAGCTGACCCGTACGCCGGTACGGGCCCTGGACCCGGCGCTGCGGCTCGGCGGCGAGGGGCTCGCGGCGGGGGACACCGTGACCACCGGCGGCCTGGAACTGCGGGTGGTCCCGACGCCCGGGCACACCGCCGACTCGCTCTGCTTCCACCTGCCCGCCGACGGGGCGGTGCTGACCGGGGACACCGTGCTCGGCCGGGGCACCACAGTGGTTGCGTACCCCGACGGCCGGCTCGGCGACTACCTCGACTCCTTGCGGCGGCTGCGGGCGCTCGCCGTCGACGGCGGGGTGGACACGGTGCTGCCGGGGCACGGGCCGGTGCTGTCCGACGCCCGGGGCGCCGTCGAGTTCTACCTCGCCCACCGCGCCAACCGCCTCGCCCAGGTCGAGACCGCCGTCGAGGCGGGCCACCGCAACCCCGCCGGCATCGTCGCCCATGTGTACGCCGACGTGGACCGCGCCCTGTGGCCCGCCGCCGAGCTCTCGGTCCGCGCCCAACTCGACTACCTGCGTGAACACGGACTCATAGAGGTGCCATGACCTCCTCACCCGACACGGACCCCGGCACGGACTCCCGCACGGACCCCGGCACCGGCCGCACCCCGGACGCCGACGGCCGCCCGGACGGCCCGCGACCTGCTGACGCCTTCGACCCCTGGTCGCCGTCCTTCGTCGTCGACCCCTATCCGGCCTACGACGTCCTGCGCGAAGCCGGCCGCGCCCATTGGTTCGCCCGCAGCGGCCAGTGGCTGATCCCGCACTACGCCGACGTCAGCGGCCTGCTACGGGACCGCCGCCTGGGCCGCACCTACCTGCACCGCTTCACCCACGAGGAGTTCGGGCGCCAGGCGCCGCCGCCGGAGTACGAGCCGTTCACCGTCCTGAACGGCGAGGGGATGCTCGACCTGGAGGACCCGGCGCACGGCCGCATCCGCCGCCTTGTGGCGAAGGCGTTCACCCCGCGCATGGTCGAGGACATGGTGCCGACCGTGCGGCGGCTGGCCGCCGAGCTGATCGGCCCGCTGCGCGCGGACGGCGGCGGGGACCTGCTCGCCCGCGTCGCCGAGCCGCTGCCGGTCGCCGTGATCGCCGAGATGCTGGGCATCCCGCCCGCCGACCGCGACCTGCTGCGGCCCTGGTCGGCCGCCATCTGCGGCATGTACGAGCTCGACCCGCCGCCGGAGACCGCCCGGCGCGCGGTCCGGGCGAGCGAGGAGTTCTCGGCGTACCTGCGCGGCCTCATCGCCGCCCGCCGCCGCGACCCCGGCGAGGACCTCATCAGCGCCCTGATCGCGGCCCACGACGACGGCGACCAGCTCACCGAGCAGGAGATGGTCTCCACCGTGGTCCTGCTGCTCAACGCCGGCCACGAGGCCACCGTCAACACCACCACGCTCGGCTGGCTGGCCCTCTTCCACCACCCCGAGCAGCTCAGGGCCCTGTACGAGCGGCCCGACCTGCTGCCCGGCGCCATCGAGGAGATGCTGCGGTACGACACCCCGCTGCAACTGTTCGAACGCTGGGTGCTGGACGACATCGAGGTGGGCGGCACGCTCATCCCCCGTGGCTCGGAGGTGGCCCTGCTGTTCGGCTCGGCCAACCACGACCCGGCCAGGTTCGCCGACCCGCACCGCTTCGACATCACCCGGCCCGCGGCCGACAACAAGCACGTCTCCTTCGGCGCCGGCATCCATTACTGCCTGGGCGCCCCGCTGGCCCGGGTGGAACTCGCCGCCTCCTTCGGCACCTTGTTGCGGGACGCACCCGGGATGCGGCTGGTGGAGGAGCCACCATGGCGCGACGGCTACGTGATCCGCGGGCCGCGGGAGATGCTCGTCACCTGGTGACGGGCCGGACGCTCGTCACCAGGCGCCGTCCGCAAGCCGCCGCCAGGCCGCGGACGACGTGACGGGAGCACGAACGGGGCCGCACGGGAGCAGGAACGGGGGCCGTACGGGAGCAGGAACGGGGAGCCGGGGCGTCGAGGGACGTCAGCGCGGTACGGTCAGCCGCCAGGCGGACGGCTCGACCGTCCAGGTGCGGCTGCGTACCGGGCCGGTGATCGCCGAGTCCGCGCGGTAGCGGAAGTCGCGGCCGGAGACCGTGATGGTGCGCGCCCGCGTGCGTACCTGCGCCGCGCCCTGCGTGCGGCGGACCAGGACCTCGGCGAGCGCGAGCGAGGGGGCGGAGGCGCAGTCGGCGGCGGCCTCGCCGCCGCCCTCCGCTTCCACCTCGGCCTCGGCGGGCCGCTCGGTGACCGACGCGCAGGTGCGGACCGAGATCTCGTGCACCGGCTGGTCCAGGTCGGCCAGCAGCACCCCGTCCGCCTCGACCCGCAGCCGCTGGGCGCGCTGCGGCTGGTGGCCGCCGGCCGGGATCGGCGCGGTCAGGGTGCGTACGAGGGAGCGCGCGGTCCGCTCGACCGGGGTCCACCAGTGGGCGGCGGTCCGGGCCACCGGGTTGCCGCACGGGATGCTCAGGGCGCCCAGCACGATGCCGCCGCTGTCGTCCACCAGCAGGTCCATCTCCCGCGTCTCCCCCTCCAGGACGGCCCGGGCAGCCGCCGGCACCTGGACGGGCACCCCCAGGGCGCGGGCGAGCCCGGAACGCGGCCCGATCGGCACCACCGAGACCGGTGCGTCGCCCAGGGCGCGTTCGCGGCGCAGCGTGCGGACGGTCCGCAGCAAGGCGGCGTCGTCGCCGAGCACCACGGGGTGCCGCCTGCCGCGGTGCGCCAGCGCGCGCTCGGCCTCCTCCGCCGTGTCGGGCAGCACGAACTTCACCGAGGGCGCGCCCGCGCACAGCACGTCCTTGGCGATCCGGACGGATTCGCCGTCCAAGGCGCGCGCCGCGGGATCGATGACGACGAGCAGGGGATGCCCGGCCGGGACGTGAGCCGACACCTTGGTCCTTCCTCAGGTAAAATCTCGGTGCAAGAGCCCCTTGCGCCTTTGCGTCAGGGGCTTCGTCTATTCCGGGGCAGGTTCGACGGCTCTCTGCACGTTGTACGTGCCCCGCCCGGAAGGGGTGTACGCCTGTGCCCGCACTTGTGCTGCTCGGTGCTCAGTGGGGTGATGAGGGCAAGGGAAAGGCCACCGACCTGCTCGGCGGCTCGGTGGACTACGTGGTGCGGTACCAGGGCGGCAACAACGCCGGTCACACGGTCGTCGTCGGCGACCAGAAGTACGCGCTCCACCTCCTCCCTTCCGGAATCCTCTCGCCGGGATGCGTTCCGGTGATCGGCAACGGTGTGGTCGTCGACCCGGCGGTCCTGCTTTCCGAGCTGAGCGGGCTGAACGAGCGGGGCGTCGACACCTCCAAGCTGCTGATCAGCGGTAACGCCCATCTCATCACGCCGTACCACCAGACCATCGACAAGGTGACGGAACGCTTCCTGGGCAAGCGCCGGATCGGCACGACCGGACGCGGCATCGGCCCCGCGTACGCCGACAAGATCAACCGGGTCGGCATCCGCGTCCAGGACCTGTTCGACGAATCGATCCTCCAGCAGAAGGTCGACGCGGCGCTGCACGACAAGAACCAGATCCTGGTGAAGATCTTCAACCGCCGGGCGATCAGCACCGCGCAGGTCGTCGAGGAGTACCTCGGCTACGCCGACCGGCTGAAGGACTACGTCGCCGACACCGCGCTGGTGCTCAACAACGCGCTCGAC
This sequence comes from Streptomyces sp. HPF1205, assembly GCF_020400825.1. Lineage (GTDB taxonomy): Bacteria > Actinomycetota > Actinomycetes > Streptomycetales > Streptomycetaceae > Actinacidiphila. The sequence goes on from NZ_JAINVH010000009.1 coordinate 203,752, forward strand.
GAGGGGAAGGTCGTCCTCATGGAGGGCGGCCAGGGCACCCTCCTCGACGTCGACCACGGCACCTACCCCTTCGTCACCTCGTCCAACCCGACGTCCGGAGGCGCCTGCACCGGCAGCGGTGTCGGGCCCACCAAGATCACCCGGGTGATCGGCATCCTCAAGGCCTACACAACGCGCGTGGGCTCCGGACCGTTCCCCACCGAGCTGTTCGACGAGGACGGTGCCCGGCTGCGCACGGTGGGCCGCGAGTACGGCGTCACCACCGGGCGCGACCGCCGCTGCGGCTGGTTCGACGCGGTCATCGCGCGCTACGCCACCCGCGTCAACGGCCTCACCGACTTCTTCCTCACCAAGCTCGACATCCTCACCGGCTGGGAGCGGATCCCGGTGTGCGTCGCGTACGAGATCGACGGCGAGCGGGTGGACGAACTGCCGTACAGCCAGACCGACTTCCACCACGCCAAGCCGGTCTACGAGTACCTGCCCGGCTGGTCGGAGGACATCACCAAGGCCAAGACCTTCGCCGATCTGCCGAAGAACGCGCAGGGCTACGTCAAGGCGCTGGAGGAGATGTCGGGCGCGCCGATCTCGGCGATCGGGGTGGGTCCCGGCCGGACCGAGACGATCGAGATCAACTCGTTCCTGTAGGACGGCGGTACGGGCCCGGGCCCGTACCGGCGAGCCGTAGGTAAGCCCCGCACGCCATGGTGTGCGGGGCTTACTCGTCGCCATGGCGGCGGTCAGCCGGTCTTCTCGTAGGTCAGGGGGGCGCGGCCGCCGTCCAGGTTGTCGCGGCGCAAGTGGGTCGGGTCGACGAGGGTCAGCGTGGTCGGCGGCCCGGGGTTGCACGAGCCGGCCGGGGACCCGCTGACCACCTTGGAGGCGCTCAGCGCCACCGGCGGACCCGAGGAGGTGACCCGCATCGTCCACACGCAGGTGTAGGAAGGGCTGTCGCCGTTCAGCTCTACCGTGCCGTCCTGGTGGATCGTCAGCTTGCGCGCATTGTCGCCCAGGGAGCTGGCGAACGACGTCTCCCAGGTGCCGACCATCGCCGCCGGTATGCCCGACGCCGTCGTCGTCGCGGCCCCCGATGACGTGGCCGTGGGGGAGCGCGGTGGCCGGGCGTCGGCCGCGGACCCCGTCCCGCCGCCATGGTGCCCGCGTACGAGAACGGCGGCGGTTGTCCCGGCGGCGATCACGACGAGGGCGGCCGCCAGCACCAGGAGGGGGCCCCGCCGCTTGGGCGCGGCCGGCGCATTGCCGAAGGGCACGGGCGCCGGCCCGTATGACGGCGGACCGGGGGCGGGCACGGGAGCGGCGACGGGGGCCGGGTTGGGGGCCGAGGTCGACGTCAGGGTCGGGGCCGGGGGCGGGGTCGTCGGCAGGGTGACGGCGGTCGGTTGGGGCGCGGGGACCGTCGGCGGTTCCGCGCCCGGAGCGGGCGTCCCCGTACCGGCCGAACCGGTACCGGCCGAACCCGTATTAGCCGGGCCCGGAGCGGGGGTCCCCGTACCGCCCGTTCCCGCCGTCTCCTCGCCGCCGGGGGCGGGAGGGCCCGTCACCACCGGGATCGAACCGGTCTCCGCCGCCTCCAGTTCCAGCAGCCGCACCGCGTGCCGGCCCAACCGGGCCACGATGGCGCCCGGCAACCACGGCTCGTCCACGTAGTCGCCGGACAGGCCGGACGGGACGGACGGGCCATCCCCCTCCGGAGGCGCGAGAGCCGTCAGCATCTCCTGGACGCGTTCCAGGGAGGGGCGGGCCCCGGGGTCCTTGGCCAGACAGGCCGCGACCAGGCCGCGCAGGCCGTCGGGGACGGCGTGCAGGTCCGGGGGCTCCTGGACGATGCGGAACATCTGGGCGTGCACACCGCTGCTCGCCGCGCCGAACGGCTGCAGGCCGGTGGCCGCGTAGGCGAGGACCGAGCCGAGGCAGAAGATGTCGCAGGCGGGGGTGACGCGGTCGCCGCGTACCTGCTCGGGCGACATGAAGGCCGGGGAGCCGACCATCGCCCCGGTGTGGGTGATCGAGGAGTCGGTGACGGTCTCCAGGGCGCGGGCGATGCCGAAGTCGATCACGCGGGGACCGTCTATGGTGATCATCACATTCGACGGTTTGAGGTCGCGGTGCACCAGCCCTGCCGCGTGGATGTCGGCCAGGGCGTGCGCGAGACCGGAGGCGAGGACGCGGACGGAACGCTCCGGCAGCGGGCCGTGCTCCTTGCCGACGACCTGGGAGAGGGAGGGACCCGGCACGTAACCCGTGGCGACCCAGGGGATCTCGGCCTCGGTGTCGGCGTCGAGCACGGGCGCGGTCCACTTCCCGCCGACCCGCCGCGCGGCCCGCACCTCACGCCGGAACCGGCTGCGGAACTCCTCCTGTGCGGCGAGTTCGGCGCGGACCAGCTTGACCGCGACTGTCCGGCCGCGCCCGGAGCGGGCGAGGTAGACCCGGCCCATACCGCCGGTGCCCAGCCGGCCGAGCAGCCGGTAGCCGCCGATCCAGCGCGGATCGTCGGTTCTGAGCTCGTCCATGACCCGGCACTCCTCCCCCTACGGTGTACGGCGAAGGATAAACGTACGAACGGGTGTGGCCGGGTTCACTCGCCGGACCTCCGGAGGACCCTCGCATATCGTGTGCGAGGGTCATACACACGTGCGAAGACGCGCGGTGACGATGCGCTCGAACGACGCGCTGGAACGACGCGCTCGAACGACGCACGGGAACGACGGACGGGAGCGGCAATGCCGGAGGGTGGCGGATCGCCGGTACGGCGCAGCAGCCTGCGCCAGCAGATCGCCGACGCCCTTCGCGACGAGGTGCTCACCGGCCGCCTGCAGGCGGGCCGCCACTTCACCGTCAAGGAGATAGCCGACACCTACGGGGTGTCGGCCACGCCCGTCCGAGAGGCCCTGGTGGACCTGGCCGCGCAGGGACTTCTGGAGGTCGAGCAGCATCGCGGCTTCCAGGTACGGCGGTTCACCCCCGAGGACTTCCGTTCGCTCACCGACGCCCAGGCGTTCGTGGTCGAGGCGGCCTTCCGCCACCTGTCCGAGCACGGCATGGGCGAACTGCCGCCCGAGTCGCTGGCCTCGGTGCGCCGCCGGGCCGAGGCCGCCGCTCGCGCCGCGCAGGCGGGCGTCCTCGACGTACTCATAGGCTGCGACCTCCGCTTCTGGCGGGAGTTGGCGGCCATGGGCGGCAACCCGCACATCAGCGAGTTCCTCGACCGGGTGAGGGCGCAGACCTGGATCTACGCCGTGCCGCACCTGCGTTCCCTCGCCGACCTGGCCGGAGTGTGCTGGTCGGACCACGTGGCGCTGGTCGACGCCGTGGAGGCGCGGGACACCGGGGCCGCGCGGCGGCTCACCAAGGAGTACAACAGGCACACCCGCGCCCTGATCGAGAAGCTGGCCCCGGCCCGCTCCTGACGCGGGGGCCGCGCTCGCCTTAGGCTGTACGCCCCTACCGGACGGAGAAGGACGGAGAACCTACGTGGCCTGTGACTTGTGGCTGGTGCCGCTCGTGGACGTGCTCTGCCACAGCCCGGAAAACCCTTTTTCCGAGGAACTCGCCCGCTACGACAAGGCCCTCGGCGACGCGGGCCAGCCGCCCGTCCCCGTCTACAGCTACATGCCGGGCCTGTCCGGCGACGTGGCCCCGGTCGCCTGCTTCGACTACGACGCCCTCCACTTCCTGCGCCGCGCCTACCTGCTCAGCCTGCAAGGGCTCGAAGTGACCCCGGTCGACGCGCTCGGCGGCGACTACGAGCAGCTGCTGGAGATGTTCGAGTCCACCGCACAGCGTTCGCACCTGGTGTGGCACTACGACCACGCGGGCGCGTACGTGCCGCTGGACTTCCCCCAGCCGGTGGTCAACGACGAACTCCTGGCCGGCGGCGGCCCGCTGGGCTCCAGCCACGGCCTGCTGCGCGAGCTGGAGTTCGTGGCGCCCGCGATCGGCATCGACCCCGCCAACCCGCCGGCCGCGCCCGCGCCGCCGGAGCGGCACACCAGCCTGGAGGAGCCCGCGGTGACGCCGTCCGCTTCCTACGGCAGCGGCCCCTTCGCCCGCGAGCACCACGTCTGGCTCGGCCTGCACGCGGCGGCGACCCGCTCCCTCGGCCAGGGCTCGATGATCGTCTTCAGCTGATCCGGCCGCCGTACGCACCCCTCGCAGGGCCCGCGCCGCCGGGCTACCGCGGGCTCTCCGGGGGGCGCTGGCGCGGCATGCTGGGGCGCGCCCCCGGGTGGGGCAGGCGGTACGGGTGGGCCGGGGCGTGACCGGCGGCCGGCGCCGACTGGGTCCGCAGCGGGCCCGCGCCGGCCCCGAACTGCGCCATCCAGTCGGCCGTCTCCACACGCACGAGGTCCGTCACGTCCTCGCAGAAGCGCCGCAGCAGCGACAGGCACCGCTCGGCGGCCTCCCCGGCCGTCCCCTCGGCGGGGCCGAGCACCTCGCGCACGCGCTCGGCCGCCCAGTCGAAGCGCAGCGCGTCGAGCCGCCGCTCGATGGCCTGCGCGGCGGCGATGTCGCGCATCCAGCCGGCGGTCAGCCCGAGCACCCGGTCAAGACCCAGGCACACGGCGGCGCCGAGCAGCACCACGTAGCCCCACACGGTGGGGCCGTCGCCCGCCGCGGCCGACGCGAGGGGGAGCGCGATGCCCGCCGCGGCGAGGCACACGGCCGCGAGCCGCAGCGCCCGCGCCCCGCGCCGCTTGCGCACCCGGTCGCGCAGGTACCACTCGCGCGAGCCGAGGGCGCCGGCCTCCGCCCAGCGGTAGACCTCCTCCAGCCGCCGCGCCGGCTCGCCCCAGTCGCCCCGCGGGAACGGCAGCGCCCGCGGGTCCTCGTACCGGTGGTGCAGCGCCCGCCGCTGAGGCTCCTCCCGGGGGTCGTCCCCGGGAAACGTGTCCGGCTGGCCCACTGCCCACTCCCTCGCTCCCTGCGCACCCTGCCCGGCTGTGAAGCTCGCTGATGCCCGCTGAAGCTCTCTTCTTACCGCCGAACGGAGGAGCGCCGAGCCGCGAATCCGGCGAATCCGCCCGTAAAAGCCATGTGATCAGGTATAGGACATCGACCGCGATCCGTCACCATCGCTCGAAAGAGTGAGGGAGGGCGGCGCCGGGCCGCCCATTACCCTGGTGCGCGTGAAGGTCCTCGTCATCGGCGGCGGCGCCCGCGAACACGCCCTGTGCCGCTCCCTGTCCCTCGATCCCGACGTCACCGCGCTGCACTGCGCCCCCGGCAACGCCGGTACGGCCGAGATCGCCCGGGCGCACCCGGTCGACGTGATGGACGGCGCGGCCGTCGCCGACCTGGCCGAGTCGATCGGCGCCGACCTGGTCGTCGTCGGTCCCGAGGCGCCGCTGGTGGCCGGGGTCGCCGACGCCGTACGGGCGCGCGGCATCGACTGCTTCGGCCCCTCCCGCGAAGCCGCCGCCATGGAGGGCTCCAAGGCGTTCGCCAAGGAGGTCATGGCCGCCGCCGGGGTGCCGACCGCCAGGGCGTACGTGTGCACCACCCCGGAGGAGGTCGACGCCGCGCTCGACGCGTTCGGCCCGCCGTACGTGGTCAAGGACGACGGGCTCGCGGCCGGCAAGGGCGTCGTCGTCACCGAGGACCTGGCCGCCGCGCGGGCGCACGCGCTGGCCTGCGGCCGCGTGGTGATCGAGGAGTACCTGGACGGGCCGGAGGTGTCGCTGTTCGCGGTGACCGACGGCGAGACCGTGGTGCCCCTGCAGCCGGCCCAGGACTTCAAGCGGGCGCTGGACGCCGACCAGGGGCCCAACACCGGCGGCATGGGCGCGTACTCGCCGCTGCCGTGGGCCGAGCCCGGGCTGGTGGAGGAGATCGAGCGGACCGTGCTGCGGCCCACCGTCGACGAGCTGCGGCGGCGCGGCACGCCGTTCTCCGGGCTGCTGTACGCGGGGCTGGCCCTGACCTCGCGCGGGGTGCGGGTCATCGAGTTCAACGCGCGCTTCGGCGACCCCGAGACGCAGGTGGTGCTGGCGCGGCTGCGCACCCCGCTGGCCGGGCTGCTGCGGGCGGCGGCCACCGGGCAGCTCGCGGGCCACCCGCCGCTGCTGTGGAGCGACGGTGCCGCGGTGACGGTGGTGATCGCCTCGCACAACTACCCGGACACCCCCCGCACCGGCGACCCCATCACCGGTCTGGCGGACGTCGCGGAGAAGGACGAGCACGCCTATGTGCTGCACGCGGGGACGCGGGCGGAGGCGGACGGGCGGATCGTTTCGGCAGGGGGCCGGGTACTGTCCGTGACCGCGACCGGCGCCGACCTCGCGCAGGCCCGCGAGCGCGCGTACCGCGCGGTGGACCGGATCGGGCTCGACGGCTCCCACCACCGTACGGACATCGCCCGCGCGGCGGCCGGCCTCTGACCAGAGCCACTCCATGGAGTGATGACTCGGCCATACGGATGACTCCCCCCTCGGCCCCGAATTAGGGTGCCCGCAGGGCTCACCGCGGGCGTTGCGGCAATCAGCCGTACGGCATTGCGATGTCGGTGGGCGGTGCGAGAGTTGGGGGGAGGCCGCCACAGGGGCGGTCGCCGCGAGCACAGGGGGTGACCGCCGATGGCCGGAGAGGCAGGCGAGGGCGTCGCGCGCGCCCATGCCCTGGCGGTGCTGCGCATCCGCGGCGCGGCGCTGGGCCTGGCGCTGCTGCCCGCGGCCGCCGCCGTCGTGCTGCACGCGGGCCGGCTGACCGGGCGCCTCGGCCCGGGCTGGGACGCGGCGCGCTGGACCGTGACCGGCGTGGCCCTGGTGGTGCTGCTCGCCGCCGCCGCGATCGGCGCGGTGGTCACGCGGGCCAGGCCGGCGGTGAGCCCCACCGTGCCGGTGAGCGAGGCCGCCGCCCCCGACCTTTACCGGATGGTGCGCGACCTCGCTGACCGGCTCCAGGTGCCGGCGCCCTCCGCGGTCGAGCTCACCCCGGACTGCGACAGCTGGCTGGAGGACCGCCGCGCCGCCCCCGGCGGCCCGGCCCCCACCGCGCCGGTGCTGGTCATCGGCTCGCCCTTCCTGTGGTGGATGCGCGTGGCCGAGCTGCGGGCGCTGCTGGCCCCCGTGGTGGCCGGCACCGCGCCGGCCGCCGACCCCGGGATATCCGCCGCTCGCCGCTTCGTACGGGGGCTCGACGCGGCGGCCGGTGTCGCCGCGGCCGGCCGCCCGGGCCGCACCCCGCTGCGGCCCGCGTACGCCGTCCTCGGCCGGGTCACCCGGCTGCTGCTGCGCGGCTGCGGCCCGTACGCGGCCGAGATGGAGCGGGGGGTCGCCGCGTCCGCCTCCGAGCGCGCCCAGGCGGTGGACTACGGGCTGCGGATCGTCGCGCAGGAGCAGGTCGGGCTCGCGTACGCGGGCTGGGACCGGCTGCTGACCCGGGTCGCGCTGCCCGCCTGGCGGACCGGCCGCTGGCCGTCCCGGCTCGACGCGGGCGTGGTCGCGGCGCTCACCGAGCTCTCCCGCCGGGACCGCCTCGCCGACGGCTTCGAGAGCCGCCTCGGCGAACGGCCCGCCTGCGACCTGCTGGAGGAGCCCGGCGTGATCGACGAGGCCGTCTCGCTGCTGGCCGCCGGGATCTTCCACGGGGCCCCGGCCGGGCCCGGCCCGCAATGGGCGCCGGTCTCCTGGGCGCGCTACCCCGAGGAAGTGGTCGACCGGATCTGGCGCAGCGAGGCCGCCCGGCTGATACGGGTGCTCGACGAGGCGCGCGCGTCCGCCGTCCCGGGCCCGAGCCGCGGTCGCGCACCCGGCGCCGGACCCGCTCGCAACAAGGGCGGCGTGCTGCTCGGCGACGAACCGTCGGGCGCCACCCTCGCCCGTATCATCGACCGGCTCGCGGCGGGCGGCAGCGAGGAAGTCGCCACCCGGGTCAGCGCCCTTGCCGCCCAGGACGAGATCCCGCACCCGGTGGCGCCGTCCCCGGTGGGCCAGCTCCTGCCCCGGCGCACCCACCACGAACTCCTGGCCGACCACGTCACGGCCGCCGTGTGCTGCGCCGCCATCGACAGCGCCGGTGCCACCGCCGGCCTCGACTGGCTCGACGGCCCGACCCTCCTGGTCTCCGACTCCCGCCGCACGGACCTGGCCTGGCCCGTCCTGCGGCTGGTCGAGCACGCCGACCCGGCCCCCCTGCGCGCCTGGCTGTCCTCCCTGGGCATCCGCCCGGACAAGCCGCTGCGGCTGCTCTGAGAACGGCACCGCGCCGGGCACCGGCATGGCAGGCTGAGCCGCGGGTCCGAACCCAGGGGAGGCAGGCGGGGCATGGCGGCGCGGCGGCTGATCGGGTACGGGGACGCGCTGGTGCTGCTGGGGGGCGACCCCGCGGGACTGGCCGCGCTGGACGAGGCGCTCGGCAGCGCGCTCGGGCTGGCCACCGGCGGGGCGAGCGAGACCGTGCTGAACCTGGTGGGGGCGCAGGGCAGGATCCTGCGGCTCGGCCGGGACCTGGTCGCCACGGTGCGCGAGCGGCTGGGGACGGCCGACCGGGCGAGCCGCAGCGAGCGTCTCGCCGCCGCGCACGCCGTCCTCGTGGTGACCGCGTACTTCGAGGAACTGGCGGCGGCCGACCTGCCCTTCGACTGGGCCGAGGCGCGGCTGACCCGCCGCGAGCAGCTCGCCCTGGCGGGCGGCCCCGCGACCGCCGCCCGCGACTTCGTCCACGCCCTCACCGCCGCCGCCCCGCCGATGCCGGCCCCGCACGTGCCGCCGGAGCAGGTGCGGGGCGACCTCGGGTTCTGGTACCTCCGGCTGAGCGGCCGGCTGGAGCGCTTCCTCCGGGGCCTCGCCTTATGGGACGGCATGAACCATGCGCAGCGCGAGCGGACGCGGGAAACCCTCCGGAACACCGCCACCGCGGCCCTGGACCGCTACGAGGAGCTCTACGCCCGCCTGGCCGGTGACGTCCCGGAGTTCGCGTTCTGGACCCACCGGACCGAGCACCAGGCGACCCGGGCGGCCGTACGCGAGGCACTGACCGGTGTGGAGACCCTGCTCGCCGGCCTGTCGGCGGCCGCGGCCCCGGTGGACGTGGCCGCGGCCCTGGCCACCGCGTACCGGGCCGCGCTCGACCGCCTGATCCTGCCGGAGGGCGACACGCTGACCGGGGTCGGCCTGCCCCGGCTCGCGGACGGCTACTTCGACCCGCGCTTCCGGGTACGGGCGGTGGACGGCGGTCCCGGCGTCGGCGGCCCGGGTGCTGGCGGTCCCGGCGTCGGCGGCCCGGGTGCTGGCGGTCCCGGCGTCGGCGGCCCGGGTGCTGGCGGTCCCGGCGTCGGCGGTCCCGGTGCAGGCGGCGACGGCGACGGCGACGGCGACGGCCAGGGCAGCGGCCCCGCGGACGAGTCCTGGTGGGCGGGCGTCGGCGCGCGGGACGACCTGAGCGAGTACCTGGCGGGCGCGTTCACCGGCCCGGGCGCCGCGACAGCGCCCCTCGTCGTCCTCGGCCAGCCCGGCGCCGGCAAGTCGCTGCTGACGACGGTCCTCGCCGCCCGCCTGTCCGCCGGGGGCTTCCTCCCCGTCCGCGTCGTGCTGCGCGACGTGCCCGCGGAGGCCGGCGTCCAGGACCAGATCGAGTACGCGATCAGGGCCGCGACAGGTGAGCGCGCGACCTGGCCGGACCTGGTGCGGGCGGCCCCCGGCCTGGTCCCCGTCGTCCTCTTCGACGGCTTCGACGAGCTGCTCCAGGCCACCGGCGTCAGCCAGTCCGACTTCCTGGAGCGGGTCGCCGCCTTCCAGCGGCGCGAGGCCGACCAGGGCCGCCCGGTCGTCGCCCTGGTGACGACCAGGACGGCGGTCGCCGACCGGGCCCGCTACCCGGAGGGCTCGGTGGTCCTGCGCCTGGAGCCGTTCGGCGACGACCAGATCGCCGCCTGGATCGCGCTGTGGAACCGCGTCAATGAGTGGTACTTCCCCGCGTGGAACCTGCGCCCCCTGCCCGCCGACCTCGCCGCGCGGCACCGCGACCTCGCCGCCCAGCCCCTGCTGCTGCTGATGCTCGCCCTGTACGACGCGACCGAGAACGGCCTCCAGCGCGATGGCGACGACCCGCTGGACGAGGCCGACCTCTACGAGGAACTGCTGACCGCCTTCGCGGCCCGCGAGGTCGGCAAGTCGGTCGTGGCCCCCCGGCCCGGCGAGGTGGCGGCCCGCGTCCAGCAGGAGCTGGAACGCCTGTCCCTCGTCGCCTTCGCCATGCTCAACCGCCGCCGCCAGTGGGTCACCGCGGACGAACTCGCCGTCGACCTCGCCGCACTCCTCGGCCGCGGCGCCCGCCCGGAATCCGGCTTCCGCGCCCCGCTCGACCAGGCCGAGATCGCCCTCGGCCGCTTCTTCTTCGTCCAGCGCGCCCAGGCCGTCAGGGACGCGCGGCACCTGGCCACGTACGAGTTCCTGCACGCCACCTTCGGCGAGTACCTCGCCGTGCGCCTCGCCGTGAACGTCCTGCACGGCCTGCTGGACCGCCCCCCGGCGCTCCTCGTCTCCGGCGACGACGCCCCCGTCGCCGACGACCTGTTGTACGCCCTCCTGTCGTACGTGCCGCTGTCCTCGCGCCAGATGCTGCGGTTCGTGCGCGCCCGCCTCGCCCGCGTCCCTTCCGGCGAACACGCCCGGCTGGCCGACCTGGTGGTCGCGATGCGTGCCGCGGCCGCCTTCCGCACCCGTCACGACCACGCCGGCTACCGGCCCGACCCCGACCGCCCCACCACCTCCCGCCACGGGCTGTACGAGGCCAACCTGGTGCTCCTCCTGCTCGCGCTCACCGGCGGCTTCCCGGCGAGCCGCCTCTTCCCGGAGTCCGACGACCCGCCCGGCACCTGGCACCGCCGCGCCCTGCTATGGCGTTCGGCGTTCACGGAGACGGAGTGGACGGACTTCGCCCTGTCGCTGCGGCTGCGGCACACATGGGCGGGGGAGCGGCGGGAACTGCTGGTGGAACCGGCCGCGGGGCAGCGGGCGCCCGAACCGGTGAACCTGGACTGGGTGTTCCGGCGCGGGCCGGACGCCGGCGCCCGTACCGACGGCTGGCAGCGGGCGCATTGGGCGGACCTGCCCCACAAGTCGGACGTCTCCGGAGGGACGAACGACGCGGTGGTCCAGCACGCCATGGAGCCGGTGTTCGCGACCCTCGGCATGGAGGTGATGACGTTCACCGGCGGCGAGCCCGCCACCTCCGTGGCCCATGATCTGCTGCGGCTGTGCCTGTCCCCGGCCTGGGAGCTCGGGCCGGACGGCCTGGCGGCGCTCTACCGGCGCTGCGCCGACTGGCTGCGGCCCCGAGGGCACCGTCTGCCGGCGCACAAGCTCCTGCTGGACCGCCTCGCCGCCGACGCCGAACGGCTCCCTCCGGAGCTGGTCGCCGACCTTCTCCTGCTGTTGCTGGAGACCGGCGGCGGGAGGGCCGACAACCGGGCGCTGCTGCCGATCGCGGCGAAGGCCTTCCTCAACGACCCGTCCCCCGAGAGTCGCCCCCACCTGCGGCTGGTCATCGACAGCGCGGCCGCGGGCTCCCTGGGCGACGATCCGCACGCTTGGCAGGCCTGGGTCACGCTGCACGACCACGGCCTGGCGGGGGAAGCCTTCATCGTTCGCCCGGCGAACCTGCTGGGCGACTGCAACCTGGGCGCGCTCCCGTCCACCCTCGGGCACGCGATCGAGCGTGTGGCGGCCACCCACTACCCCGGCGTCAACTTCCCGTACCGCGCCTAACCCTGTCCCTTTGTCCGAAAAACTCACAGCAATCCGCACGATCAGTGACCTCGGCAGCGCTGAGTGTGATGTGCTGGCCCAGACGGATGCATAATTGCACTGCTTCCCGGGACGGGGCGGGAGGGGGAGCCGTATGGGCGACATGGGTGAAGACCAGGGACAGCGGCACAACCGCAGACAGCGGCGCTGGGAGTCGGGAGCGCTGGCGCACGGGGTGACGGACCCCTTCGGACTGGGCCCGCTGCCCTGGCTGCGCGGGGCGCCGCAGTACGCGGACGGGTCGGGGCAGGTCGTGCCGTGGTACGTGGACCTGCAGGTGAGCGGCGGGCACGCGCCGCGCAGGCGCGGGCCGGGGCCGCTCGACGCCGAGGACGTGCACCAGCAGATCAAGGGATTCGCCTCCAGCGGGGCCGTGGCACCGGGTGAGGCGATCGACTTCCGCGTCACCGTGGACCCGCCGCAGGAGTTCACCGTGGACGTCTACCGGATCGGGCACTACGGCGGGGACGGCGCGGCCCAGGTGGCCGCGAGCCCGCGGCTGTCGGGGATCGTGCAGCAGCCGCCCCTCACCGCCGGCCGGACGGTCTCCTGCCACCACTGGTGGCAGTCGTGGCGGCTGCAGGTGCCGTCGTACTGGCGGACCGGCGCCTATGTGGCGGTGCTGACCACCGTGGGCGGCTACCGCAGCCATGTGCCGTTCACCGTGCGGGACATCGAGGGGCATCCGGCCGACCTGCTGCTGGTCATGCCGGACGTGACCTGGCAGGCGTACAACCTGTATCCCGAGGACGGCAGGACCGGCGCCAGCCTCTACCACGCCTGGGACGACGAGGGGCGGCTGCTCGGCGAGGAGGAGGCGGCCACCACCGTCTCGTTCGACCGGCCCTACGCGGGCGCCGGGCTGCCACTGCACATCGGGCACGCCTACGACTTCGTCCGGTTCGCCGAGCGGTACGGGTACGACCTGGCGTACGCCGACGCCCGCGACCTGCACGCCGGGCGGATCGATCCGTCGCGCCACCGCGGCCTGGTCTTCCCCGGCCACGACGAGTACTGGTCGGTGCCGATGCGCCGGGCCGCCGAGGCCGCCCGCGCGGCCGGCACCTCGCTGGTGTTCCTGTCCGCCAACACCATGTACTGGCAGGTCGCGCTGGCGTCCTCGGCGTCCGGCGAGCCCGACCGGCTGCTGATCTGCCGCAAGCGGCGGGGCGAAAGCCGCGTGTCCGCGCTGTGGCGGGACCAGGGCGAGCCGGAGCAGTTGCTGCTGGGGGTGCAGTACGCGGGCCGGGTCGCGGAGCCGTCGCCGCTCGTGGTGCGCAACGCCTCGCACTGGCTGTGGGAGGCCACCGGCGCCGCCGAGGGGGACGCGATCCCCGGCCTGGTCGCGGGCGAGGCGGACCACTACTTCCCGCGCGTCCCGCTGCCGGAGGCGACCGAGCGCATCCTGCTGGCCCACTCGCCGTACGAGTCGGCCGACGGCCGCCGCGGCCACCAGGAGACCTCGCTGTACCGCTCGCCCAGCGGCGCGTACGTCTTCGCCTCGGGCACCTTCGCCTGGTCGCCTGCCCTCGACCGGCCCGGCCACGTCGACCCGCGGATCCAGCGGGCGACCGCCAACCTGCTCGACCGCATCTGCAAACGGGAATGAGCCCCGGCCCGAGCTCCCGCCCTGAGCCCCGGCCCCGAGCTCCCGCCCTGAGATCCGGCCTGTGGAAAACCCCGGCCGCCGGCCCGGTTTTCCACAGGCCGGGCACACCCGCGCGCCCGCCGGCCGCCTCGGTGCGGGAGAATCGGGAGCGGAACCACCGAGTGGGAAGGACACCATGTCCGGATTCGTCGACAAGCCAGAGCCGGTACAGGTGCCCGGACTCACGCACCTGCACACCGGGAAGGTGCGTGAGCTGTACCAGAACGCGGCGGGGGAGCTGGTGATGGTGGCCAGCGACCGCATCTCCGCGTTCGACTGGGTGCTGCCCACGGAGATCCCGGACAAGGGCCGGGTGCTGACCCAGCTGTCCCTGTGGTGGTTCGACCAGCTCGCCGACCTGGTGCCGAACCATGTGATCTCCACGGAGCTGCCCGAGGGCGCCCCCGCGGACTGGGCCGGCCGCACCACGATCTGCCGCCCGCTGCGGATGATCCCGGTCGAGGCCGTGGCCCGCGGCTACCTGACCGGCTCCGGCCTGGTGGAGTACGAGCGGGACCGCACGGTGTGCGGACTCGCCCTCCCCGAGGGCCTGGTGGACGGCTCGGAGCTGCCCGCGCCGGTCTTCACCCCGGCCACCAAGGCCGAGGTCGGCGAGCACGACGAGAACGTGTCGTACGAGGAGGTGGCCCGCCGGGTCGGCGCCGAGACGGCCGCGCAGCTGCGCCAGAGCACCCTGGCGGTCTACTCCCGGGCCCGGGACATCGCCCGCGAGCGGGGGCTGATCCTGGCGGACACGAAGTTCGAGTTCGGGATCGTGCCGGAGGGCGCCGCCACGGGAGCGCGGGACGCGGCGGAAGCGACCGCGACCGCGGACACGCGCTCGGCCGCGGAGCCCGGGACGGGCGCCGGTCTGGTGCTCGCCGACGAGGTGCTCACCCCGGACTCCTCCCGCTACTGGCCGGCCGAGCTGTGGCAGCCGGGCCGCGCGCAGCCGTCGTTCGACAAGCAGATCGTCCGGGACTGGCTCACCTCGCCGGCCTCCGGCTGGGACCGGGCCGCCGAGCAGCCGCCCCCGCCGCTGCCCGCCGAGGTCGTCGAGCGCACCAGGGCGCGGTACATCGAGGCGTACGAGAAGCTGACCGGCCTGCCCTGGCAGTGACACCGGACACGACGAAGGCCCCGGTCGAATGGACCGGGGCCTTCGCCTGTGTGGAGCGGACGACGAGATTCGAACTCGCGACCCTCACCTTGGCAAGGTGATGCTCTACCAACTGAGCCACGTCCGCAGGCCGTGCCGTTACTGTACCCGATGCCCCCGCGAACCCGGAAACGAGATACCGGTGACGCGCTCGGCGCCGCGGGGAACGCGGGCCGGGGCCGCCGCACGACGAAGGCCCCGGCCGAATCGACCGGGGCCTTCGCCTGTGGAGCGGACGACGAGATTCGAACTCGCGACCCTCACCTTGGCAAGGTGATGCTCTACCAACTGAGCCACGTCCGCACGTGCTGCGATCACTGTACCAGTGACCAGAGCGGGTGACAGGAATTGCACACTGCCCCTCCCCCCTGGAAGGGGGGCGCTCTACTGCTGAGCTACACCCGCGTAACCCCGCCGGCCTGGGCCTTTCCGGTTTCCCGGCCCCGCCTGCGGCGTGTTCCACACACTAGCGGACGGGTGGGGGTGGCTGTCCAATCGGCTCCCGTGCGACCGCCGTTGCCGCCGTGGCGGGCTCCCCCGAACCCGCCGAACCCGGGCTGACCCCTGCCGGGACCTGACCGGACCGGGCCGTCGCGTAAGCGGGGTCGCGCGCCGGCCCGGATCGGTTGCGACGGCTCGGATCAGCCCGCCTTGTTGAACGCCTCGTACACCTTCTTGGGGATCCGGCCGCGGGCCGGCACCTCGAAGCCGTTCGACTGCGCCCACGCCCGCACGGTGGCGGGAGTCGGCGCGATGGGGGTGCGCTTGTAGGCGCGCCCGGAAAGGGTGCGACGGCGCCCGGCCTCCACGTAGGGGGCCAGGTCGGTGCGCAACTTGTCCGCGTTCTCGGCCGAGAGGTCGATCTCGTACCACTGCCCGTCGACGCCGAATGCGATGGTTTCCGCGGCTTCGCCGCCGTCCAGATCGTCGGCGAGGGTGACCAGTACGCGTTGCGCCATAGGATCGGTCCTTTCTTACGGCATCGGCTGCCGCCAGCGACCCTGGGGGGATGGTCGGGCTCGACTGGTGCGTCGTCGCTGTCGACAAGTTTTCATTTGTCGGTTGTCACGGAATGGGGACGTGGAGGCGCCCGTTGTCGCTGTTAATTCCCGCGGCGGGCACCGCGCAAGCGTCACCGCACCCGGGACCCTATGATTTTCTGCCGCCTTCTCCCAAGTATTTCGTCAGCCGATACATAAACGTGATCCGCGTACTTGGGGTGGTCCGTGGCGCGACCAGGTATATCTACTCGCGTAGATTTTGCCACCGGGTACGCTGAGAGAACCTCACGCACCACACCACCGGGAGCGCCAGTGGCACGCGTCGTAGTCGACGTCATGCTGAAGCCGGAGATCCTCGACCCCCAGGGCCAGGCGGTCCAGCGCGCACTGCCGCGGCTGGGCTTCGCCGGGATCACCGACGTACGTCAGGGAAAGCGGTTCGAGCTGGAGGTCGACGGGCCGGTCGACGACGCCGCCCTCGCCCGCATTCGGGAGATGGCGGAAACGTTTCTCGCCAACACCGTGATCGAGGACTTCAATGTAAAGGTGGAGTCGTGACTGCCCGCATTGGCGTCGTCACATTCCCGGGCAGTCTCGACGACCACGACACCCGGCGCGCGGTGCGCGCCGCGGGCGCCGAGGCCGTGCCGCTGTGGCACCGCGACAAGGACCTCAAGCAGGTCGACGCGGTGGTTCTGCCCGGCGGGTTCAGTTACGGGGACTATCTGCGGGCCGGCGCGATCTCCCGTTTCTCCCCGGTGATGGGGACGATCATCGAGCAGGCGAAGGCCGGAATGCCCGTTCTCGGGATCTGCAACGGTTTCCAGGTGCTCACCGAGGCGCACCTGCTGCCCGGCGCGATGCTCAGGAACACCGCGCTGCACTTCGTTTGCCGCGACCAGAAGCTGACCGTCGAGAGCGCCGGCACCGCCTGGACCGCCGACTACACGGCGGGGCAGGAGATCTCCATCCCGCTGAAGAACATCGACGGCCGCTACACCGCCGACGAGCGCACCCTCGACGAACTGGAGGCCGAGGGCCGCGTGGTGTTCCGCTACGCCACCGCGGGCCCCGCCGCCGAGGGCTACGGCAACCCGAACGGGTCGCTGCGCGACATCGCCGGTGTCACCAACGAGGCCGGCAACGTCGTCGGCCTCATGCCGCACCCCGAGCACGCCGTCGAGTCGCTGATCGGCACCGGCCGCACGGACGGCCTGGCCTTCTTCACCTCGGTACTCAACAGGCTGGTCACCGCATGACTCTCGATACCGGAACGGCCGAGGGAGCGACCGAGCGCCCCAGCACGCGCCACCCGCACCACGACGCGCGAAGGAGTGACCGAGCGTGACCTTGGACACCGTCAAGCACGCCGAGCAGACCCCCGACGCAGGGCAGCCCTGGAAGGAGCTCGGCCTCAAGGAGGACGAGTACCAGCGGATCCGGGACATCCTCGGCCGCCGCCCGACCGGCGCGGAGCTGGCGATGTACTCGGTGATGTGGTCGGAGCACTGCTCGTACAAGTCGAGCAAGGTGCACCTGAGGCAGTTCGGGGAGAAGGCGCCGCGGACCGACGCGCTGCTGGTCGGCATCGGCGAGAACGCGGGCGTGGTCGACGTCGGCCAGGGCTACGCGGTCACCTTCAAGATCGAGTCGCACAACCACCCCTCGTACATCGAGCCCTACCAGGGCGCGGCCACCGGCGTCGGCGGCATCGTCCGCGACATCCTCGCCATGGGCGCGCGGCCGGTCGCCGTGATGGACCCGCTGCGGTTCGGCGCCGCCGACCACCCGGACACCAAGCGGGTGCTGCCCGGTGTCGTCGCGGGCGTCGGCGGCTACGGCAACTGCCTGGGCCTGCCGAACATCGGCGGCGAGGTCGTCTTCGACCCCTGCTACCAGGGCAACCCGCTGGTCAACGCGCTGTGCGTCGGCGTGATGAAGCACGAGGACATCCACCTCGCCAAGGCCTCGGGCGTCGGCAACAAGGTCGTCCTGTACGGGGCCAGGACCGGCGGCGACGGCATCGGCGGGGTGTCCGTGCTGGCCAGCGAGACCTTCGAGGCGAGCGGCCCGTCCCGGCGCCCCGCGGTCCAGGTCGGCGACCCCTTCCAGGAGAAGCTGCTGATCGAGTGCACCCTGGAGATCTTCCGGGAGAAGCTCGTCGCCGGCATCCAGGACCTCGGCGGCGCCGGACTGTCCTGCGCGACCTCCGAACTGGCCTCGGCCGGGTCGGGGGGCATGCGGATCGAGCTGGACACCGTCCCGCTGCGCGACTCCTCGCTGTCCCCGGAGGAGATCCTGATGAGCGAGTCGCAGGAGCGGATGTGCGCGATCGTCGAGCCGGACAAGGTGGACCGGTTCCTGGAGATCTGCGAGAAGTGGGACGTCATCGCCACCGTCATCGGTGAGGTGACCGAGGGCTCGCGGCTGGAGATCCACTGGCACGGCGAGCAGATCGTGGACGTGCCGCCGCGCTCGGTGGCGCACGAGGGGCCGACGTACCACCGCCCGTACGAGCGCCCCTCCTGGCAGGACGAGCTGCAGGCCGACGACGCGGGCGCCCTGCCGCGCCCGGTATCCGGCGAGGAGCTGCGCGCCCAGGTGCTGCGGCTGGTCGGTTCGCCCAACCAGGCGTCCAAGGCGTGGGTCACCGACCAGTACGACCGCTTCGTGCAGGGCAACACGGTGCTGGCGCAGCCCGAGGACTCCGGGGTGATCCGGATCGACCCGGAGACCGGGCTCGGCGTGGCGGTCGCCACCGACGGCAACGGTCGGTACGCCAAGCTCGACCCGTACACGGGCGCGCAGCTCGCGCTCGCCGAGGCGTACCGCAACGTGGCCGCCACCGGCGCCCGCCCGCTCGCGGTCTCGGACTGCCTCAACTTCGGCTCGCCCGAGGACCCGGCGGTGATGTGGCAGTTCGCCGAGGCCACCCGCGGCCTCGCGGACGGCTGCCTGGCCCTGGGCACCCCGGTGACCGGCGGCAACGTCTCCCTCTACAACCAGACCGGGGACACCGCGATCCACCCCACCCCGGTGGTCGCCGTCCTGGGCGTGATCGACGACGTCTCCCGGCGCACCCCGATGGCCTTCGCCGGCCAGGGGCAGCTCATCTACCTGCTGGGCGAGACCCGGGAGGAGTTCGGCGGTTCGGCCTGGTCGCAGGTCGTGCACGGCCACCTCGGCGGGCTGCCCCCGGCGGTGGACCTGGAGCGGGAGAAGCTGCTGGCCGAGATCCTGATCTCCGCTTCCCGCGACGGCATGATCGACGCCGCCCACGACCTGTCCGACGGCGGCCTGATCCAGGCGGTCACCGAGTCCTGCCTGCGCGGCGGCCTCGGCGCCCGGCTGGTCGTCCCCGACGGCCTGTCCGCGTTCACCTTCCTCTTCTCGGAGTCGGCGGGCCGCGCGATCGTCGCAGTCCCGCGCTCGGAGGAACTGCGCTTCACCGACATGTGCGGCGCCCGTGGCCTGCCGGCCGCCCGTATCGGCGTGGTCGACGGCGACGCGATCGATGTCCAGGGCGAGTTCAGCCTCCCCCTGGCCGAGCTGCGATCGGCCCATGAGGAGACGATCCCGGCCCTCCTGGGCTGACCGCCCCGGTCCGACCGCTCGATCTCACGAAGGTGCCCCCGGCCGCGCGCGGCCGGGGGCACCTTCGTGCCGCGAGGATCTGGTGGCCGCCCCCGTACCCCCGTAACGGGGGCGGCCACCAGGGCTTTTGTGGTCAGGACGCTCAAGTCTTCGATCCCGTGGGCGAGACGCACAACTCGGTTCGAGCACAGCCTCATTGACGCCCGCCCCCGCCCGGCCGGCGCGCACGCCCGGGCGGGCGGGCGGGGGTTCGCCGGGGTTCGCTCGCCGCATACTTCCTGGCGGGCTGTCGCGGGCCCTGGCTACGCTCGGCACATGCCCGCAGCCAAGCGCCGTCCGCGCACGTACGACCCCGCCAGGACCTGGGCCGCGCTCGTCGCGCAGACCGGGCATGTACGGGCGGCCGTCGCGGACCTGGGCGAGGAGCAGTGGTCGGCGCCGAGCGGGCTGCCCGGCTGGGACGTGCGGCTGCTGGTCGTGCACATCGTGCGGCAGGTCGAGGCGGTACGCAGGCTGCTCGCGGAGCCGGCCCCGGCGCCGGGCACGAAGATCACCGACCTGGACCACTGGGCCCTGTCCACCGCGGGGATCGCGGACAGGCTGGACGAGGACACCAAGGAGACCGCGGCCCGGACGCCGGACCCGGCGGCCGCGCTCGACGCCGAGGCGGAGCTGCTGGCCGTACAGGAGCGGGAGGCGCTGCGTTCGGACCGCGTCGTGCCGCACGTCTTCTCGTCCATGCGCGCGCTGGACTTCACCGTGACCCGGCTGGTCGAGCTCGTCGTGCACAGCGACGACCTCGCGCGGGCCACCGGGATCGACGTGCCGCTGGACAAGCAGGCCCTCGCGGCGGCCGTGCGCCTCCTCGCCGACGCCCTGGCGGCCAAGGCACCGGGCAACTCGGTGGAGGTGCGGATCCCCCCGTACGCGGCCGTGCAGTGCGTGGAGGGCCCCCGGCACACCAGGGGCACCCCGCCGAACGTGGTGGAGACCGACCCGCTGACGTGGATCCGGCTGGCCACGGGGCGGATGGAGTGGGCGCGGGCCCTGGACGCGGCGAAGGTGGCCGCGAGCGGGGAGCGGGCGGACCTGTCGCCGTATCTGCCGGTCATGGGCTGAGCCGGCCGGCGGACCACAGGACGTATGTCACAGTCCTTTGCCCCCAAGGCGCTACGCGCATAGAACCGCATAATCCAAGGTCCCTCGTTCGGACGAACGGCAATCCTGCCCTAGACTCAAGGGCGTGCGTGGTGACGGACGACTCAGCCACGACCTGCTCCCCGGCGAGAAGGGCCCCCAGGACGCCTGCGGCGTTTTCGGAGTCTGGGCCCCCGGCGAAGAGGTCGCCAAACTCACCTATTTCGGGCTGTACGCGCTGCAGCACCGCGGACAGGAGTCCGCGGGCATCGCGGTGAGCAACGGTTCGCAGATCCTCGTCTTCAAGGACATGGGCCTGGTCTCGCAGGTCTTCGACGAGACCTCGCTGGGCTCGCTGACCGGCCACATCGCGGTCGGTCACGCCCGCTACTCGACCACCGGCGCCTCCGTGTGGGAGAACGCCCAGCCCACCTTCCGCGCCACCGCCAACGGCTCCATCGCCCTCGGCCACAACGGCAACCTGGTCAACACCGCCGAGCTCGCCGAGCTCGTCGCCGCCCTCCCGCAGGGCCCGGGCCGCGCCACGAAGGTCGCCGCCACCAACGACACCGACCTGATCACGGCCCTGCTGGCCGGCCAGGTCGGCGACGACGGCGGCCCGCTGTCCGTCGAGGAGGCCGCCGCCAGGGTGCTGCCCCGCGTCAAGGGCGCCTTCAGCCTCGTCTACATGGACGAGCACACGCTTTACGCCGCCCGCGACCCCCAGGGCATCCGCCCGCTGGTCCTCGGCCGCCTGGAGCGCGGCTGGGTGGTCGCCTCCGAGACCGCCGCCCTCGACATCGTCGGCGCCGGCTTCGTCCGCGAGATCGAGCCCGGCGAGCTGGTCGCCATCGACGAGCAGGGCGTGCGCACCACCCGGTTCGCGACGCCCCGCCCCAAGGGCTGCGTCTTCGAGTACGTCTACCTCGCCCGTCCCGACACCGACATCGCCGGCCGCAACGTCTACCTGTCCCGGGTCGAGATGGGCCGCCGCCTGGCCAAGGAAGCCCCGGTCGAGGCCGACCTGGTGATACCGACCCCGGAGTCCGGCACCCCGGCCGCCGTGGGGTACGCCGAGGCCAGCGGCATCCCGTACGGCTCCGGCCTGGTGAAGAACTCCTACGTGGGCCGCACCTTCATCCAGCCCTCGCAGACCATCCGCCAGCTCGGCATCCGGCTCAAGCTCAACCCGCTCAAGGAAGTCATCCGCGGCAAGCGGCTGGTCGTGGTGGACGACTCGATCGTCCGCGGCAACACCCAGCGCGCCCTCGTCCGCATGCTCCGCGAGGCCGGCGCCGCCGAGGTGCACGTGCGGATCTCCTCGCCGCCGGTGAAGTGGCCGTGCTTCTTCGGCATCGACTTCGCCACCCGCGCCGAGCTGATCGCCAACGGCATGAGCGTGGCGGAGATCGGCGCGTCGCTCGGCGCGGACTCGCTCGCGTACATCTCGCTGGACGCCATGATCGAGGCGACCACGATCCCCAAGGACGACCTGTGCCGGGCGTGTTTCGACGGCCAGTACCCGATGGACCTGCCCGACCCCGAGCTGCTCGGCAAGCAGCTCCTGGAGACCGAGCTGGCCGGCGGCGCGGACGCCGCCGACGCCCTGCGCCGCCCGTAGCCCGCGCCGGCCGGGAACCGTGGACCGCGGCCCCGGCCGCCAGGTGACCGGCCGCCCCGAACCGCCCGTGAACCGCCCAGCAACCGCCCCCGCCCCGAACCGGAAAGTGCCTCTCATGTCCGCATCCCCCGGCGAAACCCCCGGTGCCAGCTACGCCGCCGCCGGCGTCGACATCGAGGCCGGCGACCGTGCCGTCACCCTGATGAAGGAGTGGGTGCGCAAGGCCACCCGCCCGGAGGTGGTCGGCGGCCTCGGCGGCTTCGCCGGGCTCTTCGACGCCTCGGCCCTCAAGCGGTACGAGCGCCCGCTGCTGGCCTCCGCGACCGACGGCGTCGGCACCAAGGTCGACATCGCCCGCCGGATGGGCGTCTACGACACGATCGGGCACGACCTGGTCGGCATGGTGGTCGACGACCTGGTGGTGTGCGGGGCCGAGCCGCTGTTCATGACGGACTACATCTGTGTGGGCAAGGTCCACCCGGAGCGGGTCGCGGCCATCGTGAAGGGCATCGCCGAGGGCTGTGTGCTGGCCGGCTGCGCCCTGGTCGGCGGGGAGACCGCCGAGCACCCGGGGCTGCTGGGCGCGGACGACTTCGACGTCGCCGGGGCCGGCACGGGCGTGGTGGAGGCCGACCGGCTGCTCGGCGCGGATCTCATCCGTACGGGCGACGTGGTGATCGCCATCGAGTCGTCCGGACTTCACTCGAACGGGTACAGCCTGGTCCGGCATGTCTTCTTCGACCGGGCCGGCTGGGAGCTCGACCGCGAGGTCCCGGAGTTCGGCCGCACGCTCGGCGAGGAGCTGCTGGAGCCGACGCGGATCTACTCGCTGGACTGCCTGGCCCTGGCCAGGACCACCCCGGTGCACGCCTTCGCGCACGTGACCGGCGGGGGACTGGCGGCCAACCTGGCCCGGGTGATCCCGGACGGGCTGCACGCCACCGTCGACCGGTCCACCTGGACCCCCGCGCCCGTCTTCGGCACGGTCGGCGAGCTCGGCGGGGTGGAGCGGCTGGAACTGGAGCGGACCTTGAACATGGGGGTCGGGATGGTCGCCGTCGTGCCCCCGGAGTCGGTGGACGCGGCCCTGACCGTGCTGGCCGACCGCGGCGCGGGCGCCTGGGTGGCCGGCGAGATCACGGCACGCGAGGAGGACGCCCCCGCCGCGGAACTGACCGGCGACTACGCAAAGTGACGGTCAGCGCGCGTAGCCGTTGAGTCAAAGGGCGCGCCGGTGTCGAAAGGGAGAACCGCGCGCAGGGAGCGACGAAGGAGCGAGCGAGCACGGTCGACCGTCGACACCGGGTTTGAGCGCCCGGAGGCGAGAGGGCGGCAATAAGGCCGCAACCCGGTCCGGGGTGGCCCCCGGACCGGGTCGGCGAGCGTACGGCGTCAAGCGCGGCGGCGTTGCGAGGAAGGCGACCTGTCCTCGTCCTCGTCGTCCTCGTCGTCGTTGTAAAGATCCGCGTACTGAGCGTACGGGTCGTCTTCGAACTCGTCGTCATCGTCCTCGACAGGTTCCGGATTAACCGGCCTCGACGGCGATGCGCCCAGCTCTTCGGCCAGACGGGAGAGGTCCGTGCCGCCAGTGTTGTACTTCAACTGGCGGGCGACCTTCGTCTGCTTGGCCTTGGCCCGGCCGCGCCCCATGGCTCGACCCCCTCAACGGCGGGGCTCGACGGCCCCGAGTCTTGACACGCGTTCATGAATGAGAAGCGGCCTCCCGGAGGAAGACCGGTCCGTAGGGCCTCAACGGTACCTGCTTCCGACGCCGCACGGTACGTCGCCCGCACGACGCGCGTCGGAACAGGGGGCATTGGCGGCCCCGTCCTACCTGGTCAGACTCGATTTTACCGTCTTCTAGCGCGAACTTGCTATCGGGTCGTGCTATCGGTCACGTGAATCGGTTGTGAACCTGTTCAGAACGCGTGCCGGAGAGCGCTTACACGCCCTCCGCACGGGCCCCGCCGGCCCCGCCGGCCCCGCCCGTCTCGCCGGCCGACTCGGGCCGCAGCCAGTCCGCCGCCGGGGTGCGGTCGGCCATCCGCTGCTCGGCCAGCCGGTCCGCGGCCACCGCCGGCGGCACGCCGTCCGCCGCCGCCCGGTGGAAAATGGCCAGAGTCGTGTCGTAGATCCGGGTCGCCTTGGCCTTGGCCCGCTCGAAGTCGAAGCCCCGCAGCTCGTCGGCGACCTGGATGACGCCGCCGGCGTTGACCACGTAGTCCGGCGCGTAGAGGATCCCGCGGTCGGCGAGGTCCTTCTCGACACCCGGGTGGGCCAGCTGGTTGTTCGCCGCGCCGCAGACCACGGTGGCGGTGAGCGCGGCCACGGTCGCGTCGTCCAGCGCGCCGCCGAGCGCGCACGGCGCGTACACGTCGATGGGGGTGCGGACCAGGGCGTCGGCGTCGGCCACGGCGGTGACCCGCGGGTGGCGGTCGAGGACGCGCCGCACGGCGTCGGGACGCACGTCGGTGATCACGACCTCGGCGCCGTCGTCGAGCAGGTGCCGCACCAGGTGGTGGCCGACCTTGCCGACGCCGGCGACGCCGACCCGGCGGCCGGCGAGCGTCGGCTCGCCCCACTGCGCCTTCGCGGCGGCCCGCATGCCCTGGAACACGCCGAAGGCGGTGAGCACCGAGGAGTCGCCGGCCCCGCCGTGCTCGGGGGAGCGGCCGGTGGTCCAGCGGTTCTCGCGGGCGACCACGTCCATGTCGGCGACATAGGTGCCGACGTCGCACGCGGTGACGTACCGGCCGCCGAGGGAGGCCACGCAGCGGCCGTAGGCCAGCAGCAGTTCCTCGGTCTTCAGCGTCTCGGGGTCCCCGATGATGACGGCCTTGCCGCCGCCGAGGTCGAGGCCGGCCAGCGCGTTCTTGTAGGACATGCCGCGCGAGAGGTTGATGGCGTCCTCGACGGCCTCGTCGTCCGAGGCGTAGGCGTGGAAGCGGGTGCCGCCGAGGGCCGGGCCCAGGGCGGTGGAGTGGATGGCGATGACGGCCTTCAGGCCCGAGGCGCGGTCCTGGCAGAGAACGACCTGCTCGTGCCCGCCCTGCTCCGATCGGAACAGCTTGGCTACGGCACTTTCCGGTACGTCGGTCACGGTGGTGACTCCCATGGTCCAGTGGTCCCATCTGACGGCTCTCGCCCCCCGTACGGGTGGCGGAGGGCTCGATGGCCACAGCGTAGGCCCTGCGCGCAGTGGCCGGGATCACCTCCGCGCCACATGGGCGCGTGGGACGATCGGGAGAGCGGGAAGGGCGTGCGAGGGAGCGGGTGTGGGCGGTTCACCGGTACTGGTCCCGTACGCGGCGTACCTGCGGGTGTACGAGCCGCTGGCGGCCTTTCCCGAGCCCGAACGCACCCACTGGTACCGGTACGCGGCCGCCGGCCGTGCCAGGACCGCTCAGGACGAGCTGCGGCAGTCGCTGGCCGACCTGGTGCCCGTGCCGCCCGTCGCGGTGCCGGTGCACGAGAGCCGGGACGCCTTCGTCGCGGTCGTCGGCGGGGTGACCCACATCTGCCCCTGGCGGACGAGGCTGCGCGGCTGGCTGGCGCTCGAAGAGGCCGGGCGGCTGCTGCCCGAGCCGGTGCTCGACGCCATGCTGCCGCCGGTCGTCCGCCGCCAGGCCGAGGCGGACCGCGAGGCGTGGCTGGAACGCAACCCCGACGCGCGTCCGTGGATCAAGTCGGCCACCTGGCACGTGCCGGTGCGCTGGTTCGCGCTGGTCGGCGACGACGAGCGGGAGTACGAGCCGGCGGGCGCGGGCGAGTCCAAGGAGCCGCTGCTGCGCTACCGCACGCCCATGGTCCAGGCCCGGCGGCGGGTGGCGCGGGCACTGCGGGTGCTCAAGGACGCCCTGGAGGAGGGCCCGTTGATCGACGGGCTGATCGACGTGGGCCGGTGGCTGGAGGAGTTCCACCCGCGCTCGCTGGTCGAACTCGACTACGGCGGGCTGGTGCACGTGATGGGCCAGGACCGGCTGGCCGCCGACCACTCGGCGGCGGACGTGGCCGAGGGGCTGGCGGCGCTGCGCGAGGGCGACTCGGCGGCCGCGGGGGCGGCGTACGAGCGCCTCACCGAGCGCTGGCGGGCGGTGCGCGAACTGCAGTTCGCCAGCTGAGTTCCGGGCGGTTGGTCCGCAGTGTGATGCTTAGGGTGTGACGTGCGCTTCTGTGGTTGACGGGTGTGGTGTTCCGTTGACAACGGTGACGTTTGGCCCAAGGGTGACGCAGAGCACGTGACTGACCCCTTGCCAACATCACCATCTGTCATGCCAAAATGGGACATCGGGTCCGCCTCGGGCTCGTTTCGAAGGTGGGGATGTTGCGGATGATCGAGCTGTGACTGATCGTCACGTTGGTGTGACTGTCCGCTATGGCACGGTCCATCGGCTTCCGCCGAGCTTGAACACCTGAGAGGGCAAATCCATCGGTTTGGCCGACGCGGCTGGACGGATGGTGTAGTTGTAGTGCCGAGGACAAGCCGTTCGTCCTATTACCGACTCGGCCCTCGTCCGCCATTTCGGGCAACGGGGGCCAAGGTGCAGAATTTAGAGGAAAGAACCGCGTTGGTTCGGTTCTCTCGAGGAGGCCGCTCATGACCGCTCGCACCCCTGATGCCGAGCCGTTGCTTACCCCCGCTGAAGTCGCGACCATGTTCCGCGTCGACCCGAAGACGGTCACGCGCTGGGCCAAGGCCGGCAAGCTCACGTCGATCCGCACGCTCGGCGGCCACCGCCGCTACCGCGAGGCGGAGGTCCGCGCCCTGCTGGCGGGCATTCCGCAGCAGCGAAGCGAGGCCTGACAGCCCTTTCGGGCGGCTTGCGGGCCCCCACCCTCCGCGTCGCCCCGCCGGCGGCTCTCCCGCCCCCAATCGGGAGTGTCACCGGTCTCACCGGGAAACCGGTGGATGTGACCTCGACCGCATCGGACTCCGCCGGGTCCGGTGCGGTCTTTTTCGTGCCCGCCTCCGGCCCCCGGGGGCGGGTCGGGCCACCTGTCCGCACCCGTCGGGCGGCCCTGTTCCCGGGGTCCTTCCCGGGTCCGCTGTTCGGCCTGGGACGGGTGGTACGAGCGGTACCATTGCACATATTAAATCGAGGGCTCTGTGGAGGGGCTCAAGTTCCGCCATCTGTGTGCGACTTTACGTGACTCCCGTCACACATCGGCCTCTTGTGACGCGTGCCGCATATGCGGTAAAGGAACCGGACGACCCGTCAGGTCCGGCCGGGCGGCGCGGAGTCCCGGAAGGACCGCCCCCTCGCGGGCCTGTCCGCGGTCCGTTGACGCGGGCCGTGTAGGCGGGCCGCGTACACGGGCCGTGTACGGGAGAGGTGCGGGGAGGGGTACGGGTCGAGCGCGGGGACGGGCGCGGCCTCCACGGGCCGCGCGGTGCGCACACGGAAGCGGCCCCGCGTCCGGAGTCCGGAGGCGGGGCCGTGATAGAGCGCGGTAAAGCACTGACGCGATTGCGGTCCTGACGGGATTTGAACCCGCGGCCTCCACCTTGACAGGGTGGCGAGCACTCCAAACTGCTCCACAGGACCTCGTTGCGAGGATGACTCTACAGCAGGTCAGGGGGTGCGGTCGAACCGGTGGCCGGGTTCATGGCCGGGCTCAGGAGGGGGTGGCCGCCCAGCCCTCGTCCAGGGCCTTCACGACGCGCTTGTCGGAGACCGGGAAGGCCGTGCCCAGGGCGTGCGCGAAGTAGCTGACCCGCAGTTCCTCCAGCATCCAGCGGATGTCGCGGACCACGGCGGGCACGGGCCGGCCGGGCGGCTGCGCGGCGAGCAGCTCGGCGTACTCCGCCTGCAGTTCGCGGACCTTGGCCATGCGGGTGGTGTCCCGCTGGGCGGCCGTCGGCATCTGCTGCAGCCGCCGGTCGGCGGCCACCAGGTAGCGCATGAGGTCGGGCAGCCGCTTGAGCCCGGTGGCCGTGACGAAGCCGGGGTGGACGAGCCCGGTGAGCTGCTCGCGGACGTCCTGGAGGTTGGCCAGCAGCGCCGGGCTCCTGGTGTCCTTCAGCCGCCGCTCGCACGACTGCCAGGCGGCCAGCACCTGCTGGACCCGCTCCACGCTGCGCGCGGTCAGCTCGACCAGGTCCGCGCGCACCGCGTCGTACAGCTTGCGGTACGCCTCCTCGTCCCAGGCCGGTCCGCCGTGGTCGGCGATGAGGCGGTCGGCGGCGGCGGTCGCGCAGTCCTCGAAGAGCGCCTGCACGCCGCCGTGCGGGTTGCGGGACAGCGCGAGCTTCTGCTGGTTGCTCAGCCGGTCGGCGGCGAACTTCGCCGGGTTCACCGGAACGCCCAGCAGGATCAGCCGCCGGGTGCCGCGCCACATCGCCTCGGCCTGCTCGGGCTCGGTGTCGAAGAGCCGCACGGCCACCGAGGAGCCCTCGTCCACCAGCGCGGGGTAGGCCCGCACCGGCTGCCCGGCGCGTCGCGTCTCGAAGGTGCGCGGCAGCGTGCCCAGCGTCCAGTCCGTCAGCCCCGTGCGCTGCTCCAGGGTCGCCAGGCCCGACTCGGAGGCGTCCGCGGACCGTTCGAAGGCCCGCGTGATGGCCTCGCGCGTCTTCGGCTTCAGCCGCCGCTTCAGCGCCTCCAGGTCCTTGTCCTCGGCGAGCTTGCGGCGCCGTTCGTCGATCACCCGGAAGGTGATCTTCAGGTGGTCGGGCACCTTGGCCAGGTCGAAGTCCTCCGCGGCGAGCGGCACCCCCACCATCCGCCGCAACTCCCGTGCCAGCACCGCCGGAAGGGGATCGGGGCCGGCGACCGCCGTCTGCAGGAACCTCTTGGCGAAGTTCGGCGCCGGGACGTAGTGCCGGCGGATCGCCTTGGGCAGCGAGCGGATCAGCTCGGTGACGACGTCCTCGCGCAGCCCCGGGATCTGCCAGTCGAAGCCGGCCGGGGTGACCTGGTTGAGCACCTGCAGCGGGATGTGGACGGTCACGCCGTCCGCGTCCGCGCCCGGCTCGAACTGGTAGGTCACCTTGAACTTCAGCGCGCCCTGCCGCCAGGAGTCCGGGTAGTCGGCCTTGGTGACCGCCTCCGCGTTCTCGTTGATCAGCATGGAGTGCTCGAAGCTGAGCAGTTCCGGGTCCTCGCGCCGCTTGTGCTTCCACCACGAGTCGAAGTGGGCGCCGGACACCACGTGCTCGGGCAGCCGCGCGTCGTAGAAGTCGAACAGCGTCTCGTCGTCGACCAGGATGTCCCGGCGCCGGGCGCGGTGCTCCAGCTCCTCGACCTCGCCGAGCAGTTTGCGGTTGTCGTGGAAGAACTGGTGGTGGGTGCGCCAGTCGCCCTCGACGAGGGCGCCGCGGATGAACAGCTCGCGGGAGACCTCGGGGTCGATCCGCCCGTAGTTGACCTTGCGCTGCGCCACGAGCGGGATCCCGTACAGCGTCACCCGCTCGTACGCCATCACCGCCGCCTGGTCCTTCTCCCAGTGCGGCTCGCTGTAACTGCGCTTGACCAGGTGCTGGGCGAGCGGCTCGACCCACTCCGGTTCGATCCGGGCGTTGACGCGGGCCCACAGCCGGGAGGTCTCCACGAGTTCCGCCGACATCAGCCACCGCGGGGGCTTGCGGAACAGCGCCGAGCCGGGGAACACCGCGAACTTGGCGCTGCGCGCGCCCAGGTACTCGTTCTTCTCGGTGTCCTTCAGGCCGATGTGCGACAGCAGGCCGGCCAGCAGCGAGGCGTGGACGCGCCGCGGGTCGGTCTCCGCCTCGTCCTCCGCGGTGGAGATGCCCAGCTGCCTGGTGATGGTGCGCAACTGGCTGTAGATGTCCTGCCACTCGCGGATGCGCAGGTAGTTCAGGTACTCGGCGCGGCACATCCGGCGGAACGCGGAGGAGGACAGCTCCCTCTGCCGCTCGCGGATGTAGCGCCACAGGTTGAGGAACGCCAGGAAGTCGCTGTCGTCGTCCTTGAACCTGGCGTGCTGCTGGTCGGCCTGGGTCTGCTTGTCGGCGGGGCGCTCGCGCGGGTCCTGGATGGACAGGGCGGCGGCGATCACCATCACTTCGCGCACGCAGCCGTTGCGGTCGGCCTCCAGCACCATCCGGGCCAGCCGCGGGTCCACCGGGAGCTGGGAGAGCTTGCGGCCGGTGTCGGTCAGCCGCGCCCGCGGGTCCTTGGCCTGCGGGTCGAGCGCGCCGAGCTCCTCCAGGAGCTGGATGCCGTCCTTGATGTTGCGGCTGTCCGGCGGGTCGATGAACGGGAACTTCGCGATGTCGCCGAGCCCGGCCGCCGTCATCTGCAGGATGACCGAGGCGAGGTTGGTGCGCAGGATCTCCGGGTCGGTGAACTCCGGCCGGGACAGGAAGTCGTCCTCGTCGTACAGCCGGACGCAGATGCCGTCGGACGTGCGGCCGCAGCGGCCCTTGCGCTGGTTGGCGCTGGCCTGGCTGATCCGCTCGATGGGCAGCCGCTGGACCTTGGTGCGGTGGCTGTAGCGGGAGACGCGGGCGGTGCCGGGGTCGATGACGTAGCGGATGCCGGGGACGGTGAGGCTGGTCTCCGCGACGTTGGTGGCCAGGACGATACGGCGGCCGGCGTGCGGCTGGAAGACGCGGTGCTGCTCGGCGGAGGACAGGCGGGCGTACAGCGGCAGCACCTCGGTGTGCCGCAGGTCGCGCTTGTTCAGGGCGTCGGCGGTGTCGCGGATCTCCCGCTCGCCGGACAGGAAGACCAGGATGTCGCCCGGGCCCTCGGCCTGCAGCTCGTCCACGGCGTCGCAGATCGCGGTGATCTGGTCGCGGTCCTCGCTGTCGGTGCCCTCCTCCAGCAGCGGCCGGTAGCGCACCTCGACCGGGTACGTGCGCCCGCTGACCTCCACGATCGGCGCGTCGCCGAAGTGGCGGGAGAAGCGCTCGGGGTCGATGGTCGCCGAGGTGATGACGACCTTCAGGTCGGGGCGGCGAGGCAGCAGCTGGGCCAGGTAGCCCAGGATGAAGTCGATGTTGAGGCTGCGCTCGTGGGCCTCGTCGATGATGATCGTGTCGTACGCGCGCAGCTCGCGGTCGGTCTGGATCTCGGCGAGCATGATGCCGTCGGTCATCAGCTTCACCAGGGTGCCGTCGCTCACCTGGTCGGTGAAGCGGACCTTCCAGCCCACGGCCTGGCCGAGCGGTGTCCGCAGCTCCTCCGCGACGCGCTCGGCGACCGTACGGGCGGCGATACGGCGCGGCTGGGTGTGGCCGATCAGGCCGCGCACCCCGCGGCCGAGCTCCAGGCAGATCTTCGGGATCTGGGTGGTCTTGCCGGAGCCGGTCTCACCGGCCACGATCACGACCTGGTGGTCGCGGATGGCGGCGAGGATGTCGTCCTTCTTCTGGCTGACCGGCAGCGCTTCCGGATACGTCACCGGGGGGACCGCGGCCTGCCGGAGGGCGACGCGCTGCTCGGCCCGGACGACGTCGGCCTCGATCTCGGCCAGCACGGCGTCCCGCGCCTGGGGCTTCCGTATCCGGCGCACGCCGTCGAGCCGGCGGCCGAGGCGCTGCTCGTCCCGCAGGGTCAGCGAGGGGAGCCGTGCGGCGAGGCCGGCGGTGGAGGTTTGGGTAGACATACGCGGTCCAGCATCGCATCCGGCCGCCGCCCGCGGCGAACACATTTCGGGTGGGGCGCGCCCGCCGGACGGGCGGCCCCGGGAACGACACCCCGGAGAGACATTCCGGAACGACTCGGGGAACGACATCCCGGAACGACGCAGGGCCCGCGCGGTGGCGGGCCCTGCGTCGTGCGGTGGCTGGGGCCGGGGTCGAACCGGCGACCTACCGCTTTTCAGGCGGTCGCTCGTACCAACTGAGCTACCCAGCCGCAGCGGTCCTGACGGGATTTGAACCCGCGGCCTCCACCTTGACAGGGTGGCGAGCACTCCAAACTGCTCCACAGGACCTTGCTCCGTGCGGGACCAAGTCTTGCACATGTCGTGCCGTGGTCTCACACAGGTTTGCGCGACCTCCGCGCCGGGCCTTCCTTCGCACCGTGATCCCCGGGGGATCCTGCGGTGATCAGTCGGACATTTCGGCGGGCCGTTGTCGCTGGATCAGCGTATCAGACCCCGGCCCCCTCGCCCGCACACCGCGGGGCCGCCCTGGCCGCCGGGCGGCCCCGGCCCGTGCTCAGGACTCCGTGAAGTGTTCGACGGTGACCGGACCGGAGAAGAAATGGCCGATCAGGGCGCCGAATTGGCGGAAGCCGTCGGATTCCATGTAGGAGGTGTGGTGGTCCTTGGACTCCCACTCGACGATGGCGATGAAGCGGGAGGGGGACTCCACCCCGCGTATGAGGCGGGAGGCGAGGCAGCCGGGGGCGGCGCGCAGGATCTTGGTGCCCTCGGCGTAGGCGGCGGCGAACTCGTCCTCGCGGCCGGGGGCGACGGGGAGGTCGGCGATCTCGGTAATCATGCGGTGAGGGTAGCCAAGGCGCCGCCGCGCGCGGGCGGGAACCGGGCGGCCCCGGGTTCTACCCTGGAGGTATGGGGAACGCCCAGGTCACCCTGTTCCTCTGCGGCGACGTGATGCTCGGCCGCGGGGTGGACCAGATCCTGCCGTCGCCGGGCGACCCGCGGCTGCGCGAGGAGTACGTACGGGACGCCCGCGGCTACGTGGAACTGGCCGAGCGGGCGAACGGGCCGGTACCGCGCGCGACCGGCTTCGGCTGGCCGTGGGGGGACGCGCTGGGGCTGCTGGAGCGGGCCGGGGTCGACGCCCGGATCGTCAACCTGGAGACGGCGATCACCCGCGGCGGGGACTTCGCGCCGGGCAAGGCCGTGCACTACCGAATGAGCCCGGGGAACCTGCCGTGCCTGACCGTCGCCCACCCCGACGTGTGCGTCCTGGCCAACAACCACGTGCTCGACTTCGGCCCCGAAGGGCTGCGCGAGACCCTGGCCCTGCTCGCCGACGTGCGGCTGCGCTCGGCGGGCGCGGGCACGGACGCCGAGCGGGCGCGGCGCCCCGCCTCCGTACCCCTGCCCGGCGGCTCCCGCGTGCTGGTCTTCGCGCGCGGCATGCGCTCCAGCGGCATCCCGTACGAGTGGGCGGCCGGCGAGGACCGGCCCGGCGTCGCCTTCGTCCCCGGCCCCTCGCCCGCCGCCGCGTCCTGCGTCACCGACCGCATACGGCAGGTCAAACGGCCGGGCGACATCGTCGTGGTGTCGCTGCACTGGGGCCCGAACTGGGGGTACGAGGTCTCCGGCGACGAGGTGCGGTACGCGCGGGCGCTCATCGACGGCGGCGCCGACGTCGTCCACGGCCACTCCTCGCACCACCCCCGCCCGGCCGAGATCTACCGCGGCAAGCTCATCCTCTACGGCTGCGGCGACTTCATCGACGACTACGAGGGCATCACGGGGTACGAGCGCTACCGCGACGACCTGCGGCCCGCCTACCTCGTCACCCTCGATCCCGCGACCGGCCGGCTGACCGGCCCCGGCGCGCGCCTGGCGGTCCTGCAGGCGCACCGGATGCGGCTGCGGCGCGCGCCGGAGGAGGACGCGCGGTGGCTGCGGGAGGTGCTGGACGCGGCCGGGCGCGACCTGGGCACGCGGGTGGACAGCGGTCCGGCGGGGGAGCTGGTGCTGCACGAGGGCTGAGGGCTGAGGGCTGTGGGCGCCCGGGCCGAGGGGGCCGGGGGGCCGGCGACCGTTCAGCGGCGGCCTTTGCGGAGGAACCGTTTCAGCCGGGTCAGCGGCCAGGTGTTGATCACGTCGTCCTTGGTGAGCCAGCCACGCTGGGCGGTACCGACGCCGTACCGCAGGAAGGCCAGATGCAGGACCGAGTGCGCGTCCGTGTCGATCGCGAACTTCGCGCCCAGCTCCTTGGCCCGCGTGATGTCCTCGTCGCGCAGGTCGAGGCGGTCGGGCTGGGCGTTGACCTCCAGGGCCGTGCCGGTGCGGGCGCAGGCCGCGTACACCGCGTCCCAGTCGGCGTCCACGCCGGGCCGGCGGCCGATGAGGCGGGTGGTCGGGTGGCCGATGACGTTGACGTACGGGTTCTCGCAGGCCCGTACCAGCCGCTTGGTCATCGCCGCCCGGCCGAGGGCGAAGTGCGAGTGGATCGACGCCACGCGGATGTCGAAGCCGTCGAGGAAGTCCGCGGGCCAGTCCACGTCGCCGTCCGGGCCGATGTTCAGCTCGGTGCCGTGCAGCAGCCGCATGCCGTGGTAAGCGCCGTCGAGCTCCCTGACCCGCCGGCGCTGGGCGAGCGCCTTCTCGTCGGTCATCTGCTCCATGTACAGGTCGGGGGCGTGGTCGGTGACGGCGTAGTACGCGTACCCGCGCGCGGCGGCCGCCTCGGCCATCTCCTCCAGCGGGGCGAGCCCGTCGGTCAGGTCGGTGTGGGTGTGCAGGTCGCCGCGGACGTCGTCCTCGGTGACCAGCTCGGGCAGCCCGTCGCCGAGGGCGGCCTCGATCTCCCCGCGGTCCTCCCTGAGCGTGGGCGGGATCCAGGGCAGGCCCAGGCGCGCGTACACCTCGTCCTCGGTGCGGGAGGCGACGGGCCTGCCCTCGGCGCCCGCGGCCTTCCCCGATGCGGCGCCCTTCGCGCTCTTCGTGCCCTTCGTGCCCTTCGTGCCCTTGCCCGGCACCTCGAAGATCCCGTACTCCGAGAGTTTCAGCCCGTGCCGGACCGCCATGGTGCGGGTGCGGATGTTGTGCGCCTTGGAGCCGGTGAAGTACTGCAGGCCCGCACCCCACGAGTGCGGCGGCAGCACCCGCAGGTCGACCTGGATGCCCTTGACCGTACGGATCGAGGTCTTCTTCCCGCCGTGCGCGATGACCTCGGCGGTCGCCGGCAGCGCGGTGAGCGCGTCCATGAACGGCCGCGAAGCGCGGGCGGCGACCAGGATGTCGACGTCCCCGACCGTCTCCCGCATCCGGCGCAGGCTGCCCGCGTACACGCAGTTCTCGCAGCCGGTCAGGGCGGACAGCTCGGCCACGACCTCCTCGGCGACGGCCATCGCGGTGTGCAGGTCGATCCGCCCGCCGGCCTGCCGCAGCAGCGCGATGCCGTGCAGGATGTTCTCCTCGGTCTTCGGCCCGAAGCCCTTCAGCCCGCGCAGCCGCTCGCGGCGGATGGCCTCGGCGAGTTCGTCGACCGACGAGATGCTCAGGTCCTCGTACAGGGCCATGGCCTTCTTCGGGCCCAGGGTGGGGATCGTGATCAGCTCCCGCACCCCGGCGGGGATCATCGCCCGCCGCTCCTCGACCACGCCGACCGTGCCGGTCCGCAGGTACTCGGTGACCTTCCCGGCGATGGACTTGCCGACCCCGGGGATGCCGAGCAGCTCCTCCTCGCTGAGCCGCGAGACGTCCCGGGCGCAGCCGCCCACGGCCCGCGCGGCCTTCTCGTAGGCCCGCGCCTTGAAGGCGTCGCCGCGGGTGATCGCGATGAGGTCGGCGTACTCCTGGAGCACGGCCTCGACCTCTTCGTTCCGCCGGACCACCCTCACCATTTTAGTTCCGGGCGGCCGCGGGCGCGTGCGCGGCCGCCCGGAAGGCGGCGGACGCGGCAGGGCCGCGGCGCCAGGAGGTCGCCGCGGCCCGTTCGTGCTCAGCGCTCGGCGCTCAGCGGCTCGCGCTCAGCGGCTCACGAGGGGCCCGCGCGGGCCCCGCGCCAGCCCCTCGCGGGTCCCGCTACGGGTTCTGCGTCAGCAGGTGCGCCTTGAACCCTTCGCCGTACGTGCTGGTCGGCGTGCCGTTCCAGTCGGTGATGAGGATGCTGCCGCTGCTGGCGCACCCGCCCCACGGGTTCCAGGTCCACGCCAGGTAGCCGATGCCGTGCTGGTCGAGCCACGGCATGACCTGGTCGATGTAGTCGTGGGCGCAGCTGTTCTGGCCGATCTCGCCGGCCACCAGCGGCACCTTCGCCGCGACCGGGGCGATCTGGCTGTCCCAGCAGCTGCTGGAGACACAGGCGTTGAAGTTGTACGAGTGCCACGACGCCATGATGTTGCCGGCCGAGTCGGTCGGCTTGTAGGTCAGCCACTGGGTCAGGTCGTTGGTCCAGGTCAGACCGGAGACCATGAGGACGTTGGTGGCGCCGGTCGCCCGGACCGCGTTGACCAGGGACTGCATGCCGGCGACCTTGTAATCGATGCCCGTGCAGGTGCCGCCGTCGCGCAGGCAGGTCCACGCTTCGGTGGCGTCCGCCCAGTTGTCGGCCGCGTCCGGGTAGGGCTCGTTGAACAGGTCGAAGACGACCGCGTTGTCGCCCTTGAAGGCGGTGGCGACCTGGCTCCAGAAGGTGGGCGCGTACTGGGCGTCGGGCATCGGCTTCTGACAGGTCGCCTTGACGTCCGAGCAGGCCGAACTCGGGCCGGTGTACAGGCCGTACGTCCAGTGCAGGTCGAGGATCGGGGTGATCCCGTTGGACGCCAGCAGGTCCGCGTAGTCCTTGACCGCCTTCTGGTACGCGGCCCCGCTCGTGCCGCCGGCGGGCACGTCGGCGTTGCCGAGCCAGCACTCCTCGTTGAGCGGGATGCGGACCGCGTGGACGTTCCAGGACTTCATCGCGTCGACGGACGCCTGGTCGACCGGGCCGCTGTCCCACATCCCCTTGCCCTGGACGCAGGCGAACTCGCCGCTGGAGCGGTTGACGCCCAGCAGTCGGTAGTTCTCGCCGCCCGCGGTCACCAGGTGGTTGCCGGACACGTGCAGGGCGGGCGCCGGACCGCCGGGCCCGCCGGTTCCGCCCGTGGTTCCGCCGGTGGTGGTCCCTCCGGTGGTCGTGCCGCCCGTTGTCGTGCCTCCGGTGGTGGTCCCGCCCGTGGTGGTGCCGCCGGTCGTCGTTCCTCCGGTGGTGGTGCCGCCGGACGTGGTCGTCCCGCCGGACGTGGTCGTCCCGCCGGACGTGGTGGCGCCGGTGCAGGGGACGCCGTTGAGGGCGAAGTCGGTCGGCTGGGGCAGCGGGTTCGGCACGCCGGACCCGGACCAGGTGCCCTGCAGTCCGACCGAGGTGTTGGTCTGGCCGGTGCCTATGGAGCCGTTCCAGCCGACGTCCTTGGCGGTGATGGACGTGGACCCGGTGAACGTGGCGTTCCAGCCGCCGGTGAAGGTCTGGCCGCTCGGCATCGTGAACGTCAGGGTCCAGTGCGAGATCGGATCCCCGAGGTTGGTGATCGCCAGAGTCGTGCCGAAGCCGCCCGAAGTGGACGACTGCTGCCAGGTGTTGACGTTCTGATACGTGACGGAACAACCGGTGGCCGCGGCCTGGGCGGATCCGGGCAGCGCCGCCACCCCGCCGATGGCGAGTGCGGCGGCCGCTCCGGACGCGAGCAGGACGGCTTTTCGGTGACGCATGGGGGGTCTCCTTGCTTCGAGGAGTCGTCATCGACGCAAGGGAGGCTTCTCGACTTAACCCTTTAAGTCAAGGGTGCGGAAGCAAGGAAGGGCCCACGGGGCCCTCGCCGCCGAACCGGTTCGGCACCCCGTACGGCCGTCAGGGCCAGGTAAGGGTGAGCCCGTCGGCCCCCACGGCATACGCGGCCGGCCCGCCCTTGCCGCACGCGTGTGCCGGTCACTTGTCCGTGGCGCGGGGGTGACCGGTGCCGGCGAAGGTGATCCAACAAGTGCCGTGAGCGCCGTCCACGAGATACCAGATCCGACCGCCGCCGGTGACCTCGATCTGCCACTGCTCGCAGGTGTGACCGCGGTAAGTACCGTGCGCGAGGCTACCCTTTAACTGATGGTGGCGCGGAGTCTGCACGTTCGGCTTCGGGTCGGTACGTAAGACGACCCACGCGCGGTAGGTGTTGCCGCGAGCCTGCCGGGCGAGGCTTTCCCATCCCTTGGCCGATGCGGCGTCCGCGAAGCGGACTTCCCAGTGGCCCTCCGGCGCGGGGGGTGCGACGCGGTCGCCGCGGCCCGCCGTCACGCCGTGGTCCGGGGGTCGGGCGCGGCTCCGTAGTCCTCGTCGTGGTCCCTGCGGAGGGCGGCGAGCAGTTCCGGGTCGGAGTGGACCTCGGCGGTGTGCTGCCAGGCGGTGAGCATCTGGGCGACGGCCGCGCTGTTCCCGACGGAGTCGGCGGCGCGCATGGTGTCGACGAGTTCCACGGCGAACGCGTGCACGTCGAATTCCGGGAGGAAGCGGACCCATGGGAAGGCGTCGGGCAGGATGTCGAGCAGCAGTTCCATGCTGCCGGGCTCCCGCCGCGCCATAGCGGCCAGCATCCGGGTGGCCGCCGAGACGACCGTCTGGTCCTGTTCGGCCCGCGCGGCCGTGGTCAGCACCAGGTCCTCGCCATCCCTGCGGTGCAGAACCAGCCGCGGTGCGTCTTTGAGGCGCGCCAGCGTCTGCTTGTTCTTGTTGACGAGCTCGGAGAAGTTCACGGCCGCGCGTTCATTGCTGCCCATGGGTTTGAAACTACTTCGAAACTGCTGCCCGCGCCATCGCCCGTACGGGGGATTCCCGGGCCGGGCCGTGGCCGGCGGGGGTCAGACGATCGGGGGGCGGCCGAGGCGGGTCATCGTCCAGACGGTGGACCAGCGCATGGGGCGGCGGGGCGGGCAGGGGGTGCGCACGCCCTCGGCGAAGCCGGCGAACCAGGCGCGCAGGCCCGCCGGGGTCCGGGTGCGGGCCAGGGTCAGGGCGGTCCAGGTGGCCAGGTAGACCGGGACGAGGGGCGCGGGCAGGTGGCGTTTGGCGAGCCAGACGCGGTTGCGGGCGACCATGCGGTAGTAGACGGCGTGCCGGGTCGGGGAGGTCCAGGGGTGGCGCAGCACCAACTCCGGCTCGTACCGCACCTTCCAGCCCGCGTCGAGGGCACGCCAGGCCAGGTCGGTCTCCTCGTGGGCGTAGAAGAAGGCGTCGGGCCAGCCGCCGATCTCGTCGAGCATCCGCATGGCCAGGCCGTGGCCGCCGCCGAGGAAGGTGGTGACCGGGCCGCCGCGCATCGGGTCCTTCGCGCGCAGCCGCGGTACGTGGCGGCGGGCGGTGCGGCCTCGTTCGTCGGCGACGCGGAAGCCGACGACGCCCAGCCGGTCGTCGGCCGCGTACAGCGCGGTGAGGCGGGTGAACACGTCGGGGCTGATCAGCCGCCCGTCGTCGTCGAGGTCCACGACCACGTCGACGTCGCCGAACGCGCGCAGCCGGTCGAGGGCGGCGTTGCGGCCGCCGGCGATGCCCAGGTTCTCCGGGAGTTCCAGCGGGGTCACCCACGCGGGCAGCGCCGGCAGCGGCGAGCCGTTGCCGACGACCACCACCCTCGCCGCCGGGGTCTCCTGCGCGGCCACCGAGTCGAGCAGGGCGGTCAGCTCGGCGGGGCGCGTGCCCATGGTCAGAATGGCGACGCCGACGCGTGGATGACGCACGGGTGAACTCCGATCATCGGGGCGGTTGCCCGGCGATGGTAGCCGTGCGGCGCCGGAGGCGGTCGTGCGGGCGCGGTTTGCGGACTCGGTGTACGGGCCCGGTGTACGGGCTCGGTGTACGAGCGGGCGGGAGCCGTCGCGGGCGGCCCGCGGCGGCTGCGGCCCGCGACGGCTGCGGTGGGTGTCGGTCAGCCGGAAGCGGCGGAGAGGATCACGTCCACGAGCCGGTCGGCCGCGTCCGGGCGGCCGTGGGCGCGGGCGCGCGCGGCCATCGCGGCCCGCAGGGCGGGGTCGGTCAGCAGCGGCCCGGCCGCCTCGCACAGGGCGCCCGCGGTGACCTCGCCGGTCAGGGCGACGGCGGCGCCGGCTTCCGCCAGGTGCCGGGCGTTGTGGGTCTGCTCGTTGCCCGCCGAGGAGGCCAGCGGGACGAACACCGCGGGCTTGCCGAGCGCGGTCAGCTCCGCGAGGGTGCCGGCGCCGCTGCGCGAGATCACCAGGTCGGCCAGGGCCAGTACGTCGGGCAGTTCGGGGCCGACGAACCCGGTCAGGTGGTACCTGCTCGCGAGGTCGGGCCTCAGGGCCGCGGCCTGGCGCCGGAGGGCGTCGACGTGGGCCGGACCGCACTGGTGGACGATGTTCGCCCGTTCCAGCAGCCATGGCAGCGCGTCCCGCACGAGGTCGTTGATCTGCTGCGCGCCCTGGGCGCCGCCGGTGACGTACACGGTCGGCAGGTGCCGGGCGAAGCCGTGCAGGCCGAGCGCGTGGACCGCCTTGTCCGGGTGGCCGGCCAGCACCTCGGGCCGGACCGGGTTGCCGGTGACGACCGCGATGCCGCGCACCGCTTCCGGCAGGAGCGGAAGGGACGACTCCGAGGACACCGCGATGCGCGTCGCCGAGCCGGCGAGCCTGCGGTTGGCCAGGCCCAGCCGGACCGTCTGCTCGTGCAGCACCAGGGGCCGGCGGCACATGCGCGCCGCCATTCCCGCGGGGACGGCCACGTACCCGCCGGTGGCCAGCACCACGTCCGGCCGGAAGTCGGCGACGGCCTTCCTGGCCTGCGCGATCCCGAGCGGCACCCGCGCCATGTCCCGAACGTTCGCCGGCGACACCATCTTCAGCGGGTTGGCGGCGCGGCGGATCTTCCCGGTCGCCACCGTGGTGAACGCGATGCCCTCGGCCGGGGCGACCCGCGCCTCCAGCCCGTCGGGCGTGCCGATCCACAGCACGTCGAGCGTCCCACCGCCGGCCGCCAGCCGGTCCCGCAGCGTGCGGACCGCGGTCAGCGCGGGATACGTGTGGCCGCCCGTCCCACCGCCGGTGACGATCAGCCGGAAACTCCGGGGCACAGAAGAATCACTGTTCACCCCGCGCACCCTAGCGCCTGCCGCTCGCTCCCCTGAGCCGCCCCCGCCTCCCTTGGCACGCGCACCGCCGCGGCCCCGCGGGAACGGATCCCGGGGGGCCGCGGTGGAGGTGACGGGTGAGCGGTCAGTTCAGGACGAGAGCCGCCGTGTCGTCGGACGGGTCGGTGTCGAACGGCGGGCGCCAACTGCCGTCGGGGCTCCAGGCCATCGCCACGGATCCCTGGGCGCCCGGGACGACCTGGTCGACGCGCAGCGTCAGGCTGAAGTCGGAGGTGTGCCCGGCCGGGATCAGGTAGTCGTCGGCGCAGTCGTACGGGCCGTGGGCGACGGTCTCGGGCTCGTCGTTCTCAGGCCGGCAGTTGGCGGAGGAGCCGGTGACGGTCGTCCCGGGCGGCGGGGTGACGGTGACGCCGATGGACTCTCCGCTGCGGTAGAAGATCGTCGCGGGACCCTTGTCGGTCATGCTGAAGGCGAGCGTCACGGTGTCGCCCTGGGCGCCCTGCGCGGTCGCGCCGGTCACCGAGAAGTCGGCGGTGTTGGCGGCCTGGAGGGCGGCGACGCGCCCGTCGCTGTGGTCGTCGGCGAGCTGGAGCTGGACCGTGCCGACAGGGGTGGTGATCGTCCGGCCCGGGTCCTCGACGGTGAGCCCGAGCGTGCCGCCCGTGCCCTTCGTCCAGGTACGACTCGCCAGCACCGACTGCATGTAGGGATCACCGCCCTTGGGGACGGTCAGGGTGTCGAGGTAGGTGTAGTACGCGGTCGAGGTGACGTGCAGCGTGACCGGCGCGGACAGCGCGACCCGCTCACCGACGTGGATCGGCTGGGGGAAGGCGCACAGGGCCATCTCGGCCTCGCGGTAGTCCGGCACCGAGCTGTACACGCAGTTGGAGTAGTGGTCGGCGAAGGTCAGGCCGGGCGAGGCCGTCAGCAGTGCCTCCGCGGCGGCGGCCGGCCGGTCACCGGTGTTCGTGAACTCCACCGGCTCGCTGACGGTGGAACCGACCGGAAGTCCTGTGTGGTCGGTGGTCGGGGACTGGTCGAAGGCGGGCCCGCCGACGGTGACCGTGCCGGTGGCGCCGACGAAGCTGCCGGAGGTGGCCGTACCACTGATCGTGTACGGGGCCGTCGCCCCGGGCGCGACCCCGGCGCGGGCGCTGACGGTCAGCCGGGTGATGGCGCCGAGCTGCCCGCCGGTCGGGTTGTCGTCGTAGAAGTACTCGTCGCAGGTCGCGACGGACGACTGGACGGTGCAGTTGTCGGAGAAGCTCACGTCGGCGATCGCGGCCAGCTTGCGCGCGTCGATCGTGATCGTCACCTCGGTCGACACGCTGCGGGAATCGGTGGTGAAGGTGAGCTGCGGTTCGACGGAGGTGGCGACACCACTGGCCGCCGCGGTCGGCACGGCGACGGTCGCGGGTGTCCGCAGCGTGATCACCGGGCCCCCGTCGGCTGCCGCCGGTACGGCGGCGGACAGCACGCCGAGCACGCTGAGCACTCCGGCGGTCGTCGCGGCGGCGGTGAGCGCCGCGACACGGCGCGGGACAGGACGATTCATCGGCTTTCCCCCCAGGAAGATGTGTTCCACGAGTGACTGTAGGGACCGGGGCGGCGCGTGTCCTCCGAATTGGAAGGCGCCGTGCCGGCCGGGGTGGCGGCGGAAAAGGCGCCGTGTCGGCCGGGGTGGCGGTGCCGCCCGTGGGGGGCGGGCGGCACCGCGGGGAACCGGCACCCGGGCCCTGAGCGCGGGCCGGGCACCAGGCGGACCGGATCCGGAAGGGGGGCCGGGGGCCGGCGGAGGGGCCGGGAGAGCGCGGCCGGGGGCGTGGGCCGGCCCCGCTTCCTGTACGGGGGATCAGGAAGCGGGGCCGGGGTTCAGGGGGCGGGGCGGGCAACGGAGCCGGGGGGAGGTGCGGCTCCGTTGCCCGCCCCGCCGTTCGCCGGCGTCAGCGGCTGTCCGCCCGGGCCGTACCGGCGACGGCGGACGGCTGTCCCGGCGCGGCGGCCGGCGGGCGGGCTCCCGGCGGCGGGCCCATCGGGCCGCGCGGCAGCAGGAAGGTGGCCGCCAGGGTGGCCAGGCTGAGCCCGATCCCGGTACCGCCCACGACCTCCAGGGCGTGGACGAAGCGGGACTTGCCCGGGTGGTCGCCCAGCGCGTTGAAGAAGATCACGCCGAAGACCGCGACGCCGATCGTGTTGGCGAACTGCTGGGCGGTGGTGAGCAGTCCGGAGGCCAGCCCGGCCTGCTGCTGCGGCACCTTGGAGATGACCACGCCGGTCAGCGCGGGCAGGGTGACGCCGGTGCCCAGGCCGCCGAGGACCATGGGGGCCACCATCTCCCAGGCGGACGTACCCGTTCCGGCCGCCTTCAGCTCGACCAGCAGCACCGCGGTGGACAGCAGCAGCAGGACCTGGCCGATGGTGATCACCTTGACGCCGTACTTCATCAGCATCGGGCGGGCGCTGAGTGAACCGGCGGCGAAGGCCAGCCCCATCGGGCCGAAGGTCAGACCGGCCTTGAGCGGCGACAGGCCCAGGCCCGACTGCAGGAACATCGTCATGCCGAAGATGAATCCGGAGTAGAAGGTCATGACGCCGACGATGGTCAGGATGCCGACGCTGTAGGAGCGCGAGGTGAACAGCGACAGGTCCAGCATCGGCTCGCCGCCGCGCCCCGGCAGCCCCTTCTCGTACAGGACCGTCGCGAGGCCCACCGGCACCGAGGCGCCGAGCATGATCCAGCCCCACAGCGGCCACCCCTCGGTGCGGCCGATGACGATCGGCAGGATCGCCAGGCCCAGGGTGAGCGCGATGCCGAGGTTGCCGACGACGTCCTGCCGCGGCCGGCGGGGCGACTTCACGGCCGGCAGCAGGCGGGCGGCGAACAGCAAGGTGACCGCGCCGATCGGGATGTTGACGAGGAAGATGACCCGCCAGCCGAGGGAGGCGATGTCGGCGGACAGCAGCGCGCCGCCGAGTATCTGCGCGGCGACCACCGCGAGACCGATGGTGGAGCCGAACCAGGACAGCGCCTTGGGCCGCTCCTGCGGCGGGAACGACACGGTGATGAAGGCGACGACGGTCGGCACCATGAGGGCGGCGCCGGCGCCCTGGATCAGGCGGACGGCGACGAGCTGGGTGCCGTTCTGCGCGATGCCGCAGCCGAGCGAGGCGACCGTGAACAGGCCCATGCCGAGCATGAACAGCCGTTTGTAGCCGAAGACGTCGCCCCAGCGGCCGGAGGTCACCAGGAGGCTGGCGTAGGTGAACGTGTAGCCGCCGATGACCA
Source organism: Streptomyces sp. HPF1205 (assembly GCF_020400825.1). Lineage (GTDB taxonomy): Bacteria > Actinomycetota > Actinomycetes > Streptomycetales > Streptomycetaceae > Actinacidiphila. The sequence goes on from NZ_JAINVH010000009.1 coordinate 247,646, forward strand.
GTTCGAGCGTGGCCTGGCCGATGTGGAGCTGCGACTGCAGGGAGGGGGTGGCGATGTTGATGACGTAGAAGTCGAAGATCGCCATGAACATCGCCACGAGGGCGACGATCAGCATGGTCCAGCGCCGCGGGTCGGGGGCCGGTGCGCCCGGGGCCGCCGACGCTCCCGGCGGTGCGCTGGTCGAGCTCATGGTGCTGCCTCCAGGGACTCACTTCGATTGCCGGCTAGCGCCGTACTCGTGACTGTAGGCGCCCAAGTCGATAGCCGTCAAGTAATTGGCTGGCTAGTGAAAATCGCGGGCTGGTTAGAATGTGGGCCCGGCGGCGTGCCGCCACCACGCACAGGAGGTCAGCGTGAGCGAGTTCATGGACGTCTACACCCGAGCCTCCAAGTCCGTCCGCGCGATCACCGAGGTCGCCCTGCGCGCGCACGGCCTGCACCTCGGGCAGAACCTCGTGCTCGCCGCGCTGTGGGAGGAGGACGGGCAGACGCCGGGCGCCATCGCCGCGGCCGTCGACGTCACGACCCCGACCATCGTCAAGATGGCCAACCGCATGACCGCCGCCGGCCTGCTCACCCGCCGCCGCGACGACCGCGACAACCGCCTGGTGCGGCTCTACCTCACCGACGCCGGACGCGCCCTGCGCGAGCCCGTCGAGAAGGAGATGCGGGCCCTGGAGCAGCAGTTGACGGCCGGTTTCGGCGACCCCGACGTCAGCCGCCTGATCGCCTCGCTGACCCGCATGACGGAGAACGCCCACGCCCTGGGGGCCGCGGAGGACCCGCTGGTTCGGTGAGCCGGGAGGCCGACGGGTCCGACGGGTCCGACGGGCGGTCGCACCCGGGCCGGCGCGGTCGTACGGGGGGCCGGGGGGCCGGGGGCCTCACCGTACGGACGTCACGGACGTCGGCCGCGCGGCGCCCTCCGCCTCGTCCCGGTGCTGGATGTGCTCGGCCGCCTCGCGCAGGGCGGCCAGGACCGTGCGGACGGCGCGGCGGGCGGTGCGTTCGGGGCGGTGCAGCGCGTCGATGCGGCGGCCGGCCGGGACGCCGGCGAGCGGCTTGAGGACGAGGGCGGGGTGCCGGCTGGCGGTCCAGCGCGGCATCAGGGCGAGCCCGCCGCCCGCGGCCACCGTCTCCGCGACGACCGCGAACTCGTTGATGCGGTGCACGATGCGCAGCCGCCGGTCGGCGGCCGTGGCGATCGCCTCGATCGTGGCCATCAGCGGGAAGCCGTCGTGCACGGTGATCCACGGCTCGCCGGCCACGTCGCGGGGCGACAGCCGGGCCTTGCCGGCCAGGGGGTGGCCGGCGGGCATCGCCACGTCGAGCGGCTCGCGCAGCAGCGGGGTCGCGGCGACCGTGCCGGGCCAGGGCGGGGCGTGGTCGAGGCGGTGCGCGAGGACCAGGTCGTAGTCGCGGGTCAGGCGCGGGAAGCGGTCCTGGGCGACGTCCTCGTCGGCGAGCCGGAGCCGGGGGCCGCCGGGCCCGGCCAAGGCGCGCAGCAGCAGCGGGAAGAAGGCGGCGCCCGCGCTGTGGAAGGCCGCGACGGAGACCTCGCCGTCCGGCCGGGCCACGAAGTCGTCCACGCTGTGCCGGGCCCTGGCCACCGCGGTCTCCACCTCGACCGCCGCCGCGGCCAGCGCCTGCCCTGCGTCGGTGAGCACGAGGCGGCGGCCGTCGCGTTCGGTCAGCGGCACCGGGATGCTCCGTTGCAGCAGCCGCAATTGCTGCGATATCGCCGAGGGCGTCATCAGCAGCGCCTCGGCGACCGCGGTGACGCTGCCGAGTTCGCCGAGTTCGCGCAGGATGCGCAGCTGCCGTTCGTTCACGCCGGTCAGTGTAGGAAGCGGCGGCCGAACCATGAAGCAGAGGTTCACCATTTGTGAAGAAGTACGGTCTGGGCTTCACGGTCGCCGTGCCCCAGGGTGGGGGCGTGCCCGAAGCCCGCCGTACCGACGCGGTACTCCTGCTGGTCGCGATCGTCTGGGGTTCCAGCTACCTGGCCGCGAAGACCGCCACCTCCGCCCTCCCCGTCCTCGTCGTCCTCCTCCTGCGGTACGCGATCTCGGCGGCGGCCTGCCTGGCGCTCGTCGCGGGGCGGCGCGGCGGGCCCGGGCGGCGGTGGTTCACCCGCGAGGAGGCGCGCGCCGGGCTGGTGCTCGGCGTCACGCAGGCGTCCGTCCTGGTGCTGGAGACGTACGGGGTGGCGCACACCACCGCCGCCAACGCCGGGCTGATCATCAGCCTGACCATCGTGCTGACGCCCTTGCTGGACCGCGCGGGCGGCGACGCCGGCGGTTCTGGCGTTTCGGGCGGATCGGGCGGTTCGGGCGGCGGCGGGCTGCCGCCCGCGTACTTCGGCGCCTGCGCGGTGTGCGTGGTGGCCGTGGGGCTGCTGATGTCGGGAAGCGGCGGGCTGCACGCACCCCGCTCCGGCGACCTGCTGATCCTCGCGGCGGCGGGGGTCCGTGCCGGGCACGTGGCCCTGGTCGGCCGGTTCAGCGCCCGTCACGCGCTGCGGCCGCTCCACCTGACCACCGTGCAGACCGTTGCCGGCACCGCGCTGTTCGCCGTACCGGCCGCGGGCAGCCTGCCCGCCCTCGGCCACGCGGGCGCGGGTACCTGGGCCGAGCTGGTCCATCTCGCCCTGTTCTGCAGCGTGTTCGCGTTCCTTGCCCAGACCTGGGCGGTGCAGCGCAGCTCCGCGAGCCGGGCCAGCCTGCTGCTCGGTACGGAGCCGGTGTGGGCGGTCGCCGTCGGCGTCGCCCTGGGCGGCGAACACCTCACCTTGGCCGCGGCCTTGGGCGCGGCGCTGATGCTCGCGGGCACGTACTGGGGCCAGTCGGTCGAGCGGGCGCACCGTACGCCGCCACCGTCGCGTCCGACGCCATTGCCGTCACCGTCGCCCCCGCCGTCGCAGACACCGCCGCCCCCGTCCTCGTCAGCGCCGTTGGGCGGCCGGGCCCGCTGAGGCGGGGAACGGGACGGGGGCGGGGGCGGAGGCGGGGGCGCGTCCCGCGACCGCGTCCCGCGACCGGCCGAACCGCCCGTACCACCACCCCCCGCCGGATCAGCCGGCCACCAGGATCTGCGGGGCCGCCTCCTTGATCCGGGTGGTGATCCACTTGGCCTGGGTCACCGTCTCCTCGTGCAGCGCGGAGACCTCGGACAGCAGGTCGTGGTCGCGCAGGGCCAGGGCGGCCTGGCCGAGGACGATCCAGTGCAGGCCGACGCCCTGCGCCTTCAGGTACAGCTCGCGCAGGTCACGGAGCAGCAGCAGGCCCGACTCGGGGCGGCGCCCGGCCAGTTCCGAGGACTTGTGCCGCAGCGCGTCGACCGCGCTCGTCAGCACGGCGGGCCGCTTCGGCGGGTGGAGGACGACCCCGTAGTGCCCGCCCAGGGCCCGCAGCCGCTCGGCGTGCTCGTCGCACTGGGCGGACAGCGTGCGGCAGGTGTAGTGCGTGCCGTGGTCCGTGGCCTGGCGCTCGGCCACCGCGCGGAAGGACTGCGCCAGTTCGACCTCCGCCTCGTGCAGTTCGCGCAGTACCGCGCCGACCTTGTTCATCGCGCGCCCCCCGCGGTGCCCGAGCTGTTGAGTGCCGGCTCCCAGACCACCACCGGCCTGCCGCCGGCCTCGGCGTCGGCGACCTTCACCACCCGCACCGGAGTGACCTTGAGGATCGGCTGCTTGGAGACCGGATCCCATTCGGTACGGGTGAGTTCGTTGGCGGCCCGGGTGTGCCGGTCGGGGTCGGCCTGGTCGAAGTAGCCGTAGTGGAAGGGCGCGAACACCACTCCGCGGCGGTGGCCGCGCAGCACCGCGGGGGCCTCGATGTCCGCCCGCCGGGAGGCGACGCGCACCATGTCGCCCTCGTCGACGCCCAGGTCCGCGGCGTCCTCCGGGTGCAGTTCGACCCACATCTCCGGCGCCGCCCGCCGAAGTTCGGGGCTGCGCGCGGTCTTGGTGCGGGTGTGCCAGTGGTGGACCGTGCGCCCGGTGGTGAGCCGGAGCGGGTAGTCCTCGTCGACCGTCTCGTGCGGCGGCAGGTAGTGCGCGGCCTTGAGGATCGCCCGGCCGGCCGGGTCGTGCGCCCGGTACTCGCCGGCCTCGTTCTGGGCGCCGGTGGTGAGGTCGTGCCCGTAGTCCTCGCAAGTGTCGGCCGCGGTGGGGAAGCGGTGGTCGGCGTAGAGGCGTTCGGTGCCACCGGGCGCCTGCTCGGTGCACGGCCACTGGATCCCGCCGCCGGCCGCGTCCAGCCGCTCGTACGTCAGCGCCGACTGGTCGCAGGGACGGCCCCTGGTCAGCGCGATGAAGTCGCGCCAGGCGTCCTCGGGCCGCTCCCACGGCGGCAGCGGCTTGCCGTCCCGGTCGGCGAGGTCCATGCGCCGCGCGTAGTCCACGAAGACGTCGAAGTCGCTGCGCGCCTGGCCAGGAGGGTCCACGGCCCGGTGCGAGAGGTGGACGGTGCGGTCGGCGTTGGTCATGCAGCCGGTCTTCTCCGCCCACAGCGCGGTGGGCAGCACCACGTCGGCCAGCGCGGTCGTCTCGGTGGGGAAGGCGTCGGACACGACGAGGAAGAGCCGGTCGGAGCCGCAGACGGACCGGATGCGGTGCAGTTCGGGCAGGGACACCGCGGGGTTGGTGCCGGTGACCCACAGGAACCTGATCGAGCCGTTCTCGCAGTGCCGGAGGATCTCCATGGCGTGCGTCGGGGGCGACCAGTGCGGGATCCGCAGCATGTCGACGTTCCAGGCCTCGGCCAGTTCCCGCACCTGGGTGTCGTTCTGCCAGTTGCGGTAGCCGGGGAGCGCGCCGTTCGCGCCGGTCTCGCGGGTGTTCTCGGCGGTGGGCTGGCCGTTCATCTGGAAGACCGTCGCCCCGGGCCGGCCGATCATGCCCCGCAGCAGGTTGATGTTGTTGACCTGCACGGCCGCCGCCGTGGCCTGGTGGGACTGGTAGACGCCCTGCAGCACGGTGGACACCAGCCGGCTGCCCGTGCCGATCACCCGCGCGGCCTGCCGGATGCGGTCGGCCGGCACGCCGCAGATCTCCGCGGCTTTCTCGGGGGGATACGCGGCGGCCACCCGCGCCAGTTCCGTGTAGCCGACGGTGTGCGCCTCGACGAAGTCCCGGTCGACCCAGCCGTGGCCGATCAGCTCGTGCAGGAGGGCGTTGAGCACGGCGACGTTCGTGCCCGGCCGGACCGGCAGGTGGACGTCGGCCTCGCGCGCGGCCGGGGTCAGCCGCGGGTCGATCACCACGAGCCCGGGCCGGTCGGGCCCGTGCAGCCGGTCTAGCATCCTGGCCCACAGCACGGTCTGCGTCTCGGCGACGTTGTGGCCCACCAGCAGCAGCGTGTCGCACAGGTCGACGTCGGTGTACGAGCCGGGGTCGCCGTCGCTGCCGAAGCTCTCGATCAGCGCCCATTGCGCGGTGGCCGTGCACAGCCGGGTGTTCCCGTCCAGGTGCGGGGTGCCGATGCCGGCGCGGGCGATCAGCGCCTGGGCGTAGTACTCCTCGGCGAACAGCTGCCCGCTGGTGTAGAAGGCCATCGCCAGCGGCCCGTGCTCGGCCAGCACCGCCTTGGACCGGTCGACCACCGCGCTCATCGCGGTGTCCCAGTCGGTCTCCCGCAGCCGCCCGTCCGTACGCACCATCGGGCGGGTCAGCCGGTCGTCCGAGTGGTTCGCCTGCCAGCCGAACAGCCCCTTCGGGCCGAGCCTGCCGTGGTTGATCCGGTCGTCGGCCCGCCCCCGTACGCCCACCATCCGCCCGTCTGCGACGGCGACGTCCATCCCGCAGCCGTTGGAGCACAGCACACACGCCGAACGCACCCACCGCTCGACCTGCTCGGGCGGCACGGTCAGGTGCTCGTCCACCCGGCGCGGCCAGGTCTCCCCGGCCGCGTACGGCGTCCGCGCGCCCCACACGTCGGCGGTCCGCCCGGCATGCGCGTCATGCCCGTCATACCCGTCATGCCTGTCAACCGCACGCACCTCGTCGGCTGTCCTGCGGTCACCCATCACGCGACCCCTTCGTCCGTGCCGTGCACCCGTGCGCCCGTGCGTGCCGTGCGCGCCGGTCACCGCCGTCCGGGGGCGGCCCGGCGTGTGTCGTCTACCGCGGCGACGTCGGGACAAAACGCCTCACACCGGACAGTGTCGGTCACTCGTGGGTCAGTATCACCATACGGTGGGTGATCGCACCTGGTCGCGCCCGCCACCCGGGCGCCCCCCAAGGCGACCGGAACGGCCGGGAAGCCGGGGACTCAGGCGGTGGGCATGCCGGACGGAGGCGGTACGGCGGGGCGCGGGGGCTCGGGCGAGGGCGCCTCGGCTCGCGCCTCCTCGCCGGAGAACCGCAGGTCAGCGACCATACGTGCCTGGGTGGCGCGGCATCAGCCGGTCACGCCCAGGGAGTCGGACGGGCCGGACGCGGCCGCCGTTCCGGGCCCCGCCGGCCCTACCGGTCCCGCCTGTCCCACCGGCCCCACGGCCCCCGTGGAACCCGAGGGCCCCACCGGATCCGCAACCGTTTCCGTGCCGGCCGCCGTGCCGGACACGGCGCCGTCCGCCCGGGGGTCGGCCACGGGCGCGCGGACGGGGACGCCGATGCCGACCGGTCCCGTGCTCTCGCGGTGCGTCAGAACGGGGTCGAGCAGCGTCACCTCCGAGGGGCGCTGCTCGTTGATGCCGTCCATGACGAGCTTGACCGCCTGGCGGCCGAGCTCGTGGAAGGAGCCGGTGACGGCGGTCAGGCGGGGGGAGAACTGCTCGGCCAGCAGGTCCGTGCACAGGGCGATGACCGAGGCGTCCTCGGGCACGATGCGGCCGCTGCTGCGCAGCAGGCTGAGCAGCGGGCCGATGGCGCCCTCGTTCTGCACGACGAAGCCGGTGGTCGCGGGGCGGTCGGCGAGGATACGGGCCAGCACGCCCGCGGTGCTCTCGTACGTCCCCTCGCAGGGGCGGTGCAGGATGCGCAGTCCGCGTTCCGCCGCCCGCGCGCGGAAGCCGGCCAGGGTGTGGTCGGCGAATCCGATGTGCCGCTGGTAGAGGGCCGGCGGGTAGCCGATGAAGGCGATGTCGCGGTGGCCCAGGTCGGCCAGGTGGTCGGCGCACATGGCGCCGGCCCGCATGAAGTCCAGGTCGACGCAGGGCAGTCCCCGGGGGTCGGCCGGCAGGCCCATGAGGGCGGCGGGGATGCCGGTCTCCAGCAGCACGGGGATGCGCGGGTCGTCGAGTTCGACGTCCATGACGATGACGCCGTCGGCCAGCCCGCTCGCGGCGACGCGGCGCACGCCGTCGTGGCCCTCGTCGTTGGTGATGAGCAGGACGTCGTAACCGTGCTCGCGCGCGGCCATGGTCACGGAGATCGCGATCTCCATCATCACCGGTACGTAGACGTCGGTTCTCAGCGGCACGACCAGCGCCATGATGTGGGACTTCTTGCCGGCCAGGGCGCGGGCGCCGGCGTTGGGGTGGTAGCCGAGCTCCCTGATCGCCCGCTCGACCCGCTGCCGGGTGGCCGGCGAAATGGGTCGCTTGCCGCTGAGCACATAGCTGACGGTGCTCGCGGACACGCCCGCGCGCTTGGCCACCTCGGCCACTGTCACCATGCCGGTGAACCCTCTCTTCCTTGGCGTGTGCGGTGTGTGCGGAGTGTTCGGCGTCCTCGGATCTCCCCGCCTCTTTCCTTTCCGGTGTCCCGGCTG
>NZ_JAINVH010000090.1 GCF_020400825.1 Streptomyces sp. HPF1205
ACCACCCGTCGTCGTCCCACCGGTCGTGGTCCCACCGGTCGTGGTGCCACCCGTGGTCGTCCCACCGGTCGTGGTACCGCCCGTGGTCGTACCGCCGGTCGTGGTCCCACCCGTCGTGGTCCCACCGGTGGTCGTGCCACCCGTGGTCGTACCACCAGTGCTCGTGCCGCCCGAAGTCGCGGTTCCGGTGCCGGCGTTGAGGGCGCTGAGGACCGCGCTGTAGGCCGCCTTGGGGTTGCCGTTGCTGTCGAACAGCAGGGGGTTGTCACCGCTGCGCCAGGAGTCGCTGTCGCGGATGCCCCAGACCGTGATGCCCGCGCAGCGGGTGACGGCCAGGCAGTCGTTGACGGTGTTGGCGTAGTTGGTGGCGCCGGCCTGGGCGATGTCCAGTTCGGTGATCTGGACGTCGACGCCGAGGGCGGCGAAGTTCTGCAGGGTGGTCTTGAAGCTGGACGGCGGGCCGCTGCTGCCGAAGTGGCTCTGGAAGCCGACGCAGTCGATGGGCACGCCGCGGGACTTGAAGTCCTTGACCATGTTGTAGACGCCCTGGGTCTTGGCGTCGCTCCAGTTTTCGATGTTGTAGTCGTTGTAGCACAGCTTGGCCGAGGAGTCGGCGGCGCGTGCGGTGCGGAAGGCGTCCTCGATGTAGCCGTTGCCCAGGACCTGGTGGAAGTGGGAGTTCGAGCGCTGCTGGCCGCTGCCGTCGTCGGCGAAGGCTTCGTTGACGACGTCCCAGGCGTAGATCTTGCCCTTGTAGTGGGTCATCTCGGTGGTGATGTGGTTCTCCATCACGCTCTTGAGCGTGGTGGCATCGTTGATGTTGCCGACCCAGGACGGCAGCTGCTGGTACCAGACCAGGGTGTGGCCGCGCATCCGCTGGCCGTGGGACTGGGCGTGGGAGACGATCTGGTCCGCCGGGCCGAAGTTGAAGTTGCCGCGGGACGGCTCGGTGGTGTCCCACTTCATCTCGTTCTCCGGGGTGATCATGTTGAATTCCCGGTCGAGAATCGTGGTGTACTGCGAGTTGCTGAGCTTGCTGGTCGGCACGGCGGTGCCGAAGTAACGGCCGGTCTGAGCCGCGGCGGCGCCGAGCGAGCTCGCCGCGTGGGCGGTGCCGGCGAGCGACATCAGGCCGATCGCGGCCGTCGCGCCCGCGGTGACCGCGGCGATCGTGATGCGCAGGCCGGTGCGGCGGCGCGCGCGCGGCGGGGCGGCTTCGTGGGGGGACTCGGGTATCACTTTCCGACCTCTTCTCGTGGCAGTCCGGACCGGAACAGCGGTGCGTCCCGGCCGAACGGGTGGGGGGACCATTCGGGAGGGCCATCGCAGCCACGGGAGTTGGCCGCTGAACGCGGCGTGGCTGAGCAGCAGGTGGAACCGCTGGCCAGTGTGGACCCGTGACCTCAAATCGTCAACGACCTCTTTCCGATCCTTTTCGAAACGGCGCACGGGACCCGGCACCCTTCCGTACCGTGGCCGCGAAGGCATCTGAGGGGGCGTCAGCAGTGTGGCCCCCCGGCCCTTCCTCACCTGTCGTAAGGGGGTCCCGGCGGTCCGGGGCGTCGACAGACGGGCCGGCCCGTGCCGCCCGGCCACCGGCGGGGCGTGCCTGTGGGGTGCTGCGGAACGTATTGACGTGACCACGTGGGCCGCCTATCGTACCCGAAACATTCGTATGAGGGCCGAAATATTTCGAAGCGGTGTCGGCGTACGCCGACCGCAGGCCGCCCCGGGAGGAGAGGGAGCCTCCCCCGCGGGCGGCGACTCCCGAAAGGCTCTGTCATGCCCGCGAACAAGGGCTCGGAAACTCGCACGGAAGACACGGCGTCCACGGCGCGCACCGGCAGGACGAGAGGCGGAAGAGGCCTTCTGGGCCTGCTGGTCGCCGTACTCGCCGCGATCGCGTCGCTCCTGGGGACGCTCATCGCCCTCACTCCCACGGCGTCGGCCGCTTCGCTCACCCAGGTGACGAACTTCGGCAGCAACCCGGGCAACCTGAAGATGTACGAGTACGTCCCGAACACCGTTCAGTCGCACCCGCCGATCCTGGTCGCCGTCCACTACTGCACCGGCACCGGGCCCGGCTTCTACTCCGGCACCGAGTACGCCTCGCTCGCCGACAAGTACGGCTTCATCGTCATCTACCCGGACGCGAACGTCAGCGGCCAGTGCTTCGACGTGTCCTCCCCGGGCGCGCTCACCCACAACGGCAACAGCGACCCGGCGAGCATCGCGTCCATGGTTTCCTACGTGGAGCAGCACAACAACGGCGACTCCAGCCGCGTCTACGTCACCGGCGCCTCGTCCGGCGCCATGATGACCGACGTCCTGCTGGGCGACTACCCGGACATCTTCAAGGCCGGCTCGGCCATGATGGGCGTGCCCTTCGGCTGCTTCGCCACCACCGACGGCTCGGGCTGGAACAGCGCCTGCGCCCAGGGCCAGATCACCAAGACCGCGCAGCAGTGGGGCGACCTGGTCCGCAACGCCTACCCCGGCTACACCGGGCCCCGCCCCCGCGTGCAGCTCTGGCACGGCACCAACGACACGACGCTCAGCTACCACAACTTCGGTGAAGAGATCAAGCAGTGGACGAACGTCCTCGGCGTCAGCCAGACGCCGGTCTACACCGACACCCCGCAGACCAACTGGACCCGCACCCGCTACGGATCGGCCGGCACCCAGGCGCCCGTTGAGGGGATCAGCATCGCGGGTCTCGGCCACCAGCTGCCGCTGCCCGGCACGGCGGCCCCGGTCATCGCCTTCTTCGGCCTCGACGGCTCGGGCAACACGTCCGGCGGTACGACGACCGGTGGTACGACCACTGGTGGTACGACCACGGGTGGCACGACCACGGGTGGCACGACGACGGGTGGGACCACGACCGGCGGTACGACCACGGGCGGTACCACGACCGGTGGGACGACCACGGGTGGCACCACGACCGGTGGGACGACGACCGGTGGGACGACGACGGGTGGG
>NZ_JAINVH010000091.1 GCF_020400825.1 Streptomyces sp. HPF1205
TTGGGGAAGTGTCCCCGGGCCCGGACGGCCTTGCGGATCCGTGCGTTGATGCTCTCGATCGCGTTGGTGGTGCAGACGATCTTGCGGATCTCCACGTCGAACCGGAGGAAGGGCACGAACTCCGCCCAGGCCGCTTCCCAGAGCCGGACGATCGCCGGATACTTCGCGCCCCAGGCGTCGGTGAACTCCATGAACCGCTCCATGGCCGCTTCCTCGGTCGCGGCGGTGTAGACGGGCCGCAGCGCCTTCGCGATCTTGTCCCAGTCCTGGCGGGCTGCGTAACGGAAGGTGTTGCGCAGCAGGTGGAGCCGTAAAGAATCAACCTGTGGGCGTGTTGCTGTCGATGGATGCCAGCAGTTCGGCGCCGGTGGTGAAGCGGGTCGGGGCGGGAGGCAGGGTGATTCCGGCTTCGCGGAGGACGGGTTGGGCGTCTTTGAGCGCGTTGTTGAGGGTGCCGAGGCTGACGCCGAAGGCATCTGCCAGGACTTGTCGGGTGCCGAGCTTGCGCTCGTAGAGGACTGCGGCCAGGAGGCGTTCGGCATCGGTGATCTTCTGCCGGAAAACGCCGCCGCGGGTGCCGGGCTGGCGTGGTCCGCTCCGTTGCTGGTGGCGGCGCCGCTCGATCAAGGCGGCTTGCTGAAGCGACAACTGGTCGATGAGCGAGGCCAGTTCGGTGCGGCCCATGCCGGTCAGGGCAGGGCCGGCCAGGTGGTGGGTGCGCTGGAGGCGGGCGGTGACCGGGGTCCCGGAGCGTACGAAATCCTCGAGCTCCTGGCTGCTTGAAAAGCACAGCGTGGTGGGCGTGATGGAGATGCTGTGTTCCTGAAGGAGGCGTCGGATTCTCCTTGATGGACGGGCCGAGGGTGCGCTGGCACAGCCCCAGCATCTCGGCGAGGAGGTTCTGCGAGCACACGTGGCGGAGGTAGATAACGCTCAGCAGGATGCGGTCCGCGGGGGCGAGGACCGGGCGCTTGTTGTCTCCGGCACCGTGGCGGCGCGGGCCGTCGCGCTTGCGGTGCAGTCGTTCCTCTCGAAGCGGGCCCAACTCGGGCGTGAGTTTGCCGGCCAGGGCGGTCAGGTCCTCGTGGCTCATCCCGGTCAGGGCCGGCTCGGCCAGCAGGTCGAGGACCCGTCGGCGAGCAGCGTCACGGTCTGTGAGGGGTATGGGCTCGCCGTCGCAGGGGCCGTCGGGGCGGACGGTGTAGTTCCAGGTGCCGTGCGTGTCGTGGTACTCGATCGGCAGGCTCCTCAGCTGGGCCTTGCTGACCGCGATGCCCAGGGGGTAGCGCCCGGTGTCGAGTTCGGCTTCGACCCGCAGTCCGCTGCGGGTCTTCGTCGCCGCGATGGCGTTGACGACGACTTCGTGGCTGGTCAGCGGGCGGCCCCGCCAGTTCATCGTGATGTGGGAGAAGAGTCGGTGCTCGATCTTGTTCCACTTCGAGGTGCCAGGAGGGAAGTGACAGACAGTGACTGCCAGCCCTGTCTCGGCGGCGAATTCGGCTAGCTCCGCCTTCCAGAGGCGGTAGCGGTAGCCGTTGGAGCCACCCGCGTCCGCGGTGATCAACAGCTGGCTGGCCCGCGGATAGTCATGGCGGCCCCGGGCCTGCCACCCAGCGGCGGATCGAGGCGACCGCGAAGACCGAGGTGTCGTGATCCACGCCAACGTTGACCCAGCCGGTGTCCGCCGAAAGATCGTAGACCCCATAAGGGATGGCGGCTTCGCCCGTCGGCCCGGAGAAGAAGCTGTGGTCATCGACCCGGACCGGGTCACCCTTCGGGCGCCACTGCCGACCGGGGTTCGGCAGCTGGCCGAGCATCTCCTTCTTCTTCGTGTCCACGCTGATGACGGGCTCGTCGTCGGCCTGGTGTCGTTTGACCTGCTCGTTGATGTAGCGGAACTGGGCGTCCCGGTTCGGGTGTTGCTCGCCCTCCAAGGTCTTGGCCTGGGCCTGGAGGCTGAATCCGTTGTCCTTCAGCAGCCTGCCCACCGTCATCGCCGAGACGGGATGGCCCTGGCCCGTCAGCTCGTCCGCGAGGATCCGTAGCGACTTCGTCGTCCACCGCAGCGGCGACATCGGATCGCCCCGCTCATCCGGCTCGACCAGCGCCAACAGCGCGGGCAGCAGAGCCGGATCGACCTGCTCCGCACGCTTGCGGCCCCCGCCTGGCCTCCGGGTCCGCCCCGCGGACGCCGTGGTCTCGCCCGCCTCCAGCTCGAAGACTCCCCTGCGGACCGTGGTCTCGCTCACCCCCGCGGCCCGTGCGACCGCCCGGACACCGCCGTGCCCCAGCAGTCTCGCCTCGGTGGCCAGCAGCAGCCTCCGCTGCCGCTCGTCAAGCTGCGGCAATAACACCTGGAAACGCGAGGCCAGTTGAGCCCGACCGCTCTCCGATATCGCCATACCACTTCAACGACGCCACAGCGGGAAGGCAACACGTTGTTTCCTTACGGCTCCGGTGAACGACGCAGGTCTGGACGATCGTCGCAGGCCAGACCGTTTCGACGGCTTCGGGCAGGCCCTTCAGGCCGTCGCAGACCAGCATCAGCACGTCGTCCAGGCCGCGGTCCTTCAGCTCGGTGAAGACGTGCAGCCAGTACTTCGCTCCCTCGCCGCCGTCGCCGGCCCAGATCCCCAGGATGTCGCGGGTGCCCTCCACGGTCACGGCCATCACCACGTAGACGGGACGGTTGGCGACCTGCCCGTCGCGGATCTTGACGTTGATGGCGTCCACGAACAGCACCGGATAGACGCTCGCGGTCCAGTGGCCGGTTCTGCCACTCGGCCATGCCGTCCATGACCTTGTCGGTGATCGTGGAGATCGTCTGCC
>NZ_JAINVH010000092.1 GCF_020400825.1 Streptomyces sp. HPF1205
AACAAAGGGCGGGCTGATCTTGGCGCGTGCATACGGCGACGACGCGACTTTCCTCGGAATCGTCGCCCGGACCGACCAGCGCCTGCTCGGTCCCACTCGCTGAGCGGAGACCCCAAACCGGCGTCGGTCAGGCGACCGGTCCGGGTCCGCCCCCGCTTCACAGCACCCGCAGGCGGCTGACCGCTCAGCCCCATGCGGCCTCTCCATCCGACCGGCCGGCGCCCCCGGCCAGGCGCACCTCGCCGCTGCCGTCCTACCGGCGCGGCTCACCGTCGCGGCGAAGCCGTCGAGACGCCATGCGTGCCGCCAAATCCCGGCGGCACGGACAAGGAGTAAGACATGCCGTTCGTCACCACGCAAGATGGCACCGAGATCTTCTACAAGGACTGGGGCCCGCGCGACGCCCAGCCCATCATGTTCCACCACGGTTGGCCGCTGTCCTCGGACGACTGGGACGCGCAGATGCTGTACTTCCTCTCCCACGGCTACCGCGTGATCGCCAGCGACCGTCGCGGACACGGGCGTTCCTCCGACATCGGCTCCGGTCACGACATGGATCACTACGCCAGCGACGTCGACGCCGTCGTGCAGCACCTGGACCTGCGCAACGTTGTACACATCGGCCACTCCACCGGCGGCGGACAGGTCGCGCGGTACGTGGCGAGGTTCGGCCAGCCCCAGGGCCGCGTCGCGAAGGCGGTACTCGTCGCGGCGGTACCCCCGCTGATGGTGCAGACCGCAGAGCATCCCGACGGTGTTCCCGTCTCGGTCTTCGACGGCTTCCGCGACGCACTGGCGGCCAACCGGGCAGAGTTCTTCCACGCCGTGGCCTCCGGCCCCTTCTACGGGTTCAACCGGGACGGCGTCCCGCTTTCGCAGCAGGTCGTGGACAACTGGTGGCGCCAGGGGATGACGGGAAGCGCCCTTGCCCACTACGAGGGCATCAAGGCGTTCTCGGAAACCGACCAGACCGCAGACCTCAAGGCCATCACCGTGCCGGTGCTCGTCCTCCAGGGTGACGACGACCAGGTCGTCCCGTACCAGGAAGCCGCCCTCAAGCAGGCGGAGCTCCTGCAGAATGCGACCCTGAAGATCTACGAGGGCCTGTCGCACGGCATGCTCACCGTGAACGCCAGCGACATCAACCCTGACATCCTCGCGTTCGTCCAGCAGCCCTGACCGTACTTGAGCCGAGACGTCCACGATCACCACCCGCCAAGCGCCCGGTGATCGTGACGTCTCGGCTCAGCCATCCCCCCTGCCGACGGCGTGGAGGCCACGCGTTCGCGAGGAGTCGGCATCCTCCAATCACACGCAGGATCAACAGCGTCCCCCGCTTCAAGCCGCCGGCGCACAACAGCCTCCGGTGAACGATTCCCGATCGGGCAGCGCCCCAACGACACGCGTGGCCTCCGGTCGGGCGCGCGCTCCCGACTCCAACACCGGGGCGGCTCCGCGACCGAACCGCCCCGCCCTCCTCACCGATCCGCTGGACTCGCACCCTCGAAAGGAACACCACTCATGCACGCATCGCCCACCCTCACGAAGAACCTCCAGGCCGTCCTGGTGGACCTCATCGACCTGCACCTGCAGGGCAAGCAGGCCCACTGGAACATCCTCGGGACCAACTTCCGCGACCTCCACCTGCAGCTCGACGAGATCGTCGACGCTGCTCGTGAGTTCGCCGACGACACCGCCGAGCGCATGCGCGCGCTCTACGCAGTCCCGGACGGGCGATCCTCCACGGTCGCCGCCACCAGCCACCTCGACCAGTTTTCCGAGGGCGAGATCACGACCCACGACGCCATCGACCAGATGACCCTGCGCCTCTACCAGGCAACCGGCACCATACGCGACGTCCACGACGAGGTCGACGAGGAAGACCCGACGACCGCCGACCTCCTCCACGGCTTTATCGGCCGCCTCGAGCAGCTCGCATGGATGGTCTCCGCCGAGAACCGCACGCCGAACACTTCCGCGCAGCCGAGCGCTGGCCCTGTCGAAGCCGGAGCAAGGTTGTAGACGAAGCGACTCGTCAACCCAGGACGCCGGCCACAGGAACCCTGTCCACGCAGTCGGGGAGTGTCTAATCAACGGCGGATCTGATGATCATGGATGTGATGATGAGCGAGACCGCCGTGGAGCCCAGGGTGCAGGGGCAGTCGGACGATGCCGTGCCGGATGCGGTGACGGACGAGCAGTTGGTGGCGATGCTGGTCGAGCGGGCCCGCAGCGAGGGTCTGCAGTTGACCGGGGAGGGGGGTTTGCTGCAGCAGTTGACCAAGCGGGTCCTGGAGTCGGCCCTGGAGGGGGAGATCACCGATCACCTCGGCTACGGCAAGCACGATCCGGCCGGGAGGAACAGCGGCAACAGCCGCAACGGCACCCGGTCCAAGACCGTGCTGACCGATGTCGGACCGGTGGAGGTGAAGGTGCCCCGTGACACCGCCGGCAGCTTCGAGCCGCAGACCGTGCGCAAGCGGCAGCGGCGTCTGGGCGGGGTGGACGAGATGGTGCTGTCTTTGTCGGCCAAGGGCTTGACCCACGGGGAGATCTCCGCGCACCTGGCGGAGGTCTACGGGGCGACAGTGTCCA
>NZ_JAINVH010000093.1 GCF_020400825.1 Streptomyces sp. HPF1205
TGGTGAGCTGGCGGCTGCGCATGTGGCGGGTGTGCTGTCGCTGCAGGACGCGGTCCGGCTGGTGGCTGCCCGTGGCCGGTTGATGCAGGCGCTGCCGGCTGGTGGCGCGATGTTGGCGGTGCAGGCGCAAGAGTCTGTTGTACGGGAGGCTCTGGCGGGCCGCGGCGACGTGGCGGTGGCGGCGGTCAACGGGCCCGAGGCCGTGGTGGTTTCGGGCGCTGGTGAGGCTGTCGCCGAGTTGGAGGCGGCCTGGCGTTCGCAGGGGCGGAAGGTCAAGCGGCTGACCGTCTCGCATGCCTTCCATTCGCCGTTGATGGACCCGATGCTGGCCGACTTCCGTGCGGTCGCCGAGTCGCTGACGTACCACAGCCCTCGTATCCCTGTCGTGTCGAACGTCACCGGTGACCTGACCGGCGACCTCACCGACCCCGCGTACTGGGTGCGGCACGTCCGCGAGGCCGTGCGATTCGCGGACGGGATTGCCGCGCTGCATGCCGAAGGGGTCCGCACTTACCTGGAGTTGGGGCCGGACGGTGTGCTGTCCGCCATGGCGCAGAGCATCCTTGGCGAGGCGGAAGAATCCGGCAACCTCGCCTGTTTCCCCGCGCTGCGGGCCGGGCGTCCGGAGGTGTCGGCGCTGCTCGGTGCGTTCGCCCGGGCGCAGGTGCGCGGAGCGGGTGTGCGGTGGTCGGCGTTCTACGAAGGTGTGCCCGCGCGCGGCATCGAGCTGCCCACGTATGCCTTCCAGCGCGAGCGGTACTGGCCGACCGTCGTGGCGGGCCTTGGTGGCGACGCCACCGGGCTCGGGCTCGGCGCGGCCGGGCACCCGCTGCTGGGCGCCGCCGTCATGCTCGCCGACGGGGAGGGTGCCCTGCTGACCGGGCGGCTGTCGGTCCTGACCCACCCGTGGCTCGCCGAGCACCGGATCATGGACACCGTCCTGTTCCCGGGGACCGCGTTCGTGGAGCTGGCGCTGCGTGCCGCCGACCAGGTCGGAGCGGCCGTCCTGGAGGAGCTCGTCCTGGAGGCGCCGCTCGTCCTCGGGCCCCGGGACGCCGTTCAGGTCCAGGTCCGCGTCGGGGCCGACGACGGCACCGGCAGCCGTATGGTGAGCGTCCACTCGCGCGCCGCCGCCGACCCGGACGGCCCCTGGCTGCGGCACGCCGCCGGCACGCTCGGCGAGCACCGGCCCGCCGCCGACACCGCCGACACCGCCGGCGCCGCCGACCTCACCGTATGGCCGCCGGCCGGTGCCGAACCGCTGCCCGTGGACACGCTGTACGACGAGTTCGCCGCGCGCGGCTTCGCGTACGGCCCCACGTTCCAGGGGCTGCGGGCCGCCTGGCGTGCGGGCGACGACCTTTACGCCGAGGTCGCGCTGCCGGACGGTCCGGGCGCGGCCGCGTTCGGGCTGCACCCGGCGCTGCTGGACGCCGCCCTGCACGCCACCGCGCTCGGCGGGGACGCGAACGCGGAAGGCGCGAGTGGGGAGGGCGGACGCGGGGAGGGCGGCGGCCTGCCGTTCTCGTGGTCCTCGGTCGTTCTGCACGCCGCCGGCGCCGACGCCCTGCGGGTACGGCTGACGCGGTCCGGCGGCGGTGTGTCGCTGCTGGTGGCCGACGCCGAGGGCGAGATCGTCGCCACCGTCGGGTCGCTCGTCCTGCGTCCGGTCACCGCCGAGGGGCTGCGCGCCTCGCGCGACGCCGCCTCCGACGCCCTGTTCCGTCTGGCCTGGCCCGAGATCGCCGTCGGCACACCGCAGGCACAGGACGGAGGCCTGGCCCTGCTCGTCGCCGACGCCGCTGACGTCCCTGACGCCGCTCGCGCCGTTTCCGCGAGTGCCGCGACGTTCGCCGCACTCGGCGAGCTGGACGAACTCGCCGCCGTGCCCCTGCCGTCGGCCGTCGTCACCGTCGCCATCGGGGAGGATGCCCCGGCCGCCGTCCTGGGCACGGTCCAACAATGGGTGGCGGACACGCGCTTCCCGGGCGTGCCGCTCGTCGTCCTGACGCGCAACGCCGTCGCCACCGCCGCCGGCGAGAACGTGGACGACCTCGGCGGGGCCGCAGTCTGGGGCCTTGTTCGAGCCGCGCAGACGGAGATGCCGGGGCGGATCGTCCTGGTGGACACGGATGGTACGTCGGAGTCGTGGGCTGTGCTGCCGGCGGCCTTGGCGGCCGGCGAGCCTCAACTCGCCCTTCGTGGGGGTGCTTTCGTGGTGCCCCGGCTGGCCCGGGTCAAC
>NZ_JAINVH010000094.1 GCF_020400825.1 Streptomyces sp. HPF1205
CGGTGAGCTGGCCGCCGCGCACGTGGCGGGTGTGCTGTCGCTGCAGGACGCGGTCCGGTTGGTGGCCGCCCGGGGTCGGTTGATGCAGGCGCTTCCGGCGGGTGGCGCGATGCTGGCGGTGCAGGCGGAGGAGGCGTTCGTACGGGAGGCGCTGGCGGGCCGCGAGGATGTGGCGGTCGCGGCGGTCAACGGGCCCGAGGCGATCGTCGTCTCCGGCGCGGGTGAGGCGATCGGTGAGCTGGAGGCGGCCTGGCGTTCGCAGGGGCGGAAGGTCAAGCGGCTGACCGTTTCGCATGCCTTCCATTCGCCGCTGATGGACCCGATGCTGGCGGACTTCCGCGCGGTTGCCGAGTCGCTGACGTACAACAGCCCTCGTATTCCGGTGGTGTCGAACGTCACCGGGGACCTGGCCGGTGATCTGACCGACCCCGGTTACTGGGTGCGGCATGTGCGGGAGGCGGTCCGGTTCGCCGACGGGGTACGTGGTCTGCATGCCGAGGGTGTGCGCACGTATGTCGAAATCGGGCCTGACGGTGTGCTGTCCGCCATGGCGCAGAGCATCCTTGGCGAGACGGAGGGAGTCGGCTTCGATTGTTTCCCCGCGCTGCGGGCCGGGCGTCCGGAGGTGTCGGCGCTGCTCGGTGCGTTGGCCCGGACGCAGGTGCGCGGAGCGGGTGTGCGGTGGTCGGCGTTCTACGAAGGTGTGCCCGCGCGCGGCATCGAGCTGCCCACGTACGCCTTCCAGCGCGAGTGGTACTGGCCCGCGCCGGGGACCGCGACGGGTGACGCCGGCGGGTTCGGCCTCACCGACGCGCGCCACCCGCTCCTGGGCGCGGCCGTGCGGCTGGTGGACGCGGGCGGTTTCCTGCTCACGGGATCGCTCTCGCTGCGGACGCACCCCTGGCTGGCCGAGCACCGGATCATGGACACCGTCCTGCTGCCCGGCACCGCGCTCGCCGAACTGGCGTTGCGCGCGGCCGACGAGGTGGGCTGCGACCGCGTCGAGGAACTGACCCTCCAGGCACCGCTGGTGCTTCCCGAGCACGGCACCGTGCACCTCCAGGTGTGGGTCGGCGCGCCCGACGAGGACGGCTTGCGGCCGGTCGGCATCCACTCCCGCATCGAGGGTCCCGGCCTCGACGGAGTGTGGGTACGGCACGCCGGCGGCCTGCTCGCCACGGCCGGGGTCCAGGCACCGTCCGACGGGCTCACCGTATGGCCCCCGGCCGGCGCCACAGCGCTACCGGTCGACGGGCTGTACGCCGGGCTGGCGGAGGGCGGCTTCGCCTACGGCCCCTCCTTCCAGGGGCTGCGCGCCGCCTGGCGCGACGGCGACGCGGTGTACGCCGAGATCGCGCTGCCGGAGGACCGTACGGCCGACGCCGCCGCGTTCGGGCTGCATCCGGCACTTCTGGACGCCGCGCTGCACGCCGTCGCCATGGGGGATCTCCTCGGCGACGACACCGGCCGGCTGCCGTTCGCCTGGTCGGGGGTCGCGCTGCACGCCTCCGGCGCCGCCGCCCTGCGGGTCCGGCTCGCCCGGGCCGGTGACGGCGTGTCGCTGCTGGTCGCCGACACCGCGGGCGCGCCTGTCGCCACGGTCGACTCGCTCGTCCTGCGCCCGGTCACCGCCGAGCAACTGCGGCCGGCGCACACCGGCGCGGATGACGCGCTGTTCGCCGTCGAGTGGGTGCCCGTCGACCCCGCGACGGAGCCGGGCACCGATGTCACCTGGGCCGTCACCGGCGAGGACCCCCTCGGCGCCGCCGCCGGGCTGGGTGCCGCGGGCGTGCCGACGGCCGACACGGACACGGCCTCCATGGTCGTCGTCACCGTCACGGCGGAACCGGCCCACGGCGACGCCGACACGGCCGAAGCCGCCGTCGTACGCGCGCTTCGCGCCGCCCAGGCGTCGGCGGACGCCAACCACTCCGCTGACACGAAGCTGGTCGTCGTCACGAAGGGCGCGGTCGCCGTCCTGTCCGGTGAACGTGTCACCGACCTGGGCGGCGGCGCTGTGTGGGGGCTGCTGCGGGCGGCGCAGACGGAGATGCCGGGGCGGATCGTCCTGGTGGACACGGATGGTACGTCGGAGTCGTGGGCCGTGCTGCCCGGTGCGCTGGCCTCTGGTGAGGCGCAGGTCGCGTTGCGCTCGGGTGGGGTGCACGCGCCGCGGCTGGCTCGCGCCGGTACTGCGGACGAGCTCACTCCGCCTGCCGATGCGTCC
>NZ_JAINVH010000095.1 GCF_020400825.1 Streptomyces sp. HPF1205
CCCGCGCCGGGCCGGTGTGTCGTCCTTCGGGATCAGCGGGACCAACGCACACATCATCCTCGAACAAGCCGACCCGGACGACACCCCCGAGGCACCCGTCCCGGTCGCACCTCCGGCCGTGACCGCGCTGTCCCTGTCCGCCCGCGACGCGGTCGCGCTGCCCGCCCAGGCCGCGCGTCTGCATGCCCACCTCGCCGCCCACCCCGAACTCCCCCTCCCCGACGTCGCCCACTCCCTCGCGACGACTCGGGCCGCCCTCGACCACCGCGCCGCGATCATCGGCCGCGACCGGGCAGGCGTACTCAGCGGCCTCGCCGCCCTCGCGGCCGGCGACACCGCGCCCGGCATCGTCCAAGGCCGCGTGGCCAACGCCAGGACGGCGTTCCTGTTCTCGGGCCAGGGCAGCCAGCGCGCGGGCATGGGCCGGGAGCTGTACGAGGCGTTCCCGGTGTTCGCGGACGCGCTGGACGCGGTGTGCGCGTACTTCGACGCGGAGTTCGAGCGGCCGCTGCGGGAGGTGATGTTCGAGGCGGAGTCGGTGGATCTGGACCGTACCGTCTATACGCAGGCTGCGCTGTTCGCCCTTGAGGTGGCGCTGTTCCGGCTGGTGGAGTCCTGGGGTGTGCGGCCCGACTTCGTCACCGGTCACTCGATCGGTGAGCTGGCCGCGGCGCATGTGGCGGGGGTCGTGGACCTGCCGGACGCGGTTCGGCTGGTGGCCGCCCGCGGTCGGCTGATGCAGGCGCTTCCGACGGGGGGCGCGATGCTCGCCGTACAGGCCGATGAGGCGGCCGTACGCGAGGCACTGACCGGGCGGGACGACGTGGCGATCGCCGCTGTCAACGGGCCCGACGCGATTGTCGTCTCGGGCGCGCGTGACACGATCGCCGAGTTGGAGGATGTCTGGCGGGCGGAAGGCCGCAAGGTCAAACGGCTGACGGTCTCGCACGCGTTCCACTCGCCGCTGATGGACCCGATGCTGGCGGACTTCCGT
This sequence comes from Streptomyces sp. HPF1205, assembly GCF_020400825.1. Lineage (GTDB taxonomy): Bacteria > Actinomycetota > Actinomycetes > Streptomycetales > Streptomycetaceae > Actinacidiphila. The sequence goes on from NZ_JAINVH010000095.1 coordinate 995, forward strand.
GCGGTCGCCGAGTCGCTGACGTACCACGCCCCTCGTATTCCGGTGGTGTCGAACGTCACCGGTGACCTGACCGGCGACCTCACCGACCCCGCGTACTGGGTGACCCATGTCCGCGAGGCCGTCCGCTTCGCCGACGGGATCGCCACGCTGCGGGGCGAGAACGTCCGCACGTTCGTCGAACTCGGCCCCGACGGTGTCCTGACCGCCATGACGGGCAACGTCCTGGCCGCCGAGACCGCGGACGGCACCGCCATCCCCGTCGCCACGGCCGCGCTGCGCCGCGACCGGGACGAGGCGGAGACGCTCGTCGCAGCGGTCGCGACGCTCCATGTGCGTGGCGCGAAGGTCGACTGGCCCGCGTACTACGGCACGTCGGGCGCGTCCCACATGGAGTTGCCCACGTACGCCTTCCAGCGTGAACGCTTCTGGCTCGACACGGTGCCGACCGCCGCGGTGCTCGCGGCAGGCACGGCCGACCCGGCGGAAGCCCTCTTCTGGCAGGCCGTCGAGCGCGGCGACCTGGACGCCCTCGCCGGCGAACTCGACACGACCGGGACGGGATCCGCCACCGGCCTGCTCGCTCCCGCACTGCCGCTGCTGGCCGACTGGCGCCGCAAGCGCCGGGAGAACGCCGCGATGGAGAGCCGCCAGTACCGCGTCGCCTGGAAGCCGTGGACCGCCGGCACCGGAGAGGCAACCCTCGCCGGCACCTGGCTCGCCCTGCCCGACACGCCCGAGGACGTCACCACCGCCCTGCGCGCGGCCGGCGCCGAGCTGATCACCCCGGTCGCCGACGCCACCGGGCGGAGCGAACTGGCCGCCCAACTGGCCGACGCCACCGAGGGGTACACGCTCTCCGGCGTGATCACCGCGCCGCGGGACGCTGCCTCGGCCCTGATCCTGATGCAGGCCCTGGGCGACGCGGGCATCGCGGCGCGCCTGTGGATCGTCACCCGTGGCGCCGTGTCCATCGGCCGCTCCGACCCGCTGACCGCACCGCGAGCCGCCGCCCTG
>NZ_JAINVH010000096.1 GCF_020400825.1 Streptomyces sp. HPF1205
GTGTCGGGGCAGGTGTACGAGCAGGCCGCCGCGGACCGGCTGGAGTTCTGGGCCCAGCAGGCCACCCGGCTGACCTGGACCACACCGCCCACCCGGACACTGGACTGGTCCAACCCGCCCTTCGCGCAATGGTTCGCCGACGGTGAGCTGAACGTGGCCTACAACTGCGTGGACCGCCACGTGGAAGCCGGCCACGGCGACCGCGTCGCCCTGTACTTCGAAGGCGAACCCGGCGACAGCCGCACCCTGACCTACGCCCAACTCAAGGACGAGGTCTGCCAGGCCGCCAACGCCCTGACCGAACTGGGCATCACCGCCGGCGACCGCGTCGCGATCTACCTGCCCATGATCCCCGAAGCCGTGGTGGCCATGCTGGCCTGCGCCCGCATCGGCGCACCCCACTCCGTCGTCTTCGGCGGCTTCTCCGCCGACGCGGTCGCCTCCCGCATCCACGACGCCGACGCCACCTTGGTCATCACCGCCGACGGCGGCTACCGCCGCGGCAAACCCACCGCCCTCAAACCCGCCATCGACGACGCCGTCAGCCGCACCCCCCAAGTCCAACACGTCCTGGTCGTCCGCCGCACCGGCCAGGACATCACCTTCACCCCCGGCCGCGACCTGTGGTGGCACGAGATCACCACCCGCCAGCCCACCACCCACACCCCCCAACCCTTCCCCGCCGAACACCCCCTGTTCATCCTCTACACCTCCGGCACCACCGGAAAACCCAAAGGCATCCTCCACACATCCGGCGGCTACCTCACCCAGACCGCCTACACCCACCACGCCGTCTTCGACCTCAAACCCACCACCGACATCTACTGGTGCACCGCCGACATCGGCTGGGTCACCGGCCACTCCTACATCGTCTACGGCCCCCTGGCCAACGGCGCCACCCAGGTCATCTACGAAGGCACCCCCGACACCCCCCACCAAGCCCGCTTCTGGGACATCATCGCCAAATACCGCGTCACCCTCCTGTACACCGCCCCCACCGCCATCCGCACCTTCATGAAATGGGGCGACCACCTGCCCGCCCAATACGACCTGACATCCCTGCGCATCCTGGGCAGCGTCGGCGAACCCATCAACCCCGAAGCCTGGATCTGGTACCGCCACCACATCGGAGCCGACACCACCCCCGTCGTCGACACCTGGTGGCAAACCGAAACCGGCGCCATCATGATCTCCCCCCTCCCCGGCGTCACCCACACCAAACCCGGCTCCGCACAAACCCCCCTGCCCGGCATCAACGCCACCGTCGTCGACGACAACGGCAACGACGTCCCCAACGGCTCCGGCGGCTACCTCGTACTCACCCAACCCTGGCCCGCCATGGCCCGCACCATCTGGGGCGACGACCAGCGCTACATCGACACCTACTGGACCCGCTTCCCCGGCCGCTACTTCGCCGGCGACGGCGCCAAAAAAGACCACGACGGCGACATCTGGCTCCTCGGCCGCGTCGACGACGTCATGCTCATCTCCGGCCACAACATCTCCACCACCGAAGTCGAATCCGCCCTCGTCTCCCACCCCAAAGTCGCCGAAGCCGCCGTCGTCGGCGCCACCGACCCCACCACCGGACAAGCCATCGTCGCCTTCGTCATCCTGCGCGGCACCACCACCGACGACACCGACCTCACCCCCACCCTGCGCGACCACGTCGCCAAAACCCTCGGCCCCATCGCCAAACCCCAACGCATCCTCATCGTCACCGAACTCCCCAAAACCCGCTCCGGCAAAATCATGCGCCGCCTCCTGCGCGACGTCGCCGAAAACCGCCAACTCGGCGACACCACCACCCTCACCGACACCACCGTCATGGACCTCATCCAAAGCAAACTCCCCACCACACCCAGCGAGG
>NZ_JAINVH010000097.1 GCF_020400825.1 Streptomyces sp. HPF1205
GGACCTCGGCTTCGATTCGCTGACCGCCGTCGAGCTGCGCAACCGCCTTGCCGGTGCCACCGGCCTGCGGCTGCCCGCGACCCTTGTCTTCGACCACCCGACCCCCGCCGATCTCGCCGGTCACCTCGCGGCCGAGTTGTCCGGTGGGGGTCGGGGTGTGGTGTCGGCGGTGTCGGCGGTGTCGGTGGGTGGGGTGGGTGGTGGCGCTGGTGGTGTGGCGGGTGATCCGGTGGTGATCGTGGGTATGGGGTGCCGGTTGCCGGGTGGTGTGGGGTCGGCGGAGGAGTTGTGGGGTGTGGTGTCGGGCGGTGTGGATGCGGTGGGGGAGTTTCCGTCGGATCGTGGGTGGGATGTTGAGGGGTTGTTCGATCCCTCGGGCGAGCGGGCGGGGTCGACATACACGCGTGAAGGCGGATTCCTGCACGACGCGGCGGGGTTTGACGCTGATTTCTTCGGGATTTCGCCGCGTGAGGCGTTGGCGATGGATCCGCAGCAGCGGGTGCTGCTGGAGACCGCGTGGGAGACGTTGGAGGACGCGGGGATCGATCCGACGTCGTTGCGGGGCAGTCAGACGGGGGTGTTCACCGGCATCTGGTCCTCCGGCTACGTCGGCAGCCCCGACCAGGCACCTCCCGACACAGAGGGCTACCTGGCCACCGGCATCTCGCCGAGCATCACCTCCGGCCGGGTCTCCTACCTGCTGGGCCTCCAGGGCCAGGCCGTCTCGGTCGACTCCGCCTGCTCCTCGTCACTGATGGCGATCCACCTCGCCGCGCAGGCGCTGCGCTCGGGCGAGTGCTCGCTGGCGCTGGCCGGCGGGGTGACGGTGAGCGTGACCCCCCTGCAGTTCACGGAGTTCTCCCGCCAGCGTGCCCTGGCCCCTGACGGCCGGTGCAAGCCCTTCTCCTCGACGGCTGACGGCACCGCGTGGGGTGAGGGTGCGGGTCTGGTGCTGCTGGAGCGGTTGTCGGACGCCCGCCGCAACGGCCACCGGGTGCTGGCGGTGGTGCGGGGTTCGGCGGTGAACCAGGACGGTGCCTCCAACGGCCTGACCGCGCCCAATGGCCTGTCCCAGGAGCGGGTGATCCGTCAGGCGCTGGCGAACGCCGGACTGGAGCCGTCCGAGGTGGACGCGGTGGAGGCGCACGGTACGGGTACCACGCTCGGCGACCCGATCGAGGCGCAGGCGCTGCTGGCGACGTACGGGCAGGGGCGGGTGGAGCCGTTGTGGCTGGGTTCGGTGAAGTCGAACATCGGCCACACCCAGGCAGCGGCAGGCGTCGCGGGTGTGATCAAGATGGTCATGGCGATGCGGCACGGCGAACTGCCCCCGACGCTGCATGTCCAGGAGCCCACGCCTCATGTCGCCTGGGACACCGGTGACATCCGGCTGCTGACCGAGGCGAGGCCGTGGCCGGAGACGGGGCGTCCGCGCCGTGCCGGTGTGTCCGCCTTCGGGGCCAGCGGCACCAACGCCCACGTGGTCATCGAGCAGTTCCCGGAGGAAATCCCCGAAGAACCCGCCGCGGACGGCACCGCGGAGCCCACCGTGTGGCTGCTGTCCGGCAAGACGGACGACGCCCTGCGCGCCCAGGCCCGACGGCTCGCGGACCACATCGCCGCCCACCCCGGACTCCGGCCGGCCGCGATCGGCCGGGCACTGGCCACCACCCGCACCAAGCTCGACCACCGGGCGGCCATGGTGGGCAGCACCCGGACCGACCTCCTGGCGGGATTGGCCGCCCTTGCCGACGGGGACCCCGGCGTCATCACGGGCCTC
>NZ_JAINVH010000098.1 GCF_020400825.1 Streptomyces sp. HPF1205
CGTGCGCAAGGTGCTCATCGCCAATCGCGGTGAAATCGCTGTTCGGGTTGCCCGCGCCTGCCGGGATGCCGGGATCGCGAGTGTGGCGGTGTATGCCGATCCGGACCGGGACGCGGTGCATGTGCGCGTGGCCGATGAGGCGTACGCGTTGGGTGGGGACAGTCCGGCGTCCAGTTATCTGGATATCGCGAAGGTGTTGAAGGCGGCCGCGGAGTCGGGGGCGGACGCGGTGCATCCCGGTTACGGGTTCTTGTCGGAGAACGCGGACTTCGCGCAGGCGGTGCTGGATGCGGGGTTGACGTGGATCGGGCCGCCGCCGTCGGCGATCCGGGATCTGGGTGACAAGGTGGCGGCGCGTCATATCGCTCAGCGGGCGGGTGCGCCGTTGGTGGCCGGTACCGCTGATCCGGTGTCGGGTGCGGAGGAGGTTGTGGCGTTCGCGCGGGAGCATGGTCTGCCGATCGCGATCAAGGCGGCGTTCGGTGGTGGCGGGCGGGGGTTGAAGGTGGCCCGCACGCTGGAGGAGGTGCCGGAGCTGTACGAGTCGGCGGTGCGTGAGGCGGTGGCGGCCTTCGGGCGTGGTGAGTGTTTCGTGGAGCGGTATCTGGACCGTCCGCGGCATGTGGAGACGCAGTGTCTGGCCGACACGCACGGCAATGTGGTGGTGGTCTCCACGCGTGACTGCTCGTTGCAGCGTCGGCATCAGAAGCTGGTGGAGGAGGCGCCGGCGCCGTGGCTGTCGGAGGAGCAGAACCGGCAGTTGTATGCGGCGTCGAAGGCGATTTTGAAGGAAGCGGGGTATGTGGGGGCGGGGACGTGCGAGTTCCTGGTGGGTCAGGACGGGACGGTGTCGTTCCTGGAGGTCAATACGCGGTTGCAGGTGGAGCATCCGGTGACCGAGGAGGTCTCGGGGATCGATCTGGTGCGGGAGATGTTCCGTATCGCCGATGGTGAGGCGTTGGGGTATGACGATCCGCCGCTTCGGGGTCACTCGTTCGAGTTCCGGATCAATGGTGAGGATCCGGGGCGTAATTTTCTGCCTGCTCCGGGGACGGTGACGCGGTTCGAGGCGCCGTCGGGGCCGGGGGTGCGGCTGGATGCGGGGGTGGAGTCGGGCAGTGTGATCGGTCCGGCGTGGGATTCGCTGCTGGCCAAGCTGGTGGTGACCGGGGCGACGCGGGAGCAGGCGTTGCAGCGGGCGGCGCGGGCGTTGGCGGAGTTCACGGTGGAGGGGATGGCGACCGCGTTGCCGTTCCATCGTGCGGTGGTGGTGGATCCGGCGTTCAATCCGCCGGCCGGTAGTGGGCCGTTCACGGTGCATACGCGGTGGATCGAGACGGAGTTCGTGAACTCGATTCCGCCGTTTGCCGGTGGTGTGGTGGATGAGGGTGAGGAGGGGCCGGGGCGCGAGACGGTGGTGGTCGAGGTCGGTGGCAAGCGGTTGGAGGTGTCGTTGCCGGCGTCGTTGGGGATGACGTTGGCGCGTACCGGGCTTGCCGCGGGTGCCAAGCCCAAGCGGCGGGCGGCGGTTCGGGCGGGTGCGGCGGTGTCGGGGGACGCGTTGGCCTCTCCGATGCAGGGCACGATCGTGAAGGTCGCGGTCGAGGAGAACCAGCAGGTCCAAGAGGGTGACCTGATCGTGGTCCTCGAAGCGATGAAGATGGAACAGCCGCTGAACGCGCATCGTTCGGGCACCGTGATCGGGTTGAAGGCCGACGTGGGTTCCTCGGTCTCCTCCGGCGCCGTCATCTGCGAGATCAAGGACTGAC
>NZ_JAINVH010000099.1 GCF_020400825.1 Streptomyces sp. HPF1205
GCGGAGCGCCGCCGCGTCGCTCCGGATTGGTCCCAGACGGTGGCCGCGCTCAGTCCGGTCGCTTCTGGTTCTCGATGTAGTCCTTGACCACCTGGAGCGGTGCCCCGCCGCAGGAGCCGGCGAAGTATGAGCCGGACCAGAACCGGCCGTGCATGATCGCCCGGTTCACGCGGCCGGTGAACTCCTGCCGCAACCGGCGTGAGGAGACGCCCTTGAGGGAGTTGACGAGGTTCGACAGGGCGACCTTCGGTGGGTAGTGCACGAGCAGGTGTATGTGATCCTCTTCGCCGTTGAACTCGATCAGGTCAGCTTCGAAGTCCTCGCAGACTTTCCGCATGATCTCCTCGCAGCGCGTCAGCATGGCGTCGTTGAACACGGTGCGCCGGTACTTAGTGACGAATACCAAGTGTGCGTGGAGGTTGTAGACGACGTGACGACCGCGCCGTACGTCCGTGTTTGGTTCCCAGCGTGGTGACATGAACCAATGCTATGGTCAAGGTCGGAGTCGAGCCGGGGAGGGGGGTGGGCTGGATGATCCGTGCGTACAAGTTCCTCATGCGGCCCACCGTGGGACAGGCGGCAGCGCTGACCGCGATGCTGGCCGACCACTGCTCGCTCTACAACGGAGCCTTGCAGGAACGCCGCGACGCCTACCGGCACCCCTCGAAGACGAGCATCAAGTACGGGATGCAGTCCGCGCAGCTCAAGGAGATCCGGGCGTTCGACCCCGAGCGTCAGGGCCGCTGGTCGTTCAGCTCGCAGCAGGCGACGTTGCGCCGTCTCGACAAGGCGTTCGCCGCGTTCTTCCGCCGGATCACGTCCGGCGACACACCCGGCTACCCCAGGTTCCGGGGGGTGAACTGGTTCGACACCGTGGACTTTCCCAAGGACGGGGACGGCTGCCGCTGGAACAGCACGCCGCACGACCCGGTCACCCGCGTCCGCTTCCAAGGCGTCGGGCACGTCAAGGTCAACCAGCACCGGCCAGTGGTCGGCAAGGTCAAGACCGTCTCGGTCAAGCGTGAGGGACGCAAGTGGTTCGTCATCCTCACCGCCGAGCAGCCCGAACCCGAACCGCTGCCCCCCACTGGCAGCGTGGTCGGCATCGACATGGGCATAGCCAACTTCCTCGCCGGCTCAAACGGCGAGTTCGTACCCAACCCGCGTCACGGCCGGAAGGCAGCCGCGAAGCTCGAAGCCGCACAACAGGCGCTGTCCCGGTTCCCGCGCTGCAAGGCCAAGGATCGCACCGCCAATCACCGGCGGGCCGCCCAGGAGGTCGCGAAGCTGCACCGCAAGGTGCGACACCAGCGGCTCGACCACGCACACAAAGCCGCGCTTCGTCTGGTCCGTGAGCACGATGTCATCGCGCACGAAGACCTCAAGATCCGCAACATGAGCAAGGCCCCCGCACCGAAGCCCGACCCCGAGACGCCGGGCGCGTTCCTGCCCAACGGGGCGAGCGCGAAAGCCGGACTCAACCGCTCGATCGCTGATGCCGGATGGGGGGTGTTCCTGACGATCCTGCACGCCAAGGCTGAAAGCGCCGGACGGGAAGTGATCGCCGTGGACCCCCGCAACACCTCCAGGCAGTGCCCGCAGTGCGGGCACACCGCCAAGGAGAACCGGCTCACACAGGACAAGTTCCAATGCCAGGAGTGCGGCCACAACGCGCACGCCGACACGGTGGGCGCCGTCAACGTTCTACGGGCCGGGCTGGTCCGTCGCGAAGCTCAACCCGCTTAGCGAGAAGCCACCCCGTTT